>NZ_JBIQVY010000003.1:0-454408 GCF_044335525.1 Halomonas sp. HMF6819 | reverse complement strand
ATAACAATACAGGTTTTCGTGAGGCGGCATCAAAAGCGCCTCACGGAATCTCCTCATAATAAAAAAACACGCTTAAAAGCGAGGTCACAGCATGAGCCACAAACCTCTTTCGGGACGCAGAGTCATTGAGTTGGGCACGATGGTAGCGGCTCCCTTCGCCACTCATATCCTTTCTCAGCTAGGCGCTGAGGTGATCAAGGTGGAACCGCCAACGGGCGATACCACTCGCGCGTTAGTACGAGGTGGCCCTGGAGGGACATTTATTGCCTACAACCACGGCAAGAAAAGTCTCTCAATTGATTTGACGACCCAGGAAGGCAGCGACGTTTTTCATAAACTGGCTGCGACGGCGGATGTCGTGATTCATAACCTCTCGCCCGCCGCCACGCGCAAACTGGGTATTACCGCGAGCGACTTAAAAAAAGACAATCCTGACATTATCTACTGCCATATTCGTGGCTATGCAGCAGGCCCTCAGCATGAGGATCTGGCCACCAACCCTGTTGCAGAAGCGTCTACCGGCGTCATGTCTGACAACATCGTCGACGGGCGCCCAAGCCGGTTAGGGCCCTCCTACCACGATCAGTTCGCAGGGGCCTACGCTGTGATACGCGTTCTTGCCACACTGCTGAACCCCGATCCGATGGCCAAGGATCGCGATATCGAAATTGGTTTGTATGAAACCGGCCTCCACATTGCAAGCAGGGATCTTGCCGGTGTACAGCTCAAAACGCAGCTTCTCGGACGCCCCGAAAAGGAAGCGGGTGGCGAGTTTTCCATGCCGGGATACGGTGCCTATGAAACCAGCGATAAGCGCTGGGTCTATCTGCTGGTACTGACAGACGCACACTGGGCAAAGCTGTCTCGAGGACTTGGTATGCCCGAATCAGACGATCCTGAGCTGGCTCGTTTGAGAGAGCGCAAGAAACAGCGTGACCGAGTCGAAGCGGCCGTGCGCACCGCCGTAGGTAGCTTGGATTACGACACTGCTATTACGAAGCTTCGTGAGGCGGGCGTAGGGTTCACCGAAGTGCTTCCACTTGAGCGCGTCCTTGAAGCGCCCCAGGCTCATCAGCCCGGCAAGCTTCGCACTCTCGATTTTCGCGGCCTGCACTTTGACGTGCCTGAATTCCCGGGGCAGTCATCCTCCGACCCGGGCTTGCCTCCCCCACACCTGGGCCAGCATACCGTCGAAGTATTGAAAGAGCTGGGGTTTGCTCAACACGAATGTGACGCTTTGCTGAACTCCCAAGCCGTCAAGGTCGCTGAAGAGCATGAATACTCCTGGGCGGCAGTACGCAATGACCGTTAATCGTTTCTCATGACCGAGAATGACTACCTGAATCTGTCAGTAGCAAGAGGCCGACCATGGCTAAAAAAACAGCAACCCTGACGCTGAACATCGACGATGAAACCAAATGCATGGACCTGCCCATTTATTCGGGCACTGTCGGCCCCGACGTCATTGATGTCGGTAGCCTGCTCTCTGAAGGGCTGTTCACCTATGACCCTGGATTTATGGCCACCTCTGCCTGCCGCTCCTCGATCACTTATATAGATGGCGGCAAGGGAACGCTGATGCATAGAGGCTACCCTATCGAACAGCTTGCGCAAAAATCCAGCTTTGTCGAACTTTGCTATTTGTTGCTGTTTGGCGAGCTTCCAGATGGTCAGCAATATACCCACTTTGAATCTCGAATTCGCAACCACACGATGGTTCACGATCAGATCAACAACTTCTTCAAGGGGTTTCGTCGCGATGCGCACCCCATGTCAATTCTCTGTGGCGTGGTAGGAGGTTTGGCGGCTTTTTATCACGATCACATGGATATTACCGTCAAGGAAGACCGCGAAATCAGCGCCATTCGCCTGATTGCCAAAATGCCGACCATTGCAGCCATGTCCTACAAGTACAACATAGGACAGCCGTTTAACTATCCTCGTAACGACCTGAGCTACTCAGAGAACTTTCTTTACATGATGTTTAGTAATCCTTGCGAGGAGTACAAGCTCAACCCGGTCTGCGCCAAGGCCATGGATCGTATTTTCATGCTGCATGCCGACCATGAGCAGAATGCTTCCACCTCCACGGTACGCATGGCCGGCTCTACCGGCGCCAATCCCTTTGCCTGTATCAGTGCCGGTATCGCCGCCCTGTGGGGGCCTGCTCATGGCGGTGCCAACGAAGCAGTGCTAAAAATGCTCGACGAAATCGGCGACGCTTCCGAAGAGAACATTCAACACTTTATTGATCGCGCCAAGGACAAGAATGACCCTTACCGGTTGATGGGGTTCGGCCACCGTGTCTATAGCAGTTTCGACCCCAGAGCACGCGTGATGAAAGAGACCTGCGATGAGGTATTGACAGAGCTTGGCATGGCCGATGAACCACAGCTAAAAATTGCCAAGCGTCTGGAGCAGATCGCTTTAGAGGACGACTATTTCATCGAGCGCAAGCTCTACCCCAATGTCGACTTCTATTCAGGTATCATTCTCAAGGCAATGGGAATTCCCACCAATATGTTTACCGTCATATTCGCGGTTTCGCGTACGGTCGGCTGGATCTCTCACTGGCACGAGATGCTCTCTGATAGCTATAAACTCGGCAGACCTCGCCAGCTTTACGTTGGCTCCTCTCAGCGAGACTATCGTTCAAAAAAGTGATGATCGCTAACAATACCTGATGTGTTTTAGAAAGCTTTAACGTTAATCGCTATCGAGACTTGCTGATAAAGCCTGTCATACCCAAATCACTTAAAATTATAAAAAGAAGCGATCGCATGATCCTTGATTTACATATCGAACATGAATTATCACGGTGGCGACTAAAAGATCTTCAAAACAGCGAAGTTCGCTCACGCGGTATCGCTTTAACGAATGCAAGGTGGCAACCAGGCTGCGATATACCCAATCTCGACAGGATAAAGGACATACGAATTTCGAATAACGTAGATGAAAGCATTTTAAACGATATTGTTAGCCCATTGAGGCGAGAGGAAATCAATATTCATATTGCTCAAAAGAATCAGGAGACGTTGAGCACTACGGATACTTATTCTACGACGTCGGAGTTACCGATTGATCGCTGGTTAGGCGTAACGGCAGGGCTTCATTTAGCTGGAGGATGTTGTGTTATCGCATGCGACAACCCTATCACTATCGACTTTATAGCACCTGATGGACGCTATATAGGAGGTTACATACTGCCGGGACTTCGCCAGATGAAAGAAATATTGCAGTTACAAACGTTTAATGTATCGATTGATTCCGAGGAGCAGGCCGACGAGTTCGTGATACCAGGGCGCAATACCAATACGGCGGTGAATCACGGAACCTTCACGGCTATCGTGAGTGCCGTGAGTCGTATCTACCTGGAACTATGCCGACAAGAAAACAAAGGCCTGGCCTTATTAATGACCGGAGACGATGCCGCTATTTTATCGAAAGGCGTGCAGGTAACTCATGCCGTTTGGCCCGATCTGGTTTATGGCGGATTGGAACTGTGCTTTCCGCTAACCCTTTCAGAACGACTCGGCCAGATGTGCGGGGCGCCCCGCTCGATTAAACCGCCCCTACTGGACGCGATTCGAAATACGCTTGCCTCACCATGAAACACGCAGAGAATTACTTCGAGCCTATTGGGGTGTTTCGCTCTTGAGCACATCCCAGCCGGATTCGATATGCTTCCGCATGGACATGACCGCTGCCTGAACATCACGAGAAGCCAAAGCGCTTAGAATCTCCTCGTGCTCTCTGATTGCCCGATCTCCCCGGCCACCGACAGCGTTAATGACGTCAAACGGATAGCGAGCCCAGAGCACCTGAACGAAATGCTGTGTGTGAGAAAGGTCGGCGATATCATAAAGGCGCCGATGAAAACGATAGTTGATACCCCGCGCCGCGGCGCGATTGCCGCTACTAAACGCCTGCTCAAACTCCTTCTCAATCGCATACAGCTCTTCGATATCACTGGTCGTTGCCTTTTCGACAGAAGCCTGGACCAGCTTTGCCTCCAGCAGTAAACGTAACTGGAGGATTTCGTCCGATGCATTGGCATCGAAAGGAACGACGGATGCACCTCGATAGGAGTCGCGAGCTACGTATCCCTCGGCCTCGAGAAGCTTCAAGGCCTCCCGAACGGGGGTAATGCTAAGATTGAGCTTCTCGGCTATCTCGGCCTGTTTGAGCCGAGATCCTCTGGGGTATACACCGGAAATGATGCCCTCTCGAAGGTAGTCGGCTACTTTCTCTTCTTTGGTCTTGTGGTCCATCATCATGGCTAAGCGCTCGAGCAGGCAGTATTGCAAAACGTCTTTGTTCAACAACGCAAAAAATGCATTATTTTGTCTTCGCAATTTACCACAGCGTTAACCGGTATTCATCACATCAAGAATCAAATTTTCCATTCAAAGCCACTTAAAACCGGCCAGCCCGCACCAGGTGTCGCCGCTGATTGGGCGTGGATGCCGGGCACGAAAAAAAAGGGGGGCTGCGTTAATCCGCAGCCCCCCTTTTATCGATATTTTGGCGCGCCCGGCAGGATTTGAACCTGCGACCCTCGGCTTCGGAGGACTAAACTCCCTAACCCCTACCTACCTCAATAGACAAACAAAACCCCATAAAATAAGGCATTTATCAATATTCATTGTTTATACTTGTCTATTTTTATATGTGGTTATAGACTCAATATGCAGTTACCAGAGTGGTACTGAATAGGAGTTAGCCATGATAACCACCGACCGCCAGCTTCAGGCACTAAAACCCAAAGACACCGTTTATTGGGAAAGCGTGAAGTCACCTCATGGTGGCGGCTTGGCTATTCGTGTGCAGCCTACCGGATCAAAGGCGTGGTACTACCGCTATCGCTTCAATAGCAAACAAGATACCTATAGCCTTGGCCGTTATCCCAGTGTGGGCTTGCAGGAAGTAAGAGAGAGCCACGGCGAAGCGGTAGCGCTACATGCTCAAGGCATTAACCCTAAGCACGCACAGCGCGAAGACAAGGCACGCAATGCATCAGCCTGGACGATGGCCGAGCTGTTCGAGCTGTGGCTTCAGAGTTACGCAAAGACGCCCACGGTACGCACTAAGCGCACACCGTCTGAGCTTGTTGTAGAGCAAGCGTGTTGGCGCTGGGGCCACTACCTGAAAGGGCGAGTTGGTTCATTGCTGGTCAAGCACGTTGATGCCCGCGTAGTTAAAAGCACCGTTTCGCAAATAGCGGGCAGCCAATCACGTAACCAGGCAAGCAAGTGCTTAACCATGCTGCGGGCCATGCTGTCGTATGCTGAGGCGCACGGGCAGATTGACACCAACCCCGCCCAAGGTATCCAGCCAAGCCAACTAGGCGCTACCAAGTCAGCACCGCGTGACCGTGTATTGAGCTTGCCAGAGATCAAACGCCTATGGGATGCGATAGAAAGCGCACGCCTGGACGTTAGCGCCGCCAATGCGCTAAAGCTGCTGATACTTACCGGGCAACGCCGGGGGGAGCTACTGCAAGCCAAGTGGGATCATATCGACCTTGACGGTGCCCGCTGGACACTGCCAGCCGTAACCACTAAGTCACGCCGAGAGCATACCGTTTACCTTTCAAGCGCTACCGTTGACCTACTACGGGAGCAACAAGCCGTAACGGGCAATAGTGAGTACGTATTTGAAAGTCAGCGGGCCTATGGCCAGCCGATTGGAGACGCCAGCCTGACCACTGCTATTGCTCGACTGCAAGGCCGTAAGCTGGCAAAACAGAACATGAAAGCACCGCTTGCGGATATGCCACGCTTTAGCGTTCACGACCTGCGCCGCTCATTCGCCACGGGCCTGCTAAAACACTTTGGCACCGCACCGCACGTTGTCGAGCAAATGCTGAACCACGCGCCAACAGATCGACTAATCGAGACCTACCAGCGTCATGATTATGCCAAAGAGCAGCGCTTGGCTTGGCAGGCATGGGGGCAATTAATCACCAGCGCGCAGACACTTGAGCAAAATAACGTAATAAAAATTCGAGCAGGGCAGTGAAAATTTATATTTTTAGAGAAGCAAGCCATGAGATTTATTCATGCACTATCAAGACAACATGCAACATATTGAGACATAGCAAGACATATTGCACCGCGTTTTCTAACTGTAAAGAAAGTCAATAGGCAAAAAGGAGGGCGACAAGGAAGCGCTTAATGCTCCGTGAAACAATAATATGCGTTGAATTGTTTTAAAATGAGGTTAGCATTAATACATCGCTGAATATCTATACAGACGTTCAGAGATAAAAGAAAAGGCCAGAACACGGTGAAAGTTTGGCGACCCGATCCGTGGTTCTGGCCCTACGCCCAAGCCAGTCAGACTGACAAGGGAAAAGCGGATGCTCTATAACACGAAAACGCACCACTCCCTAATGCTTGACGCGCTAACGTCATGCGGAGCAGTGCGTAGTCGAGTTAAAGAGCACGAGCTAATACGTAAACGTTTAGCTCTATGCGAAGTATAGATTTCTATACACACAAATTACAAGCATTGCTTATATCTGTGGTTATCGCTCCCCGCCTATCCCTGTTAGTCGAACTGGCCTCGATAGAGGAAAGCCAGCATGGCTACAGCACTTCAAAGAAAGCTACTTACCGAACGCGAAGCCGCCGAGTACCTTGGCTATCGCCCCGCCACTTTCCGCCAATCCCGCTGTATGGGGATTCTCGCCGGAACCAAACCACCTAAACATCAAAAGTTGGGCCGTGCTGTTCGTTACGACATTGCCGACTTAGACGCCTGGATTGAGCGAGTCGCCAAGGAGGTAACGGCATGATACTTACCCGCGACCAACTCACTCGCTTGACGGCAATCCTCGCCCCTTACCGTGGTGAAAGGCTAACACGCCCAGCTATAGAGCTTGCCTTAACGCTAGCCAAAGGGAATAGCCGTGACAGCGTAGAGCAAGCCCCCTGTTTCCGTGAACGCATGATGCAGGCTTACGACACCCTGCGCGCTGAAAACGCGGAGGTGAGCCAATGATGCCCGTTGCCATCATGCGCGATATGCGCACCCACGTTATCCGCTTTCACTTCACCGACCCTGATTGCTTGCTGACCGCCGAGCAAGCGATTGCCTGCGGCTTAATCAACGACGAGGAGCGCGAACAACTGGAGCAGGAAGCCAAGGCATTTGGCAAGGAGACCACCCTGTGAACGCGACAGAACAAAACTACCTTGCCCGCGCTGCCTTGTCCGGCGATGCCCGCCACATGATCCGCTGCGCCGCCATTCTCGACGGCGTGGCCGAACTGCTGGGCGATTCGTCTATTGATGGTCTGCGCCGCGATGCACTGCTGGAAACCCTGCGCCTGACGGCTGAGGTGCTAGATGAACGCGCCGCCTGGCTGCGTGAGGAGGGCCTATGCACACCACAATAAAAACGCCCAGCCTTGGAGGGGCATGGGCGCTATCAAAAGTCGTTTCAGGCCAGATCGCCCTGGAGAACAAGCTGGCTGAAAGTATTGTCGCTCATTACGGCCTGAGTGTCAGCCCGATTGGTGACGGCGAAATCCACCGCCACGACCACCCGGATAGCCGCAAGGGCAACAAACGCCTTTGGTACGTCCTGCATTATGACTTTGGCGTACACGGCGATTGGGCGACCGGCGAACAGCACAGCGTTTTTGCCGACGACACCCCCGACCCGCAAGCCGCCGAGAAGGCGCGCAAGGAGGCCGAAAAGCGCCGTGCAGAACGCCAGGCCGAGCGAGAGCGGGGATATGCCCAGGTAGCCAGCCAGACGCGCCGAGAATGGCCGATGCTGCCCCCTGCCAGCGCTACCCATGCCTACCTGACTAACAAGCACGTCAAGCCTCACAACCTGCGCCAAAAGCATGGCCTGCTGGTAGTGCCGCTTACCGATGGCCAACGCCTGGTCAACTGGCAGACTATCAACGCCGATGGAGACAAGCGCTTTCGGTCTGGTGGCAAAGTCGGCGGCTGCTACTCGCCTCTTGGCAGCATTGAACCAGAACAGCCGTTACTGATCGCCGAGGGTTGGGCCACTGCCGCCACCCTGCACGAAGCAACAGGCTACGCGGTGGCCGCTGCCATGAACGCGGGCAACCTGTTGCCCGTGGCGAAAAGACTACGCGAACGCTACCCCCGCCAGCCCATTATCGTCTGTGCGGATAACGACCACGGCACGCCGGGAAACCCCGGCGTCACCAAGGGCAAGGTGGCCGCTTCCGCCATTGGGGCGCGCTGCGTGTGGCCTGACACGCTCGACGGTGTGACCGACTTCAACGACCTGGCACGGCTGGGCAGCGAGGTGCTGCCATGACCGTAGCGACCGACCTTAGAAAGGTGACGCAGGCAGTACAGGAAACGGTCGATGACATGCGACTGAACGCCGTTAGCCTGGCCGGGCTGATTAGCATGGAGCTGCCCGAAAGAACCATGTTACTGGCCCCGTGGCTGCCCTCCAGCGGCCTCGCCATGGTTTACGCACCACGCGGGCTGGGCAAGACATGGTTCGCAATGGGGGCGGCCTACGCCTGCGCTTCCGGTGGCGAGTTTCTTGGATGGGAAGCGCCCGAGCCGATCCCGGTGCTTTATATCGACGGCGAAATGCCCGCTGTAGCGCTTCAGGAGCGATTCGTAAGCATTGTTCAAAGCGCGCCCTACCAAGCCCCACCCGACAACTTGCAAATCCTCACACCTGACCTACAGAAGCGTGGCATGCCCGACCTGGCCAGCCTTGAGGGGCAGCTTGCCATAGAGCCCTTTACCGACCCGGCCAAGCTGATCGTGGTGGACAACATCGCCACGCTCTGCCGAAGCGGGAAGGAGAACGAAGGCGAGTCGTGGATGGGCGTGCAGGAGTGGGCGTTACGGATGCGCGCCCAGGGCAAGACCGTGCTGTTTGTCCACCACAGTGGCAAAGGGGGCCAGCAACGCGGCACCAGCCGCCGTGAGGACGTGCTCGATACCGTCATTGCCCTGCGCTACCCCAAGGGCGAGGAGGACACTCAGGGCGCAAAGTTCGAGATGCACTTTGAAAAGAACCGGGGCTTCTATGGCGACGATGCCCGAAGCCGTGAGATCGAGCTACACAGTGCCCCCGATGGGCGTATTTCGTGGGCCTATCAATCCCTGCAAGACAGCACTTACAAGCGTGTCGTGTCTCTGCTGAACGAAGGGCTTACCCAGGTCGAGATTGCGCGGGAGCTGGACATCAACAAGTCCAACGTCAATCGCCATGCCAAGAAAGCCGAGCGCGAAGGGCTGTATACCAAGCCTAAAGCGCCCAAGCGGGAGGCCAAGCAATGATGCCCAGTGAACCAAAGTTGCGCGTTGCGCCCCCTAGGCAACGCAACCCGCAACTTTCACAAGATGGTGGCGCAACTTTTGAGGCATCCCGCGCAACCGACAACGCAACCGGAGACTTAAAATCCCTTGCTAACAGCTACTTGCAGAGAAAGGAGCGCAACCAGCAACGCAACCATGACGCAACCGAAGATCCAAAAACAGCGCAACTTTCGGGGAATTTTGAGGGGGTGAAAGTTGCGCAATTTGCGGACGTTTCCACCTACAGCGAGGAAGTGCCCGACTGGCTGGAATGGATCGCCCAGCGCTGCCCCCTGGTGCCGGAAGATCGCCGCCATGTGGTTGCTGGCCTTCTACGCCTTCACCCACGAATGCAGCAACGCCTGGCCGAGCGCTACGTAGAGGCTTGGCGGGCTGCTGCCGACGATGAACCCATGTACCACAAGCGCGATAACGCCGGGCGACGCGCTGCCAATCTGATTATCACCAAACTGAAAAGAGGTGCCGAGTATGTCTGAAGCCACGATTGAACAACTGCAAACCGAAAACGAAGCCTTGAAAACCAAGAATGCCGAGCTACTGGACGAGCTGAAGCGGGCGCGCAAAAGCCGCGAATCCGACGACCTCAAGCAGCAAGTCGAGCGGCTGGAAGCCGAAAAAGGCGAGCTTTCCGACCAGCTCCACCAACTCACGTTCGAGAAACCTATCAGCGAGTTTTTCCAAAGCGTTTGCCCTGCTGCTGGCGCTTTACGCCAGACATTTGAACAGCACTTTGATATTGCCCAAGGCGAGGATGGCAAGTTCTACATCCATAACAAGGATGGCAATCCGGTACTGAAAACCGTCAAGGTTGGCCAGTACGGGGAAGAGCAGCATCCAAGGGAGCTGACCTTTGACGACCTTGCCGACTTGGTACATGAGCAAGCGCTTGAAGACGTTCGCTACTTCATGCCCAAACCCACGGGAAGCGGCGCACCGGGAAGCTCTCGGCGAAGCGCGCCCCGCCCAGTGGCCAACGACGAAAAGCCAGAGGAAAAACCCGCCAACGGCCCACACTTTGGCATGAGGTGATATAATCAGAAGACGACTGGCGGCCCCTGTGGGGCTGCCTTTCATTCCCTCCCTGTGGGAGAAGCGCACCAGCCGCCCAACGCTGGGACTTGATCGCCTGTGGCGAACCCTCCCGAGACCTGTGGTCCGTGAGAATCACTCAATCCTTATTATCAAGGTGATTCATCATGGCCGTTACACGCCTGACCGATATTATTGAACCCGCCCCGTTTACGGGCTACACCCTGCAAGAAACCATGAAAAAGACCGCTTTGGTCCGTGCGGGTGTAGCAGTACAAAACAACGTGATTGCCGAGCAGCTTAAGGCCGGCTCCCATAGCTTCACCGTGCCTTTCTGGCGTGACCTGGAAGACGATGAAGCCAACATCGTTAACGATGACCCGGACACCCACTCCACGCCCAAGAAGATTGGCAGCGGTAAGCAGCTAGTCCGCAAAAGCTACCTTCACCAGAGCTGGTCTGCCATGAACCTGGCCTCCGAGATCGCCGGAGATGACGCCCTAGCGAAGATTCAGAGCCGGGTAGTCGCCTATTGGGATCGACAGCTTCAAAAGCGCCTAGTGGCGTCTCTGCGCGGCATCATGGCCGATAACATCGCCAACTTTGACGGCGATATGGTGCTGGACATTAGCACCGAGACCGGGGCCGCTGGCGTGTTTGGTGCTGAAGCGGTGATTGATGCCACGGGCACCCTTGGCGACTCGATGAGCAGCCTTGTCTCGATCGCCATGCACAGCGACATTTACCGCCGCGCCCTCAAGAATGACCTGATCGAGTTTATCCCCGACTCTCAGGGCGGCACCATTGCCACCTTCCGGGGCCTGGCGACTGTGGTAGATGATGGCCTACCAGTGAACGAAGGCGCTTATACCTGCGCGCTGTTTGGCGCTGGTGCCGTGGGCTATGGTGCTGCTGAACCTGTCATTGCTGATGGCACGGAAGTTGAGAACCTGCCTTCTGCTGGCCGTGGCGGCGGTCAACAAATCCTTCATAGCCGTATGAACGTGGGTCTGCACCCCGCTGGCTTTACTTGGGTAGAGGATACCATCGAGGACGAATCACCCAGCCTGTCAGAACTCGCCCTTCCGGCCAACTGGAACCGCGTAGTTGAGCGCAAGGCCGTGCCCCTCGCCTTCCTGATCGCTCGCGCTCAGTAAGCACCACCGGCCCCTACGGGGGCCATTCAGGAGGCACGACATGGCAAAATGCGCCGGAACTCAAAAGAAACCGCCAAAGGACACCGATAAGAAGATTCTCGACATGAGTCAACGCGGCTTGTCGGTTAGCGCTATCGCCCGTGGGCTAGGTATCAGCACCGCGTTACTCAAGGCATGGCGGGAAAATCACCCCGAATTACAGAACGCGCTCGATGAAGGCCGCGAAATTGAACACACCAAGCTAAGAAGCGCCCTGATGGACCAGGCCGAAGGCGGCAACGTAACAGCCGCTATCTTTCTGCTGAAGTGTCGTCACGGCTACCGTGAAGGCGACCAGGGCGAGCTGGCCAACCGGGTGAGCGTCACTTTCCAGCTACCGGGGCCGCAATCGCTGGAAGACTTCAGCCGCACAATAGATGGGGAGGTGGTACGTGGAAGCGATTGATCTTAACGACTTCCAACAGCGCACCCTGGCCGCCCCTGAAGAGCTGGATCTATTTCTAGGCGGTGGCCGTGGTGGTGGTAAGTCATACGGCTTGGCCCTGCTGTGCCTGCGTCATGTAGAAATGTACGGCGATCAAGCCCGCGTGCTCTACCTGCGTAAGACCTACAAGGGGCTGGCTGACTTCGAGCTAATCACTCGCACGCTATTTGGCATGGTGTACGGCACCAACGCCCGCTACAACCAGGGAGAGCACGTCTGGAAATTCCCCAATGGGGGCTATCTTGAGCTGGGGCAGCTTGAAACCCAAGGCGACTATGCCAAGTACCAGGGCCGTAGCTTCACGCTACTGATTATTGATGAAGCGGGGCAGTACCCCACCCCTGACCTTCTCGACCTAATGCGCTCCAACCTGCGCGGCCCCAAGGATATGCCCATCCGGGTAGTAGTAGCGGCTAACCCTGGTGGCCCCGGTCATCACTGGATCGCCCGCCGCTATGTGTTTCAAGCGGAACCCTGGAAGCCTTTCCATGAGGAAAAGAGCAAACGCCAATGGCTGTACTGCCCTTCCACCTTCCAGGGCAACCACTTAATCGACCGTGAGCAGTACCGCGACCAGCTAGAAAGCGCGTGTCCTGATGATCCTGAGCTATTGCGGGCATGGATAGAGGGCGATTGGGCCGTTAACCGTGGCGCTTACTTCGCGTCTGTGCTGGAGGAGAGCCGCAACGCCGTTCCCACATGGCGAGAAATTCCCGACGACTGGAGTGTATACCTTACCCATGACTTCGGTAGCAGCGCCCCCAGCGTAACGTATATCTGTGCTGTATCGCCGGGTGGTTATGGGCCTGATGACCGTTTCTACCCGCGTGGTTCTATTGTGCTGGTGGATGAAATGCACACTGCCCGACGTGAGAACCCGGACAAGGGGCTGGGCTGGACAGTGCCCGTACTTGGCGAAGAGATCGTGAAGTGGTGTCAGCATTGGGACGTGAAGCCCGAAGGCGTGGCCGACGATGCAATATTCGCCAAGACCGGCTCAGGGGCTGGCAGCATTGCCGATGAGTTCCAGAAAGCAGGCGTGACCTTCCGCCCGGCCAAGAAAGCTGATCGGATCACCGGCTGGAACATCATGCGCCGCCTGCTGGGGGATGCAGGCAAGCCCGACCGCCCCGGCCTGTATATTGCCCGTCATTGCGGGTATTTCTGGGATACCGTGCCTTACCTCGCCCGTGACCAGAAACGCATCGAGGACATGGAAACCACCGGCCCGGATCATGCCGCCGACGCGGTGCGCTATGGCTGCTTGAGGAAGGAACCGTTCAAGGGCGGCTATAAGATCATACCGGGCTTTCGCTAGCAGCAACGGGGATTAGTCGGCGAGTGCCCCGCTTGAGAAAACCCCGACAGCCTGCGCGTTACCTTCCGAGTAGTGACGGCGGCAGGCCCTTCAAGCCTTGGCTAGCGCTGGGGCTTTTACATTTGAAATGGAAGAACCAAGTGCGTTTTGAAAGCAGAGATGGCCAGCCTTCCCGCACTTCCCACGGCTTAAAAAGACTGCGCAACGAACAAGGCAACGAATCGCAACACCACACAAGGTCGAACGACAGCGTTTTGGAATTGCCATTTGCAGTTACCAGCGTGGTTACAGCCACCTATTCCACAAAAGAAAAGGGCCCACGTGTTAACGTAAGCCCTTGAAATTCTTGGCGCGCCCGGCAGGATTTGAACCTGCGACCCTCGGCTTCGGAGGCCGATACTCTATCCAACTGAGCTACGGGCGCGTAGGGGGCGTATCCTACCTGTGTGGGCGGGCGCTGTCCAGCGGCGGGCGGTTTTAGACGGGGGTCGCATTGCCGCCCGAGGCGCCCTGGGGCATGCTGAACGGGCACGCTTTTCGCAACCCATCGGGAACCTAACAAAATGAAGAATTTCACGCTGAGTACGCTCACCCTCGCGGTCTCTCTGGCGGCAGTGGGCAGCGCCCACGCCAATGATTTCGACGACATGGACCCGGTCACGCTGCGCCTGGCTCACGTGGTCAACGAGCAGGACGGCTTCCACATGGCCGCGACCAAATTCGAGGAGCTGGTCGAAGAGCGCACCGATGGCAAGGTCGCTATCGAGATCTACCCTAACGCGAGCCTGGGCGACGAGCGCACGCTGTTGGAAGGCATGCAAATCGGCACCGTCGACATGGGCGTGATCACCAACGGGCCGGTAGCCAACTTCGTCGAGGAGATGGCGGTGTTCGAGCTGCCCTTCCTCTTCCCCTCCCCCGAGGCCGCTTATCGCGTGCTGGACGGTGAGATCGGCCAGGAGCTTCTGGACAAGCTGGGCGATGTGAACCTGAAAGGGCTGGCCTATGCCGAGCGCGGCTTTCGCAACCTGACCAACAGCGAGCGCGCGGTGAATACGCCGGACGACATGGACGGGCTGCGTATTCGCGTGATGGAGAACCCGGTTTACACCGACACCTTCCGCGCGCTGGGTGCCAACGCGGTACCGATGGCCTGGACCGAGGCGCTCACCGCCATGCAGCAAGGCACCATCGACGGGCAGGAAAACCCGGTGAACGTGATCCACTCCTTCAACCTGGAGGAGACCCAGAACTACATGACGCTGTCGCGCCACACCTACGCGCCGGCGATCTTCGTGATGGGTCTACCCGCCTGGAATCAGTTGCCGGAAGCAGCTCAAACGGTATTGGCAGACGCCGCTCAGGAAGCCGCAGAGTACGAACGTCAGCTCAACGCCGATATGGAAGCCGAGCAGCTCGCCTCGCTCAAGGAATCCGGCATGCAGATCAACGAGTCGCCGGATATCGAGGCCTTCCAGAGCGCCGTCGAGCCGATCTACGAGCAGTATGGGGAGCGCTTTGGCGACTACCTGCCGCGCATTCGCGAGGCGATCGCCGAGTAGGCGTTTTCGCCAGTGTCACCAAAAAAGGCCACCGTCGCGGTGGCCTTTTGATTGCTGAACATATTGAGACTCTCAGGCCAGAATCTTGCCCGGGTTCAAAAGCCCTTTCGGATCCAGCGCCAGCTTCATGCGCTTCATCAGCGCGATCTCTTCCGGCGTGCGTGAAAGGCTCAGGTAGTCGCGCTTTTCGAGCCCGACGCCGTGCTCGGCGGAGATCGAGCCGCTGTATTGAGACAGCGTGCCGTACACCTGCTCCTCGACATCGCGGCGGCTGTGCGGGCTGGCGTCGCGCACGGTGATCATGATGTGCAGGTTGCCGTCACCCAGATGGCCAAAGACCACGAGCTGGCCGGTTTCCGGCCACTGCGCTTTCAGCTTCTCTTCAAGCGTGGTGACGTACTCGTTCATGTGCGCAATCGGCAGGCTGATATCGAAGGAGAACATCGGGTTGAGTTCGTACACCAGCGTCTCGATGTCTTCGCGGATATCCCAAATGCCCTGGCGCTGGGTGCTGGAGTTCGCAAGCACCGCGTCCGTGATCAGCTCCTCTTCCAGCGCCTTCTCGAGTACCGCGGCGAAGGCTTCAGCATCCTTCTCCTCATCAGAGCCCAGGGTTTCGATGATGGCGTAGAAAGGCGAGTCGCCGGCGAGAATCTCAGCGTGCTTGGTGGCTTCACTGGTCATCAGCGCGTAGTGGTTGTTCCAAAGCGCCTCGAACGCGCTCAGGCTGTTGGCGAGCTCCTTGGAGGCGAACTGCAAAAGCCGGGTAAGCGCCTCAAACGAGGGCACCGCCACCAGCGCAGTCTGCTCGCTGGGCATTTTGGGCTGTAGGCGCAGCACTGCGCGAGTGACGATCCCAAGCGTCCCTTCACTGCCGATGAACAGCTGCTTCAAATCGTACCCGGCGTTGTTTTTCAGCATGGTATTCATCGAGCTGACCACGGTGCCGTCGCTCAGGACCGCTTCGAGGCCCAGCACCTGCTGGCGCATCATGCCGTAGCGAATCACGCGGATACCGCCGGCATTGGTGGCGATGTTGCCGCCGATGGTGCAGGAGCCGCGCGCGCCGAGATCCAGCGGGAACTGCATGTCGATATCGTCGGCGGCTTCCTGGACGCGCTGAAGCGTGGCGCCGGCCTGCACGCGCATGGTCGAGCCCACCGCGTCGACCTCTTCGATCTGGTTCATTAGCTCGAGCGAGACCACGAGCTCATTGGGGCTGGCGACAGCGCCGTGCACGACGCCGGTCAGGCCGCCGTGAGTCACCACCGCTTGCTTGGCCGAATGACACGCCGCCATGACTTGGCTGAGCTGCTGCGTCGTCTGCGGCCGAATGATCGCCATGGCCTCGCAGGGGGCCTTGGTGAACCAGTCGACGCTTCGCTGGGCGACGTCGTCTCCCAGCAGAATGCCTTTTTTACCGACGATGTTTTCAAGCTCGTTAATCAGCGTGTTCATGATCTCTACCTGTCGAGCGGGGCCTGAATCGGCGGTCCGCCTGTTTTAATTTAGCCAAAGCGAATACAACGTTATCCTGTCATCGCCTCTCGCGAAAGCGTCGATGCCGTGCGGGGCCATGAAGGCTACCGCCAACGCCATTTTTGCTCAAGCGCCAGCCGCATGCTCTGGCGCCGTTATGGTAAAGTGCCCCGGGCAGAAAATGCCCCTCCAACGATTAAAACAGCGCTCTCAAGGAGTTCACGTGGAACACGCCCCCTCTCGTCTCACGCCCCGCCTGCTCATTCTGGCCGCCGCCGGCCTGCTTGGCATGTCCACCGCCAGCGCCGATATTGCGCCAACCTCGCTGCGTCTGGCCCACGTGGTGAACAGCGACGATACCTACCACCTCGCCGCCACGCGCTTTCAGGAAATCCTCGATGAGCAGAGCGACGGCGCGGTCAGCGTAGAAATCTTCCCCAACGCGAGCCTGGGCGACGAGCGCACACTGCTGGAAGGCATGCAGATCGGCACCGTGGACATGGGCGTGATCACCAACGGACCGGTGGCCAACTTCGTCGACGAGTTTTCGGTCTTCGAGCTGCCGTTTCTGTTTCCCACCGCCGAGGACGCCTATGACGTGCTCGACGGCGAGATCGGCCAGGAGATTCTCGACAAGCTCGAGGGCGTCAACCTGAAAGGACTCGCGTTTGCCGAGCGTGGCTTTCGCAACATCACCAACAGCCGCAACCCGATCAACGAGCCGTCGGATCTGGACGGGCTACGCCTGCGCGTAATCGAGAACGAAGTCTACGTCGACACCTTCCGCACCCTGGGCGCCAACGCCGTGCCGATGGCCTGGACCGAAGCGCTGACGGCGCTACAGCAGGGCACCATCGACGGCCAGGAGAACCCGGTCAACGCCATCTACGCCTTTGACTTGGCCGACACCCAGGACTACCTGACCATGACGCGCCACATCTACGCGCCGGCACTGTTCGTGATGAGCCTGCCCAAGTGGAACGCACTGCCCGACGAGGTGCAGACGCTGGTGCAGGATGCCGCCCGCGAGGCGTCTACCTATGCGCGCGAGCAAAACGCCGAGGCCGAAGCCGAGCAGCTCGCAGCGCTCCGGGAAGCAGGCATGGAGATCAACGAGTCCCCGGCTATCGACGCCTTCCGCGAGGCCGTAGCCCCGGTGTATGAGCGTTACGGCGATCAGTTCGGCGACTACCTGCCGCGCATTCAGGCCGCACTCGAGTAAGCCGCCATGTCCTCAAGACCGCCATCGTCATCGTCGCTCTCGTTGCTTGACCCCGTGGTGAGTGCGCTAAGGGCCGTCGAGCGCGGCCTGGACGCCGTGCTCAAGCCCGTGGTGTTTCTCGGCATGGCCGCGCTGATCCTCGTGATCACGCTGCAGATCGTCTCCCGGGTGCTCTTCACCGCGGTGGGCTGGACCGAGGAGGTCGCCCGCTTTCTGCTGATCTGGATCACCTTCCTCGCCGGCACGCTGGCGTTTCAGCGCGGCCACCACATCGCCGTCACCTTCGCCGTCGACACCCTGCCGCTCACGCTACGCCGGGCGGCGCGATTTCTCGCCGTGCTGGCGGTGATTGCCTTCATGATCACGCTGATCGTGATCGGCTACCGCTACATGCAGGTGCAGAGCTTTCAGAAGTCCGCGTCGCTTCGCGTGCCGATGTCGTACGTCTATGCGGTGATGCCGGTGAGTGCGGCGATCATGGCCTGGTATGCGCTGGTGGATCTTTTCGAGATCCTCCTTGAGGGCGAGCCGCGAAAACCGATGGGAGAGCAAACACCATGACGCTTCTTCTCTTTGGGCTCTTCTTTCTACTCATGCTGCTGGGCGTGCCGATCGCCTTCGCCATCGGCGCAAGCTCGCTCTACGCGCTTTACCAGGGCGGCGTGCCGCTGATGGTGGTGACCCAGCAGATGTTCCAGGGCATCAACTCGTTTGCGCTGGTGGCCATTCCGATGTTCATTCTGGCCGGCGATTTGATGGCTCAGGGGCGGGTGAGTGAGCGGCTGGTGAGCTTCGCCGACTCGCTGGTGGGCTTTCTTCGCGGCGGACTCTCGATCGTGTCGGTCATGGCGGGCATGTTCTTTGCCGCGATCTCCGGCTCCGGGGCGGCCACCACCGCGGCGGTGGGGTCGAGTCTCGTACCGGAGCTCAAGCGCAAGGGCTATGAGCCGGCCTCCGCGGCGAGTTTGATCGCGGCGAGCGGCACCATCGGGGTAGTCATTCCGCCGTCGGTACCGATGATCATCTACGCGGTGATCGCCCAGCAGTCGGTGTCCGAGCTGTTCCTGAGCGGCTTTCTACCGGGCCTGGCAATGGGGCTAGGACTGATGGCGATCGCCCTGGTGCAGGCCTACAAGCGCCAGTACCCGAAAGGCACGCCGCTGTCGCCCGCCACTATCTGGCGCACCTTCAAGTCCGCCAGTTGGGGGCTGATGACCCCGGTGATCATCCTGGGCGGTATCTTCACCGGTATCTTTACCCCGTCCGAGGCCGCCGTGGTGGCGGTGAACTACGCGCTGCTGGTGTCGCTGTTCGTCTACCGCGATTTGACCCTACCCCAGGCGTACCGGCTGTTGATTCGCTCGGCGATGACCACCGCGGTGATCATGCTGGTGATCGCCATGTCGGCGGTGCTGAGCTGGACGCTCTCGAGCTGGCAGGTGCCCGGCGCCATCGCCGCGTCGGTGCTGTCACTCTCCACCAACCCGCTGGTGATCATGCTGCTGGTCGTCGCGGTGATCCTGCTCACCGGGGTTTTCATCGAAACCGCCAGCGCCTTGATCATTCTCACCCCGGTGCTGCTGCCGCTGGTGCTGCAGCTCGGGATAGATCCGATCCACTTCGGGCTGATCATCGTGGTGGGGCTCTCGATCGGCATGATCACTCCGCCGGTAGCGATCAACCTGTACGTGGCGTCCTCGGTGACCCAGCTACCGCTGGAGCGCATCACCCGCGCGATCATTCCGTATCTTTTAGGGCTGATTGGCGTGCTGCTGCTGGTCGTGTACGTGCCGATTTTCATGGGCTGGTCGGGGAACTGACCGGGCCATGTCTGCGCGTCGAGGGAGCCAATCAGGCTCCCTTTTTTATGTTCACAAAGCGGCGACGGCGCTCAGGCGCCCTGCTGGCAGGACTTGCGAAACTGCCCCGGGGTGATGTCGAAAAGCTGATAAAAGCAGCTGCGAAAATGCGAGATGCTGACAAAGCCCGTGGCCACCGCCACTTCCGCCAGCGGCTTGTTGGTCTGCTGCAGAAGCTGACGGGCGCGCGTCAGGCGAAGCTCCATGTAATAGCGTGACGGGCTTGCGCTGACGTAGATCGAGAACATGCGCTCGAGCTGACGCCTTGAAATATTCACCCAGTTACTGATCTCGGCAATCGAAAGCGGCTCTTCGATGTTGTTCTTCATCAGCTGCAGCGAGATCTTGAGCTTCTCCGGCAAGGTATGGTTTTGATCGACCCGCAGTGTCGATATATCCGGTGAGTCGAGCCCCTTGTCACAGCTGAGCATCTCCTCAACGGCGCCGACCACCGCGTTGCCGCAGTCGGAGCGCACAAGCTCGAGCATCATGCTCAGCGAGCTACTCGCCCCGGCGCAGCTCAGCCGGTTACGATCGACGATAAAGCTACGGCTGGTCACGGAAACATCCCAGAACTGCTCCGCCATCATCGCCCGGCCGTCCGGGTGGTAGGCGCACTGATAGCCGCTCATAAGCCCCGCCTCGGCCAGAAAATAGGCGCCGTTCCAGAGTCCGCCCAGAATAGCGCCGTGACCATCCGCGCTCTTGAGCCGGCTACGCAAAAGCGCTGTCGCCTGTACCTTGACGCGTAGCCCACCGCAAACGATCACGACGTCGACATCCAGCGCGGCACTGTCGAAATGCGCAAGCGCCATGTCCGTCGACACCTCGATTCCAAGATCGGACACCGTCGCCGCCCGCTCTCCCACCACCAGCACTTCATAAAGCGTCGAGGACTTCATCAGGTTCGTGGTCACCAGCGCATCCACCGCGCCGGTAAACGCCATCATCGAAAAGTGATCGAGCAGGATGAAGGCTACTCTTTTGCTTTTCTTATCGTTCCTTGCGTTTTCATCACCATGGATGTAGGCCATATTCTTGTTTTTTAATACGCTTGAAAATCGGTCTTTCATCACGCCCCCGAAGTTTATGAGAACGACTTTTCAGGAAAACTTTCAAAAAAAGAAGTTTCAAAATAAAATAGCGTGGCAACGACTATCCTTATTATAGTGCTTACCAATACAGATACTTGCTATTAATTAATAATGTATAGAATGCCCCTCTTTTTAAGTGGTGGCGTTTTACCTAATCCTGGCCAAGGCTCCCTGCCTTATTTAGTGCAATAAAAGTGCCAAACGCAAACGTTGCTTTTCCGCCATTGATACTTCATCAAATCTTTTTGGCATTGACTTTACAATAATGTCGCCAATCAGTCTTTCCATGTCGCAAAAGCCGGGCTTGCGGCGGGGGGCTTGAATCAAGATGAAGATTCACTCCCCTCTGCTGGACAGGATCAACATGAATAATTCCAAAGGCACTCCCCTCGCGCTTGGCGCAGCGGCTTTTCTTTCCTTGGCGTTCGTTGGAAATGCGCAAGCCGATAATATCTCACTGAAATTCCATAGCGGCTTGGCTCAGTCACGCCCGGAAGCTGCGCAGATCGATCGTTTCGCCGATTTAGTCAGCGAGAAGTCCGACGGCGAGCTTGAAATCGAGGTATACCACGCTGGCGCGCTTGGCCTGAAAGAGGCCGACATGCTACGCATTCTCCAGCAGGGCATGGTGGATATGGCGCTACTTTACGGCGAGTACTATACCCGTGACGCACCGGCGCTCTCATCGGTGTACGCGCAGGGGGCCATCACCGAGTCGTCGCAGCACGATGAAATTCTCGACGTTATTCGCGAGCTTTACGAAGATGGCTTCGCCGACTGGAACATCGAGATTGTGGGTGGCGTAGTGGCCCCCATTTTCGACGTAGGTCTGCACTGTAAAGAGCCCGTACATACGCTCGAAGAGCTGCAGGACAAAAAGGTGCGCGTCTGGTCACGGCATCTGGTCGATACCTTTGATCTTTTAGGCATTTCTGCGCAGGTCATTCCGCAAAACGATATGTACATGGCGCTTCAGACCGGCGTCGTCGACTGCGCATACTACCTCTCTACCGTGGCGCCTACCGTGTCGCTTCAGGAAGTCACCGAGTACGAATCCTACCTGCACCCTTGGGCGGCCTCTCCCTGGCTTTTCGGTATTAGCGAGCGCGCGCTATCGCGTTTGAACGACAATCAGCGCCAGGCACTCGAAGAAGCCGGCGAACAGATCTGGAACGAAACCCGCGCCACGGCAGTGGATCCGGAGCGCGAAGCGCAGGCACGTCAGGAACGCGAGGAGCTAGGCATCACCATGTTGCCGGATTTCTCTGACGAGGATGTTCAAACCTTCGTCGACGCCGCTTGGCAGGCTTGGCAGAACATGGCGGAAAACGCCGGAGAAGACGGTACGCGCTACTACAACACGGTCACTCAAGCGCTTTCCGAAGAGTAAGAATAACTAAACCCACTGCCAAAAAGAGCCAATGTACATTGGCTCTTTTTTTGGAGTTAACCTGCGATGATTAAAAAAATCGACAGTCTGCTCGACAAGACGGCTTATGCCTCTTTTTTGCTGGGTGTCATGAGCGGTGTCGTCATGACGCTACTCATCTTCATAAGCACCTTAATGCGCTACCTTGGCGGTCGCCCATTACGCTTTTCCGATGAGCTGGCGGGACTACTGTTTTTGACCCTAACCTTTCTGTGTTTGCCCTACGTGCTCAATAAAGGCCGCCATATTCGCATCGAAATCCTCATCAACCTTATGCCGGCGAGCATCGCGAGGGTAATGGACTTCGTCGCGGTCATGGTGCTGCTCACTTTCTGCACCGTTTTTGCCATCGAGTCTTGGAAGTTTATGGAATTCTCGTTTGCGATCAATTCACGCACGGATATCAGCAGTATTTTGTTGTGGCCCTGGATGGCCATCATGCCGTTTTCCATGGTGCTTTGTATCCTGATACAACTCAGCCATGGTTTTAAACAGCCTACCAACCCCGTGGCCTCGACGGAGGATGCGATATGAGTTGGCTGCTTTTGAGTACAAGCCTGATTCTATTTCTCACCAGCGGCGCGGTTTTGGGCGCGGCACTGGGGCTCACCGGCTTGGGGCTGCTCCACTTTCAGGCCAATGGCGCAACGGCACTGGCGATCAACGCCACTTGGAACATGCTCACGGATTTTACGCTTAGCGCCGTTCCACTATTCATTTTCCTGGGGGAAATCCTGCTGGCCAGCGGCGTATCACGGCGCGTTTATAACGGCCTGACACCACTTTTTGCTCGGGTACCCGGGCAGCTTCTACACACCAATATTGCAGTATGTACGCTGTTTGGCGCGGTGAGCGGCTCGAGCACGTCTACCGCCGCCGCTATAGGCGCCGTCGGCTACCCGGAGCTTAAAAGCCGGGGCTACAACCCAAGCGTTGTGGTGGGCACTCTAGCCGCTGGAGGTACCCTAGGACTTCTGATTCCTCCAAGCCTTGCGCTGATCATCTATGGCGCCACACAGAACGTTTCGATCGGCCAGCTATTTATCGCGGGCATGCTGCCAGGACTTCTCATCGCCGCGGCTTTCTCTACCTGGATCGTGATTCGCTCAAAAATCGGCGAGCCAGTCACGCCCACGTTCAAAGATAAGATCACGCTTAGGCACGTCTTAAGCGGAGTGAAAGAGATATGGCCTTTGCCACTGCTGATTTTCTTCGTGCTGGGCACGATCTACATGGGTATCGCCACGCCCACAGAGTCCGCCGCGCTTGGAGTCATAGCAAGCATCGTGCTCGGTCTGACTTGGGGAGATTTGACATTCAAGCGTCTCTGGCAGGCGTTCAAACACGCCTCGATCATGTTCACCGCGATCGGCATGATTCTGATTGGAACGGTGATTCTGTCTCAGGCCGTCAGCATACTCGGTATTCCGCGTGCCGCGGTAGAGACCATCGCCGGCTTGGGGCTGGGGCCTTACGGTATACTGCTGATGATCGTCATGGTCTATATCGTATTGGGATGCTTTTTCGACGGTATCTCGCTGCTGTTGATGACCCTACCGATCACATTCCCCATGATCACAAGTCTTGGATTTGACCCCATCTGGTTTGGCATCGTGGTAACTCTATTGATCGAGATTGGCATGATCACTCCACCAGTGGGCCTTAACCTGTTCGTATTGTCGTCGATTTCCAAAAACGAGGTGAACTTGACGGCAGCGGCAAAGGCCGCGCTGCCTTACTGGCTCATTCTACTGGGTGCCGTCGGGTTTTTTACCCTATTTCCAGGTATTGTTCTTTGGGTGACAAACCTTTAGTCAAAGTGCTGCATTGGAAATATCGCGTAACGAATAGCGGCCCGCTTTCATCGAAGCGGGCCGCTTTTTATGCGAGTAATAGGCAGTGAAAACTAGCAGTCGACATCCAACACCTCCCCCACCTCCATGACCTCGCCGCACCGGCTCGGGCGATAGCCAGGGAGGGCCTCCACGGCCTGCTGGAAGGCGTCGCTGCCGAGAACGTCGATAAAGGCCTGCACCCGCGGCTCTTTCAGTGACTGGTGATGGCAGGCGAGCAGATAGTCCTCTACCGCCAGCGGGATGAAATCGAGGCCGAACTTCTCGGCGCCGGCCTGCACGCCGAAGCCGACGTCCGCCATGCCGGCGGCCACGTAAGCGGCGACGGCGGAGTGGGTGAACTCCTCGACTTCGAAGCCGCGAATGACGGCGCTTGCTACGCCCGCCTCGCTCAGCAGGCAGTCGAGCAGCGAGCGTGTCCCGGAGGAGGCTTGGCGGTTGATAAAGCGCACGCCCTCGGTTGCCAGCGATGCCACGCCCTCGATGCCAAGCGGATTGTTGGGGGCCACCATCAGCCCTTGGGTGCGGGCGATGAAGCCGATCACTCGATGCTCGCGGGGTTTCAGCAGGCCCTGGTAGGTGGCGCGTATGCGCTCGCCCACCGCGCCGCGGGGCAGGTGAAAGCCCGCGACGTCGCAGCTGCCGCGGTTGAGCGCGGCGAGCGACTCCTGGGGGCTGCAGTACTGTAAATCCAGCGGCACCGCCGTCAGGTGCTTTGGCAGAAGCTCCACGGCGAAGCCGTGGCTTGCGTGCAGGCGCAGCACCGACACCACCCCCTGCTGTTCGCGCGCGATGGCAAGATTCAGCTCCGAGCCGAGGCTTTCGAGCTGCGGGCCCAAACGGGCAACGGCGCGCTGCTCCGCCCATAACAGCTTTTCACCGAGTGGCGTGAGCTGAGCGCCGCGCCCACGCTGCATCTCGACCAGCGCCACGCCGAAAAACGCACTCCCCTGGCGCAATAAGTTCCACGCGTGCCGGTATGAGATACCCACGTCCTCGGCGGCTTGGGTTAACTTACCCCGCCGGTAAACCGCGCCCAGTAGGCGAAGTAGCTGTAAATCCAGCTGGTTTCCCGCATCGTCACGAAAGCACCAGGTAGGAAGCACGGTGATTTTCTTCATTGGCAGCATCTTTCATATTTTGTCGTTATAGGCTTGATGCTAGCGTGACATTGACCGTGGTGCACGCCTTTTAAAATCGATTCCAAATAAGCATCAGCGTGCATATTGATAACAAACAATCCGTACCGGGAGAGACACGATGAAGCCGTCTCCAGAATGGTCGTCGGCGTCGATTCAAACCGAGATCGACGCGCTCAAACATAAACCCGGCGCGCTGCTGCCGATTCTTCACGCCCTGCAGGACCGCTTCGGCTTCATCCCGACCGACGCGATCCCCCTGATCGCCGCGTCGCTCCAGCAAACCCGCGCTGAAATCCACGGTGTCATCAGCTTCTATCACCACTTTCGCACCACCCCGCCGGGGCGCCACGTGGTACGGATCTGCCGCGCCGAGGCGTGCCAGTCCGTCGGCGCGCGCGCGCTCGAGGCCCACGCCAAGGCGCGCTTGGGCGTGGATTACCACCAGACCACGCCGGACCGTGAAATCACGTTAGAAGCCGTTTACTGCCTCGGCAACTGCGCCTGCGGCCCGTCGATTCGCGTGGACGACCAAGTACGCGGGCGCGTGACCGAAGAAGCCTTCGATGAGCTTCTCGACGAGCTCCAGACCCGGCCGCTGGAGGTGAGCGCATGAGCATCCGCGTATTTGTGCCCCGCGACACTACCGCCCTTTCACTGGGCGCCGACACCGTCGCGCACCGTCTGGAGCGCGAAGCCGCCGCTCGCCACGAAGGCATCGACATTGTCCGCAACGGCTCCCGCGGGCTTTTCTGGCTCGAGCCGATGGTCGAGGTCGAAACACCGAAAGGCCGCGTCGCTTACGGCCCAGTCACGCCAGGCGATGTGCCCAGCCTGCTCGACAGCGGCCTGCTCGAAGGCTGCGTCAGCCATCCGCTGGCGCTCGGCCCGGTGGACGAAATCGATTATCTCTCCCGTCAGCAGCGCCTCACCTTTGCGCGCATCGGCGTCACCGACCCGCTGTCGATTGACGACTACCGCGCCCACCGCGGCTTTGCCGGGCTCGAAGCGGCGCTTACATTATCGGCCCAGGCCATCGTCGATGAAGTGAAGGCCTCCGGGCTTCGCGGGCGCGGCGGCGCGGCGTTTCCCACCGGCATCAAGTGGCAGACGGTGCTGGACGCGCCCTCGGAGCAAAAATACATCGTCTGCAACGCCGACGAAGGCGACTCCGGCACCTTCGCCGACCGGCTCGCCATGGAGTGCGACCCGTACATGCTGATCGAGGGCATGACCATCGCGGGGCTCGCGGTGGGTGCCACTCAGGGCTATATCTACCTGCGCTCGGAGTATCCGCTGGCGAAAGAGATTCTCGATGAGGCGATCAACCGCGCCGACGCCGCCGGGTACCTAGGCGACAATCTTCGCGAGAGCGGCCGCGCTTTCCACCTGGAAGTGCGCCTTGGCGCAGGCGCCTATATCTGCGGCGAAGAGACCTCGCTGCTGGAAAGTCTGGAGGGCAAGCGGGGGCTGGTGCGCTTCAAGCCGCCGCTGCCCGCCATCGAAGGGCTGTTTGGCCGCCCCACCGTGGTCAACAACGTGCTCTCGCTCGCCGCGGTGCCGTTCATTCTGGCCGAAGGCGGCCAGGCTTACGCGGAGTACGGCATGGGCCGCTCGAAGGGCACGCTGGCGCTCCAGCTGGCAGGCAACGTCAAGCGCGGGGGCTTGGTGGAGCTCGCCTTCGGCACCACCCTGCGCACGCTGATGGAGGAGTTCGGCGGCGGCACGTTAAGCGGGCGGCCGCTTCGCGCGGTGCAGGTAGGCGGGCCGCTGTGCGCCTATCTGCCGGAAAGCCAGTGGGACATGCCGCTCGATTACGAAACCTTCGCCGAGGTCGGCGCGGGGGTGGGCCACGGCGGCGTGGTGATGTTCGATGACCGTGTCGATATGGCCGAGCAGGCGCGCTTCTCGATGGAGTTCTGCAAGGAGGAGTCCTGCGGCAAGTGCACGCCGTGCCGGATCGGCTCGACACGCGGCGTCGAGGTGATCGACCGCATTCGCAAAGGCGAGAACCGCGACGCCAACCTCGCGCTGCTCGGCGATCTTTGCGAGACGATGGTGGACGGCTCGCTATGCGCCATGGGCGGCATGACACCCTTCCCGGTACAGAGCGCGCTCAAGCACTTTTCCGAAGACTTCCAGCGTCCGGCCAGCGGAGAACACTCATGATTGAACATTTCGATCCACGGCGTCAGGCCAACAGCGTCGATTTCAGCAAAGACTATGGCACTCCCGCCGCTCGCCCGGGCGCGGCCTCGATCAGCGTCAACATCGACGGCGTCACCTTGAGCGTGCCGGAAGGCACGTCCGTGCTGCGCGCCGCCGCCCTTGCCGACATCAGCATTCCGAAACTCTGCGCCACCGACAGTCTCGAGGCGTTCGGCTCCTGTCGGCTCTGCGCCGTCGAGATCGAAGGCCGCCGGGGCCTGCCGGCGTCGTGCACCACACCGGTGGTGGAAGGCATGAAGGTGACCACCCAAAACGAGCGCCTGGCGAAGCTTCGCCGGGGCGTGATGGAGCTCTACATCTCCGATCACCCGCTGGATTGCCTGACCTGCTCCGCCAACGGCGACTGCGAGCTGCAGGACATGGCGGGCAGCGTCGGGCTTCGCGAAGTGCGCTACGGCTTCGACGGCGAGAATCACCTTGAAAAGCCAAAGGATACCTCCAACCCCTACTTCACGTTTGATCCGAGCAAATGCATCGTCTGCTCGCGCTGCGTGCGCGCCTGCGACGAGGTACAGGGCACCTTCGCGCTGACCATCGACGGCCGCGGCTTCGACTCGAAAGTCTCCGCGGGCCAAGACGAGGCGTTCATGGACTCGGACTGCGTCTCCTGCGGCGCCTGCGTGCAGGCCTGCCCGACCGCGACGCTGATGGACAACAGCGTGATCGACCACGGCGTGCCGGATCGAAGCGTGGTGACCACCTGCGCCTACTGCGGCGTGGGCTGCTCGTTCGAGGCCCAGATGAAGGGCGACAAGCTGGTGCGCATGGTGCCCTACAAGGGCGGGGACGCGAACCACGGCCACTCCTGCGTGAAGGGCCGCTTCGCCTTCGGCTACGCCTCCCACCCGGATCGCCTCACCACGCCGATGATTCGCGACTCGATCGACCAGCCCTGGCGCGAGACGAGCTGGGAAGAGGCGATCAGCTTCGCCGCCAAGCGCCTGAAAGCGATTCAGGCGGAGCACGGTCGCGAAAGCATCGGCGGCATCACCTCCTCGCGCTGCACCAACGAGGAAACTTATCTGGTGCAGAAGCTGATCCGCGCGGCCTTCGGCAACAACAACACCGATACCTGCGCCCGGGTCTGCCACTCGCCCACCGGCTACGGCCTGAAAACCACGCTCGGCGAGTCCGCCGGGACCCAGACATTCGATTCGGTGATGAAGGCCGATGCCATCATCGTGATCGGCGCCAACCCCACCGACGCCCATCCGGTGTTCGGCTCGATGATGCGCAAGCGCCTGCGCCAGGGGGCGAAGCTGATCGTCGCCGACCCGCGCCGCATCGATCTGCTCAAGACCCCGCACTTGAAAGAGGCCCAGCACCTGCCGCTGCGCCCGGGCACCAACGTGGCGCTGGTCAATGCGCTTGCCCACGTGGTGATCACCGAAGGTCTCGAAGATAAGGACTTCGTCGCCAAGCGCTGCGATACCGATGCCTACCAGAGCTGGCGCGCGTTCATCAGTGAAGAGCGCCACTCCCCGGAAGCTAGTGAAGCCACCACCGGCGTACCCGCCGAGGCCGTGCGTCAGGCGGCGCGCACCTACGCCAACGCAGGCAACGGCGCGATCTACTACGGCCTGGGCGTGACCGAGCACAGCCAGGGCTCGACCATGGTGATGGGCATCGCCAACCTCGCTTTGGCTACCGGCAACATCGGCCGCGAAGGCGTCGGCGTGAACCCGCTGCGCGGCCAGAACAACGTGCAGGGCTCGTGTGACATGGGCTCCTTCCCCCACGAACTTCCGGGCTACCAGCACGTGGCGGACCCCAACGCCCGCGGCCGCTTCGAGGCCAAATGGGGCGTGGCACTCGACGACGAGCCGGGGCTGCGCATTCCCAACATGTTCGATGCCGCCATCGAAGGCACCTTCAAGGCAATGTACGTGCAGGGTGAGGACATCGCCCAATCCGACCCCAATACCCAGCACGTCGAGGCCGCTCTGCGCTCGCTGGACTGCCTGATCGTGCAGGACATTTTCCTGAACGAAACCGCCAAGTTCGCCCACGTGCTGCTGCCGGGCTCGAGCTTTCTGGAGAAGGACGGCACCTTCACCAACGCCGAGCGGCGCATCAACCGCGTGCGTAAGGTGACCCCGCCGGTGGCCGGCAAGCAGGATTGGGAAGTGACTCAGGATCTCGCCAACGCGCTGGGCTACCCGATGAACTACACTCACCCGTCCGAGATCATGGACGAGATCGCAGCGCTTGCGCCGAGCTTTGCCGGGGTGAGCTACGAAAAACTCGAGCAGTACGGCAGCCTGCAGTGGCCCTGCAACGACGACAACCCGCAGGGCATGCCGACCATGCACGCGCTCAACTTCCCGATCGGGCTTGGCCGCTTTGCGATCACCGAGTACGTGGCCACCGAAGAGCGCGCCAACCGCCGCTTCCCTCTGTTATTGACCACCGGGCGGATTTTGAGCCAGTACAACGTCGGCGCCCAGACCCGGCGCACCCACAACCAGCACTGGCACAACGAGGACGTGCTGGAGCTACACCCCTCTGACGCCGAGCTTCGCGGCGTGAGTGACGGCGATTGGCTGGGCATCACCAGCCGCTCGGGTCAGACGGTGCTGCGCGCGCGCATTAGCGAGCGCATGCAGCCTGGCGTGGTTTACACCACCTTCCACCACCCGGGCAGCGGTGCTAACGTGATCACCACCGACAACTCGGACTGGGCCACCAACTGCCCGGAATACAAGGTGACCGCAGTGCAGGTAGAAAAAGTCAGCCAACCCTCCGCTTGGCAGCAGCGCTTTAGCGCCTTCGACCAGACCCAGAAGAGCCATTTGGCGAAGGCGCAGCAGGAGGCGCCGTGAGCGCTACCGAGCCCGAAGAGCAGGCGCTAGCGCGCCTGCCGGTCGAGGTGCAGCGCCACGAAAACGGCTGGTGGGGCGATGTCGATGAGGACGCGTTGGCCGAGGAAGTGCCGGTCGCGCTGATCTACAACGGCATTTCCCACGCGGTGATGATGGCAAGCCCGAATGAGTTACGGGATCTGGCGCTCGGCTTTAGCCTGACCGAAGGGATCATTGCCGACGCGCACGAGTGCTACGACTGGGAGATCCGTGAGGAGGAAAACGGCCTGGCCGTTCACCTGACGATCGCCACCGAGCGCCTGATGGCGCTCAAGGAGCGCCGGCGCAGCATGACCGGGCGCACCGGCTGCGGGCTTTGCGGCACCGAAGCGCTCGACCAGGCGATCCGCCCGATTCCCCAGGTTCACGCGCCGGCCCTCGAGGACGCCGCCATTGCTCGCGCGCTCGATGCCTTCTCCGCTCATCAGCCGCTAAAAGCCGCCACCGGCGCGGTGCACGGCGCCGCTTGGTGCAGCGTGGAGGGCGACATTCTCCATGTGTGTGAGGACGTAGGCCGTCACAACGCGCTGGACAAGCTGATCGGTGCGCTGGCCCGCGAGAAAACGGCGCTCGACAACGGCTTCGTGCTGGTTTCCAGCCGAGCCAGCTATGAAATGGTGCACAAGTGCGCCAGCGCCGGCATCGGCGCGCTGGTGGCGGTTTCCGCGGCCACGGCGCTGGCCGTGCGCCAGGCTCAGGCGGCGCAGCTGCTGCTCGTGGGGTTTGCCCGCCGCCACCGCCACGTGATCTATCACCGCCCGAGCGCGGCACCTTCAAAGGGAGCAACGTCATGTCGAACACCGACGACAACCTGATTCACATGGTCAACCAGATCGCCGCCAACCTGAGCGGCGGGCGCGATGACGACACCGCGGCCAGCGCCACGTGCCGCCATCTCGAAACCTTCTGGGCGCGGGCGATGAAAAAGCGTTTGGCCGAACGCGTACAGAATGACCCTACGGGCTTTTCGCCGGTCGCCAGGCAAGCGGCAACGCTTCTCGCCGAGCGGCTAAGCGAGCGTCAGGCAAGCTGAAGACGAGCGCTGTCAAAAAACCTTAAAGCGTGCGTTTGCCCTTTCATAACCGCTGGTTAACGAATTAAGCAGGCTACAAACGGTGTAAAACGCCTCTTATTAACCTGGGTTAAGGCGATTGAGAGGCGTGAGGTTCACTGTGAGGATCTTGAGGCTAGGAACGGCCCATTTGGACACGGACGTGCCGCACCGTTTGGGCTGCTCTGACCATTTAACCGCCTGGCCAGGGCAGCCATTTTATTGCCTGTACGTCGTGCCCGACGTTTAAGCGCTCGCGCTTTCGGGCCGGCGCTCCTCCAGCATTCCCTTGTCCAGAATGAAGCGGATGATCTCCTCGAGCCCGACACCGTCGTAAAGGTTGGTGAACACGAAGGGCCGCTCGCCGCGCATCTTTTTCGAATCCCGCTCCATCACCTCGAGTGAGGCGTGTACCTGCTCGGCGATGTCGATCTTGTTGATGATCAGAAGATCCGATTTAGTGATACCCGGCCCGCCCTTGCGCGGAATCTTGTCGCCGGCGGAAACGTCGATCACGTAGAGCGTGAGATCGGAAAGCTCCGGGCTGAAGGTCGCCGAGAGGTTGTCGCCGCCGGACTCCACCAGCACCAGCTCCAAACCCGGGTGGCGGCCCTGCAGCTCATCGATGGCCGCCAGGTTCATCGAGGCGTCTTCACGAATCGCAGTGTGCGGGCAGCCGCCGGTCTCCACGCCCAGAATGCGGTCCGCCGCCAGGGCGTCGTGCTTGAGCAGAAAATCCGCGTCTTCGCGGGTGTAGATATCGTTGGTCACCACGGCGATGTCGTAATGATCGCGCAGCGCCAGGCAAAGCTGCTTCAAAAGGGCGGTCTTGCCCGAGCCTACCGGGCCACCGACCCCTACGCGTAAACAGTGTGTCATGTCGTTCTCCTGAATCGGTCCATCCGCTTCTAAACGTTGGCTGCTAAACATTAGCTTCTAAACGCTAGCTTCTAAAAAGTCTTGAATACTGGGTTTCGTGCAGCGCACTGGCCAGCGCCACGCCGGGTAGCACCGGGCCGAGCGCCTCATCATCAAGCGTTAGCGCCTCGTCCACTGCGCGGGAAACCGCCGGGCGCAGCCGTTCGATGATGCGCTGGGCAGCCGTATGGCCCAGCGGCAGCGCCTTGCAGGCCACCGCCAGCTGGTTTTCGAGCCACGCCCAGCCAAAACCGAGCAGGGCCTGGCGCGGGCGCAAGGAGCGCTTGAACGCGGTATAGGCAAAAAGCGTCACGTAGCCGGCGCCGCTGGGCAGTAGCTCATCGCCTGGCAGAAGCTCAAGGCTTGCCAGCAGGCGCGTGAGCGAGGCGCCTAAACGGCTATCCTCGGCGGCAAGCTCGGCGGTTTCCCGGGTGGCGCCAAGCCAGGCGTCCCACTCGGCAACGTCGGCGGCATCGCCGCGCTCGAAGGCTTCGAACAGGCGCGCAATCACCGGCAGCTCGCAGCGCGTCAGGCCGTCGTCGAGCACCCCGGAAAGCCACTCGGTCAAGCTCTCTTCACCGTCCACCCAGCCAAGCTCGAAGGCGCTCTCGAGCCCTTGGGAGAAGGCGAAGGCGCCGATCGGCAGCGCCGGGCTGACCAGCTGCAACAGCCCCAGCAGCGCCAAATCGTTTTGGGACTCAGTGGCCATGGGTGTGGTCATGGCCATGTTCGTGGGAATGCTCGTGAGAAGGTTCGTGCGCTACCTCATCTTCTTCCGGGTCGTGGTGGCCGTGATCGTGCGCATGGGCGTGGCCTAACTGCTGGTAGGCGCCGGGCTCCGGGTCGAAGGTGGCATCACCGTGTTCAAGCGTTGCCCCAAGAAGCGTTGCCAGCTCTTCCAGCACGTGATCCGGCGGAAAACGCACCCAGCCACCTTTGTCATCTTCGCCCAGCGCCAGTTGCACGTGGCGGTTGCCCAGGTGGTAGGCTAGGCGCGCCAGCGGAAGGCCCTGTACCACGCGCGCGGTGACCACCGGCTCGATGGCGGCGCGCACCTGCAACACGCGACCGTCCTCGGCCTTCAAGCCGTCGCCGTCGCGCAGCACCGGGCCGCGATCGAGAAACAGCCCCAGCGCTTGGCCGGCGTCGCTTTCGGCCTTCAGGCGGCCACGGATGCGCAGCTCGAAGGGCAGCGTCAGCGTATCGCTGGCGGCGCTCGCTTCCACGGGGCCTAACCGTTCTATCAGTTTCAGCATGATCGACCTCTTAACCATTCAATAAGTGGCGCACCTTGTCTCGTCCAGCCACCCGTAGGAACAGCTTCAGCTAGCGATCGACGGTGGCACCTCACCAAGGGAAGGCTAACGCCTTCCATCGCGGGATGAATCCAGCTCCTACAAGGACGAGCCCGCACCCTGTAGGAGTAGCTTCAGCTAGCGACCTCTTAAAGGGGCACCGCGAGCAAGGGAAGGCTAGCGCCTTCCATCGCCGGATGAATCCAGCTCCTACAAGGGTGAGCTCGTCCCCTGTAGGAGTAGCTTTAGCTAGCGACCGCTTCTAGAACAAATGATACCGCTGCGCCAACGGAAGCTCCGTGGCGGGCTCGCAGGTCAGCAGTTCGCCGTCGCAGCGAACTTCATACGTTTGCGGGTCCACGCTGAGCTCCGGGCAGGCATCGTTGAGCTTCATGTCCTTCTTGCGCACGCCGCGCACGTTCTTGCACGCGGACAATTCACTTTGAAGCCCCAGGCGCTCCTTGATGCCCGCATCGATGGACGCCTGGCTGACAAAGTTGAGCCGGGTCTGGCTCGCCGCGCGGCCAAAGGCGCCGAACATGTGGCGGTAGTGCACCGGCTGGGGCGTCGGGATCGAGGCGTTGGGGTCGCCCATGGGCGCGGCGGCGATCATGCCGCCTTTCAGGATCAGCGAGGGCTTCACGCCGAAAAACGCCGGCTTCCAGAGCACCAGATCCGCCAGCTTGCCCACCTCGATAGAACCCACTTCATGAGCGATGCCGTGGGTGATCGCCGGGTTGATGGTGTACTTGGCGATATAGCGCTTGGCGCGCAGGTTGTCAGCACCCAATGCCTCGTCTTCCGGCAGCAGGCCGCGTTGCACCTTCATCTTGTGCGCGGTCTGCCAGGTACGGCAGACCACTTCGCCCACCCGGCCCATGGCCTGGGAGTCCGAAGCGATCATCGAGATCACGCCCAGATCATGCAGAATATCCTCCGCGGCGATGGTCTCGCGGCGAATGCGCGAGTCGGCGAAGGCCACGTCTTCCGGGATGTTCGGGTCCAGGTGGTGGCACACCATCAGCATGTCCAGATGCTCGTCGATGGTATTCACCGTGTAGGGGCGCGTGGGGTTGGTGGAGGACGGCAGCACGTACTCCTTGGCGCAGGCGGTCAGGATATCCGGCGCGTGGCCGCCGCCCGCCCCTTCGGTATGGTAAGTGTGGATACCCCGCTCCTTGAACGCCGCGAGCGTGTCCTCCACAAAGCCCGATTCGTTGAGAGTGTCGGTGTGAATCGCGATCTGCACATCGTACTTTTCGGCAACGCTCAAGCAATTGTCGATGGAGGCGGGCGTGGTGCCCCAGTCCTCGTGAAGCTTGAGCCCCATGGCCCCGGCGTCGAGCTGGGCTTCGAGGCCTTCCGGCAGGCTGGCGTTGCCCTTGCCAAGCAGGCCGATGTTCATCGGCAGAGCATCCACCGCCTGGAGCATCTTGCCGATATGCCAGGCGCCGGGCGTGCAAGTGGTGGCATTCGAGCCGGTGGCGGGGCCGGTGCCGCCGCCGAGCATGGTGGTCACGCCGCTCATCAGCGCCTCTTCCACCTGCTGCGGGCAGATGAAATGGATGTGGGCGTCGATGCCGCCGGCGGTGAGAATCTTGCCCTCGCCGGCGATGACCTCGGTGCCCGGGCCGATGACGATCTCGACGTCCGGCTGGGTGTCCGGGTTGCCCGCCTTGCCGATGGCCGCGATGCGCCCGTTTTGCAGGCCGACATCCGCCTTGACGATGCCCCACCAGTCGAGAATCAGCGCGTTGGTGATCACGGTATCCATCACCGCGTCATCGACGCGCTGGCTCTGGCCCTGACCATCACGCACCACCTTGCCGCCGCCGAATTTCACCTCTTCGCCGTAGTGGGTGGCGTCACGCTCGACCTCGATCCAGAGCTCGGTGTCGCCCAGGCGTACGCGGTCGCCTACAGTGGGGCCGTACATGTCGGCGTAGGCCTGACGGCTGATCCTGTTCGTGGTCATTGCCTATCTCCCTCCAACGCACCCATGACATCGCCACGGAAACCGTAGATCTCGCGCTTGCCGACGAACGGAATCAGCGTGACCTCGCGGCTCTGGCCCGGCTCGAAACGGATCGCGGTGCCGGCGGCCACGTCGAGGCGAAAGCCGCGAGTCTTGTCGCGGTCGAACTCAAGCGCCGGATTGGCCTCGGCGAAGTGGTAATGGGAGCCGAGCTGAATGGGCCGGTCGCCGGTGTTGGCGACCTCCACGGTAATGCGCTCGCGGCCGGCGCACAGCTCGATCTCGCCCTCTCTTAATTGGTACTCACCGGGAATCATGGCAGCCTCCAAATGGCGAAACACTAGTTGATGGGCGTGTGGACGGTCACGAGTTTCGTGCCATCGGGGAACGTCGCCTCGACCTGTACCTCGTCGACCATCTCGGCCACGCCCTCCATGACGTCATCGCGGGTCAATATCTCGCGACCGAAGCTCATCAGCTCGGCCACGCTCTTACCGTCGCGGGCACCTTCCATGATCTCGAAGCTGATCAGTGCCACAGCTTCCGGGTAGTTGAGCTTCAGCCCGCGGGCCTTTCGGCGCTCGGCCAACTGCGCGGCGGAGAACAGCAGCAGCTTGTCCTTGTCTCTCGGGGTCAGTTCCATGGAGCGTTATCCTCTAAAAAAGATGAAGCGTCAGGTCAGCCAGATGCGCGGCGTGTGGGCCTCGCGGTCGATCAAGCGCGGGCGCAGAAGCCGCCAGGCCCGCTCGCAAAGCGTCCAGGCCTCCTTGCGCGAGCCGCCGAGGTAGCGCAGCAGCAGCACGCCATGGCGCAGGGTGACCGCCCAGTTCGGCTCGGCCGGAAGCCGCTCGCGCAGCGCCTCGATGGTGCCAGGGCCGTCCTCAAGGCCCACCGCCCAGAGCGTGGCCTGCACCGTGGCCCCGCCCTGGCCCCAGCGACCAACGAAACGCGGATGGTTGGGGTCCAGCGGCTGGCGCTCGAGCCACAGCGGCTTGTCGTCCAGGGTCAGGCGAAAGTGCTGCTCGATGCGCCCGGAAACGAACGGTAGCGCACTGGCCGGGCGGCCCAGCGCCATCACCTCCCAGCCAAGGCATCTGGCGCTGCCGTGAAGGGCGATATGGGTGTGCTGCTCGCCCTTTGAGCCATCGAAGGCGATGGTCTCCTGGGGCAACCATTCGAGTACTCCGCCGTCCTCCACGCAAAGCTCGGTACGCTGGGTCCAGGCCACGCCCTGACTGTCCGCCTTGTAGAGTTTGTTGGCGGCCGGCGTGGTCAAAAGCGCGTGGGCGCCGCGCTCCACATGGGCACTGATGGTCAGCGCATCGCCGCTGACCAGGCCCCCAGGCGGGTGCAGCACGTAGATGTGGCAGGCCTCACCGCGGCCCTCCGGGTAAAAAGGGCGCTGTACGCGAAGCGGGCCCTGGTGGCGCGCCTGGATCAGCCGCGTGGCGCCGCCGCGCTGGGCAAAGCGCAGCGCAAGCGACGCCGCCCAGCGGCGCTGGTCGTCGAACCGATGGCCGGAGGGGGGGTGTGATGCGCTGCTATCGCGTGCCGTCATCAGGCGGTCGCTTTTAATCGATTGAGTCATATTGCTGAACAATGCAAGTTATGCGCCAAAATGGTGAAAAGGGCCAAGGTAGCTCCTAACCGGGGCAGCGCCCTTCACTCTAGCCAAAAGCATGCACCAAAATGGGTTATTTTGGCTGCAAAAACACCACAAAAGCGCAAAGCAGTGCGTAGCTGAACCGGGACAAAAGGCCACACCAAGGATCTCTTAACAAAGAGCGTTTTACGCTACCATGGCCCGATTGACCGGGCCGCTTTCACCTCAAGGCCCACTATCGACAGCGCCGCGCCTTGACCGTGGCTTTCTTGCCAAGGGTACTCATCTTGCCACTTCAGCGCTTTGCCCATAGCCGTTGGTATCGCGTCGCGCTTCACGCGGCGCTGACGGCCATGCTGTTGCTGCTGATCAGCCCGCTGATTTCCCAATCCCAAGCGGGGCATCACGACCAGCACGCAGGTCACCACGATGCCGCCCACTCGCATGATGCTCCCTCGGCTCACCATCACGCCCATCCGTCAGCGCACGATCATTCGACCCACGTTTCTCAACAGTCGCTCGAGCCCATCTTCACTTGGTTTCATGAGTGCGGCTACTGCTCGCTGTGGCAACAGTTTCCCTCCTCTCATGCGTTCTTGCCCGCCATTGCTCGCCAAGCATTCGTTCACCACGCCCCGCGGCCAAAGCCGCCGCATCAGGGGTTTGCGTCCTTCGATAACTACCTGCATGCGCCTGTCCGCGCCCCGCCGCTCGCCTGACAACACCCACCAGCTTGTATGACCCTATTCTTACGACCTGACGGCCGCCCTCGGCCGACGGGTGCGTGTCGCTATCACTCAGGCGCCCCTTCCATCGGGCGCTTCAGGAGCCGTGATGACTTCTCATGTCGACCCCCGATCGGCGGCGAAAACGCCGTTCGATCTCTACCGCGCCGTCTGGCGCTGGCACTTCTACGCAGGCCTTCTGGTTCTACCCTTTCTGATCACCCTCTCGATCACCGGGGCGCTATACCTGTTTCACGATGAGATCGACGCGCTCGTGCACGCCGACGTCAAACGCGTAGCAGCGCAGGAAACCACCCAGCCGCCTTCCACGCTGGTAAGCGCCGCCCTAGACGCTCACCCGGGGACGGCATTGAAGTACACCGATCCGGAAACGCCAGAGAGTTCCGCGGAAATCACCGTAAGCACCGCCGAGGGCGAGCGGCTGGCGGTCTACGTGAATCCTTACAACGCCGAGGTGCTAGGCGCAATGGATGACCAAAGCACCCTCATGTGGACGGTGCGCAAGCTGCACAGCTTCAAGCTCTTTGGCGCTACGCCGCGCAAGCTGATCGAGATCACCGGCGGTTTCGCGATTTTGCTGGTGCTCACCGGCGTGTATCTGTGGTGGCCCCGCGGCAACGCCAAAGGCGGCGTGGTCAGCGTGCGCGGCGCGCCGAAAAAGCGCGTTTTCTGGCGCGACCTGCACGCGGTAACGGGGCTGTTCGTCGGTGCCTTCATTCTGTTTCTGGCGATCACCGGCATGCCCTGGTCCGGCGTGTGGGGCGGCCAGGTGAACCAGTGGGCCAACGGCAACAACTTCGGCTACCCTTCCGGGGTTCGCGTCGAGGTGCCGATGTCCGACGCCCGCCTGAGCGAAGAAACGATGATGAGCTGGTCGATGGAGCAAGCGCAAATTCCCGAATCGACCTCGACGTCGTCAGGGCAAGCGGGCATCGGCCTGGACGAGGCAGTATCTACCTTTGAAACGATGGAGATGCATCCGGGGTTTACGGTGAGCCTGCCTACCACCCCCACCGGCGTCTACTCCGGCTCGGTCTACCCGAATGATTTGAGCCAGCAGCGGGTGGTACATCTGGACCGCTACTCCGGCGAGCCGCTGGTGGACATGAGCTATGCGGATTACGGACCGCTCGGGCGCTGGCTGGAGTTCGGCATCAACGTGCACATGGGCCAGCAGTTCGGGCTGGCGAATCAGCTACTCTTTCTGGCGGTATGCGTGGCGATCATCCTGCTGTGCGTCAGCGCCGGCGTCATGTGGTGGAAGCGCCGCCCGAAAGGCGGCCTGGGCGTGCCGCCGCTGCCGCAAGACAAGCGCGCCTTTCGCGGCATTCTGACGATTCTCGTCGTCGGCGGCGTTCTCTTTCCGCTGACCGGCGCGGCGATTCTCGTCATGCTGTTCATTGATTGGTGTCTGGTGCGCCCTCTTCAGCAGCGACGCCTCGCCGCACGCAGCGCTTGATCCTTTCCCCAGCCCTTTTCCCCGGCTCTTTATAACCAGGCCGGGGCACTTCTTCTCACTTTCACACCGCTTGACAGGCAACGCCGCTGGCAGGAAACTTAGCAAAGGCTATACTTCTTACCAGACGTAAAACACCGCCCGCTTTTTTGATCACCGCGAGGATCCACCATGGCCGTACACCGTATCGTTGCCGCTATGGCGCTACTGCCGCTGAGCTCGCTGTCGCTGGCCGACGAGCCGCCACTGAACGTGGTGGCGACCATCGGTATGATCGCCGATGTCGCTCAGAACGTGGGCGGCGAGTGCGTCAGCGTCGAGGCGATGATGGGCCCGGGCGTCGACCCACACCTTTACCAGGCTAGCGCCAGCGATGTAGCCCTGCTGCGCGGCGCCGATCAGATTCTTTACTCGGGCTACGCGCTCGAGGGCCAGCTTGGCTCGGTGCTGGAGAACTTTGCCAAGCGCACGCCGACGCTTGCCGTCGCCCCCGCGTCGATCGAGGAGGATGCGCTGATCACCTCTCAAGGCGCCTACGGGGTCGACCCGCACCTGTGGATGGATGTCTCGCTCTGGGCGCAAACCGTCCCGACCTTGAGCGACACCCTGGCCGAGGCGCGCCCGGCGTGCACCGCCTCCATCGAGGCCAACGCCGAGCGCTACGAAGCCGAACTTCTCGCGCTGCACGAGTGGGTCAAGGAAAGCATCGCCTCCATCGCGGATGAGCAGCGCGTGCTGGTTACCGCCCACGACGCGTTCAGTTACTTTGGTCGCGCCTACGACATCGACGTCGAAGGTATTCAAGGCATCAGCACTGCCACCGAAACCGGCATTGCCGATATCCGCAACATGACCAATAGTGTGGTAGAGCGGCGCGTACCGGCGGTGTTCGTCGAGAGCACCATCAACCCACGCACCATTCAGGCGGTGATCGACGCGGCGCGCCAAAGAGGCCATGAAGTCAACGTCGGCGGCGAGCTTTATTCGGATGCCATGGGTGACGACGCTACCGTCGACGGTACTTATATGGGCATGATCTACCGCAACACCGAGCACATCGTCGAGGCGCTGGGCGGCACCCTCGCTCCCCTGCCGGAGGCGCTCAACGACTGGGCGAGCGAGTGGCAGCTCGACACCTGATGACCAAAGGCATTGTTTGATGACAAAGACCGGTAACGCTGAGCCGGCACTCAGTATCAAGAATCTGACCGTGAGCTATCACAATCAGCCCGTGCTGTGGGATATCGATCTCGATATTCCCGCCGGGGTGATGGCGGGCATCGTCGGCCCCAACGGCGCGGGCAAAAGCACGCTGATCAAGAGTATTCTGGGGCTCGTGCCGTCGCTTTCCGGCGAGGTGCAGGTGCACGGCAAGTCCTACGCCTCCCAGCGCAAGCGGGTGGGCTACGTACCCCAGCGCTCGAGCGTTGACTGGGACTTCCCCACCACCGCGCTGGATATCGTCATCATGGGCCTTTACGGGCGTCTTGGCTGGTTCAAACGCCCTCGCCGTAAAGAGCGCCAGGAGGCCATGGAAGCGCTCGAGATGGTGGGCATGAGCGAGATGGCGAACCGCCAGATCAGTCAGCTCTCCGGCGGTCAGCAGCAGCGGGTGTTTCTGGCTCGCGCGCTGGTGCAAAAAGCCGACGTCTACTTTCTCGACGAGCCCATGGCCGGAGTCGACGCCACCACCGAGCGGGCGATCGTCGATATCCTGCGCCGCCTGCGCGACGAAGGCAAAACGGTGATCGTCGTTCACCACGACCTGCAGACGGTGAGTACTTACTTCGACTGGCTGCTGCTTCTGAACGTACGGGTCATCGCCTCCGGTAACGCAAAAGAGGTGTTCAAGATCGATCATCTTCGTAAGGCCTACGGCGGCCAGATCGCCCTGCTCGGCGACAGTGAATCGCTGATGTTCTCCGCCTCGAAGGTGACGTGACCCATGTCCTGGCTAGACCTTCTCACCGACTACACCTTTCAAAACGTGGTGATTGGCGCCTCACTTTTAGGCCTGATCAGCGGCCCCCTTGGCTGCTTTGCGGTACTGCGCCGCCAGAGCCTTTTAGGCGACGCTATCTCCCACGCGGCCCTTCCGGGAATATGCCTAAGCTTTATCATCACCGGTAGCCGAGATATCGGCGGCATCATGATCGGCGCGCTTGTGACCGGCTCGCTTGCCGCGCTCCTCATGCTGCTGCTCACCCGCAAAAGCCGCCTGAAAACGGACGCGGGCTTGGGGGTTTGTCTGAGCCTTTTCTTTGCCGTTGGCATCGTGCTGCTCACCTATATTCAGGGCACCAGCAACGCCTCCCAGGGAGGGCTTGAAGCTTTTCTGTTCGGCCAGGCCGCCGCCACGCTGCGCTCGGATCTCTGGGTAATGGGCGGCGTAACGCTAGTGACACTTTCACTGCTTGCTGCCTTTTGGAAGCAAGCCAAACTGGTGACGTTCGACGCCGAGTACGCCCGCACCCTGGGGATGCCTACGACGGCCATCGAAGCGACGCTTACCGCCATGGTGGCGCTAGCGGTGGTGGTCGGTTTGCAGATGGTCGGGGTGATTTTGATGGCGGCGATGATCGTCGCCCCGGCGGCGGCGGCGCGTCAATGGAGCCGCCACTTGGGCTCAATGCTTGCCATCGCGGCGGGTGTGGGCATCGTCAGCGGCGTGTCCGGGGCCACCATCAGCACGCTCTCGCGCGGACTCGCCACCGGCCCGCTCATCGTGCTTACCGCAACAATCATCGTGCTGCTGTCACTGGCGCTGGCACCTAACCGCGGGCTTTTATGGGGCATCGTGAAACACTACCGCCAGAAAGCCGAGCTGCAAAAACGCCAGCTTCTTTACACACTGTACAAACACCCGAACAGGCCCGCGACACGGCGCTCGACGCTGAGCGCGCGGTTAACGTTTGCTCGCTTGAAGCGCCAGGGCTACCTGATCCGCTCACAAGGTGAGGCGGGCTGGGGGCTAACGGCAACGGGGCAGGCAAAAGCGCGCCAGGTCGTCGCCACCTTCGAGGAGGTCGCGCCATGATCGCGGAGCTTCTCAACAGTACCGCGCTGCCGATCATTCTGGTCGGCGCCATGGTGGGCATCGCCTCCTCGGCAGTGGGGACCTTTTTGGTGCTGCGCGGCAACAGCATGCTCTCGGATGCCATTAGCCACTCGATCGTGTTCGGTATCGTCATCGTCTGGATACTCACCAAACAGCAGAGCGGGCCGGTGCAGCTCATCGGCGCCGCACTGACCGGGCTTTTGACCGTCTTTCTCACCGAGGCGCTGGCCAACACCAAGCGCGTCAAACAGGACGCCGCCATCGGGCTTGTGTTTCCGGCGCTGTTCTCCATCGGCGTGCTGCTGCTCAATATCTACGCCCACGACGTTCACATCGACACCCACACGGTGCTGCTCGGAGAAATCGGCTTCGTCTGGCTGGATACCGTCGAGCTGTTTGGCCTGCCCATTCCTCTGGCGCTGGTGTCGATGAGCGTGATGACGCTGATCAACTACGCCTTCATCGGGCTCTTCTACAAAGAGCTGAAGCTTGCCACGTTCGATCCGGCGCTGGCCAAAACCTTCGGTTTCATGCCGACGATTCTCTTTTACGTGCTCTTGATGCTCACCAGCTCCACCGCCGTAGCCGCCTTCGATGCCGTCGGCGCGGTGCTGTTTATCGCTTTTGCGATCGTCCCCGCCTCGGCGGCATACCTGCTTACCGACCGGCTGTGGATGATGTTTATCATCGGCGCGCTGATTTCGATCGCCTCGAGCATTAGCGGCTACTTTCTCGCTGTGCATTTCAACGTCTCGATCGGCGGCATGATGGCGGTGATGACCGGGGTATTTTTGATCCTCGCTTTTCTGTTTGGGCCGCGCTATGGCTTGATGACCCAAGTGCTGAAGCGTCGACGGGCGCGGCAAGCACCTGTGGAGCCGCCAGCCACGATGTGAATGCCGGTGCCTACCCGCCTAAAAAAGCGCCCGCCTATTGGCGGGCGCTGTCTTTGGTCGAGCGTCATTAATCGAGGCAACCGGGTGTGGATAACTCACACCGTCAGGTGCGTCTTGATCAGCTCCTGGGATAGCTCACCGATCTCACCCTTGGCTACCGGGCGGCCGCGGTCCATGATCACAAAGCGGTCGGCGTACTTGCGCGCGAACGGCAGCTTCTGCTCGACCAGTAGCACCGTTAGGCCGTCCTCTTCGATCAGCTGGCGGATTACCTGGCCGATTTGCGCCACGATGTTGGGCTGAATGCCCTCGCCCGGCTCGTCCAAAATCAAAAGTTTGGGTTCGATCACCAAGGCACGGCCGATGGCGAGCTGCTGCTGTTGGCCGCCGGAGAGATCGCCGCCACGGCGATGCTTCATCTCCTCGAGCACCGGGAAGAGCTCATAGATCCGCGCCGGGATCTTTTTCAAGCCGTCGCCACGGGCGGCAAGACCCGTACGCAGGTTCTCCTCGACGGTCAGCATGGGAAATATCTGGCGCCCCTGCGGGACGAAGCCTACGCCCAAACGCGAGCGCGTCTCGATCGCCTTTTTGGTCAGCTCGACCTCACCGCCTTCCGTTTGAAATCTGAGTGCGCCGCTTTTAACCGCGACTTCGCCCATGATCGCTTTCATCAGGGTGGTCTTGCCCACGCCGTTGCGGCCCATCACGCAGGTGCACTGCCCTTTGGGGACCTCGAGATCCAGATCCCACAGGGTGTGGCTTTCGCCGTAGAATTGATTGAGTTTTTCGATCGCGAGCATCAGGCCGCCTCCTCGTCGTCCGCGCCCAGGTACACCTCGACCACGCTGGGGTCGCTTGCGACCTGGTCCATGCTGCCTTCGGCCAGCACGCTGCCCTGGTGAAGCACCGTCACCTTGCGGGCGATGGAGCGCACGAACCCCATGTCGTGCTCGACCACCACTACCGACTGCTTGCCGGCCAAGCGCGTCAAGAGCTCGGCGGTGCGCTCCATCTCCTGCTCGGTCATTCCGGCCACGGGTTCATCCACCAGCAGCAGGCGCGGGCGCTGCATCAGCAGCATACCGATCTCGAGCCACTGCTTCTGGCCGTGGGAAAGAATACCCGCGGGCTGGAACCTCAGGGCGGCAAGCCCGACGATCTGGAGCACCTCGTCGATGCGGTCGCGCGCCTCGCCGGTCATGCGCGCGGTAAGCGTGGGAAAGATGCGCTTGTCCGCAGCCATGGCGAGCTCCAGGTTCTCGAACACGCTCAGCGCCTCGAACACCGTGGGCTTTTGGAACTTGCGCCCTATGCCCAAACTTGCGATCTCGGGTTCGTTCATTTTCAAGAGATTATGGCGGCTGCCGAACCAGACGCTGCCCTCATTGGGCCGCGTCTTGCCAGTGATGATGTCCATCATGGTGGTCTTGCCCGCGCCGTTGGGGCCAATGATGCAGCGCAGCTCGCCGTCGTCGATGGTCAGGTTCAGCTTGTTGATCGCCTTGAAGCCGTCGAAGCTGACGGTGACATCCTCCATGTAGAGGATCGGGCCGTGGCGCACATCCACGGTCGATGCCTGAGGGGTCATGAAATCGAAGACCCGATCGCGCTCTCTGAGCGACTCGAAAAAGCTCATGCGCTCGCCTCCCGTGAGTAGGTGGAATCGCGTCGGCGAAGATGGGAAAAGAGCCCCGCCACGCCTTTGGGCAACAGCACCGTGACCAGCACGAACAGCCCCCCCAGGGCGAAGAGCCAGGCATCCGGCATCACGCCGGTGAACACGGTCTTGGCGTAGTTGACCAGAATCGCTCCGATCACCGCGCCGTAAAGCGTGGCGCGCCCACCGAGCGCCACCCACAGTACGATCTCGATCGAGAACAGCGGCGAGAACTCGCTGGGGTTGATGATGCCCACTTGCGGCACGTAGAGCGCCCCGGCGACACCGGCGATCATGGCGGAGACCACGAACACGAAGAGCTGAAAGCGCTCGACCCGGTAGCCGATGAAGCGTGTACGCGCCTCGGCATCACGGGTGGCCACGCAGACCCGGCCAAGCTTGCTGGTGACGATCGCCCGGCACAGCACGTAGCCCAGCGCCAGCGCTACCCCGGAAGCCAGAAAGAGCCCCAGCCGCGTATCACTGCTTCGCAGATTGAAGCCCAGAATCTCGCGGAAGTCGGTAAGGCCGTTGTTGCCGCCAAAGCCCATTTCGTTGCGAAAGAACGCCAGCATCAGCGCAAAGGTCAGCGCCTGGGTGATGATCGAGAGATACACCCCGGTGACCCGGGAGCGAAACGCCAGAAAGCCGAAGATCAGCGCTAAAAGCCCGGGTGCGAGCAGCACCATGGCGAAGGCGAACCAAACCATGTCGAAGCCTAGCCAGTACCAGGGCAGGCTATCCCAGTTGAGAAACACCATGAAGTCCGGCAGCACCGGGTCGCCGTAGGTGCCACGGTCGCCAATTTGGCGCATCAGGTACATGCCCATGGCGTAGCCGCCAATGGCAAAAAAGGCGCCGTGGCCAAGGCTTAGAATACCCAGATACCCCCACACCAGATCCACCGCCACGGCGAGCAGCGCGTAGCTCAAGTACTTGCCGAACAGGTTCACCGTGTAGGCGTTCACGTGCAGGGCGCTGCCTTGCGGCACGGCCACGTGCAGCACGGTGACGATCAGCAGCGCGGCAAACAGTACGCCGAGAAACAGCTGGGTGGCGCGCTCGGTGAATGGGCGGGTGAGCCAGAAGCGGCTCGAGGTTGCCTGAAAGGTCATCGGTTAACCCTCTGCCGCGCGGCCCTTCTGCGGGAAGAGTCCCCGCGGGCGCTTTTGAATGAACAGGATGATGAACACCAGCACGATGATCTTGGCCAGCACTGCCCCCGCCCAGGGCTCAAGGATCTGGTTGATCACGCCAAGCGAAAGCCCCGCCACCAGCGTGCCCCACAGATTCCCTACGCCGCCAAACACCACCACCATGAAAGAATCGATGATGTAGTTCTGGCCCAGATTCGGCCCGACGTTGGTGAGCTGGGAAAGCGCCACGCCGGCAAGCCCGGCAACGCCAGAGCCCAGCGCGAAGGTCATGATATCGACCCTGGTCGCGCGAATACCCATGGAACGCGCCATGGCGCGGTTTTGCGTCACCGCGCGCACCTCGAGGCCCAAACGCGTACGGCGCATGATCAGCATCAGAGCGACAAAGACCAGCAGCGCAAAACCCATCACGAACAAGCGATTGAGCGTCAGCGATAGCGCATCGTTGATGACCAGCGACCCACTCATCCACTCCGGCGTGATCACCGTACGGTTGAGCGGCGATATCACCGTGCGCACCAGCTGCTGCAGGATCAGGCTGATACCGAAAGTGGCAAGCAACGTTTCAAGTGGGCGGCCCTTGAGAAACTGGATCACGCTGCGCTCGATGGCGATACCGGCAAGCGCGGCCACCAGAAAGCCGGCGGGAATCGAGAGCATCAGCGCAAGCCCGGGCTGGCCGGGCAAGAGCTGCTGCATCATCCAAGTGGTGTAGGCGCCGAGCATCATTAGCTCGCCGTGGGCCATGTTGATCACCCCCATCACGCCAAAGGTAATGGCCAGGCCAATGGCGGAGAGCACCAGCACCGAGCCAAGGCTCAGGCCGAAGTAGAGCGTCTCGACGCCGCGGTTGATCTTCAAGTTCTGCTCGACGCTTGCAAGTGCGGCGCGGGCGGCGTCCGCCACCGCCGGGTTCTCGGCATTGGTGGCGCGGTTCAGCGCCACGCGGGCGCGCGGGTGCAGGCTTCCGGCCAGCGCCTCGACGCCTGCCATCTCACCGTTTTCGGTTTGATAAATTGCGACCGCCTGAATCAGGCGCCGGCGCACGTAGTCGTCCTCGGCGTCCTCGATCAGCGGTGTCAGGGTGTCAAAGAGCTCATCGTCCACTTCGCCCAGCAGGCGGTCGGCGGAGGTCCGCCGGCGCTCGACGTTGGGCGAGTAGAGATCCACCACGGCGATGGCGCTTCGGAGCTGATTGCGCAGCGCGTTGTTGATCCCGATGCGGTCGAGCTCGCGGCGCGACATCTCACCCAGCGGCTCGCCGCTGAGCGCATCTTCGACGGGCCAGCTGCGCCCGGTATTGTTCAGCACGATGACGAAGCTGCCGTCACCCGCGCGCTGCAAACGGCCGTCGAGCAGCGCCTGCAGCCAGCCCCGGGCACGCTCGTCATCGCTTTGCAAAATCGCGGTGATCGCCTCGCCCTTGTCGCGGTACGAGTCGACGTTCAGGGTTTCGAGCAGCGAATAGCCGGGGTCACTGTCTTGTGCGCTGGTTTGTGCCGCGGCACTTGGCAAAAAGCCGGCCAGCAGACACAGCAGCGCCCAGAAAAGGAAGCGCCTCATGGGTTGTTCCTTTAAGTGTAAGTTGGAGGTGGCGTGCCCCGGGCCGCGGCTGCGGCCCGGGTGAAGGGAGCGTTACTCGGCCAGCGCCGCTTCGGCTTCTTCCGCGGCGGTGCTGCCACCGCAGGAGCCGTTGACGACGTTGAAGTTGCCGCACTCCATGGGCTTGCGCCAGTCAGCGATCAGATCGCGGGAGCCGGGCAGATAGTCGGACCAGGCGTCGCCGGCAACCGTCGACGGCGTTTGCCAGACGATGTCGAACTGACCGTTGTCCTGGATCTCGCCGATCAGCACCGGCTTGGTGATGTGGTGGTTGGGCATCATGGCCGCATAGCCGCCGGACAGGTTCGGCACGGTGACACCGATGATGGCGTCCTTCACCGCGTCGACATCCACCGTGCCCGCCTTGCGCACCGCTTCCGCCCACATGTTGAAGCCAATGTAGTGGGCTTCCATCGGGTCGTTGGTCACCGACATCTCATCGCCGGTATGATCGATCCAGGCATCGATGAAGTCGTAATTCTCGTCGGTGTCCACGCTCATGAAGTAGTTCCAGGCCGCCAGGTGGCCAACCAGCGGGCCCGTATCGATCCCGGAAAGCTCCTGCTCGCCTACCGAGAAGGCGATGACCGGAATGTCGGCGGCGTCGATGCCCTGGTTGGCAAGCTCACGGTAGAACGGCACGTTGGCGTCGCCGTTGATGGTCGAGACGACCGCAGTGGGCTTGCCCTCTTCGCCGAAGCGGCGAATTTCCGAGACGATGTTCTGCCAGTCCGAATGGCCGAAGGGCGTGTAGTTGACCATGATGTCCTCTTCCGCCACGCCGTGCTCGTCCTGCAGGTAGGCTTCCAGAATGCGGTTGGTGGTGCGCGGATAGACGTAGTCGGTGCCGACCAGGGCGAAGCGCTCGATGCCGACTTCGTTGATCAGATAATCGACGGCGGGAATCGCCTGCTGGTTGGGCGCCGCGCCGGTGTAGAAGACGTTCTCCGAGGACTCCTCGCCTTCGTACTGCACCGGGTAGAACAGCAGGCCGTTGAGCTCCTCGACCACCGGCAGCACCGCCTTGCGCGAAACGGAGGTCCAGTTACCGAAGATGACGTCGACCTCTTCCTGAGCCAGCAGCTCTCGGGCGCGCTCGGCGAACAGCGGCCAGTTGGAAGCCGGATCGACGACCACGGCTTCCAGGTCGCGACCAAGCAACCCACCCGCTTCGTTCTGCTGCTCGATGAGCATTTCGACGGTGTCTTTCAGCGTCGACTCGCTGATCGCCATGGTGCCGGAGAGCGAGTGCAGGATACCGACCTTGATCGGGTCGTCGCTTTCCTGGGCAACGGCTTGGGTACCGGCGCCCAGAACGGCGGCGGCCACGGCGGTGATCATGAAACGGCGAGAGAGAGAATGCGTTGGTTGGGCCACTTGAGTCTCCTTGCGCCCCCTACAGAGGGCTCGTTATTTGAGCGCAGAACCTTCGGGCAAACGCCCAAAGGTATCGCTCATAACGTTTGCAAGGCATGCGCCAAACTAAAGCTTTCCACCATTAAACAAGCAATATCATATGCTTAAAAACAATGAGGAACGCTTAATCAAACCCTTGCGCACCAGACTGGCGCGCGCAACTCCCCGCCAAGCACGTTTTCGATGCACCAAAATAACCGTCCGCACCAAAACGATTCTTTTCAGCGGTGCCTTTTCGAACGTAAAGCAGGCACCGTTGAAGCGAGTCGGTTACTCTTTCCCATCGCGGTTAAACTCCACGACGTGCGTCGCCGCTGGCGCGTCTTCGAACTGATCGACCCATAGATCGACTTGGGTGGGCATGGAGGAGAGCACGATGCGCCGCCCTTCAGGGTGCGCCGACGCCAGTTGGCGATTCCGACTTTCGCCGGGCGTCAGCCAGCTCGGCCCCCGCTCATAGGCGTACACCCGGCCGGTTACTTCCTCATCGCTGGTGACTCTCCAGCGAGTGCGATCCTGGGGCGAGCCCGTTACTACTAACTCCGCCCTACCCTCTGGCAAGGGCCTGATGTCCGCCTCGATTTCATCATGGCGCACGTGAGCCACCCCTTCGTCATCCGGAACGAGCGTCAGGTGCTGGCGGGTGGCCGGTCGCCACTCAATGTGCGCCGTCGCCGTCTCGATACGACCGAGCAGCTCTCGGGTGTCCGTCAGGGAGAGCGCTTGGACAGCAAATGACGAAATGACGCCGTCGGCAGTATCGGTGACCGTCATCGGCATGAGGATGGTCTGCACGTCGACCGGCTCGCCGGAAGCATCCTTCAATTCAAGTTCGGTGACTTTCAGATGTCCGATAGCGTCGGGCGTCTGCACTGACTGGCGCAGCTCTAACAAAAGATAGTTCTCCCCGACATCTAGCGAGCTTGTTGCGTCGAAAACGACCGCTTCGCTGGCCGGCTTTGCGCCCCGACCGTCACGTAGCCCGGCCTCCCACGAACCAAAATATAGCATGCTGGTATAGTAGGGATTCGCCATCTCCTCCTGTGCCTCCAGCGGAACGAAGGCCGTTGTTCGAAAAAGCGATTCGGCCGACGTATCGACCGAGGGCGAAAGCGCTGTATGCGTGGTCACTACCTGGTTCTGAATCCAACCCGTTGTTCGATCGAGCTTGACCAGCCCCGCCAGAGAAGTGCCCGCCTCCTCGGCGACGATATCGATATAGGCATACTCCGGTGTCACGTCGAGCACCTCGAACCGCGCGTTTTCCAGCCCGGCAAATGGAGCGGTCGTGCTCCACCCCGGTTCGAGCTCCAGCGCCACCGGCAGCACCGGAACGGCCTGCTGGTCGAGCAGCGGCTCACCAAGCTCGCTCGGCATGTCGGAAGCACCAGCAGCGTCTGATGGGGGCGCTTGAAGACCGCCGACGGCCGCACCATCGCGATCGAGCGTGATGTCAAAGCCCTGTTCGAGCCAGACACGGGCGCCCGCCCACTCACCGCCGGTTGCAGTGTCGACTCGTTCACCGTTTCCTAGGGTCACCAACCAAAGCGGCTTAACCCGAAGCAAAAACGCGTCGCTCTCTGGCCCATGCATCGGGCTTTCAATACGAAACCGCGCCGCCTGTGCAATGACGCTCACCTCGCTCTCCAGAGGCTCTTCGCCCTCGACGCTCGTCGTACTGGCCAGGCCTATCTGGTACGCCCGAGAGTCTGCATTGGAGGGTGCCAACACTGTGGGCGCGGCGTTAGCGGACAGCGCTATTGTGGATAGCGCCAACAGGACATAAAGCGGCAGTTTCACGGTAGCTCCCAAAAGCGATAAGGATCAAACGTCAAATATTAACGATTACCCCTTGGAGGCGCCATTGCCGTGGGCTTTCATCAAACCAAACCGGGAATCAAAAAAGGCGCCCCGAAGGGCGCCAGCAGAAAGGAACGGTCCTGGCCGGGAACGGGAGCAATCAGCGCTTGCACATCCCGCTTTACAGCCTCGAGCAACTGGATCAATCGCTCTCCGGAGTGCCCTTTTCGATAGGCTTTTGCATGCGCCTACGCAGCAGCGGGCCCAGCAGATACGGAAGGATCAGCCCTACCCCGGCGAAGACCCACAGGCCGATTGCCAGGCCGCTGTCCCACAGGATCATCCAGTCGCCGTCGGAAATTTCCATGGCGTGGCGCAGATTCTTCTCCATTTCCGGGCCCAGCAGCAGCCCCAGAATCACCGGCACCAGCGGTATCTCCAGCTTGCGCAGAATGTAGCCGCCCACGCCGAAGGCCACCATGAAGTAGAGGTCAAACGTCGTGTTGCTGATCGAGTAGATCCCCACGAACGCCACCATTGTCACCACCGGCAGCAGGTACATCGGCGGAATCGACAAAAGCTTCACGAAAATGCCCACCAGCGGGATGTTGAGCAACAGCAGCAGGAAGTTACCGATCAACAGCGCCGCAATCACGCCCCAGACGATATCGGCGTTCTGGGTGAACATGAGCGGGCCGGGGGTGATGTTCAGCGAAATCAGCAGTGCCAGCAGTACCGCGGTCGTGCCACTACCGGGCACGCCAAGGGTCAGCATGGGCACTAACGCGCCGCTCGAGGCGCCGTTGTTACCTGCCTCCGGGGCGGCTACGCCGCGCGGGTCGCCCTGGCCGAAATGGCCCTTCTTGCCGACCACCTTCTTTTCGAGGGTATAACTGATGAAGCTACCCAGGGACGCGCCGGCCCCCGGCAATACGCCAGCGATAAAGCCCAGCACGCCACCGCGCAGGCTGGTGGGGAGGATATCGCGAATCTCACGCCAGCTCAGCGCAAGCTTGTTGACCTTCATGTTCTCCTTGCCACCGCCGGCGCGCTCCTCGATGAAGAACAAAAGCTCGGAAATGGCGAACAGGCCGACGATGGCGATGATGAAGTCGACGCCCTCGAAAAGCTCGAGCACACCGAAGGTATAGCGCTGCACCCCGGTGTTATCGATGCCCACCGTGGCGATCATCAAGCCCAGACATGCCGCGACCACCGTTTTGACCGGGTTCTTGCCGGTGATGCCGCCCAGGGTGGCAAACGCCAGCATGAACAGCGCAAAGTACTCCGCCGGGCCAAACGTCAGCGCAAATTTGGCCAGCAGCGGCGCCAGCAAAATCAGGCCCACGGTTGCGACCAGGCTGCCGATGAAGGAAGCAATGGCGGAGATCGCTAGCGCCTCGGCGGCCTTGCCCTTCTGGGCCATGGGGTAGCCGTCCAGGCAGGTCATCATGGCCGGCTCGTCGCCGGGAATGTTGAGCAGGATCGACGAGATACGCCCGCCGTACATCGCCCCGGCGTAAACCGAGGTCAGCATGATCAGCGCGGTTTCCGGCGCCAGCCCCAAACTGAAGGCCAACGGAATCAGAATGGCCACGCCGTTGGCCGGGCCCAGCCCCGGAAGCGCCCCGATCAAGGTACCCAAAAAGGCCCCCATCAAGGCGAACATCAGGTTATGGGGCTGAAGCGCTACCCCGAACCCGTCCATCAAAAAACCAAGGGTTTCCATCAGTTCACCTCCAGAAAGGAGAGCAGCCCCAGCGGCAGGGCGAGATCCAGCCCGTAGCTGAACAGGAAGTAGACGATCACCCCGGCCACGGCCCCGGTCACGTAAGCCTTCACGGGCGGTGCGCCCATGCGCCAGCAAAGCGTGCCTACGGCCAGCGTAGTGCTGATGATGAAGCCCAACGGCTGCAGCAGCATCGCGTAAAGAATCAGCACCACCACGGCGACGATCAACTCGACGCCGGTGCGACTCCAGGGCCAGGCGTTATCCGGGTCGGGGCGCACGATCAGGTAGAGGCTGGAGATGGCCAGTACCACGGCCAAAAGCTTGGGGAAGGTATCCGGCCCCACCGCCTCGCCGCCACCAAACGGTACGGGAAACTGCGAGGCGGCCCAGCCGTACGCGACGGCCAGGACGATCAACAGGACCCCAAAGATGCGGTCGTTAAATGTCATTACTGAATCAGCCCGATATCTTGAGAGATCTGCTCGATTTCATCGATCTGATTGAGCACGAACGCCTCGAACTCGCCGGCGGTCATGTGAAACGGCATCAGGCCGTTTTGCGACATGACGTTTTGCCACTCTTCGCTCTCATAGATCGTATCCATGGCGTCGGTCCAGTAAGCCAGGGCGTCGTCAGAGATATCGGCGGGCATGTAAAAGCCGCGCCAGTTGGGGCCGAGCGCATCGATGCCCTGCTCACGGGCGGTGGGAATATCGGCGAAATCACCGGGCAGGCGCTCTTCCGAGAGCACCGCCAGCACGCGCAGATCGCCGGACTCCATGAAGCCCTGGGCTTCGGTGATGTCGCCGGTGAAAGCATCCACGTGGCCGCCGATGACCTGAGTCAGCGCTTCGCCGCCATTGTTGTAGGACAAATAGGCGATGCGCGGTAGATTTTCGACCTCGGCGGCCTGGGCGGCGATCAGCACCTTGAGATGATCCCAGCCGCCCCGGGCGCTGCCGCCGGCGAATTTGACGCTGCGCGGATCGTCCTTCAGCGCGTCCATCAGGTCGTTGAGATCCTGGTATTCAGAGTCCGCGGAGACCGCAATGATGCCGTAATCGGCGCCCAATGCGCCGACCCAGTTGACCATATCCGCGGAAAGCCCGGGAAACTGCCCCTGGGCCAGGCGCGTGGTGGTCGCGGTCGAGGCGGCGACCAGCAGCTGGTCGTCGCCGGCGCGCTTGCTTACGACGTGGGCAAAGGCCACGCCGCCGCCGGCACCGGCCATGTTGATGGTCTGCACGTTGGCCGGCACCAGGTCGAGCTCCTGCATCACGTTACCGACGCTTCGACAGGTGAAGTCCCAGCCGCCGCCCGGATCCGACGGCGCGATGCACTCGACCTTACCGGTGGGGTCGAAGGCGGCGGCGGTAGTGGCGAATGAAGCGGCGGCCAGCGGCAGAGCCAGCAGCGTGACGTACTTGAATGAGGACGTGAGGGTCATGGCGCTCTCCTGAAGGTGATCTATTGTTGTGGTGCTTATTAAAGCGGTGCTTGGTAAGTCGTGCGCTGCACTTGTTGTGATGATGCACCGCGCTGATCGTGCAACGGCGAGACGTTAGAAGAGGATAGGACCTGGCAACAAGCTTCTGGACATAATGCACAAAAAGAGCATTGTGGGCATTTTGTTCATTGTGTTCACGAGCCCAGGCGTCGAAGGCGGGAACGGCGGAAAGGATTACAGCGTTTCGAGATACTCGGTGCTGGTGCGCTGTAAGCGGTAGCGGCGTTCGGGCCTACCTACATCACCATAGCCCAATTCCGCCTCGACCACGTGCACCGAGACTAGATACTCCAGGTAGCGCCGCGCGGTGGAGCGGCTGGCCCCCATGGCCTTGGCTACCTGAGCAGCGGCCAGCGGATGGTCGGCGTGCTGCAGCGCCTCGACGATCGCGCGAAGCGTTAGGCGGTCGATGCCCTTGGGCAGGCTGCGACCGGCGACCGGCGGGGCGGGTGGCTGCACTCGCGCCAGCATGCGATCGAGCTCGGCCTGGCTCATCTGTTGGCGACAGGCGAGCTGGGCCCGCTCGCGCTGAAAGCGCGCCAGCATCTGCTGCATGCGCTGTGCCTCGACGGGCTTGATGAGGTAGTCGAACACGCCGCCGCGCAGCGCCTCGCTGATGGTCTCTACCTCGCGGGCGGCGGTGACCATGACGATCTCGACGTGGACATAGTCGCGGCGCAGCGCCCAGAGAAGCTCGAGCCCCTGAACGTCCGGCAGATAGGCATCCAGCAGCACCAAGTGAACGCTTTCGCCGTGGCGCGCCATCTGCTCGCGGGCCTCGGCGCCGCTTCGCGCCTGGCCGACCACCTTGAAGCCGTCGTTTTGTTCGATGAACGCGCGGTGAATATCGGCGATGCGAAAATCGTCCTCCACCACCAGGATACCGTACTCGTGTGCCGCCATAGCGCTTCCAGGGTCGATGTCGTTATAGGTATTCGTTGTTATGGGTATCGTCGTTATTACTATGGTCGTTAGTGATAGTGTCGTCATGCGCCGAGCTGGCTTAGCAGTCTACCACGGGCTAATCAGGCCCGGTCTGCACGCACAGCGAACGGTTCAGCACGGCGATGAAGCAGGCCCCGCCCAGCTCGCTCTCCTCGAGTGTGACGTCTCCCCCGTACTGCCGGCAAAGCCGCGCGATCAGGGCCAGGCCCAGCCCCTGGTGCTGGCCGGTCTTGGTCGAAAAGCCCTCGCTGAAAATCGACTCGACGTGCTCGGCGGACACGCCCGGGCCGTTGTCGTCCACTTCGATGACGAGCTGCTCGCCCAGATCGGTAAAGAACAGCCGCACCGTCGGTGAATCCGCGCGGGGGCCGTGAAGCGTGGCAAAGAAGGCGTTGTCGAGCAGGTTGCCCACCACGGTCATCATCACCTCCTGGCCGCTTGGCGTCAGCGGCTGCGACAGCGAGCTCTGCTCGTCGATCTCGAGCGCTACGCCAAGCTCGCGCGCCCGAGTCAGCTTGCCAAGCAAGGTGCCGCTTAGCACCGTGTCCGCCACGTGGCTCATCAAAAAGCTCATCTGCTTCTGGGCGCGTTCGCTCTCCTGATGAATCAGCTTGAGCGCCTCCTCGACGCGCCCAAGCTGCAAGAGACCGGAAATGGTGTAGAGCTTGTTGGAGAACTCATGGGCCTGGGCGCGCAGCATGTCGACATCGCGACTCGCCTGGGTCAGCGCCTCGGAAAGATCGACGATCTCGCGTCGGCTGCGAAAGGTCGCCACCGCCCCTTCGATCTCGCCCTCATCGATGATCGGCACGCGATTGACCACCACAGGATGATCGCCCAGCCACATCTGCTGGTCGAACTCCTGTTCGCCGCGCTTGAGCACCTCCAGAAGCCGGGAGTTGGGCACCACCTCGCGAATCGGCTGACCGAGCAGCGCCTGGTCGTCGGGCAGCTCCATCAGCCGACGCGCCTGCTGGTTCACCAGCGTAATGTGGCCTTCGCGGTTGACCGCCAGAATGCCTTCGTGGATGGACTGCAAAATGGCCTCTTTCTCCAGCGCGAGCCGGGCGATTTCGTAGGGCTCGAGCCCGAGAATCACCTTCTTCAAGTGCTGGGAGAGCACGTACGCGCCGGCAAAGCCGAGCAGGATCATCAGGCCCACCAGCATCCAGCCAAGGCTTGTGTAGCGCGCCGCATCCATCTCCACCCGGTCGACCAGAAAGCCGACCGAGACCAGCCCGATGATGTTGCCCGCCTCATCCCGAATCGGCGCCTTGCCGCGCATCGCCGTGCCGAGCGTGCCGGTCGCCTCGGAGACGTAGGACTGCCCGTCCCGCAGCGCCTGGTCGTTGTCGCCGCCGACCATCCGCTGGCCCAGGCGCTCCGGCACGGGGTGGGAGTAGCGAATCGATTGGGCGTTGCCCACCACCACGTAGCGGGCGCCGGTTTCCAGTCGCACCCGCTCGGCCAAAGGCTGGATGATGCGCGCCGGGTCGTCGGTGTCAAAAGCGGCGACGATGCTCGGCATGCCCGCCACGGTTTTCGCCACCGCCAGCGCCCGCTCGCCCATCTGGGCGGTGACGATATCGGCCTTGCGGTGATTCAGATACGTGCCCTGGGCCAGCAGCATACCGGCCAGCAACAGCCCCACCAGCAGCATGACCTGCAGGCGAAAGCTGCGTTTGTACCAGCGGCGCCGGGAACGGGGCCGCTGGCCGGGTTTCAAATCGGCAAGCGAAGGCCGGGACAACGACATGAGGGAACTCAGCGGGCGCAAAGGCGTCATTATGGCACGCAGGCCAAAGCCACGGTAATCTATGGCGCTTTTGCGCGACCGGGCGTGGTTCGCTTTCGTGAATTTTGGAAAAGAAGGTAACGTGCTTACTTTATTGAGAAGCAGTGTACTGGTGTGCTGGCCGCTGTTTGCAGGGGCGACGATGGCCAACCCGTTCTACGCCCCGCCCCCGCCGGACGACGGTTCACCGAACTTCACCGGCGATGCCGAGCTCGGCTTCACCCATCTTTCGGGCAATACCGACAGCCAAACGCTGATCGGCAAGACCCGCCTGACCTGGCTGACCGGCAACTTGACCCACTCTCTGCGCGGCGAGGTGCGAAACGTCACCAAGGATGGGGAAACCAGCGCCGAGCAGTATCTGCTGGCCGGGCGCGAGCGCTTTGATTTCAACGGCCCGCACTATCTGTTCGGCTTCGCCCGTTGGGAAAAGGACCGCTTCGCCGGCTACGACCAGCAGCTCTCGGTGATCGGCGGCTACGGGCGCCAACTGCTCGCAGGCGATAGACAGTCGCTGTCGCTCGAGGCGGGTCCGGGCTATCGCAACGACCGGCTGCGCGAGTACGACGACCAGCAGCTGGCCGTCGCCTACACTGCGCTTGCGTACCGTTTTGGGTTCGCCGAGGGCACTGATTTCGAGCAGGAGATGTCCGTCGAGTACACGTCGGAAAACACCACCTCGCGCTCCTTCACCGCCCTGACCGCTCGGGTGACGCCGCGGATCTCGATGCGCTTGTCCCACGAGATCAAGCACAACTCACAGCCGCCGCCGGATACCATCGAGCGCACCGACAACACCACCAGCGCCTCGCTCCTGTACCGCTGGTAAGCCTTGTTTTTAAGAATTTTTCTCAAACCCTGCGCATCAGCCCTTACTGACCGCGGTGCGCCCAGGCCGTCATGCGCTTTTCCAGCACCGCGAACAGCTCGTACATCACCATGGCCATGGCGCTGATCACGATCAAGCCCGCAAACACCAGCCCCATGCGCATCTGCGAGCCGGCGCTCATCATCAGATAGCCGATGCCCTGGTTCGACGCCACGGTTTCCGACACCACGGTGCCCACGAATGCCAAAGTGATCGCCACCTTCAGCGAGGCGAAAAAGTAGGGCAGCGAGCGCGGCATGCCGACCTTGAGCAGCACGTCGATGCGCCGCGCGCCGAGCACGCGCAGCACGTCCTCCATCTCAGGCTCGAGCGTCGCAAGCCCTGTCGCCACGTTGACCACGATGGGGAAAAAGCAGATCAAAAAGGCGGTCAGGATCGCCGGGATCGAGCCGATGCCGAACCAGACCACCAGGATGGGCACGAAGGCGACCTTGGGAATGGCGTTGAAGCCGACAAGCAGCGGGTAGCAGGCGTTATACAAAAAACGTGACGAGCCAATGATGAAGCCTAGCACCAGCCCCACCGCCACACCGAGGCCAAAGCCGATCAGCGTGGTCCAGAAGGTTTGCCAGGAGTGGCGCCCGATGGGCCCGGCGTAGTCGACGAGCGCGTTGGCGGTGTCGAGAGCGCTTGGGAAGATGAAGCTCGGCACATCGAAAAGCCGCACCGCGGCCTCCCATACCAGCACCAGCACCGCCACGGCGATCCAGGGCGCCAGGCGCTCGGTGGTTTTACCCGGTCGTTTCATAAGGAACCTTTTAACTTGCACGCACGTCGCCGATCCGGCTTCGCAATGCGTGCACCAGATCGATAAAGGGCTTTTCATAGGTGGAGTCGATCGAGCGCGGGCGCGGCAGCTCAATGGCGCGCTGCTCGATCACCCGGCCTGGGCGGCGGCTCATGACGTAGACGGTGTCCGCCAAAAACGCGGCCTCGCGCAGGTCGTGGGTGACCAGCACCACGGTAAAGCGCTGCGCCTCCCACAGATCGCGCAGCACACACCAAAGCTCCTCCCGGGTGAAGGCATCGAGTGCGCCGAAGGGTTCGTCGAGCATCAAAAGTTTCGGCCGATGGATCAGCGCCCGGCAGATCGAGGCGCGCTGCTGCATGCCGCCGGAAAGCTGCCAGGGGTATTTATCCTCGTAGCCTTTAAGCCCAACGGTTTCCAGAAGCGCCCGCGCCCAGCCGACGAACTCCTCGCGCCGGCGGCGAAATTGATGGCGGTAGGGTTTGACGATCTCCAGCGGCAGCAACACATTATCGAGCGTGGTGCGCCAGGGCAGCAGATTGGCGTTTTGAAACGCCATGCCGGTGATCTTGAGCGGGCCGGTCACGGGGTCTCCGTCCACGCTCACCGCGCCGTTGCTCGGCGCGTGAAGCCCGGTGCAGAGCTTCATGAAAGTCGATTTACCGCAGCCCGATGGCCCCACGAAGGCGACGAACTCGCCCTCAAAAATGTCCAGGTCGATCTGCTCGATGGCGTTCTCCACGCCGTCATAGGAGAGGCTGACATCGTCAAAGCGCACGAACGCTTGGCGCATTACTCGGCCTCCGAAAACAGCGCCCGAGCTTCGACAGAGGGAAGATACCGTGAGGTAAATACCTGTTCCGGCGTGGGAACGGTGGGCAAATCGTAACTCTCGGCGACCAGCTCGATGGCCTGGCCAAGGCGCTCATCGTCGACGTCGCCCACGCCGTTGGCGCGCGTGTAGGGCGTGTCGATGACGCTCTCGATGGCAAGCTCCAAACGCCTTGTTTCGACGGCGGCATCGATCAAACCATCGCGCGCGCTGACGTACTCAACCGCGGCTTCGGGGTCGTCCAGCGTCTCCGCCAGCGCCCGGTTGAAGGCGCGCAAAAAGCCCTCGACGGCGTCGGGGTGCTCTTCGGCAAAGGCGTCGCTTGCGATGATGACGTTACCGTAGATCGGCACGCCGAACTCGGGAAACGCCATGATCGTGAGCTCCTCTTCGCTCATGCCGCGCTCTTCCAGATTCAGAAGGCTGGTGAAGTAAAAGCCCGTAATGGCATCGACGTCGCCGCGCATCAGCAGCGTTTCGCGAAGCGTTGGGTCGACGTTTTGCCACGTCACCGCGTCGGGGGCGAGGTCATTGGCCGCGGCAAAGGCGTCCCAGGCGCGATAGCCCGTATCGAAGGTCGGCGCGGCGATGGTTTTACCGACCAAATCCGCCGGGGTTTCGATGCCACGGTCCTTACGCGCAAAGACCGCCGCGGGCGTGCCGTCGTAGAGTACGTAGACCCCATGAATACCGGGGCCCTCCGGGTTTTCAGCCAAAAACTCGATCACCGCGTTCAAATCGCCAAAACCCATTTCGTAGGCGCCGGAGGCCACCCGATTGACCGCCCCGGCCGAGCCGCTACCGGAATCGATCTGCACGTCCAAGCCCTCTTCGGCGAAATAGCCCTTCTCTTGCGCCATCAAAAACGGCGCCGACGGCCCCTCGAAACGCCAATCCAGCTGAAAACGAACTGGCGTATCGGCCAGTGCTAGCGCGGGCAACCCCGCAAGCGTCAATGCGCAGGCCCGGCCCAGCCAAACCGCTTTCCCTGCCCCAAAGGGGTTAATGCGATGAGTCATCGAGAGCACCTTGTATACAGATGAAAATGCTCTGAACAGTGCAGCAACGTTGCCAGACACAGCCAATTTCAATGAATTCAGCAGCTTGAAAAACGTCACGGGTAACTCAACGCGGCGCGGGCGCGCCCAAACGGTGCGCGATACTTTTTTTACGCACCAAAGAAAAACATATTCGACTTTCGTCTACTCGGCTTGTATACTAAACGCTGTTTCCTGTCCTCGCGCCATTTCCCCAATGGCGCTTTTTTTTACCCGCGATTTACACACTGACGCGTTTTCTTCTCGTCCCACCAAAGGTGTTCTTCTTGATGAAACCATCGGCTCACGACGGTGACAGCCGCAGGCGTTCTACGCTAGGCGACCCCGTTGTACTTATCCTAAGCATCGGATTTATCGTCGCTTTTCTTGCCTTCTCTTTCTATGACCTGAATCTGGTCGCCGACACCATCAGCCAGGGCTTCGCCTGGAGCGCGCTGATGTTCGGCACCTACTTCCAGTTCATGATGCTGGTGACCTTCTTCATCGCCATCGGCATTGCGCTGTCGCCGGCGGGCAAGGCCAAAATCGGCAACCTGGATGCACCAGAACTGAGCACGTTCAAGTGGATCTCGATCATTTTGTGTACGCTGTTGGCCGGTGGTGGCGTGTTTTTCGCCGCCGGTGAGCCGATCTACCACTTCGTGGTCGTGCCGCCGGCCTTCGATACCGACCCCAACGTGCCCGCCGCGGTACCCGGGGCGCTGGCGCAATCCTTTACTCACTGGGGCTTCGTCGGCTGGGCGATTCTGGGCTCGCTCACCGCCATCGTGCTGGCCCACGCCCACTACGTGAAAGGCCAACCGCTGCAGCCACGCACTCTGCTCTATCCGGTGCTCGGCGAGCGCTTGCTGCGCGGCCCGCTGGGCGGGCTGATCGACGCCTGCTGCGTCATTGCGGTGGTCGCGGGCACCGTCGGGCCGGTCGGCTTTCTGGCCACCCAAGTGAGCTTTGGCCTGCACGATCTGTTCGGGTTACCCAACAACTTCTATACCAAGCTGGCCGTGCTGGTGGTGCTGGGCGTGATCTACGTGCTGTCGTCGGTCAGCGGCGTGCAAAAAGGCATGCAGCTTCTTAGCCGCTTCAACGTCATTTTGGCGCTCATCATTGGCGCGGTGATCTTCGTGTTCGGCCCGACGCTGTTCTTGTTCAATAGCTACTTCGCCGGCATGGGCACGTATCTCGGTGACTTCTTCAAGATGGTCACCATGACCGCGGAAACCGCCCCGGCGGAGTGGATGCAGTGGTGGATCGTCTTTTTCTACGCCTGGTTCATCGCCTTTGCCCCGCTAATGGCGATTTTCGTCGCGCGGATTTCCCGCGGGCGCACCATTCGCGAAATGATCCTCGCCGTGTCGGTCATCGCCCCGATTGCCACCACGGTGTGGTTCACGCTGCTCGGCGGCTCCGGCATCTTCTACCAGATGACCGGCGCGATCGATCTCAGCGATGCCCTGCAGGCCTTCCAGTTCGACATCGCCACGCTGACCGTAGCCAAGGCGCTGCCCGGCGGCACCTGGATGGCGCTGGCTATTTTGCTGCTAACGACGATCTTCGTGGCCACCACCGGCGACTCGATGAGCTACTCCATCGCCATGGTGGGCGCCGGTCACGACGAGCCCAGCCGCTTTCTGCGCGCCTTCTGGGGCGTGGTCATGGCCATCATGGCCGCGGTGCTTCTGGCCATGCGCGAAGGCCAGATCGCCGCGCTCCAGCAGTTCATCGTCATCACCGCCGTGCCGGTCTCGTTCTTTTTGCTGCCCTCGCTCTGGAACGGGCCACAGGCAGCGTTTGCGATGGCCCGGGAGCAAGGGATTATCGACTGATGTCTTTCGGATGGCACTGACGTTTGCGCTATGATGGCTCGCCCATCTGCTCCCACGACGCCGGAGCGGCCCAGACGATCAGGAGCGCCCGTGGCATCGCGACACCTACCCTCCACCGCCGCCATGCAGTGTTTCGAAGCGGCGGCCCGCCATCTGAGCTTCACCCGCGCGGCCGACGAGCTGAACCTGTCGCAGAGCGCGGTGAGCAAGCAGGTGGCGCACCTGGAGGCGATCCTTCAACACAAGCTTTTTCGCCGCGTGCGTCGAAGCCTTCTGCTCACCCCGGAAGGCGCGATGTTCCTAAGCGACGTGCGCAAGGTGCTCACTCAGATCGAGATGTCGGCTCAAGCCGTCATGACCTATAGCGGTAACAGCGAAGTACTGAAGGTGGCCACGCTGCCAAGCTTCGGCAGCCGCTGGCTAGCGAATAAACTGCCCGACTTCATCGCCGCCAACCCGGGCATTAGCCTGGAGTTTCACGAACGAGTGGAGGATTTCGATCTCGAGCAACAGTCCATTGATGTCGCTTTTTTCTACGGGCACGGCAGTTGGCCGAGCCTGGCCTGCCACAAGCTTCTCGACGAAGAGATGGTGGTCGTTGCGTCCCCGACGCTGATCGAGCGCCACCGGATCACCCGGCCGGAGGATCTGGCCGGTCTGTCGCTACTGCATCTATCGACGCGCCCCGATGCCTGGCACCACTGGTTCGCCGACCAGAATGTCGCGACCGATCGAAGCTATCACGGCCATCGCTTTGAGACCTTTCCCATGATTCTGCGTACGGCGATGGCCGGCGGCGGGGTGGCGCTGGTGCCTTACTTTACCGTGGAAGAGGAGCTGGCCGCTGGCAAGCTGGCGATCGTTTGGCACCACCGGTTCAGTAGCGCCAACGCCTATTATCTGGTCTACCCGGAGCACCTGGGCGAGCTGGCCAAAGTGCGCCGGTTCGTCGAGCATCTGACCAAACATGCTGAGCAGAGCTGAGCTCCCCGCCAGATCCGGCCACCCTGCTTTTCGATCTACCCCGCTATTGCCGCCAGCACGCGCTGCCTCGAGGCTCGCTCGCGTTCGGCGTAAAGCGCCAGTTCGTCGGTCACCGGTGCGCCGAGCGCTTGCTCGAAGGCATCGCGGTTGGCGTTGCCCGCATAGGCGTCGTTCTCGCCGCCGCCCAGGTTGGACTGGAAGATACCCGCCGCGCTGACCGGGAGAAAATCCTCGTAGGTGATCGGCTGCGCCTCGACCAGCCCTTCAGTGATCAGCGCCTCGATCTCCACGCCGGGCTGAGGGGCCGACGCCTTGCCCGCCGCGGTCAGGTGGTAGTGAAAATAGCCCAACTCCTGCTGACGCATGGCCTCCAGATCATCCGGGAAGGCCTCGAAAACCTCGCCCATCACCGCCTGATGGGCGTCGTTGTCGAGCCCCGCCGCGCGCTTTCGGCCCTCACCCAGCAGCTGATCGTACAGGGCGCGGCCCTTGGGGGTGAGCGCCGTGCCGCGCTGCTCGATCTCGCCGAAACGCGCGGTGTGCGTGCCTTCGGCGTCGCCGGCAAAGCGGGTCGTCTCCTCCAGTGCCTTGAAACTGGTCTGGCGCAGCAGGATCGGGCACTCCCGGCGGGGCGGCCCTTCGATCACCGCCTTGGGGTTGATGCCCACGCCCGGCATGCGCCGCTGTACTTCGTCGATATCCAGCGTGCGCGGCGTCAGGTGATTGATGTGGGGGCCGCGAAAGCAGACCACGTCGGCAATGAGGCGGTGCTCATCGTGAAGCGCCTGATAAGTCTCGAGATCGACCGTGGCGTCCTTGTGCCAGCGAAAGGTTTCCAGCGCCTGTTCGACGAACTGCGCGGCCTCGTCCTCAGTGAGTCCGCCCTGGGCTTCGAAGCGTTCGATCAGCTCGCGGGCTTGCGAGGTGAAGATATCGCGCTGGTCGAGAATCCGCTTGGCGCGCTGGCGCAGCGCGTCGCTTTCGATCAGCTCAAGACGCAAAAGCGAGGTGAACACGCGAAAGGGGTTGCGCGCCAAGGCGTCATCATCGATGGGACGAAAGGCGGTCGAGTGGACCGGCACGCCCGCCTCGGACAGATCGTAATACCCTACCGGGTACATCCCTATCACGGCGAACAGGCGGCGCAGCATCGAAAGCTCGTCGGGAGAGCCAACGCGGATTGCACCGTGGCGTTCGACGCCGAGCCGGGTCATCTCGTCCTGCGCCTCCAGGCGCTGGCGTAGCTCCGGATGCTCTTCCAGCGTTTCCCGGTTCACCTCGGCCACCAACTCCAGCAGCGTGCCGTACTGGGGCACTTCCGTTTGATACATGTCGGACATCGCCTTCGAGAAGCGATCGCGAATCTCGTTGGCGGGCAGATAACGTTGCTGTGTCATGGGGGTCTCCGGGATGAATGAGGGCATGCCAAAGCGCAAAGCCGGCGGCCCACGCGGATAAAAAGGGATGCCTTTCATGAAAGCAGAGGTATACGCCCTTCACAAACGAAAAAAACCGCCCAACGCATGCCTTGCTGGAATGCATCGAGCCGATAACGCTTTAAAAAAACCCGGCACCATCCAGAAAAGGCAAAAAAGGAATGTACTCCGTCATTTACAAGCCATAGGCCACCGAGTGGAAGGCCCTGTAGACGTAATCGGCATCCTGAATGCGCGATTGGACGGCAACAGCACGCGCCTTAAACGCAGCGGGGCCGCCCGAAGGCGGCCCCGCTGGTCGTTACTGACGCGTCCTTAAACGTCTCAGGTCTCGTCGGCGTCGTCCACGTCGTCATGGTGCGGCGTTTTGTGATCCGCCTCGCTGGTCTGCTGGCTGGGCGGCGTTGCCTCGGAGATGGGCGTTTGAACGGCGCTCTTCTCCTTGGCCGTCGAGTCCAGAATCCGCAGGTTCGCGGGCGGCGCCTTGCCGTCGCGGTCCTCGCCGAAGTAGAGCGTGGTGTGCGGGAACGGGATCTCGATGCCGGCTTCGTCGAAGCGCATCTTGACCAGCCGGTTGAAGGCCCGGCCCACGCCCCACTGATCGCCAGGTGTGGTCTTGATGACCACGCGGATATTCACCGAGCTGTCGGCAAGCGCGGTCACACCGGCCACGGTCATGTCCGCCAAGAGCTTGAAGCCGTGCTCTTCGCTGGCCTTAAGATCCTCATAGGCCAGCTGAAGCTGCTCGATGGCGTAGTCGATGCTCTCGCGGTAGGCGATGCCGTACTCGCCGACGTGGTTGCCGTACTCGCGCATGTAGTTCGAGACGGTATCCACGCTCGAGAACGGTACGATGTGGTAGGTACCGGAAAGGTCACGAATCGCCACCGAGCGGATGCTCAAACGCTCCGCCGTACCGGTGATGCCGCCCACGGTAACCACGTCGCCAGTGTTCATGGCGTTTTCGATCTGGATGAACACGCCGGTGATCACGTCCTGCACCAGTTTCTGAGCGCCAAAACCGATCGCCAGACCCAGCACCCCGGCACCGGCAATCAGCGGGCCGATGTTGATGCCGATTTCCGACAGCAAAATCATGCCGGTGATGGTCACCATGGCGATCGCCAGGGCGTTACGGAACAGGCTCAAGAGCGTTTTGGCCCGGGCCGAAGGCTCGCCACCGCCGGTTTCCGGGTTGAGCTTGTGCTCGATCAAACTCGCCAGCGCCAGCCAAATGCCCAGCGCGACGATGAGAATCACCGCGATGCTGATCAGCCGGCCCACGATGAGCGCACCGCGCTCGGAGGCGTACCAGGCGGCCAGGTTGAAAGCACCCCAGGCATCCAGCACGACCATGACCACGGCCACCAGAATGATGGTGCGAATCACGCGCAGGGCGTTGGGGATGTAGCTATTGAGGCGATGTTCGAGCATCGGTAGCTTGCGGCGAAGATCCGCCGAAAGCTCGATACGCCGGCCGATGAACTGGGTCAAAAAGCTCGAGAGCAGAATGCCGATGACCACCGCGACTAGCGTTTTGAGCGTGGCGAACAGAACGAAGGGCAGCGCGTCGCCCGGGCGCACCAGCGTGAGCACGAACACGATCAGGAAATAGAGCAGCGCGAATAAATGCCAGGTACGGGCAAAGAGCCTCAGGGAGATACGGCTCGCCGTCATCGTGCTCTGGCGGCTCATATCGCTCAGGTTGTCGCGCAGGCGCACGCGGTTTCTCAACACCACGGCCACGGCGTAGATGAACGCCAAAACCATGATCAGCGTGCCGACCGCCTGACCCAGCGCCGGGGCGATATAGAAGTTGATCAGTGGCACAACGACCATCAGGCCGTAGCCGACCATGCCGACCAGCCGCGCAATCCAGCGGTTCCAGTAGCCCGCCTCCTTGGCCGAGATGGGCAGCAGGCGCAGCCCCTCGTAGCGCGACGAGAAGAGCATTCTAAACGCCGCCTTGATTAGCTCGATGACCAAAAAGGCGTTGAGGAACAGCGAGGCGCGCGTGGAGAGTTCGCCGGTTTCGCCCACCGCGAAGGTAGCGATCAAATTACCCACCACGTAGGCGGCACCGATGATCAGCGCGTCGATCAGCGCTGCGATGATCACGCAGCCAATCAGACGCAGAATCGAGGTCGAGCGCTCACCGTACTGCGACCAGCCGCTCAACTTGGTGAACAGTGACTTCGCCAGCCGGCGAAACAGCATGAAAATGACGAAGGTGGAGGCGATGACGATGCCCAGATTGATCGCCGCGGTGATGAAAGCCGCGCTATCAAAGCTGCCGCTGCTCTGGCCACTAAAGATTCCGGTGACGACCCCCGCCGCCTGCTCGAGCTGGGTACCGATATTGCCCACCACGCTGCTGGTGAGCTCGGCGAGCTGGCGTGGAAGCGACACGTCTTCCGGGGCCAGATTGCCCCCTTCGGCAGCGGCCTCCGGGGAGAGTTGGGCGTCCAGCGCGTCCGGCATCGAAGAGGCTTCGCTGCGCAGGCGTTCGATCAGCTCCTGGCGCGCCTGATCGTTTTCGAGCAGATCGGCCAGCGCCTCGTAGGAGGGAGGCGAATCGGCGGTTTCGTCGTCGGCGCTAAGCGTGGTTTGAGCCAGCGCCGGGCTCATCATGGCAAAAAGCGCAAGCAGCCAAACGCCCAGCCAGGGTAGTAAACGTGATGGCGTCACACCGGAGTCTCCCTTTGGGTGAAGTAGTGTATTCAATCTAACGGCTTAACCGCGTTATGCAAATCATAGCGAGCAGGCGCCTCGCGTCCAGCGCCGCGCCTTTTGCAGCGCGTGGCAGGGTAACATGGGCGCCCTTTGGCGGGTTATCCGCCGCGGGCATTAAGGGCAGTAAGGCGCCAGCCACTGCGCGGAAAACGCCAGCACCAGCGCGTAGCGCGCGCCCTTGGCCAGCAGGATCAGCGCCGCCGCGCGCCACCAGGCAAGACGCAAGAGACCGGCCACCACGGTGAGCGGGTCGCCTATGACCGGCACCCAGCTCAGCAGCAAACTGTATGCACCAAAGCGCTGGTACCAGCGGCTGGCGCGGGCAAGCTGGGCGGCCGTAGCGGGAAACCAGCGCCGGTGCTGAAACCGGCGGGCGTAGCGGCCAAGGGCGACGTTGATCAAACTGCCCAGCGTGTTGCCGAGTGTAGCCACCAGCCAGAGGGCGACCCAGGGCTCGCCCTGACACCACTGGCGGGCAAGCCACACCTCGGAGCCGCCGGGCAAGAGCGTGGCGCTTAAAAGCGCGACCCAGAAAAGGCTGACCACGGGCGTCGAGCGCTACAGGAGAGACATTCGGTACGCGACGCGCTAGGGCAGCCGGCCGCCGAGCCGGGCGGTGATATTGTTCGCCGCCTCGCGCACCAGCTCGCCAAGCGCCATCAGGCGCTCTTCGGGAATGCGCGCCATCGGCCCCGAGACGGAGATCGCCGCCAGCGGCATGCGCCGCTCATCAAAAATACACGCCGCCACGCAGTGCAGGCCAATGGCGTGCTCTTCGCGGTCGCAGGCGAAGCCCTGGGCGCGAATGGTGCGCACCTCAAACTCGATCGCCTCCGGGTCGAAGAAGGTGTTGGGCGTGACGCGCGACAGCGCATCGCCTCTCAAGAGCTCGGCGCGCTCGTCGTCGCTCATGCCCGCCAACAGCGCCTTGCCCACGCCAGAGGCGTGAAGCGGCGCGCGCGAGCCGAGCTTGGTGATCATGCGCATCATCTGGGTGGATTCGTGCTGGGCGAGAAACACCGCCGTGGCGCCATCGCGAATGCCGAGGTTGGCGGTTTCGCCGGTGTCCTGAGTGAGGCGGCGCAGAAACGGGCGGCTGGTGGCCACCACGTCGCGCGCTTCCAGAAAGCTGTTGCCGATACGAAACGTCTTGACGTCGATGCGCCAAAGCCCCTGCTCGCCTTCTTGCGTGACGAAGCCCTGGCTCTGTAGGGCCTGGAGCAGGCGGTGGGTGGTCGAAGGCGCCAGCTCCGCCGTCTCGGCGAGCTCGGAAAGCGCCATGCCCAAGGGGCTGGCCGCCAGATGCTCGAGCAGCGTCAAGCCGCGTACCAGCGACTGGCTGTGCCCACCGCTGGCTTTCGCCGCCCCGGCCGGGCGTCCTACGGACCTGCGCTTGGCCTCACTCACCGTACGTTCTCCTTAACTCGCTTGCCGCGCAGCGCTCGCCGCGCAAAACGATCAGGATAACGCGAGGCGCAGGCGAATGTCGCGTTTGCGGAAATAAATCCCATTCTGGCGGTAAAAACGCCGATAGCGCCCACCGGCGCTATCGAACGAGAATCGAAAGAGTAAAACGGCTTAGGCGCGCCGGCGCTGATCATGGCCAAGCGGATGGGGCTCGCCGCGGGCCTTGGCCAGATCGATCTGGCGCTGGCGCTCGCGGGCCGCCGCGCGGGTCTTCTCCGGCAGCGAGTCGATGCAGTGCGGGCAGCTGATGCCCGGCTCATAGGCCGCATCCGCCATATCCTCTTCGGAAATCGGCCGGCGGCAGGCATGGCACTGCTCGAAAGCGCCTTCGCTCAGATCGTGGCGCACGGTGACGCGGTTGTCGAACACGAAACACTCACCGCGCCATAGCGACTGCTCCTCGGGCACCTTTTCGAGATAGTTCAGCACGCCGCCCTTGAGATGGAACACCTCTTCAAAGCCCTCGTTAAGCATGAAGCTCGACGCCTTTTCACAGCGAATGCCGCCGGTGCAGAACATGGCGACCTTCTTGTGTTTGGCCGGATCGTAATGCTTGCGCACGTACTCGGGAAACTCGCGGAAGGTGGCGGTTTTGGGATCGACGGCGCCTTCGAAGCTGCCGATCTCCACTTCGTAGTCGTTGCGCGTATCGATGACCAGCACTTCCGGGTCACTGATCACGTCGTTCCACTGTTCCGGCTCGACGTAGGTGCCAACAGACGCGTTGGGATCGACGCCGTCAACGCCCATGGTGACGATCTCGCGCTTGAGCTTCACCTTGGTGCGGTAAAACGGCATCTCGTCACAAAACGACTCTTTATGATCGAGATCCGTAAGGCGCTCATCGCTACTCAGCCACTCGAGCAGGGAGTCGATGCCCTCGCGCGAGCCGGCCACGGTGCCGTTGATGCCTTCACGGGCGAGCAGCAGCGTACCTTTCACGCCGTGATCGACCATGGCCTGTCTAAGCGGCTCGCGTAGCGCCTCGAAGTCGTTGAGGGTGACGAATTTATACAGCGCGGCCACCACGATGGGGGCCGTCGAGGAAGGTTGGGTCATCGAACTCTCCTGGTAGTCGCTCTCGTAAAGGGCGGACCGGGTTAAAAAACGCGCTCATTCTAACGCAAGCGCTGCCCGGGTGCAGCAAGGCCGGATTGACGCAGATCAAGCCGGCTTGCCGGTTAACGCTCGATTTTATCGACGCGATCGGGGGAAAAGCTTCACTTTGCCCGCGCAGCGGCGGGCGTATAGTGAGCGGCACTGGTTAATGCCATGGATTGACACGGAGAACCTGCATGAACATTCGCCGCTCTAATGATCGCGGCTACGCCGACCACGGCTGGCTGCGCTCGTATCACACGTTTTCGTTCGCCAACTACATGGACCCGGCGCACATGGGGTTTCGCGCGCTGCGAGTCATCAACGAGGACCGCGTCGCTCCGGGCCACGGCTTCGGCACCCATCCGCATCGTGACATGGAGATCATCTCCTGGGTGCTCGACGGTGAGATGGCGCACGAGGACAGCCTGGGCAATGGCGAAACCATGCGCCCGGGAGACGTGCAGCGCATGTCCGCCGGTACCGGCGTGCGCCACAGCGAGTACAACGCCTCCAACACTCAAGGCCTGCACTTTCTGCAGATCTGGATCGAAACCGCCACCCCCGGCATGGCGCCGAGCTACGCGCAAAAGCACTTCCCCCGCGCCGAGCGCGAGCAGCGGTGGTGTTTGCTCGCCTCGCCCAACGCGGCCCAGGGCTCCATTAGCCTTCATCAGGACGTTAATCTGTATACCGGCCTGTTCGATGGCGACCTGCCCGCCCCGCCGCCCCACCGCTACGCGTGGCTGCACTTGGTCAAGGGCGAGCTCACGGTCAACGGTACGCGCCTGCTGGCCGGCGACGCCGCCGCCCTCGACCCCGAGGAGGCGCTCGAACTGACCGACGCCGCCAGCGCCGATGTGCTGCTGTTCGATTTGGCGTGAGCGCCGCCCAAGGCGCAAAAAAACCGGCCTCCCGAAGGAGGCCGGTTTGAAACGGCTGGCCAATGGCTAGCGCTACAGGCTTATAGCCCTAGAGGCTTAGCTATTGTGCGACGAGTAGAGCACGCGAATTTTGAGCGTGTGCTCGACCTGCTTGAGCGCCTCCAGCGCCTGAGGGCCGTAGGCCTTGTCCACGTCGATCACCACGTAGCCGACCTTTTCGTTGGTCTGCAGGTACTGGCCAGAGATGTTGATGCCGTCTTCCGAGAGCACGCGGTTGATCTGTGACATCACGCCGGGCACGTTGTCGTGAATGTGCAGCAAGCGGTGCTTGTCCGGGTGGGCGGGCAGCGCCACTTCCGGGAAGTTGACCGAGGTGATGGTGGTGCCGTTATCGGAGTAGGTGGTGAGCTTCTCGGCCACTTCGATGCCGATGTTCTCCTGGGCTTCCAGGGTCGAGCCGCCGATGTGCGGGGTGAGAATGACGTTCTCGAGACCGCGCAGCGGGCTTTCGAAAGTTTCGCTATTGCCCTTGGGCTCGACCGGGAAGACGTCCACCGCCGCGCCGTTGAGATGGCCGGACTTGATCGCCTCGGCCAGCGGCTCGATCTCGACCACGCTTCCACGCGAGGCGTTGATGAAGATCGCCCCGGGTTTCATCGCCGCGATCTCTTTTTTGGTGATCATCCAGCGCGTGGAGGGCAGATCCGGCACGTGCAGGCTGACCACGTCCGAGCGGCTCAAAAGCTCCTCGAGACTGCCGACCTGGCTTGCGTTGCCCATACCGAGCTTGGTGATGACGTCATAATAGATGACGTTGAAGCCCAGCGACTCGGCCAGCACCGAGAGCTGCGCGCCGATGCTGCCGTAACCAACGATGCCCAGGGTCTTGCCGCGGGCTTCGTGGGAGTTGGCGGCAGATTTCAGCCAGCCGCCCTGGTGGGCGCGCGCGTTTTTCTCCGGAATGCCGCGCAGCAGCATGATCGCTTCGGCAAGCACCAGCTCCGCTACCGAGCGGGTGTTGGAGTACGGCGCGTTGAACACCGCTACCCCGCGCTTGAGCGCGGCGTTCAAATCGACCTGGTTGGTCCCGATGCAGAAACAGCCAACCGCCACCAGCTTCTCGGCCGCGGCGAACACGCGCTCGTTGAGCTGCGTGCGCGAACGAATGCCGATGAAGTGAACATCGCGGATCTTATCGATCAGCGCCTCTTCGTCCAGCGACGTAGGCAGGTGCTCGATATTTTCATATCCGGCGTTGCGAAAATTGTCCACCGCGCTCTGGTGGACGCCCTCGAGTAGCAGGATTTTGATCTTGCTCTTGTCCAGGGACGTTTTGGCCATGACTGAATCAACCTCTATGTTCGGCGACGCGCGCCGTTTATCGGTTCATGAAAGGCCGCTATGGTAGCACAGCCCGCGCCTTCCCCGGCGTTCCGGCTTTATGAAAAGTGTGCGTTTTCAAAATGAACGCAGCGCACGTTGGCTGCCAAGCCCCGCGGGCGCAAGGGCAGACCACCTCTGGGTCTGGGTGTATACTGTGCCCTCGATAGCAGGCACACTCGCCGCCCAACGCATGGGCGCCAATAGGCAGGCACGGGTCAATGAGCGATACCACTCCCCCTTCACAGGATTTTGCCGCCACGGTTTCCCGCCTGGAGACCCTGGTGGAGCGGCTGGAATCAGGCGAGCTCTCTTTGGAAGAGGCGCTGACCGCATTCGAGGAGGGCGTGACGCTGACCCGCGACGCCCAAAAGCGCCTGGACAGCGCCGAGCTCAAGGTGCGCGCGCTTAGTGAAGACGGCGACGGTAAACTCACAATGACGCCGTTCGAGAGCCCGGCCGACGCCGCAGCGAGCGCCTCCCCCGACGACAACGCCGAGGATACGCCCCCATGGTAAGCGAGCGCCCCACCTCCTTGCGCGAGCACCGCGACACCAGCCGCGCTCGGGTCGACGCCACGTTAGAGGCGCTGTTGACCGACGGTACCGTCGATGCGCGCCTGGACGCGGCGATGCGCCACGGCCTGCTGGTCGGCGGCAAGCGCCTGCGCCCGCTGCTGGTCTACCTGGCGGGCCAAGCGCTAGGCGCCGATGACAAAGCGCTCGACGCCCCGGCCGCCGCCATCGAGCTGATTCACGCCTACTCGTTGATCCATGACGACCTGCCGGCGATGGACGACGACGACCTGCGCCGCGGCCAGCCCACGGTGCACAAGGCGTATGACGAAGCCACCGCGATTCTGGCCGGCGACGCCCTGCAGGCGCTCGCCTTCGAAGTATTGGCGCGCCCGCGCCCGCCAAGGCTTGCCGCCATGGTCACCACCCTGGCCGTCGCCTCCGGGCGCCAAGGCATGGTGGCCGGCCAGGCGCTGGATCTGGCCGCCGTAGGCGGACTTCCCGACGTCGAAGCGCTCAAGCACATGCACGCGCACAAGACCGGCGCGCTGATCGAAGCCGCGGTGCGCCTGGGCGGGCTTTGCGCCGTCGATGAGGACGACCCGCGTCTCGAGGCGCTGGCTCGCTACGCCCGCGCCATTGGGCTAGCCTTTCAAATTCATGACGATGTGCTGGACGTGACCGGCGATACGGCCACGCTTGGCAAGATCTCCGGCGCCGACGCCGCGCGTGCCAAGCCCACCTATTCGAGCCTGCTGGGTCTTGATGGGGCCCGGCAAAAGGCGCGCGAGCTGGTCGATGAGGCCCAAACGGCGCTTGAACCCCTTGGCGAGAACGCCGCGCCCTTGATCGAGCTTGCCGCCTATATGATCGAGCGCGACCACTAAACGAGCGCTGTCTCGACAGTGTCTGTATAAAAAATGACCGTGACTACATGCCCATGAAGCTGTTCGACGAGATTTCCCGCGAGCGCCCGGTAACGCCGCTGCTCGACGCCATTGATCACCCGGCCGCTCTGCGCGCCATGAACGACGCCCAGCTCGCCGAGCTTGCCGACGAGCTGCGTGCCTACCTTCTGTACAGCGTGGGCGTTTCCGGCGGCCACTTCGGCGCGGGCCTTGGCGTGGTCGAACTCAGCGTGGCGCTGCACCACGTCTTTGACACCCCCAGAGACCGGCTGGTGTGGGACGTGGGCCACCAGGCCTACCCGCACAAGATTTTGACCGGGCGGCGCGAGGCGATGACCGGCATCCGCCAGCACGGGGGCTTGGCCGCCTTTCCGCGCCGCGCGGAATCCGAATTCGACACCTTCGGCGTGGGCCACTCGAGTACTTCGATCTCCGCCGCGCTCGGCATGGCCTTGGCCGCCCGCGCGCAAAACGATGACCGCAAGGTGTGCGCGATCATCGGCGACGGCGCGCTGACCGCGGGCATGGCGTTCGAGGCGCTGATCCACGCCGGACACGTCGATGCCAACATGCTAGTGGTGCTCAATGACAACGAGATGTCGATCTCGGAAAACGTCGGCGGGCTTGCGACCTATCTGGCGCGCATGCTGTCGAGCAAGCCGTATCTCAAAATGCGCGAAGAGAGCAAAAAGGTGCTCTCGCACCTCCCCGGCGCCTTGAAGTTTGCCAAGCGCACCGAAGAGCACATGAAGGGTTTCGTCAGCCCCGCAACGCTTTTTGAAGAGCTCGGCTTCAACTACGTCGGCCCCATCGACGGCCACGACCTGGAAGCGCTGACCGATACGCTAAGCGCGCTGCGCGAACAGAGCGGCCCGCAGTTTCTGCACATCAAGACCGTCAAGGGCAAGGGCTTTCTGCCCGCCGAGGCGGACCAGATCGGCTACCACGCCATCACCAAGCTGGAGAAGCCGCAAGGCGCTAAAGCCGAGGCGAAAAAGCCCGCCGCCGCCCCGGCCGCGCCGAAGCAGAAGTACTGCAACGTGTTCGGCAACTGGCTGTGCGACATGGCCGCCTCGGACAAACGGCTGATGGGCATTACCCCGGCCATGCGCGAAGGCTCGGATCTGATCCGCTTCTCGAAAGAGTACCCCGAGCGCTACTTCGACGTGGCGATCGCCGAGCAGCACGCGGTCACACTCGCCGCCGGCATGGCCTGCGAGGGCATGAAGCCGGTGGTGGCGATCTACTCCACCTTCCTGCAGCGCGGCTATGATCAGCTGATTCACGACGTAGCGGTACAGGGGCTCGACGTCACTTTCGCCATCGACCGCGCAGGACTGGTCGGCGAGGACGGCCCGACCCACCATGGCAGTATGGACATTTCGTTTCTGCGCTGCGTGCCCAACATGGTGATTCTGGCCCCGGCAGACGAAGCCGAGTGCCGTGCCATGCTGAGCGCCGCCTACCAGTTTGAGGGCCCGGCGGCGGTGCGCTATCCCCGCGGCACCGGCCCCGGCGTGGCGGTGCCCGAGCACCTGGAGCCCTTGACCATTGGCCGCGCCGACACGCGCCGACGCGCCGACGGCGACGGCCCTAAAGTCGCGCTGCTGGCATTCGGCAGCATGAACGGCCCGGCCGAGGAAGTCGCCGAGGCGCTGGGCGCCACCCATATCAACATGCGCTCGATCAAGCCGCTGGACCGCCACGCGGTGCTCACCGCCGCCGCCGAGCACGATCTGCTGGTGACGCTCGAAGAGAACGTGGTGGCCGGCGGCGCCGGCAGCGCCATCAGCGAGTTGCTGCACTTGGAAAACGTGGCCGCCAACGTGCTGAACCTGGGCCTGCCCGACAGCTTCGTCGAGCACGGTACCCCGGACGAGCTCTTGCGCGACTGCGGCTTGGATGCCCCCGGCATTCAGGCGGCGATCGAAAAACGCCTGGCGCAGCTAAACGGCTAGCCCCAACAAAAACCGGCAGGTCATCTGACCTGCCGGTTTGCCGTTTCACGGCTATCAAGCCGTCTTGCAGCACTTACTCTCCGGCCGCGTTAAGCCGCTCGATCGCCTCACCGGAAAGTGTTAGCTCGACCGCGTCGAGCGTATCGTCGAGCTGCTCAAGCTTCGTGGCGCTGGCGATCGGCGCGGTGACGCCGTCCTTGGCCAGCAGCCAGGCGAGCGCCACCTGGGCGGGCTTGGCGTCGAGTTCGTCGGCCACGCTTAAAAGCTCACCCAGCACGCGCTTGCCGCGCTCATCGAAGTAGTGGCCGAGAAACCGCTCGCGGTCGCTGCCTTTGGTATCCTCAAGGGTTTTGTACTTGCCGGTGAGAAATCCGCTGGCGAGCGAAAAGTAGCTCACCACGCCTAGTGCCTGCTCGCTTGCCAGCGTTTTTAGCTCGCCTTCGTACTTGTCGCGCTCGACGAGGTTATAAAGCGGCTGAATCAGCTCGTAGCGCGGCAGCCCCTGCTCTTTGGAGACGTCCAGCGCTTGGCGCAGGCGTCCGGCCGAGTAGTTGGACGCGCCGATCGTGCGCACCTTGCCCGCCTCGATCAGCTTCGAGAACGCGGTGAGCGTCTCGTCGAGCGGCGTGTCCTGATCATCGGTGTGGGCGAAGTAGACGTCGAGGTAGTCGGTGTTCAGCCGCGTGAGCGAGTCGTTGACCGCCGCTTCGATGTTGGCCTTCGAGAGCCCCTTGCGCGCCTCCCACAGCCCCACCTTGCTCATCAGCACGATGTCGTCGCGCTTGCCGCTTTGTTTGAGCCACTTGCCCAGCACTTTCTCGGACTCGCCGCCGCGATGGCCCGGCGCCCAGGACGAGTAAACGTCGGCGGTGTCCACAGCGTTGAAGCCGCGCTCGACGAAGCGGTCCAGAAGCTCGAACGAGCGCTTCTCGTCGGCGGTCCAGCCGAATACGTTACCGCCAAACGCGAGCGGCGCGATCTCGATGCCGGAGCGGCCCAGTGGGTGTTTGTTCATCATCCTACTCCCTGTTGGATTTTGAGGGTGCGCGAGGGTTTGAGATAACGCGCTGTTGTCAGCCTGGCAGGCCACGGCAGCGACGCCGGTACGGCCGCTAAGCCAACGTGTTGGGTAGAGAACGCAAACGCTCGACGCGCAGCGCCGGCGTCGCTTTGCCAGCGGCGGTGAGGCGCACCCAGCCTTGGGCTTCGAGCTCGGCGCAGGCGCGCCGGATCAGCGCGTGCTCGATCTCCAGGCGCCGTGACAGCCGCGCGCTGGAAATTCCACCCTCGCCCTGCTCATCGAGCGCCAGCAGCACCAGCGCTTGCAGCGCGTCGAGCGCTGGGTAGGTGCGCTGAAGGCTCGCAAGCGCGCGCTCGAGCGTCTGCATCAGGCAATACGGGCGCTGGGTTCAAGACGAATGGCGATGGATTTGTACGCCGGGGTATGGCTGCCCTCGCCCTTGTGGGAAAGCGGTACCAGCGGATTGGTTTCCGGATAGTAGGCCGCCGCGCAGCCGGCCGGGGTGTCGTAGGCCACGACCTTGAAGCCTTCGACCCGGCGGGCAATGCCATCGTCGGATTCGCCGACCAGATCGACCCACTGCCCGGCGGATACGCCCAAGCGCTCGATATCCGCCTTGTTCAGAAACACCACCTGGCGGCCGTTTTCGATGCCGCGGTAACGGTCGTTGTAGCCGTACACCGTGGTGTTGTACTGATCGTGAGAGCGCATCGTCTGCAGCGTCAGCCAGCCGTCGCGCGCGGCCATGCGCTGGTGCATCACGCCCTTTGGCAGTGGCGCGTGGGAGAACACGGCCTTGCCGCTTTCGGTCGGGAACTTGCGCTCGGCGGTGGGGTTGCCAAGCCAAAAACCGCGCGGCACGCGCACCCGCTCGTTGAAGTTGTCAAAGCCAGGAATGACCTCGGCAACGTGCTCGCGAATCACATCATAGTCGTTTCTCATCGCCGCCCAATCGACCGCCTCGCTTCCTACCAGCTTTTCGCCAAGCTGGGTCAACAGCGCGATTTCCGAGGGCAGGTGGCGGCTTGCCGGGCGGTTGATGCCCGCGGAGCCGTGCACCATGCTCATGGAATCCTCGACGGTGATCAGCTGGGTCTTGCCGCCGGTTTTGTCGATTTCGCTGCGGCCAAGGCAGGGCAGAATCAGCGCTTTTTCGCCGGTGATCAGGTGGCTGCGGTTGAGCTTGGTGCTGATGAACGCGGTCAGCCGGCACTGACTCATCGCCGCCTCGGCCACGAAGGTATCCGAAATCGCGCGGGTGAAGTTGCCCGCCAGGCCCACGAACACCTTGCCCGGCGCGTCGCGCATCGCGGCGACTGCGGCCACGGAATCGACTCCGTGCTCGCGCGGCATGGGCCGCTTATAGCGGGCCTCGAGAGCATCCAACAGCTCGTCGGAAGGCTGCTCGAAGATGCCCATGGTGCGGTCGCCCTGCACGTTGGAGTGGCCACGCACCGGCGAGGTGCCGGTGCCGGGCCGACCCAAATTGCCGCGCAGCATCAAAAGATTCACAATTTCGCGCACGGTGGGCACCGAGTGTTCGTGCTGGGTGATGCCCATCGCCCAGCAGATGATGGTGGCATTCGAGCGGGCGTAGAGCTCGGCGGCCTTCTCCATCTCGGCCCGGGCAAGCCCGGACTGCGCTTCGAGATCCCCCCACGTGGTCGCCTCGACCAGCGTCTGGTACGCCTCGAGCTGCTCGGTGTGCTCGCTGAGAAAGGCGTGGTCGAGCACCGTTTCGCCGCTGGCCTCGCGCTCGAACAGCGCCTTGGCAATGCCGCGCACCGCCGCCATGTCGCCGCCCAGTTTGGGGCAGAAGTAGTGCGAGCTGATGCGGTGGCTGCCGTTGTGCAGCATCTCCAGCGGCTTCTGCGGGTCGGCGAATTTCTCCAGGCCGCGCTCGTGAAGCGGATTGAAGCTTGCGATGATGGCGCCGCGCTCGGCGGCTTCGCGCAGCGTGCCGAGCATGCGCGGGTGGTTGGTGCCCGGGTTCTGGCCGAAGACGAAAATCGCCTCGGCGTGCTCGAAATCCTCCAGGCGCACGCTGCCCTTGCCGGTGCCCAGCGCGTCGCCCAGCGCCACGCCGCTCGCCTCGTGGCACATGTTGGAGCAGTCCGGCAGGTTGTTGGTGCCGTAAAGGCGCGCAAGAAGCTGGAACACGTAGGCGGACTCGTTGCACGCCTTGCCAGAGGTGTAGAAGATCGCGTCATCCGGGGTGGGCAGCGCCTTGAGCTCGTCGGCGATCAGCGTGAGCGCATCGTCCCAGCTGATCGGCTCATAGTGGTCAGTCTCGGCGTTGTAGGCCATGGGTTCGACCAGCCGGCCCTGGTCCTCGAGGCGGTAGTCGTCCCAGCTTTTTAGCTCGGTGACGCTGTAGCGGGCGAAGAAGTCGCGCTTGACCCGCTTGGCGGTCGCCTCCCAGGTCACCGCCTTGACGCCGTTTTCGCAAAACTCGAACGACGAGCCGTGCTCCGGGTCGCCCCAGGCACAGCCGGGGCAGTCGAAGCCGTCGGGCTGGTTGAGTTTCAAAAGCGAACGGGCGTTGGTCGCCGGCGAGCGGCTGTGCAGGAGATGCTGGCCCACTGCCTTGAGCGCGCCCCACCCGCCAGCCGGGTTGCGATACGTGCCCACGTCCGGGTCGTGTTCGCGGGCTTTTTTATCGGCGGGTTTCTGGCTACTGGGCGAGGTCATTGCGCATCTCCTGGCGAGGCGTTCGGGGCGGCCATTGGCGTGGACGCCGACCGTTATCAAGCTCATAAAGTCTGGACAAAAGTCTGACAAGGTCAAGCGAGAGAAACCAATCCTTCTATACTGACTCTCAATTCTCGATATAGTGGCGCTGGATAACCACTTAGCCCGCCCTTTTTTCACCCGTTTTGAGAGAGCCATGGTATTTCTAACGATTTCGACGCTGCTGTTTGGATTATTGGGCCTTGCCCTGTTCGGCCCGGTGGGGCTTTTGATTGGCGGTGCCTTCGGCTTCTGGATCGCCCAGCGCGCCGTGCGCCGGCTGCTGACCGCCCGCTTGCAGATCGAGCAGGGGTATCTGGAGTCGGTGTTTTCGGTCATGGGCTGCCTCTGCCAGGCCGACGGTCGCGTCAGCGACGGTGAGCGCGACATCGCCGAGCGCCTGTTCACCCAGATGCGTTTCAACGACGCCCAGCGCCGCCAAGCGCGCGCCGCCTTCGAGCGCGGCCGGGCCGACGATTTCGACCTCGAGGCGGAGCTTGCCACGGTCGGGCAGCTGACTCGCCGCCAGCCGATGCTGCGCCAGATCTTTTTGCAGGTACAGCTCAACGCCATCGCCGCCGACGGCGAGATTCACGACGACGAGCGCGCGATGATGATGCGCGTGGCCCGCGGCATCGGCTGCAGCGACACCGAGATTCAGCAGCTCGAAGCGATGCTTGAGCGCGCGGCCAGCAACGGCCAGGCGACCAGCGAGGCCTCGCTAAAGGATGCCTACCGGGTGCTTGGCGTCAGTGAAGAGGCGAGCGACGCCGAGATCAAAAAGGCCTACCGTCGCCTGATGAGCCAGAACCACCCGGACAAGCTGGCCGGCAAGGGCCTGCCCGAGAGCATGCGCGACATGGCCCAGCAGCGCACCAGCGAGATCAGTAACGCCTTCGAGCGCATCAAATCCGCCCGCGAGGCGGGCTCGAGCGGTTAGGATCGAACGCAGCCGCCCTTCATCGCCGACTAACATGACGCTCCGACCTTAAAAGGAAGTGACCCATGATCACACTTTACGGATACCCCCATTCCCGCTCGCTGCGCGCGGCCTGGACCCTCGAGGAGCTGGGCGTCGAGTATCGCTGCCAGCACGTGGCGCTGGACAAGGGCGAAGGCCGCGCTGAGGCGCACCTGGCACGCCACCCGGATGGCAAGGTGCCGGTGATTGAGGATGGCGATTTGGTCCTGTTCGAGTCTGTCGCCATCTGCCGCTACCTGGCCGAGCGCTACGGCGACGACACGCTTTTTCCCGGCCCCGCCGAAGGGCGTGCCGAGGTCGACCAGTGGCTCTGTTTCGTGACCACCGAGCTTGAACAACCGCTTTGGAATCACGCCAAACACACCTTCGCGCTGCCCGAAGAGCAGCGTGTGGCCGCGGTGATCCCCACCTGCGCCTGGGAGTTTTCCCGCGCGCTCAAGGCGCTCGAGCGCCGCTATCAGGGCCAGACGTATCTGGTGGGGGAACGTTTCACGCTGGCGGATCTTTTCCTCGCCCATACGTTGAGCTGGGCGAAGAGCATGAAGTACCGCCTGCCGGACACGCTCGAGCGCTATATGACCGCGCAGCTCGAGCGCCCCGCCATGGCCCGCGCCGTAGCGCAAGAGAAAGCCGCCGCCGAAAAGGCCGGCAGCGAGGCGACCGGCTAAGTCGTTTCAAACAAGTCATTCAAGACAAGTCGTTCCATCCAGGTCGCTCGATGGGCGCTGGTCACGCTTTTAGCACCGACCTACAATGACGGCCTCGCTTTCAAGGGATTCAACGATGCCGCCCTCCAGGCCCGTCTTGCTGTTCGACGTCTTCAAAACCCTGCTCGTCTTCGACGGCGACCACGTCGATGCGAGCACCTTCGTCTTTCTCGCCGACTGGCTGCGCTACCGCCAAGTCTTCATCGAGGCGCCAAGGCTCGAGCAGCGTTTCTGGGCGATTACCCGGGAGCAGCTCGACGCCGCCGGCGGTGAGGCGCCGGACGTCGACGTGCACCGGGTATGGGAGGCGCTGCTCGCCGAGGCAGACGTGCCCGCCGCGCGCCGCGACGTGCTGGCGGCGGATCTCGCTTTGACCTATCGCCAGATCACCACCCGCGAGATCGGCCTATGGCCGGGCACGCGCGCGATGCTCGACGCCTGCGCGGCGGATTTTTGCCTTGCCATCGCTTCCAACACCCAGCGCGCCTATACCGAAGCGGAGCTTTCCATGCTCGGGCTGTGGGACGACTTCGAGCTCGTGCTGTTTAGCTCCGACGTGAAGGCCTGCAAGCCGGACCCGGCCCTGTTTCGCGCCGCACTCGACGCGCTCGACTGCCCCGCGGACAACGTCATTTACGTGGGGGATAACCCTTTCGATGACGTGCTGGGCGCCAGCCAAGTCGGCATTCCGACGATTTTGCTCGATCGCGGCACCCAGGCGCCAGAAGGCGTGGCGCTGCCGACACCGCTGGCCACGATCAAGGACGGCGACCCGCAGGCGGTGGCCCGCATCGCGCGCCAGCACTTCGGTTTGGAAAGCGCCCCGTGAAGCGGCTGAGCGCGGCACAGGTCGAAGAGCGGCTCACCGCTCGCCAGAACGACTGGGTCGACTTCGTCGGGTGCGAACTCGAGGCGGTCAACTTCGGCAATCCGCACTACGCTACGCTGCTCGAGCGCTTCGATTTTCGCGACGCGCGGCTTTTTCGCTGCACCTTCACCAACGCACAGCTTCGCGACGCGAAGTTTCAGCAGGCCGAACTCATCGACTGTGATCTGCGCTACGCCGAGTTCGAGCGCGTCTCTTTCAAGCGCGCACGGCTCAAGGGCTGCGACTTCTACCGGGCGCGGCTAGGGATGAATACCGTGTTCGAAGCTTCGGACATCAGCGCCTGCTCGCTGCATCTGGCGGTGTTCGACGGCGTGGCGCTACCGCGAGGGGCGATCGAGGAAGGGTTCAAAAGCGGACTATTGCAGGAGCGCGAGGAGGACTTCGCCGCGTTTCACGCCGATTTGGCGGCGCGCGGCCGGGGCGACGATCCCATACGCACCCCGCTGCATTTGTCGCGCCGCCACCGCGAGGCGGCGGATATCTATCGCGCGCTTTCGGCCCACTGGAGCGCCAAGGGCAGCACGCGGGATGCGGGCTGGGCCTACTATCACGCCCGCCGACTGGAAACGCGGGCGGTACGCCCGGACCAGGTGTGGCGGCGCCGGCGCATCGAACGTGAGCTGGATACGCCAACGCGCCCGGGGCTCTTTCGTGCGACGCTGCGCTGGTTGCTGGGCACCAGCGCCGACCTGGTCGCCGGTTTCGGTGAAAGCCCGCTGCGCGTGATGGTAACGCTGCTGGTGGTGATGCTCGCCTTCGCCGGGCTCTACGCGGCGACCGGCGTGGCAGGCGCACAGGGCGAAACGCTGAACACGCTCAACGATGCGCTGTTGTTCAGCGCCCAAGCGATGACCGCCTCGCTCGATGCCGAGCTTTCGAGCCGCTGGCTGAAGTGGGCCACCACGCTCGAAACGACGCTCGGCATTACGCTGCTCGGACTTTTGGGGTTTTGCCTAGGCAATCGGCTGCGAAACGCCTGAGTGGTAAGTCTCAAGAAGGCCGACGCACCAGCGTCAGCCAGTAATCCTCCAGCGAGCGAATCGAGTCGATGAACTGCTCGATGTCCACCGGCTTGACGATGAAACCAGCGGCGCCTAAATCGTATGAGGCGACGATGTCCGATTCGGCTTCCGACGTGGTCAGCACTACCACGGGTATCTGACGCAGGGTGTCGAGCGATTTGACTCGCTCCAGAAAGGCTCTCCCTCCCATGCGCGGCATGTTGAGATCCAGCAGAATTAGATCCGGCCTCGGTGCATCGCCATGAACTCCCTCGTGCTGTAAAAACTCGAGCGCCTCTACACCATCACCCACGTCATGCAGTTCCACCATCATCTGACCTTCGTTGAAGGCCATTTTGGTCAAGTGGACATCGGCGGGCTCATCTTCCACCAGCAGCACGACAAAATTACCGTTCCTCATGATTTGCTCCTCCAAAGGGCAGATCGAACACGAAACAGGCTCCACCGTCCTTGCCATCTTCGACGACAATACGCCCGTCGGCCTCGCGAAGGGTCTTCACGACCGTGGCAAGCCCTACCCCGGTGCCAGGGTAGGCATCGCCGTTGGGTACTAGCCGAGTAAACATATCGAACACCTGCTCACGATACTCCGGCGCAATGCCTTGACCGTTATCGATAACCCGGTAGTAGGCGCGCCCCTTGCTTACAGTGCCGCTGACGATCACTTCAAGAGAACGTGCCGGGTCCCGGTACTGCCAAGCGTTATGCAGCAGCAGTTTGAATATTTGAGTCAAAAGCCTGTAATCGAAATACGCCTTTGGCAGCGCGCCATCAACGGTCAGGCTCTCCGATTCACGCAGCGGCTCGAGCAAAGGATCGTGTCGATAGAGTTCATTGAGCAGCTTCGCGACGTCGACCCGCTCATTGATGACCTTGGTGTTACCGACACTCAAGTAGCGCTGAACATCCCCGACCAGTTCGCTCAGCCGCTGGGCCTGAGTGCTGATGAAATGAATCGCCACACCCTGGGCCGAATCCGCTGGCTCTGACGATGACGTTCGAAGCTGACGGGCAAAGCTCACCAGCCGGCGGCTCGGCTCCTGGAAGTGGTGCGCCATTGCCTGACTCAAACGCTCGAGTTCCTGATTTCGAAAAGAGAGTTCATCGATCAGGCGCACGTTCTCTCGCTGGGCCCCGCGCAGCCGTACCAAAGCCAGGATCAGCAGAAGGATCACGAGCGCCTGAGCCAGCGCTCCGCCTATCCAGAACCAGCGGGCTCTCTCTCGCGCGCGACTCAGCGCGGCCATTTGAAGATCCACTTGTTGCTCAACGGACTCAACGTAGCGCCGCTCGGCGGTGCCCTCGGCAAAGCTCAAATCGACAATAGTAGAAAGCACCGTTGAACGACCGTTGTCGTCGAAGGGCTGTGTGTACACACCCACCACGTTGATACTGCCATCGGCCAGCCGGTGGCGAAATATCAAATGGTTACGTTCCTCCCTGCTGACGCGATTCAACTCATCGCGTATTTGCTCTTGGGTAAACGTATTGATCTCATTGATATTCATGCGCTCCAGATCGGAGTAGCCGTAGAACGCCTTCGCTGCCGGGTTGGCACGCACGATATCGCCATTGTCGGTGGCTACCATCCACATCGGCACGGAGCTTTTCTCGAAAAATTCGTCGAAGGTGGGCTGCGCTTGACCTTGTGACGCGACGAGCGACAGCGCCACCGTTAGCGCAAGGCCAATCCCACGACGAAAAAACCGATTCATGACGCCTCCACTGCCCGTTCGGGCAACGTGAAATGAACGACGCTCCCCTCTCCGCGGCCCGGCGAGGTAATCCAAATATGCCCTTCATGATGTTCGACGATCTTGCGACACACCGCCAGCCCCACCCCGGTGCCCTCGAATTGGTCGCGCCCGTGCAGACGCTGAAACACCTTGAACAGCCGCGGGATCTGATCCGGATCGATGCCGATGCCGTTGTCGGCAACGGTGATATAAAACTCCTCTTCACGTCGCCGGCAATCGATGCGCACCTCGACCGGGGCGTCAGCGGCGTGATACTTGAGCGCGTTGCCGATCAGGTTTTGAAACAGGCGCGTCATTTCATCGTGGCTTGCGCGAGTCGCGGGCCACTCGCCCTCGACGCGGATCGTCGCGTTGGCCTCTGCCACCGCCGGGGCGAGAAAATGCAGCGCTTCATCGAGGGTCTTACGCAGCGCCACCTCGGTGAAGGCTTCCCCCTGGCGTCCAACACGGGAGTACTCCAGCAGAGAGAGCAGCATGTCATCCATGCGTTTGGCGCCATCGCTCATGTAATGCAGCATGGTCTGTCCGTCAGCGTCGAGCTGAGCGCCCAAGTGGCGCTTTAAAAGCCCGGCGTAGCTGGTCACCATGCGAAGCGGCTGGCGCAAATCGTGGGAGGCGGCGTAGGCGAAGTGCTCGAGTTCGGCGTTGGATTTTTCCAGCGACTCACGGTAAGCGTCGCGCTCTTTTTGCAGCTCGTGGCTTTCGGTAATGTCACGCAAATAGCCATGCCACATCGTGCTGCCGTCCTCTAGCCGCTCAGGCACGGCGTTGCCTTCGATCCAACAAAGTCCTTTAACGGGGTGATGAACGCGGAATATCTCGCTCCAAAGCGTTAGCTTGTCGGTGGAGGCCTCGATACTGGCCGATACACTCGCCAGATCATCGTGATGAATAATCGCAAAAACCTGATTAACGTCCCGGTTGGCCTCTTCCGGCGTAATACCATAGACCTCCGTCATGCCCTCGCTTGCGTAGGGAAAACTCATGGAGCCATCCACGCCCCGCCAGAACTGATAGATCGTACCGGGTAGGCGTGCACTGAGTTTTGTAAGGCGCTCGTGGCTGACGCGCGCCTGCGTTTCGGCTTCCTTGCGGGCATCGATATCGATATGGATGCCCGCCATCAACAGCGGCGCGCCCTCCGGGTCTCGGGCCAGAACCCGCCCGCGCGAATAGACCCAAATGTAGCGCCCGTCGCGATGGCTCAGGCGAAACTCGACGGTGTAGGTTTCGGCGCTACCGTCGACGTGAGCCGAAAGCGCTTGGCGCGCCCGCTCAAGGTCTTCCGGGTGACAAAGCCGCTCCCAGGTGCCGATCGTGACGGGCGCCAGCTCCTCGAGCGTATAGCCGAGCATTTCGGCCCAGCGCTCGTTGAGGTGCAGCTCATCGGTTTTGACGTTCCACTCCCAGGAACCCGCTGAGGTGCCCCACATAATGCCGTTGAGCGCCTGCTGCTGCTGGCGCAGCTTGGCCAAGCGCTGTCGGCTTCGCCAGTAAACGTAGGCCAAAAGAATCAGCGAGGCGATCAGCCCCGTTAGAAGCGCCAGCGTTAACCAATCGCCTGTGAAGAGGGGCGACGTGCTTTGACGGACGGTGTCACCGGCGTACAGAGCCACCGGGTAAAACGTACCTATGAACGCAAATCCGCGGCACCAGGCCGCTTTTTGTATTTTATTGGTTGCACGCCGTGAGCTCACGCCGCCTCCTCGCATTGATAGTGTCTTTCAATGCGTATCGGCCAACTCGTCTTAAACGTTAATGCATATCCGGTTTCGACCGCTGTTTTTGGCCTCGTAGAGAGCGATGTCGGCGCGGGCGAGGGCGCTGTCGGGGAGTGTATCGCTGCTTTCTAAAGCCGCTACGCCGATACTGGTGGTGACCTTGAGCGGCTCGTCGAGGCCTGGCACGGGTATGGCCATTGCCTCGACGGCGCGACGCAGCTTCTCGGCGGCGACCTGGGCGCCGCTGACATCGGTATCCGGCAACATGACCGCAAACTCCTCGCCGCCAAGCCGGCCAAACACATCCATCTTACGAAGCTCTGCGCTGACGGTATCGGCAAAGCGTTTGAGTACGGCATCGCCAGCGCCGTGGCCGTAGCGGTCGTTGACGCTTTTGAAGCGATCCAGGTCGAACATCACCATGCAGGTGACGTAGCCTTGCTTGCGTTTGACTCGGGCAAGCTCGCGCTCGGCCAGGTTCATGAAGCTGCGTCGATTGAGCTGGCCGGTCAGCTCGTCGTGCATGGCAAGTCGCGTAAGCTCAGCTTCCATGGCCTTACGCTCGCTGATGTCCTGCTGAACACCGACCAACCTCAAAGGATTGCCCTTGAGATCACGGCTAATGATATGGCCGGATTCGAACACCCAGATCCACTGGCCATCGCGATGTTTCATGCGAAATTCACACTGGTAGCTGGCCTGTTCACCCTTTAAGTGACTGTCGATCGCGGACTTGAGCGTGGCCATATCTTCCGGATGAACGCAGTCCAGCCATTCATCCGCACTCTGGGGCAAATCGGCATACTCCCGCCCGTAACCAAGCGTGGCTAACCAGCGCTCGCTGTAGATGAACTCGTTGCGATCGAATAACCAGTCCCACACGCCCAGATTACCGCCCTCAATCGCAGCAGCCATCCGCTCCTCGGAAAGTACCAGTCGTTGCTCCAGCTTGGCACGGCTGATGGCATAGCGAATCGCGCGGTTGAGTGAATCAGCGTCTATTTTGCCTTTGATCAGATAGTCCTGCGCCCCGGCTTCGAGCACCTGGAGCGAGAATTCGGCGTCGTCGTAACCCGTCAGCACCACGATAGGAATGGTGCCGACCGTCTGTTTGCACGTTAAAACGGTTTGAATGCCGCTGGTATCGGGAAGGCTCAAGTCCAGCAAAACAACATCGGGCGGCGAGGTCGATTCCTGCAAGGAATCACCAAGAGCACTCAGGCTATCAACCCAGACCAGCTCGCTTTCGCGATGGTCATACTTGAAGATGTACTGGATGAGTGCGGCGTCGCCGGGGTCGTCTTCCACCAGCACGATCGAGAGCTGACTGGATGTCTGGGTCATGGTAAGCCTTCCGCGTTGTCGTCTGGCAAGACTGCGCAGAAGCGGCTCCAGAGTCAAGCGACGTCAATTGCTCACTTTTTACGCTCGATATCCACACTGTCGGCCTGAGTAAAGTCGCCCAGCGCCATCATGTGGCCGAGCTTGCCAGCCTTGGTGGCCAGGTACTGCTCGTTGTGCGGGTTGAGCCCGGTGGTGATGGGCAGGCGCTCGACGACGTTGACACCGTCTTTGGTCAGAGCGGCGACCTTGCGCGGATTGTTGGTCATCAGCTTGAGCGCTTTGATCTCTAGGTGTTCGAGCATCGGTACGCACAGATCGTAGCGGCGCAGGTCGGCGCCAAAGCCCAGCTGCTCGTTGGCCTCGACGGTATCGGCGCCCTGGTCCTGGAGCGCATAGGCGCGAATCTTGTTCAAAAGCCCGATACCTCGCCCCTCCTGGCGCAGATACAAGAGCACCCCGCGCCCCTCTTCGGCGATGCGCTTGAGCGCCTCCTGGAGCTGATAGCCGCAGTCGCAGCGCATCGAGAAAAGCCCGTCGCCGGTCAAACATTCCGAGTGCACGCGCCCCAGCACCGGCTCATCGCTTGTCACGTCGCCAAGGGTCAAGGCGATATGATCCTTGCCCGTCGCCTCGTCCTCGAAGCCGTGCATGGTGAAGGTGGCCCAGGGCGTGGGGAGCCGACAAGCGGAAATGAAGCGGATGGTCACGAATTACCTCGCAAATCGACTGGAGCCGTCAACGATGTGAGTATCAAAGCGCGATAGTCTATCAAAAAGGCGCGCCGGTCTCACGGCCTGCGCCGCGCCGGCTATCCCGAAGCGCACCACCTCGCCTACAATAGGGCAAATTTCTCAAGAGCAGGCGTTTATGTCTTCCGTTGCGACTCCCCCTCCCTTGCACAACGACCGCTTTCTTCGCGCGCTCACCAAAGAGCCGGTCGACCGCACGCCGGTGTGGATGATGCGCCAGGCCGGGCGCTACCTGCCGGAGTACCGCGAGCGCCGCGCCCAGGCGGGCAGCTTCATGGATCTGTGCCGCAACCAGGAGTTCGCCTGCGAGGTCACGCTGCAGCCGCTGGAGCGCTTCCCGCTGGACGCGGCGATCCTGTTTTCGGACATTTTGACGATCCCCGACGCCATGGGCCTGGGGCTCTATTTCGAAACCGGCGAAGGGCCCAAGTTTAAAAAGACCGTGCGCACCCCGGAAGAGGTTGCCTCGCTCAGCGTGCCCAACGCCGAGCGCGACCTTGATTACGTAATGCGCGCGGTCTCCACCATCCGCCGCGAGCTTAATGGCCGGATGCCCCTGATCGGCTTTTCCGGCAGCCCCTGGACGCTGGCCACTTACATGGTCGAAGGCGGCTCGAGCAAGGATTTTCGCCACCTGAAAACCATGCTCTACGATACCCCGGACACCATGCACCAGTTGCTGGATACGCTGGCCCACGCGGTGACCGACTACCTCAACGCCCAGATTCGCGCCGGCGCCCAGGCGGTGCAGATCTTCGACACTTGGGGTGGCTCGCTCTCCACGCCCGCCTATCTCGAGTTCTCGCTGCGCTACATGGAGCAGATCGTCTCGGGCCTGATTCGCGAGCACGAAGGTCGCCGGGTGCCGGTGATTTTGTTCACCAAGAACGGCGGGCAGTGGCTCGAGGACATCGCTTGCGCCGGCTCCGATGCGGTGGGGCTCGATTGGACCACCGAGCTCAGTGATGCCCGCGCGCGCGTCGGCCACAAGGTGGCGCTGCAGGGCAATCTCGACCCCAACGTGCTGTTCGCCCGCCCGTCCGCCATTCGCGCCGAGGTCGCGCGGGTGCTGGAAAGCTACGGGCACGGGGCGGGCCACGTGTTCAACCTGGGTCACGGCATCAGCCAGTTCACCAACCCGGATAACGTGAGCGCCTTCATGGAGGCACTTCACGAACTCAGTCCACAGTATCACCAGAACGACACCGGAGACGTTCGATGAGCGATTTTAATCAGGACCAGTGGTTTACCGAAGTATTCGACAGTCACGGCAGCGCCTTTTCGATGAAGATCACCGAGAAGCTTTGGGACGTGCAGAGTGACTATCAACACCTCGAGGTGTACGCCACCGAAACCTACGGCAACCTGATGGTGCTCGACGGCTGCGTGATGCTGACCGACCGCGACAACTTCCTCTACCACGAGATGATTGCTCACCCGGCGCTTTACACCCATCAGGACCCGAAGCGCGTGGTGATCATCGGCGGCGGCGACTGCGGCACGCTAAAAGAAGTGCTGCGCCACGAAGACGTCGAGAAGGTCACCCAGATCGATATCGACGAGGAAGTCACCAAAGCCTCCGAGCGCTTCTTCCCGGCGCTGGTCGAATCCAATAGTGATCCGCGCGCGGAGCTTCTGTTCGCCGACGGCGTAAAGTGGGTCGATGATGCCGAGGACGAAAGCATCGATGTTCTGATCATCGACTCCACCGACCCGGTCGGCCCGGCGGAAGGGCTGTTCAAGACCGACTTTTTGAAGCGCTGCCACCGGATTCTCAAATCCGGCGGCGTACTGGTGCAGCAAAGCGAATCGCCGCTTTATCACTCGGGCTCGATCATTCGCGAGCTGCGCACGGACATGCAGGCGGCGGGCTTTGAAAGCGTGGCCACCCTGCCCTTCCCGCAGCCGGTCTACCCGTCCGGCTGGTGGAGCGTGACGCTGGCCGGCAAGGGGGTAAGCGTTGAAACCTTCCGCGAAGAGGCTGCCGCCGGCCACGAAATGCCGCTACAGTACTACACGGTAGAGGCGCATCGCGGCGCCCTGGCGCTGCCGCCTTTCATGCGCGCCGCCTTCGCCTAGCGCTCATCGAACGGGCAGCACGTTGACGAGGCCGGGCATTGCCCGGCCTTTTTGGTGGTTTTTTGCAGATCGCACGACCCCCAACCAGAGAGGGCAATAACAATGAACAATCAATACCGATACCGCGGTGTGGCCGGCGTGCTGGCGGCGGGGCTGTTACTCCCGGGGCTTGCGATGGCCAGCACGCTCGAAACGGTCAAGGAGCGCGGGGCGCTGCGCTGCGGGGTCAACGCCGCCCAGCCCGGCTTTTCGGCGCTGGACGATGAAGACACCTACCGGGGGCTGGATACCGACATCTGCCGGGCGGTGGCCGCCGCCGCGCTCGGCGAAGGCGCGCGCGTCGAGTTCGTGCCGCTCGATTCCGTCGAGCGCTTCGCCGCTCTTCAGTCCGGCGAGGTCGATGTGCTCGCTCGCACCACGACCTGGACCTCGAGCCGTGATACCACGCTTGGCCTTCACTTCACAGGGGTGAGCTACTTCGATGGCCAAGCGTTCATGGTGGCAAGCGACCTGGGCGTGCAGAGCGCCCGCGAGCTCGATGGGGCGGCGATATGCACCCAGTCCGGCACCACCAGCGAGCTCAACCTGGCCGACTATTTCCGCCGCCACAATATGGCGTTCGAGGCGGTGGTATTCGACGCGCCGGAACAGTCGATCATCGGCTTCGAAGAGGGTCGCTGCGACGTGCTGAGTTCGGACTCTTCGCAGCTTTACGCCCAGCGCATGCAGCTTGCCGACCCAGACATGGCGGTGGTGCTGCCCGAGGTCATTTCGAAAGAGCCGCTGGGCCCGGCGGTGCGCCAGGGTGACGATCAGTGGTTCAACATCGTCAAGTGGTCGCTTTATGCGCTGCTCAACGCCGAGGAGCTGGGCGTGAGCCAAACCAACGTCGACGAAATGCTCGAGGATGACTCACCTGAGGTGATGCGTCTTCTGGGCCGCGACGGCGATTTTGGCGAGGGGATGGGGCTTAACGCGGACTGGGCATATCAAATCATCAAGCAGGTCGGTAACTACGCCGACGCCTTCGATCGCAGCGTTGGCGTGGGCTCACCGTTTAATATTGGCCGCGGGCTAAACGCGCTATGGAAAGATGGCGGTTTGCAGTACGCCCCGCCCATTCGCTAGGCGCGCCGGCGCTATTTGACTGTTTTTACTGAGCGAATTTCAAACAAGCGTTTGGAAGCCGCACTAAAAGTGGGCAACGCGTAGCCGATTGCGCACCGTTTTACAGCACAACTTTGGTCATAACGTTGGCGCTTTTGCGTTGAAAAGCGCTGAATGAGTCGACAGGCCCTTTCTGGCATCTTCCTTGCTAGCGTTATGGGTGTCGTAGATCGATGCCTATAACGATATTCAAATAACGAGGACGGGAAACACCATGTTCAATAAAAAAAACGCGGTACTGCTGGCCTCCGCCGGTGCTCTCACCCTATCCGGTGTAGCGAGCGTTCAGGCGGACGTATTGGAAGATACGCGCTCACGAGGCGCCGTGCAGTGTGGCGTCAGCGACGGCTTGCCGGGCTTCTCAGCCCCCAACGATAGCGGCGAGTGGCAGGGGCTCGACGTCGATATCTGTCGCGCCGTGGCCGCCGCGGTGCTGGGCGATGCCGACGCGGTCAACTACATCTCGCTCAACGCCGTCGAGCGCTTCACCGCGCTGCAGTCCGGCGAAGTCGACGTGCTGTCGCGTAATACCACCTGGACCACCACCCGCGACACGACGCTGGGCCTCAACTTCGCCGGCGTCACCTTCTACGACGGCATCGGCTTCATGGTCAACCGCGACTTGGGGCTCAGCGGCGCCGATGAACTCGACGGCGCGGCAATCTGTATTCAATCCGGCACCACCACCGAGCTCAACGTGGCGGACTACTTCCGCGCCAACGACATGGCCTTCGACCCGATCGTTTTCGATACCTCAGAGCAAACCGTTGGCGGCTTCCAGTCCGGGCGCTGCGACGTGCTGACCTCGGACTCCTCCCAGCTGGCCGCGCTGCGCATTCAGCTCGACGACCCGGAAGGCGCCGTCATTCTTCCGGACATCATTTCGAAAGAGCCGCTGGGCCCGGTGGTGCGCCAGGGCGACGACACCTGGTTCAACATCGTCAAGTGGTCGCTGTTTGCGATGCTCAACGCCGAAGAGTACGGCATTAGCTCTGAAAACGTCGACGACATGATGGACAGCGAAAACCCGGACGTCGCACGCATCCTGGGGCAGGATGGCAACTACGGCGAAGGCATGGGTCTTGAAGCCGACTGGGCCTACAACATCATCAGCCAGGTCGGTAACTACGCCGAGATCTACGACCGTAACGTCGGCATGGACTCACCGCTTGAGATCGAACGCGGTATCAACGCGCTGTGGAACCAGGGCGGCTTCCACTACGCACCGCCGATTCGCTAAGCGTCTCGCAAGACCCGGCCCGCCGCGCATCGCCCGGCGGGCCGTTTGATCGATTCTGCCGTATCGCGGAGACGCCTTCATGTCAGCAAGACCAACCACTCGCCCGGTGGGCCACAAGCCCCCCTTCTGGCGAGACCGCGCCAAGCGCGCGCTCATTTTTCAGGTGCTGGTGGTAGCGGCCGTCGCCGTCTTTTTGCTCTATATCGTGGGCAACACCCAGCAGAACCTGGCCGCCCGCGGCATCACCACGGGCTTCGGCTTTCTGGACAACACCGCCGGGTTTGGCATCGTTCAGAGCCTGATCGACTACTCCTCGCAGAGCACCTACGGGCGCACCTTCTTCGTCGGGCTGCTCAACACGCTGCTGGTGGGCGGGCTTGGCGTGCTCGCGGCGACCATCATTGGTTTCGTCGTCGGGATCGCCAGGCTCTCGCCCAACTGGCTGATCGCCAAGCTGGCCGCCGCCTACATCGAGACCTTTCGTAATATCCCGCTGCTGCTGCAGATCTTTTTCTGGTACTTCGCCGTACTGCGCACGCTCCCCGGCGCCCGCGATAGCGTGTCGCTGGGCGAGGTCATCTTCTTGAACGTGCGCGGGCTCTACCTGCCCAAGCCGCTGTTCGAGTCCGGCTTCGGGCTGATTCCCGCTGCTTTTTTGGTCGCGATCGTCGCCAGTATTGCATTGCTCGTGTGGAACAAGCGCCGCCACGAGGCCACCGGTAAGCGCCTGCCCGCCTACTGGATAGCGCTTTTACTGCTGATTGGCCTGCCGCTTTTGGTGCTGCTCGCCACCGGCGTGCCGATCACCTGGGACGTGCCGGCACTGGGCGGCTTCAACTTCCGCGGCGGCGTGACGGTGATTCCGGAGTTTCTGGCGCTGTGGCTGGCGCTTTCGATCTACACCGCCTCGTTCATCGCCGAGATCGTGCGCTCGGGTATCCAGGCGATCTCCCACGGCCAAACCGAAGCCGCTCAGGCGCTGAGCCTGCCGCGCAATCTGATTCTGCGGCTGGTGGTGGTGCCTCAGGCGATGCGAGTGATCATTCCGCCGCTCACCAGCCAGTATTTGAACCTGATCAAGAACTCGTCGCTGGCGACGGCCATCGGCTATCCGGATCTGGTATCGGTGTTCGCCGGTACCACGCTGAACCAGACCGGCCAGGCCATCGAGGTCATCGCCATGACCATGGCGGTCTATCTGACCATCAGCCTTACGGTTTCCATGTTCATGAACTGGTTCAACGCCCGCGTGGCGCTGGTCGAACGCTAGGCGAGGATGACACCCATGATTCACAATAAAACCATGATCGACCAGCGCCCGGCGCCGAAAAGCACCATTGGCCCGATGGCGTGGCTGCGCGGCAATCTTTTCAACGGCCCGGTCAATACGCTGTTCACGCTGGTCGGGCTCTACGTGCTGTACCTGCTGGTGGTACCCACCGTGCAGTGGGCGATCATCGACGCCAACTGGGTCGGTACCACGCGCGAGGACTGCACCCGCGAAGGCGCCTGTTGGGTATTCGTCAAGGCGCGCTTTACCCAGTTCATCTACGGGCTCTACCCGCGCTCGGAGCTTTGGCGCGCCAACATCGTCTTCGTCGGCTTTTTCGCGCTGATTGCCTGGCTTGCCATTCCGCGCCTGCCGCTCAAGCGCTGGGTGGCGGTGTTCGCGCTGGTGGTGTTCCCGGTGATCGCCTACGTGCTGCTTCACGGCGGCCATTTCGGCCTGCCGCGGGTGCCGACCCACCGCTGGGGTGGTCTGATGCTGACGCTGCTGCTGGCCTCGGTCGGCATGATCGGGGCGCTACCGATCGGCATCGTGCTGGCACTCGGGCGGCGCTCGAGCATGCCGATCGTCAAAAGCTTTTCGGTGGTGTTCATCGAGTTCTGGCGTGGCGTGCCGCTGATCACCGTGCTGTTCATGGCCTCGGTGATGCTGCCGCTGTTTCTGCCCTCGGATCTCTCCGTCGACCGGCTGATCCGCGCGCTGATCGGGATCACGCTATTTCAAAGCGCCTACATGGCCGAAGTCATTCGCGGCGGGCTGCAAGCGATTCCGCGCGGCCAGGACGAAGCCGCTGCCGCACTCGGCATGACCTACTGGAAGCGCATGGGGCTGATCGTCATGCCCCAGGCACTAAAGATGATGATTCCCGGCATCGTGAACACCTTCATATCGCTTTTCAAGGACACGACGCTTGTGATGATCATCGGCCTTTTCGATCTTCTGGGCATCGTGCAGGCGGCGCTGTCCGACTCGCGCTGGCTGGGCTTTTCGCTGGAAGGCTACGTGTTCGCCGCGTTCGTGTTCTGGATTTTTTGTTTCAGCATGTCGCGCTATAGCCAGTATCTTGAGCGCCGCCTCAACACCGGCCACAAGCGCTAACGCCGCCCCCTTTCAAGGATAACCTCATGAGTGAAGCAGCTTTAAAACCTCAGGATTCGATGGTCGAGATGCGCGGCGTCAACAAGTGGTACGGCGACTTTCACGTGCTGCGCGATATCGACCTCGACGTAAAGCGCGGCGAGCGCATCGTCATTTGCGGGCCCTCGGGCTCGGGCAAGTCCACCATGATCCGCTGTATCAATCATCTGGAGGAGCATCAACAGGGCGAGATCGTCGTCGGCGGCGTGCCGCTCACCCAGGACGTCAAGCGCATCGAGCAGGTGCGCCGAAGCGTGGGCATGGTGTTTCAGCACTTCAATCTGTTTCCGCACCTCTCGGTGCTGGAGAACTGCTGCATCGCGCCGATGTGGGTGCAGAAAAAATCACGCCGCGAAGCGGAAGCCCAGGCGATGCAGTACCTGGAGCGGGTGCGCATCGCCGAACAGGCGAAAAAGTACCCGGGCCAGCTTTCCGGCGGCCAGCAGCAGCGCGTGGCGATCGCCCGCTCGCTGTGCATGCACCCGGACGTGATGCTCTTCGATGAGCCCACCTCGGCGCTCGACCCGGAGATGATCAAGGAGGTGCTCGACGTCATGGTCGAGCTTGCCGAGGAAGGCATGACGATGCTCTGCGTGACCCACGAAATGGGCTTTGCCAAGACCGTGGCGGACCGGGTGATTTTCATGGACCAGGGCCAGATTATCGAGGAGAACGCCCCGGAGCCGTTCTTCAACGACCCGCAGTCCGAGCGCACCCAGCTCTTTTTGAGCCAGATCCTCGGCCACTAAGCGCTTTTGTCGACCAGCGTGATGCTGGCAGGCGCAAGCGGTGTCTGGTCCCGATGGCCGGTGAGCGGCTTACCGGCCAGCGCGGTGAGCAGTATCTGCAGCGGGTCGCCGTGGCTGACCAGCAAAATCGTCTCGCCGCTGACCCGCGCCTCCCACGCCGCAATCACCGCCTGCATGCGAGCCGCTACCCGGGCGACCGGCTCGACCCCGTGCGCGGCGTGCTCGGCGTCTGAGTCATCGAGCACCCATACGCCCTGGTAACACGCCACTTGCTGGCCGTCGAACTCGCCAAAATAGCGCTCGCGCAGACGCTCGTCCTTTTCCATGGTTACGCCCAGCGCATCCGCCACCCGGCGCGCCGTCTCGGTGGTACGTAGAAAGTCCGAGTGCACGATGCGCGTAGGTACCGGCCAGCCCCAATTTTCCACCACCTCGGCAAGCTGACGCTCGCCGGTTTCGGAAAGCCCGAAGGCATCGAGCCCGCGCTCGGGAGAGCTAATGATCAGCCCCTGCTCGTTGGCCTGGCTATGGCCGTGACGCATCAGCAGATAGCGGTTGCGCCAATGGTAGTAGGAGCCCTGTAAAGTGCTTGACATATGTTTGTCACAAACCCTAGGTTGAAGAAGCGTCGTTTTCGAAAAACAAGCATTAAATGCGCAGTAACGAAACCACAAGCGAGCTGGACGCCGTAGTAACGCTCAAAAGCGCGCGCCGGCCATAAAAAAACAGCCATAACACGTCTTCATAAAAACAAACTACCTTCGAGGTTTCCATGAAAAAGCTTCTCTCATCCAGGCCCGCGCTGTCATGGGCGGCGGCACTGCCTCTTGCGCTACTCTCATCCACAGCGTTTGCCGAATGCGAACGTGGCGACCTCGACGCCATTTACTGCGATGAAAATGGTGACATGGTCGCCGACCGCCCTGCCGACGAGTCCGAATGGGCCAACCCGGACACGCTGATTTTCGCCTATACCCCGGTCGAGGACCCGGCCATCTACTCCGATATCTGGCAGCCCTTCATCGAGCACTTGTCCGAGGTGACCGGGCGTGACGTGCGCTTTTTCGCCGTGCAGTCCAACGCCGCTCAGGTCGAAGCGATGCGCAGCGGCCGGCTCCATATCGCCGGCTTCTCGACCGGCCCCACGCCCTTTGCCGTGAACCTGGCAGGGGCGGTGCCGTTTGCGTTGATGGGCTCCGACGACGGCCAGTTTGGCTACACCCTTCAGCTTTTCACCCACGTCGACTCCGACATCGAAACCGTCGAGGACCTCAAGGGCAAGCGCGTCGCGCATACCTCGCCGACCTCCAACTCCGGCAACCTCGCCCCACGCGCGCTTCTGCCCGAGCTGGGCGTCACCCCGGACGAGGATTACGAGGTCGTTTACTCCGGCAGTCATGACCAATCGATGCTCGGCGTAGTGGCGCGCGATTATGACGCCGCCCCGGTAGCCTCGGAAGTGGTCGAGCGCATGGCCGCTCGCGGGCTTTACGACGAAGAGGACGTGCGCCTGATTTACGAGTCCGACCGCTTTCCTACCACCTCCTATAACTACGCCTACAACCTGCACCCGGATCTGGTCGAAAAGATCGAAGAGGCGTTTTTCAGCTTCGACTTCGCCGGTACCGAGCTTGGCGAGGAGTTCGAGGGCGTAGAGAAGTTTATCCCGATCAACTACAAGGATAACTGGCAGGTGATTCGCACCATCCAGGCCGCCAACGGCGTGACCTATACGCCCGAGAATATGGAAGAGTAAATCGCGCCGCGCCTCAGGGCGCGGTTTGCTGGCTGCCGATGGAAGCGACAACATGCTGGAAATAAAGAATCTGGTCAAACGCTATGGCCACAGCGAGCCCGTGCTCAAGGGGCTCGATCTCAAGGTCGAAGGTAACAGCGTGGTGTCCATCGTGGGCGCCTCGGGCGCGGGCAAAAGCACGATGCTGCGCTGTATCAACCGCCTGGTGGAGCCGACATCGGGTTCCATCACGCTCAATGGCGTCGAACTCGTCCATTTGAAAGGCGCCGAGCTCAGACGTGCCCGGCGCAAAATCGGCATGGTCTTTCAGGGCTTCAACCTGCTCGACCGGCTAACGGTGATGGAGAACGTGCTGGCCGGCCGCCTTGGCTACGTCAATCTGTTTCAGGCCATCTCCAGACGCTACCCGCAGGAGGATATCGACCGCGCCTTTCACCTGATGGAGCGCGTGGGCATCGCCCACTACGCCAACAAGCGCGCCGACGAGCTCTCTGGCGGCGAGCGCCAGCGGGTCGGCGTGGTGCGTGCGCTGATGCAGGAGCCGGACGTGTTGCTGGCCGATGAACCGACCGCCTCGCTCGACCCGCGTACCTCCGAGCAGATCATGGTGCTGTTGCAAAGCCTGGCCAGTGAGCTTTCGCTGCCGGTACTGATCAATATCCACAACGTCGCCCAGGCCAAAACCTATACCGAACGTATCGTGGGGCTTCGCCACGGCAAGATGATTTTCGACGGTGAACCGGCGGCGTTCAACAAGGACGCACTCGACGAAATCTATGGCGGCATCGAGGCGCCGGACGGCGACATCACCGCAGAGCCTGCCGCTTCGGAGACGACGCATGACGCCCACTGAGTCTTCGGCCCCACGCCGGTGGAAAAAACCGCCGTTCATCGCTAACCCGTTGGTGCGCTACGGCATTTTGATCGTCGCCGCGGCGTATTTGATCTGGGCGTTTGGCTCGCTGCCGTTCAACTGGGCGCGCATCAGCGAAGGCGTACCGCGGGCGGCACGCATCTTCAGCGGTGGCTTTCCGCCCAACTTCGACCGCTTCGAGCTGCTGTTGACCGGCTTCAAGGAGAGCTTCCAGATCGCGATTCTGGCAACGCTGCTGGGCGTTTTGCTCTCGATTCCTTTCGCCGTGATGGCGGCGCGCAATATCGCTCCGATGCCGATCTACCTGGTCGGGCGCGCGATCATCATCGTATCCCGCAGCTTTCATCCGGTGATCGTGGCGATTCTGTTCGTCGCCGCGGTGGGCTTTGGACCACTGGCGGGCATTTTGACGCTGACGCTCTACTCGATCGGCTTCGTCGGCAAGCTGTTGGCCGAAGAGATCGAGGAGATCGAATGGGGGCAGGTCGAGGCGATGCGCGCCTCGGGGGCGGGCTACCTGGCGACGCTGTTCTACGCCGTGTTCCCGCAAATACTGCCGCGCCAGATCGGGCTCTCCATGTATCAGCTCGATAGCAACCTGCGCGCCTCTGCCGTGGTCGGTATCGTCGGCGCCGGCGGTATCGGCGGCACGCTGATGAACGCCTTCGGGCGCTACGACTACGACTTCGCCTTCGCGATTCTCTTAGTGATCATCGCGGTGATTTTGTTGAGTGAAGGTATCAGCGGCTGGGTGAGGAAAAAGATATGGTAGATCACGCCGAACAACTCGCCGACCGCGTTTGGCAACGTTTTGATCGCAAGGAGCGCCTGATTCGCTACGCGGTGCTGCTCGCCACCTTGATGCTCGTGGTCTGGGCGTTGAGCGATATCGATATCTTCTGGCCCTGGGTGTGGGACGCGCCCAATCAGATCTCCGGGCTGGCGGCGCGTATGTGGCCGCCGAGCCCGGCGGGCTTTGCCAACATCGTAAGTGCCCTGCTCGAAACCGTGCACATCGCCACGCTCGCCACCTTCCTGACCATCTTTCTCGCGCTGCCGGTAGCCTATATCGCCGCGCAGAACACCACGCCCAACCGGGCGTGCCTATGGCTTGGGCGCTTCATTCTGGTCTCGAGCCGCTCGGTGAATACGATCATCTGGGCGCTGCTGTTCGTGGCCATTTTCGGCCCCGGGGTGCTGGCGGGGATTCTCGCCATCGTGTTCCGCTCGATCGGCTTCATCGGCAAGCTGATGGGCGAGGCGATCGAGGAGATCGACCGGCGCCCGGTCGAGGCGATGGAGGCAACCGGCGCGTCGAAAGCCAAGGTGATCGCCTACGCTATCGTGCCCCAGGTGATGCCGGCGTTTTTCGCTATCGTCATTTTGCGCTGGGACATCAACATTCGCGAATCCACCGTGCTGGGGCTGGTAGGCGCCGGCGGCATCGGCGTGATCCTCCAGGGCGCGATCGATACCTTCGCCTGGCCGACGGTCGCAACGATTCTGCTGGCGATCATCGTGCTCGTGCTGATCGGAGAGGCGCTGACGAGCGTCTTGAGGCGCAAGGTGCTTTAACGCGGCCAGCGGTTGACCGAACGTCGATCGCTTGCCATGTTTAATCAACCACTAACGACACGGAGGACGTTTGATCATGCCAACTTACATTGTGGTGGCCGACGCAGGACGCGCGCGCATCTTCACCCATGCCGCGAACAAGCTCACCGAGAAGGAGAGCCTGGTGCACGCCGAAGGGCAAATGCACGAGGGCGATCTGGTGACCGATAGCCCCGGGGCAGATGTCCACACCGGCTCACAGGGCTCGGCCCGCTCCTCCGCCGAAGGCGGCGAGGCGCTCGAGCATGAAAACGAGATGTTCGCCAAGCAGGTCGTGAAATACCTGTTCGACGCACGCACGAGCAATAAGATGGATGAGCTGATCCTGATCGCCGCGCCCAAGTTTCTGGGTCTTCTGCGCGACAAGCTCGACAAGCCGACTCAGAAGATGGTGACGCATACGCTCTCCAAGGATTACACCAAGGCCTCGAGCGATGAGATCGAAGAGGCGATCAAGAAGCTCTGATCCTGTCGGGCGTAGCCCCGGGTAAAATTAACTCATGTTAAGGCCGCTCCTGCCGATAACTAATGCGCTGCTTTTACTGGAAAAAATAGTGTCATCTGTTAATCGATCAAGAGAGCGGCCGACTGCTGGGCGTCATCGGCGGCGACATCGGTATCGAAGACGTAGTGGACATCGTCACCGGGATCCAGCCGACGCCCTCGAGCTTCGCCTTTTTGGTCGCCAACGACGGCACCATTGCGGCGCATCCGGACAGCGCGCTTGCGCTCGAGCCTTCGACCGTGCTCAACGAGCAGCTCGACCCCGCCTTTCTAAAGAACCTGGAGAGCAGCAACACGCCGACGCCGCTGGTGCTCGATCAGCGCTATAACCTGCTGATGGCGCGCGACGTCGGGCTCGGCAGCGGCTGGGAGCTGGTCGTCGCCATGGACAAGCAGGAAGCGACCGCAGGCCTTCGCGCCATCGCCTTCTCATCGCTGGCCACACTGGTCATCGTGGCGGTGCTGACCGCGCTCGGCCTTGGCGTACTGCTTTCGCTATTGCTGCGCCCACTCAAGGGCGTCGGTCGCGAGATGGACAACATCGCCTCCGGCGACGGCGATCTGACCAAGCGCCTGCCGGCCACGGGCAAGGACGAAATCGCCCGCATTGCCGGCGCCTTCAACCGCTTTGCGGACAAGATGGAAACGGTGCTGATCGACGTGCGCACCAGCAGTGAAACCGTTCACCACGCCGCCAGCGAAATTGCGCTGGGCGGTCAGGACCTTTCACGGCGCACCGACCAGACCGCCGCGAGCCTGCAGCAGACCTCGGCCTCCATCGAGCAGATCAATAGCACCGTCGGCCAAACCGCCGCCTCGTCAAAGGAAGCCAACACGCTCTCTCAGGCCGCCTCCGACGTCGCCCACCGGGGCCGTGAGGATGTCTCTCGGGTCGTCTCGACCATGGAGGAGATCACCCGCGCCTCTGATCGCATCGGTGAAATCGTTGCGCTGATGGACGGCATCGCCTTTCAGACCAACCTTCTGGCGCTGAACGCCTCCGTCGAAGCGGCGCGGCCAACGATATCAAACGAGTCATCGAAGACTCCCAAGCCAAGGTGCATAGCGGCACGTCGCTGGTGCGCCACGCCGGCGACACCATGCAGGAGATCGTGACCAACAGTGCGCGCATCACCGACGTGCTCGCCGAAATCGCCGCCGCCACCAGCGAGCAGAGCGACGGTATTCAGCAGGTCAATATCGCGGTGAACGATCTTGATCGCATGACTCAGGAGAACGCCGCCATGGTCGAGGAGTCGACCACCGCCGCCGAGCAGTTAAAAGAGCAGGCCGACCATCTGGCCCGTACGATTGCGAGCTTCACCCTCTCGGCGACCACGCCAGCACTCGGCTCTGCGCGCCAAACCGCGACACTCCTCGCCGCCCCATCACAACCCGCGTTCTAAAAAACACATCTCTTGAACCCACCTGCGGCGCTCTCGACTCTGATGGTCGGTGAGCGCCGCACTTTGTCAAAAGCCGACGCCAAAGGAGCTGATCGCGACGGTCGCACGCTTTTTCGTCGCCCTGCCTCGTCTGCATTTCAAGAAAAAGCTTCCCATGCCGATACTCATGTTAACGCCTCCAACTGTGTCCATGGTGCAGCTGTTTCGATGATACAGCTTTATTTAATGACACAGAGCGCGTAGTGGTTTTCCATCAGGCAACAAGGATAAGAACATGCATTTTAAATCGCTTCGCACTCTGATCGCGACCTTGGCCGGTAGCGCTATTTTGCTGGTCGTGGTGGCGCTGGTGGTGTATTCGCTAATCGCCAACGCACGCACCCAAGCGCTGGTGGAGGAACAAACCAAAACGTTGCTCGAAAAAAACGCCGCCGCGCGGCTGGAGGCGATCGCCTCGGCGCATACCGAAGAGATCAAGCGCGAACTCGGTCATGCGCTGACGCTGGCAACGAATCTTGCCAATCTCAACGCCATGCTGGGAGAAGTGGATGAGACGGGCCGACCGCTTCTGTATCTAAGCCGCCGAGAATTTTCGGTGTTGATTCGCCAAACGGTGGTCGACAACCCCGAACTGCTCGATGCCTTTGTTGGCTGGGAACCGGACGCCTTTGGTCTCGATGCGCGTTTTATCAATCGCGAGGACCAGGGGTTTGGCCCGGATGGCCGTTTCATGCCCTGGTGGTATCGCACCGAAAGCGGTGCCATCGAGGTGCTTGCGCTGGGTCAGGACATGGAAAATGAAGCGCTGGGCGACGATGGGATTCGTCGGGGCGAGTATTACCTCTGCACGCGGGAAACGCAGCGCACCTGCGTGGTCGACCCGCACTGGTACGACTACAACGGCGACAACCTGCTGGTGACCTCCTTCAACGCCCCTATCATGGTCGATGGCGAGTTCCGTGGTAGCGCCGGCGTCGATCTTTCGGTCGCGTTCATTCAGGGCCTGCTGGAAGAGGCCAATCAATCGCTTTACGACGGCGCTGGCGAGATGCTGCTGGTGGCAGGCCAAGGCGCACTGGCCGCCAATACCGGTGCGGCGGAACTTTTGGGCCGCGGCGTCGACACACTACCCGCCGCGCTTCAGGGCCCTATCGCCCGCGCCCAGCAGGGCGAGCCCGTCAACCATATCAACACCGACGAGGGCATGTTCGAGCTCTACACGCCCTTTAGCGTCGATGAAAGCGGTCGCCCCTGGGTGATGGTGATTCGCCTGCCGCAGAGCGCGGTCATGGCAGGTCTCCAGGATTTACAGACACAGCTTTCCGACCGAGGCAGGGCCTCCATGTGGGGCATGCTCCTCGTCGGTCTTTTGATTGCCCTGGCGGGTCTGTTGGCCAGTTGGCTGCTAGGTAGCCGAATCGCCCGACCGCTGCGCTACCTGGCCGATCGCATGCGTGATATCGCCTCCGGCAATGGGGATTTGACCCAGCGCCTGCCGGTGCGCGGGCGTAACGAAAGCGCCGAGCTTGCGATTCAGTTCAACGCCTTCGCCGACAAGATCCACGACGTGCTGGTGGATGTGCGCGCCAGCAGTGAGTCGGTCCACCACGCCGCCAACGAGATCACCCAGGGCGGGCAGGACCTTTCCCGACGTACCGACCAGGCGGCTTCTAGCCTGCAGCAGACCTCGACCGCCATGGAAGAGATCAGCAGCACCGTGGGCCATACCACCAGCGCCTCGAAAGAGGCCAGCGGGCTTTCGCATACCGCCGCCGAACTCGCCACGCGCACCAACGGCGCCTTCGGCCAGGTAGTGTCGACGATGGACGAAATTCGCACGACCTCCGATGAGATCCAGAGCATCGTCAAGGTGATCGACGGCATCGCCTTTCAGACCAACCTGCTCGCGCTCAACGCCTCGGTCGAGGCGGCGCGGGCCGGCGAGCACGGCCGTGGCTTCGCCGTCGTGGCCGAAGAAGTGCGCATGCTGGCCTCCCGTAGCCGCGACGCGGCGGCAGATATTCGCCAGCGTATCGGCGCCTCGGTGGACAAGGTCGAAAGCGGTACGAAGCTCGTGCGCGAGGCCGAACAGGCCATGCATGAACTGGCCGACAGCGTCTCCCGCGTCAACCAGATGCTGGGCGATATCAGCACCGCCGCCAGCGAGCAAAACGACGGCATCGGCCAAGTCAGCATCGCGGTCAACGACCTCGATCAGATGACCCAGCAAAACGCCGCGCTGGTCGAGGAGTCCACCACCGCCGCCGAACAGCTAAAAGAGCAAGCCGAGCGTTTGGCGGAGCTGGTGGGCGGGTTCACGCTGTCCGAGGAGCGTGGCAGTCGTGAACATCCCGCACTCGCTCATCAAAGGTACTGATTAGAAAACGATTGCGCGATCCTTGACGCCTTATCGGCGTTGATCCGGGGCCTCCTTGCGAGGCCCTTTTTTTTAATTGGCGCTCCTGCTTTTATCTACGCACTCTCAAAGCGGCACACCCTTCAGGCAATAATTTCATCCACCCCCCTAAAGTCGTATACGTAGCGACCGATAGAGTTTAACTATGGCTATCCGAACCCTTCGATTTTATTTCGTACTGACCGTCAACTAACGAGACTTTTCAATGCTTTCTTCTCTGCGCACGCGCATTCTGCTGGTGACCCTTGCGATCATTACCCTGGCGCTCGTCATCAATGCCGCGGTCAGCTACACGATTCTCAAAAGCCACAACGACCGCCAGGTCGCCCAGAACCTCATATCCCTGTCTCAAGGCAACGCCTTGGCCATTGAGGAGTGGGTCACGGCTCGCATTGCCATGGTCGAGTCAGCGCGCTTTCACGTGATCGGTGGCGACCCTACGGCGTCGCTTGTTCAACTCGCCGACTCCGGCGGCTTTTCGTCCGCCAACCTGGGGCTTCCCGACGGTGGCCTGATCGCCTCGGATGGCTGGATACCGGATGCTGACTACGACGCCCGCGAGCGCGAATGGTACCAAAGTGCCGTTGCTCAAGAAGGCACCATCATCTCGCAGCCCTACCGGGACGCTGAAAGTGGCGATCTGGTAGTCACTATCGCCACGCCGGTCAGGCAAAACGGCCGCTTGTACGGGGTCGTGGGCGGCAGCGCGACCATCAATCAGTTGGTCGATCAGGTCAATTCGATTAACCCTACGCCGGCAAGCTTCGCTTTTCTAAGCAGCAATGATGAGACGATTATCGCTCACCCGGATACCGCGCTTTCGCTCGAGCCGCTCGAGCGCATCAGCTCGGCGCTGACACCCACTACCCTCAACCGGTTGAGTTCAAACCCCACCGCTTGGGAAAACATCACGGTAGGCGACGAAATCAAACGCCTGGCCGTCACCCCCATTGCGGGCACGAACTGGGACTTGGGTGTCGCACTCGACGAGTACGAGGCAACCGCCGGGCTGCGCGCCATCATCAAGTCGGCGCTAATCACCCTGCTGATCGTCATTGCCGTCACCGTGATCGCGATTGGTATTTGGCTCAAGCGCACCCTTTCCGGCCTGGAGCGCGCCCGTGACGCCTTGAACGATATCGCCAGCGGCGACGGCGATTTGACACGGCGCTTGGCCGTCGCCGGCAAGGACGAGGTCGCTCAGATCAGCGACGCTTTCAACCGCTTCGTCGACAAGATGGAGCACGTACTGATCGACGTGCGCGCCAGCAGCGATGCGGTCCACCACGCCGCCAACGAAATCGCCTCCGGCGGCCAGGATCTTTCGCGGCGCACTGACAATACCGCGGCGAGTCTGCAGCAAACCTCGGCGTCGATCGAGGAGATCACCAGCACCGTCCAGCACACGGCGTCTTCGGCTCAGGAGGCCAGCCAGCTTTCCCGCAACGCCTCTGACGTGGCCGGTCATGGCGGCGAGGTGATGGGCAATGTGGTGAGCACCATGGAGGAGATCACTCAGGCCTCGGAGAAGATCGGCGAGATCGTCAACCTGATGAACAGCATATCCTTCCAGACCAATCTGCTCGCGCTCAACGCCTCGGTCGAGGCTGCACGGGCCGGTGAGCACGGCCGCGGCTTCGCGGTGGTGGCCGAAGAGGTACGCAACCTGGCGCGGCGCAGCAGCGACGCGGCCAACGATATCCAAACGCTGATCGAGGACTCGCAGGGCAAGGTCAATAGTGGGACCGCGCTCGTGCAAAGCGCCGGCAACACCATGAGCGATATCGTTTCGCACATCACCCGCGTCACCGACGTGCTCCAGGAGATCGAGGCGGCCACCAGTGAGCAAAGCGAGGGCATCAAACAGGTCAACGTCGCGGTGGCGGACCTGGACCGCATGACCCAGGAGAACGCCGCTTTAGTGGAAGAGTCCACCACCGCCGCCGAGCAGTTGAAGGAGCAGTCCGGTCAGTTGGCCACGGTAATTGGACGCTTCAAGGTCTCCAGCCAAGGCGCTCCGGCCCAAACGCCCGCTTTGGCCAAAGCGGCGCAGCCGCGGCCAATGGCACCGACACCGCGATTGGCGACGACTCAATCGACCCAAGGCGACTGGGACGAGTTCTAAGGCATCCTTAAGGCACCGGCGGCAGCTCGATGTCATCGCTTCGGCTGGCACCAGCGGTCATTTCACGGCACAGCCGCAGAAACTCGCGCACGCCGGTGGTGAGGTACTTGTGCCGGTGCCAGATGAAGGTGAACTGGCGCTTGAGATCCAATTCCGGGGTGGGCAGCGCGACCAGGCTCCCACGCCGGAAGGCGTCGCGCAGCGCCAGCCGTGACACGCAGCCAATCCCCAACCCCGACTCCACCGCGCGCTTGATGCCTTCGGTATGCTCGAGTTCCAACAGCGTATTGAAGCGGCTACGCCGATGGCGGGCCGCGTGTTCGAGCGTCATGCGCGTACCCGAGCCCTCCTCGCGCATGATCCAGTCTTCGCGCAAGAGCTGCTCGAGCTCCAGGTGCTCGCGCCCGGCAAGCGGGTGGCGCGGCGAGCAGAACACACAAAGCTCATCCTCGACCCAGGGCTGGCTGACGATCATTTCGTCATCGCACTGGCCTTCGATCAGCCCCAGGTCCAGCGAGTGCTGGCGCACCCCTTCGATGATATGGCGCGTATTGCGTACCGCCAGCCGTACCCGGCTGCCGGGATAGCGCTGCATGAAGTCGCTGATCAGAAGCGTGGCCAGGTAGTTGCCGATGGTCAGCGTTGCGCCCACTTCCAATGCGCCCACGCCCTTCTGACCGCGCAGCAGTTCCTCGACTTCCTCGGCCCGGTCGAGAAGCGCGACCGCCTTGGGCAGCAGCTGAAACCCTAACGCGTTGAGCTTGAGCCGCTTGCCGAGGCGATCCAGCAGCTGGCAGTCGAACTGGCGCTCGAGCTCGGTCAGCGCCGTGCTGGTCGCAGATTGAGACATGGCCAGCGAGCGCGCCGCCTGGGAGACGCTTTCGTGCTGGGCCACGGCGACGAACACCTCGAGCTGGCGCAGGGTATAGTGCATGACCTACCTATATCGATTTTGCAGATAATGTTTATCAGTATAATTGACTTAACAGATATACCGCCACCGATTAGACTTCTCGGCAACATCATTCATCTCTTTTATTCTTTTATCGAATATGTAATGCGAATGCCTCTTCATTGACCGGCATTTGCGACCAAGGAGTCGTCATGAGCAAGTTTGCCCTGGAAGAAGTGCTGAGCGTTCATCACTGGAACGATACGCTGTTCAGCTTTCGCACGACGCGCGAGCGCAGCCTGCGCTTCAAGACCGGCCAGTTCGTGATGATCGGCCTGGAAGTCAACGGCAAGCCCCTGATGCGCGCCTACTCTATCGCCAGCCCCAACTACGAGGATCACCTCGAGTTCTTCAGCATCAAGGTGCCGGATGGCCCGCTGACCTCGCGTCTGCAGCACCTGAAAGTGGGCGATCAGATCATGGTCAGCCGAAAGCCGACCGGTACGCTGGTGTGCGACGACCTGCTGCCCGGGCGCAATCTCTACATGCTCTCCACCGGCACGGGCCTGGCGCCCTTCATGAGCCTGATTCAGGACCCGGAAGTGTACGAGCGCTATGAAAAGATCGTGCTGGTACACGGCGTGCGCGAAGTCTCAGAGCTGGCCTACGCCGACTTCATCACCAAAGAGCTTCCCGCTCACGAATACCTGGGCGAAGAGATCGCCGAGAAGCTCGTGTACTACCCGACGGTAACGCGGGAAGAGTTTCACACCATGGGCCGCCTGACCGATCATATTCGCAGCGGCAAGATCTTTGAGGACACGGGACTTGCGCCCATCGACCCGCGTCAGGACCGCGCGATGATCTGCGGAAGCCCGGCGATGCTCGACGACACAAGCGCCCTGCTCGATGAGCTCGGCATGAATATCTCGCCGCGCATGGGCGAGCCGGGCGACTACGTGATCGAGCGCGCCTTCGTCGAGAAGTAATGCCGCTTTAAGGCATTAAAAAGCCCCGCCAACCTTCCGGTTGGCGGGGCTTTTTTGCGCACGCCTGGCGAGCTTAAACCGCGTCTTTACCGGTTTCGCCGGTACGGATACGAATCACCTGCTCCAGCGGCATGACAAAGATCTTGCCGTCGCCGATCTTACCGGTATTCGCCACCTGAGTGATCGCCTCGATCACCTGCTCGACCAGCTCGTCGTCGACGGCCACTTCGAGCTTAACCTTGGGCAGAAAGTCCACCACGTACTCGGCGCCGCGATACAGCTCGGTGTGCCCTTTCTGGCGGCCAAAGCCCTTCACTTCCGTCACGGTAATGCCCTGCACGCCGATGTCCGAGAGGGATTCGCGTACGTCATCAAGCTTGAATGGCTTGATAATGGCTGAGATAAGTTTCATTGCGACATCCTTTAACTTGTGGCCCGTTTATATCTGGGTAAGCGAAGGTCACTGGAGGCCAAACGCGCCCTGTTCCCCTTAAGCATACACCGCTCCCGCCAGAGAATAAAAAAGCCTCCCACGAAGGGGAGGCCAGAGTCGCTGATATGGGTTAAGCGTGCTTATTTCTTGACGCTAAACTCCGGGTAGGCTTCGAGGCCGCACTCGGCGATGTCCACGCCTTCGTACTCTTCCTCTTCGCTGACGCGAATGCCCATGATCGCTTTGATCACCAGCCACACCACCAGGCTTGCCAGGAATACCCAAGCGAAGATGCCCACGATACCGATCAGCTGCGCGCCGAACGTGGCGGATTCGCTAGAGAGCGGGACGGCCAGCAGGCCCCAGATACCGACGACGCCGTGTACCGAGATCGCACCGACTGGGTCGTCCAGCTTGAGCTTGTCCAGCGTGACGATGGAGACGACGACGATCAGACCGCCGATGGCACCGATGATGGCCGAGCCCAGCGCCGTGGGCGATAGCGGGTCGGCGGTAATGGTGACAAGACCGGCCAGCGCTCCGTTGAGTGCCATGGTCAGGTCCGCCTTGCGGAACCACAGTTTAGCGAGTACCAGCGCGGCGAGCACACCCGCAGCGGCGGCGGCGTTGGTGTTCACGAACACCTGAGCGACGTTATTGGCAGACGCCACGTCGGACAGCTTGAGCTCCGAGCCGCCGTTGAAGCCGAACCAGCCCATCCACAGAATGAAGGTACCCAGCGTTGCCAGCGGCATGTTGGCACCGGGAATGGCGTGAATGGCGCCGTCCTTACCGTACTTGCCTTTACGCGGGCCAAGGATCAGCACGCCGGCGAGTGCCGCGGCCGCACCGGCCATGTGCACGATGCCGGAACCGGCGTAGTCGGAGAAGCCCACCGCGTCCAGCCAGCCGCCGCCCCAAGTCCAGTAGCCGGACACCGGGTAGATGAAGCCAGTCATCACCACGGCGAAGGCCAGAAACGCCCAGAGCTTCATGCGCTCGGCCACGGCACCGGAGACGATCGACATGGCAGTGGCCACGAATACGACCTGGAAGAAGAAGTCGGAGCGATTGGAGTAGTAATTCCCGTCTTCACCGCCGTTAAGCACGGCATCCACGCCGTTTTCAGCGCCCAGCAGCACGCCTAAACTCGGCAAGAAGCCGCCTTCGCCGCTAGAGTACATGATGTAGTAGCCCACCAGCAGGTACATGGTGCAGGCAATGGCGAACAGTGCGATGTTCTTGGTCAGGATTTCCGCGGTGTTCTTGGAGCGCACCATACCGGCTTCCAGCATCGAGAAGCCAGCGGCCATCCACATGACCAGCACGCCGCAGATCAAAAAGTAAAAGGTATCGAGCGCGTAGCTCAAATCAGTGACTTCGTTCATGAATCGTTCCCCGTGTTCCTGGCGTTATAGTGATTCGATCAAGGCGTATCCAAATCCTGCGGGCTATACAGCGTCGGCACCGCGCTCGCCGGTACGAATACGGATGACGTCTTCGAGCGGCGTGACGAAGACCTTGCCGTCGCCGATCTTGCCGCTGTTCGCCGCGCTGCAGATAGCGTCGAGCACGCCGTCCAGGCGCGAATCGTCGACCGCGACTTCCACCTTCACCTTGGGCAGAAAATCGACGACGTACTCGGCGCCCCGGTAGAGCTCGGTATGCCCCTTCTGACGTCCGAAGCCCTTGACCTCGGTCACCGTGATCCCCTGCACGCCGTTGTCGGCCAGTGCTTCACGAACGTCGTCGAGCTTGAACGGCTTGATGATAGCGGTGATGAGTTTCATCCCGGTTCTCCCTGCTGGATAAGTAGCGCTGACATGAGCAGCGCTGGGATAAGTAGCGGTACGGCCGCCGAAATTGATGCAATGCCTCGTTAATGCTCATACCGTGCCATTGGCTAAAATTAACTAAAAAATCATAACTTTAAGCACCACTGGAACGTCATGATGACTTTTTCCAGCGCGCCAAGGCGGTGCAGAGATAATTCACCGCACCATATAAGTGCGAATTGAAAAGCGCCCTGCCTTCTTTTGATGCATTGAAAAAGTCAGGGCTTAAACGCCTGCGAAACATGCGTATTTCGCTACGGTTGCGTATCCTTACTGCAAAGACGTGCGTCCCCACGTCGTTTACATTCATGCGTTCCTCATCAGGAGAGAGTCATGGCGACCCAAGACCGTATTAGCCGCCTCGCCCAGCAGATCGGCGATCGTTTACAAAACGCCTCCCACGCGCCGGAAGACATTCAAAAAGGCGTGCAACAGGTCATGCGCGGCGCGTTTGATCGTATGGAGCTGGTCTCCCGCGAGGATTTCGACATTCTGATGGACGTTCTGCAGCGCACCCGCTCGCGGGTAGAAGCGCTGGAGCGCCAAGTGGCGAATCTGGAAGCCTCGATCGACGCAAGCCAGATTGATAAAGCAACGCCCATGGAAGCCGAGGCTCAAGCCACTCCAGCACCGGAAGAGCCGGTCAAAAAAGCCGCCAAGCCGCGCGCCACGGCCACCAAGCCGGCCAAGGACTCGAAAGGCGCGACCGGCGCGGTCGACGACCTAGGCGAATAGCCGTTAAGCGGTTAAACCCGGAAAAACCTCGGGCTCAGCAGATTGATATAAAAAATGAGAACACCTATCATTGCGCTTTACAGCGCCCTTGGTCGGCGTTCTCTCAATAACAATCTGCTTTTCGGATAGCCCATGACTCGCCTTGCTCCCCTAAGCGTCGCCCTTTTGAGCGGCGCTTTTCCCATGATGACGTTTGCCCAGAACCAACCGACCACCGGGGGCGACGCTGCCGCTCAGGACACCATGGTCGTCGTGGGGTCGCGTACGCCCACCCAGATCAGCCAGATTCCCGGCGCCGTGCACGTGGTCGAAGGCGCCGAGCTTACCCAGCAGATCAACGCCGGCGGCGATTTGAAAACGGCGCTGGGCCGGCTGGTGCCGGGGCTCGACTTTGGCCCCCAGGGGCGCACCAATGCGGGGCAGAACATGCGCGGGCGCAGCGTGCAGGTGCTCATCGACGGCGTTTCACTTAACAATTCCCGCGGCCTGTCGCGCCAGTTCGATGCCATCGATCCATTCAATATCGAGCGCGTCGAAGTGCTTTCGGGCACTACCAGCCTGTACGGCGGCGGCGCCACCGGCGGTTTGATCAATATCATTACCAAACAGGGCGACAGCGGGCGCCCGCACTTCGAGACTCAGGCGAGTCTTACCACCGGCTTCAACACCGACCATGACCTGGACCGGCGGCTCTCCCAGTCCGCCAGCGGCGGCAGCGATACCGTGTACGGACGCATCGGCGTGTCGCTCAACGAGAATGGCCGCCAGTATGATGCCGGCGGCGACGAGATCTTTCCCGATATCGCCCAGAGCGATTTGCAGGGCAATCGCAGCTTGGACGTGCTGGGCAACCTGAGCGTCGAGCTCAGCGATGATCAGACGCTTCAACTGACCGGCCAGCTTTATGACTCCGGCAAGGAAAACGAGCGCGGCGTTTTCTACCCCAATCTGGCCGCGCCTGCGCCAAACCTGAACGACGCCGATATTCGCGACGGCTTTACCGCCGATCGCGAGCCGCGCACCGACCGCAAGATGATCAGCGCAAGCTATCACCACGCCGATCTGCTGAATCAGGATTTCTATCTGCAGGCGTTTCACCGGGAAGAGGAGTCCAGCTTTCACCCCTTCCCCTACCGGGCCCAGGGCGGCGGCTACTACTTTGCCGCCTCGCAGCAGAACACCACGCTGAGCGGTTTGAAGGGGCTGTTCTCGGCGGACATTACCGATGACTTCAACCTGAGCTACGGCGCGGATATCGACCGGGAGTCGTTCGACGCCTCGCAGATGCGCTTCGATCGCGCCGCCAGCGACGCCTCCGGCGGGCTCGTTCAGCGCCGCGACAGCGTCACCCCGCGCTACCCGAGCTTCGAAGTCGACACGCTGGCGCTGTTTACCCAAGGAGAGTGGTGGGCCACGGACCAGCTCCAGCTCAGCGGCGGCGTTCGCCACCAGCGCATGGACGTGGACATCGATGACTTCAACGGCGTGCCCGGCGGCTCGAGCGACTACGACGTAACGCTGTTCAATACCAGCGCCTTGTACGATTTTGACAACGGCCACCAGAGCTGGCTGGGCTACTCGGAAGGCTTCGAGCTGCCCGACCCGTCCAAGTACTACGGCCGCGCCGGCCAGACCGTGGCGGACAATCCGCTGGATGGCATTAAGACCCGCCAGGTCGAACTCGGCTGGCGCTACCAGGGCGGCGACTGGCTGGCCCAAGCGGCGGTTTACTACGCTTGGTCGGATACCGCGATCGAGCTGGACGAGGATCTCAACATCGCTCAGGTCGACGACGACCGTCGCGACTACGGGTTGGAGGCGTCACTCACGCGCTACATCGGCAACCACTGGGAAGTGGGCACAACGCTCCACGCGCTGGTTTCTGAGCAGAAGGTGGACGGCGACTGGCAGGACCGCGGCATCACCGTTTCGCCCTATCCCTCCCAGGACAGCCTGACCGCCCACGTGGGCTGGCAGGATCAGGCGCGCACGGTTCGCCTTCAGGGCAGCCACGCCCGCGAGTACGAGGACGCTGCCGGCGAAAGCATCGATGGCTTCACCACGTTTGACCTGATCGGAAGCCAGGAGACCGATTTCGGTACTCTGAGCTTAGGCATCAGTAATCTGACCGACAAACAGTACTCCACCCCTTGGGGCCAGCGCGCCGTGGGCTTCTATTCGCCGACCTATGGCCCGGAGTACCTTTACGACTACCAGGCCCGCGGGCGTACCTTTACGCTCGGCTGGTCGCTCGAGTACTAGCGCGCACCGGAAAGCGCCACGGTTTTCGGAGGTGATTGCATGCCACGCGCCGCCGTGAATGCCATTACGCCGCACACCCTGGCGCAGTGGGGCCAGCGGTTCGGCATTCGTTATCGCATCGATGACGCATCGGGGGCCGCTGCTGCCCCGGTGGCCAGGGGCGAGGTGCACGACGTGCGCCTGTTCGATTCGCTGCACCTGACGCTGTCCGATCTCGAAGTCGAGCGCGGCTATACGTCGTCATCGATTCAAGGCGTGCCCTGGTTCGTCAGCGTAGTGCTGGAAGGCGAGGTATCGCTGACGCTGGGCCAGCAGACGCTGGCGCTGGGCGCCGGCGACGGGTTTTGCGCCCACTTCGACGCCGCCCAGCCGCTGGTCGTTCATCAGCCCCGCCAGCGCCGTTTGAAAACGGTAAATCTCGCGGTGCTGGCGACCGCGCCGTTCGCGCTGCCGGCACCAACGTCAACAAGCGCGCTTTACGGCTGGTCGCTGCCGCCATCGCTTTACCAAACGCTAATGCAGGCGGCCTGCGAGCCCGCAAGCGCTTGGCGCCAACGGCTCGTTTGGCAGGGGCTGGCGCTGCAGCTTTTGGGCCACGCCCTTCCCGACACCGATGAAACCGCCGCACCGCAGCTATCCAGGCGCGACCGCGCCTGTCTGAGCGCGCTTCATGAGCGCATCCGCCGCGACCCGGGCGCCGAGTATTGCCTCTCAGCGCTGGCCCGCGACGCCGCCATGAGTACCAGCAGCCTGCGCCAAAAATTCCGCCAGCTTTACGGCGACACCCTCTTTACCCACGTTCGCCGCTGCCGACTCGATCAGGCACGGCGCTATCTCGAGCAGGGCTACAGCGTTCAGCAAACCGCCCACGCCTGCGGCTTCAAGCATGCGACCAACTTCGCCACCGCTTTCAAGCGCGCCTTCGGCGTCTCACCTCACGGCGTCCGCTCACCGCGATAGCCGCTCAAAGCGCCGCGCCTAAAAGTTCGCCATCTTCCCCATATTTGTCATTACGCATAGTCCTTCTAGCGCACGGCATACTTTTTCCGTCACACAAAAGGTAATAATTCTCATTACTCCAAATATTTTCGCGTTCGACTCCAGGACCTTTCATGCTGCCGACCCGCACGTTCACCCTCGCTCCTGTCGCTACCGCTTTGATGCTGGCCTCGCTTCAGGCCAGCGCCCAGACCACGGCCACTCGGCTCGACACCGTGACGGTTACCGCCCAGCAGGCGGCCACCAAGGTCACTACCCCTTTTCTGGAAACCCCGCAGAGCGTCTCGACCATCACCGACGAAGAGATGCAGCGCCGCGGCGTGACGACCGTTCAGCGCGCCGCCAACTACACCCCCGGCGTGTACACCAACCAGGTCGGCGCCTCCAACCGCTTCGACTACCTGGTGCTGCGCGGCTTCTCTGACGGCAGCCTGAGCAATACGTTTCTCGACGGATTGAAGCTGATGGGCGATGCCAACTCCCACAGCTCCATGCGCGTCGATCCCTGGTTTTTGGACAGCATCGAGGTGGTGCGCGGTCCGGCCTCGGTACTTTACGGGCGCGCCTCGCCCGGCGGGATGGTCGCGCTCAACAGCAAACGGCCCGAATTCGAGCAAGGCGGCGAACTCCGCTTTCGCCTGGGCAACCATCATCAGCGCAGCGCCGCGTTCGATCTGACCGGGACGCTGGGCGACGAGCAGCGCTTGGCGTTTCGCCTGACCGGTATCGCTTACGCCGCCGACACCCAGTTCGACCCCGCCGAGGAGCAGCGCTACGCCATCGCCCCGCGCCTGACCTGGGACATGACCGATGCCACCAGCCTCACGCTCGAAGCCTATCTGCAGGACGAGCCCGAAGGCGGCTACCACTCCGGCGTGCCGTTCGAAGGCTCGGTAGTGCCCCATAACGGGCGCAGGATCAGCAACACCTTCTTCGACGGCGAAGAGGCCTTCGATACCTATGAGCGCACCCAGCGGATGCTCGGCTACACCCTGGAGCACCGTTTCAACGAGGACGTCACCGGGCGCCAGCTGCTGCGCTACCTGAATGCCGACGTGGTGCTCAACCAGGTCTACGGTTTCGGCTGGAGCGCGCCGGATTCCAATGAGCTGACCCGCTACTACTCCGGCAGCGACGAGTCGCTCACCGCCTGGACAGTGGACAATCAGCTGGAAGCGGCGCTCGATACCGGCACCGCGGCCCATCAGTTTCTGTTCGGCGTGGACTACCAGCACCGTGAAAACGAGGTCTCCTGGCCTTCCGGCGCCTTTCCGTCACTCGATGCTTTTGACCCGGTCTACGGCGTCGATCTGGATGAAGCGGTGTTCTACGACCCAACGCGCGAGGACCACGAAATCGAGCAGACCGGCGTCTACCTGCAGGATCAGATCAGCGTCGATAACTGGCGCTTTACCCTCGGCGGGCGCTACGACTGGGTGAACATCGACAACGTCAACCGCGACTCCAATGACGCAAGCTCGCTCAGCGACACCCAGTTCAGCGGCCGCGCCGGGGCGGTGTATCTGTTCGACAACGGTGTGGCGCCTTACGTGAATTACTCCACCGCCTTCACGCCGACCAGCTTCGTCGACGAACGCGACGATTTGCTCGCGCCCATGGAGGGCGAACAGTGGGAGGCCGGCGTCAAGATTCAACCCGAGGGTAGCCAAAGCCAGTTCAGCGCCGCCGTTTTCCACATCAGCCAGGAGAACGTGGCCACCAAGGAGCAGCCCACCGACCCCTACCGGGCCGTCGGCGAAATCGAATCCCAGGGTCTGGAACTCGAAGCACAGATCCGGCTCACCGACACGCTGTCGCTGCAGGCGGGCTACAGCTTCACCGACATCACCTACGCCAAAAGCGATGACGGCAACGAAGGTAACAACGCCATCTACGCGCCGCGTCACCAGCTTCAGGCCTGGGGGCACTACGCACCGGTGGATGGCAGGCTCAGCGGTGTCGACATGGGCCTGGGCGTGCGTCACTACGCCGACATCGCCGCCGACCGCGCCAATACAGAGAAGGTGCCCGACTACACGCTGGTCGACGCCACGGTGGGTTACGACTGGAGCCGGCAGGGCTTCGACGGCGTCGAAACCCGCCTCAACGTCAACAACGTGCTGGACAAGGAGTACGTCGCCACCTGTAACTCGCTGGACTACTGCTACTTCGGCGCCGAGCGCAGCGTGACCGCCAGCGTCCACTACCGCTTCTGACCAAGCGCCACGCTGGGCACCCGGGCCATCGCGCTCGGGCGTTCGCCGTTTCGGGTTTGCAAACAATAAATATTATCGTTTAAATACCGGCTGACTTCTCGAGTGACGCCCTGCATGCGCCTTTCCCCTCTTCTTGCCCGCGGTCTCCTGCTGGCCGCCAGCCTTCTGCCGGCCGGTGCCCAGGCGCAGTGGGCGACGCTGGACTGGACCATCGCCGAGACGCTGCTGGCCATCGACGCGCCGATCGAAGGCGTGGCGCAAATTCCCGCCTACCATGACTGGGTCGGCGAGCCGCGCCTTCCGGATTCGGTGGTTGATCTGGGCCTGCGCCAGCAGCCCAACTTCGAGCTGATGGCGCAGGACCCGCCGGAAGGCTTTCTGATTTCGCCGATGTTCGAAGGGCTCACGCCGAATCTCTCACGCCTTGCGCCGGTGAGCTCGTTTGCGCTTTACACGCCAGGCGAAGAGACCTGGCCAGAGATGCTGAGCTTCACCCGCCAGCTCGGCGAAAAGACCCACCGCGAGGCCCAGGCCGAAGCGCTCATCGATGAAACCGACGCGCTAATGGAGCGCCTGAGCGAGCAGACGCGCGCCACGCCGCCGCTTTTGACGATTCAGTTCATGGATGCGCGCCACGTGCGCGTGTTTGGCGACAACAGTCTCTACAACGCCGTGCTCACGCGGCTGGGCATCGATAACGCCTGGCAGCAAGCCACCAACGCCTGGGGCTTTGCGCTGACCGGCGTCGAGACGCTGGCGCACTACCCCGACGCCACCCTGGTCATCGTCGACCCCGTACCCACCGGTGTGGAGGACGAACTCGCGCGCAGCGGGCTCTGGCAGCGCCTGCCCGCCATCGAAGAGAACCGCGTCATTCGACTGGCGCCGGTCTGGAGCTTTGGCGCGCTGCCCTCCGCTCAGCGCTTCGCCCGCGAGCTGACCACTGCCCTGAAAGACGCCTCAAAGCCTTCTGATTCGTGACTCCCGTTGACCGGACGCGTTGCCCAAAGCTCGCCCGATGTGCCAGGTTTAATTGGTCAAAAGAAAAATTAGACCAAAACGGGGGAACGGTGATGACGCTTGCCATCGTGAACACGCGCGCCGGCGTGGGGCTCGACGCCCCGGCGGTGCAGGTCGAGGTGCACTTGGCCAACGGCCTGCCGGGGCTCACGCTGGTCGGGCTCCCGGAAGCCGCCGTGAAGGAGAGCCGCGAGCGCGTGCGCAGTGCGCTGGTCAACGCGGGCTTTGATTTTCCCAACACCCGGCGCATTACCCTGAACCTCGCCCCGGCGGATCTGCCCAAGGAGGGCGGGCGCTTCGATCTGCCCATTGCGCTGGGCATTCTCGCCGCCTCCGGCCAGCTGCCGGTGGAGGCGCTCGAACACATCGAGTGCGCGGGCGAACTGGCGCTGGACGGCACGCTTCGCGCCGTGCCCGGCATGCTGCCCTTCGCGCTGGCCACCAAGGCCGCCGGGCGAGTGCTGATCGTTCCCACCGCCTGCGCCGACGAGGCGGCGCTGGCTGGCAACGGCCTTACGGTGCTGCCCGCCGCCACGCTTTGGGACGTGGTGGCGCACCTGCTCGACCAGACCCGCATCGCCCCCCACGTATTGCCCGCCCCGCCGAAGGCGCACAACCCGGCCCCCGATTTGGCCGACGTGCGCGGCCAGCACCAGGCGCGCCGGGCGTTGGAAGTCGCCGCCGCCGGTGGGCATAACCTCTTGCTGGCCGGCCCGCCGGGCACCGGTAAGACCATGCTGGCCAGCCGACTGCCCGGCATTCTGCCGCCGCTTAACGAGGACGACGCGCTGCAGGTCGCCGCGGTGCGCTCGGTGTGCGGGCTGGCGCTCGAGGCGGACTGGGGCCAGCGCCCGTTTCGACAACCGCACCACAGCGCCAGCGCCGCCGCGCTCGTTGGCGGCGGCTCGAAACCCAAACCCGGCGAAATTTCGCTCGCCCACATGGGGGTGCTGTTTCTCGACGAGCTGCCGGAGTTTTCCAGAAGCGTGCTGGAGGTTCTGCGCCAACCCCTTGAAACCGGCGAGATTCATTTGTCCCGCGCGAGCCACGAGCGCCGCTACCCCGCCCGTTTTCAGCTGGTAGCGGCCATGAACCCCTGCCCCTGCGGGCATCTGGGCGACCCGCGAAGCCGCTGTCAATGCACGGCCAGCCAAATCCAGCGCTATCAGGCGCGGCTCTCCGGCCCGCTTTTGGATCGTATCGACCTTCAGGTGGAAGTCCCGGCGCTGCCGCCGGAGCAGCTCACCGCCCAGACCCAGGGGGAATCGTCCGAGGCGGTGCGCAAGCGCGTGATGGCCGCAAGAGCGCGCCAGATGGAAAGAGGCGCGCTCAACAGCCAGCTAAGCGGCAAGGCGCTGGAAGCCGCCTGCGATTTAAGCGACGAAGAGCGCACCTGGCTTGCCGGCGTGCTGGAAAAACTCAAGCTCTCGGCGCGGGCCTATCATCGCGTGCTGCGCGTGGCGCTCACGCTTTCGGATTTGCAGGGCGAACCCAAACCGGGCCAGGCGCACCTGATCGAGGCGATCGGGTATCGGCAGCTGGACCGGCTGCTGGGAAAGGGCTGAGCCACACCTCACCCTTGATGGCGTCCGCTCATTACCCACGCCGTCCATGAACCATCGAACAGCGAAAGCCGCTCAAAGCCGGCAAGCTCGGCGGCCACCCACAGGATGCACGCGGTAATGCCGGAGCCGCAGCTAAACGCCACGTGATCCTCTGGCGACAACCCCCTGTCAATCAGCAGTCGCGCAATCTCCTCACGGCTTTTTAAGTGGCCGTTTTCCAGCACGTCACCAAACGGCAGATTGCAGGCGCCGGGTACATGGCCGCTCGGGAATTCCGGACGCGGCTCTGGCGCCTGCCCGGAAAAGCGCCCGGCGCTTCTGGCGTCCACCAGCGTGAAGCGGGGGGTCGCGATGTTGGCCTGAACGTCGTCCACGCTGACCACGCTCGGGTTGGCTTTGAGTACCGGGGGCGTCGAGAGCGGTGTTGGCTCGCTGTAGCCCTGCTGCACCGGAAGCGACTGCGCCACCCACCCGGGCAGGCCGCCATCGAGCAGCCGCACGTGGGTGAAGCCCGCCTGGGTCAGCAGCCAGTAAGCGCGTGGGGCGGAGAAAACGCCGCGATTGTCGAACACGACGATGTCGTCGTCGATCGAGAGGCCGAGCTTGCTGCACGCCTCTTGCAAGGCGTCGAGCGCCGGCAACGTGTGCGGGAAGGGGGCACTCTGGTCAGAGAAGACCCGCTCGATATCGAATTCGAGCGCGCCGGGCAGGGTTTGGCCATCTTCAGCCACGTAGGGCGCCACGGGGCTATTGGGCAGCGAGGCGTCCAGTAGCGTCGGTGGGTCGGGCCGCTCCAAACGCTGGCTGAGTTCGAGAGCACCGATGAGAATGTCGGACATAATGAGACTCCTGGAAGTTGTAAGTGACAGCGGATCCTGATCGAGAAGCGCTCATATAATAGGAGCGATCAGCGCATCGAGCGCCCGCGCGGCGGCATCCTCCGCCAAATAGACCAACGAAAGCGGACTCGAGGCGCCTTCGTCATCCAGCGGTATTGCCACCCCGCCTAAGGCGATCATAGTGACGCTTTTCGGCATCAGCGCGACCCCGAGGCCGGCGACGGCGAAACCGGTCATCGCCGCCAGATCCGCCACTTCCAGCGCGCCGGTCAGCGAGACCCCGGCACGCTCGGCCAGCCCTTCGATCTGGCGGCGTAAAAAGGTGCGATCCGCCGCGGGTTGCAGCAGCAGGCGCTCGCCGGCCAGGTCTGCCAGCCGTAGGGTGTCTCTGCTGGCCAGCGGATGGGCGCCTTCGAGCAGCGCATAAAGCGGCTCGTCTCCCAGCCGGGTAAGCGTGAGCCCGTTGGACGACGCTTCGGCGAGGTCGGCGCGCACCACCGCCGCCTCCAACTGCCCATCGCGCAGCGCATTCAGGTGATCCAGCGCGTTACCGGCGCAGAGCGTGAGTGTGATCTGTGGGCGCTGCGCGATCAGTGCCGCCAACGCCCTGGTCAACGTTTGCGAGTAGAGCGCACTGGCGGAGTAGCCCAGCCGCAGCCGCCCGATCTCACCGGCCTCGGCCTGGCGCGCCCGCCGCGCGCTCTGCTCAATGCTCTCCAACAGGCGAGTCGCTTCGGCCAGAAACACCTCGCCGGCGCGGGTGAGCCGAACGCCGTGGGTGTTGCGCGAAAAAAGCGTCACACCGAGCGCGGCTTCGAGCTGACGAATGGCCTGGCTAAGCGGCGGCTGCGTGATGTGTAGCCGCTTCGCGGCGCGGCGAAAGTTGCGCTCTTCGGCGACGGCCACGAAGTAGCGCAGTTGCCTTATGTCGTACATGGCTTAGCGACTCACGGTGAGAGGAAAGCGGACATTCCGCAGGGCGAGCGTTCAACATACCCTGAACGGCACGCTCAGCCCAGGACCTCACCGTGCGCCTTTTGATTCTCATCGCCTCGACCAGCGCTTTTTTCAACCTCTACCAGCTACAGGCGCTCTACCCGTGGCTCGCCGCGCGGTTTGAGGCAACGCTCACCCAAGCGGGCTGGCTCAACATGGCCACCCTGCTGGGCATGATGCTAACCGCCCCGTTCGCCAGCCGGCTAACCCGCCGACTGCCCCCCACTCGCGCCATCCTGGTGGGACTGACCGTGTTGATCATGCTGAACGCCCTGCTGGCCGTCAGCGCCAGCCTGGCCACGGTTTGGCTCATACGCCTGGCCCAGGGCGTGGCGCTGCCCTGCGTGCTGACCGCCTGCGTGGCACTACTGGCCGGAGTTCAAAGCGAGCGCCAGCGTACGGTTTGGGTGGGTTACTTCGTTGCCGGCACGGTGCTGGGCAGCACGCTGAGCCGCTTCTATCCGGCCTGGGCGGTGGAGTCTCTGGGCTGGCCCGGCGGCTTTTTAAGCGCGGCGGGCCTTCTGACGCTGGCGTGGCTGTTGATTACCTGGCAGTCGCAGCGGCGGACACTTCCGGTCGTACGCCCAACGGCAGCACCGCCCTTCACTGTGCTATTGAAGGCCGCTCTCGCCGAGCAAAAGCTCACGGTAGCGTTTTGTATCGGCTTCACGCTGCTGTTCACCCAAAGCGCGGTGTTCACCGTGCTCGGGCTCCGGCTGGCCGAGGCGCCGTTTCACCAAAGCGCTGCGCAGATCGGGTTGGTCTACCTGATGAGCCTGCCCGCGATCATTGCGGTGATCGCCAGCCCCAAGCTTTATCGCAACCGTCGCGAGGCGCCCTTCTTTTTACCCTTTATCGGGCTGCTATGGGCCTCCCTTGCGCTGGCCAAGCCAAGCTATGCGTCGATTCTTGCAAGCGTAGCCGGATTTTCGCTTTCCACCTACCTGCTGCAAACCCTGACCACCCGGCTTGTGAGCAAAGCCGAGCGTGTGCCCGCCTCGTTTGCCAGCGGCCTATACCTTTGCTGTTACTACGCCGGCGGCGCGCTGGGCGCGGTGCTGGCGGCGGCCTGCTTCAGCCGCTGGGGCTGGGCGGGGGCGCTTTGGCTGATAGGAAGCGTTCACTTCACCGCGTCACTGCTGGTGCTGTGGCTATACCACCGCGCCGATCCTTGACGTGTCGAAAGCTTAGCCGGCCAGCAGACGCAGCCCCATCCAGAGCCCCATACCGATCATCACCAGGTTCTCGGTCAGCGACACGAAGCCCAGCGGCACGTTCTTGCCGCCGCCCACGCAGGCGCACTTGAGCTCACGTTTGTCGATGTAAACCGCCTTGAACACCGAGACCGCGCCCACGCCGCCGGCGAGCAGCGCCAGCGGCGCGGCGAGCCAGATCAAGGCGCCTGCCAGCATCAAAAGCCCGGCCAGGGTTTCGATGAAGGGATACGCGTAGGCGTAGGGCACGTAGCGCTGGGCAAGCAGGTCGTAATTGATGAACATGGTGCTAAAGCTTTGTACGTCCTGCAGCTTTTGCAGGCCCAGTAGCACCATGGCGGTGGCGATAGCGTACTCCGGCAGGCGCGGGGCCAACAGCGTGCCCTCGGCGGCCCAACTCACCGCTAGGCCAATCAAAAGCGCCACGGCAAAAATGGCCAGTACCGGGCGATACGTCGTGGCGTTGGGGTCGCGCACGCGAAGACCCAAGTGCTTGCGCACCTCCTCGTAACCGCCGATGCGCTCATCGCCGATATAGGTTTGGGGCGTGGTCTTGACGTTTTCCCGCGCTTTGAAGGCGTCGATCTCCTCGCGGGAGGTCAGCCAGTGATCCTCGACCTCGAAACCCTTGCGCTTGAGCAGATCCACCGTTTTCACGCCGAAGGGGCAGCGGTGTTTGGTCATGTTCATGCGATAGACCCGGGCGATACTGCGTGTGGTCGTTGTCATCGTTTACCTCGCTAAAACTGTTAAGCGTGCTATCTATTAGTGTAGACGTTAGGGCGCACCCTTGCTTTTCAAACGGCTGGCGGCACGCTTTCGCGTCAAACCGTAGCCCAGCAGCCCTGCCACCGGCCCCGGTACCAACAGCCAGGCCGCGTCCAGTTGGACACGCTCGAACAGCGCGGTGACCGCAGCGATGGAGACCACGGTGATGGCAAAGCCGATGGCGTTCAAAATGGCAAGCGATGCCCCGATGATCGCCGGTGGGCAGGCCTTCGCCGCCAGCGCCGAGAACTGCGGCGAGTCGGCCACCACCGAAGCCCCCCAGACGAGCAGCAAAAGGCCCAACCCCACCGGCGGCAGCGAGCGCCAGAACAGCGCGAACAGCACGGCGCAAAGACACGAAAGCGCAAGCGCCGAAAGCGCCACGGCGGCGCTGCCAAATCGGCGTGACAGCGCCCCGCCGATAAGACACCCCAGCGCCCCGATGCCAATCACGCCAAAGGCCATGCCCGATACGCCAATGCTAGACGTTTCACTGACCAGCACCGAGCTCGCTACCAGCAGCGGTACCACCGTCCAGAAGGCGTAAAGCTCCCACATGTGGCCAAAATAGCCCCATGCCGCCGCGCGAAAGAGGGGTTCCTTGAACGCCTCGCTGACTCGCAGCGGCGAGCCTGAACCCGAACCCGCCTGGCGCGCCGGCAGGTGCGCTCCATCACCCAGCAGGAAAATCAGCCCCGCGCCCGCCAGCGCCAACATCGATGACGCGCTGATCACGACCTGCCAGGATAGATCGGCGCCCAGCTCCTGGAGCCCGTGGGGCAACGCGGTGCCCAGGGTCAGCATCGCCACCAACTGGGCGAGCGCCTGGCCGGTGCGTTCCGGGGCCCAGCTGACCACCAGTTTCATGCCTACCGGGTAGATACCGGCCAGGCTCAGCCCGACCAAAAAGCGCCAGAGCAGCGCCTCGGTCAGCCCTTGGGCGCTCCAGGCAAATAGCGCGTTGAACAGAGCCCCCAATAGAGCGCTTGCCACGAACAGGTGGCTGGCGCGAAAGCGGTCGGCAAGCCCGGTCAGTGCAAGTATCAGCGTGCCGAGAATGAAGCCGCTCTGCACCGCCCCGGTCAGCCAGCCGATCTCGGCTGCGCTGACGTTCCAGACGCGGGTGAGTTCTTCAAACGCGCTGTTGGCGCTAAACCAGAGCGAGGTGCCCAGCAGCTGCGCCAGCGCGATGACGGCGACCGGCCGGCGGGCCAGTATGCTCGGCGGATACGAAAAGGGTCGTTGTGCCACCCGCAGCCTCCTCACGCGACGATGGATGAAGTGTTGGCCGTGAAGCGCCGTGGGCGGCGCCTCTGCTTACAAGCCAGTCGATGGCGTCAGCGCGTGGGGCGCCGCGGCGGTCTCGTCGACGCTGTCAGGTCCGGCCTCCACCTCGTCGAGAAACGCTTCGAGCCGTTCGAAAAGCGCCTTGCGAATGGCGACGGACTCATTCACCAGGTGGTGTTTCGCCTCCGAGTGGCGAAACACCGTCGCCTCGGGCAGCTTCTCAGTCAATATATCGAGGTTGCGCTCCCAATCTACCGTGGTGTCCTGCTCGCCCTGCAGAATCAGCGTGGGCAAGGCGAGCGGCTCGAAGGCCAGCACTTTAGGAATCCAGCGGCGCATGGCGGACACCCAGACCACGCTCAGGCGTTCGGGCTGCAGCGGGTCGTGCTCGCGCAAAAAGGTAGTGAAGGCTTCGTCGGTCGAGTTCGGCCGGTACTTGCGCGGCAGCTCCTTGACGAAGGGGCTGGCGATGAGGTGCATCCAGCTGGCCTGGCCCCAGCGCCAAGGGCGCACCAGTGGCGCCAGCAGTACGATGGCCGCCCAGCGCGCCGCCTCGCGGTGCTCCAGCGCGTCGGTGGCCAGAATCGCCGCGCCGGTGCTCTGACCGATGCCGATCCAGGGCGCCGGGGCCAAATCCGCTGCGTCCAGGGTCTGTTTGACGTGGCTAAAACAGTGCTGGTAGTCGTCGAACTCGTCGATCTCTGCCCGGGGGCCGCTGGACAGCCCATGGCCGGGCAGATCCCACAGCACGACCAGCCAGCCGTTCGCCAAAAGGCTTTCGAGCAGGTGACGATAAAGCCCCAGGTGATCGAAATAGCCGTGCACCACGAAGACCGTGCCCCTTGGCGCCATGGGGCTCCACACCTGACACCAGAGATTGAAGCGGCCGGTATCGATGAACCCAGCGTAGACCGACGGCGTACTCTCGAAAAGCTCGTTCAAACGGTAGTGATGAAAGTAGTCCTGGACCGCGCGGGTCAGCGGTGAGCCAAAGGCCAGGTAGTGAAGCGCCGGAGCGCCAGGTACCTGGTGGAACACCGCGGATAGCTGGTCGAACTCATGCATGGCCTTTCTCCCTGAGCGATCATGATGCCGCCATGACCGGCGCGCGCCTTATTATCATTTAGTCGAGCACGGCCGCGCTTTCGCGTCTACGCTGTTTACATGCCAAAGCGTTTATGGAACTATTTTCCATAAATAGCTGTCTTGAAATCATTGCCCTGACATTATCGTTCTTGAACTATTTGGTTCTGAAATTATTGACCTGACGTTATGTCGATACTGGCCGTGGCCATCTTTCATCCCCACGGGCACTTTCAAAGGAGAGACCCCATGAGCGAACGTATTACGCGTCACCGTTTACAAGTGGCGGCTGAACTGGACCGCTTCATCACCGAACAGGCTCTGCCGGGGTCCGGTGTCGATGAAGATGCTTTCTGGTCCGGCGTCGATGCCCTGTTCCATGATCTTACTCCGAAAAACCAGCGCCTGCTTGAAGAGCGCGAAACGCTTCAACAAGCCCTCGACGGCTGGCACAAGGAGCACCCGGGTGCGGTGACCGACATGGCCGCCTACCAGCGCTTTTTGAAAGAGCAAGGCTACCTGGTCGACGCGCCGGCCACGGTCAACGTGACAACGGCCAACGTCGACCGTGAAGTCGCCGTTCAGGCAGGCCCACAGCTCGTGGTACCGGTCAGCAACGCCCGCTACGCGCTCAACGCCGCCAACGCCCGCTGGGGCAGCCTTTATGACGCGCTCTACGGCACCGACGTCATCTCCGAAGAGGACGGCGCCGAAAAAGGCACGAGCTTCAACCCCAAGCGCGGCGACAAGGTCGTGGCCTACGCCCGCGGCGTGCTGGACCGCGCCGCACCCTTGGCCACTGGCTCTCACGCGGATGCCGAAAGCTACACCCTGCGCGACGGCCACCTGGTGGTGCGCTTGGCCGGCGGTCGCGAAACCGGACTAAAAGACCCGGGTAAGCTGATTGGCTTCGATGGCGACGAAAGTGCGCCGAGCTCGATTCTGCTCTCCAATAACGACCTGCACCTCGAGATCCAGATCAACGCCAACGACGCCATCGGCAAGCGCGATCCGGCGGGTGTGAAGGATGTCGTCGTCGAGGCGGCGCTGACCACCATCATGGACTGCGAAGACTCCGTGGCTGCGGTGGACGCCGAGGATAAAGTGGGCGTCTACGGCAACTGGCTGGGCCTGATGCGCGGCGATCTGGAAGAGAAGATCGAGAAAGGTGGCAAGACCACTACGCGCAAACTCAACGCCGACCGCACCTGGAAAACCACCGAAGGTGGCAGCGTCAGCGTGCCCGGCCGTTCGCTGATGTTCGTGCGCAACGTGGGCCACCTGATGACCACGCCGGCAATTCTCGACGAAAATGGCAATGAGCTGCCGGAAGGCATCCTCGACGCTGTGATGACCTCGCTGATCGCGCTGTATGACCTGAAAAAGGACGCCGACCAGCCGCGCAACTCCCGCGCCGGCTCCGTTTACATCGTCAAGCCGAAGATGCACGGCCCCAAAGAAGTGGCATTTGCCAACGAACTCTTCACCCGCGTCGAAGATATTCTCGGTATGAGCCGCGATACCCTGAAAATGGGCATCATGGACGAAGAGCGCCGCACGACGGTCAACCTGAAAGCGTGCATCAATGAGGCGACCTCGCGCGTGGTGTTCATCAACACTGGTTTTCTCGACCGCACCGGCGACGAGATGCATACCGCCATGGAAGCGGGCCCGATGGTGCGCAAGGGCGACATGAAAGCCGCCAAGTGGATCACCGCCTACGAGAAAAATAACGTACAGGTGGGCCTGGCGTGTGGCCTGCGCGGCCGCGCCCAGATCGGCAAGGGCATGTGGGCCATGCCGGATCTGATGCACGCCATGCTCGAGCAGAAAATCGGCCATCCGAAAGCCGGCGCCAACACCGCTTGGGTGCCCTCGCCCACGGCTGCCACGCTGCACGCGCTGCACTACCATCAGGTGAAGGTGGCCGACGTTCAGCGCGAGATGCAAAGCGCCGGCGAATCCGATCTGCTGGGGGATCTGCTCACCGTGCCGGTCGCCGAAAACACCAACTGGTCCGATGAGGAGATCCAGCAAGAGCTCGACAACAACTGCCAGGGCATCCTCGGTTACGTGGTGCGCTGGGTCGAGCACGGCGTGGGCTGCTCCAAGGTGCCGGACATTCACGATGTCGGCCTGATGGAAGACCGCGCGACGCTGCGTATCTCCAGCCAGCACATCGCCAACTGGCTGCACCACGGCATTGTCGACGAGGCGCGGGTGAAAGAGACCCTCGAGCGCATGGCGAAAGTGGTCGACGAGCAGAACGCAGGCGACCCGAGCTACACCGCCATGAGCAGCCACTTCGACGACTCCACTGCCTTCAAGGCGGCCTCGGATCTGATCTTCAAGGGCCGCGAACAGCCGTCGGGCTATACTGAGCCGCTGCTGCACGAGTGGCGCCAGGTGCATAAGAAAAAAGCGCACTAGACGACGTAAATCGTGCCTTTAGTGGCATAAGTGATGAGAGCCTCGGGCAAGTGCCCGGGGCTTTTTTGTGGCATCTTTGAACGCATCCTGCACCCAGCAACGGAGACAACAACAATGACCGTCATGACCGTCGAAGAGATCGAGCGCTTTCTGGACGAGGTGTTTCCGCAGCGCATGGGCCGGGTAGAGAGCGTCGGCGAGATGTGCGCGACGATGCGCTTGGAGATACGCAACGAGCATCTGCGCCCCGGCCCTCGGGTGAGCGGGCCGACGATGATGGGCTTTGCCGACGTGGCGCTGTACGTGGCGATCCTGGGCCAGATCGGCCCGGAGCCGATGGCGGTGACCAGCGATCTGAACTGCCACTTTTTACGCGCCGCCTCCGGCGAGCACGACATCGTGGCCCATGCCCGGCTGATCAAAATCGGCCGACGCATGGGCGTGGGAGAAGTGCAGGTGTATTCAGCAAGCGACGACGCGCGCCCGGTGGCACACGTCGTCGCAAGTTATGCCCTACCGATCAAGGATTAGATCGCGGGCAGCCGGTCGAGCATGCGATCCAGCGTCAGCGGATAGTCGCGCAGGCGGATACCGGTGGCGTTGTACATTGCATTCGCCACCGCCGCCGCGCCGCCACAGATGCCGAGTTCGCCCACCCCTTTGGCCTTGAGCGGCGTCGCGGCGCCGTCCAGCGTATCAAGGAAGATCACCTCCTGTTCCGGGATATCCGCGTGTACCGCGATCTCGTAGCCCGCCAGGTCGTGGTTGGTGAAAAAGCCGCGGCTCGTGTCGATATTGAGGCTTTCCGAAAGCGCCGCACCGATCGACATGGTCATGCCGCCGAGCACCTGGCTGCGCGCGGTGGTCGGGTTGAGAATGCGCCCGGCGTCACATACCGACAGCATGCGGCGAAGACGTGTCTCGCCGGTGTAGGCGTGCACCGCCACCTCGACGAAATGCGCGCCGAAGGTACCCAGCTCCATCTCGTCCTGGAAGTCGCCAAAGTGCAGCGTGTCCTCGCCAACGAGCTCGTCGCCATCGATCTCGAAAAGCCCAACGTCCTGGTCGCCTGCCAGCACGCGGCCGTTCTCGAAACGCGGTGACTCGACGCTCAAACGCTTGCCGATTTCGGTCTGAAGCGCCAGGCACGCCGCGTAGACGCCCGCCGTGGAACTGGCCGCGCCGAACTGGCCGCCGGAGCCGGACGACACCGGGTAAGCGCTGTTGCCCAGGCGTACCTCTACTTCATCCATCGTGACGCCCATGGTTTCCGCCACGGTTTGCGCGAGGATGGTGTAGGAGCCGGTACCGATATCGGTCATGTCGGTTTCGACGATCAGTTTGCCCTGGCTTAGGCGCACCCGGGCGCCGGAGTCCATGGTGATCGCACCGCGGTAGGCACCGGCCACGCCCTGGCCGATCAGCCACTGCCCTTCGCGCCGGCTACCCGGCGTCTGGTTGCGTTCGCTCCAGCCAAACGCCTCGGCGCCTTTTTGCAGGCACTCGACGAAGTGGCGGTCGCTATAGCGCTTTTGCGGCTCTTCCGGATTGACCTGGGTGTCGTTGAGAATGCGAAATTCTACCGGGTCGATGCCGAGCTTATCGGCCATCTCGTCCATGGCGATTTCCAAGGCGGCCAGCCCCGAGGCCTCGCCGGGGGCGCGCATGTCGGCGGATTCCGGCAGGTTCATGTCGATGGCGTGGTGCGCGGTGCGGCGGCTTTCGCCGGCGTAAAAGCAGCGCGTTTGGTTCACCGCGTCCTCGCCGCTGCCGCCGGGCAGGGTGTGGGAGATCGCCGAGTGATCGAAGGCGGTGATGCGGCCATCCTTGTTCGCGGCGATGCGCAGGCGCTGGACGGTACCGGAGCGATGGGTGGCGTTGTTGAAAATGAACGGGCGCGGCAGCGCTACCTTCACCGGGCGTTTGGTCTCCCGCGAGGCGAGCGCGGCCAGCACCGCGTCGGCGCGCACCCAGAGCTTGCCGCCGAAGCCGCCGCCGACGAAAGGGCTCTCCAGGCGAATGGTGTCGGCATCGATGCCGAAGACTTTAGACAGCCCCTGACGGGACCACTCGATCATCTGGTTCGAGGTCCAGAGCGTCAGGTTCTTGCCGTCACACCAATCGGCGATGGTCGCGTGAGGCTCCATCATCGCGTGGCTCTGCGAGGCGGTGTGGTAGGTTTCGTCCATCGTGACCTCCGCGCGCTCGAACGCGGCGTCCACATCGCCCACTTCCGAGATCACGTCACGATCCTGAAGCCGCTTCCAAGCGTCATCCAGGTCGAAGGTGCCCGGGATCGCTTCGTACTCCACCTCGATCAGCGAGGTCGCCGCCCGGGCCTGCTCGAGGGTATCCGCCACCACCACGGCGATCGCCTGGTGGTAGTGCTCGACGATATCGCCGCCGAACAGCTTGGCGTCGTTGCTGGCCGGGCGGGGCAGCTCGTCGATGTCGAGCGCAGTGATCACCGCCGCCACCCCTTCGGCGTTACGCGCCGCCGTGGCGTCCATGCGGGTAATGCGCCCCTTGGCGATACTCGCGCCCAGGGGGTAGCCCACCAAGTGGTTCTCCACCACGTCGTTGCGCTCGTAGGCGTAGGGCGCAGTGCCGGTGACTTTCAGCGCGCCGTCGATACGCTTATGGGGCTTGCCGATGATGCGCGCACGGTCGAACAGGTTATCGTCGACTGACTGGTTAAAATCCATACATCACTCCTTGGCCAGTAGAGCCGCCAGCGTGCGTTCGGCAAGCGTCAATTTGTAGGCGTTATCGTCGGTGGGGCGGGCGCCGTCTAAAAGCTTCTCCATCACTGCGCTCGCACCGTTGGCAAGCTCGGCGTCGGCTTCAGCGCGCCGCCAGGGTTTGGGCGCCACGCCGCCGAGCGCCACGCGCCCTTCGCCGTTTTCCTGCTCGATCAGCGCCACCGAAACCAGCGCGAAAGCATAAGACGCGCGGTCGCGTACCTTGAAGTAGCGCTGCTTGCCGCCGACCGGGGCCGGCAGCACCACGCCGGTGATGATCTCGCCGGGTGTGAGCGCGTTCTCCACCTCCGGCGTTTCGCCGGGCAGTTGATAGAACTCGTCCAGAGCGAGCCGCCGGGTCTGGCCCTCGGGGTCGATGGTTTCCACCTCGGCGTCGAGCACGCGAAGCGCCACCGCCATATCCGACGGGTGGGTGGCAATGCAGTGATCCGAGGTGCCGATCACGCCGAGCTGGCGAGTATCGGCCCCTTCATCCAGGGCGGCGCAGCCGGCCCCGGGCTCGCGCTTGTTGCAGGGCATCTTTGTGTCGAAAAAATACGGGCAGCGCGTGCGCTGCAGAAGGTTGCCGCCGGTCGAGGCCTTGTTACGCAGCTGGCTGGAGGCGCCGGCGAAGAGCGCGCGGCTAAGTACCGGATAGTCGCGCTTGATACGCTCGTCCGCGCCGAGGGCGGTGTTGCTCACCATCGCACCGATTCTAAGCCCACCCTCGTCGGTGGCGGTGATCTCATCGAGGCCCGCGTGGGTGATGTCGATCAGGTGCGGCGGCACTTCGATTTCGTGCTTCATCAGATCCAGCAGGTTGGTGCCGCCTGCGATGAACTTGCTGCCCGGCAGCTCGAAAGCGCGCGCCGCGGCCTTTGCGGCATCGTCGATGCGCTCGAAGGAAAAGGCTTTCATGCGCGCTCCTCCGCTACCTGTTTGATGGCCTTGAGAATGTTGGCGTAGGCGCCGCAGCGGCAGAGGTTGCCGGACATGCGCTCGCGAATCTCCTCGTCGCTCACCTCGATCGGACCGGTCAGCTGCTGGGTTACATGGCTCGGAATCCCGGCACGAATTTCGTCGAGTGTGGCCTTCGCCGAGCAGATCTGGCCCGGCGTGCAGTAGCCGCACTGGAAGGCGTCGTTGTCGATGAACGCCTGCTGCATCGGGTCCAGATGTTCGACGTCGCCGACGCCTTCGATGGTGGTAATCTCGTCATCTTCATGCATGACGGCGAGCGTCAAGCAGGCGTTCACCCGCTCGCCGTTGATGCTCACCGTACACGCGCCGCACTGGCCGTGGTCGCAGCCTTTCTTGGAGCCGGTGAGGTTCAAATGCTCGCGCAGGGTGTCCAGCAGCGTGGTGCGATTATCAAGCGTTAGCTCGTGGCGCTGGCCGTTGATGCTCAAAGCAACGTTTGAGCGCGTTTGAGCGCTCGCGCGTGGCTTCTCGAACGTCGTCGTAGAGGTCATTTTTCATTGCCTTTAATTATGTTCCGATGCCGGGTCACGGTCATGACCGGTTAAGCATAGTCACAATCGGCGCGCTCGGCCCAACGCATCCGATAACCCATATCAAGGCTCGTCGACTGGTCTACGCTACACTGACGACTCCCACCCGCGCGGCCCGGCGCCGCTTCACGAGGAACGCGTTATTTCATGCAACATCTGGATCTGAAGGTCATCGAGCAAACGCTTGCGTGGTGCGATGAAGGCGAGACGATATGGCTTTGCACGGTACTCGACACCTTCGGCTCTTCCCCCCGGGCGCCGGGGTCCTGGCTTTGCGCAAACGGGCGCGGCGAGCACGTGGGCTCGCTTTCCGGTGGCTGCGTGGAAGAGGATTTTCTCGAGCGCCTGGCCCGCGGCGCATTCGAGGCGCCCATCACCCTGACCCGCTACGGCGATGGCGCGGGCGCCGTGCCCAACGTGGCGCTGCCCTGTGGCGGGGCGCTGGACGTGCTCATCGAGCGCCTGCCGCCAACGCCTGACACCCGCGCGCACTTGATCAGGCTGCTGGAGGCGCTCGAGGGCCACGAGCCGCTAATTCGCCGGGTCGATATCCAGCGCGGTGAACGCACGTTCTGCCCGGCCCCGCCGGTCGGGCCGCGGGTCGAGATTGAGGGCGAGATCATCCACCTGCGCGTCTCGCCGGCGCACCGGCTGGTGATCGCGGGTATCTCGCCGATTACCGCGCCGTGCGCGGCGTTCGCCGTCACGCTGGGTTTCGAAGTGATCGTCTGCGACCCGAATGACGCCGCCTGCCAGGCCCTCAACGTGCCCGGCGCCGAAGTCAAAACCACCCTGCCCTCGGCCTACATCTCGAGCCAGACCTGCCACGGTGCCACCGCGGTGGTGGCGCTCACCCACGACCCGCGCATCGACGACTTGGCGATGATGGAAGCGGTGCGCACCCAAGCGTTCTACATCGGCGTGATGGGATCACAGCGCACTTCTCAGGCCCGCGCCGAGCGGCTGGCGCGCTCCGGCGGTTTGAGCGACGCACAGATCGCGCGTATCCACATGCCCATTGGGCTGGCGCTTGGCAGCAAGACGCCTGCCGAGATCGCGCTGGCGGTGATGGCGGATATCGTGCGCGTGCAGCACGGGAAAGCCATTGATGCGCTTTGATTAAGGAGCCTTAACGTGCAGCGAGACAAGATCATTGCGCTGGTGATGGCGGCGGGCTATTCGCGGCGCTTCGGCGCGGCGGACAAACGCGAAGCGGTGCTCGGTGACGGCCGCTCGCTGCTGATCGCAAGCTTGGCCAACGCCCGAGGCACGTTTTCGAGCCTGCGGGTGGTGGTGCGCAAGGAGGATGCGCCCACCGGGATCGAGGAGTGCGCGCTGATTCGCGTGAAAGGCGCCCGACACGGGCTGGGGGCCAGTATCGGCGAGGCGTTCGGCACGCTGCTCGAGGATACGTCCGTCTCGGACATTCAAGCCGCCGCCGTGCTGCTCGGCGATATGCCCTACATCCAGCGCGGCACCTTTACCGCGCTGATGGACATGAGCGCCCCAAACATCATCGTCTCTCCCAGCATTGAGGAGAGACCGGGCCACCCGGTGCTGTTCGGTCGCGACTTCTGGCCGGCGCTGGCCCGGCTCTCCGGCGGTGACGGCGCGAAGGCCGTGCTGCAGGCCAACGCGGCGCATCATCGCGTGTGTCCGGTGAACGACCGGGGCATTCAGTGGGATATCGATACTCCAGAGGCGCTTGAAAAGCCATTCTCCACGCGCTAATCCCGCGCGATCGCCACCACCAGCAAAAGCGAAAGCCACCCGCCGATCAGCGCCACTCCGCCGATGGGCGTGACGATCCCCACGCTGAGCCCGAAAAGCGCCATGGCGTAGAGCGACCCGCAAAAACCGAGCGTGCCCAGCAGCCAGAGCGTGAGCACCAGCCGCTGGCCCGCACGCGGGCGCTGGGCGCGCCATACCAAAAGCGCCAGCATCGCCAGCGTATGCCAGGCCTGATAGCGCACGCCGGTTTCCACGGCGCTGACCATGTCGCTTCCGACCCGCGCGGGCAGCCCGTGGGCGGCGTAGGCGCCGAGCGCCACCATCACCGAACCGGAGATCGCGACCCAACACCACCATGCTTTATCGGCTTGCTGCACGTAACGCTCCTTACCGTTGTCGGTTCGACCCCATTCATATCACAGGTGACATACCTTGCACGGCGCTAAACCGCTACAATAGGGGATGTTTGGCTTATCAAGGGATACTCATCGTTCATGTCTACCCCTAACGCACCCATAGAGCTTAGGCTCAACGGCGAACCTTACGCCATCAATCAAGGGCAGACGGCGGCGGATCTGATCGCTCAGCTGGGTTTGACCGGGCGGCGCATCGCCGTCGAGATCAACGAGCAGATCGTTCCCAAAAGCCAGCTCGACGCCACCGCGCTCAACGAAGGCGACCAGATCGAAGTCGTCCACGCCATCGGCGGCGGCTAGCCCCCTTCGCGCTTAAGGATTACGCATGACTGCACACCACGATACGCCCTTTACCGTTGCCGGCCGCACCTTTGGCTCGCGCCTTCTGGTCGGCACCGGCAAGTACAAGGACATGGCGGAAACCGGCCAGGCCGTGGCTGAAAGCGGCGCCGAGATCGTCACCTTTGCGGTTCGCCGCACCAACCTGGGCCAGGACGCCGACGCGCCGAATCTTTTGGACGTGATTCCACCAAGCCACTATACGCTCTTGCCCAACACCGCCGGCTGCTACAACGCCAAGGACGCGGTGCGCACCTGCCGACTCGCCCGCGAGCTGCTCGACGGCCACAACCTGGTCAAGCTCGAGGTGCTCGGTGACGACGCCACGCTCTACCCCAACGTGGTGGAAACGCTCTCTGCCGCCAGAACGCTGATCGACGACGGCTTCGACGTCATGGTCTATACCAGCGACGATCCGATCGTTGCCCGTGAGCTCGAGGCGATCGGCTGTTGCGCGATCATGCCGCTGGGTTCTCTGATCGGCTCCGGCCACGGCATCCAGAACCCTTACAACGTTCGCCTGATCGTCGAGCAGTCGAACGTACCGGTACTGGTAGATGCGGGCATAGGTACCGCCTCTGAGGCAGCGATCGCCATGGAGCTCGGCTGCGACGGTGTGCTGCTCAACTCCGCCATCGCCCACGCTCGCGAGCCGCTGCGCATGGCCCGCGCCATGAAGCGGGCCGTCGAGGCCGGCCGCGACGCCTTTTTGGCCGGTCGCATGGCGCGCCGGGACACCGCCGAGGCGTCCACGCCCTTTGCCGGCCGTATCAACGGCTGATTCGACGCCTTATTTCAAAGGCCTGTTTTAAAGCCTGTTTCAAAGAACCATTTTGACGCTTTAGTCGAGAACCCTTGCCGAGATCCCATGACCGAGAACAACGCCACCCCGTCCGATAACGCCGGCGCCACCGGGCCCGAAAGCCAGGACGCGCCGCTTCACCGCCGCGGCATCAAAAGCTACGTGATTCGCGCCGGGCGCATGACGCCGGCACAGACCCGCGGCCTCGAAGACGTCTGGCCGCGCCTTGGCCTCGCGCTGGAAGACGGGCCGCAGGATCTATACGCGCTGTTTGGGCGTAAAGCGCCTTGCGTGGTCGAAATTGGTTTTGGCATGGGTAACTCTCTGATCGAACAGGCCAAAACCCACCCGGATACCGACTTCATCGGTATCGAGGTGCACGCGCCGGGCGTGGGCAAACTACTCGATGAAGCCGACAAACTTGGGCTCACCAACCTGCTCGTCTACCGCGAGGATGCGCTGCGCGTGCTGGAAGAGTGCCTGCCGGCGGGGTCGATCAATACCGTGCAGCTCTTCTTCCCCGACCCCTGGCCGAAGAAGAAGCACCACAAGCGGCGCATCGTTCAGCCCGCGTTTGTGGAGCTGATCCGCACCCGGCTGGAGCCGAACGGCTTTTTCCACATGGCGACGGACTGGGAAGCCTACGCCGAGTGGATGGCCGAGGTGATGGAAGCCGCGCCCGGCTATGCCAATACCGCCGACGCCGATACCGCGCCTTTCGTGCCGCGCCCCACTTTCCGCCCGCTGACCAAGTTCGAAGCGCGCGGCGAGAAGCTCGGCCACGGCGTGTGGGATCTGATTTACCGAAAAACGTCTTGAACCAAAAGTGAGTGACCGGGGCCTGCGGCCTGAACGTTAGGGTCGCGCCCAAGCCGCGGTCAGCGTAAGACCTGCAAATGCCACAACGGCGGGGGTGGCGCCCAGTTGATCCATCATCATCCCGAACACCGGCGCGCCCGCCGTTTGCCCGACCGCGATGGTCAGAAAACCGACCATCAGCCCAGTGGCAGGGCGCTCGGGCAGCGCGTTAATGCCCCATACCAGATAGACGCCGGTCAGCATGATATAAGCCATGCCGAAGAGCAGCCCGCCGATGAGCGCCATCGCCGGCGTCGTGTTGAACATCCCCACCATAAGCACTCCCAGCGCAAGCGCCGCCAGAAAGACCCGGTGTATCGGGTTGATACCGAATCGGGTGATCAGCGCCCCCGCAAAGGCGCCTGCCATTCCCGCACCGCCGATCGCAATCCACAAGAGTCCGCTGCCGGTATGGCCCCAATCGAGGCGTAGCGCTAAAAGCTGGCCGCCGAACGACCACACCGCGGTACTAGCGGCTCCCATCAAAAACGATGCCATGATCAAGCGGATTAGCAGCGCATTGAGCGACACCTTCCCCGCCTTCGCACCGGCCTTGTGCTTGCCACCGGGTACGCTGAACGCGACCGCCACCGAAAGCAGAAGCGCCGTCGCGGCAAATCCCGCGAAGGCCAGACGCCAATCCTCCATCCACAGTGCCATCGAGCCTGACAGGACTACGCCCGCCCCGGTGCCGGCGTTGATCACGGTATTGGTCAGGCTTTGACGTTTGGGCGCCACGACCTTGTCCACCGCCGCGGCCATAGGCGGCGAGGCAAGCCCGGTACTCGAGCCCGCCAGCATCACCGCCAGGGCTAACCACCAGGCCGACGTCGCCATGACAATTCCTAGCATGCCAATCCCTGCCACCAGCGCTGCACCGATGGCCACAAGCCGAGGCCCCAGCCGCTCGGTCAAGTAGGCAGACGCGACGATGGCGACACAGTAGCCAAGAAAGGAGCCGCCGGAAATGAATCCGCTGAGGCTCGTGGAAAGGGAAAGCTCGGCATCGATTTGCGGAAGAAAAAGCCCGAAAGCAAAGCGCGCAAAGCCGTAGCACACCGCAATCAGGGCAAAGCCGCATGCGCCGAGCGTCAGTGCCGGGCTCACAAGCGGTGACGCTCGAGCAGCGTAGCGGCCGCCATCCGCGCGGCGACTACCGATTGCTCACCGCGATAGATCGCAGCGGCCGTCGCCCCCTCAAAAAGCACGATGATCTGCTCGACTAGATCAGCGTTGTCGCCTTGGCGCGTTTCCACGATGACCAGCTCGGCGATCTTGTCTGCCACGCGGGCTTTATGAGCCAGCACGGCCTCGACGATTTCCGGGGAGTCGCCGCCGGTCTCTCCATAAGCGCGCAGGAAAAGGCAGCCGCGCACTCCTTCCACCCGCACCCAATCCTCCAGCGCCTTGAACAGCGCATCGATGCTATCGACCTCCAGCCGACGGGCAAAACGCTTGTCACGTTCGCCAAGCACACTGGCAATCAACGCATTCTTGCTGCCCGCGTGTTTATAGAGCGTGCGGCTCGAAATACCTGCACTTTTGGTCAACTTATCCATGCCGGTGGCGGTAAAACCGTGGCGGTCGAACAACGCTTCCGAGGCGGCAACGAGTTTGCTCATTATGTCCATTGTGCGTCTCCTTTGAATGGAACCACACTCTCAATGTAAAACGATCACTTTACACCGTCAAACGATATCGCCGTAGCCGCCTGAGCCCAAGGCGCCCTAAAAACGCCACGAGCACGCAAGTGTTTGATGGATAGATAGCTCTTGAGTGAGCGCACCACTTTAAAAAAACCGCGGGTATCGAGGCGGGAAGGGTTTAAACGCCCTGGCGCCGGCAGCGCTCGGAGCAGTAGACGACGTTGTCCCAGTCGCGTGCCCACTTCTTGCGCCAGGCGAAGGGCTTTTGGCAGACGGGGCAGATTTTGGTCGGAAGGTGGGGCTTTTTATGGGCCATGGGGGCGGCTCGCGTACGGAATGTCGCCTCAGTCTAGACAGGTTGTCCCCGCCGCCGGGGCAGTAAGAGCGTAAAATTTTGGAGGGCACAAAAAAAGAAAGCCACTCCAGAGGAGTGGCAAAAGACCGTGACTAGCAATGAGAGGGAGAAACCATGACAGAAAAAGTCCCGCTGCCCTGGTTGTGACGTCTCATCAAACGCCAGCAAGGACAATATAATAATTCTCATTTACCGCGTCAACACAAATGCGAATACTTTTTATTTATTTTTACCCGCCCGCCAGTTTGAGCCACAGCGGCAGCGTCAGCATGGCTAAAAGCGTTTGTCCTGTGATGATCGCGGCCATCAGCTCCGCGTCACCGCCCAGCTGGCGGGCCAGGATATAGGCCGAGGTCGCCGTGGGCAGCGCGGCGAATAAAAGCGCTACGTCGCGGCTCAAGGGGTCGAGCCCCAGCGCCCAAGCGAGCAGCAGCACGACCAGCGGCATGAGCAAAAGCTTGGCCACGTTGGTAGTCAGCGTACCGCGATCCAGCCGCCAAAGCGCCGCCGGGCGAAGCGCCACGCCTACCGCCACCAGCCCCAGTGGCAGCGCGGCGCGGCCCAGTAGCTCTGCGGCACTGGCGCTCCAGCCGGGAAGGCCAATGCCGCTTACGTTCAAAAAGATCCCCGCCAGGCAGGCTAGAATCAGCGGGTTCTTCAAAAGCGTTAGCGCGCTTTGCCCAAGGCTCGCCTGCCCTAGCGTGCCGGCCCGGATGAAGCTCGCAACGCAAAGGATATTGACCACCGGCACCATGACCGCCACCGCGACCGCCGCGGTGGTCACCCCGGCGCTTCCGTGCAGGGCCCCGGCGCCAGCCACGCCCACGTAGGTGTTGAAGCGAATCGCGCCCTGAAAAACGGAGGTGAACGCCGGTGCGTCCAGCCGGATCCATTCACGCAGCCCCCAAAGCAGCCCCGTCATGAGCCCGATCGCCCCCAGCAGCACCGCCGCAAGCCTTGCCACGGGCACTTGGCTTACGTCCGCCGTGGCAAGCGTTGCCACCAGCATGGCGGGGAACAGCACGAAATAGATGAGTTTTTCCATCTGCGCCCAGAACTCAAGGCTCGGCCAGCGCCGGTAGCCGATGACCCCGCCCAGTAGAATCAAGATAAAGAGCGGCCCCAGCGCTCCGGTAATGCTGTTCATCGATGCTCCTTCGATTGACGCGCGATATGCGACATCCTGACTGCTCGTCGGCGTCGCTTAGCTGCTACCATGCAGTATCTTCTCTGCCCTGTGGTCGTATCGTGACGCTTTTGCCATGAACAAGCGAACCCCGTTGGGACATTCTCGCGCTTTTCCACTGCTCAACGTACTCATGCTGGTCACCGCCTTGGCGCTGATGGCGTGCCTGGCGTACGGCTTGAACAGCTGGCTGCGCGACGACAGCGAAATCACCTGGTTTGCGCCCAACCCGGGCTGCGCGCTGCACACCGGCGCCTGCTCGGCGCCGTTAGATAACGGCGTACTGAGCTTCGCTGTGGATGTGGATGGGCCCATCGAGGCGCTCAACGTTCTACCGCTCGAGGTGACCGTCAAGGGCGTGCCGGCGCGCCAGGCAAGCGTTGAATTCATCGGCCGCGACATGGAAATGGGCCGCCACCACTTCGACCTGATCACCACCGCGCCAGGCCACTTCCACGGCCAAGGGCAGGTCGGGCTCTGCACTCAGGCGGTCATGGCCTGGCGGGCGCGGGTGGTGGTGACCACGCCTGGCGGTAAAATCGGCAGCTGGTTCGATTTTGAGGTTACCCGGAGTTAGCATGCACGCACTTCTCAAACGCCGCGAGGTGATCGCGGCCCTGCTTTTGGTACTGGGCGGGCTTAGCGCGCTGGCGCTGTTGCTGACCGGCGCCGGGCAAAAAAGCGATGCGCCGCGCGGCGGGCCGATCGCCATGGCCTCGACCGACGGCGCCTTTTCGCTTTCCCACCTTGATGAGGATCAGATCGCGGTGGTGACGTTCGGCTATACGTACTGCCCGGACGTCTGCCCGATTACGCTGGCCGTCAAACGCCAGGCGCTGGAGCAGTTCGATGACGCTACCCGCGAGCGGATCGTCCCGGTCATGGTCACGGTGGATCTCGAGCGCGACACCCTGGCGCGGATGCGCGAGTACATGGAGGCCTTCGGCAGCGAGTTCGTAGGGCTGGTCGGCTCCCCCGGAGAGCTTGCGGACGTGGCCGAGCGCTACGGCGTGGTGTGGCAGCGCCGGGAGGCGCCGGATTCCCCCATGGCCTACACCGTGGATCACACCGCCGGGCTCTTTCTCGTCAATCGGGAGGGAGAAATTCTTGAGCGCGTGCTTTATTCACCCACGCCCTCAGCGTTGGTGTCGGCACTGGATCGCGAGCTCGAGCGGGGCACGGGTTAGCCAGCGGCGCTGACGTGGACGCTCAATGCAACAAAAGCGCCGCCCTCGGGCGGCGCAGTGCGATCAAGGCGTGGGAAGTGATTACTCGATACCCAGCAGCTCGACGCGGAAGGTGAGCATTTCGTTGGGACCGATCGGGCCTTGGCCATTTTCGCCGTAGGCGAGCTCGGAGGGGATGTAGATCATCCACTTATCGCCGACGCTCATCATCTGCAGCGCTTCCTGCCAGCCTTCGATCACCTGGTTGACCTGGAAGGTGACCGACTCGCCGCGCTCGAAGGAGCTGTCGAACACGGTGCCATCGAGCAGCATGCCTTCGTAGTTCACCTCGACGGTGTCCTCGGGGCCGGGGGATTCACCGTCGCCAGACTCGAGCACTTCGTACTGCAGGCCCGACTCGGTGACTTCGACGTCGTCACGCTCGGCGTTTTCGGCCAGGTACTCCTCGCCTTCCTGCTGATTCATCTCGGCGATTTCCGCCGCCTGCTCTTCACGCTCCTGCATGGAGCGCTGCTGGAAGGCGACCAGGGTTTCCATCATTTCTTCTTCGGAAAGCGCCAGCTCGTTGTCTTCGAACACATCGCGCATGCCGTTTGTGAAGGTATCGATATCGAGATCATCGATATCCGCCTTCATGCTTTCGCCAAGCGTGACCCCAAGGCTGTAGGCCAAGCGCTGTTCGTCGGTTTCCGGCTCGGCGGCGGCGAACGGCGCCACCAAAAGAAGCCCGGTCAAAGCCGCGGTTTTGAACGTTGTAGAGACCATTGCTTTCATGTGTAAACCTTCTTCAAGACGCTGTGCGCCGGCTGGAAAATTCTGGGTCGCAAAAGCGTATACGCGACGCCTGTCTGGTTAAGACCCCTTTGTGGGCCAAAGGTTTAAAACTGCGGGTTTAAGATTACACCACCAGGGTGGGGCAGTGCGATGCCCCGGCAACGCGCTGTGACACGCTGCCGAGCAGCAGATTCTTGTCGCCGTTGGTACCCTGGGCGCCGATCACGGTCAAATCGCACTCGCGCTTTCGCGCAAAGCGTACGATCGTGCGCGACGGTCGCCCGCCCTTGACGAAGGCGCGCACCCGAGTGGCGTCGGCGCCAAGCTCCACCGCGAGCGCCTTGGCGTAGACGGCGATTTCCGTGGCGTACTCCTTGAGTGCGTCGTCGGGAATGTCGAGCTTGCTCGGGCGCACCATGGAAAGCGACGCCTCGAGCAGGCTGTGATGCTTGAAGACGCAGAGTATGTAGAGCTCCGCGCCGGTCAACAGGTGCAAGCTCACCGCTTTCTCGAGCGCCTTGACCGCGCCCTTCGAGCCATCCACCGGTACCAGGATACGATGAAACATGGGTGTCTCCCCTTTTTATGATCCGGTCACCTAGCGAAAGGCCACATCGCGTAGAAACAGCGCAATTTGCGGGAACATGATCAGAAGCGCTGCGGCGAGTATCAAAATGAAGATGAACGGCGGCGTGCCCTTGATCACGTCCCAGTACGGGCGCTTAAAGATAGCGATCGCGGTGAAGATATCGCAGCCAAACGGTGGCGTCGCCGAGCCGATCGCCACCTGCAGCGTGATCAAAATACCCACCAGCACCGGGTCGAGGCCAGTGGCCGCCACCGCAGGCGCGAAGATCGGCGTGAGCACCAGAATCACTACAATCGGGTCGACGAACATGCAGGCAACGAAAAACGACACGCAGATCGCGATCAAAACGCCGGTCGGCCCAGCGTCGTTGACCCCCACCGCTTCGAGAATGGCCTGAGGAATCTGGGCAAACGAGATGATCCAGGAGAAGCCGTTACCCACTGCCACCAGAATGAACACCACCGCCGTGATCAAGCCGGTAGATTTTGCGATGGCGTAGATATCGGTCATTTTCAGCGAGCGAAACACCACGAACTCCAGAAGCACCGCGTAAAGCACGCAGGCCGCCGCCGCTTCCGTGGGGCTGAACACGCCGCCGTAGATACCGCCGACGATGATGACCGGAAAGCCCAGCGGCCAGAGCGCATCTTTTACTGCCAGCGCGCGGGTCTTCCAGCTCGCGCGCGGCTCGGTGGGGACGTCCTTGACGATCGCATAAACGATGCAGTACGCCGAAAACATGAAAAGAATCAGAAGCCCTGGCCCGATACCGGCGATGAAGAGCTCGCCGATCGAAGTGCCGGAAATAACGCCGTAAATGATCATGCCGATACTCGGCGGAATCAAAAACGCAATGTCGCTGGCGTTGATGATCAGCGCCAGCGTAAACGAGTCCGAGTAGCCCGCTTTAAGCATCCTTGGACGAAGCGGTGAGCCCACCGCCACCACCGTTGCCTGGGTCGAGCCGGATACCGCGCCAAACAGCGTGCACGACGCTGCAGTGCTGACCGCAAGCCCACCCTTGATGTGGCCGATGAAAGACATCACCATTTCGATCAGGCGGTTGGCCGACTGGCCTCGGGTCATGATGTCGGCGGCGAGAATGAACATCGGCACCGCAATCAATGAGGCTGGCCGGATGCCCGCCATCATCTGCTGAATCAACGTATCCATCTGGCCAAAGCCGTTGAACATCATGTAAAAGCCGATCACCGCGGCGGTGATCAGCGGAACCATCATGGGAAAGCCCAGCAGCAGCAGGGCGATCATGGTCACTACCATTATCGTCGTCATCGTGTTCCCCTAAGCCCGCGTGGCCCTTGTTAAACTTCCGTTTCCGTGTCCTTGTACCCATCCACCACGCCGGTCGAGAGATAGACGTCGTGGCTGGTCAGGTTCTTGATGGCGGTCAGCAGGTATTGAATGGCGGTGATCAAAAACCCCATCGGCACCCACACGTAGATCATCCACACCGGCAGGCTGAGCGCCGGCAGCACCCGCCCCTTGCTGTAGAGATCGAGGATGTAGATCACCGAGTAGTAGAGCAAAAAGAACATCACGAGCGAGGTGAACAGCGAAATCACGACCATCAGCGCGCGGCGCCCGCCCACCGGCAGCGCATCGTAAATGGCCGACATACGGATATGACGGCCGTGGCGGGCGGCGTAGCCGATCCCCGCGAAAGTAATCATGATGATGAGAATCCGGTTGAGCTCGCCGGAGAACATGATGCTGTTGCCGAACACGAATCGGGCAACGACGTTGATGACCGTATTCAGCGCCATTAGCAAAACCCCCAGCGCCAGAATCACTGATTCGACTTTGCTAATTGCGGTGTCGATCACCCCCAAAACGCCGGGAAGCCCCGAGCGATAGTTGGCTTCTGCTTCCTCTTCGGTCATGGCTACTCTCCTGTCAGCGCCTGCGCTTCGCCCGTCAATACGAGCGGCATTGCGGTTAAAAGGCGCGGATAAAGTGCATTCAAAACGCATCTCCAGGAACACTAAAAAGGGCAGCCGTGGCTGCCCCTTGCGTTACTCGAGATAGGCGTGCGGCGAAGCCGGTGGGATCATCGTCCCACCGGAGACAACGCGCTTACTCGTTTTCAACGTTTTCAAGGTCGGCCTTGAACTGCTCAAGCAGCTCGCTTCCGCGCTCGCCGGTCATCTCGAGGAAGGCTTCCTCGACCTGCGGGGCGCGCTCGCGAAACGCTTCGATCTGCTCGTCGTTCAAGCGCGTAACGGTGACTTCGTCGGACGCCTCCTGAATTTTCTCCAGTGACTCCTCGGCCAGCCCCTTGACGTGGTCCATGGTCTGCTCATAAGCGGCTTCGGTGGCGTCCTGAACCAGCTGCTGGTCCTCTTCGGAGAGGCCGTCGTAGAAGTCCTGGTTGGCCATCATCGCGGTGGTGAACCAGCCGTGGCCGGTAAAGGTCAGGTGCGGTGACACTTCATAAAGCCCGCCAGACTCGATCCAGAAGATCGGGTTTTCCTGACCGTCGATGATGCCGGTCTGCAGGCCGCCGTACACCTCGCCCCAGGGCAACGGCGTCGGCGTGGCGCCAAACGCGCTGTAGGTCTCGGAGAGCAGCGGGTTGGTCATGGTACGGATTTTCTTGTTATCCATATCCTCCGGCGAGCTGATCGGCTCGTCGGTAGTGATGACCATTTCGCCTTCAGGATACATCTGAAGAAGTTCGAGCCCCTGCTCGGCGTAGAGCTCGGGGAACATCTCGTTGATCGCCTCGCTTTCGTCGAAGAACGTCAGAACGGTCTCTTCGTCGGTAGGCAGCAGGTAGGGAATGAAGAAGATTTGCGCTTCGGGAATCAAGGCGCCGGTAAAGCCGGGCGACTGGTTGACGAACTGCAGGATGCCGTTCTGGGTCTGCTCCATGATGTCGTCGGACTCGCCCAGCTCGCCAAAGCGATACACCTGGACGGTATGGTCGGAGTTCTCTTCGATGTACCCCTTGAACGCTTGGGCAAACACGTCCTGAACGTCGCCTTCGTACTCTTCGTGGGCGTAACGCCAGTTATCTGCCTGGGCCGCGGCGCTCAGGCCGAACAGCAGCGCGCCAACGCTTGCCGAGGTAAGAAGTTTGGACGTGACCGAACGCGTTGATAAAGCCTTGTAAGCCTTCATGCAGTGTTCCCCTTGGAGTGGTAAGCGCGTCAAATAAAGCGCAAAAATCCATTTTTAAATAACGGCTAGCGCAGCGTTGATGCCTTACCCGCTAAGTTTGAAGCGGGCACGGTCGACTCAAATGCCATGCGTTATTCAAAAATAGCTTAATTTGAGGCTAGCGCGCTGATTTGACCGGGTCAAGACGGGTGCCAATCACCTCCCAAGCGTTTTCGACCTGGACACAAGGCTTGTCGAAAACGCGGCTATCGGTCGCGAAATCATCGCAAAAGAGCTGGCATCGTAGCCAAACGCTCGCTTTTTTTGATGATTCATCGAGCTCTTCGAGCGTTGAAATATCGCTTTGAGGCGCGAGCGCGAACGCCTGCCAGGCGTCCAGGTTTTCTTTTTCGGCGGCGAGTTCGGCGTGCTTGATCGTCTCGCGCAGCGCCGCGATCGAGGCACTTTGTTGCGCTTGGCCCTTGAGCGTTTGGCGAAGCGCGCGAAGCGGCTGGGTGATCTCGCGCTGCCAGCGCACTCGCGCCAGCCGCTCTCGGGCAAGCGCTACCGGCTTGGCTTTGAGCCGCTGACAATAAAGCCAAGCGTGGAACAGCAGCTCGCAGACGTCGACCCCGGCCTGGTCCTGCAGCGTCAAACACGCCGGCGCCACGTCGTCGAGCGCGTAGAAAGCGCAGGCGAAATCCCAAAGCGGTGTCTGCTGCAAGCGCTTTGATCGGTTAGAATCACTCATCACGTTCGCCTCATTCGGGAGAAAGCATGATCGCACTGCGCCAGGTGGCCCTGCAACGGGGCACGCAAACGCTGCTGGAGGGCGCCGATCTGACGCTACACAATGGCGTCAAGGCCGGCATTATCGGTGCCAACGGCGCCGGCAAGTCGAGTCTTTTCAAGCTGCTGCTCGGCGAGCTGGGTCCGGACCAGGGCGATGTCGAAATGAGCGGCGGCCAACGCGTGGCCCACATGGCTCAGGAAGTCGAGGCGCTCGACCGGTCGATCATCGAGTACGTGCTGGATGGTGACGTTGCCCTGCGCCAGGCGCAGCAGGAATTGCGCGATGCCCAGCGCGCCGATGACGCCCACCGCGAGGCGGAGCTTCACGGGCTGATCGAGACGCTCGACGGCTACACCGCCGAATCCCGCGCCGCCCAGCTGCTGGTCGGCCTGGGCTTTTTACAGGCGAATCTGACCCAGCCGCTATCGAGCTTTTCCGGCGGCTGGCGCATGCGGGTGAACCTGGCGCGTACGCTGTTCATGCCCTCTGATTTGCTGCTGCTCGACGAGCCGACCAACCACCTGGATCTCGACGCGCTGCTCTGGCTCGAGAACTGGCTGACCCGCTACCCGGGCACGCTGCTGCTGATCTCTCACGACCGCGACTTTCTCGACGCGGTGTGCGATCACATCGTCCACATGCACCAGCAAAACGTTGAGCTCTACCGCGGCAACTATTCGCGCTTCGAGCGCACCCGCGCCGAGAAGCTCGCCCTTCAGCAGGCCCAGGCCGCCAAACAGCAGGCGAGGCGCGAGGAGATCGAGCGCTTCGTCGCCCGCTTCAAGGCCAAGGCGACCAAGGCGCGCCAGGCACAGAGCCGGGTGAAGATGCTCGAACGCATGGAAGAGATCGCCGTGGCCCACGTCGACTCGCCGTTCCACTTCACCCTGCCCGCCGCCGACAAGACCTCGCACCCGCTGCTGGTGCTCGACGACGCACGCCTGGGCTATCGCGGTGACACCGAAGAAACCGTTCAGCTCGACAAGGTCAACCTGACGCTGCTGCCCGGTAGCCGCATCGGCCTTTTGGGCCCCAACGGCGCGGGCAAGTCGACGCTGATCAAGACGCTGACCGGCGAGCTCGAACTGCTGGCCGGCAAGCGCGTGCCCGGCGAGCACCTGGCGATCGGCTACTTCGCCCAGCACCAGCTCGAGGGGCTCGACGTCACCGCTACGCCCTTCGTCCACGTGCAGCGCCTCTCCCCCACCGCCAGCGACCAGGAGATCCGCAACTTTCTCGGCGGCTTCGGCTTCAAGGGCGACGACGCCTTCGCCACGGTCGCCCACTTCTCCGGCGGCGAGAAAGCGCGCTTGGCGCTTTCGCTGGTGGCCTGGCAAAAGCCGAACCTGTTACTGCTCGATGAGCCCACCAACCACCTGGATCTGGAGATGCGCGAGGCGCTGACCCAGGCGCTTTCGGCCTTCGAGGGCACGGTGATTCTGGTGTCCCACGACCGCCACCTGCTACGCGCTACGGTCGACGAGTTCTGGCGGGTGGCGGATCACCGGGTCGAGCCCTTCGACGGCGATCTGGACGACTACCGCGCCTGGCTCAAGACGCGTCTGGAAGAGAGCCGCCGCGAGGAGCGCGTCGAGAAGAGCGAGCGCCAAGCGCAGCAGCCAAGCGTAGACCGTAAGGCCTCACGCAAGGCCGCCGCGGCGCTCAGAGAAAAGCTGCGGCCGCAGAAAAAAGCGCGTGACCAGGCCGAAAAGGCGATGGAGGCCGCCCAGGCCGCACTGGAAAAAGTGGAAGAGACGCTTGCTGATCCTGAGCTCTACACCGACCCGGCACGCAAGGCGGAGCTAACTGAGGCGCTCGCCGAGCAGGCGCGCTGTAAGGAGCGCGTAGACAGCGCCGAGCAGCAGTGGCTCGCCGCCGAGGAAGACCTTGAAGCGATGGAGGCTGAAATCCTCGAAAGCGAGCGCTAGCGGCTTTCGAGCATGAAAGTGACCGGCCCGTCGTTGGTGAGCGTCACCTGCATGTCGGCGCCGAAGCGGCCGGTTTCGACCGCAGGCCAGGCCGCCCGAGCGCACTCGACGAGGTAGTTAAACAGCCGCTCGCCTTCGGCCGGGGCGGCGGCGCTGGAGAAGCCCGGCCGCAGCCCTTTACGGGTATCCGCAGCCAGGGTGAACTGGGAGACCAGCAACAGTCCGCCTTCGGCCTGCTGCAGGTTGTCGTTCATCTTGCCCTCGGCGTCGCTGAACACCCGATAATGCAGCAACTTATGCAGAATTTTTTCCGCATCCGCCTCGCTATCACCGCGCTCGACCCCGATCAGCGCCAGCAGCCCCTGGTCGATGGCGCCGATGCGCTCGCCGTCCACGTCCACGCAGGCGTGCTTCACTCGTTGAATCAGTGCTTTCACAAGCTACCACCAGCGATGAAAGTGATGGACCGGGCCGCGCCCGTGGCCGACGTGCAGTTGATTGCTTGCCTCGAGTGCGGCGTGTAGCCACTGCTTGGCCTCGCGAATCGCCTCCACGGGGGCGTGCTCATCGGCATCCAATGGGAGCCTGGCCAGGCACGCGGTGACCGCCGAGGAGAGCGCGCAGCCGGTGCCGTGCAGGTTCTCGGTATCGATGCGCGAAGCGGGAAGCCAGGCGTGCTCGGTGGGCGTGGCCAAAAGATCCGGGCAGGTTTCGCCGGTCAGGTGGCCGCCCTTGAGCACCACGAAGGGCGCGCCGAGCGCGGTGAGCCCCGGCAACATCGCTTCCATCTCATCCGGCGTTTTGGGCGAGGCGGTGTCGAGCAGCACTGCGGCCTCGGGCAGATTCGGGGTGATCACGTGGGCGAGCGGCACCAGAATATCGCGCACCGCGTGGATGCCCTCGTTATCCACCAGGATATCGCCGCTTTTCGCGACCATCACCGGATCGAGCACGATCCAGCGCGGGCGATGCTTGCCCAGCACGTCAGCGATCACCTCGGCGACCTCGCGGCTGCCAACCATGCCGATCTTCACCGCGTCGATGGCCACGTCCTCGAGCAGATTCTCGAGCTGCACGCGAATCATCGAAGGCGACACCGGCTCGACCCGGGCCACGCCCTGAGTGTTCTGCGCGATAACGGCCGTGATCACGTTGGTCGCATAAACGCCCAGCGCCGAGAACGTCTTGAGATCCCCCTGCAGCCCGGCGCCGCCCGAGGGGTCGGAGCCTGCGATGGTCAGTACCTTGGCAATGTCAGCCATAATCACCTCTTACATCACGGAAGGGAGCCAGGTGGCGATCCCGGGGAACAGCGACAGCGCCAGCAGCATACCCAGCTGCAGCAGGATGAACGGAATCACGCCCTTGTAGATCGCCGAGGTCGGCACGCTCGGCGGGGTGACACCGCGCAGGTAGAACAGCGCAAAGCCGAACGGCGGAGTCAAAAACGAGGTCTGCAGGTTCACCGCGATCATGATGCCGAACCAGATCGGGTCGATACCCATGGCCAGCAGTACCGGACCGACGATCGGCACCACCACGAAGGTGATCTCGATGAAATCGAGAATGAAGCCGAGCAGAAAGATCACCAGCATGACGATGATCGTCGCGCCGACCACGCCGCCGGGCATGGACTCGAACAGGCTCGTGACCAGCTCCTCGCCGCCGTAGGCGCGAAACACCAGTGAGAACAGCGCCGCGCCGATCAAAATCAGAAACACCATGCTGGTGACCTGGGCGGTCGAGTAGAGCGTCTCCTTCAGCATGGTGAAGCTCACGCGCCGGTTGGCCGCCGCCAGCACCAGCGCGCCGAAGGCGCCTACGGCGGAGGCCTCGGTGGGCGTGGCGAAGCCGCCGAGAATCGAGCCCAGCACCGCCACGATCAGCAAAATGGGCGGCACCAGCCCCTTGAGCAGCAGCGGCCAGATCGAGCCCTGATGATTGAGCTCCGCCTTGAGCTCCTCACGATCCACCGCCGGCGCCGACGCCGGCTTGAGCCACGCAAGCACCAGCAGATAAACGATGTAGGCCACGACCAGAATCAGCCCCGGCACCAGCGCCCCGATGAACAGATCGCCGATGGAGAGCGTCTTCGGGCTCCATACGCCCATGGAGAGCTGCGCCTGCTGGTAGGCGTTGGACAGGACGTCGCCCAGCAGCACCAGCGCGATCGACGGCGGAATGATCTGGCCCAGCGTACCGGTAGCGCAGATGGTGCCGGTAGCCAGCGCCGGGGAGTAGCCGCGCTTGAGCATGGTCGGCAGCGACAAAAGCCCCATGGTGACCACGGTCGCCCCCACGATTCCGGTAGACGCGGCCAGCAGCATACCGACGATGATTACCGAAAGCCCGAGCCCGCCGCGCAGCGAGCCAAAGGCCATCGCCATGGCGTCGAGCAGCGTTTCGGCGACGCGGGATTTTTCCAAGAGCACGCCCATCAGCACGAATAGCGGCACCGCCAGCAGCGTCGTGTTGGTCATGATGCCGTAGAGGCGGTTGGGCATCGCCCCCATCATATGCGGCTCGAAGGGCACGTCCACGCCAAAAGAGGTGAGCGCGTAGCCGATACCGGCGAAGGCGAGCGCCGTGCCGGCCAGCGATAGCGCCACCGGGTAGCCCAGCATTAGCACGCCGCACACGGCAGCGAAGAGCACCAGCGGCATGAAGTCCAGTATAACGGCCACTAGACGACCTCCTCGTGCTCATGAGTGGGGTTGGGGAGCGCGCCGCGAATGATCAGCGTTTGGCGAATCAGCTGCGCCACCGCTTGCAAGAGCAGCAGCGCCACCATGGCGAGAATCAACGACTTCAACAGATAGACCGCCGGAATGCCGGCGTTGGGGGAGCGCTCCATGATCGCCCAACTGGTCAGCACGTAGTGGAAACTGCCGATGGCGATGAACAGCGACACGGGCACGAGCAGAAACAGCGTGCCCAGCAGATCGATCCAGGCCCGCGCCCGGCTGGAGAGCTTGCGGTAGAAGATGTCCACACGCACGTGACCGTCGTGCTTGAGCGTCCAGGCTGCGCCGAGCATGAACACCGCGGCGTGCATGTACATCACCGACTCCTGCATGACGATGCTGTTGGCCCCGATCACATAGCGCAGCACCACGATGGCGAACTGCACCAGCATCATGATGATGATCAGCCAGGCGACCGCTCGCCCAACGCCTTCGGTCAGCCCATCGAGCCAGCGTAAAAGCCGCGGCTCAGGAGAATTTGCACGCATGGAGGTGTCCTGCCTTCTGAAAACGACTCGAAATGATCGCCGATTCTATCCCCTGCGTCATCCCCTGCGACTTCAAGCCCCCCTTTTTACGACCATTTACCGAGCAAGGGCCACCGAAGAGCGACTTTAAGCTCGATGGTCAGGCCAGCGGCGCCTGGTGATGAGCGGCTTCGAGTGATCGTAGGCAGGCGGCAGGCAGCGGCAATTCCACCGCCACCGGCAGGTGATCAGAAAAGAGATGGTCGAGCACGCTGACATCGGCGGCTTCCAGCGTCTGCGACAGCAGAATGTGATCCAGCGCCCGACGCGGCTGCCAGGAGGGGTAGCTCAAAAGCGGCTTGACCGGATGCAGCGGCAGCGAAGCGCTAAAGCGCTCGTGAGCGTGAAGCTGCTCCGGGGTGCAGTTGAGATCGCCCATCACCACCACGTGGCGAAGCGGGGCGATGATATCGCTTAGATAGTTGAGCTGGCGCACCCGGCCGCGGTGGCTCAGCGCCAGGTGCGCCACGAAGATATGCAGCGCGTCCGGGCCGTTGCCGAAACGCACGTGAATCGCCCCGCGCCCGCGCGTGCCGGGCAGGCGGTGCTCTTCGATATGGCTGGGGGTGAGTTTCGATAAAAGCCCGTTACTGTGCTGGGCGATACGCCCCAGATTACGGTTGAGCTGCTGAAAATGGTGCGGAAACCCGGCCTGCGCGGCCAGGTATTCGACCTGATTGATACGGCTGGAGCGAAAGCTTCCGCCGTCGACTTCCTGAAGCCCCACTACGTCGAACTTGCCCAGCACCTCGCCCATGACGTCGAGGCGCTTGACGCGGCGCGGGTGGGGCAAAAAGTGCTGCCAGCTGCGGGTCAGGTAGTGATGGTACGCCGAGGTTTGAATGCCGACCTGCAAATTGAAGGTCAAGAGTCTCAGCGTACCGCTCTCCCAAAGCGGGCTTCGCGCTTCTTTCGAGGCGTCGCCAGCAGAGAAGCCCGACACGATTATTCGGCGCGCTCGCTGCGGACCTGCTCGATCAGCGCCTCGGCGACGACCGGCATGTTGTCCGCGCCGCCGGCGGTGCTCGGGGTGACTACGAAGCGGCCGTCGACCACCAGCGCCGGCACGCCCATCAGGCGCATTTCGCGCATGCGGCTGTTGGCTTTATTGGTTTCGCTGCGTACCGGGAAAGAGTTGAGCGCCTTTTTAGCTTCGTCTTCGGTCACGCCGTAGTTGGCGAAAAACGCGGCGATGTCGTCTTCATCGGTCAGCGACTGGCCGTCCTGATGAATCGCATCGAAGAAGTCCTGGTGCAGCTCTTCCTCGATCCCCAGCGACTGGGCGGCGTAGAAGGCGGTGGCGTGGGTATTCCAGTTGCCGCCCATGGTCGCGGGCATCTTGATGACTTCGACGTCGTCGTCGAGGGTGTCGTACCACTCGTTGACCGTATCCTGAAGACCGTAACAGTGCGGGCAGCCGAACCAGAACACCTCGGTGACTTCGATGTGGTCGTCATCGGCGACGGTTGCGACCGGGTTCTCCAGCAGCGTGTAGTCCTGGCCTTCCACCACCGTCTGGGCGCTGGCGGCGGTCGAGAGTGCAAGGCCGGCCACGGCCGCAACGAATACTTTAAACATTATCGACATTCTCCAAAGTTGAGCGAAGCCTATGACTATCAAACGTTCGACCGGTTCCCGGGCGCATTCAACGCACCAGGCCGCGTCGTAAAGGGATGCGCCGTAAAGGCATACTTGCCCGCTTTTTCGCCGCCGTCCAGTGGTACACTAGCGTTTTCAGCAAGCCTACCTGCCCCACCGAGTGTAACCAATCCCGTCAGCGGCTTAAATGGCCGCCGCTTGGCCGGGCCGTTTGCCCTCGACCCTTTGCACTCGACGAAGAGGGCGCCCGGGTAGCCTTTACGTATGACTCAAGCGTTCAGGATTTTTTTCCATGTCGACTCAAGACCGCCAAAGCCCGCGCCTCAACTACGCCACGGCCCAGTTCATGACAAGCGCCCCGAAGCTTTCGCTCTGCCCGGACGATACCGGCGCCGAGGTGGCCTTTGCCGGGCGCTCGAACGCGGGAAAATCCAGTGCGATCAACGCGCTGACCCAGCAAAAGGCGCTGGCGCGCACCTCGCGCACTCCCGGTCGCACTCAGCTGATCAACTTCTTCAGCCTGATGAACAACCCGGCCACGCGCATGGTGGACCTGCCCGGCTACGGCTACGCCAAGGTGCCGGAGTCGGTGAAGCTCGAGTGGCAGCGCCATCTTTCTGAGTATCTGACGGAACGCTTTAGCCTAAAGGGCGTGGTGCTGCTGATGGACGTGCGCCACCCGCTGACCGAGTTCGACCTGACCATGCTCGACGTCGCCGACCAGCGCGGCATGCCAGTGCACATTCTGCTGACCAAGGCCGACAAGCTGAAAAAGGGCCCGGCCAGCGCCGCGCTGCAAAAGGTCCGCTCGCGGCTGGTCGAGTGGGAAGATCTGGTCACGGTGCAGCTCTTCTCGTCGCTCAAACGCGACGGGGTGACGACGCTGTGCCAAACCCTGGACCGCTGGCTGGACGCGCCGGAACCGGCGTAACGCTTTTCATTAGGCGGCGCGCCCGGCTCAGCCGAGCGCGTTCTCCAGCCGCGCGATCAGCGCCGGCAACTCCCGCACGTGGCTCAGCCGGTAGACGCGGCTGGGCAGCTCCCGGTCGGCGTCACCGGCGATCCACACCGCGTGCATGCCGAGCCTGCTTGCCGGCAGCACGTCCTCTTCCCAGGAATCCCCCACGTGCATGGCGCACTCCGGCGCCACGTTAAGGCGTTCGAGCACGTTCAAAAACGCGCTTGGGTCGGGCTTGGGGGTGAAAAGCTCGCCGGCGGCCACGGCGATGGGAAAATAGGCCGCCAGCGGCTGGCGCCTCAAGTGGATATTGCCGTTGGTGATGGCGGCTAGATGAAAGCGCTGGCCCAGCGCTTCGAGCAGCTCAAAAGCCTCCGGGTGCGGCGTGACCTGCACGCGCAGCCGGTGGAACTCGTTCATCGCTGCCGCCGCCCACAAAATCGCGGCGCTGCGATCAAGCCCTGACTCTTCGAGCTGGGCCTCCAACGCGCGTAGCCGGAGCCAGGTGAAATCGCCCCGTCGCGCAGGCGTTGCCTTGGCCAGCGCCTGGCGCTTGGCGAGATAGTCCGCCAGTCCCGCCTCCTGCTCGATCGCAAGTGCTGCTTCGCCGCGCTTTGAGCGCCATTCGTTGAGTGCGCTCAAAAGCCACTGGTAGTGGCCCTGCTCGGTTTTCAACATCACGCCGTGGTTGTCCCAGAGCGTGTCGTCGAGATCGAAAGTGATGGCTTTTAGCTCGGCTGCGGGTTCGGTCATGAGTCGCTCCGGGGGCGGCGTTTGGCACGGGGGTGGGCGGCATCGTAACTCGTGGCCAGATGCTGCCAGTCAAGGCGGGTGTAAACCTGGGTGGTCGAGAGATTGGCGTGGCCCAAAAGCTCCTGCACGGCGCGCAGATCCTGGCTCGACTCCAGAAGGTGGCTGGCAAAGGAGTGGCGCAGCCGGTGCGGATGCAGGTGCTCGGCCAACCCGCGCTCGACGCACAGGTGCGCCAAGCGCTTTTGGATGGCGCGGTGGCCAAGGCGCCCGCCGCGGCGCCCGACGAACAGCGCAGGCTCTGCGTCAGCGGCCAGAAGACCGCGCACCGCCAGCCACTGCGTCAGCGCGGCGCGAGCGCGCCGGCCCACCGGCACCTGGCGGGGCTTTCCGCCCTTGCCCACTACCCGCACGTAGCCGCCCTGAAGGCTGGTTAGATCGAGCGCGGCAAGCTCCGCCAGGCGCAGGCCGCTGGAGTAGAAAAGCTCCAGCATGGCCTGGTCGCGGCGGGCCAGCGGCGAGTCGTCGTGGGGCGTATCCAGAAACCGGGCAAGGATATCCACGTCCAGCGGCCGGGGCAGGTGGCCGGGCTGCTTGGGCGTGCGCACGAGCCGAACTGGGTTGTCGGCAAGCGTACCCTGGCTTACCAGCGCGTCGGCAAAGCGCGAAAGCGCGGCGCGCCGCCGCGCCAGGCTTCGCGGCGAAAGCCCACGGCTACGCTCGGCACCGAGAAAAGCGCGGGCAAGCGGCGCATCCAGCCGCGCGGCCAGCACCACGTCGCGGGTCTCGGCGAAGCGGGCGAAGGCGGTGAGATCCTGCCGGTAGCCCGCCACGGTCGCCGGGCTTGCACGCTCGGCGAGCCGATCAAGATAGGCGTCGATCGCCTCCCACATCGCGCTGGCCACGGCGTCGTTAACCACCGCTTCCCAAACGCTGCAAGAGCCTGGCGACGATATCGCCCAAATACTCGGTAAACAGCGTATCCATGCTCGCCCGGTAGCACTCAGCATCCGGGCTTGCGAGCAGCAGATAGCCCATCGGCTCGCCGGCGGAGAGCCGGGTGATCGCACACGACCCCGCCTTGCGCGGCGCTTTGGTATGCGGCAACAAGTGCTTCCAGTCGCTGACGCTGAGTTTGGCGCAGCGGCTGGTGCGACCGTCTAGCAGCGCCGTCAGCCGCGACGTAGCGTGCTGATCGAGCACGTGGCGCGGCGGCTGGGGCGGCGCCGGTTCCTCGTCGCTCACACTCGACGGGCACCAGAGCGCCATCGCCGGCGTGTCGAAGCGCTCGTTAAGCTGGGTCGCCAGCGCCTGAGCGAGGGCGTCTCGGTCCTCGGCATCGATCAGCACCAACAGCGTTTCGCGCAGGCGCCGGTACTGCGCCTCGTTGTGCCGCGCGGTTTCCAGCAGATGCTCGAGCCGGCCCTCGGCGCTCTCTGCGCGGTGGCGAAGATCCATCACCAGCCGCTCCAGAAGCGACGTGGCGCCATCGATGTTCGGATGGGGCACCTTGAGCTGCTGTAAAAGCCCTTCCCGGCCGACAAAAAAGTCCGGGTGGCGGGCCAGCCAAAACGCGACCTGGTCCGGGTCGAGCGTCTTGCGCGGCTCGGGAGCTTGCGACATCGCCGTTCTCCTTGGATTAGTTGAGCGTCACACGGCCGTCGAACACCCGCGTGGCCGGGCCAATCATGATCAGTGCGGCGTCTTCGCTCGGCCACTCGATGGTGAGCTGACCGCCGGGCAAGTGTACCGTGACCGGGCTTTGCAAAAGCCCCTGACGAATGCCGCTGGCCACCGCCGCGCAGGCACCGGTACCGCAGGCGAGCGTCTCGCCGCTGCCGCGCTCGAACACGCGCAGGCGAATCTCGTTTGGCGACACCACCTGCATGAAGCCGACGTTGACCCGCCGGGGAAAGCGCGGATGCGCCTCCAGAAGCGGGCCCAGTCGCTCGACCGGGGCACGCTCGACGCTATCCACGGTGAGCACCGCGTGGGGATTGCCCATCGACACCGCGCCAATCTCGAGGCGCTGCCCGTCGACTTCGATGGCGTGCAGCACCGCATCCGCCGGCGCATCGAACGGAAGCTGCTCCGGGGCGAAGCGCGGCCGTCCCATGTCGACCCGCACCTGACCGTTGCTTTGCACGTGCAGCGTGAGCGGGCCGCCGGCGGTTTCCACGCAAATCTCGTGTTTATGGGTCAGGCGCTGCTCGCGCACGAAGCGCGCAAAGCAGCGCGCGCCATTGCCGCAGTTTTCGACTTCGCTGCCGTCGGCGTTGAAGATCCGGTAGCGAAAGTCCATGTCCGGGTCGCGGGGCGGCTCGACCACCAGAAGCTGGTCGAAGCCGATGCCAAAGCGCCGGTCGGCCAACTGAGCGATCATCTCGTCGGTGAGCCGGGCACGCTGGGTGACCAGATCGATCACCATGAAATCGTTGCCTAGCCCGTGCATTTTGGTGAAGTGAAGCAGCATCAAGTCGCCTCGTTTGGCAAGAGCGTCTCGCCGGCCCACAGGCTTTCCAGCGTTTCCCGGGCGCGCACCACGTGCACGCAATCGCCGTCGACCATCACCTCGGCCGGGCGTGGCCGGCTGTTGTAGTTCGAGGCCATCACGTAGCCGTAGGCGCCCGCCGAGCGCACCGCCAGCAGATCACCCGCGGCGATGGCAAGCTCGCGATCCTTGCCGAGAAAATCGCCGGTTTCGCACACCGGGCCGACTACATCGAACGTGGCAGTGTCACGGCTTTCACGGGTATCGACGCGCACGATCGCCTGCCAGGCCTGGTAGAGCGCCGGGCGGATCAGGTCGTTCATGGCCGCATCGACGATGGCGAAGTTCTTCGTCTCGCCGGGTTTCAAAAACTCGACCTGGGTGAGCATGACGCCGGCATTGGCGGCGATGGAGCGGCCGGGCTCGAACAGAAGCGTGAGCGTCTCACCGCCTTCCCAGCGCGACAGCCGCGCCAGCAGTTGGCTTGCGTAGTCGAAGGGCTGCGGCGGGGTCTCATCGCGATACGGCACGCCAAGCCCGCCGCCGAGATCCAGGTGTTCGATTTCGATACCACGCTCGCGAAGCCGCTCCATGAGCAGCAGCAGCCGCTCGAGGGCATCGAGAAACGGCGCCGTCTCAGTCAACTGCGAGCCGATGTGGCAATCGAGCCCCTTGATGGCGAGATGCGGTAAATCGCGGGCGAGCGTGTAGACTTCGAGCGCATCGTCGATGGCGATGCCGAACTTGTTGTCCTTGAGCCCGGTGGAGATATAGGGATGCGTGCCCGCATCCACGTCCGGATTGACGCGAAGCGACACCGGCGCGATGACGCCGAGCTCACCGGCCACGGCGTTCAGGCGCTCAAGCTCCGGAGCGGACTCGACGTTGAAGCACTTGATGCCGACCTCGAGCGCTCGCGCCATCTCGTCGCCGCGCTTGGCCACGCCGGAAAAGACGACCTTCTTCGGGTCGCCGCCGGCTTTGAGTACGCGCTCGAGCTCGCCCACGGAGACGATATCGAAGCCCGCGCCAAGGCGTGCCAGAAGCCCCAGCACCGCCAGGTTCGAGTTGGCCTTCACCGCGTAGCAGATCAAGTGCGGGTGGCCGCCAAGCGCCTCGGTATAGGCGCGAAAGTGGCGCTCGAACGTGGCCTTCGAGTAGACGTAGCAGGGCGTACCGATGTCGTCAGCAATGCGCGTGAGCGGCACCTCTTCGGCGAACAGCACGCCGTCCTGGTAGTTGAAGTGATCCATCAGGACTCCTCGGCGGCGATTGGTGCGTTGTCATCCGGCAGGTAGAGCGGGCCCTTCTGGCCGCAGCCGGCGAGCAGGAGTGTAACAAGCGCGATCAGGGCGAGCGCCTTCATTGCGCCTCCCGGTGCGCCTTGAGCGCCTCGAGCGCGCGGCTGGCCGCGGCACGGACCTGATCCGGCGCGGTGCCGCCGATATGGTTGCGCGCAGCCACTGACCCTTCGAGTGTCAGCACGTCAAAAACGTCCGCCTCGATGGTGTCGGAAAACTGCTGGAGCTCTTCAAGGGTCATCTCGGAGAGATCCTTTTTCTCCTTCAGGCCAAAGGCCACCGACTGGCCGACGATCTCGTGAGCGTCGCGGAAGGCCACGCCCTTGCGCACCAGGTAATCCGCCAGATCCGTCGCCGTGGAGAAACCGCGCCGCGCCGCCTCGAACATGCTCTCTTTTTTCGGCTCGATGGCGGGCACCATGTCGGCGAAGGCCTTGAGGCAATCCAGCACCGTATCGACGGTGTCGAACAAGGGCTCCTTGTCCTCCTGGTTGTCCTTGTTGTAGGCCAGCGGCTGCGATTTCATCAGCGTGAGCAGGCTCATCAGATGACCGTACACGCGGCCGGTCTTGCCGCGAACGAGCTCCGGCACGTCCGGGTTCTTCTTCTGCGGCATGATCGACGAGCCGGTGCAGAAACGATCCGGCAAGTCGATGAAATCGAACTGGGCGCTGGTCCAAAGCACCAACTCCTCGCTCATGCGCGACAGGTGCATCAACAAAATGCTGGCGAAGCTTGCAAATTCGATGGCGAAATCGCGATCCGAGACCGCGTCCAGCGAGTTCTCCGCCGGGAGGGAAAAGCCCAGCAGCTCCGCGGTGACGTGGCGGTCGATCGGGTAGGTAGTGCCGGCCAGCGCCGCTGCGCCCAAGGGCATGACGTTGACGCGCTTGCGGGTATCAAAAAGGCGCTCGTGGTCACGGGCGAGCATCTCCTGCCAGGCCAACAGGTGGTGGCCAAAGGTGACCGGCTGGGCGGTCTGCAGGTGGGTGAAGCCCGGCATGATGGTGTCCGCTTCGCGCTCGGCGAGGCCAATCATGCCTTCACGCAGCCGCGTTAGCTCCGCGTCGATCGAGTCGATGGCATCGCGCATGAAAAGCCGAATATCGGTGGCGATCTGGTCGTTGCGCGAGCGTCCGGTGTGCAGCTTCTTGCCGGTGATGCCGATCTTTTGCGTCAGCCGCGCTTCGATGTTCATGTGCACGTCTTCAAGCGGTACCGACCACTCGAACTCGCCGCGTGTGATCTCGCCCTGAATTTCGGTCAGGCCGTCGATGATGGCATCGCGCTCCTCATCGCTCAGCACGCCGACGCGTGCCAGCATCGTAGCGTGGGCGATCGAGCCCTGGATGTCCTGAGCGGCCAGGCGCTGATCGAAGCTCACGGAGGCGGTAAAGCGGGCAACAAAGGCGTCGGTGGGCTCGCTAAAGCGTCCGCCCCAGGACTGATTCGTAGCTTGGCTCATCAAGAATTCCTACTGACAAAACGAAGGTGGCAACAAGGGTGACAACATAAGGGAATCATTGCCCCAGAGTGTACCAGAGTCGACCCGGTTCGCGGCACGCGGTTTTGCGCGCCCGCTCAGGTCGAATCGACGCCCGCCTCTTGAAGCGCCTTTGACCAGTTAAACCCCGCCAGATAATCGCCAAGCTCGGCAAGCGGCATGGGCATAGCGAAGTAGTAGCCCTGCATGAAGGTGGAGTGACGCTGATGCAGATAGCGAAACTGCTCGGCGGTTTCGACGCCTTCGACCAGCACCTCGAGCCCCAGCTTCAAGGACATGGTGATCACCCCTTCCACGATCGCTGCATCGTGCTCGTCGTGGGTGACGTCGCGAATGAACGAGCGGTCGATCTTGAGCCGGTTGATCGGCAGGCGCTTTAGGTAGCTCAGGCTGGAAAAGCCGGTGCCGAAATCGTCCAGTGCGATATTCACTCCTAAAGCGCTCAGCTTCTTGAGCGCCTCGATGGCGCTCTCCAGACTCTCCATCAGCACGCCTTCAGTGATCTCGATCTCCAAAAGCGCCGGGGCCAGCCCGCTGTGCTTAAGCACGCGCTCGATCGAGGCGACAAAGCCCGGGCGCTGAAACTGGGTGGGCGAAATATTGACCGCCATGACGATCGGGCGCTGGGCGCCGTCGTTGATGCGCACCGCATCGCGACACGCTTGGCTCAGCACCCACTCGCTGATGGGGATGATCTGGCCGGTCTCTTCCGACATGCCGATGAAATCCGCCGGCGAGACCGGGCCGCACTCTGGGTGGTGCCAGCGAATGAGCGCCTCGACTCCAACCACCTCGCCGCTCGCACCGTCGATCTGCGGCTGATAGTGAAGCTCGAACTGTTCCTGTTCGATGGCCGTTTGCAGCGCGTGGCGCAGGCTCACCCGCTCGCTCACCCGATGGTTGAGCTCTTCGGTGTACCATTGGTAGGTATTGCGTCCGCGACGCTTGGCCTTGTACATGGCCAGATCCGCCTGCTGCACCAGCGCTTGGGTCTTGGCCATACTGCCGTTGTCAGTGCCGATACCGATACTGGCGGTGATGTGAAGCGCCTTGTCTTGATACCAGTAGGGTTCGGCAATCCGCTTGAGCAAACGCTCCACCACCTGGATCACATCCTGCTCCATCGCCAAATCCGGCAGCAGCACGATGAACTCGTCACCGCCAATACGCGCCACGGTATCCCAGGGTCGCAGCTCCTCCTCGAGGCGCCGGGCAACGCTGATCAGGATAAAATCGCCAACGTCGTGACCCAGCGAATCGTTGATTGGCTTGAAGTCGTCCAAGTCGATGAACAGCACCGCCACGTGGCGACGATAGCGCTTGGCCAACACGCCCCCCTGGGACAAGCGTTGGTTCAAGAGCTGGCGATTGGGCAGGCCGGTCAGGGCATCGTGGTTGGCGTTATGCCTGAGCTGCGCCTGGTACTCGCGTTGGGCGGTAACGTCGTTTTGCACGCCAATGAAATGAGTGACTCGCCCTTGCTCGTCGCGCACCGGCGAGACGTACAAATCGTTCCAAAAAGACGTTCCATCCTGACGATAGTTGCGCAGCATCACGTGCACATCGCGCTGTTCGCGTATGCCTCGGCGCAGTTGCTTGACGGTCGAGGCGTCGGTTTCGTCGCCCTGCAGAATGCGGCAATTGAGTCCCAGCGCGTCATTGCGGGCGTAACCGGTGATGGTCTCGAAGGCCTTGTTGACGTACACCATGGGCAAATCGTCAGCTAGCGCATCGACGATGACGACACCATTGGTACTCGACTCTACGCTGCGCTCCAATAGCATCAGCTTCTGCTCGGAGGTCTTGCGCTCGGTGATATCGCGGGCGATCACGTAGATCACTTCGCCGTCGGCGAAGGCGCTCACCTCCAGCCAAGTGAGCGCGCTGGTCTGACTTTTGGCGCGCACGTCAAAGGGGTCGACCTGCTCGCCCCGGTGTATGCGCGCAAGCGCGCTCTCTATAATGGGATGGTCGTCGGGCTCGACGATCACCCCGCACGGGCGGCCGATGACTTCTTCGGCGCGGCGGCCCAGCAGATGCTCGAAGGCCGGGTTAACATTGAGCAGTGTCCCTCGGAAATCGATGCAACAAAGCATATCCTGCGAGAGCAGAAAAAATTGATCCAGCTCACCTTGTTGATCGGCAGAGGACATGGGCATTACCTGCACGTAACAATAGAATTTAGCGTCGGCCAATCAAGAGTGATCGATTTTACGGCGCAAGCGTTTTTACTGCGTAAGCGCGTGCTTTATGATGAGATTTATCATAGTTCGACACGCCGTGTCTGCGGCAAAGGGAGAATAACGTGTCATCCATCACCAAATTACGCATTGCCACGCGCAAAAGCCAGCTGGCGTTGTGGCAAGCAGAGCACGTCCGCGAGCGCCTAATGGCGGCGCACAGCGGCCTGGAAGTCGAGCTGGTCGCCCTGTCCACCAAAGGCGACAAGATCATCGATACCCCGCTTTCCAAAATCGGCGGCAAGGGATTGTTCGTCAAGGAACTCGAGGAGGCAATGCTCGACGGCCGCGCCGATATCGCCGTGCACTCGATGAAAGACGTGCCAATGCACTTTCCCGAAGGCCTCGGGCTTTCCGTCATTCTGGAAGGCGCCGAGCCTACCGACGCCTTCGTCTCCAACCGTTTTCAAAGCGTCGATGAGCTGCCGGAAGGTGCGCGTATCGGCACCGCGAGCCTGCGCCGGGGCCTGCAGCTACGCGAGGCGCGCCCGGATCTCGAGATTCTGAACCTGCGCGGCAACGTTCAAACGCGCCTGGCAAAGCTCGACGACGACGAGTTCGACGCCATTATACTCGCGACCTCCGGGCTCAAGCGGCTAGGGCTTGCCGCGCGCATCGCCCAAGAGCTGCCGCCGGAGATCTGCCTGCCCGCTTGCGGTCAGGGCGCGCTTGGCATCGAGTGCCGGCTGCACGACCCGGAGCTGATCGCGCTGCTCGCCCCGCTCGATGACAACGACACCGCCACCCGCGTGCGCGCCGAACGCGCCATGAACACCCGCTTGGAAGGCGGCTGCCAGGTTCCGATCGCCGGCCACGCAGTACTCGACAAGGCCAACGAAACCATCTGGCTGCGTGGGCTGGTGGGCAACCCGGAAGGGACCGAGGTGCTGCGCGCCGAGGGCCGCGGCTCGATCCACGAGCCCGAAGCGCTGGGCATTCGCGTGGCCGAGGACCTGCTCGACCAGGGCGCCGGCGATATTCTCGCCGAGGTGTACGGCGACAACGTATGAACACGCGCTGTCCATGAAGGCGACCACGACCCCACCAATGGCCGCGCCGGTGTTGATCGGCCGCCCCGGCGAGCGTGGCGAGGCCTTGGCCTCGGCGCTGGCCGCCGACGGCGCCTGGGTCGAGCCGCTCGAGGTCATGGCGCTGGAGACGCTCGAGGAGGACGCCGCGCTCAGAAGCGTCTGGCTCGATCTCGACCGCTTTCATAAAATCGTGGTCACGAGCCCCTTCGCCGCTTTGCAGCTGATCGAGGCAATCGACCGCTACTGGCCGCAGCTGCCGGTGGGGATCGAGTTCTACGCGCCGGGCGCGGGCACTGCAGGCGCGCTCGAAGGCGCGCTCGACGTCCGCGTAGAGCGCGCCCCGATAAGCGCCGGCGAGGACACCAGCGAAGCGCTATTGGCGCTTGATTCGCTTTCAGGCCTTACGCATCAGCGCGTGCTGATAGTGGCCGGTGAAGGTGGGCGAACGCTTTTAGCCGAGACGCTCACCGCGCGCGGCGCCGCCGTGACCCGTGTGGCGACCTATCGACGCGTTTATCGCGCGCCCGGTCCAGAGTTGCAGCGGCGTCTGGCCGAGGGCAGTTTTCATGCATTGATCGTGACCAGCGGCGAACTGCTTGAATATCTGTCAAACTGGTGCCATCAAGCAGCGTTGAAACAACCCCTAATCGTTTCCAGCCGCCGTTTGGCCGCCTTGGCCGGCACGCTGGGTTTTTGCGACCTCAAGGTGGCGTCAGGCGCATCGACGGCCGCGCTGGCAGCGGCGTTGAACGCGCTCAGCTCCCCCGGAGATGCCGATGTCGATTAAAGAACTTAACAAGGGCTAACGACAGATGAGCAAACAACCATTTGATCAACAGGGCGACAACAAGACGCCTGATGATGCCGCCTCCCGCCAGGTAGCAAGCGACACGCCCCCGAGCGATGCGACATCGAGCGTTTCGCCTTCGACCCCAGCGGCGGATAAAAACGCCGAGGCATACGCGGCGAAGAACAGTCGGTCGCGCCGACGCAACAAGGACGGCAGTAATAGCCAGCCGGCCAAAACCGGCGCTGATACGAATGCCCGTACTGACGCCGGTGCTACTACCAGCCCCCATACCAGTACTGACAACGGTGCTAACGCCAGCGCTGATAGCGCAAGCACCAGCCCGAACAAAGCATCCGCCGCCAGCACATCAAACAAGTCCGCTGCCTCCAGTAGTAAGCCCAGCGCCACGACGCCGCCGCCCAAAACGCCCGCTCCAAACACGCCCCCGCCCTCTTCCGGCGGTGGCAAGGGCGGTGCGGTCGCGATCGTGCTGGTCGTGATCGTCGCCCTGATACTCGGCGTGATCGCTTGGCAGCTTTGGCAGCGCACGGACGCCCAGCAGGCGCGCATCGATGAGCTCGCCCAGCAGACCCAGTCGAGCGCTACTCAGCAAAATCTCGACGACCTTCAGTCGCGCATCGAAAGCGGCGAGACCGAGCGTAACGAGACGCTCGACAGCACCGTAAGCGAGCTGCGAGGCGAGCTCGAAAGCGTTCAGTCGCGCGTCGACGAGACCGTGTCTGACGTGCTCGATCAGCTCTCCCAGGCCCAGGACACTGACGAGCGCGACTGGCTCCACGCCGAAGCCGCCTACCTTCTGCGCTTGGCCAACCAGCGCCTGCAGCTCGAAGGCGACGTCGAAGGCGCTTCTGCCCTTTTGCGCACCGCCGACGCCCGCCTGGTCGATGCCGATAACCCGGCGCTGACGCCGATTCGCCGCGAAATCGCCAATGAACTTGCTGCCCTTGACGCCGTTCCCCGGGTCGACCGCACCGGCATCTACCTGGCGCTGAACGCTCAGCAAGAGCAGATTGCGGGGCTTCGCCTGTCACAAGAGATCGAAGAGCGGGCAATCAGCGAAGGCATGGAGCAGCCGCCGAGCGGCTCCTTCGAGCGCCAGCTGGCGAAATTCGGCGCCGAGCTGCGCGATCTGGTCGTGGTGCGCCATCACGATGAGGCGCTGGAGGCGTTGATCACCCCGGAGCAGGAGTCCTACCTGCGCCAGAGCCTGCGCCTGATTCTCGAACAGGCCCAGCTCGCTCTGCTTAGAGAAGAGCAGCCGCTATTCGAGGCGAGCCTCGACAAGGCGCTGGATCTGCTCAACCGCTACTACGACACCGAGCGCGACGAGACGCAGAGCGTGATCGCGCGCCTGGAAGAGATCAAACAAAACCAGGTCGAGCCGGAGCTTCCGGATATCAGCGGTTCGCAGCAGGCCATGGCCGACTTCATCGACAATCGCTTCCAGGCGCGTCGCCAGGGCGGAGGTGACGAATGAGAAAACTGCTGCTGTTAATCGTCGCCGGCCTCGCCGTCGGCGCTTTGTTCGGCCACCTGATGATGTCGGTGCCGGGCTACTGGCTGATTCGCGTCGGCGACACCTCGGTTCAAACCTCGTTCTGGTTCGGTTTGGTGCTGCTGCTCGGCGCTTTCATCGTGGTGCACTTCGTGCTGCGCCTTCTTTCTGGCATCATTCGCCCGGTGGGCCGCTATCGCACCTGGAACGCCCGGGCGCGCAATCGCCGCGCCATGAAGCGCACGGTGCGCGGACTGGTCGCGCTGACCGAAGGCCGCTTTAAGCGCGCCGAGCGCACGCTGGCAGGCGCGGCGGACGACTCCAGCACGCCGATGGTCAACTATCTGTCGGCGGCGCTGGCGGCTCACTACCAGGGCCATCACGAGCGTTCCCAGGAGCATCTGAACCAGGCCCAGCTCTCCACCGACGGCGCCGATACCGCGGTAGGCCTGATGCAGGCGCAGCTGATGATCGATCGTCAGCAGCCGGAAGAGGCGCTGGCGATTCTCAACCGTCTCGACCAGAAGCTGCCCAACCACCCGCAGGTCCTGAAGCTGTTGAAGCAGGTCTATCTCAGCGTCAGCGACTGGGAGGGGCTTCGCCATCTGGTCCCGCGGCTGGTGGCCAAAAAGCTGATCACCCAGCAGGAGCGCGAGCAGCTCGAGTTCAAGGCTTACCGTGAGCTGATTCTGTTCGAAGCCGCCAACCCGGCCAACATCGAGCGGGTGCGCGGGCTATGGGCGGACATGCCGGACTATCTGCGCGGCAATACCGAGCTGATCGTGCTCTACGTCGAGGCGCTGCTGCAGGCCAATGAAGAGGCGATCGCCGAGCGGCTTTTGAGCCAGTCGCTGGATACCCACTGGGACGCGCGGCTGGTCAAGCGTTTCGGGCTTCTGGGCGTCGACGCGGCGCGCCAGCTCGCCCGCGCGGAAAAATGGCTGCAGGAGCGCCCCAACGACCCGGAACTGCTGCTGGCTTGCGGGCGCCTGTCGCTGCGTACCGGCCAATGGGAAAAGGCGCTCGAGTACTTCGAGGCCAGCCAGCGCCAGCGCCCGAGCGGCGAAGTGTGCGCCGAGCTTGCGCGTCTTTACGCAAGCCTTGGCGAGCACAACAAGAGCCAGCTCTACTACCGCCAAAGCGTGGAAATGATGGCGCAGTCACTGCCCTCCCTGCCCCAGCCAAGCGATGCAAGCGACAGCGACGGCCCGCAAAAGGGTGGAAAAAAACGCCGTTGACCTATTGCCTTGCGATTGTCACCCAATGACAGGGCGCCTTCGGGCGCCCTTCTCTTTTCTACGACTTTGGTCTAAATCGACGGCGTTCGATGTTTTTAGCATCAAATAACCTCTATAACTCTACTTGATCAAACAAATGTACAGCACTTGTCGCACTTATATTTAAACAAATCGAATGGTCTAGCGAATTTTAAGCGCTTTTTTTACTAATTTTTCGATACTAAGATGCCTGCATGGTTTGAGGCGCTCTCGCCCAACAAGCCCTAAAAAAACATTCAAATCGATTAATTAGGTACGCCACCATGAAAAAACTGACCGCCACCGCCGCTATCGCCCTTGCCCTCGTTTCCGGTTCTGCCTTCGCCGAGCGCGGCTCCGCCACGCTTAATAGCGTCGATCAGCCGAACAGCTCGAGCGTTTCTCAGATCGAGTCTCGCAATGCATCCATCGAGCAGGTAATTGCCAAGAACAGCGGTATGGGCTTGCCGATCACCAGCGCCGACTCTCACACCGCCAACACCAGCCACGCGATCTCGCTTGACCAGCTGCACGCCCGCAACGGCGCGACCGGTGAGCAGACCATCAACGCCGACCTGGATGCCACCAGCGCGACCAGCGTCAAGCAGAGCCACGACGCCACGCTGTCCAAGGACCTGCTGCAGGCGCGTAACGGTGCCACCGGCGAGCAGACCATGGACGCCGACACTCAGCGCACCCTGTAAGCACTGTTTGTAAGTACTGTTTTCAGTTACAAAAAACCCCACCAATCGGTGGGGTTTTGCGTTGATCAGGGTGCCCCACGGGGCACCTTTTTCATGGCTTACTTTTCATGACTTGCTTTTCATGACTTGGTAAAACCGGTCAGTCGTCGATGACCGGCGCGCTGGTCACGCGATCGTCCGGCAGCTCGTCGCGCACGTCCGCCACGGCGCTGGCACTGACCTCTCCAGCATCGTTGCCCCAGGCACCTCGCACGAAGGTAGCAAGCTTTGCGACCTCGTCGTCGGACAAGCGCCAAGCGAAGTCCGGCATGGCCAGCGCTTCCGGGCGCTGCTCGGTCGAGGGCAGCTTGGCCCCGGCCAGGATCACCCGGATCATGCCGGTCGGGTCGTCGGCGTTGACCATCGAGCTTCCCGACAGGCTCGGAAACACCTGGGAGGCGCCGCGGCCGTTGGAGAAGTGGCAGGCGTTGCAGTTGTCCAGGTAGAGCCGCGCGCCGAGATCGTTTTCCACGTCCGCCCGCGTAAGCATGGCGTCGGTTTCACCGACCTGAGTATCGGTGATCCGGGGCCGGTCGCCCTGGCTTCCCAGCGAGTTCAGATAGGCGGCGATCGCCTGCAAATCGCTGTCATTGAGGTGCGAGGTGCTGTGCGCCACCACCGACGTCATCTCGCCGGCCACGGCGCTTTCGTCGTTACGGCCGGTGGCCAGATAATCGACGATAGCCTGATCGTCCCAGCGCTCGATGGCGCTGCCGCCGTCGCCGCTGCCGCGCAGGCTCGGCGCGTACCAGCCCTCCAGCACCTCGCCGGAAAGGAACGCGTCGTCGCTGTCGTCCAGCGCCTTCTCCTGGAAGAAGAGCCCGCGCTCGGTGTGGCAACTGCCGCAGTGGCCAAGCCCCTGAACCAGATAGGCGCCGCGGTTCTCCTCGTCGCTGCGCTCGGGGTCCGGCGAGAACGTCTCGTCGTTGGTGAACAGCCAGTCCCAAAGCCCGATGCCCCAGCGCTGGTTGAACGGAAAGCTCAGATCCGTGCGCTCTGGGGTATTCTCGACCGGTGCCACGCCTTCCATGAAGTAGGCGTAGAGCGCGTCGATATCCTCATCGGTGATCAGCGAATAGGAAGGGTACGGCATGGCCGGATAAAGGTGCTTGCCATCGGCGCGCTCGCCCTCGCGGAGCGCGGCGGCGAACTCGTCGCGGCTGTAGTCACCGATACCGGTTTCCGAGTCTGGCGTGATGTTGGTCGAGTAAATAGCCCCAAAGGGGCTCTCCACGGCCAAACCGCCGGCGAAGGGCTCGCCGCCGGGGGCGGTGTGACACGCCACGCAGTCGCCGGCGCGGGCCAGATACTCGCCGCGGCTGATCACTTCGTCATCGAACGCAAGGCTTGCGGTAGTAACGCTCAAAAGGCCAACGCCGACCAGCCCCTGGCGCCATTTTACGGTGTGCTTCATGGTCGCTCTCCTAGGCTTGAACCAGCGGGCCGGGGTTTGGCAGGTACTGCTCGCGAATCGCCTTCGCCGACCAGTAGGCCAGTGCGCCGACCAGCCCCGTCGGGTTGTACTGCAGGTTCTGCGGAAAGGCGCTGGCGCCCATCACGAAGACGTTGTGTACGTCCCAGCTCTGCAGGTAGCGGTTGAGCGCGCTGGAGGAGGGATCGGTGCCCATGATCGCCCCGCCCACGTTGTGCGTGGTCTGGTAGGGGCGCACGTCGTAGCGCGTATCGAAGTCCTTGAAAGAGAGCCGGTAGTCGTCCGGGCCCAGCGCCTTTGAAAGCGTATCGATCTTCTGTTTCATGAACTGGGTCATGCGAACATCGTTGGCCTTCCAGTCGAAGGTCATGCGCATCAACGGCCGGCCGTGGTCGTCGGTGTAGTTGGGGTCGAGATCCAGGTAGCAGTCGCGATAGCTCATGTTGCTGCCGTGGGAGCCGATCGACATGACGTGACCGTAGGTCTCCTGCACCGCCTGCTTCCACCCCTCGCCCCAGCTTGGCGCGCCGGCACGCAGCGGCATGTTGCGAATCGGCTGGCCGTTGGTCATCGCGGCGTTGATGTAGGAGCCGCCGATAAAGCCTTCCTGAGCGAAGTCGATCTGCTCGACGCCGAAGTCGTTGATCACTTCGCCATTGCCACCGGCGCCGATGAAGGGGTTGAACTCCTTATCGCGGAAATAAAGCGAAGAGCCGCCGTTCATCTGATAGGCGTAGTTCTTGCCGACCACGCCGTCACCGGTTTCCGGGTTGTAAGGCGTGCCGATGCCGGACACCAGCATCAGGTGCACGTTGTGCAGCGAGTAGGCGCCCAGGATCACCAGATCCGCCGGCTGAAAGACCTCGTTGCCTTCCGGGTCGATATAGGTCACCCCAATAGCGCGCTCGCCATCGCTATCGAGCTCCACGCGCAGCACTTCGCTCTGCGTGCGGTAGGCGAAATTCTCGCGGCGCTTGAGCGCGCCCAGAATGCAGGTCTGCGGCGACGACTTGGAGTAGTTCAAGCAGCCGTAGCGCTCGCAGAAGCCGCAGAAGTTACACGGGCCGAGCTGCATGCCGTAAGGGTTGGTGTAGGCAACAGAGGCATTGGCGGCTGGCAGCGGGAAGGGGTGGTAGCCTTCGCTTCGGGCGACATCGGCGAACAGCGTATCGTTATAGGTTCGCGCCAGCGGCGGCATGGGGTACTCATCAGAGCGCCAGCCCTCGAACGGGTTGCCCCCTTCCTGAATCTCGCCGTTGAGGTTCCCCGCCTTGCCGGAGATACCCGCCACTTTCTCGAAGTAGTCGAAAAAGGGCTCGAGCTCATCGTAGCTGACGCCGAAGTCCTGAATCGTCATTTCGTCGGGAATGATGTCGGCGCCGAAGTTCTCCTCGACGTAGCTTTTAAGGCGCAGCTCCTGGGGCTGGGGCCGCCAGGTGTGGCCGTTCCAGTGGGTGCCGGCACCGCCGACGCCGTCGCCGGGCAGAAACGAGCCCAAGTGGCGATAAGGCACCGCCATGTCGCCCACGTTGTGGCGCACGGTGAGCGTGCTTTTCGCCGGGCGCTGCATCAGCTTGTAGCGCACCCCGTAGGTGAGCTCATCGGCCATCTTCGGGTAGGCGAAATCCGGCACCGTGTCGCGGTCTTCGCCGCGCTCGAGCGCCAGCACGTTCAAGCCTGCGTCGGTCAATTCCATGCCCATGATCGCGCTGGTCCAGCCAAAGCCGACCAGCACGACGTCAACGGGTGATTCTGTACGTGCCATGCTTATCCCCTCTCCCCGTTAAGGCTGACCGGCCCCAGCGGGTACTCGACGTTGTGCTGATCCACCCATTCGCGATACGACGCGCGCGCCCCGGGGAAACCGATGAACTTCCAGGACGCCATGTGCTTGTTGCCGCCGTGGATGGGGTCGGCAAAGTAGCCCTCTTTAGTGTTTTGCAGCAGCATGTCGAAAAAGTAGCTGCCCCGCATCGCTTCCATTTCGACATCCCCCTGGGAGAGAACAGTGAGCACCTCGTCGCGCGTTGCGTTATCAAGGGCGGCGAAGGATTGATCGTACTGGCGTTGGCAGTAGTCGTTGATCGCGGGAATGGCCTGGCGGTACATGTCGCGGGGCGTAAGCGCGATCTGATGGCCGAATAGCGCCGGGACGTTTTCCGGAAACGGGCCTTTCATATACCAGTCGGCGGCGTGGCCGAAGCGGCCTTCCATTTGACGATCAATGAAGATGGGAACGTTGGTTTCGAGCGCGCCAGGACCTGGGCCATCGCCAGGAATCAATCGGTCACAGGCGGCGATGACGAACTCCCACTCGCTTTCATTGAAAAAGACAGGCTGATAGTCACTTAACTGTTCCGGGGGCTCATCAGCGGAGGCGGTTAGCGACACGCCGCTGCCGATCGTTACTGCCGGTATACTGGTTAGCGCTCCTTTTATAAAGCGACGGCGTGATGGGTCTTTAATCACGTATTTCTCCTCTATTTGCGTCGACAGGCCGGAACTTCAGAGCTTTTAAACGCACTATGAGCGAGCGTTTATAAGACTTCTTTTAATTTTGGGAGTTAGTCTAATACATAGGCGGCTCATTAGTTGGATAACTAATGCCACCGACGTCACTGAAATGTGCAAAGTGAAGCTTCAAAAGGCAGACGCCCGGCGACTGCCGGACGTTTCAGGCGAGTTTGCAACTTTAGTATCATAACCCCGTGAAGGCTTGAATGAGTCACTCCCACAAGCGCCTAGCGGAAAGCCCTGGCGCAAAGGTTACGTCGATCTGCTCCGGCTCGTCGGCATAGTGCACGTAGACCAGCGGAAAATCCTCGATACGTCCTTCAAGCCTTAATTGCATCACCCAAGCCAGTGGGTCGGAAACCTTCGCCAGTAGACCTCTTGCACCCAGAGGCAAGGTTCGATTGGGAAAGCGATTCGTCAAAAAGGCACTCGTGTTCTCGTCAATTGCGCTGCGATCCAACCGTAACTGATCCTGGCCGTTTGTAAGCTCCAACCGCCACTCGCCGGCCTCCCCCTCGAGCGGTACGATGCTTGCCAAGGCTTCACCCCGCACGACCTCATGGGGCTCATCATCGAGCTTAATGGAGAGATGCTCTTCCACCGTATTCATACGATAAGCAAGCGTTGCCGATACACTTCGAATAGCCCCCCAATCCACCGCTTCCCAGCCAAGCGGCTGAAGCACGATCCTGATGGACTGGGAATCGGTATTGCGGATCTCTTGAAAGATATCTGTGACAAACAGTGGCAACGCGATCTTTTCTCCGTCGACATCATTGAGCGTAAGCGCGCTGAGGCTTGCATAGCCTTCAACCTCATCTTCAGCTATGCGTAAAGGTACGGTGAGTATCAGTTTATTGCTGCTCTCATCAATTCTAAAGACCGCCTCGTCACGGTCTGCAAAGAGCGCATTAACGTCAGGCGTAGAACGAGCATCACCTATGGGTGCGTTTGCCTCGGCGTGCGGAAAAACATACTCGGTTCCGCGGTAGGAAGGCGCATCTTCTTGCATTGTGGGAAGACCGACGAATTGAAAGCTTTCAATCGCGAACGCATTTTCGCCAGTAGCGGCATCGTCGGGAAGCGCCTGCACGAAGAGAGACAGATGCCTGGGCATTGAGGGCCGATCATGGGAAGCGCCCTGCTCAGCAAAGAGCACCAGCGACTCGATTCGGCCCGAGTTAATGCTTACACGCAGTTGGCCATGTAGCTGATCAAACGCTTTTGGCCTTTCATTGCCCTCGCCCTGCTGCGGCAAGGATTCCGCCTCGTTCTGATCAAAGCCACCGATAGTGGCGATAATCCATTCATCGGTTACATCGGTTACCGTTAGCGTCACGTCAGATAACAGCCCCTCCTCTGCCACGGTAGTCGTCTCACTCACCACTGGTGGCAGCGATATCACCAAGCCAGGCAACCCCAACACCTCACCGAAAAGCGCGGGCGTCAAAACGTCTTGCTGGGACGTCAACACCTCCAAGGCCTCACTATTGCCGGGAGAAAGCGCGGCGCCGCCGTCGTCAGCGACGTCCAGCTCAAAACCAGCAGCCATCGGGCTCACCTCTTTGCGCTGACGCTCTTGCACTTGGGTGCTATCGAAGAGCACCGTGCTGATCCCCGACACGATGCGGAGAAAACGCGGCTCAACGTTTAGGGTCGTGGCGTGGTCATTACGTTCATCGACGCGATAGCGCATTATGCTTTCGATGGAGGTCTTCAGGCTGGCAGCGTCTTCTGCACCGTGCATGCCAATAAAATACTGGCGCGCCTCCCCGGGCGTCGGCGCAAACTCTAATGCCCGGGACGAAGCAGGCCACAACAGCGCAGCTGCCAACCCCATCAGTAACACACCATAACATGAGGGCCCGGCGACGGCTCTGGACATCATCTTCACACGACTCTCCTTGTCATCGAGCCGACCTCTAAACGTCGGCCGCATTTTAAAATCCATTCATAAAAGCACTACTTACACACACGATTCAACGAAGCCAAATTAGCGATTTTCAAACATCTTTCAATGTATCCGACGGGGGGTTGGAGGGGGCGCTCTCCTTTGGGGCTTGCAGCGCAGACGTACAGTGGCCGCAGCGGCTCGCCTTGATCGGCACGGTCATGAAGCAGTAGGGGCAGGACTTCTCTACCGGGCTTTTGGGCTCGTCCATCTCTTCGCGCTTGAGCCGGTTGATGGTGCGCACCAGCATGAAGACCACGAAGGCGACGATAGCGAAGCTGATCACCGCATTGAGAAACAGCCCGATGTTAAGCGTCACCGCCCCCGCCTGTTGAGCGGCGTCCAGCGTCAGATACGGCCCGGCCACCGCGCCTTCGCGCAGTACGATAAAGATGTTGGAAAAATCGATGCCGCCGACCAGCAAACCGATAATCGGATTCATGATATCCGCCACCAGCCGCTGAACTATGAGCGTAAACGCGCCACCGATGATAATCCCCACTGCCATATCGATCACGTTGCCTTTAACGGCGAACTCGCGAAACTCCTTGAAAAATCCCGACATTTCAGCATTCCTTTTTTAATGGCTTATGAGCATATAACTTTTCGAGCCTAAAACCTGTAGGTTCAATAACTTACAAAAGCGACATAGGGTGTTCAAAATGCGTTGCATTTTTTCTGCAAATGCGAGAAAACCGCATTTTTACGCTTTCAAAGCGACACGCAGCATTCCATTTACGACAGTACGCGCATCGTATACAAGATTGCTTTGTCAGTATAAGAGGCATTCGTGCCACTATGCAGGTGGATAGCTTAAAAGCTCATTCGGGGAGCATAACAACACGCCAGTAACCCACACCTATAACAAGAAAAACTCCAGACGTTTCGGTGATAGAGGTACCAGACCATGACATCCGATCAAATCACATCCTGCGCCCCCGCAGGTCGCCCCAGCGCACCGCAAACACTGGGTTTTTTGCTGTTGGACAACTTCACTCTGATCTCCCTGGCCTCGGCGATCGAACCCCTGCGCATGGCCAACCAGCTGGCCGGCCGCGAGCTTTATCGCTGGTATACGCTGACCCAAGACGGCGCCCCGGTACGCGCCAGCGACGGGCTCAACGTGACGCCGGACGCCGCCATGCAGGCGCCGCTGGCGCTCGACTGGGTCATCGTCTGCGGCGGCGTCGCCCCGCAGCATAGCGTCAGCCGCGAGCACATCCACTGGCTTCAGACCCAAGCGCGTCAGTTAAAGCACTTGGGCGCGATCTGCACCGGCAGCTGGGCGCTGGCCAAGGCGGGGCTTTTGGATCACTACGAAACCAGTATTCACTGGGAGTGTCTGGCCTCGGTTCAGGAAGCTTTCCCGAAAATCGTGCTGACTACCAAGCTTTTCTCCATCGACCGCGACCGTTTCACCGCCTCCGGCGGCACCGCGCCGCTCGACATGATGCTCAACCTGATCGCCCACGACCACGGCAAGGCGCTGTCAGCGGGTATTTCGGAGATGTTCATCTACGAGCACATGCGCAACGAGCAGGACCAGCAGCGCGTGCCGCTCAAGCACGTGCTGGGCACTACTCAGCCCAAGCTTCTGGATATCGTGGCGCTGATGGAGTCCAACCTCGAGGAGCCTTTGGAACTCAACGAGCTGGCAAGCTACGTGGACGTCTCCAGGCGCCAGCTCGAGCGGCTTTTCCAGCGCTATCTGCACTGCTCGCCGTCGCGTTACTACTTGAAGCTTAGACTGGTGCGCGCGCGTCAGTTGTTGAAACAAACATCGCTTTCGATCATCGAGATCGCCTCGGTATGCGGCTTCGTCTCTACCCCGCACTTCTCCAAGTGCTACCGCGAATGCTTTGGCATTCCGCCCCGAGACGAGCGCCTGGGCTCGCAGTCGCGCCAAACGGCGCAGATCAAGAACGCGCCGCTCATCCAGCACTGGGGCGTGGAGCCCGTCGGCAGCGAACCCACCTCGAGTGCGCTATTGGCGCTGGCCTACGCCCAGGGCGAGCCGACGTTTGCAAGCGTGCCGCTGATGAACTGACCCACACCAAAAAGCGATCGAAACGTCGCAAGAGCGGCCCGCGCGGCCGCTTTTTTGTGCGCGCTCGTTGGCTGCGCGCCGCGATTTTCCTTCTGACGCCAGCACGTCATACCGTTTAATCGTGAACTTTGCTACGCGTGCGACGCGCTCATGGCGCAGCGTGACGCTTTTGGAATTTTCGTCGTCGTTTCCAGGAGCAGCGCGACCCCGGCCCAGCGCTATGCTCCCCGTCATGGACAACCCTGGAGCCTCGTTATGACCCCTTCTGAATTGCACCAAGACGCCATCGTCATCGACGGCCTGATCATCGCCAAATGGAACCGTGAGCTGTTGGAAGACATGCGCCGTGGGGGCTTGACGGCGGCCAACTGTACCGTCTCGGTGTGGGAAGGGTTCAAGGCCACCGTCGATAACATCGTTGCCTCCAACAAGCTGATGGAAGAGTGCAGCGACCTGGTTCGCCCGGTGCGCACCACCCGCGACATCACCCGCGCCAAGGAAGAGGGCAAGACCGGCATCATCTATGGCTTCCAGAACGCCCACGCCTTTGAAGACCAGATCGGCTACGTCGAAGTGTTCAAGCAGCTCGGTGTTGGCATCGTGCAGATGTGCTACAACACCCAGAATTTGGTCGGCACCGGCTGTTACGAGCGCGACGGCGGGCTTTCCGGCTTCGGGCGCGAAATCGTTGCCGAGATGAACCGCGTCGGCATGCTATGCGATCTGTCTCACGTCGGCGCGAAGACCTCCGAGGAAGTCATCCTGGAGTCCAAAAAACCGGTGTGCTACTCACACTGCCTGCCGTCCGGGCTCAAGGAGCACCCGCGCAACAAGTCCGATGAAGAGCTCAAGTTCATCGCCGACCACGGCGGTTTCGTCGGCGTGACCATGTTCACACCGTTTCTCAAGAAAGGCGTCGACTCCACCATCGACGACTACTGCGAAGCGATCGAGTACATCATGAACATCGTCGGCGAAGACGCTATCGGCATCGGCACCGACTTCACCCAGGGCCACGACCAGAACTTCTTCGAGTGGCTGACCCACGACAAGGGCTATGCGCGCCGTCTAACCAACTTCGGCAAGATCATCAACCCGGAAGGCATCCGTACCATCGGCGAGTTCCCCAACCTGACCGAGGCGCTTTTGAAGCGCGGCCTGAGCGAGAACCAGGTGCGCAAGATCATGGGCGAGAACTGGGTGCGCACGCTGAAAGACGTTTGGGGCGAGTAACGATTTCAAACGGGGCGAGTCGATTCAAAAAAGCGCCGCCCCCATGACCCTCTCTTGTTTGAACAAGTACAAGTTTTAAGGATGACCACCGTGACCAAGACAGCTCCCGAACTTCCAATCGACGTCGACAGCGAAACCGGTATCTGGACGACCGACGCGCTGCCGATGCTGTACGTACCGCGCCACTTCTTCGTCAACAACCACATGGCCGTCGAAGAGGCCCTGGGCGCGGAGAAATACGCAGAGATCCTCTACCACGCCGGCTACAAAAGCGCCTGGCACTGGTGCGAAAAGGAGGCCGAGCTGCACGGCCTTGAAGGCGTTGACGTCTTCGAGCACTACATGAAGCGCCTTTCCCAGCGCGGCTGGGGCCTTTTCAAGACCGAGGAGATCGACCTGGACGCAGGCACCGCTCGCGTGCGCCTCGAGCACAGCGCCTTCGTGTATCAAATGGGTAAGGTCAACCGCAAGATCGAGTACATGTTCACCGGCTGGTTCGCCGGCGCCATGGACCAGATTCTGGCGGCGCGGGGAAGCGACCTTCGTACGGTAGCCGAGCAGACGCAAAGCGGCGCCGAGGAAGGCTGTGACCACGGCCTGTTTGTTGTAACGCCCAAGCACTGAGGGTCGACGTCATGGCATTCGATGCACTGTTCAAACCGATTCAGATCGGCAAGCATACTATCCGTAACCGCGTAGTCAGTACCGCTCACGCCGAGGTGCACGCCACCGACGGCGGCATGACCACCGATCGTTACGTCAAGTACTACGAAGAGAAGGCCAAAGGCGGCTGTGGGCTTTGCATCTGCGGCGGCTCGTCGATCGTCTCGATCGACAGCCCCCAGGGCTGGTGGAGCTCGGTGAACCTCTCCACCGACCGCATCATTCCGCACTTCCAGAATCTGGCGGATGCCGTGCATAAGCACGGCGGCAAGATCATGATCCAGATTACCCACATGGGCCGGCGCTCGCGCTGGGACGGCTTCGACTGGTCGACGCTGGTCTCGCCGTCCGGTATCCGCGAGCCGGTTCACCGCTCGACCTGCAAGACCATCGAGGAAGAGGAGATCTGGCGCATCATCGGCGACTTCGCTCAGGCAGCGCGCCGGGCGAAGGAAGGCGGTCTCGACGGCGTCGAGCTCTCCGCGGTGCACCAGCACCTGATCGACCAGTTCTGGAGCCCGCGGGTCAACAAGCGTACCGATGACTGGGGCGGCACCTTTGAAAACCGCATGCGCTTTGGCATGGAAGTGCTCAAGGCGGTACGTGCCGAGGTCGGCGACGACTTCACGGTCGGCATGCGCATCACCGGCGACGAGTTCCACCCGGACGGCCTCGATCACGAGGAAATGAAGCGCATCGCGGCGTACTACGACGCTACCGGCAAGGTCGACTTCTTCGGTGTGGTCGGTTCCGGCTGCGATACCCACAACACGCTCGCCAACGTCATTCCCAACATGTCCTACCCGCCGGAGCCGTTTTTGCACCTAGCGTCGGGCATCAAGGAAGTGGTCAACGTACCGGTCATCCACGCCCAGAACATCAAGGATCCCAACCAGGCCCAGCGGATTCTCGAAGGCGGCTACGTCGACATGGTCGGCATGACCCGCGCCCACATCGCCGACCCGCACATCATCGCCAAGATCAAGAACGACCAGGTCGATCAGATCAAGCAGTGCGTCGGCGCCAACTACTGCATCGACCGCCAGTACCAGGGCCTCGATGTACTGTGTATCCAGAACGCCGCGACGTCGCGGGAGTACATGGGGCTTCCGCACATCATCGAGAAAACCGAAGGCCCGACGCGCAAGGTCGTGGTGGTCGGCGGCGGCCCCGGCGGCATGGAAGCGGCGCGCGTGTGCGCCGAGCGCGGCCACGATGTGACGCTGTTCGAAGCGAAAGATCAAATCGGCGGGCAGATCACCATTGCCTCAAAAGCACCGCAGCGCGATCAGATTGCCGGCATCACCCGCTGGTATCAGCTCGAGCTCAACCGGCTGGGTGTCGATCAGCGCTTGGGCACCAAGGCGGACGAAGCGACTATTAAAGACTTGCGCCCAGACGTGGTGATTCTCGCCACCGGCGGCCAGCCGTTTCTCTCCCAGGTACCGGAGTGGGGCTATGACGCGGATACCGACAAGAGTCTGGTCGTCAGTACCTGGGACATCCTCGAAGGGCGCGTCGAGCCTGGCAAGAACGTGCTGATCTTCGACACCATCTGCGAGTTTTCCGGCGTTTCTGCGGCGGACTACCTGGCGGACAAAGGCTGCCGAGTCGAGATCGTCACCGACGACATCAAGCCCGGTGCGGCGGTGGGCGGCACCACCTTCCCCACCTACTACAGAAGCCTGTACGAGAAAGAGGTCATCATGACCTCGGATCTCGCCCTGCATAAGGTGTATCGCGAAGGCGAGTCGCTGGTTGCTGTGCTCGAAAACGAGTACACAGGGGCCCTTGAAGAGCGCGTGGTCGACCAGGTCGTGGTCGAAAACGGCGTGCGTCCGGACGAGGCGCTCTACTACGCGCTCAAGCACCAGTCGCGCAACAAGGGCCAGACCGACATCGAAGCGCTCTATGCGATCAAGCCCCAACCCAGCCTCTCGCAAAGCGGCGACGGTTTCGCACTGTTCCGCCTGGGGGATTGCACCGCGCCACGCAACACGCATGCAGCCATTTATGACGCGCTGCGGCTGTGCAAGGACTTCTGACACAATAACGCTGTAAGCCGACCACCGCGGGCCTTATGGTCCGCGGTGTAGTCCTTACGGTGTCTCTGAGAGGAGAGACGCCATGCTCGATATCCTGTTACCCATCCTGCTGTTCTCTGCGCTGGCGCTTGCCGCCATTGGCGCGGTTCGCCGCGCTCGTCTATGGCGCCAAGGGCGGCCCTCTTCCGTGCCCGTACTCAAGGGCCTCATGCAGGTTCCCAGGCGCTACCTGGTCGACCTGCACCACGTCGTCGAGCGCGACAAGTACATCTCTCACACTCACGTCGCCACCGCCGGCGGCTTCGTGCTGGCCGCGCTTCTGGCCATCATCGTCCACGGCTTTGGCCTGGACAGCGCGATCCTTGCCTGGGTGCTGCTGGCCGCCACCACCAGCATGTTCATTGGCAGCATTCTGGTCGCCAAACGCCGCAGCCCGCCGCCGTCACGGCTATCAAAAGGGCCCTGGATGCGCCTGCCGAAAAGCCTGATGGCGTTTTCGATCGGCATGTTCGTGGTCACGCTGCCCACCGCCGGCATTCTGCCGGACGGCGTGTTCCAGGAAGGCCTTGGCTGGATCGCCGCTCTGGTGCTCGCGGCCATCATCGTCTGGGGCCTGGGCGAGATGTTCTTTGGCATGACTTGGGGCGGGCCGATGAAGCACGCCTTCGCCGGTGCCCTGCACCTGGCGTACCACCGCCGCCCGGAGCGCTTTTCCGATAAGACCGGCGGCGAACACCGCTCCACCGGCCTGAAAGCGCTGAAACTCAACGATGACAGCGCCAAGCTCGGCGTTGAAAAGCCCGCCGACTTCACCTGGAACCAGCTTTTAGGCTTTGACGCCTGCGTGCAGTGCGGGCGCTGCGAAGCCGCCTGCCCGGCCTTTGCCGCTGGCCAGCCGCTCAACCCGAAAAAGCTGATTCAAGACATGGTCGTCGGTATGGCCGGCGGCAGTGACGCCAACTACGCAGGCTCCCCCTACCCCGGCAAGCCGGTCGGCGAGCACCAGGGCGACCCCCATGGGCCCATCGTCGCCCGCCAAGGCACCGCACTGGTGGACCCGGAAACGCTCTGGTCCTGCACCACGTGTCGCGCCTGCGTGGAAGAGTGCCCGATGATGATCGAGCACGTCGACGCCATCGTCGACATGCGCCGCTTTCTAACGCTGGAGCACGGCAACACCCCCAACAAGGGCGCCGAGGTGCTCGATAACCTGATCGCCACCGACAACCCCGGCGGCTTCGATCCCGACTCGCGCCTGCACTGGGCGGCGGATTTGAACCTGCCGCTGATGGCGGACAAGAAAGAGGCCGATGTTCTCCTGTGGCTCGGCGACGGCGTGTTCGACATGCGCAACCAGCGCACCCTGCGCGCGTTCATCAGCGTGCTGCGCGCGGCAGGCGTCGACTTCGCCGTGCTGGGTAATGAAGAGCGCGACAGCGGCGACGTGGCGCGCCGCCTGGGTGACGAAGCGACCTTCCAGACGCTGGCCCGCCGCAACATTCAGACCATGAGCCGCTACCGTTTCGATCGCATCGTCACCTGCGACCCCCACAGCTTCCACGTGCTCAAAAACGAGTACGGCGAGCTGGGCACCGCGGACATCCCGTCCAGCTATCACGTGCAGCACCACAGCACGTTCATCAGCGAGCTGGTCAGCGCGAACAAGCTCAGCTTCAAGGCGTGGAAAGGCGGCAGCGTCACCTACCACGACCCGTGTTATCTCGGCCGCTACAACGGCGAGTACGAGGCGCCGCGCGATGTACTCAAGGCGCTTGGCATCGAAATCAAGGAGATGGCCCGCTCCGGCTATCGCTCGCGCTGCTGCGGCGGCGGCGGCGGCGCGCCGATCACCGACATTCCCGGCAAGCAGCGGATTCCCGACATGCGCATGGAAGACGTGCGCGAAACCGGCGCGGATCTGGTCGCCGTGGGCTGCCCGCAGTGCACCGCCATGCTCGAAGGCGTGGTGGAGCCGCGCGCCGGCATCAAGGACATCGCCGAGCTGGTCGCCGATGCATTGATCATCGACACCGCCGCCGATAAAGCGGCGCAGGCCAAGGCCGCCCCCGCCCCTGCGCTGGAGGAAACCTCATGAGCGACATTCTGCGCCGCGACCCCCGCAAGGAGTGGATCGCCCGTAACCGCCTGCATCCGCAGCACCAGAGCGTGCTGGCCGAACTCGGTGGCGGCGCCCGCCCCACCGAGTGGATGGGCCCCAACGGCGTGATGCGCCGCGACCCGCGTGCGGTCGGCTTCATCGGCCCCAACGGCGTACGCCGCATCGATAGAAGCGGCGCCCAGCAGGCCGCCCAGGCCCCAGCGCACAGCGCTGCGGCCAAGGACACCCGTCAGAACGTCACCATCGACGCCCCGGCCTTTATCGTGGCCGTGGTGCCGGACATGGCCGGCGGGCGCCTGTCAGCCCACGATCGCGATCTTCTGGGCCTGGCCCGCCAGCTCGCCGACGCCGACCCGGCAAGCCCGGGGGCGGTACTCGCGGTGGTCTTTGGCGAGCACAAGGAGAGCGCCTTCGGTGAGGCCGGCATCGACCGGCTGCTGCACCTGGACGGCGAGCGCTTCTCGGGCTACCTGCCGGAGCTCAAGGTGGCCACGCTTCAAAGCGTGGAGCGCGAGCTTGGCCCGCGCTTTTGGCTATTGCCCGACTCCGCCCTGGGCGGCGGCGAGCTTGGCCGACGCTTGGCCGCCAGGCTTGGCGAGCGCCCCGCCGCTCAGGTGTGGCAGGTCGAAGCCAGTAATGACAGCGCGACCGGCTGGCGGGCCACCGCCCGCGCCGGCGCCGGGCGCCACGACGTTCACCGCGAGCTGCCCCGGGTGGTGCTGGCACTGGCCGAGTGCGCCGACCCGATCAGCGAGACCCGCCACGCCGCGGACCCCATCTCGCTTGGCCAGGGGCTTCCCGACGTGCTCGGGCGCATCGAGGATCTCGGCGAAGTCGCGGTGGACCCGGCAAGCGTCTCGCTTGCCGAAGCCGAGTTCATTCTCTCCGCCGGCAACGGCGTCAAGGATTGGGACGGCTACCACCACGCCGCCGACGTGCTCGGCGCGACCAAGGGCGCCTCGAGGGTGGCGGTGGACGACGGCTACATGCCTCGCGACCGCCAAGTCGGCGCCACCGGCACCTGGGTTTCCGCCCGGGTTTACGTTGCCATCGGCATTTCCGGCGCCATCCAGCACCTGCAAGGTATTCAAAGCTGCGACAAGGTCGTTGCCGTCAACCTCGACGAAGGCTGCGACATGGCCAAACGCGCCGACCTGACCGTGATTGGCGACGCCAGCGCGGTGCTCGCGGCGCTGGTAGCGCGGGTCGAGCAGTACCGCGCCGAGCAACAGGAGAACCGCGATGCCGCCTAACGCCCCCGCCAAACAAAGCGCGTCACTCGACGTGGCCGTACTGGTCTCGATCGGCCGCCATCCGCTGACCGCCCGCGCCCGGCGCGCCGACCAGGACGCCCGCGCGGTGGAAATGGCGCTCACCCTGGAGAACGCTTCTGTGCGCCTGCTGCACGCCGGCCAGCACGAAAGCGAGCAGGAAGAGGCCCTGCGCGGCTACCTCGGCATGGGCATCGACCATATCGGGCTAATCGAGCAAGGCGAGAACGCCGATGTGATTCCGGCGCTCGTCGAGGCGCTTCGACACGATGCCCCGCAGCTGATTCTAACCGGCAGCCGCGCGGAAACCGGCGAAGCCTCGGGCCTTCTGCCTTACCAGCTGGCCGAGTCGCTGGGCTGGCCGATCATCACCAGCCTGGCCGCGGTCGAGAAGGTCGAGCAGGGTACGGCGGTGGTGCTCCAGGCCCTGCCCCGCGGCAAGCGCCGGCGCCTGCGCATTCGCCTGCCGGCGATCGCCACGATCGACACCAGCGCCCCGGCGGCGCGCCAAAGCGCCTTTGGCCCGGCCAAGCGCGGGGAACTTGCGCTAAGCGAGGCACAAAGCGAAACTGATGAGACGCTTGCGGGATGGCAGTTCCACCCGGCGCGCAAGCGCCCGAAACGCCTTAAGATCGTCAAATCCTCTTCGGCGCGGGACCGCTTCAAGGCCGCCGCCGCCAAGGCGGACGGCGGCGGCGGGCAGACGCTCAACGACGTCACCCCCGAACAGGGCGCCGAGGCGATCTTCAAGCTGTTGAAAGAGGAAGGCGTGCTGCGCTAGCTAATTTTTGTCGCAGAGCAGAGCTCGTTACCCGACCCGCCTTCACGGCGGGTCGTTTTTTTGGAGATCTGGCATCCGTGCATCAATGCCGGGCTCGCGCAACCCGCTGCGGGGCGCCATGAATACCTCCCTGTAGGCTACTTTCGCCATCCCTGGCGAACCCCCCCCGCAGCGGATTACGCGAGCCCTGCCGCTGTATCCCTTTCGCGCAAGGCACTGTCTGATAGACCTGCGAAACGACGATTATCTTGCGGTCATCCCTGTATAGAGCCGCAGCCTTTGGCGCTCGCGCCTTAGGCCAATGCCAGCGTGCACCATCAACACGGTAATCACCAGCACCCCGCCGGCAAGCGTCGAGGCGGTGGGCTCTTCGCCCAAGAGCCACCACACCCAGAGCGTGCCGAGCGCGGTTTCTACCAGATAAAAAAGCGCCACCTCGGTAGAGGGCAGATAGCGCGTGGCGCTGTTGATCAACACGGTCGCCAGCGGCATCTGCACGAGCCCCATTAGCGCCAGCACGCCAAACTGCGGCGCCTCCAGGGCCAACGGCGAGGCCATCGGCCAGGCAATCGCCGCCGACAAGAGCCCGCCGCCGGCGATCACGGTGGTCGTATCGATGCCGGGGTAGCGGCGCAGCACCGTGAGATTGCCGCCGATCGCCAGCGCCGCGGCCAGCGCAAAGAGATTGCCCAGCAGCATCCCCGCCGCCCCCTCGCCGAGAAACACCAGCCCCATGCCCAGCATGCACAGCGCGATGGCGATCAGCGTGCGAAGCGCGACCCGCTCGCCAAGAAACAAGCGCGAGAAAATCGCGGCGAACAGCGGCGCGGTGCTCAAAATCACCACCACGTTGGCCACATTGGCATTCATCACCGCCAGCACGAACAGCGCCGAGATCAGGCCCAGTAGCGTGGCTGAGGCCAGCGAGGCCATCGGATGCACGCGCAGCGTCGAGAGTTTTCGGCGCGCCAAACAGAGCGCGCTCAGCACGCAGAACATCAAAAAACCGCGCCAGAACACGATGGTGAAGCCGTCGGTCGCGGCCAGGCGGATCAACAGCCCGTCGAAGCTTAGAAAAACGACGCCCAGAATGACGATCATCAGGCCGCGCTGGTAGGTACTGGTCTGCATGACATCGACTCCCGATCAAAAAAACGAACCGCCCGCCAAAAGGCGAGCGGTCGCTGAGGATGTTATGGCAAGGCGCAAGCGCCTCGAAGGTTAGCGGCCCTGGGATACCGCCATACGCGCCGCGTGCCCCCGGCCCTTCGGGCGCACCAGCCAGAAGCCGACGCCGCCGGCCAGCAATAACATGACGCCGCAGCCAATGGCCAGCCCGTAAGCGCCCTGCACCGCCCCGGCGCTTAGGCCGAACTGCGCGGCGAAGCCGTCGAGAGTCACCGCGTACTGGCGCCACAAAAATACCCCGATGGCCACCCCGGAGAGCATGGTGCACAGCGCGATCAAACGCGTGCCGGAAACCCAGCCGCTCACGCTTTGGGCGTCGAAGGTGTGCAAGAACGCCCGATACTCGCGCTCGGCCTGGCTTACGCGGGTCATCCGGGAGGCGATGGCGATAGCCACCAGCGCCATCAGCGTGCTGATCAGCACCGGGTGCAGATAGACCGGAAGCGACAGCCACTCGGCCTGCACCATCAGCGAGATGGCGACGTTGCCGCCAAAACCGACCGCCAGCCCCCAGCCCGCACCGGCGGCGGTGATGCGCTTGCTCCAGATGCTCAAAAGCGCCACCGGCCCCCAGGAAGAGGCAAAGAGCGTGGCGGCGAACCACACCACCGACATCACCGCCGGCGGCTGAAACAGCGCCAGAATCAGCGCGATCAGCCCCGCGGCAAGTACCGCCAAACGGCTTTTACGCATCGCCGAGGCCTCGTCCTGTGAGGCGCTCAGAATATCGTTGGAGATACTAAAGCCGATGATCGACAAAAACGTCGAGCACGACGAGAGCCCGGCGGCGAATACGCCGGTCAGTATCACCACGCCAAGCCAAGTCGGCAGGATATTGAGCGCCACCCACACCATCGAGCGCTCCGGGTCCAGGCTAGTATCGTAAAGATTGATCGCCGCGCCGGTCACCATCATCAGCGCGTAGAAAACGGCCAGCGCCACCGCGGTCAGCATCGCCGAGCGCATCACCACGTGCTCGTTGCGCGCCATCAGGTAGCGGCTCGACTGCCAGGGGCTCGCCGCCAGCACCGCCGCCCAAACAAGGCCGAGGGTAACGCCCCAGGTCAGCGCCTCGCCGGGCGAGGAGAACGTGGCGTCCGGGCCCTCGAGCACGCCGTGCCACAGCGCGATCCCGGGTTTGTCGGACTGAGTCAACAGCCCTTCGACCACACCGCTCCAGCCGCCGAGATCGTTGATCACGTAGAGCGAACCACCGAGCGCTGCCAGCGAGAAGATCACGAACATGATGGTATCGGTGAGCATGACGCCGGGCGAGCCGGAGTACAGGATGAAACCGGTGTAGGTCGCCCACACCAGCACCAGCCCCACCCAGTAGGGCATGCCGGTCAGCTCTGAAAACATGATGCCCGCGCCCTGCATCACGCCCAAAAGATACGCGCCCAGCCCGATGATCGTGGTCAGCCCCGCAATCACCTGCACCTTGCGCGAGGCGAAGCGCTTACCGAAGAACTCCGGCACCGTGTTGGCGCCGCTGCGGCGCAAATAGCGCCCGAATACCAACGCGCCCAGCAGGCACCCGGAGGTGCTGATCGCGGCGAAGATCAGCATGACGAAGGGGTAGCCCTGGTAGGCAAAGCCCGTCTCGCCGAGAAAGGCGCTGGTGCTCAGGTAGCTTGCCACCAGCGTGCCCAGAATGAAGAAGGTCGGCGCGTTGCGCCCGGCGACCAGGTAGTCGTCCAGGCCCTTGACGCGTCGGCCGGCCAAATGGCCGATAACGAAGTAGCCGATCAGGCTCAGCAGTATCGCGACGGTGTAGATCATGAGTGCAGCCGTTGAGTTGTTGATATTATCGATGCGCAGGCAGCGCCTGCCGATTCCCTGCCTGCAGGATGCAGCGCTTTATAAGCTGCCTCTTAGCTACCCGCGCCAGCGGATGCCGAAATTACGACACGCCCCCATGCAGAAAGGCGCCCCGAGGGGCGCCTTTCTGGTCTTCACACGGAATTATCTGGCCATGCGCGGCATGGCGTTGAGCTCGCGCCACTCCTTTTGCAAGCCCATGAACAGGCTTACGCACATCAGCAATAGCACCAGTGTGAACGGCAAGCCCGTGGCCACGGCGCCGGCTTGCAGCGCGGTGAGCGCGGTGCTGCCGCCGCCGTAAAGCAACACGCCTGCGATCACGCCTTCGAGCGCGGCCCAGAACACCCGCTGGCCCTTCGGCGCGTCGGTCTTACCGCCGGCGGTGATGCTGTCGATCACCAATGAGCCCGAGTCCGACGAGGTGATGAAGAACACTAGCACCAGTACGATGGCGAGTGTCGAGGTGATTGAGGTCAGCGGCAGTTGCTCGAGCATGTGGAACATGGCCAGCGACACATCACTAATGCCGTTGGAAAGCTCCCCGATGCCGTTTTCCGCCTGAAACAGGGCCGTGCCGCCGAAGGCGCTCATCCACACCAGCGTGACCAGCGTCGGCACCAGCAATACCGCAATCAGGAACTCGCGCACCGTACGGCCTCTCGAGACCCGCGCGATGAACATGCCCACAAACGGTGACCAGGAGATCCACCAGGCCCAGTAGAAGATGGTCCAGCCGTGGTACCAGGTATCGTCGTCGCGGCCGACCCAGTTCGACAGCGGCAGCAAATGGCTGGCGTAATCCATCGCCGTGGTGCCGATGCCGGTCAGAATGGCCAGCGTCGGGCCAGCGGCGATCACGAAGATCAGCAGAATGGCGGCAATCACCATGTTGATGTTCGAAAAGAGCTTCACCCCGCCGTCGAGCCCGCGCCAGACTGACATCAGCGCGACCACCGTCACCAGAACGATAATCGCAAGCTGCGTGCCGATAGTGTTGGGTACGTCGAACAGGTAAGCAAGCCCGCCTGCCGCTTGGGTAGCGCCGAAACCAAGCGAGGTGGCCAAACCGAAGATGGTTGCCAGCACTGCGAGGATATCGATGATGTGCCCCGCCCAGCCGCGGGTACGCTCGCCCAGAATCGGGTAGAACGCCGAGCGCAGCGTCAGCGGCAAACCGCGGTTATAGGCGAAAAACGCTAGCGACAGACCGACCACGGCGTAGATCGCCCAAGGGTGCAGGCCCCAATGGAACATGGTCGCGCCCATCGCCGCGCTCGCGCCTTCCGGCGTGTTGGCGGGCGTGTTCAGCGGCGTGCCGTACCAGTCGGTGTAGTAGGCCACCGGCTCCGCCACGCTCCAAAACATCAGCCCGATGCCCATGCCGGCAGCGAACAGCATCGCAAACCAGGAGGTGCGCGAGTACTCGGGCCTGGCCTCCTGACCGCCCAAACGAATGCGCCCCAGCGGCAAAAAGATCAGCACCAGGCAGAAGATGACGAAGACGTTTCCCGCGATCATGAACAGCCAATCGAAGTGTTCGATCGACCAGTTCTTGGCAAGCCCGAGCTGCGCATTGGCCGCCTCGGGATAGACCAGCGCATAGAGAATGAACAGCAAAATGGCGAGTGCCGAGAGGGGAAAGACGGGGTTATGAAAATCCAACCCCATGACCTGCTTGTTGTCCTGACCAGGGGTCAGGACAGGTTCCTCGTGGTTCATAGGTTGTCCTCAGGTTTTAATCTTTATTATTTGACGCGGCGCGTCACCGCCGGACACGGCTTCTAAATTCTTGAGCGAGACGCTAAAAGGCGATTATTCAAAACCGACCTCGACATAGCTAAAGCCGCGTCCAGCAGCCCCCATGGCGCGTGATTTTGCGTACACTCAACGCTCGATCCGCGCCCCTTCGCGGCCCACTAAAAAAGGAGTGCAGCCATGATGATTGTCGATTTGGTCGATGGGGATGATTTTCGCGCGCGGCTCATCGCGCTGGGGGTTGACCTCCCCGCTAACGCCGACCCGGACGAAAGCGCTCGCTTGGCCGCTAAAGCGCACCAGGAGTGCCCCGTCGAAGGGCTTCCCGCGCTCGTCGACGAGCTCACAAGCCGCCAGGACATTGTGCTGCCCGCGGTGCGCGAGGCCATCGAGCGCCACCTGGCGCACCTTTAGGCACGCCGCTTGATCGTCCATTGAAACTAAAAAAACGGGCCGTGTGAGTGATCACACGGCCCGTTGGGTGCTTCGGCCACCTAATGCGGCGGCCGGTTCGACGGCTTAGCCCTGCGCCTTGGCAAGCGTCAGCGGCACGCCTTCGCTCCCCAGATTCTCCAGCATGCGATCGGCGTACCAGTTGACGAAGTCGATGACACCGAACTCATAGGTTTCGGAGTACGGACCCGGCTGGTAAGCCTTCGAGTTGATGCCGCGCTGGTTCTCTTCGGCAAGCTTGCGGTCCTGGTCGTTGGTGGCGTCCCACACGCGGCGCATGTTTTCCGGATCGTAATCCACGCCTTCGACCGCGTCCTTGTGCACCAGCCACTTGGTGGTGACCATGGTCTGCTGCGGGCCCAGCGGCAGCACGCGGAACACGATCGAGTGATCGCCCATGAAGTGGTTCCAGGAGTTGGGCAGGTGCAGGATACGCAGCGAGCCCATGTCCGGGCTGGTCAGCCGGCCCATCAGCTTGTTGCAGGCGGGCTTGCCGTCCATGGTCATGGAGACCACGCCGTCGAGCAGCGGCGTGCGGGTGATGCGGTTGCGGCTGCCGAAGCGCTTGAGCTGCCAAGGCACCTGCTCGCCGTTCCAGTCGTTTTGCTTGCGGGTCACCAGATCCTTGTACTTATCGGTGGCGCGCGGGTCTTCGGTGTCGTCGAACTCCATCAAGGAGTTCAAAAGCTCCGGGTGCGAGCCGTTGCAGTGGTAGCACTCGCGGTTGTTCTCGATCACGAGCTTCCAGTTCGCCTGCTCGACGATGCTGGACTCCACCGCCACCTTGACGTTATCCATCTGGTAGGGCTCGAGGTAGTGCTCGAGCGTGACCAGGAAATCGTCGATCGACGCCGGGTTCTCGGAGAGGTTGATGAACACGAAGCCGCCGGCGGTGCGCACGTGCACCGGCTTCAGGCCGAACTGGTTCAGGTCGAAGTCGGCGCCCATTTCGCTGCCGGCGAACAAAAGCCTGCCGTCGAGCTCGTAGGTCCACTGGTGGTAGGGGCAAACGAGCTTGGCGACCTTGCCCTTGTCGGTGGTGCAAAGCCTGGAGCCGCGGTGACGACAGACGTTATGAAAGGCGTGAATCTGGCCTTCGCCACCGCGCACGATGACGATCGGGTTGTTGCCGATCTCAAGCGTCATGAAGTTGCCCTTGGCCGGAATCTCGCAGCTCATGCCCGCGAACAGCCACTCTTTCTCGAAGATCTCTTCCATGTCGAGCGCGAACAGCCGCGCGTCGTTGTAAAACGGCTGCGGCAGGGAGTAGGTGCGCGCCCGCGACTCGAGCATCCCGACCGTCTCTTCACGCATGGCGGCCAGCGGATCGTTTTGGGTGTAGTCCGACGAATTATTCATACCAGATATCCTTTTAAACCCGCCGGCCTCGAAGGCGGCGACACAGTCATTGACCAAACTACGTTGTCTTGTTGTTAAGTGGCGTCATCTGGCGTTGTACGGGCGCTGCGATGGCGTCATTGTGGGGTGGATTGTGGTGCAGGGTGTCGAGTCCGAGTTATCTGCCGACGACATCGCTAAGCGTGCCGACGACGTGAAAACCGATTTGTAACGCCCATGGGGTGGCGCAAGACAAGTGCGTGTCGCTAACAGGTAAGCCGCCGCCTAAACGCGTACCCAGAATGCAGGGGAATGGTGCTGGACCGTGCCAGCAAGGACGGACCCGGTGAAGGCAACGTGCAAGCTCGGCCATATTGAGATAACGATGACAATGAACTTCTACAACCCCGTCACGACCCAGACCTGGACCAACGGCCGCCACCACGTGCGCTGTGTAAAAATGATCCAGGAGACCTGGGACGTTCGCACGTTCTGTTTCATGGCCGAACAGCCCGTGCTGTTCTTCTTCAAACCGGGCCAGTTCGTGACCCTGGAGTTGGAGATCGACGGCCAGCAAATCATGCGCTCCTACACCATCTCGAGCTCGCCTTCGATTCCCTACAGCTTCTCGATCACGGTCAAGCAGGTGCCCGGTGGCTACGTCTCCAACTGGCTGCACGCCAACCTGAAGGTCGGCGACGAGTTGGTGGTTCACGGGCCGGTGGGCAACTTCAACTCCATTGACTACCCCGCCGAGAAGGTGCTGTTCCTCTCTGGCGGCGTGGGCATTACCCCGCTCATGTCGATGACGCGCTGGTTCTTCGACACCAACGCCAACGTCGACGTCGAGTTCATCCACAGCGCCCGCGCCCCGCGCGATGTCATCTACCACCGCGAGCTGGTGCACATGTTCTCGCGGATCCCCGAGTTTAAGCTGCACATCGTCTGCGAGAAGAAGGACGACATCGGCGAGGCCTGGGCGGGCTATCGGGGCTTTTTGACCCAGCCGATGCTCGAGATGATGGCGCCGGATTATCTGGAGCGCGAGATCTTCTGCTGCGGCCCCGTGCCCTACATGAACGCCATCAAGGAGATTCTGCGCGCCAACAACTTCAACATGGATCACTACCATGACGAGGTATTCGGCGCGACCCCGGCGGACGTCAAGGAGGACGTGCTGGAGCTTGCCGAGCAGGCCGAAGTGGAAGCCGAGATGACCGAGCCGGAAGACCTGCTCAACGTCGAATTCGCCCAGTCGAACAAGAGCGTGCGTATCCAGCCCGGCGAAACGGTCCACGCCGCGGCGGCCAAGCTCGGCCTGCACATTCCCAAGGCCTGCGGTATGGGCATCTGCGGCACCTGCCGGGTATCGCTGAAGTCCGGCGAGGTCGAGATGGAGCACAACGGCGGCATCACCGACGAGGACATCGAAGAGGGCTACATCCTCACCTGCTGCAGCCGGCCCAAGAGCAGCCTGGTGGTGGACTTCTAACGCAATCGTAATCAGCCAGAAGTAATCCTAAGCGGGGCGCTGTGAACCCGTTCATGGGCGCTACTTTCGCCATCCATGGCGAAAGCCTATCGCTACGGATTACTTCTGACCTCGCCTCAGGAGTCATTGCAGACCATGACACCAGTCTTCGGGCTGTCATTAAAGGCGAACATCCATACTTCGACTGACAGGCCGTCTTATTACTGACTATCCATTGCTGGGACAGTAACATTTCTCTCAGTATCGCTGATTTTTAAAAGCATCAAAATAACTTGGCACTATCAAACTATAACTCTACTGATTATGTCTAACATTTAAGAATGCTAGTAACAATATTATTGACATGCATCTTTATCTTTTCAGCAACGCGGGCTTTACGCAACAACTTTCGCCAAACGCCCAAGATAAGTATAGAAACACTCGCAACGAATGCCCACTTCCATTCAACCATACGCCATGGATATGCAAAATACTCGCTTGATGGTTTTGTAAAATATACAACTAACGCAAAAGCTACTAAAGCAAGAACCAACGTCTTACCTGTAACATGTTCTAAATTAAGCCTATTTTCTATTGTTCGCCCAGAACTTATCTCATGTTTTTGGCCAGTTGAGTGATTAACTAACGAGCATATCAACCCTTCCTTTTTATCTTGGCGCTTCGCACAGACAAGAGTAATACGCTGCTTAGGGCGTAACGGTACATTAACCTCTTCAAGCTGAATGGAGTGCTCCCTCCCCTCGTCATCACGGACCCAAAAATCATGGTATTTTCTTTGGCTCACCCGCAAGTAACGGTTATTAATGCCCTGAGATTGAACGTGCGTTTCGCTGTAGCGATCAGTATCCAAGACCTCGCCTTGAACTTGCCAAAACTCTACTTGCTTACCTCGATAGCCAAAATTATCCATGCTAATAAGCCTAATATGTTCATTACTGATTTATCTAAAAGCGGTATGCTGGTAAAAAGTGTATCTAAAAATCATTAGCGCCGCATCCTAACTTTAGCCTGTAACCACTACCCCTCATCCTGATTTAGCCTGTAACCACTACCCCTCATCCTGATTTAGCGCATAGCCAAGTTCAGTCGCACTTATAACCATAAATGTATGGCCCGCGTACGCCATTTATAGATACTCCTCGTTGATCAGCGCAGAGACTTTGTGCGTCGCGTTAACAAAGTTTTTTCGCTAGGACGCGTCCACTCGTACTGCTCACTAACGGGCTTGACTTCCTGCTCGGCTGCGGCCCGATCACGCTTATAGCGGTAGCGCGGCTCTGTTGGTGCCAGTTGCCATCACTATACACAGGCTTGATGTCGCTGATTTTGCAGCAAGTCATGACCATTCACCCAGGTAGTATTGATGTCTACAGCTTTAGACTGCAAGCGTGAACAAATCACTCTTACAGGTCGATATCCAAGATTATCAACTCTTTCGTCATAAAAAAACGCTCATGACCCAAAGGCCATGAGCGTTGGCTACCCGCGCTATTTAACTTAACGCAATCAGGCGGCGCCAAGCAGCCCGTGCGGGTCGAGGACGAACTTGCTCGCCACGCCCTGATCGAACTGCTCGTAGCCCTGGGGCGCTTCTTCGAGCGAGATCACCTGAGCGTTGACGATCTCGGCGATGTTCAGGCGCCCGTGCAGAATCGCCTGCATTAGCTGGCGGTTGTACTGCACCACCGGGGTCTGGCCGGTGTGGAAGGAGAGCCCTTTCGCCCAGCCTTGGCCAAAGCGCAGGCTCAGACTTCCCGTTTGCGCCGCTTTTTCCGCGGCACCCGGGTCTTCGGTGACATAAAGGCCGGGAATGCCGATGGAGCCGCCTTCGCGGGTCACTTCCATCATCTGGTTGAGCACCACCGCCGGCTGCTCCTTGCCGCTATGGCCGACCGCCTCGAAGCCTACCGCGTCGATGGCGCTGTCCACGCTCGGCTCGCCGACAACGGCCGCAATCATTTCGCCCAGACGATCATGCTGGGAGAGGTCGATCGGCACGAAGCCCATCTTGCGCGCGTGCTCGAGACGCGCCTTGTTGAAGTCGCCGATCATGACGACCGCCGCGCCCAGAAGCCGCGCCGAGGCCGCTGCGGCCAGGCCCACCGGGCCGGCACCAGCGACGTAGACCGTTGAGCCCGCGCCGACACCGGCTTTCAAAGCGCCGTGGAAACCCGTCGGCAGGATGTCACTCAACATGGTCAGATCGCGAATCTGGTTCATCGCCTGGTCGCGGTCCGGGAATTTCAGCAGGTTGAAGTCGGCGTAGGGCACCATGACGTAGTGCGCCTGGCCGCCGACCCAGCCGCCCATGTCGACGTAGCCGTAGGCGCCGCCGGCGCGGTCGTCGTTGACGTGCAGGCAAAGGCCGGTGTGGCCTTCCTTACAGGTGCGGCAGCGACCGCAGGCGACGTTGAACGGCACGGAGACGATATCGCCGATCTGCAAAAACTCGACGCCCTTGCCCTTCTCGATCACTTCACCCGTGATTTCGTGGCCCAGCACCATGCCTTTCGGGGCGGTAGTGCGCCCGCGCACCATGTGCTGGTCGGAGCCGCAAATGTTCGTGGAGACGACCTTCAGGATGACGCCGTGATCGATGGGCTTGCCGTTGGGGGTTTCCATCTTCGGGTAGTCGATGTTCTGGACTTCGACCTTGCCGTCACCGACATAGACAACACCGCGATTGTTGGACATGGATAATCCTCTCTTCCGGGTGCGGCCGCGATTATGAGTCGCGCTGCATCGTTATTCTTGAGTGAAACTGGCGTGTTTGACGCAATCCCGACGCGCGTGCGCCGACGATCCGCCAAACGGCATCAGGTGCCGCTCCAGCATGGTTCATTCGCGCGCGCGGAAGTTACTCACAGACGACATCGAACGGCGGATGGACGACCTGTTTTGGCACGCGTCACGATTTTGTCGTAAATGTCGCAAATACGCCGAGCGGTGACGTGGGCAAGCATCTTGGGGGCAAGGCCCGGCGATACTATCGCGGCATGATAGCGTCGCAAGCCCATCCCAACAGCGCGGCGCTAACAAACGACCGGACCGAACACAGACCGACTAACAGACCGACTAACAGACCGATCAATAAAACAACGCGACTCGCCTGGAGACCCAGATGTCAGACAACAATTTTTCTCCCGATGCCCGCCTGGCCAGCTACGACACGGCCCTTGCCTCCGCCATTGCCGAAGAGACGTCGCGCCAGGAAGCCCATATCGAGCTGATCGCCTCGGAAAACTACACCAGCAAACTGGTGATGGAAGCCCAGGGCAGCCAGCTGACCAACAAGTACGCCGAAGGCTACCCGGGCAAGCGCTACTACGGCGGCTGTGAGTTCGTCGACAAGGTCGAAACACTTGCCATCGAGCGCGCCTGCAGCCTGTTCGGCGCCAACTACGCCAACGTGCAGCCGCACTCCGGCGCCCAAGCCAATGCCGCGGTGTTCATGGCGCTGGTCAAGCCCGGCGACACCATTCTGGGCATGAGCCTGGCCCACGGCGGCCACCTGACCCACGGCGCGGCGCCGAACTTCTCCGGCAAGCACTACAACGCCGTTCAGTACGGTTTGGTCGAAGGCACCGGCGAGATCGACTACGACGAGGTCGAGCGTCTGGCCCGCGAGCACCAGCCGAAAATGATCATCGCCGGCTTCTCCGCCTACTCGCGGGTGATCGACTGGCGCCGTTTTCGCACCATCGCCGACGAGGTGGGCGCGTATCTGATGGTCGACATGGCCCACGTCGCCGGTCTGGTCGCCGCCGGCCTCTACCCGAGCCCGCTGCCCTACGCCCACGTGGTCACCACCACTACCCACAAAACGCTGCGCGGCCCGCGCGGTGGCCTGATCCTCTCCGCCGACGGCGACGAGGCGCTCTACAAAAAGCTCAACGGCGCGGTATTCCCGGGCCAGCAGGGCGGCCCGCTGATGCACGTCATTGCCGCCAAGGCCGTGGCCTTCAAGGAGGCGATGAACCAGGACTTCGTCAACTACCAGCGCCAGGTGATCGCAAACGCCCGCGCCATGGCGAAGGTGTTCATCGAGCGCGGCTTCGATGTCGTCTCCGGCGGCACCGACGATCACCTGTTCCTGCTTTCGCTAATCAAGCAGGGCGTGACCGGCAAGGACGCGGATGCCGCCCTCGGCCGCGCCCACATCACGGTCAACAAGAACAGCGTGCCCAACGACCCGCAGAGCCCGTTCGTTACTTCCGGCCTTCGCATCGGTACCCCGGCGGTGACCACGCGCGGCATGGTTGAGGCGGACTGCGAGCAGCTCGCCGGCTGGATTTGCGACATTCTCGACGTGCTGGCCGATCAACAAGACACCACCGAGATCGAAAACCAGGTGCGCGACCACGTCGCAGATCTGTGCGCGCACTACCCGGTTTACGGTCAGGCCCAAACTCAGGCAGAGCCGGTCGAAGACGCCACCGTCGCGTAACGACCGCCGCCCGCGGGCTCCACGGAGTCGATTCAGGAGAGATTTCATGCAACGTTATTCCGGCTTCGGACTGGTTAAACATGCGCTCGGTCATCACGAGAATTGGGAGCGCCAGTGGCGCAACCCCGAGCCCAAGAAGCGCTACGATGTGATCATCGTGGGCGGCGGCGGCCACGGTTTGGCCACCGCCTACTACCTGGCCAAGGAGTTTGGCGTCAAGAACGTCGCCGTGGTCGAAAAAGGCTGGCTGGGCGGCGGCAACACGGCGCGTAACACCACCATCGTGCGCTCCAACTACCTGTGGGACGAGGCCGCGCGCCTTTACAACCACTCCCTCGACTTGTGGAAGGGGCTGTCTCAGGATCTGAACTACAACGTCATGTTCTCGCAGCGCGGCGTATTGAACCTGGGCCACACGCTGCAGGACATGCGCGACATTCAGCGCCGCGTACACGCCAACCGCTTGAACGGCGTGGATAGCGAAGTGGTCACGCCCCAGCAGATCAAGGAGATCGAGCCCGAGCTTGATATCTCCAACCGCGCGCGCTACCCGATCATGGGCGCCTCCTGGCAGAAAAGCGCCGGCGTGGCCCGCCACGACGCGGTGGCCTGGGGCTACGCCCGCGGCGCCGACGCATTGGGTGTGGATCTTCTGCAGAACACCGAAGTCACCGGCTTCAAGATTCGCGACGGCAAGGTGCTCGGCGTTCACACCAACCGCGGCGACATCGAAGCCAATACGGTGGGCTGCGTGGCCGCGGGTAACTCCGGGGTACTGGCGGACATGGCGGGCATCAAGCTTCCGCTCGAGTCTCATCCGCTGCAGGCGCTCGTCTCCGAGCCGCTCAAGCCGGTGCTCAACACCGTCACCATGTCGAACCACGTGCACGGCTACGTCAGCCAGTCCGACAAGGGCGACCTGGTCATCGGCGCGGGCATCGACGGTTATCTCGGCTACGGCCAGCGCGGCAGCTACCCGACCGTCGAGCACACCCTGCAGGCGATCGTCGAGATGTTCCCGATGTTCTCGCGGGTGCGCATGAACCGCCAGTGGGGTGGCATCGTCGACACCTGCCCGGACGCCTGCCCGATCCTTTCGAAAACGAAGGTCAAGGGTCTTTATTTCAACTGCGGCTGGGGCACCGGCGGCTTCAAGGCCACCCCCGGCTCCGGCCACGTGTTCGCGGCGAGCCTGGCCAAGGGTGAAATGCACCCGATCGCCGCGCCGTTCTCCATCGACCGTTTCCACACCGGTGCGCTGATCGACGAACACGGCGCCGCCGGCGTTGCGCACTGAGGAGAGCTGACATGTTCTATATTCACTGCCCCTACTGTCAGGAGTACCGCGAGGAAGAGGAGTTTCATCCGCGCGGCGAGGCTCACCTGATGCGCCCGAAGGATCCGGACAACGCCACCGACGAAGAGTGGGGCGACTACCTGTTCTTTCGCAAGAACCCGCGCGGCGTTCACCACGAAATGTGGGTCCACTCCGTGGGCTGCCGCAAGTTCTTCAACATCACCCGTAACACGGTGACCTACGAGATCCTCGAGACCTACCGGATGGGCGAGCAGCCGAGCATCACCGCCGAAACCGAAAAGGTCCGCAAGGAACAGGGCGTACAAACCGCCGACGGCGGCTGGCAGACCATCGGTGCCCAGCCCGAATCCAAGGCCTTGAACGAGGAGACCTCGTCATGACGCAGACCAATCGTATCGATGCCGGCGGTCGTGTCGATCGCTCCCAGACGCTCGAATTCACCTTCAATGGCCAAAGCTACAAGGGCCTGAAGGGCGACACCCTGGCCTCGGCCCTGCTCGCCAACGGCGTGGACATCGTCAACCGCAGCTTCAAGTACTCGCGGGCCCGCGGCATCGTCGCCGCCGGCGCCGAAGAGCCCAACGCCGTGGTCCAGCTCGGCGCTCGGGAAGAGACCCAAGTGCCCAACGTGCGCGCCACTCAACAGGCGCTCTACAAGGGCCTGGTCGCGCGCAGCACCAACGGCTGGCCGAACGTTCAGCGCGACGTCATGAGCTGGGTCGGTCGGCTGGGCGGCGGCTTCATGCCGCCGGGCTTCTACTACAAGACTTTCATGGCCCCGGCCTCGATGTGGATGACGTACGAAAAGTACATCCGCAAGGGCGCAGGCCTGGGCCGCGCGCCCCACGAGTCCGACCCGGACATCTACGACCACATGCACCACCACTGCGACGTGATGGTGGTGGGCGCAGGCCCAGCGGGTTTGGCCGCGGCGCTTTCGGCAGCCCGTGCTGGCGCCCGCGTGATCCTTTGCGACGAGCAGGAAGAGATGGGTGGTTCGCTGCTCGATAGTCGCGAGACCCTCGACGGCGTTTCCGCCGTGCGCTGGGTCGAAGAGACCGTCAAGGAGCTCGCAAGCCTTGAAAACGTGCTCCTTCTGCCGCGCACCACCGCCAACGGTTACCACGATCACAACTTCGTTACGCTGCACGAGCGGCGCACCGAGCACCTGGCCGACACCGCCAGCGAGGCAGGCTTTGCCGGTCAGGCACGAGCGCGGCTGCACCGCGTGCGCGCAGGCCAAGTGGTGCTCGCCAGCGGCACCCACGAGCGCCCGCTGGTCTACGCCAACAACGACCTTCCGGGCAACATGCTCGCCGGGGCCGTTTCCACCTATATCCGCCGCTACGCGGTGGTGCCGGGCAAAAAGCTGGTGCTTTCCACTAGCAACGATCACGCCTACCGCGCCGCGCTCGACTGGAAAGAGGCCGGCCGCCAGGTCGTGGCGATCGTCGATGCCCGCGCCAACCCGGACGGCGATCTCGTTCGCCAGGCCCGCGACAGCGGCATTCGCGTGATCACCGGAAGTTCCGTGGTCGAAGCCCGCGGTGGCCAGCGCGTCACCGGCGCCCGCGTCTGTGCGATCGATCTCGAGCGCTTCGTGGTCACCGGTAAGGTCGAGGAGCTCGAGTGCGACACCATCGCAAGCTCCGGCGGCTACAGCCCGGTGGTGCATCTGTCGTCTCACACCGGCACCCGCCCGCAGTGGAACGAGGAGCTGCTCGGCTTCTTGCCCGGCGAGGTGAAAGGCATGATCTCCGCCGGCGGCGTCGCTGGCCACTTCGGGCTCGACGAGACGCTGGCCGACGGCGAACGTGCCGGCCGCCAGGCCGCCCAGCTGACGGGTTTTGAAGACGCGCAGGCGATCACCCTACCCGCTACCCGCGGTCGCCGCGACGGCAAGGCCTGCGCGCTCTATCAGGTGCCGCACGAAAAAACCGCGCTGCGCGCGCCGAAGCAGTTCGTCGACCTGCAAAACGACGTGACCGCCGCCGGTATCGAGCTCGCCACTCGTGAGGGCTTCGAGTCCATCGAGCACGTCAAGCGCTACACCGCGCTCGGCTTCGGTACCGACCAGGGCAAGCTTGGCAACATCAACGGCATGGCCATCGCCGCGCGCTGCCTCGACCGCTCGATTCCGGACGTCGGCACCACGGTGTTCCGCCCCAACTACACGCCGATCACCTTTGGCGCCATCGTCGGCCGTCACTGCGACGAGCTGTTCGACCCGAAACGCTACACCGCGCTTCACCAGTGGCACATGGAAAACGGCGCCGAGTTCGAGGACGTGGGCCAGTGGAAGCGCCCCTGGTACTTCCCGCGCACGGTCAACGGCAAAAAAGAGACCATGCATGAAGCGGTCGCCCGCGAGTGCCTGGCGGTGCGTGAAAAAGTCGGCATTCTGGACGCCTCGACGCTGGGCAAGATCGACATTCAGGGCCCGGACGCCCGCGAGTTCCTGGGCCGCGTCTACACCAACAAGTGGGCCCAGCTCGCCCCGGGCCGCGTGCGTTACGGCTTGATGTGTAAAGACGACGGCATGCTGATGGACGACGGCACAACGAGCTGCCTCGCCGATAACCACTTTTTGATGACCACTACCACCGGCGGTGCCGCGGGCGTACTCGAGTGGCTGGAGCTTTGGCACCAGACCGAATGGCCGGAGCTTCAGGTCTACTTCAACTCGGTGACCGATCACTGGGCGACTATGACCGTGACCGGCCCGGACGCGCGCAAGCTGTTGTCCGAGCTCACCGACCTGGATCTGGACAAAGAGTCGTTCAAGTTCATGGACTGGCGCGACGCCACGGTGGCCGAGGTGCCGGCACGCATCTTCCGCATCTCGTTCACCGGCGAGCTGGCCTTCGAGATCAACGTGCAGGCCAACTACGCGCTGCACGTCTGGAAGAAGCTCTTCGAGCACGGCGAGAAGTACGACCTGACGCCCTACGGCACCGAAACCATGCACGTGCTGCGCGCCGAGAAGGGTCTGATCATCGTCGGGCAGGACACCGACGGCTCGGTCACCCCGGAAGATCTGGGCATGCAGTGGGCGATCGGTTACGACAAGCCCTTCCCGTGGATCGGCAAGCGCGCGCTGAGCCGCCCGGACACCCTGCGCGGCAATCGCAAGCAGTTCGTCGGCTTGAAGCCGAAGGATTCAAGCGTGGTGCTGGAAGAGGGCGCACAGATCGTCTTCGACAAGGAGCAGAGCATCCCGATGGCCATGAAGGGCCACGTGACCTCGAGCTACTACAGCCCGTCACTGGGCCACGGCTTCGCCCTGGCGGTGGTGGTCGAAGGCCGCGAGCGCATGGGCCAAACCGTTTACCTGCCGATGACCGACGGCACGATGCATGAAGCCGAGATCGTCAGTCCCGTCTTCATCGACCCGAAAGGAGAGCGCCAAAATGTCTAACGTGAGCGCCAAAGAGTTCAATACCGTGCCCGCCGGTAACCCGGCGGTCGAGTCGCCGCTTTGCTGGAGTTATCAGCAGCAAAAGACCGCCAACAGCGCCAATGCCGGCGTGGTGCTGCGCGAGAAGGCGCTGCTGGGTCACGTGGTGCTGCGCGGCGGCGCCATCGTGCTCGACGAAGCAGTGCGCCAGGTGCTCGGCATCAGCCTGCCGGCCAAGCCCAACACCGTTGAGCGTGACGAGGCCGGCGAGCGCTCGATCCAGTGGATCTCGCCGGACGAGTGGCTGGTGATCGTTCCCGGCGGCGAGGAGTGCGCTCTCGAGCGCTCCCTGCGCGAAACGCTTGGCGATGCCCACGTCAGCATCGTCAACGTCAGCGGTGGTCAAACCGTGCTGACGCTTGCCGGCGACAACGCCCGCGAAGTGCTGATGAAGACGGTCTCGTTCGATGTTCACCCCCATGCATTTCCCGTCGGCAAGGGCGTGACCACGATTTTTGCCAAGGCGACCGTGGTGCTGCGCCGCGCAAGCGAGACCGAGTGGGAGCTAGTGGTACGGCGCAGTTTCGCCGACTACTGCTACCGCTGGCTGCTCGACGCCTCCGCGGAATACGGTATCGATACACAATAAAAGCATAACGGCCGGCACCCGCCGGCCGCCCTGACTGCGATGAAAGAGAAGCGCCATGAGCCGACTAACGGATACCTGGATCATCACCGCCCAGTGCCCGAGCATTCTGGGCACGGTCGATGTCCTCACCCGGTTTTTAAAAGAGCAGCACTGCTACATCACCGAACTCAGTTCCTTCGATGATCGGCTGGGCGAGCGCTTCTTCATTCGTGCCGAGTTTCGCCCGGAGCTTGATGACTTCAGCGAGCAGGCGTTCGAGGAGGCCTTTGGCCCCCGCGCCCGCGAGTTCGACATGAGCTTCGAGCTGACCCCGCCGGCCAAGCGAACCGGCGCGGTCATTCTGGTGTCCAAAGCGGACCACTGCTTGAACGATCTGCTCTACCGCTATCGCACCGGGCAGCTTTCGCTGGATATCAAGGCGATCGTCTCCAACCATCCTGACCTGCAGCCGCTGGCCGAATGGCACGACCTGCCCTATCACCATCTGCCGATCACCCCGGACACCAAGTCCGAGCAGGAAGCCCAGGTGCTCGACATCATCGAGCAAACCGGCGCGGAGCTGGTGATTCTGGCGCGCTACATGCAGGTGCTTTCGCCGCGCATGTGTCAGCTGCTCGATGGCCGCGCGATCAATATCCACCACTCCCTGCTGCCTGGCTTCAAGGGTGCCAAGCCCTACCACCAGGCCTACGACAAGGGCGTGAAGCTCGTCGGTGCCACCGCGCACTACATCAACAACGACCTGGACGAAGGCCCGATCATCGCCCAGGGCGTGGAGCCGGTGGACCACGCGCACTACCCGGAGGATCTGGTCGCCAAGGGGCGTGATATCGAGTGTCTGACGCTCGCCCGGGCGATCGGCTATCACCTGGAGCGGCGGGTGTTTTTGCACGGTGGCCGCACGGTGGTGTTCGGCAACTGATCGAACGCCCCTGACGCTCGCGCCTCGACTACAGTAAGTACAACAAACGACGTCGCCTCGCCGGACGATGGGTTCGCCCGTCGCCGGTGAGCCGGCGCGCTATTCTCATCAGAGGTCTTCCATGCCTATCAGTGTCTTCGACCTTTTCAAGATCGGCGTCGGCCCGTCCAGTTCACACACGGTCGGCCCCATGATGGCGGCCTTCAAATTCGCCGCGGCGGTAGAAGATGCCGGCGTACTCGACCGGGTCAGCCGTCTGGAAGTGCATCTCTACGGCTCGCTCTCCGCTACCGGCGTTGGCCACGGCACCGACCACGCCACCGTTATGGGCCTGATGGGCGAGCGCCCGGATCGGATCGACCCGTCGATCATCGGCCCGGCGATCGCGACGCTCAAGGAAACGCACACGCTGTCGCTTAACCGCCAGAAGGACGTCACCTTCGTTTGGGACCGGGACATGCGCTTTCACGATGAAAGCCTGCCCCACCACCCCAACGCCATGAAGCTCTGCGCGTATGACGAAGCCGATCAGGTCCTGCTCGCCAACACCTACTACTCGGTCGGCGGCGGCTTCGTCGTCGACCAACACCAGGTGGACGCAAAGCTCGAGGACATGGACAGCGCCGAGATCCCCTTCGACTTCAACTCCGCCGAGGAGCTTTTGGCGATCTGCAAGCGCGAAGGCATGAGCGTCAGCCAGCTGATGATGGCCAACGAAAAAACCTGGCGGCCGGAGCAGGAGGTGCGCGACGAGCTGTGGCGCATCTGGCGGGTGATGTGCGAGTGCGTCGACAACGGCCTGACTCATGAAGGCGTGCTGCCCGGCGGGCTCAACGTCAAGCGCCGTGCCAAGCTTTTGCATCAGCGCCTGTCCGCCGCCGAGCAGAACCCGTGCCTGATCGCGACCACCTTCTCCGCGATGGAGTGGGTCAACATCTTCGCGCTGGCCGTCAACGAAGAGAACGCCGCCGGCGGGCGCATGGTCACCGCCCCGACCAACGGCGCGGCGGGCATCATCCCGGCGGTGCTGCACTACTACATGAAGTTCCAGGCAGGCTCCAGCGAGCGTAACGTGGTCGACTTCCTGCTCGCCGCGGGTGCCATCGGCATCCTGTGCAAGAAAAACGCCTCGATCTCCGGCGCCGAAGTGGGCTGCCAGGGCGAGGTCGGCTCCGCCTGCGCCATGGCCGCCGCCGGCCTGGCCGAGGTGATGGGCGCAACGCCCGAGCAGGTCGAACACGCCGCGGAAATCGGCCTGGAGCACAACCTGGGGCTGACCTGCGACCCGGTCGGGGGGCTTGTTCAGGTGCCCTGCATCGAGCGCAACGCCATCGCCACCGTCAAGGCGATCAACGCCGCTCAAATGGCGCTGCACGGCGACGGCACCCACTTCATCTCGCTCGATAAAGTGATCCGCACCATGCGCGACACCGGCCGCGACATGCTCGACAAGTACAAGGAGACCTCCAAGGGAGGCCTGGCGGTGAATGCGATCGAGTGTTGAGCGCCTTTTCTTCTACCAAGCTCCATGGCGGTCCAACCGCCATGGAGTTTCACGTTGGCTGCTTCACCCTTCAATCCATGTCTTGCTGTATTGCTGCCCCTATCCCGCTCTTTGCTTATCGATAGACTCGTCTGGCGAGTATTACTAAAGTCTAAGCGGCTTCCTCCCTTGCTATTGCTTGAATACTGATAAGGTATGGACCACTGCCCAGCCACTTAATGGCGGCAACAGATTATACCGTCTATCTTGAGCGCCCCTTCATACCCGGGAGGTATCATGGAGCTACGCCACCTGAGGTACTTTTGCGTTGTGGCGGAGGAGTTGAATTTCACCTGTGCCGCCGAGCGGCTTCATATGTCTCAGCCGCCGCTTTCCCGCCAGATTAAACAGCTGGAGCAAGAAGTAGGCGCTGAGCTTTTCGAGCGAGGGTCTCGAGGATTACGTTTGACCCAGCCAGGCATCTTTTTTCAACAACGCGCTATAGAAATTCTGGAAAAAGTAAACGTCACTATCGATTCCACGCGCCACATGGCTCGTAGCAAGCGATCTCTTTTTGGTATTGGGTTTGTGCCCTCAATCTTTTATGGCCAGATACCGATGCTTGTACGAGATTTACGCCAAATCGATAACATAGAAATATCATTAGCGGAGCTCACGACAGTTCAGCAAGTGCACGCGCTCAAGTCAGGACGCATTGACATCGGTTTTGGCCGTCTTCGAATTGATGACCCAGATATTGAGCAGGAACTACTTTTTAATGAGCCACTGATCGCCGCCGTTCCTAGTGGGCATCCACTTGAAGGTTCCTCCCCTACCTGTGCTGATCTTGCAAATTATTCGCTTATTCTTTTTCCTGCAAAACCGCGACCCAGCTTTGCCGATATGGTGCTGGGTATCTTCCGTCGCCAGGGTTTAAAAGCAAATGTATTGCAAGAGGCGAACGAGGTTCAAACAGCGTTAAGTTTAGTCGCCTCAGGGATTGGAATAACTCTGGTACCAGAAGAAGTAAAACGTGTACAACGGGACGGTATTTCTTATATTCCCTTGGCTGATAAAACCATTACCTCGCCTGTTCTTTGTAGTCGCCGCCGCCATGAGAAACCCTCCGCTCTCATGAGGGAAGCGACTACTATTTTAAACAAGCTGGTTGATGATCGCCTCAAAGGTCGATATCCCTAATCATTAGTGTTACGCACTAGTATGCATATGACCCGCAGCCAGACTAGTGCGACCTCCAAGTGACAACCACAGCTATTGATATAAAACTATATCTATACCTTGGCAGTACCCGCTAATTGGCTAGCTAGATCATGCTCGTCCTCTTTGGCGCGCGCCCGGGGGTGACGCGTTTGAAGCGCGAGATCTTTGGCCGAGGTCAGCTCGACATCAAACACCACTTGAGAAAATGGGCCGTCCAGTTCGCGCTTAGAAATTTCCGCTGGGTCTTCGATATGCTCTGCAGGAATGACTAGCTCTTCTCGGGTAGCGAAGGCAAAGTCATCGAAGGTATAGGGGTCACCCGCCAAGTTGATCTGGGTAGTCAGATGCTGATGTCCCGGAGCGGAAACGAAGTAGTGGATGTGAGCCGGGCGTTCGCCGTGGCGGCCGAGCGACTTGAGTACAACATCAGTGGGCGCGCCTTCGGGCACCCCATAGCCGGAAGGAATAATGCTGCGGGCGGTATAGCGACCATCGCTGTCGGTGTAAATCGTGCGGCGCAGGTTGTACTCGGACTGCGATGGGTCAAAGAACGAGTAGCCGCCCTTGTCATTGGCGTGCCAGATCTCGACCTTGGCCCCGGCGATCGGCGTGCCGTCCACATCGCGCACTTGGCCAGTCAACCACATGGTTTCGCCCTCAGTACCTTCATCATCCATGCGCGCGAAACTTTCGGCTTCCGGGGCGCCGGCCACGTAGAGCGGGCCTTCGATGGTGCGCGGAGTACCGCCGGTACGGTGCGCTTCAGCGTCGATAGCGTCGTGGCGCATATCCAGGAAATGGTCGAACCCAAGTCCAGGCGAGAGCAGCCCGAACTGTGTCTGACTACCCAGCGCGTTAAGCAGATTAACGCCCGCCCAGTACTCTTCTTCGGTGATGTCGAAATCGTCGATCAGTTTAAACAGATCACCGACCAAGCGCTGCACGATTTGCTTGGCGCGCTCGCTGCCGCCGGACTGATCGAGACCAGCAACCTTGTTAATAAAGTTCTGTACGTCTGGCGTATCGAAAATTTTTACGGTCATGTCAGAATCCTCAATTATTATAGAGTTGTATTTTTAATCAAGATGGCTTGGTTAGTGCTGTCTCAGTTGTCGTCTTCGCGAATGGAGGAAGGGTGACGGCACAAGGGTTTGACGCTGATTTCCATGTACGGAAATAACGGGAGGTTGCTAACGAGCTCTTGCAGTTCCGTATTGTCTTCAACGTCGAAAATACTGACATTGGAGTAACTACCGGCGACCCGCCATAAGTGGCGCCACTTACCCTGGTGCTGTAGTTCTTGCGAGTACTCTTTCTCTGTTAATTTGATACTGGCCGCCTGCTCAGCGGGCATCTCAGGGGGTAGCTTAACGGTCATCTCTACTTGAAATAGCATCCGTATCTCCTTTCTCTTTCCGGTTGCGCTTAGCGCAGACGACTTAAGCGCGACGGTTATCGGCGTGAATAGTGGGCTAACTTATCCTCATCCAGGATCACACCCAGACCCGGCCCTTTAGGTACATCAACACCAAACTCGGTGTAATTAAGTGGCTCGACGACGATATCGTCTTTTTGTAAGAGTGGGCCGAACATCTCAGTTCCCCAAGTCATCTCGGGAAGGATGGACCAAGCATGAAGTGAGGCGGCCGTGCCAATCGTGCCTTCCAAGAGCGTGCCGCCATATAAGCCAATACCGGCAGCTTGGGCGATATGTGCCAGCTCCAAGGCACCATATATACCCCCTGATTTGGCAAGCTTAAGTGCAAAAGCACCGCTAAAGCCGCGGCAGACGAGATCTAGTCCGTCGCGGGCATCCTGAACTGCTTCGTCTGCCAACATGGGGACATTGAAGCGGTTGGCCAGACGCACTAGGCCGGCCTGCTCGCTGGCGTGAATGGGCTGTTCGATCAGCTCAATACCCGCCTCTTGAAGGGCCTGAATACCACGCACTGCCGTAGATTCGTCCCAAGCCTGGTTGACGTCGACGCGCACACTGGCACGCTCCCCGAGCGCCTCCTTAATCGCCGCCACATGACGAACGTCCTGGTCGACCGGGTTAGCACCGATTTTTAATTTAAAATCGCAGTGCCTGCGCTGCTCCAAGCGCAGCTGCGCTTCGTCGATATCCTTGGCGGTATCGCCGCTAGCCAGCGTCCATAGCACGGGAAGATGCACCTGCTGAGGACCACCAAGAAGCTCGGAGACACTCAGCCCCAAGCGCTTTCCGTGGGCGTCCAGAAGGGCCGTTTCGAGTGCAGATTTAGCGATCATATTGCCACGAGCATGCCGGTTTAACTGCGTGCGTAGGGCGTGAACATTGTGGGAAGGCTGACCAATCAGCAGGGGAGCCAAGTAAGTGTCAATATTGCGCTTGATGCTTTCCGGGCTCTCCGGGCCGTAGGCCAAGCCCCCAATGGTGGTGCCTTCCCCAAGACCTTCTATACCGTCGGAGTGACGCATACGCACGATAACCATGGTCTGGCAGGCCATTGTTGTCATGGAGAGTTTGTGGGGACGGATAGTCGGCAGATCAACTAGTAGCGTCTCAATGTGTTGTATGACGGTTGACATGGAAGCTCCGGCGTAATGCGATCAGTTCACTGACTAGCAGTGTGAGTGGCGCTATCAGCCAAAACCAATATTGTTTGAGTGCCTAGCTATACCGGAGAGGTATCACTGTGTGCTCACACTAATCCAGTCCAAGCGTATAGATAGTGTTGGCGCATCATAAGTGGCTAAAATTGAGGTTTTTAAAAATCCTGAAAACGATCTTTTTGGCCTAAAATGACTGTTGGACTATTTGTTGCGCCACATTAGCGTAGCCTTTTTGCAAAATTGACGACTGCTTTACTAAAATATAGCTTTTCCAGATTATTTTTTGGATATTAATAACTTAAAATAAAAAATCGCCTTTCCTATAAAAAGGCTTGAGCTTTAACTAAACAACCAAAATTTATCTATTACGACCAAAGGATAGTCTGGCGCTGTCACTGAGCGCTTGGTCAGCGCTCAATATCGTTACATGCCTTTTATAACCCCAATATCTCGCGCGCCTGCTGCCAGCTAGCTACCGGTCGCTGGTACTTGGTACATAGCGCAACGGTGCGCTTGACCAACGCCGCGTTGGAGGACGCCAGCGTATCGCGGTCCAAACGAACGTTGTCCTCAAGCCCCGTACGCGTATGCCCACCTGCAGCAATCGACCACTCGTTCAGAAGATATTGGTTAGCGCCAATACCGGCACCACACCACTGAGCATCAGGTGCCAAACGTTTGAGCGTCTCGATATAAAAATCAAACGTGGGCTTGTCCGCAGGCATTGCGTTCTTCACGCCCATAACAAACTGCACATAGAGTGGTGTTTTAAGCTTACCCTGTTTGGAGAGCGTCACCGCCTGATGGATATGCGATAAATCAAAGGCTTCGACCTCAGGCTTAACACCATACTTGAGCATCTCATCGGCTAGCCAGTCCACTAGTTGCGGCGAGTTCTCGTATACGCGGTTAGGGAAATTGTTGGAGCCTACCGAAAGGCTGGCCATATCCGGGTTTAGCGACAGCATCGCGCCGCGTGCTTCGCCGGCGCCGGAACGCCCCCCGGTCGAGAGCTGTATAATCATGCCGGGACAATGCTTTTTGAGCCCCTCCATCAGCCGGGCAAACTTCTCCGGATCAGATGAAGGCGTTTGATCATCGTTACGCACGTGGCAATGAGCAATAGCAGCTCCCGCCTCGAACGCGGCTTGGGTGCTTTCCACCTGCTCTTGTACCGTAATGGGTACGGCCGGATTGTTCTCTTTACGGGGCACACTGCCGGTAATAGCGACGCAGATAATACAAGGACGAGACATGGGCAACTCTACTTTATTCCAGAACAAAAGAGGCATTTTATACTTTTAAAGCATACTACATGCCCTGGTTAATTGAACTATAAAAACACCCAAGCTACTAAAACAACCCCTAAAGCGAACAACTCATACTCAAATATATATTTACAATCAATCTATATAGCATTAAGATTATGAAACATTTTACTCAAGCATTGATTAATATAAATAATTTCTTGCTTGCTAAAATCGCTAAACGCTTTTTCCACTAGCCTGCTTGTAACCTGCCTCGCAATATCTAACTTTTCCTCTCCGAAAGAAGTAATATCAACTTCCGTAACACGCCCATCCTGAGAGCTAATTTCGGTTATCAATAAACCTGCTTCCTGCATACGATAAATCGTCTTGGTAATGGTTGATAGCTTGGCAACAGCATGTACTGAAATATCAGACATACTCAGACGCCCATGCTCATGCAAAATCATCAAGATTCGCCATTTCGATGAACTCAGCCCATGTGGTTTTAGCAGTGAGTCAACATCTGCTCCATGCTTTGCGTTCAACCGTGCAACCCAATAAAAAGGGAAATCGCGTGATCGAAAATCATCGGAAAGAGGAAAAAACGAAGAGGATAGTCCTTCCTTGTCCACCATATATATGCCATCCCAGAAAGTAGTAGATTATTCTAGCATATAACCCATACAGTGTAAGCGGAGGCGACCGTGGAAAGGGGGTTGGTCTTCGACGCTGTAGGTGGCACGCCAACTCACCTTTCACATGTATCAACAAGGTCAATCCTTAGAGGTGAAACGTGGCGACAACGTCGTTTATACTGCAAAAACACGGGGTTCTTCACACTGACTCTCAAGATACCATTAGAGAGCGTGTTGCCCACTACCTGTGCCCACACCATATGCGCTTGTTCGACGGTCAACCGCTGTCCTCCAAGATGAGTGCGATCAGCTTCGATCAGCTGTCGATTATCGAGTTGCAATATGGGGCCGATGTCGAAATTGACCCAGAGGCGGAATCCAACGTTTACCTATTTCGTGTGACGCTTGAAGGCCAAGGGAAGATTGTGTATCCCGATCAACAGATCGATATGGTGCGCGGTGGGGTTACCGTGAGCTCACCCTGCCAAAGGGCCCTGATTCAAACTACGCAGCACTGCCATAACATTATCATGCGTATTCCTCGCCACCGGCTGGAGCAGCGGCTAGCCCACCGGCTCCAACAGCCGATTTCTTTTCCGCTAATCTTTGAGCACTATGCCCCTAGCTACTCACCCGCCACCGACTTTTTGCTCAATACCATCAGATATTTTGCCAGCCTATCGGATTTTCACCTTCATTCGTCCACCGCAGCGGAGCAGTTAAAGCGAATGGAAGATTATCTTTATGACAGTCTACTTGGGCTCTTCAAACATAATTACAGTCAACGTCTTCAGCTGGATACATCGTTATTGCCTCGCCATGTAAAAAAAGCCAAACAGTATATGGATCAGCATCTGAGTCAAGAGATCACGCTTGAAACACTAGCGCACCATGCTCAAGTCTCGACACGCACACTGCAATATGGTTTCCAGCGATTTGTGGGGCTTTCACCCAAGGCTTACCTTATCCAACAGCGTATGCAAAGCGTGCACGAAACGCTGGTTAATGCACGCCCTGGTACCCGCGTGACCGATATCGTACTGCAGCATGGTATTAACAACCCCGGACATTTCGCTAGTCGGTATAAAAAAGTATATGGCATCACGCCGGTACAGACCTTGTACACCAATGATCACCACACGGCGTGAGCTAACTTTTATTCTATGTTAAAGGAGCTCGTCACGATAAGTGTTAAAGAGCTCCTTCATGCGTGTCTCAAGCTCGCGAGCTGGCAAACCTTGTGCTTCTGCACCGTCAAGAATCGCGTCATTTACCGGCGCCAATCGTTCGCCCCATCGAGCCGCCTCTTCTTCCGAAAGCGAGATGATCTCGACCCCTTCTTCAGCTTGCGACCACTCCAAGGAGCGCTGAATCTGCTCATCCAGATACTGTCCAGTGAACGCGGCCATTTCAGGTGCCAGTTCTTCCATCACCTCCTGCACCTGTGTAGGTAGCGATTCCCATTTTTCCTGCGTCATCACCGCGGCGAAGATGGTATTCGTCAATGGATAATCGGTTACATATTTGACAGTACGAGCAAACTGCAAATCCATTAGTACTTCGCGAGAAGACGCGTACCCATCAATGATCCCGGCCTGCAATGCCTCGCCGGTCTCTGCCTGAGACATGCCGACGGCAGTCATACCCAAGGCGTCCAGAGCTCTGGAGTTATCACCTGAAATCCTAATCTCCAGTCCCTGTGCATCCTCCAGGTGGCGCACCGGCTCTATGGTTTGTAGATAGGCAGGCTCTGAGGTAAAGGCCGTAATGACCTTGAAACCCTCCAATCCTGTCATCTGTTGGCCATACTCCTGGATGAGCTGATAGACCGTTCGACTGGCAATTTCAGAGTTAACGTTTTGACCTGTCAGGCTCCCGGTCAGATTGATCAAGGGAAAACGCCCAGGCTCATAGGAGGTTGCTGAAAGTCCAATGTCAGCCACGCCGTTTAGCACTCCATCGTACATGTTATTGGCGCTTAGCAGAGTCCCCCCAGGAAACAGCGCGACCTCCACACGGCCATTGGTGCGCTCGCTAATTTCATTCGCCCAGCGCTCCATCTGTATTGCCGGAAAGCTCTGGGCGGGTGCAAAGAAAGCGTAACTGAGCTTGATCACCTCTGGACTCTCGTCGCGCGTGCTGGCTGAACTTTCATCTTCACGATCGCTACATCCTGCCAAGGTGACAGCAGCGACCAACAGCGATAATCTGCCTATCCACTTACGGCTTTTCATGACTCCACTCCCCTTGGGCGCCCTTATGACCTCGGGCGAGCTTCGACAACTGGCATGAGCTTTAAAAGCGCCAGCCGCTTGAGAAAATCATCCGAACGCTGGCGGCGATGTTGCGCCAAGTCACTACCTGCATAGTCAAAAAAGCCCTGCCCATCCTGAAAACCGCGCCGCTGCTCTTGCATATTACGAGCAATGACATCGGGCGATTTGAAGCGCTCGTCGAGGTTTTCGCACAGATAGTTTGAGGCATAATAAAGCGTGTCGCCGCCCCCCCAATCAATAAACTCCAGCACGCCAAGCACTGAGTAGCGCAGACCTAATCCAACCCTCATGGCCACATCGATGTCCTCAGCACTAGCGACGCCTTCCTCGACGAGACGAGCAGCTTCGTTCATCAGCAGGACTTGTAAACGCGGTACGATGTAGCCCGGTGCCGCTTCGCATAAGACAGGTACCTTACCAATACTCTTGAGAACGCCGTATAACTCGTCGATATAGCGTGACTCGGTTTTGGTACTGCGGCTGACCTCGACTAATGGCATCAAGTGGGCAGGGTTGAGCCAGTGCGCGTTCATGAAACGCGCGGGATTTGTTACAAAATCGGAAAGCTCACTGACCAAAAACGTAGAGGTCGTCGAGGCGATCACAACGTTCTCCGGCAATTTCTGGCTGGCCCACACCAGTCCTTTCTGCTTGAGCTCACGCATCTCTGGTAAGGCTTCGAACACCAGTCGACCGCTCATCGGGGCCACCACCTCTTGATGGTCGGTAAATTGCAAACGCGACACCATGGACGCTATCTGCTCGGTCTGTACCAACCGCTGATCTCGAAGATACGTAAGCTCTGTCGTCAAACGGCTTCGCGCCTGATCGTAGTAGCGCGCTCGCTCACCGGGCTCACGCACCTTAAAATCGACCAGCACAACCGCTTGCCCGGCCAGAATGAACGAAAGCGCGATGCCTTCCCCCATTCGTCCTGCACCCAGTACAATGATCGGATTCTGCACGTTATTCTCTCCCATCGTTGAGTCTCAGCGCTGGATACCGTGCGTCATGAGCTGACGCATCTCGTCCTGCGATAGCGACTCCAACCCAAGGTTTTCCAGTGTGCGCCCTTCGGCGTACAAGTCTCGTCCGGTAATGGCGGAAGCGATATTCAACAACCCTTCAGCGACGGGCGTCGGCTGCCCCACCCAACGGCCAACCGACACAATTAGCGATAGGCCTAGCCGAGTATCCTCCATCATGTAACGGTGACTATGTAACTCGATGTTCTCTCGCCAATCACCGCTGTCCGTCAGTTTTCCATGGGCCCCACGTCCATACATCCACTCTTCGCCTTCGCTGGCATAGTGATTGGCCAGCGGGAAGTGAGAAGGTTGATAGCCAAGCGCTTCACGCACGGCAATCCGCTCGTTATCGAGCTCAGTCGTGACGCTTCGAATAGCAGGTTGCGTACCTTCGTTGTGAATATCCCAAGCGTCGAAGTGCTCCAGCGGACCGGCATTCATGATTATTAGAGGGGGGTGGATGACAGGGCCTGCGTTCATGAGCGCTCCACTCAGACCATCTTCGATGGGTTCAACGCTGGGGTACGCCTCGCGAAGTACCGAAAACGCGTGCTCCGACAGCTCACTGGGAAAAACACCCGTCGGAAGGCGGGTCGCGTAGACGCTGATCACGACCTTGTTCGGACCATGCTTGCGCGCCAGATAAGGCAGTGTACCGGTTTCGCAAAACGCAACGCGGCTAGCATTACCGGCTTTTTTCATTGCGCGATGGAAGAGATAGCAACCAAACGTTCCCGGCGGTAGAAAGACGACCTGATCATCGCGAAGTAGCGGACCTAACTGCTCGGCAAGTGCTTCGTGAGACGTCGAAGGTAGTGGAACAATCACCAGATTTGCCTGACGAGTCGCCTCCGTTAGATCACTGGTCAGCGTCAGTTCACCTTGACCACTTCCTATCTGAATTTGCCGATCACCGCGGGCATCCTTGACATCCAGATAGCCCAGTTGACTCAGCTCTTTTAAAGCCTCGCTATCACGACGCCACAGTGTGACATCGAAACCTTTTTCCACCATCTCGATAGCCGCGGCGTAACACCCGTGCCCACCACCAATCACGCTAACCTTCATCGCTTTCTCCCGTTGATGTTGTGATTTATCAGAGGCTTTTACGGTATAGCCACCCTGTGAGCGGCCGCTATCCAGAATGCGCGATCGATATACAAAAAACGCAAAGATATGAAAAAACCAGGGAGTGCTGACGAGCAGGTCTATCGACAAGTGAACCCGGAGATGAACCATAAAGGCTATCGGGTATCAATTTCTGCACATTTTGAGTGCTTCAGTCGATCCAATTTAGCGAGTTGTTTTCCCCAGTACTCTTAAATTGGCATCCATCGTACTGATTCAAAAATATTTATATCGATCAGGAATCTATCTTGCAAAACTAAAAGAACATAACCGGCAAAAGAATTGCCTAGGCTATTTACTTAACTTTTCATGTGATGTTGAATGTTTTTTGCGCTTTCAATAATGGCATTCAGCCGATAATAAACGAGAGAATATGCTCATGACTGAAGACACTTACTCGACCCCTGCCTCCTCATTGCGTACGCCTGCATTACGTCTGGGTACTCTTTTGGCGAGCGCGCTGCTAAGCAGCGCTACATTAGCAAGCGACATTAAGCTCAACTATGCCTTTTTCGCACCAGCTCAAACGTTTCCGGGGATGCAAATGCAGTTCTGGGCAGAAGAGCTGGAGAAGCGCACAGAGGGCCAAGTGACGGTTAATACGTTTCCCGGCGGCACTTTGCTGACCGCGAGTAACATGCTTGATGGGGTACTCAATGGCGTCGCCGATATCGGTTTGACCACCACGTCCTATGAGCCCGCACGCTTTCCGCTACTCAACATGATTGGTGATATCAACGGTCTGGACATAAATGCCGAAGTAGCCAGTCAGGTGGCCTACCAACTCGTTCAGGAGTTCCCCCAGGAGCAGTTCAACCTGGAGGACTTCAAGGTCATCACTGTCTTTACCTCTGAGCCGGGATACCTTCAAACGCGTAACGAAGTTCGCACCCTCGAGGATCTGACAGGCCTTGAAATTCGCGTACCCGGGGAGTCGGAAACCATGCGGTCGCTGGGTGCTGTTCCCATTGGCATGTCCCAGGCCGAAACAGGCGAGGCGTTACAGGCCGGCATTGTTCAGGGGATTGCCTCTTCACGGGAAACGCTGATGGATCTTCAGTACGCGCGCTACCTTGACTATATCGTCGATTATCCCTTATCCAACGTGATCATGCTGGCCGTCATGAGCCGCCAGCGCTGGGACTCCCTGCCCGCGGATGTACAGCTCGCTATCGACCAACTGGGCGCTGAAGCCTCACGATTTGCAGGGCACTATCTCGATAACCATGTTCAGGAGTCGCTCGCTTGGTCACAGGAAAACCATGACTTGAACGTCATCACGCTGGATGAAGAAGAGCAGGCTCGTTGGGCGGCGCGCCTTGATCCTCTCAATGCGCGGTATATCGAACAGATTGATGCACAAGGGCTCCCTGCCCAGGCGCTTTATGATCGAATGCTAGAGCTCATTGAGCAGTACGATAGTAGCCCCTCTATTTAATTTTTAATTGAATGTAGAGAAGAAGTTACCGCCTCTGACGCTGTTGGAACGATGTCAGGCAACGCCGGACTCTCCCATGGCCAGCAGGCGGTAAAGCGTTTCGAGTACCGGTACTCGCAGGTGGTGCTTCCTGGCGGTGCTGACAAGCGCACCATGAATACTTTCCACCTCGGTGGCACGACCTGCTCGACGATCCTGCAGCATGGACGGCAGGTGGTCTGCCTGACAGCGAATGGCATGATCGATACTGGCCACCACGCGCGGCCGATCAAAAGCAATACCGCCTTGCTCGGCGATACTGCCGCATTCGCTCACAATTTCCTCGATCAAGTCCTTGCCTTGTGCATGCTCACCCACCGCTCCCACGGCACGGTCAAGCAACGTGCAAAGGCCATTGAGAGCCGCGTTGAATGCCGCTTTCTCCCAGATTCTGCTCTCGACCGCCGAATCCGGACAGCTGGTTAAACCGGCGCCGATCAGAACCTCGTGTAACTTTTTCATCCATGGGTCCTCTTCTCCCGTACAGCACCACCATTGAATGGTGCCTTGGGAATTGCCATGCACCACGCCAGGCGCCCGCAAATCCGCCGCGATAGTCGTAATCCCCTGCAAAATGTAAGCGGTATCGACGTACTCGGCAATCAAGGCAGCGTTCCCCAGCCCATTTTGCAACGTCAGCACTCGTGTTTGAGGGGCAATAAGGTGTCTTGCGGCCCTGATCGCCGCTCGTGTCGCACTTCCTTTAGTGAGCATCAGTATCAGGTCGATGTCTTCTCGGAGTTGCTCAGCCAGACCAATAGGGACTCGTATCTGATCTACCTGTCCTGCCATGTCCAGACGAACCCCCCGAGTACGAATGGCCTCCAATGTCTCCGAATCGACATCGATCAAACGCACTGTGTTGCCGCTCAGAGCGAGTCGAGCAGCAAACAGACACCCCATGGCACCGGCTCCAATGATAGCGATTTTCATCATATTGTTAGAACGGTAGCGGCCGCTCAGTTTTCATCTTACGGACCATGGCGGTGAAGAACTCGTTGGCAAAGCCACTTTCGCGAATCAGTTGAGCCGTGAGGTTGGCACACTTCTGACTGATCTCAGTGTCGATTTCAACGTCATCGCCTCCCAGTGCCCCTGCTGCGCACTGATTCTCGGCGGCTCGCTGAACAGTCCAAAGAAGAAAGATCGCTTTTTCGATGCTGGATTCACCGACGGCGATACCATGATTACGCAATACGAGAATGTGTTTATCACCAAGACTCTCCAACATACGCTTCTTCTCATCTTCGAATAACGTGATGCCCTCGAACTCGTGATAGCCAATCCGTCCATAAAGCTGAGCACCATAAAAGTCATGATGACCAAAGCCATTTGTCTTCTGCACTACCGCAGAGATAGGAATGGTATGGGTATGCAGCATGCAGTGGATGTCCTCGCGAGCGCCGTGCACAGCACTGTGCAGCGCGAATCCTGCCGGATTGGCGCTATATTCGGACTCCTCGACCTTGTTGCCATCCAAATCGACTTTCAGCAAATTGAGCGGAGTGACTTCCGTATAATTGAGCCCGAAGGGGTTGACCAGATAGTGACCGTCGGTATCCGGTACGCGGGCGGAAATATGATTGAAAATGGACTCCGTCCAACCAAAAAAGTCGACCAGATGATAGCAATAGGCCAGTTTGACCCGCTGCTGCCACTCTTCATCACTGCAGTGGCTCGGTTTTTCGATCCCAGCGGGCATTGCGATGGGCTGAATATTCATTGATACGTTCTCCTGTCAGGATGTCTGTTCGCGTTGGCGGTGCGCAGCGCTTTCCAAATAGTGAGTGAGATATACAATTGTCCTGGTGACGGGGACGGCAATCCCCTTTCTGTCTGCCAGCTCGATCACGCCCTCTACAATGGCAGTGAGCTCAAGTGGGCGCTCGCGCTGATAATCCTGAAGCATGGAGGTCTTGACGCCTCGCATGGCGGTTCCGATTTCCAGAAGTTCTTGCAGGGTTATTTCCAACTGACTGCCATGGGCCTGTGCGGTAAGCCGGGTCTCTTCGTAAAGCGCCTCTACCACTTTTTGTAACCAGGGATGGCTATAAAGAGTGTCAAGCGTTGTACGGGTGATAACCGAAAGCGGGTTGGAACTGAGGTTCGCTGCGATCTTGCTCCATACAGCGTCGCGAATACGAGGCGTATGGCGTGTTTCAACTCCTGACGATGTCAATACTTCGACAACCTCGCCAAGACGGCGCTGGCGCTCCGGGGAAAGCGATGCGATTTCACCCAGCACCAGCCGATGCGGCGTCGTCGATACAGCCCGTCCCGGCGCTTCGAGTCGTGCGGTGATGTACACGACACATCCCAGAATGCACTCAGCCGGTCGTTGCCCGATCAGGTGCCCGCCCGGGTCGACCGCCTCAACATGGTCCACGGTTTCGCTACTCCCCATGAACAGCCACCAAGGCGTACCATTCAGCAGCGGGACAAGCCAGGTATGCACTCCAAAGAGAGGCGACAGCGCTGGTAAGAGTTCGGGTACCGCGTGCGCCTTGGTACAAAGCAGCACGATATCCTGAATGCCAAGGTCAGCGCTTTGATCGGACACCGTTACCCTTGCCGAGTGATGGCCCTGCATATCATTTAACTCGACACCCCGATGTTCGATGGCCGCAAGCGCCTCTCCCCTTGCCAATACACTGACGCGATGGCCTGCCTTCGCTAACCGAGCTGCCAATGTTATGCCAATGGCACCTGCGCCGACGATGGCGATGCGCGGCGACACAATAGAGTTCATCGGGCACGAACCTCAGGGCTTGAGTAGTACGGAGGTGGTGCAGAAATCCGATGCCCAGCCGGCCGTCAACGGCGCCACGAACACGTTCTCCGTACGTGTTCGGGTAATCAACCAGCGCCCATCCGACTGTTTGGCAAAGGCGTTGTTGAGGCGCGATGAGCGCAGCAGGGAGCTGCCGTCCGAAAATATCCAAGGCTGACAGTGCACCCACTGTCCCGTTGCCGTGTTTCCGTCGACATGAATCTGCTCGGAAGTCAGATAGTGCACATTGAGCAGCAACTCGGGGTCCTGTTTTTCGCCCCAGAACTTCTCGAAGTGACCACGAATGGCGGCCGCCCCTTCGAGACGCCCAAACTGCCCATCGTAGTATTCGCCGACCCCCTCCCACACCGCATCCTCGGAATAGAGCGCCATGATATGATCGATGCGTTCGGCATCGCCGCTCACGCCATACTCGGGCAGGGGCGTATCGCATAGAAACATATAGCGTGCCTGAATGCGGCGTATCTCCGCCTCGGCTTCCAGTTTATCGACACGCTCCAGTAGCGCCTTGAATTCGCTGGCAGTCACTTCGTTCATCGCTCTCGTCCCCGGTTTATAGTGATGATGAATGTTGCTCACACTCTTGTCTTAACGTGAACCGAGCTGTTCGATGACATGCACCAGTCCGGTCTTCATATGGCTCAGCTCCTCATCGCTGACGCTATCGAACACCTTCTGTTCATGCTCTTGCGCCATCTTGAGCAATTTGTTCGCAAGCTCAGTACCGGCCGCTGACAGTGCCAGTTGGCGCTCGCCCGCAGACTCGTTCACCAGATCTCGGCGGATTAAACCGTTCAGCGTGTATTCGCAATCTTCCGGCGGTTGAGCGACGCCTTGGGCAACCTGAGCGAACGGCTGTGGACCGCGATCAAGAAGCAGTGTCAGCATCCGCCACTCCTTTTCGTCCACGCCCAGATGGCTTAACCGGGGATAAAAGTCCCTGCGATAGGCAGCCAATGATTGGCGTAGCAGATAAAGAAAATGCTGGCCCAGCACACCGTCACCGGTAGAATGATCGATGTCGGGCAGCATCATGGGGTGCGGCTCCGGCAGCGCGTAACGGCCACCATGGAATACCAGCGATCCGCAGCCATCCTGATAGTCATACTCGAGCACTTCACCCACGATGATGAAGTGATCCCCTCCCTCGTAAACCTGCCAGGTCCTGCATTCGAAATGGGCCGCCGCGCCGACAATACGAGCGCTGCCTCCCATCCCTTTTTCAATCTCGATATCCTTGAACTTATCCTCACCGCGCTGAGCGAAGCGGTTGGAAATCGCCACCTGATCGCTGGCCAACACATTGACGACAAAGTGCTCGGCCTGACAGTAGATATCCTTACTGTAAGCACTTTTATCGATACTCCAGAGAATCAGCGGAGGCGTCATGGAAACGGCATTGAAACTACTCGCCGTCACACCGTACTGCTCGCCCCGCTCATCCTGAGTAGTGATGACGGTAACGCCCGTAGCAAACTTGCCCAGTGCGTTTCTGAAGTCTCTTGTATCAATACTCATGATCCACCTTTTATTATTTATAGAACGTCAGCGCCCCAGCTTTTCGCCTGTTACACCGCCAATTCCATACTCGCTTTTAGGAACTTCGCTGATAATGACGCGCACATTCTCTTTGGGAGCGCCCACGGAAGAAACGACGGCATCAGTAACTTCACTAATGAGCGCCTCTTTTTGTTGCTGTGTTCTACCCGACATCATGTAAACGTGAACGGTAGGCATTGGTATCCTCGTTATAAGTTCCTGTTAGTAATGCGTCAGGCACGAACGCGCCTGATCGGTCTTGCACCATGAAAGACTCCGGGGCCATGGTCTAAAATCGTACCCCGGAGCTAACATCAGAAAGCCGTTAGTTCACGGTACTCGTCGTAACTTTCGCTGAACGCTTTATACGACTGGATCACTTCGGCAAAGTCTGCATCTGCCTGAGCGGCCTCTTCCAGTACTGTCTCTGACGCCGCTTGGAGCGCGCTCATGACATCGTCAGGGAAACGCTCCACGGACACGCCCGCATCACGAAACTCATTCAGCACGGCCGACTGCGCCTGCATGTCGTGCGCGTACATATGAATACTCAGGTCACTACAGGCATTACGTACCGACACCTGTTGGCTTTCGGTAAGCCCAGCCCATACGTCCGCGTTGATGAGTAGTTCATTTAAACTGCCAGGCTGATGCCAGCCGGGAAAGTAATAGTGTTTGGCCACTTCATAAAAACCCGCACTCGTATCGATGGCCGGGAAGCTAAGTTCCGCAGCCCCAATACGCCCCGTATCCAGCCCCAGGAATGTTTCGCCGGCGGGAATGGAGACGGGCGATACCCCCAGTTGACTGACGACTTGGCCGCCCAGCCCGCTGATGCGCATGCTCATGCCCTGTAAATCGTCCACGCTGTTGATTTCCTGTGTGAACCAGCCGCCCGCCTCGGAAATCATGCTGCCACAAGGAATAGGCACAACGTTGTGCGGCTCGTAAAGCCCTTCCCAAAGCTCCAGACCACCTCCGCCATAAAGCCAAGCCAAGTACTTGGGCACATCGGGGCCGAAGGGGATGCTTTGAAAGAGCGCGGCGGCGGGTATCTGCCCCGCCCAGTAGCTTGCGGCCGACCAGCCGGCGTCGAGACTCCCGTTACCTACGTTCTCGAGGATTTCAAACGGAGGGGAAAAGGCTCCCGCATCGTAAGGAGTGAATGTCAGTTCACCGTCGGTCGCCGTGGCAATATCCTCGACGAACCGATGGATCGAGCTATCGATCACTTCCAGACTGAATGGAAAAGCCGATTGAAGGGTAAGCGTTTGGGCCATCGCGGAGGATGCCAGCATCGATAGGCTGGCACCGATGAGGGTTTTCTTTAAAGGAAATGTCATGGTTTCAACTCCGTTTAAGGTTGTCGTTTTTGTTGAGCACGTTACAGCATCAATATTCCTGGAAAGATCAGGATCATCAGCAACACAAACAGCTGAATAGCGATGAAAGGCATTACTCCCCTATAGATGTCCAGGGTAGAAACACGCTCACCCACAGCTCCTTTCAAATAGAAGAGCGAGACGCCAAATGGGGGCGTCAAAAAGGAGGTTTGCAGGTTGATGGCAAATACAATGGCGAACCAAACCAATAACGACACGCCGTTGAGGCCATTGGCTAGATCAAGCTGTGTCACGATGGGAACGAAGATAGGCATTAAAATTAGAGAGATTTCCAGCCAGTCCAAAAAGAATCCCAACAGGAAGACCAGTAGCAGGATCAAGAAAAGTACGCTCCAGCTTCCACCTCCCAGTAGCTCCAGGCTACTGCGAATCAAACTATCTCCCCCGACACCTTTGAAAATCAGAGAAAAGCACGTAGCCGTAATCACCAGCATCATGATCATGGCGGTAGAGATGACGGCCTCTCTGGCCGCCGTCATGATGGCCGAACCATCTATCTTGCCCATGACGCCTGCAAAGAGAAGTACCGCTAAAACGCCAACCCCGCTCGCTTCGGTAGGGGTGGCCACGCCGAATACAATGGTTCCAAGAACCGCAGGGATCAGTATTAAAAATGGAAAAAGCGCCAGCGCGTTGCGCCATATACCTTGAGGTTCGAGCGATACCGCTTCACTCTCTTCGGCGGGGAAGGCGTTACGCCCGCTACCCCACCAAGCGAGCCCTAGCGAATAGAGCATGTAAAGCAGCATCAGTAGCGCACTGGGTACCAGCGCTGCTCGAAAAAGGTGACCGACAGGAACACCTACCAGACTAGATAGAATGATCAGCATGACGGAAGGCGGCATTAAAATGGCCAGCGTACCCGACGCCGAAATCAACCCCGAGGCAGAGGGCGCGGAATAACCGGCATCCAGCATGCGGGGCAAAGCGAGCACGGCCAGCAACACCACCGATGCGCCGACGACTCCCGTGGTTGCCGCCATGAGCCCGCCAATGAACAGTACTGTTAATGCCAAATGACCGGGAAGGCGCTGCAGCATGCGCTCACTGACCCTGAAGGCCTCCCGCGCCAACCCGGTTCTTTCCAACAGCAATCCCATTAGAATGAACATGGGAATCGCGATATAAAGCCAATTATTCAACGCATTGGCGTAAACTCGGGTCAGCATCAGATTGGCGAAGGCCAGTGGCAAATCCGAGAATAGAAGAAAAATGGCCGATACACCGCCTAGTACCAGCGCTACCGGATAGCCCGATAAAATACCGATAAAAAGCAGGAGCACCATTGTCAGCGGCATCCACATATCAAGCAGCATGCGACCTCCTACCGGTCATCAAACACCAGGTATGTCGCGCGGTCAGTAATATCAACACGGCCAGGAACAGCGTCATCCCAATGGGGAGTGCCGCCTTGATGATATAAATATCGATCAACCCACCATCGGTTGAGCGCTCGCCCGTCATGTACGCCCGTTCGGCAAAGCGATAAGCTGGCAGCAGCAGCAGTACCAAGAAGGGAATGCCAAAGAAGAGATGACCAATCAAGTCGATGATGAGCCGGCCGCGAGCGGGAAGACGTGCATGCAACACATCGACTCTGACGTGACGGTCAAGCCATAAAACGGGAGCGGCCGCCACCATCATGGCATAGGTAAAGAGCAGTATTTGGAGCCCCATCAACGTGTTGAACGTGATACTCCGCCCTATCAACGTGTAGGAAGCATCAAACTCAAGCAGTTGGGACCACCCCATCAAGTGCATCAGTACGCCAAGGCCAATGACCAGGGCGATCAGCAGTAAACCGATACCGCAGAGGTTAAGAATCTGCTCGCAAAGCCGTGTGCCAAAAGGCTGCATGGCGACGCTCCCTTAGTCAGTTCAAATATCGATAACGAGCCTAGGGCTCTTGGCGCGTGAGCAGCACACGGCAATCTGGTCGTTATCCTCCTTTTCTTCATCGCTGAGAAACTGATCGCGATGGTCCGGAGTCCCCTCGATCACGTCGCAGATACACGTACCGCATACGCCCTCCTCGCAGGATACGTTGACCTTCACACCAGCAGCCTTCAAGGCGTTGGCAATCGACATGCCTTCTTCTACCTGAACGGTCACACCGCTGGCAGCCGCTTCCACCTCGAAGGCTCCCCCTGTGGTGTCGACCTCGGCGGTGAAGAACTCAGAATGTACACAGGCATTGGGCCAATCTGCCTGTTTAGCGGCCTCAATGACCCAGTTCATGAAGCCGGTAGGGCCGCAAACATAAAGATGGGTATCGCTGGGCTGAGCGGCCAAGACCTCGTCAATATTCAGGCGCTGACGGGCATCGCCGTCATCAAAGTGCAGCACTACGGCATCGCCGAATGCACTCTGAAGTTCGTCAATGAAAGCGGCTCTTTCTCGCGACCGGGCGCAGTAATGGAGCTCGAAAGAGCGCCCTGTCGCCTGTAGCTCATACGCCATGGCAATCATTGGCGTCACCCCAATACCACCGCCGGCCAGCAGCGTATGGGCCGAGGCCGCCAGCGGGAACAGGTTACGCGGTGCGCTCACCTTGAGTTCGACGCCCTCGTGAAGTGTCTCGTGTACTGCTTGGGAACCACCGCGAGAGTCAGGGTCGAGCAACACGCCCAAGCGGTAACGATGCCGCTCGCTAGGGTGGTTGCTCAACGAGTACTGGCGAATCAGCCCTTCGCCGAGATGAATATCAACATGGGCTCCCGCCTCGAAAGGAGGCAGCTCACTTCCATCCACGGCGACAAGGTCGATCACCGCGATGTCGCTGGACTGAATTTCTCGGCGATCGATGCGTAGTGTCAAAAGGTCATTTTGCATGTTCATCTCCCGTTGCTCAGCGCATGTAAATGCCGCCGTTGGCATCCCAGCAAGCACCGTTAACAAAGGCCGCTTGGGGGCTCGCCAAAAAAGCGACCATTTGGGCCACCAGCTCAGGAGCACCCAACTGCCCTACCGGAATGTTGGCAAGCGCCTTGTCCAGATTGTCACCCAACACGTCATGGACCATGGGCGTATCCAGCGGCCCCGGCGCAATGGCGTTGCACGTCACGCCATCCTTGGCGAGATCGCGCGCAAAAATCTTGGTGAGCGTCAGAATGGCGCCCTTGGATGCGGCGTAATGTGCACCGGTCGCGGTGCCGCCATTCTGACCCGCGAGCGATGCGAGATTGATAAGGCGACCGTAGCCGTTTTTCTTGAAGTGGCGCCCGAAGACCTGACACCCCGCAAAAGTACCGCCGGCGTTGGTCGCCATGACCGAGTTGAAATCTGACGGGGAGATATCGAGTACCCCTTGCACGGCCGTGCGCGCGGCGTTGTTAACCAGCACTTCGCAGCTACCGAATCGTGCAACGACCTTATCCAGCACCGATTGGAAGTCTTCCGGCTTATCGACATCCAGCGTGGCAGTCACGGCGGTTTCCCCCGCCAGATCCAGCTCGGTGGCGAGCGCTTCAGCAGGAGTGGGGTCAATATCGGTGATCACGACGCGAAACCCGGCGCGATGGAGCTCGCGCACGATGTGAACGCCGAGACCGCGAGCGCCCCCTGTCACGACGGCGGTTTGAAGCTTGTCGGGTAGTGGTGTAGCCATCAGAATAAATAGCTGAACGAATTCAGCACTCCGTCCGAGTTGAGCAAGCGAACCACTTTCTCCTCGAGCGTGAAGCCTGAGTCAGTGATGGTCAGGGTGTAACGCACGTTGGCGGCCCAAAGGCGTTGACGGCCGAATTTGTCTTCTACCAGATGCTGGGCGCAGGAGACCGTAACCGTTTGACCGTCGACCGCTTCGATTACAAAGCGCGACAACGTCCGCACGGTAACCGCAGGCGGTGCCGATGAAATCGAGAAGCCATCCTGGAACCGCTTGATACGGTCGCGCCGCATTTTATCGTCGTCGTAACAGAGGTTGAGGACGTCGGCGTAGTTCTCGGCTTCCTCGATAGGAATGATGTAGAGCCCCTTGGGCTGCCATAGCGCCAGCCAAGCGTCATACTCTTTTGCATCGAGCATGGCCGCTTCGTTCCACAGAAACTGCGTGACTCGCCATAGCAAATTGTCGTGTTCGGCATTGTTCATGTCTTACTCCTGCATCATCCGTTTCCACATGCCATAAGCGGCGCGCATGCCCGTCTCATCCGATACATGACCACGCGGTCCGGCCTCACCCTGCTCTTCTTTCTCAATCCCGCGGTTTACCAGGATCGGCAGTTCGGTGCCGCCCTCGACGCCGCGCTGAATGCGCTCCCAAACCTCCGCATCGTCGGGAGAGCCGAAGCCCATGGGCCCCTGGAAGTGCTCGTGCAAACGCAGGCGTAGACGGTTGGCCGCGTCGGGCCCCCCCTCCATACCCAAGGCAATATGGCGGATATCGGTCTTGTCCACGGCAACCGGCGTTAACACTCGGAAAAACGCCATCGAGCACGCCACATTGGGAAAGAGATTGAGGTTGAAGCCAGAACCGCCGACTGCCCTGACGATGCGGCGGACCTGGTCGTCCGGGTAGCCCTCGGCGCGCAGCTCGTCAGCCAGTTCCTCGAAGCGCTCCGGGATCTTGCGCTCCAGATCCGCCTCAAGGTCAACCAGTTCGGGGATCATGACCATCACGGAGTGCCCGTTGCCTAAATCTTCCACAAACCCCTCACCGTCTAGAAAGGTGAATGTGTCTTCGGCTTCGGCATCGAGCGACTGCAAAAAGGATTTGTGTACGATGGGAAAGTGATAGGCATCGGTGGTGTTCTCGAGCTGTACTTTCCAGTTCATGGGGACCGAGAACTGGTGCTCACCCATGGTTTTCACCGGATAGCCGCCACCTTGCTTCATGAAAAGATCGATCCACTTTTTGGCAGCACCGAGAAACTCCTCGAGCGGCTCGATATCATCGTTGAAGGTGGCGAAGATCATGCCGTTATAGGTCTCGGTGCGTAGGGAGAAGAGACTATGCTGAGCCTTGTCAAACGCCTCTCCGTACTGTTCGGGGTGTGGAATGGCCCGCAGACTGCCATCAAGCCCGTATCCCCAGCCATGGTAAGGGCACTGGAAAGAGGAGGTCTTTCCTTTGTGGATCTCGCACACCGTGGCGCCTCGATGCCTGCAGCGATTGAGCATTACATGGATGTTCTGCTTACGATCACGCACGACGATGACCGGCTCGCGACCGACGGTAGAGAGCTTGAACGATCCCTTGTCAGGTACTTCGCTCTCGTGGGCGACCCACACCCAGGTCTTGTGAAAGATCTTCTCCTGCTCCTGCTCGAAAAGCACTTCGCTGGTGTACATCGTTGATGCCACCTTGTCGCTCTCGACCAACCGCTCCGGGTCCAAAGTAATATTCTTGATATCAATCAGCTGGTTCACGATCTTCTCCTGATAGCGTTAACTGGCGGCCTTATATGCCAAGCCTGCTCGTTGGAAAGCGACAGTTATTCGGGAACGACCAGTTCGCGACCAATTCGCGCTTCAACGCGAGCGTATTTCCAGAGTTTGTAGGTGCCATCACCGACGGGCGTGGTACGGAAGAAGTTGCAGGCCTCGACGACCGTATCGTAGTCCGGTACATCGGCCATGATGTACGCCGTCCAAGGAGCCGTAGCGGAAGGGCCGACCATGATGCGGTCATCATCCATGATGCCCAGGATAGTGACGCCGGGCAGATTATCGATGCCTTGCATCATCTGACTGAAGGCCTGCCAGACCTGCTTACCTTCGTCGGCGGTGGCATTCATGAAGTTCTGGTTGATACCGATACAGAAAAGTACGCGTTGCATAATGATGTTCTCCGTAATGAGTGGGTCAAAAGTTGGCTACAGATAGCCCGGTAACGGATCGTGTCCGAAGAAAATGGCGCCCGCATTCTTCCAGGTCACCTCGCCCATGAAGGCATGCTGAGTGCATAGTTGAGAGTCACGCAGGATGCGCGATAACGGGTGAGCGTTGTCGGCACCGCTCATTCCGCTGATGCGATAGAGCGATTGGATAGCGTCGGCGCATTCGTGCGTCAGGTGGGTGGTAGATAACCGCAAAAGGTTGACCTGATCGCGATCTGGAACACCGCCTTGCTCGATGGCTTGCCAAGCATCATCCGTGCTCTTATAGAAAAAGTGGCGAGCCGACTGCACCCGGGCTTCCGCCTTGGCAATCGCAATCTGCGCGTACTCGCGCTCGCCAAGGTTAGGCGCCCCGGTGATCGATTTTCGCCCCTTCACCGAATTCCGCACGATATCGAGCGCCTCTCGAGCCATTCCAAGCGTGGTGACCGAGAGCACTTGGGCGGCAAACGAAAGCGATGGATAGCGAAAGAAAGGGCCGTCGATGGTGGGTTTACCTCCCCGAACGAAGGTCCACTCTTCGGGCACTTCGACATTCTCGACCACAAGATCATGACTGCCGGTGCCCACCATTCCGATCATGTTCCAGGTCGGATCGATCTGGACTTGAGAGCGAGGCATTACCGCCATCCGCGGCAGCGCGCCCTGCTCCTCGGGTAGAATGCCCACGCCACAAAGCGATGCGCCCATACAACCGCTGGCAAACTTCCAGCGACCGCTCACCTTGAAGCCGCGCTCGGTACGCTCTGCAGGCTGCGGTGGAAAGATACCCCCGGCAAATACTACATCCGGGCTCTCCCGCCAAACTTCCTCTAGCGTGCTTTCAGGCAAGGCGGCAAGATAGGCGGGGCTCATGCCGAAACTGGCTACCCAGCCAGCCGATCCATCGGCGGTTGAAATCGCTTCAACCATGCGAAGAAATTCCGCCGGGGACTTTTCATCACCACCGAATCGAGCAGGCACCATCGCACGGTAGACGCCAATGGCCTTGAATTGGTCGATGATATCCGAGGGAAGGTGGCGTAGCGCCTCGATCTCCTCACGTCGAGCGCGAATATCACCAAGCAATGCGTCAAAACGGGCCTTGCCTCCCCACTGTTCTTTATCGACGTACTGCGGCATGCTTGTCTCCTTGTTTGAAGGTTGCCTCCAGTGGCATTCCCTGTTGCATCAGTTGCCAGCCGGCACGACATACACCCGCATCGTCACCGCCACGCCCTATCACCTGCATGGAAACGGGAAGCCCCTGATACGGCGGCAAAGGAATGGATAAAGCGGGATGGCCAGAGAGGTTGAAAGGACGCACGAAAAGCGAGATGTTCAAATCCTGACGACCTGCCAACGCCTCGCTTGCTTTCATCGGAAAATGCGGTAGGGTCGGCAGAACCAGATAGTCATGACGCATCAACAAGCGGTCGACTTCGGCGGTGAAGGCATGGCGGACTCGCTCGGCTTCGGCAAGCTCTGTATCAGACGTTGAAGCCGCCGCGTTCAAACGCTTGGCAACATCGTCTCCAATTTTGCCGCTGCCCAGCAGCGCTTCACAGGCAAGATAGGTTTCCCGGTTGATGACCGTCATGGCCGCATGAAAGGCTTCGGCCATCAGCGGTAAGGCCACGCTCTCTTGCTTGGCCTCGGCTTGGTCGAGCTGCTGCCCAAGCCCATTCAGAATGGACGATTCGGCATCGACGTCTATAACCCCCAACGAGCCTAACTCCCCGGCTGGCGCCACCGAGAAGGTGGGATCTACCGCCGCCATGAAGTCGATCAAATCCTGCAAATTTGCCGTCAAGGGGCCAACACAGTCGAGGCTGCTCACCGCGGGCATGATGCCTTCCCGACTCAGACGACCGAAAGTAGGTTTCAGACCGTAAACGCCGCAGCAGGCCGCGGGTACGCGAATGGAGCCACCGGTGTCGGTGCCGATACCGATATCGGCCAGTCCTGCCGCAACGGCGGCCGCCGAGCCACTGGAAGAACCACCGGTAACCAAATCCGGATAACCGGGGTTTTCCGGTGTGCCTGTCCAAGCGTTCACTCCGGTCATGCCAAATGCCAGCTCGTGCAAATTGGCTTTACCGACAATGTGGTAGCCCGCCTGAAGGGTGCGTGCAACGATATCCGCATGTCGGGATGCCGGCGCGATCTCGGCCAGCGCCGCCGAAGCAGCCATCGTAGGCAATCCCTCAATATCGATCGTATCCTTGACGACAACGCGTTTACCGCCTTGCCCCAAATCTACGGCTGAAGTAATTACTGTCATGTTAGATCGCCTCTGTAGACATATCACATGAAAATTCAAGTATCTAAACCGACTTACCAAGCCGTTTTTAGTGACTGCCAGTCTCACCCTTAATAAACGTTAAAGGATGAACAGTACCAACTGAGGAACGGCCAGCAATAAAGCAATACACAGGATATAAGGCGGTAGAAAGTACCCGACACCGCGGAAGGTTTCGCCCATGCGTAACTCGTCGTCCAAGCTTTTAACAATAAAGGCATTCACGCCCACTGGCGGCGTAATCGCTCCCATACTGGTCACGATGCACACCACAACGCCGAACCAGATCGGGTCATATCCAAGTGCCATCGCCACTGGAAAAAAGATGGGAATCGATATAATCAAAAATCCCATCGCATCCATCAGAGCGCCGCCGATAATGTAGATAAGCAGAATAAAGGCCATAACTAATATGGCAGGTAAAGGTAGTGCGGCAGCCCACTCACCGACCATGTAGGGCAGTCGAGTGATGGTCAAAAAGCGACCAAAAATCACCGCACCCGCGATCAGCATCAAAATCATGGCGGAGGATTTCAATGCGTTGGCCACGGCCTCCTGAAGAACGGTCCAGCTCAGTTTACCCTGCACTAAGGTGATCAGCATGGCACCGACGCAGCCAACCGCCGCCGCCTCCGTCGAGGTAAACCATCCAGCAAAGAGCCCGCCCAGCACCAGCATGAACAGTACGGCGACCTCGATGACCCCCTTTAATGAGCGCCACCGCACGGACCAGGAAGAACGGCTTCCCTGAGGTCCCATGTGAGGTTTCAAGCGACAGATTAGTACGATCATGGCAATGAACAGCACTACCAGAATGAGCCCTGGTACGATGCTGGCGAGAAAGAGATCGCGGATAGCAAGCTCAGCCTGCAAGGCAATGACGATGAGTACTGAGCTCGGCGGGATAATGACGCCAAGTGTGCCGCCTGCCGCCACGCTTCCGGCACTCAACGCGCGGTTATAACCGAACTTTTTCATCTCCGGTAGCGCGATGGTGCCGACCGTGGCGGCTGTTGCCGTGTTCGAACCACTGACGGCCGCAAACCCGGCACTACTCAAGATCGTGGTAGTTGCCATGGAGCCGCGCAAGTGGCCAATCCAGGCATAGGCCGAGGCAAATATTTTCTCCGTAATTCCTGAGCGAAATAGTAGCTCACCCATAAAAATAAACAGGGGAATGACACTTAAAGAGTAGCTTGACAGCTGCTCCCATATTCCCGAGCTAATAACATTATAAGCCGCAATAGGGCTTGTCATATACAGCATGCCAAAAAAGCCCACTAAGAACATGGCAAAGCTGATAGGCATTCTTAAAAGAATGAGCAAAAACAGACAAAGTATTCCTATCAGGGCTACCATCGTCATACTCATTGCGTTATCACCTTTTTAAAACTGCTTATAAAGTCAGCGAACAGCACAAGGCAGAAGGCTGAAAAACCCAACGCGACCAGATATACAAAGGGATAGATAGCCACGCGCAGCGTTTGTGACAAAGAGCCCCGCTGCATGGCATTAACTCCATACTCCCATAACTTCCAAGCCACGACGGTAAAGAAAAGAAAGCTAGTCAGTGCCACCACTACGGTTAAAATGGCTTGAACACGTAGCGGAAAGTGAGCAACAAGTAGGTCCAGCTCTACATGCGCTTTCACACGTTGGGAATAGGCCAAAGAGAGTGCGACGACGATAGCGGTTAACCATCCCACTACCTCTGTAGTCCCACCGAAAGAGGCACTAATTTGGCGCATGACGATATTGCCTACAACGATAAATACCATCATCAACAGTGCCGCACCGGCGATATAAAGCAGCAACAAACTAACCAACCGATTTACCCTATCCATATGCGAGCCTCCTCGAATAATCAATAAACACGTGCCGAGCCGTCGCGGAATGCATTAGCTGCACCATTATTGATATTCGTTGATTAGCTCAAGGTAACGATCATATAGCTCGAATGCCGGAAGCCCCTTAGACGCCACATCGTTCAACTTGTCCTCGTTCAGAGGCTGCAATAGATCAGACCAGCGCTGCGCTTCACTATCCTCGAGTGTCAGTTGCTCGACATCATATTTGTCTGCCGCCCAAGCGAGCGACTCCTGAATATGCTCATCCAGATAGCCACCCGCGAAGGAAGCCATTTCCGCCCCCAAAGCATCGATTTCCTGCTTTACATTATCGGGCAAGGAATCCCAACGCTGTTGATTCATGACAGCGACGAAGACGACATTGGTGAGAGGGTAATCGGTAACATAGCTAACGTTACGTGCATACTGCAGATCCATTAGGGTTTCGCGAGAACCCACGTAGCCGCTCACGATACCAGCCTGAAGCGCCTCACCCGTTTCAGACTGCGTCAGCCCCACGGGTATTCCACCCAGTGCTTGAACAACTGCTGTACTATCTCCCGGAACGCGTATCTCTTGTGCTTCGAACTGTTCAAGCGATGTCACTGGTGCCTGAGTATGCAAATAGCCAGGTTCGGACGTGAACGCCGTTATAACCTTGAACCCCTCAAGCCCTGTTTCTTCGGCCGGAAATTCACCGATCAGATCAAAGAGTGCTTGGCTCGCCACGCGTGAATTAACCTCAATACCCGTTATACTGCCAACGAGGTTAATGAGCGGAAAACGACCGGGCTCATAGGAAGTCGCTGAAAGTCCGATATCGACGACACCATTCAAAACACCGTCGTACATGTTTGAAGCACTAAGCAGCGTCCCACCCGGAAACGTATTGACCGAAACTTGCCCATCGGTTCGCTCGTTGAGAAGCGTGGCCCAACGTTCCATTTGCACAGCCGGGAATGTCTGCGCTGGCGCGAAAAACGCATAGTTTAAGTTTATTTCTTCAGCAATAGTGCAAGCGCTAAACAATAGCCCAGCGCACCCCACTCCTACTCGTAGCTTCCACTGCTGGCTATATGTTTTTTTGAGTAGTTGAAGCGGCTTATTTATCATAGGTCACGACCTCTATTTTATTTTTTTACTGGATATACATGTAACATCAAGCAAAAAAACATTCAACATCACATGAAAAATAAAGTAAATGCTAAGCGTTTTATTGCAAAATCAAGACCAAATTCAAAAATCATCGATAAATCATAAGTTTATTATTAAATGCAAAGAGATTCATTTTTGGAAAAATGGTTTTTTTAACCCTTTTCGCTCATCAGATGCACCAAATAGAGTCATGGGCGAGCTGGATGCACCTTTCTGAAGATGCTTTTATCAAACAATTCTATTTTTTAGCTTTTATTATATGACGCTAAAAACAAGGGGTATCAACGTATAAAGTGCCCCAATAATCAACAGTAAGCCAATTACATTTAACCAAACACCCGCTCGAATCATGTTTTTAATCGGCAAATCCCCCGTCGCAAACGCAACCGCGTTAGAGGGTGTCGCGACCGGCAGCATAAAAGCACAGCTCACTGCAAAGGTGACGACTATCGTCATCAAAAATGGATCAATGCCCAGCCCCGTGGCAATCGCACCCATAATGGGGAAAAAAGCAGCTGCGGTAGCGGTATTACTGGTCAGCTCGGTTAACAAAATAATGACCAGAGCCGTTATCGAAAGAATTAAAATCGGCGGCAAGCCAGCGAGTCCGGAAACGCTCTCGCCAATCCAAACGCTTAGCCCCGTTGCGGTGAATTGAGCAGAAAGCGTCAAACCACCGCCAAACAGAATCAGAACGCCCCAAGGCACATCGCGCGTTGCCGACCACTCTAATAGCGCCCCTTGGCCTTTGGTGGCCGGGATGATGAACATCAGTAATGCCGCCAGAATGGCAATGCTGGTGTCATTGATATTGGCAAGCCACGGCAGCGCTGATTGCACGACTGCAAGCTTGCCGAGTAGTGGAACAAAAACCCAGAAAAACACCGCCCCGGCGAATACCATCAGCACGCGCTTTTCTTCCACAGAAAGCCGACCCATCTCCTTAAGCTGGGCCTCGATCATAGCCCGCCCGCCCTGAATGTCCTCGACTTCAGCGCGAAACACTAGCTTGGTGAGTACAAACCAGGCGGCGATCAACATGGCTGTCGAGAAAGGCACACCCAGCAGCATCCAGTGCCCGAATCCAATACTGACTCCGTGAGTATCTTCCATATAGGCACGCATTAGTGCCATGGGCGGTTGGCCGATCAATGTTGCCATCGATCCAATGGTGATGGCGTAGGCGATCCCCAACAACACGGCGGCGGAGAATTTAGGCGTATCGTCGCCATTGCCCAACGATTTAACCAGCGCAATGATCGAGCCACCGATCGGCACCATGATCACCGCAGTAGCGGTGTTGCTCACCCACATGGTGATAAACCAGCTGGCGAACATCAGTCCAAAGACAATTTGCGCAGGCTTAGTGCCTACAGTGAGCACCGTCAGCAAGGCAAAGCGACGGTGCAGATTCCAGCGCTGTGTCGCGAGACCCAGCAGCACGCCTCCCAACACAAGAAACACAATGCTATGCGCGTAGGGCGAAGCCGTCGCCGAAATAGAGGCAATGCCAAAGAAAGGGAACAGGACAAGCGGCAAAAGCGATGTCGCTGGAATAGGAATAGCTTCTGTCATCCACCAAACCGCCATCAACATGGCGATGGCCGCGACCAACCGCGCATTGAATGCCAAGGTGTCTGGTAGCAAGAAAAATATGGCTAAACTCACCGCAACACCCAGCAAAAGTGACAGAGGCCTGAAAGGTGAGATATCGGTACTGGAGTCACCGTTGGCCGTTACGTGAGAGTGCGACATGCGAGGTTCCTGATAATTTTCACACTCACAATTGTTGCGCTTGGCTTTCTTGAGAACCAATACCTATCAGGTAGTGTTATATACCCGATTGAGCAAGTTCACGATGAACATCTCAGTATTTGCGTGTTAAAAACATAGTTTAGTTAGAAAAACAGCTAACGAGCATGGCGTTGTCGCAACGATGCCCCCATCAGAACATGTTTCAAAAGAATCGCTGCCAAGTACTATTTACGACTAATGGATTTCAAGACGCCTATAGCGCCTTGTACGGTCGTGTTGACCATCACTATAAACGCGCCTGATTTGTGGTTAACACCATAGGTTTTCCTGGCAAGTGAAATCAGCATGCCATACCCAAGCGAACGCTCAAGCATGACTTAACACTACTCGAGCGACTCATAAAGCAACCCCATATGGGTCTTCGCGATGGTCTTAAGCTCCCCAGGAGCTTGTAACGTAAACCAGTTCGGCCAGTTGCAGATGGATATCGAAGTGCTGCTCCTGTGAGAAAGTGTTCAGCACCCAAGCTATACGAACCATGCGCGATAACGACCGCGACATACTCGACAAGTACAAGGAGACTCCAAAGAAGGCATCAAGGTGAATTCGATTGAGTGCTGGATCGGCTCATGCACCTTTTCAGCAGGCCAAGGACTGTGCTTGAGCCTGCTCGAAGAAATACGCGGACGCCTGCCACAACGCTAGCCTCAGACGGTCGCCACCGGCGTTACTGGTGAGCCGATGGCCCCCGGTAGCCGCAAGGGCGGCGCGGTCAGAAAGAAACGTGTACGCCGGTGCGCGTGCAGCCACTCGGCCAGCGGCCCCAAGTGCCAAAGCTCGGCCAACGGCAGTCCCAACTTGAAGAGGCAGTGGTGGTGCAGCGGCAGCTTGCAGCAGTCAGTCTCGGTTAGTTCATGATCGGCATTTTCGACCGCATAGTTATCGGCGCACAGCGCGGATATCTGGCTATCGCTGATCCATTCGAGCAGCGCCTTGTCTCTGCCGTCCAGTACGGCGCCGGTACGCTTGAGCGTGTCCAGATCTGGTGAGCCGTTCATTTTGACGATTTCTTCGGCGAAGCCCGTGCGCATCACCAGCATATCGCCGGCCTCTACCGTCACGCCCAGCGTTTCCAGTGCATGCATGAGTTCGTGATACCCCACCAGCGTGCGGCCGGGACCGAATACACGCGCCAGGTCCACGAGCACGCCTCGCCCCTGCATGCCGTGCATCGCCATGTTTTCCACCCCGAGGCGCTTGGCTCGGGATGGGCTCTCCATATCCTCGGCGTTACCAGGGCCCTGTATATGCTCTTCGGCACGATAGCCGTTGTAGTAGCACCGCTCGGCTTTGCCATCGCCGTTGGCGTCGAATAGGGCCCCTACGTGTGCCAGCGAATCCCACTGGGAGGAGTACTGAAGCGACAGCAGCACCGCATCGTCGCTGATGACATCGACAAGGCCCGGGCGAAGGTTGGAAAGTGCAAAGTTGAGATACTGATCCTCCCCTAGCCGAGTGGGTGACAGCCTAGGCGGGAAGCGACGAGGATTCAGCGCACGTCCTCCGGGAAGGTCCAGCGGTAATGAGAGCGTGAACACGTTTCCGGTTACGATCTCCCTGGCGCCCTTCAGTACCTGCTCCGCGGTAAGCAGATTGGCCCGGCCCAATTCATCGTCAGGCCCGAAATCGCCCCAGTTGGAGCCTTCGGGGCGCTGTTGCCAGCGCGCCGTCGATTCAGACATTTTCATTGCCTTCGCCCCCTTTCTGTTCCATGGCCAATGAGATCACACGCTCCAGCGCTTCACGCGTCGTTTGCCGGGTACCCGCCTGATCCCACTCGTAAAAACCACGTCCCGCCTTGATGCCTAGCCATCCCTTCGCTACGTGCTCTTCCAGCAGCCGGGACGGGGTATGGGTATCTTCCAGATCTTCGTAGAGATAGCGGGCAATATTTAAATGCGTATCGAGCCCGTTCAGATCACGCTGCATGAGAGGTCCATTGAGCGCCAAACGAACGCCGATGGAGAACTGGACGATCTCGTCCAGCGCCTTCGCGTCCACCACTCCCTTTTCCAGCAGGGAAAGACACTCACGCATGATGGCGTGCTGAATACGGTTGGCCACAAAGCCGGGAACGCTTTGCTTGAGCACCGCCGGGCGCTTACCGATGCGTGTCAGAAAATCACAGGTCCGGTGGATCGCAGACGATGTAGTGGCGGCGCCGGGAATGACCTCCACGGCGGGGATCAGATCCGCCGGATTGAAGAAATGCGCCCCGGCCAGCCTCTCGGGGTGACGCATGTCCTGGCCAATCGCGTCGATCGAAAGCCCCGAGGTGTTAGTGACGATCAGCGTACCGGTACCACAGTTCGCTTCGGCCTCGGCAATCACCACACGCTTGATCGCCAGATTTTCCGTCACGCTCTCGATTACAATGGTGTCATTGCCCTCTCGGGACCAGCCCGTCTGTACCTCGAGCTTGCCTACTGGCGTGGCAGCATCGGAAAACGCCAGGTCGATTGCCTGGCGACAACGCTCGAGAGCGGCGTGATGAGTGTCGATCATCCGTACCGATATACGATGTGCCAGCATCAGCTTGGCAAGCGTCACGCCCATGGTACCGGCGCCCACGATCACTACGCGATCAACCGATTGCGTCATTTCTTCTGCCTCATTGTCGATGTCGTGCAAAGCCTGACCAGCGTCGTCGATGCCGGCCCTTGTCCGCTTTTCATGAACTCGCCGAATCAACCTCACGGCCTGACTGGCGAGCAGCTTGCGACTAACGTCGCATTGTTAGCCCGCTTAATAAGCTCAATCATCATCACCATGCGAACACAAGTACGCTATACGCACAATTAAAGTATCTCAACACTCGGAGAATCGCCATGCAGGCTATGGCCAACTTCTTTACGCGACTGGTCAGCCGCTATATGCCCGACCCTCTGGTGATTGCCGTCCTCTTGACGGCCGTGACCATCGTGCTTGCCATGCTCGTGGAGGGAACGTCGGTATTCGCCGCTACGCGCTTCTGGGGCGATGGCTTCTGGGGCCTGCTTGCGTTCAGCATGCAGATGACTGTCATTCTGCTGGCGGGCTACATCCTCGCCAAGACACCGCTGGTCGATCGCCTTCTCGATCACATCGCGGGCCTTGTCACCACGCCCTTTGCCGCCATCGTCGTGGCCACCCTGGTCGGCGGGGTCGGCAGCTGGCTCAACTGGGGGTTTGGCTTAGTGATCGGGGGTATCGTGGCTCAAAAACTGGCGGTGAAGGTCAGAGGCCTGCATTACCCTCTGGTTATCGCCGCGGCTTACTCCGGCTTTGCCCTTTATGGCATCGGGCTTTCCGGCAGCGTACCGCTGCTGATCGCCACCGAGGGGCATTTCCTGCAAGACGAGATGGGACTGGTGCCGCTTTCGCAAACCATCTTCTCGCCGATTCTGCTCATTACCAGCGCGCTCATCATAGTGACGCTGCCGCTGTTCAACGCCTGGCTGCACCCTAAGCACCCTGAGGATATCATCGAGATCGACCTTGGTACCGTCGAGAAACCGGCAGCACCGACACTGGGCGACACCCGAGACGCGACGCTTGCCGAACGTCTCAACCATAGCCGGATCGTTGGCATCGGCATCGGTCTGCTGGGTATGCTTTACGTTGTGCTCTACAGCCTGGATGGCGGATCGCTGAATCTCAATACGGTCAACTTCACCTTCGTCTTTCTCGGTATCCTGCTGTTCGCATCACCCGCCCAGTACCTGGCCGCGCTCAACGATGGCGTACGCATCGTATCGGGTATCATCATTCAGTACCCCTTCTACGCTGGCATCATGGGTATTCTGGTGGGCTCGGGGCTGATGGTGAGCTTTGCCAACCTCTTCGTGGATATTTCAAGCGCGACCACCCTGCCCATATGGTCGTTCGTCAGCGGCGGCGTCATCAATATCCTCGCGCCTTCCGGCGGCGGTCAATGGGCGGTGCAGGGCCCAGTCATGATCGAAGCGGCCACCGAGCTTGGCGCGTCCCATGCCGCAACGGCGCTGGCGGTACAGATCGGTGACCAGTGGACCAACATGGTTCAGCCATTCTGGATTCTTCCCGTCCTGGCCATTTCGGGTCTAAAACTGCGCGACGTGATGGGCTACATGGTATTGATCCTCATGTACCTGGGCATCATCTTCGTGGGCGCGGTATGGCTCTGGGGTTATCTGGGCGCCTGATAAACACCGAACGACAGGAGCAGTGACGATGCCCTACATGATCGAAACTTTCGACAAGCCCGGCCAGCATGCGCTGCGCCTCGAGGTGCGTGATGACCACTTGGCCTACCTCGAAACCCACAAGGAACGCCTGCTGGCATGCGGTGCCAAGCTATCCGATGACGGCGCCCACGCTGATGGCGGGCTTTACTTGGTCGACTGCGAAACGCGCGAGCAGGCCCAAGCCCTCATCGACGACGACCCGTTTAGCCAGGCAGGCCTTTTCGAGCGCGTCGTCATCTGTCGCTGGCGTAAGGCCTACCTAAACGGCATTTGTCATCTATAAACCCGGTATAGCCCCAAGACGGAGCCCCCCATGCTATTTCACGTGGAAATGGTGGTAGAACTTCCCAACGACATGCCTTCCAACATGGCCGACGAGATCAAGTCTCGGGAGAAGGCGTATGCCCAGCAGCTCCAAACCCAAGGCAAGTGGCGCCACCTGTGGCGCATAGCGGGCAGCTACGCCAACGTCAGTATCTTTGACGTGGAAAGCAACGCAGAACTGCACGAGCTGCTGTCCGGACTACCGCTTTTCCCTTACATGGCCATCACGGTGAGGCCGCTGTGCCGCCACCCCTCCTCTATCCGGGAAGATGATCGCTAAACGGCGGTCTTGTCTGTTTTTTCACTTACTGATCAGGAGCACTGTATGACGACTCCCTTTGCTGTCGTGACAGGCGGCGCCCGCAATATCGGTCAGGCGATCGCCCTGCGTCTTCAGCAGGATGGCTACCGCGTCATCGTGCTCGATATCGTCGAACCCGACGCCCCGTCGCTGAAGGAGTACGCCTACCAGGTCGACCTTTCAGACGCCAGCGCGACCCAGGAACTTTTGTTGAAGGTGACTCAGGATCTCCCCGTAACCTGCCTGGTGAACAACGTCGGCATTGTGGCACCGGCGCTTTTGGACGATACCGACATCGACGATTTCGACAAGCTGATGCACTTGAACGTGCGCGCGGCGCTGGTCTGTACCAAGGCGCTCTTGCCCAAGCTGCGAGAAAGCGGGGAAGGCCGTATCGTCTTCAACGCCAGTCGCGTGGTGCTGGGCAAGGAAGCCAGAACCCTCTACAGCGCCACCAAGGGCGCCGTACAGGCCATGGCACGCACTTGGGCGCTGGAGCTTGCCCAGGATGGCATTACCGTGAACTGCGTCGCACCGGGGCCGATCGCCACCACGGCGTTCTGGGAGAACAACCCGCGTGACTCCGAGCGCGCGCGGCGCATCATCGATAACATTCCCCTACGGCGTATGGGCCAGCCCGAAGAGGTCGCCCAGGCAGTCAGCTTCTTCTGTGACCAGCGCAGCGGCTTCATTACCGGCCAGACACTTTTCGTCTGCGGCGGTGTCACCGTCGGCTAAGCCGCCTACACGACGCCACTCTCCTGTAAGCGGCGAATTGCTTCGTCGCTCTTGCCCAGCAGGCGGCCCAACACGTCCCGCGTATCTTCACCAAGCGCCGGCGGTGCCTTGGTGTAGCTCAGCGACGTTTTGGAGTACTTGATGGGGTTGGCAACGCCGGGCACGCTTCCAAAGGCGCCCGGCACATCCACCTTCATTCCCCTGGCTTTTACCTGCTCGTCCTCGAAGACCTGCGCGATGTCTTGAATGGGGCCGCAGGGGACACTGATAGACTGCAAGAGCTCCGTCAACGCCGCGCTATCAAAGCTCTGCGTCACTTGGCGGATGATGGCCACCAGCGCTTCGCGATGCTGAACCCGCATGGGGTTAGTGGCAAAGCGTGGATCATGGGCCACCTCGGCCAGGCCGACGGCGTTGCAGAAACGCTGGAACTGGCCATCGTTACCGATTGCGATAATGACTTTCTCGCCGCCCGAGGTAGGGAACGGCTGATAGGGAACCAGATTAGGGTGGTATTCCCCGGTACGTTTCGGGGGCGTGCCGCTACAGAAGTAATTCAACGCCTGGTTGGCAAGCCAGCTCACCTGCACGTCGAGCAGCGCCATGTCGATATGCTGGCCTTCGCCGGTCTGGTGGCGGTGATGCAAGGCACCGAGTATGGCAATGACGGCGTTCATGCCCGTGGTCAGGTCCGCTACCGCCATGCCCACGCGCTGCGGCCCGGCGCCCGGCTCATCGTCCGGCACACCGGTGATACTCATAAGCCCCGCCTGCGCCTGGATGAGATAGTCGTAGCCCGCCATGCTGGCCATAGGGCCGGTCTGCCCGAACCCGGTGACCGAGCAGTAAATAATGGCCGGATTGATCGCCGCTAGACTCGCGTAGTCGAGCCGCTTGCTCGCAAGCCCACCCGTCTTGAAATTCTCCACGACGATATCGCACTGCTCGGCGAGTTCATGGAGCAGGGCCTGGCCTTCCGGTCTAGCGATATCGACCGTGACCGAATGCTTGCCACGATTGGCCGAAAGATAGTAAGCCGACTGGGGCGGCGACTGCCCCTCACCCTGCCACCAGGGTGGCCCCCAGTGGCGCGTATCGTCGCCAAGCACGGGGCGCTCGATCTTGATCACCTCGGCGCCCATGTCCGCCAGTATCTGCGTACACCAGGGGCCGGCCATCACCCGGCTCAAGTCGAGTACCCGCACTCCTTTCAAAGGCCCAGCCATGGACGCTCCCCTGCTTGATGATGATCATGGCCCAAAGGCCATCCTGAAACGCTCACGACTCCAGCTGCCTGTCCTTGCCAGCCGCGCGCCGCTCCTGAAAGAACTTGAACAGCGCATAGGCGATGGACCCGAATGTCAGCGCGATGAAGAACCAGGTGATAGGTCCGCGTACGAAAACCGATAGATCCCCGTGACTGATCAACAGCGAACGTCGAAGGTTATCCTCGAACATTGGCCCTAGAATAAAGCCGATCAAAAAAGGCGCGGCAGGTATGCCCGAACGATTGAAGAGATAGCCCACCAACCCGAATACCAGCATGAGCCAGATATCGAAGGTCGAATTGTTGACCGCGTAGGCGCCATAAACACAGAACATCAACACGATTGGGAACAGGATGGACTTGGGAATATCAGCAATGAGCGAAAAGTACTTGATGGCCGCATTACCGACGACCAGCAGGATGAGCGAGCTGAACATGATGCCCAGGAACAAGGCGTAGATCAGCGAGAGGTTCTCCTGGAACATGATGGGCCCGGGAGTCAAACCATGCACCATGAAGGCGCCCAGAATGATGGCGGTAATGACATCGCCGGGAATCCCCAGCGACAGCAGAGGAATCAGCGTGGCGCCCGCAACCCCGTTGTTGCCCGCTTCGGCAGCGGCTACACCCTCGACTTCACCCTTGCCGAAGTTGGCCTTGTTGGGCGAGCGCCGCCGAGCATCGCTGTAGGATATGAAAGCAGCGGCCGTTGCACCGGTGCCAGGGATGGCGCCGATCAGTACACCGATCAAGCTGCCCCGGATGATGCTTTTCAGGCTGCGCTTCAACTCTGCCATGGTCATGCCCGCACCGCTCGCCTTGGCCTTGATGTGAGGCACGATCTTCTTTCTATAGAATTCCAGTATTTCCGGTATGGCAAACAGACCGATCAACAGCGGAATGAAGGAGATCGAATCCATCAGGTTGTAGTTGCCAAAGGTAAGACGCTGCGAACCGAAGACTGAATCCAGCCCCACTAGCGACAAAAGGATGCCCATTAAGGCAGCCAACAGCCCTTTCACCATGGAGCCGCTGGCCAGCGAGATGATGATGGTCAGAGAGAAGCAGATCAGCCAGAAGAATTCCGGCGCGCCAAAATTGAGCGCTATTTTGGCCAGGTACGCGGCAAAGAAGATCAGGGCGATATTGGAGATAAAGTCGGCGATGACCGAGGAGAAAAGCGCCGTTTTCAGCGCCTTTTTGGCATTCCCCTGCTGCGCCATGGGATAGCCATCAAGCAGAGTGCAGGCCGAGGCAGGAGAGCCTGGTGTTCGAATCAATATGGCCGTGATCGACCCGCCGTACATGCCGCCCTTATAGATACCCACGAGCAGCAGAATAGCGGCGACCGGCTGCATCGAAAAGGTGAAAGGCAAAGCCAGCGCCACCGCCATGGTAGCCGTGAGACCGGGAATCGAGCCGACGGTGACACCGATGACGACACCCAGCGCAATCGCGATGAAATTATCGATGCTCAAAAATAACTGTAAGACTTCCGAGAAGTTTTCCATAAATCACCTAAGCCGTACGTTGCTGTCGCGTCTTTAGAGGGGCATCAACGGAAGAGGAACATTCATCACGTTGACAAAGAGCAACGTCACGCCAACGGGAAAAGCGATGGCAAAGCCATACGCCCACCAGGTTCTGACGGGATGAGCCAGAAACAGGAGAACGGTCGCCAAAATGCCGGTCACGATCGCCCCCAGTGACTCGAAAAAAAGAATGTAGATCAATACGGCGACCAGCATGATGATGAAACGACGCAGAGGCCCTTTCACCAGTTTTCGCTCATCGTTTTCGCCATCCTGGTGAACCAGAACCCCTTGCAGGATCAGCAGAATGGAGAAAGCAAACATCAACCAGCTGACGATGTTGGGTAGCCACCTGGGCGACATCATTGGGTTCTGAAGAATGGGAGGCTCACCGATATAGTTAGGTACGAGATAGAGCGCCAGGACAAGCGAAATCACCAGCAGTATGACGCCGGTGATAAAATCCAGAGAATCTTTGATCTTTTTCACGACATTGGGACCGGAGAACGACATAACTGCCTCCCAGGGAGACACGTTAAAGTAAGCAAGAAAGGCGAAGGCCGTTGCGACCTTCGCCCTTGTTCTACCAACAAGCGTTTACTGGCTGATGCCTGCCTGCTCGGCAACCTCCTGCCAGCGTGCCAAGTCATCGATGACAAACTGCTTGAACTCTTCACCTTCGACCTGCCCCGGTTGGGCGCCCAGTTGCTCGGCAAAGTCGAGGAATTCCTGACGCTCCATGACCTCGTCCAGTGCCGCTTTCAAGGTGTCATAACCCTCTTCGGGGAACGAGTTATGCGCAATCAAACCAAACCAGGCGGTCGTCACGAACTGATCCAGGTTGTATTCGCCGATTTCAGAAAGCGTGGGTACGTCCGGTAGGTACGGAGAACGCTCCTCGGAGGTAACGGCAAGCGCGCGCAAATCGCCCGATTTGATATGCGAGTAGACCGTCGGCATGTTCTCGAAGGAAACGTCGACATCGCCGCCCAGCAAGGCGGGGAGCGATGCACCGCTGCCTGCGAAAGGCACGGCGGTCATTTTAGATCCCGTCAGCGTTTTGAACAGCTCACCGGACATGTGGATGGAGCTGCCTACACCGCTGTGGCTGAAGGCCATGTCCTGATCCTGAGCGGCCTCGATGAACTCGATGACCGAGTGATAGGGACTGTCCGCCGGCACCACCATGACGTTGGGAATGTCGATAACGTTCTGAATGAAGGTGAAGTCTTCGACAGGGTCATAAGACAGATTGGGATAAATGGCGGCACCAATCGTATGCCCCGGAGAGGCCATCAAAAGTGTATGATCGGCATCACGGCCGCCGCGCGCCAAGCGGCCAGTACCGACCGTTGAACCAGCGCCGGGACGATTCTCGACGATGACGTTGGCGTCCAGTTCATCGCTCAGCAGATCAGCGACACGGCGGGACAGTACATCGGTGGTTCCGCCCGGCGCGTAGGGTACGACGAGCCTAACATCCTTCGTTGGCCAGTCAGCGACAGCAGCGGTCGAAAAGGAGGCGGAAATCAGCATGGCACTGCCGCAGGCAGCCCAGGAACTGACGGTTAAAAACTTTTTCATCATGGTCTTCTTCCTATGCGTAACTGCCGAGGTGTTCGCTATTCGTACATATATTCGCATTCCATACAAATAGGGTACTGCGTTACTCTACTGCTAAAAAACACAACTTTAGTAGCAGCTTGCCAAGCATCCTGAGAAGGCTGCCCGGCTCCGGCAAGCATTAGCTACTCAAAAAAGAAGACAGCCCCGCTTTGAATGTATGACCTAACACTACTCGAGCGGCTCGTAGGGCAAACCGACATAGTTCTCGGCGATCGTCTTGAGCCCTGCCTCGGAGCTTGTGACGTAATCCAGCTCGGCGAGCCGTAGTCGGCTGTCAAAACTGTCTTCGTCGTTGAAATTGTGCAGCATGGTTGTCATCCACCAGGAGAAGCGCTCAGCCTTCCAGATCCGTTTCAGGCAGGTCGGTGAGTAGCGCTCGATCAGATCCGTGCGGCCTTCCTGGTAGACCTTCACCATCAGCCGGTAGAGCGTATTCACATCGCTGGCGGCGAGATTGAGCCCCTTGGCGCCGGTGGGCGGAACGATGTGCGCCGCATCGCCGACCAAAAAAAGTTTGCCAAACTGCATGGGCTCAACCACGAAGCTTCGAAGCGGCGCGATACTCTTCTCGATGGAAGGCCCGGTCACGAGCTGGTTGGCCACCTCATCGGGCAGGCGGCGCTTGAGCTCTTCCCAAAAGCGCTCATCGGACCAGTCCTCCACTTTTTCATCCAGCGGCACCTGCAGGTAGTAGCGGCTGCGGGTAGCGGAGCGCATGCTGCACAGGCTAAAGCCACGCGCGTGGCGGGCGTAGATCAGCTCGTCGGACACCGGCGGCGTGTCGGATAAAAGCCCCAGCCAGCCAAAGGGATAAACCTTTTCGAACTCAGTGAGGCGATCACCGGGAATGCTCTGGCGCGAGACGCCGTGGTAGCCGTCGCAGCCGGCCACGTAGTCACAGTCGAGCCGTAGGGTGTCGCCGTTATGCTCGAAGGTTAGATAAGGCGCGTCGCTTTCCAGATCGAAGAGCTGAACGTTGTCCGCCTCATAGAACGTGGTAGCCCCGGCGGCGTCGCGAGCCGCCATCAAATCGCGCGTCACCTCGGTCTGACCGTAAACCATCACCCGACTGCCGCCAGTCAACTCGTCCAGCGCCACGCGCACGCGGCGGTTGTCGAAAGCCAACTCGAAGCCGTCGTGGGGCAGACCCTCTTCATCCATGCGCCGGTCGACGCCGGCTTCACGCAGAAGGTCCACCGTGCCCTGCTCCAGCACCCCGGCGCGGATACGGCTCAGCACGTACTCGCCGCTGCGCCGCTCGAGGATCACGTTGTCGATTCCCTGGCGCTGCAACAGCTGCCCCAGCAGTAGACCGGACGGCCCGGCACCGATAATCGCCACCTGTGTTTTCATCGAAGGTTCTCCCCAAGCGTGTTCTATACGATCTGTTCCACACGATCTATAAGTTGTATTTTTGATCGAAAGAAGCGCTGGGATAAGGCAGGATATCGCCTATTATCTGGATTTTTGGCGTATAAATGATCGACTTTAGTCAAATGCGCCAGGAGCACTCGATGTCACAGCCTTCCATCGTTCCTGTATTCAAGCTTTACGGCGAAACAAGTCGCTGGCCCACGCCGGATCTTTTGCACTGCGAATCGATTCCTGAGCGTAGCCGGCTGCACGACTGGCGTATTCGCCCGCACCGCCATACCGATCTGGTTCACGTACTGTTGGTCACGCAGGGCAGCGTGGATCTGGAGCTGGAGGGAGCCCACCACTATCAGCGGGATGCGGGGGTCATCGTGGTACCGGCCATGACGATTCACGGATTCTGTTTTTCGCCGGACGTGGCGGGGTACATCGTGACCCTGGCTCAACCGCTGGCGGACCATCTGGGAGTCGCGCTGGACGATGGCCGAGCGCTCAAGCAGCCAGGGTTTTACACCCTTGAAACCGCCGCCAATAGAGCGCAGATCGTGACACTCGTCGAGCAGATCGACCGTGAGTATCGCCACCCGGCGCCGGGACGGCGACAGCTTTTGGAGGTGCTGGCCCAGGCACTGGCCATCGAGCTCGAGCGCCTGGTACTGCCGCGCAAACCCGCGCCCCGGCGTTTAGCGCCCAAACCGCGCGAAAAGGGCCGCCAGCACCTTGAACAGTTCCACGCGCTAATCGAGCAGCGCTTCAAGGAGCAGCCCGGCATCGAGGCGCTGGCCGGCGAGCTTGGCCTCAGCCGCGCGCACCTCAACCTTTTGTGCCGCCAGCAGGAGGGCCTGAGCGCCCTGCAGATACTCCACGAGCGGGTGCTGCTGGAGGCCAAGCGCCAGCTCACCTATACCAACATGACCATCGCCGAGATCGCCGATGGCCTTGGTTTCTCCGAGCCGTCCTACTTCACCCGGTTCTTCAAACGCAACACGTCGTTGGCCCCGCGCGCGTTTCGACAGCGCCAATTTTCAGAGCGCGCAGAGTAGTGCCATAATTCAGGGATCGCGATCTCCCACGATACCCTATGGGTACTCACCCGGTAGCTTAAGGCTTGCGTATGTATAAAAAATTACAGCGATTCTTTTTTTTAAAACGGCCTGGCTGGTACCTGCTCAACCGCGCGCCGATGAACCCGGTGCTGAATCTGCACGGCTTGACGCCCATGCCCCACCTGGATGACAAGAGCAGCAGCCGCTTTTTTCTGCAGGAGAAGACCGGCACGCTGTTCAAGCTCGTGCACGATAAATACTCACCCCGCGAGGATTTCTGGCGCTGGCTGGGACGCGACATCATTTCCAAGCGCTTGACCGGCTCCTATGACGCTCACAAGGAGTACCAGAGCCGGCGTATTTTGAAAAAGCTGGGCCAGCGCACGGTTAACGTGCGCTGCTACGGCGTAGCGCTCAACTTCTTGAACCCGCTGGGCTCGCTCTATGCCATGGAGCACATGAGCCGGTGTCAGGCGGGAAGCGACTACTATGCCGACCTTGATGACACCAGCCGCGCCCGCTTCATCGATACCTTGGCCTTCCAGGTGGCGGCGCTGGCCGAGGCGGGCTACTACCACCGCGACCTGCATCTGGACAACCTGATGATCGACGAAAGCGGTCAGTTGATTTGGATCGACACTCACGTGAAGGCGCTGCCCTCGTCGCGGGAAAAGCGTCAGGCGCTGTTCGACAACATGCTGACCAACAGCCGCATCGAAGAGCCCGCCGACCGGGCCCGACTCAAGGACCACCTCGCGCCGTATTTTTCCAGCGCCAACGAGGCCCCGAGCCAGTCAGGATGAGAGCAGATAAGGCTAGAGCAAAAAGAACGTGCTTAGCACCGGGAAAATGATCAGCAGCGCCAGTCGCAAGAAGTCCGACACGATGAACGGCGCCACGCCCTTGAAGATCTCGCCCAGGCCCACGTGCGGCGCCATGGCCTTGATGACGAACACGTTCATGCCCACAGGCGGGGTGATCAGGCCAAGCTCCACCGTCAGCACCGTGATGATCCCGAACCAGACCGGATCAATGCCCAGCGCCTGGATGATCGGATACACCACCGGCACGGTGATCACCAGCATGGCGATCGAGTCCATGAACATGCCGAGCACGAAGTAGAGCAGAAGGATGCACAGCACCACCGCGATGGGCGCCAGGTCCATGCCGTAGAGAAAGTCGCTGATGGAAAACGAAATCCGCGAGACCGAGATGAAGTAGCCCAGCGTCTCGGCGCCGACCAGCATGAAAAACACCACCGACGACAGCGCCAGCGTCTCCTGCAGGCTGCGCCAGAGACCGGCTCCGCGCATGCCCTTGTAAAGCGCGTAGAGAAGCGTGGCGAACGCCCCAACGCTGGCGCCTTCCGTGGGGGTGAACAGGCCGAAATAGATCCCCAGAATCATCACCAGGAAAACGGCGAAGAACGGTATCAGCCCGGATATCGAGGAAAACTTCGCCCGCCAGGACGTCCGCTCGCCGGCCACTGCCAGGTCTGGGCGCAGGCGCATGACGACCGTTACCGTCAGCGCGTACATGACCAGCCCCATCAGGCCCGGAATCAGCCCCGCCATGAACATGTCGCCGACCGACTGCTCGGTCAAAATGGCGTAGATCAAAAGCGCAATACTCGGCGGAATCATGATACCGAGCGTGCCGCCAGCGGCCAGCGCTCCGGTGGCCAGGCCCCGGTTGTAGCCGTAGCGCTCCATTTCCGGCAGCGCCACGCGGGTCATGGTACTGGCTGTGGCCAGCGACGAGCCGGAAATCGCCGAGAACACCCCACAGGAGCCGACCGCGGCAATGGCAAGCCCCCCTTTCCAGCCGCCGCAGATCGTGCGCGTGGCGTCAAAAAGCTTGCCTGCCATGCCCGAATGCGCCGCCAGCACGCCCATTAAAATGAACATGGGCACGGCGCTGAAGCTGTAGTTCGACAGCACTTCGATGGGCACGGTCTTGAGCTGCGCGATGGCGGCGTCCCAACTGATGATCTGTGCAAAACCACCCACACCGATGATCAGCATGGTCAGCGCGACGGGCACTCTGAGCACCATCAGTACCAAGAGCAGGCCAAGCCCCAGCGCTCCAATCATTTCACTCCCCATCGGCCACCTCCACGTCAGCACCAAAGAGCGCACAGAGCAGCGCGTGCAGGGCGCTACGAATGCCAAGCAGCAGGCTCATGGCCGCCGCCGCGTAGTAAATGGGCCCCATGGGCAGGCGCAAATCCTGGGTCACCTCACCGTGACGCGAGGCCGCCGCCGCCGAATCCAGAAGCCCGGTAAACAGCACCAGTCCCAACGCGGCAAAGCCCAGCAGATAGACGCCGTGAAGGCGGTTTTTCATCCACTGGGGCAGGCGATGCGAAAACGCCTCGACCACCACTTGGCTTTTCTCGACGTTGGCCGCCATGGCCGCGAGCAGCGAGCACAGCATGAGATAGCTCACAAGTTCGACGCTTCCGCTCACGCGTAGCGCGAAGGCGCCGTCGGTCAAGCGATAGAGATAGCGGGTGCTGACATCGGCGATGGTCACCATCAGCAGCGCTACCAGCGCTACACCGGCGACCACGCGACAACAAAAGGCCAGCCAGTGGCTAGCCTTTTCCAGAGAACGCTGCATCGGTTACTCCTGGGCGCTTTCGCAAGCTGCGCTGGCCGTCAGCGCGGCTTGATAAACATCGCGTGCCTGATCGAGGCCCCGCTCTTCGAGCTGGCTCAGGTAGGTTTCGATACCATCCTCCAGCGGGCCCTGCCAGTCCGGGTCCTCGAGCGGATTTTCGATTTCGCGAATGGTGTGCCCGGCGTCGACCGCTTCCTGCTTGCCTTCGACATCCAGACGATCGAAAACCTCGCCAGCCTTCTCGGCCCACTTCATACCGGAGTTGTCGTCGATCACCGCCTGCTGCTCCGGCGTCAAACGCTCATAGGCGCGCTGGTTCATGGTCGCGACGAAGACCAGCGTGTAAAACGGCACCTCGGTGTGGTAGCTCACCAGTTCGTTGATGCTAAAGCTGCCAAGCCCCTCCCAGGGAAAGCTCAAGCCGTCGATGACGCCGCGCTGCATGGAGGTATAGATATCCGGCGCTGGCATACCCACCGGGCTTGCCCCCATGTTTTCGAGCATTTCACCCGCTACGGCGGTCGGGCGGCGAATGCGAAGCCCTTCGAGGTCCGCCGGGGTCTGCACGTCGGTATCGATGGTATGGATACCGCCAGGACCGGTGGTAAACATGAACAACGGCCGGGTGTCCTCGTACTCGCTATCGAGATGGCCTTCGTCATACAGGGTCTGCAGTACGCAGGCGCCCTGGGTCGCCGAATTCGCCACGCCCGGAAGCTCGACAATTTGGGAAAGCGGGAAGCGTCCGGCGGTGTAGCCTTGGGCCGTCGCGCCGATATCGGTAATGCCGTTAGCCGCCGCTTCGTAGATGGAGTCCGGCTTGGCGAGCGTACCCGACGGGAACATCTGTACGTTCAAATCGCCATTGGACTCTTCGGCGATGGTATCGGCCCAGGCTTGCAGAATATCTTCGTTGACGGCGGAAGCGCCCGGCCAGAAGTGCGCCATACGAAGCGTGGTGGCCGCCTGGGCGGAAGCAATGGAGAGACCAGCGATGGTGGCGGCGAGCGCACACCGAGCGAAAACTGCTTTCATGAGGAGCTCCCGTTCTGTTGGTAGAACACGCTTGTTCGCATAACGAATATAAGTTCGTTTTATGGAAATACCATAATCCACTTGCCTATCGAGCACCAATCGACCTTGGTCCAGGGTATCTACGTTGATGGGCATCTTTCGAGACGCTCATAAAAGAATGACTGCTAGTGCTGGCTTCCTAAAAATGCCTGGTAGCGAATACCAATCAAGGCGTGCTCGCGCATCAACATTTCAACTCGCGCGCCTTCGCCCCTATCGAGTGCTTGAAAGATGAGTTCGTGGTGCAACTGAGCCAGCTGCAGCTTTCTGAACTCGCCGACTCGATTTTCGTCATCGATTACGATGGACGCTGCGGCAGCGAAAGGCAGATGGTCGTTGCGCGCGATGGCGTCGCCAATCACGGCGCTGCCAGCAGAACTGACGATCAAATCATGAAAACGGTAGTTGAGCTCGATCCAGCGCTCGACATCATCGTCCTCCAAATGTCCCTTTTCAAGCACACCCCGCCCCTTTTGGATCCAAAAAAGCAGATCCCGGCGAAGCTCGTCGGACACTCCCCGCTCGGCCACGCGCCTGGCCGCTAGCCCTTCCAGCGCGCCGCGCACTTCCACCGCGCAGTGAATATCGGCGTCGGTGAATTCGCGCACCATGTACCCACGTTTACCCGCACGCTTCAACAGCCCTTCCTGTTCGAGGCTTCTGAACGCCAGCCTGACCGGCGTTCTGGAGACGCCCAACCGCTCGGCAACCGCCTCTTCGCCCAGTCGCTCACCCTGGGGATAGAAGCCGTCCTCGATCAGCTTGCGCAATCGACTGGCGACGCTTTTATCGTTACTCCCCATTATTGCTCCTGTATCAATTGTTTATCGCCATGCAAGAGGTCGGGTAAACCAAAAGTATAGGTTGACGAAGAAAACCATCACCCTCTTTACTTTGGATCCAATAACTAAAAAATCAAAAAATACTCTAGAGGATCCTGCCGTGACTCGACACCACTCTCCCTACCCGATGAATACCTGGTACGTTGCCTGCACGCCTGACGAGCTGGAAGATAAACCGCTCGGGCGCACTATCTGCAACAAGCAGCTCGTATTCTTTCGCGGCGACGAAGGCCGCGTCGCCGCCATGGACGATTTCTGCCCCCACCGCGGCGCGCCGCTCTCTCTCGGGTTCGTGCGCGACGGCAAACTGGTGTGCGGCTACCACGGCCTGGAAATGAACTGTAGCGGCAAGTGTGACAGCATGCCCGGCCAGCGCGTACGCGGCTTTCCCAGCGTGCAGTCGTACCCGGTCGAGGAGCGCTACGGCTTTATCTGGATCTGGCCCGGCGACCCCGACAAGGCGGACGCAAGCCTCATTCCGGTACTCGAGTGGGCAGAGAACCCGGAGTGGGCCTACGGCGGCGGACTCTATCATATTGGCTGCGAATACCGGCTGATGATCGATAACCTCATGGACCTGACCCACGAGACCTACGTTCACGCCTCCAGCATCGGCCAGCCCGAGATCGAGGAAGCCGCCCCCGACACCAGGGTAAATGGCGACGAAGTCGTGACCAGTCGCGAGATGGAAAACATTCCCGCCCCGCCGTTCTGGCAGGCGGCGCTGCGCGGCAATGGCCTGGCCGACGACGTGCCGGTGGACCGCTGGCAGATCTGCCGCTTCACGCCGCCAAGCCACGTACTAATCGAAGTGGGCGTCGCTCACGCCGGTAACGGCGGGGCCAACGCGCCGGCGGACAAGAAAGCCTCGAGCATCGTGGTCGACTTCATCACGCCGGAATCGGATACCTCAATCTGGTACTTCTGGGGCATGGCGCGCAACTTCAAACCCGAGGATCAGGCGCTGACCGACAAGATCCGCGAAGGCCAGGGCAAGATCTTCGAGGAAGACCTCGAGATGCTAGAGGCGCAGCAGAGTAATCTGCTCAAGTACCCGGACCGCCAGCTTCTGAAACTCAACATCGACGGCGGCGGCGTACAGGCGCGCCGGATCATCGACCGCATCCTGTCTGAGGAGCGCGAGGCCGCAAGCACGGAGGAGAGCGCATGACCCACTCCGCCCCCTCGATGATCGTGGAGGTCAAGGCGCGCCACGTCGAGGCGCGCGATATCGTCACCTTCGAACTTGCCGACCCCCACGGCCGGGAGCTCCCGGCCTTCAGCGCTGGCGCGCATGTTGATGTGCGCGTCAAGGAAGGGCTGGTGCGCCAGTACTCGCTTTGCAACCATTCAGACGATCGCGACCGTTACCTGATCGGTGTGCTGCGCGACGCCAACTCGCGCGGCGGCTCCCACGCCATGCACGATGAGCTCCAGGTCGGCGATCTGGTCCAAATCAGTGCGCCGAAAAATCACTTTCCGCTCAAGCCCGCCGAGCACACCCTGCTGCTGGCCGGCGGCATCGGTATCACGCCGCTTCTATGCATGGCCGAACGCCTGGCGCATACCGACGGTGGGTTCGAGCTGCACTACTGCACCCGCTCCCAGGAGCGTACGGCGTTTTATCAGCGCCTGCAGGACTCGAGCTTCGCCGAACGCGTGCACTTTCACTTCGACGACGGCGACGCCAGCCAGCACCTGAACCTCGACGCGCTGCTCGGCGAGCCCAGCGCCGATACCCACGTTTACGTGTGCGGCCCCAAGGGCTTCATCGATGCAGTCATGACCACCTGCAAGGCCAGCGGCTGGCCGGAGGATCAGGTGCATACCGAGTACTTTAGCGGCGCCGATACCTCGAGCGAGGACGACGGCAGCTTCGAGGTACGCATCGCCAGCAGCGGGGCAAGCTTTACCGTGCCTGCGGACAAGACCGTTCATCAGGTGCTGGCCGAAAACGGCATCGAGGTGATGGTCTCCTGCGAACAGGGCGTATGCGGCACCTGCCTGACCCGCGTGCTCGAAGGCGAGCCGGACCATCGCGATTTGTATCTCGAGGAGCACGAGCATGCAGCCAACGATCAGTTCACGCCGTGCTGTTCCCGTGCTAAAAGCAGCGTACTCGTATTGGACCTTTAAGTTCTCCCCCCTGATACTGCTCAAGAAGATAGAAGGATAACTATAATGAAAAAAATTCCGACGACCGTGACACGTGCCGCGCTGATGAGCGCGCTGGTTTTATTACCCGCCGCCGCTCAGGCCCAGACCACGCTGCGTCTGGCCCACGTCTGGCCCGGTGGGTCGATGGTTGACAGCGCGCTCTTCCAGGCGTGGGCGGACAGCGTCAGCGAGGCCTCCAACGGCGAGCTCGACGTGGAAGTTTTCCCCAGCCAAACGCTGGCCAAGTCAGCGCAGACCTACGACAGCACCGCCCGGGGCATTGCCGATATCGGCGCCTCAGCCCAAGGCTATACGTCCGGGCGCTTTCCGTTGACGCAAATTGTCGAGCTGCCCGGCGTCTCCTCGAGCGCCCGCGAAGGCGCCTGCATTCTGCAGTCGCTCTATGACCAGGGCTACCTGGACGACGAGTATGCCGATACCCGGCCGCTGTTTTTCTTCACCACCGGCCCGGGCTATTTGCACACCAAGGAGCGCCAGATCGAAAAACCCGAGGACCTGGCCGGGCTGCGACTGCGCCGGCCCACGTCGGTGGTCGGCGACATGATGGAGCGCCTGGGCGCCCAGGCCGTTGGCATGCCCGCGCCGGACGTCTTCACCGCCATGCAGCGCGGCGTCGTCGATGGCTTGAGCTTCAATTGGGAGGGGATGAAGACCTTCCGACTCAGCGAGCTGGCGAACTACCACACTGAAGTCCCGCTTTATGACCTGTCGCTGTTCGCGGTCATGAACCAGCGTAACTACGATGGCTTGCCGGAGGAACTTCGCCAAGTGATCGACGAGCACAGCGGCATGGAGTGGTCGATGCGCGCCGCCGAGGTCTACGACACGTTGATCAAGGAAGGCCGCCAGGAGGCCGTCGAAGCCGGCCACACCTTCGTCGAAATCGACGACGCGCTCAACGACCCCGATTGGGGCCCGGTGTTGCAGGAAACTATCGATCGTTACATCAGCGAGGTCGGTGGTAACGCCCAGGAGGTTTACGACACGGCCATGAGTCTCAAGGCTGAATGCGCGGTGAGCGACGCCTGACCCGCGATAAACATTGAAAAGACACGCGGTCCTTTAGGGCCGCCGGATACGAAAGCGCCGGGGCAGTGCCCCGGCGCTTTTTTTCGGCCCAACAAGATCAGAAGTCGAAAAAGACCGTCTCACCCGGGCCCTGCAAGCGAATGTCGAAACGGTAGCGCACCACGCCATCGGCTTCTTCACGCTTGGCGATCAGCGTCTGGCGGCGGCTATCCGACTCGACGCGGGAGAGCACCGGACAGGCCGCGTTGGCCTCAACCTCATCATCGAAATAGAGCCTTGTCTGCAGGTGGATGTTCACGCCGCGAGCGAAGATCGACAGGTTGATGTGCGGCGCCATCGGCGCACCGTTTGGATGAAGTACCGCGCCGGGCTTGACGGTTTTCAGGCGCCATTCGCTGCCCTGATCCGCCGTCGTGGCGGTTCTGCCAAAGCTATTAAAATCGTTACGTAAATCGTAATTTGATTGATAATTACCGTCGGCATCGGCCTGCCAGGCTTCCAAAAACGCGTCGCGAACCAGGTCATCGTTGCCGTCGATGACGGTGCCGATGATCTCGATGGATTCGCCCTTGGCATTGGGGCCCGCCATCTCGTTCCAGACCTCCTCGTCACGCTCCGGGTTACCTGCAGCGGCGGGGGCCAAACCGATATGCACGTAGGGCCCGGCGGTTTGCGAGGCGGTCTCGCGCAGCATCAGCTCACTGGTCGGCTGGGTGTTAGGCTGTTTCATGTGTTTCTCCCCTGCCTTACTGGTTTTCGAAATAGGTTTGCAGCTCACCGCGCACCACGATATCGAAACGATACGCGAGGCAGTCCATCGGCCGGCTCTGGGCCATGTCCAGACGCCCGATCATGGTTTCCACGGCGTCCGGGTCTTTCAGGGTATGTACGATCGGACACAGGGGAATCAGCGGATCGCCCTCGAAATACATTTGGGTGATCAGGCGCGTTGAGATCGAAGGCCCCATGACGGAAACGTGGATATGTGCCGGGCGCCAGCTGTTCACATCGTTGGGCCAGGGGTAGGGGCCGGGCCTGATGGTACGGAAGCGATAAAAGCCCTGATCATCGGTCAAGCAACGCCCCACCCCGCCGAAGTTCGGATCCAGCGGCGCCAGGTAGGCGTCCTTCTTGTGGCGGTAGCGCCCGCCGGCGTTGGCCTGCCACATTTCGACCAGCGTATGCGGGATTGGCTTGCCGAACTGATCGACCACGCGGCCGTACATGATGATCCGCTCGCCTTGGGGCAGACCTTCGCCCTGGGTGAAGTTCATCAGCAGGTCGTTGTCAAAACGGCCCATGCGCAGGTGGCGAAAATCCGGACCGGTCAGCTCGGAGGCGGTAGGCTGCTGCAGACTCATCAGCGCCTGCTGCGGCGAGCGCGCCACCGATGTCTTGTAGCCAGGGGCGTAGGCCGGGGGATGCCAGTTGCGGTCACGGGTCACGAAGCGGTTATAGTCATGGGTCATGGGAGAGGCTCTTGATGGCGTTATGAGCACCGGCCAGGCGAGCGCCGGCAGGCCCCGAGTGTGGCGGGTTGCCGCACTTTTGCCAATTGAAGAGTCATGGCCGCTCATAACCCATGGGTTATGGGCGTTAAGACCTTGGTTGAATGCGCTCTGCCGCGACCTGGCGCAGCGTTTCGCAAAATACGTCGCGGCTCATCGAGGCCTCCATGCTCGCGTTGGTGCAGACCCCTACCGACCCGCCCTGAGACTCGAAGGGCAGCGCGACCTCGACGAGCTCGCCCCTTTCGAGCTCGCCGGCCACCGCCTCGCGCGGGGCGATCCACAGCGCGTCACTCTCCAGCGTATAGCGATGGCTGACCGGCAGCGACAGCGTTTCAAGCAAAAGCGGTGGCAAGGTAATGGCGTGGCGCACGCAGAAGCTGTCCACCTGCTGGCGCAGCGTGGTCTGCGGCGGCGGCAGCGCCCAAGGGTAGTCGACGAGCTGGTCGGCGGCGACCGGCGCTACCCGGGCCAATGGATGATCGCGGCGGGCGACGATCACCAGCGGCTCATAGTAAAGATGCTCAAAGTAGAGATCGCCGATCTCCCGCGCCTCGGTCATTCGCCCCACCACCATATCCAGCTCGCCCAAGCGCAAACGCGACAGCAGATAGGCGCTGGCCCCGGTCACCACCGACACGCACACCTCCCCGACGCCCAGAGGCGGCGCGGCATGAAAGCGCTGAATCGCCAGCGGCAGCAAACGGCTTTCGACGGTGGAGAGCGCCCCCACCCGCAGCCAGCGCTTGCCGCGATGGCCGCTGCCGATCGCCCCCACGCCTTCATCGAGCGCGCGCAGAGCGGGCCCGGCGTGGCGCAAAAGCGTGAGCCCCGCCTGGGTGAGCGATATCCCTTGGGCGCCCCGTTCGAACAGCGGCGTCTCTAAAATCTCCTCGAGCTCGCGGATCGCCTTGGAGATCCCCGGCTGGCTGATCGAAAGCGCCTCGGCGGCGCGGGCGAAACTGCGTCGCTTGGCGACTTCGAGAAATGCCGTCAGGTGGCGCAATTTGATACGGGCGTTCAGCATGGCGCTCTATCCGCGAAACGAAAGCACTACCTTCGCCGATTCAAGCGCGCATGAAAACCGTGACGTTACTCGCCGCACTCGTCACGCAGGCTCAGCGCGCGCTCATAAACCTCGCGGGCGTTGTCCAATCCGCGCTCCTCGAGCCGTGCCAGATAGCGCTCGGTGCCCTCCTCCAGCGGGCCCGCCCACGCCGGGTCACTGAGAGGGTCCTCGACGGTATGGATCGTATCGCCCTGTTCCAGCGCCTCGTCGCGCCCCACCGCGTCCAAGTGGTGATACACCTCGCCGGCCACCTGCGACCACTCCATGCCGCTATGCTGATCGATCACCGCACGCGCCTCATCTGAGAGCGCTTCAAACGCATCGCGATTCATCACCGCCATGACCGCGCCGGAGTAGTAGGGTACTTCCAAGTGATAGTCGACTAGCTCGTTGATACCGAACACACGCATCGCCTCCCAGGGAAAGCTCAAGCCATCCATCACGCCGCGCTGAAGCGAGGTGTAGATATCCGGCGCCGGCATGCCGATCGGGTCGGCCCCCAGGCTTGAGAGCATTTCTCCGGCGACGTCGCTTGGGCGGCGGATGCGTAGCCCCGCCAGATCCGACGGCGACTCGATCTCGGTGCTGCGCGTATGCAGGTATGCCGGGCCCGTGGTAAACAGGAATAACACCTTAACGTCTTCGTACTCACTGTCGATGAGCCCCTCGTCAAACATCGTTTGCAGGATACAGGAACCCTGAGTGGCGCTACTGGAGACGCCCGGCAGTTGCACGATCTCGGAGAGGGGAAAGCGCCCGGAGGTGTAGCCCTGCAGTGAGGCGGCGATGTCGGAAATGCCGTCGACCGCTCCCTGATAGGCGTGGTCCGGCTTGCTCAGCGTGCCAGAGGGAAATATCTGAACGTCGAGCTCGCCCTGGGAGGCCTCTTCGACGCTGTCGGCCCAGACCTCGAATATCTCCTTATGAACGGCGGAGGCCGACGGCCAGAAGTGAGACAGGCGCAGCGTTTCGCCGTGAGCGGTAAGCGATGCGGTGGCGGCCAACGTAACGATCAGGCCTTGTGAGATGGCGCGTTTCATGAGGTCATCCTCTTATTGTCATTGTAAAGCAATGGTGATTATCGAGTGTGTTGCGACACTGTATTGACGCCCATTCAGGTCTGAAGTGTAGGCACCTCGATCAGTAGTGGGGCTTCCATCCCAAGGCCCTTTATCAGCGCGGCCTCCAGGCGCTCCCGATTGGTGGCGCACACGGCTTCCACGCCGTAGCCTTCTGCCAGCGCGCAGAAGTCGATGTCGGGCACGTCGAGTCCCGGCGCATCCTCCACCTGCATGTGCTTGGCAAACCCTCGCAAGGCACCATAGGTGCCGTTCTTGAGGATGATAAAGATCACCGGAACGCGGTACTGGGCGGCACTCCAAAGTGCGGTGATGGCGTAGTTGGCCGAGCCGTCGCCGACGAGCCCGATCACCTGACGCTCGGGGCAGGCGAGCTGGGCTCCCACCGCTGCCGGCAAACCGAAGCCGAGCCCGCCGGCGGCGGGAAAGAAGTAGCTGCCGGGATGACGCATCTCGACCCGCTCCCAGAAGATTTCCACCGTCGAGGTGGCCTCCTTGACGTAGATGGCATCCTTTGGCGCCAGCGCGTTCACGGCCTCGAATACGTTGGCCGGCGCCATGCGGTCCTTTTCATCCTGCACCACGCCGGGTGTCGGTAGCGCTACGGGCATCGCGCGGCTGCTTGTCTCGAGATGCGGCAAGAGTGCCTCGAGCATCGCGTGCACACCGCCTACGTAGGCCTCCCCCACTGGCGCTCGGGCGGCTTCGTCCGCATCGGAGGTAACGTGTATAAGGCGGGCCCCATCCGGTAGGTAATGCCCTGGCGCGTACTTGTGATAGCGAAATACCGGCGCGCCTACGACAACGATCAAATCATGACCGTCGAGCTGCTCACTGATCCCGGCAATGGCCGCGGGCAGCACGCCGCGAAAGCAGGGATGACGATTGGGGAACGGACAGCGCGAGGCAGATGGCGCCACCCACACCGGCATTTTCAGGCGCTCGGCAAACGCGATGGCAAGCGCATTGGCCTGCTCGGCGTCCACCTCGGGGCCAAGTACCAGCACCGGGTTGTTCGCTGACTGAAGGCGCAGGGCCAACTGCTCGACCTGCACCACCTGCGGCGCGCCGGTATGATGCACCTCACGCTCCATCAGGTGGAGGGCATCATCGCCGGCCTCACGCTGCCAGTCATCGTGGGGAATCGAGACGTAAACCGGCCCCCGGGGCCGGGCATTCGCGCTGTGGATCGCTTGGCTCAACGCTCGAGGAGTATCTTCCGCGCAGGCCGGTTCATAACTCCACTTGACCAGCGGCCGTGGAAGTTGCGGCGCGTCGACGTTGGCGAGCATCGACTCCACGCCGATCATCGAACGCGCCTGCTGCCCGGCGGTGAGCACCAGTGGCGAGTGGGAGTACCAGGCGTTGGTCAGCGCCCCCATGGCGTTGCCGGTCCCCGCCGCAGCATGCAAATTGACGAAGGCAGGCTTGCCGCTTGCCAATGCGTAGCCATCTGCCATGCCCGCTACCACGCCCTCGTGCAGCCCCAGGATGTACTCAAAATCCACCGGCATATCTTTGAGAAACGGCAGCTCGTTGGATCCTGGATTACCGAAAATGTTGGTGATCCCTTGGCGACGCAAGAGTTCATAGGTAATCGCATGAACGCTGGGCATTGTCTGCTCCTGATTGAATTTGTTTCATTCACGCTAACGGGCTTATCTATAATCAATCAAATCAATATTATTTCTTATAAAAATAGATGAGGCTTATATAAAATGGCGCAGGTCGATTTGAATCTGATGCGCACCCTAGTGATGCTGTATGAAACCGGCAGCGTGACCCAGGCCGCCGAGCAGCTTCACGTTACCCAGCCGTCGATCAGCTACGCCTTGAATCGGCTCCGCGACCTGTTCGACGACCGGCTGTTCGTGCGCACCGCCCGGGGAATGGAGCCCACCACGGTGGCACGTCAGCTCTATCCGTCGCTGAAAGAAGCCTTGCGACAGATCAACGACACCATCGACGGCAGCCGTCACTTTACGCCCGAGCGCTGTAAGCTCCGTTTTCGCTTGGCGCTGACCGACCTGGGTGAGATGTCACTACTGCCTGCCATTTTGAAATCCTTCTACGCTCAGGCACCCCAGGCTGAGCTCGAGGTCGTACCACTGGAGATCGATAAGGCGCGAGAGTGGCTGACGACCGGGAAGGTCAACGCGGTGATCTGTAGCCGGACGCTCGGCGGCGCTGGCATCGACAAGCACGTGCTACTCGAAGACCGCTATGTCTGCCTGCTCGACCAGCAAGGCAGCTCAGCCGACGACTTGAGCCTCGAGCGATTCATTCATGGTAGGCACGTATCGATCGCCTCCTCATCGGGCCACGGCCTGGTCGAGGAGGTGCTGACGCAGCGTGGCATCGAGCGCAAGGTGAGCCTGTCGCTTTCGCACTTCTCGGTGCTTCCTCAGGTTCTTCAGGGCAGCGACCTCATCGCGATCCTGCCGCTGCAGATCGCCGCACGTTTCGCGGATGCCAGGCTCAAGGTCCACGAACTCCCTTTCGCGGTGCCAGGCTTCGACGTGGCGCTACACTGGCACGCCCAACCCCACAGCGCGGCGCCACAGCGATGGTTCTGCGCGACCGTGATCGACGCCGTCACCGCCGTGCAGCGAGCGTAGAGCGTAGCCTTGGCGCGGTGTGGCCCAAAAAAAGCGGCGCACCAGGCGCCGCTTTCGGGGTCATCAATCAAGGTGGGTCAAGCTGCCGACCTCAGATGGGATAGTGGCGCGGGCCGGTCTGAAGCGTCATCCAGCGCAGGTCGGTGAACTCCTCGATCACCGCCTTGCCGCCGAACCGGCCATAGCCGCTGTTTTTGACGCCGCCAAACGGCATCTGAGGCTCGTCATGTACCGTGGGCGCATTGATATGACAGATGCCGGTGACGATCTGGCCGGCCACACGCAGCCCGCGGGCGCTATCACGAGTAAACACCGCGCCGGATAGGCCGTACTCGCTGTCGTTGGCGATGCGGATGGCCTCCTCTTCGCCCTTGACGCGCATCATCGCTACCAGCGGACCAAAGGACTCCTCAGCGTAGAGGCGCATCGTCGAGGAGACGTTGTCAAGCAGCGTCGGCTGCATGACCACCCCGTCGGCCTTGCCACCACAGGCGAGCCGTGCGCCCTTACCAGTGGCATCGTCGATCAGCTCGTTGAGCTTGTCGCCGGCGGCCGATGAAATGAGCGTGCCCAGAACATTACCCTCGTCGCGCGGGTTCCCGGCCAGCAGCGTTTTCGCTTTCGCCGCAAGCTTCTCGGCGAATTCGTCGGCGACCGTTTCATCAACGATCAAGCGCTCGGTGGACATGCAAATCTGCCCCTGATTGAAGAAGGCCCCGAAGGCCGCCGCCTCGACCGCCGCATCGATGTCCGCATCGTCGAGCACCAGAAACGGCGCTTTTCCGCCCAACTCCAGCAACACGGGCTTCAAATGTCTGGCGGCCTGCTCGGCGATAATCCGCCCGACGTGGGTGGAGCCGGTAAAGTTGACTCGCCGCACCGCTGGATGCTCGATCAGTGCGCTGACCACGGCCGCCGCCTGTGTCGGATCGTTGTGGATGACGTTGACCACACCGTCACCCAAGCCGGCCTCATGCAGCACCTCCCCAATCAGTGCGTGGGTGTTCGGGCACATCTCCGAGGCTTTCAGGATGACGCTATTACCACAGGCCAGCGGCCCGGCCAGCGCCCGGGTGCCGAGGATGATCGGCGCATTCCAAGGCGCGATGCCGACCACCACACCGCAGGGGACGCGCACACCCATCGCCATGCTGTTGGGCACGTTCGAGGGAATCACATGCCCCTGGATCTGCGTCGTCAGCGCCGCCGACTCGCGCAGTACGTTGGCCGCTACCATTACGTTGAATCCGGCCCAGCCTGGCGTCGCCCCGGTTTCATCCACCATGGCGTCGATAAACGCTTGCTGACGCGCCTCCATCAGGTCGGCGGCCTTGTTGAGTTTGGCACGCCGCTCGCCAGGGCCCGTTTGTGACCAGGCCGGGAACGCGCACTCTGCCGCTTCCACGGCGCGCCCGGCGTCGGTCGGCGACGCCGCCGCCGTTCGAGAAACCGTCTCACCGCTGAGCGGATTACAGCGATCAAAGGTGGCGCCCTCTGAGGCAGGGCACGATTGCCCGTCGATTAAGAGCTGAACTGGGATCATGGTATGGCTCCGGTGAATGCACGAGCGGGGTGCATGAATTGTTGTTGGTGATGCGTCGTCATCCCGGCGATTATTCCCCCCAGCCCAGCTCCTTGGCCAGTGCAAAGGCGTGATTGGCGGCAGGGACGCCGCCGTAGATGGCCACGTGCATCAGCACTTGGCGAAGCTCGGCCTCGCTCAAACCGATACGTTGAGCCGTCTTCAAATGAAGCGTCAGCTCTTCACGGCCAAGTGCGGCGAGAATGCCGGTGGTGATCATGCTGCGTTCGCGCCGGGTCAGATCCTCGTTGCTCCAGAGCTCGCCCCAAGCCAGGCGCGTGATCATCTGCTGGAAGGGCGCGTCCAGGCTGTTGGCGTTGGCGGTGGAGCGCTCGACGTGGGCCTCGCCCAGCACCTCTTTGCGCGTTTCAAGGCCGGTGGCGTAGGCCACCCCGTCGTTGGCGACGTCGCCAAGCTCTCTGGCCATGGCGCCCAGGAGCGTCTCGGCAAAGCGCGCGGGTGCCTCGACCGATGGCACGTGGCCCACGCCGTCGAACACCTCGAGCGGCGCGCCGCCAAGCTCCTCGGAAAGCACTTCAAGGGTCGCGGGCGGGGTCGCGAGATCGTCGCTGCCGCCGAGCAGCTGCACCTTGACGCCTTTGCTGGAGAGCTTCCCGGTGAACGTATCGCGGCCCAGCATCTCGCAGAGCTGAGCGTAGGATTCATCGTCGCCGCGGCCCATCTGCACGCACCACCCGGCTTTGAGCGCAGGGCTTGCTTCAAACGCTTGAGGGCCGAACCAGCGCGGCACGATTTCCTGAGACATGGCCGCCAGGCCTTCATCACGCACTCGCGCGGCGCGGGTGTTCCATAGCTCCGGGTTGCCGATGACCGCGCCAGTGTTGGTCAGCGTGGCCGACAGTAGCCGGTCGCCGTGCGCCTCGATCAGCCGCTGACCGATCACTCCGCCGATGGACGTGCCCACGAAGTGAAAACGTGCAGCACCCGCGATATCCGTTAGCGCCAGCGCCTCGTCGGCGAGATCAGCGGGCGTGACGCGTTCGCCACTTACCGCTTGGCTTGCGCCGTGGCCGGGCAGGTCCCAGGTCAGCACACGATAGCGCGGCAGCAGCGCCGGAATGACGTCGTCCCATACCGCTTGGCTCATGCCCAGCGGATGCGCCAGCACCACCAGCGGGTTGGTCTGGGCGCCGAGCAGCCTATAGGCGACGCTGCGACCGTTGAACTCCAGATATGCCATATAACCTCCGTCAGGCGCGTTCGATCAGCGTGGCGATGCCCTGGCCAACACCGACGCACATGGTGCACAGCGCGTAGCGCTTGCCGCTTTGCTGTAATTCATGGGCGGCGGTGAGCAACAGCCGCGCGCCGGACATGCCGAGCGGGTGGCCGAGCGCAATCGCACCGCCGTTGGGGTTGACCCGCGGGTCGTCGTCCGCAAGCCCCAGGTCGCGCATGCAGGCCAGGGCTTGAGCCGCGAAGGCTTCGTTGAACTCAAAGACATCAATGTCGTCGAGCGACACGCCGGTGCGCTCCAGAAGCTTTTTGACCGCGGGCACCGGGCCGTAGCCCATGATGCGCGGCTCGACGCCGGCGGTGGCCATACCGATGATCTTCGCCATCGGCTCAAGGCCGTGGCGCTTCACCGCCTCGTCGCTTGCCACCAGCATGGCGGCGGCGCCGTCGTTGACACCGGAGGCGTTGCCGGCGGTGACACTGCCGCCGTCACGAAACGGCGTGGGAAGCCCGGCGAGCTTCTCGAGCGTCGTTTCCCGCGGATGCTCGTCGGTGTCGAATACCAGCGGCTCCTGCTTGCGCCGGGGGATCTCGATGGCAGTGATCTCGCGAATAAAGCGCCCGGCCTTTTGCGCAGCGGCGGCTTTTTGCTGCGAGCGCAGCGCGAAGGCGTCCTGATCTTCCCGAGAAATGTTGAACTGCTCGGCGACGTTTTCCGCCGTTTCCGGCATGGAGTCGATGCCGAAGGACTTTTTCATGATCGGATTGACGAAGCGCCAGCCGATGGTGGTGTCCTCGATTTTTTGGCCACGCGAGTAGGCGCTGTCGGCCTTGCCCATCACGTAAGGCGCGCGGGACATCGACTCCACGCCGCCGGCCAAGGCGAGGGCCATTTCGCCCGCCTTGATGGCGCGAAACGCGGTGCCCACGGCGTCCATGCCCGACCCGCACAGGCGGTTCATGGTGGTGCCGGGCACGCTGGTGGGAAGGCCCGCTAAAAGCGACGACATGCGCGCCACGTTGCGGTTGTCTTCGCCGGCCTGGTTGGCGCAGCCCATGAAGACTTCCTCGATGGCCGCCGGATCGAGCTGTGGCGCCTCGGCAAGAACGGCCTTGAAAATCGTGGCGGCCATATCGTCCGGACGTACCGGTGCAAGTGTTCCGCCGAAGCGGCCGACCGCCGTGCGGCGGGGGTGACATAGATAGACATCGCTCATGTTCAGCTCCTTACTGGCCGGCGTGGGCGCGATCGGTGCGCTCTTTCAGCTCGCGAAGAATAGTCAGTTCGTTCTCGTCGGGCTCCGGGGTGCTTTCCAACTGCTCGGCGAAGCGAATCTCCCAGCCGGTGGCGTCCTGTACCTGCTCGCGGGTCACGCCCGGATGCAGCGACACCACGACCAGCTCTTTGGTCTCCGGGTCGGGCTTCATGACGCACAGATCAGAAATCACCCGGGTCGGGCCCTTGCCGATGTTGGGCACGTTATCGCGACCCTTGCCATCGCGGCCAAAGCCGAGGGTGGTGACGAAATCGACCTTCTCTACGAACGCACGGTGGGAGTGCTTGAGCGTAATGAACACCTCGCCGGCGTTGGTGGCGATCTCGGGCGCGCCGCCGCCGCCCGGCAGGCGCACTTTTGGCTCACGGTAGTCGCCGATCAGCGTAGTGTTGAGGTTGCAGTACTTGTCGATCTGCGCGGTCCCCAGGAAACCGACGTCGATCTTGCCGCCTTGCAACCAGTAGCGAAACATCTCCGGCACCGCAACGGTGGTCAGCGCAGTTTCGGCAAGCTCGCCGTCGCCAATGGACAGCGGCAGCACGTTGGGCTTGGTCTGCAGCGTACCGGACTCGTAGATCAGTACCACATCGGGGGCGTGGGTCAGGCGCGCCAGGTTAGCGGCTTCCGAGGGCAGACCAATGCCCACAAAGCAGGTCGACCCGTTCTCGAGCGCCCGGGCGGCGGTGACGGTCATCATTTCAGAAGACGTGTATTCGAGACTCATCAGGCGCTCTCCCCTGTTTGATGCACGTTTTCGTCAAGCCACTGGGTGAAGGTATCGCGGTCGCGCGCGATGGCATCCCACTCCTTGTAAAAGCGGTTGCTGCGCCCGTAATAGCCGTGGGTATAGGAAGGCAGCGCGCCTTTTTCGGCGACCGCAATGGCACTGATCGCCCAGCCGGGAATCACGCAGGCATTGGGGTGAGTGTCGAGATCATCGACGATCTCCTCGACCGTGACGATGCTGTGTTTGGCCGCCAGCACGGCTTCCTTCTGCACGCCGACGATGCCTTCGACCAGCACGTTGCCCTGGCGATCCGCGCGCTGAGCGTGAATGATCGAGACGTCCGGGCGCACTGACGGCACCGCGGCCAGCCGCTCGCCGGTGAACGGGCACTCGATGAACTTGATCTGGTCGTTGACGCTGGGCAGCTCGCTACCCACGTAGCCGCGCAGTACCGCCAGCGGCAGGCCCGCCGCCCCCGCTTCGAACGCGCAGGCCATGGCGGCGTGGCTATGCTCGAGAATCTCGACCTTATGCGGCCAGCTCTTCTCGACGGCGTCGCGCAGGCGGTGCAGCGAGCCCACGCCCGGGTTGCCGCCCCAGGAAAAGATCACCTTTTTCGCGCAGCCGGCGCCGATCAGTTGATCGTAGATGATGTCCGGCGTCATGCGAATCAGGGTGAGGTCGCGCTTTTGCTGACGAATGACTTCGTGGCCCGCCGCGAACGGGATGAGATGGGTAAAGCCTTCCATGGCCACGGTCGCGCCGTCTTCAACGTAACGGGCGACCGCGTCATGCAAGCTGAGGAACTCGGCCATAGCATTGCCTCTTGACGAACAGTGGGGATCATCTGCCTATATGTTCGCAAAGCGAACATAGATTCTTAGTACGAACAAATTACTGCGCCACGGCACAAGCGTCAAATGTCGCCCCTGCTCGGAAGCAGACCACGTCGTCACAATCGAAACGGCCACCTGAAAATTAGCTTTTTCTGTTCAATAACTTACCAATTTTCGAGCCACTTTTTGGTGCGCGTCACCTGTAAAATGCTGCTACCAAGGTATAAAGCGGGATCGCACGCCTGATCGAGCGCCTCGCGCGTCACAGCGTCGGCAACGTCGGGGTATTCAAAGAGCACGTCGGCGTAGGGGCGCGCCGCACGCCGGGCCTGCTCGGCGGCATCACTACTCACGGCCTTCGCCTTGTCGGCGCCCAGCGCTGGCGCCAGCAGCTTGGCCACCGGCTCGGCCATGATGCCGCCACCGGTGGCCGAGAGATTGCGACGCATCCTTTCGGTATGCACCTCGAGCCCTTCAAGCAGCGTCGCGGTCTGCTCAAGCGCCCCCTCCACCAGCAGCGTGCTCTCGGTCATCGGCGCCCACTCCGCGTGCCACTCGCCCAGCCCCCGCTCCAGCGGCTGGGCGGCAGCGTTAATGACGACGCCGGCGTGACCGTGGACCTGGCGCGCCGCACTTCTGATCAGCGCGCAGCGCACCGGATTGCGCTTGTGGGGCATTGACGAGGATTCGCCCATGCCGGGGGCGGCGGGCTCGGCCACCTCACCGATTTCGGTCTGAGTCATCAGGGAAATATCCAGGGCGATCTTGTCGGCCGCGGCGGCCACGGCATCGAGCGCGGTGACGAGCGCATGCACCGGATAGCGGTCGGTATGCCAGGGCAGCACCGGCGAAGCCAGGCCCAGTCGCGTTGCCAGCGCGTCCATCCACTCGAGGCCCTCTGCGTCCCACCCGGAATGCACACCCACCGCGCCGCCGAACTGAATGGGAAGCTCGATTTCCATCAAGCGCCGCCGCGCCTGCTCGAGTCCCACCGCCCAGTGAGCCACTTTGACGCCGAAGGTGATCGGCAGCGCCTGCTGCATCAGCGTGCGCCCGACCATGGGCGTTTCGGCGTGCGCCTGCATCAGCGCGATGGCCGCCGCGCGGCAGCGCAAAAGCCACTCGTCCAGCGCTTTCAGGCGCGCCTTGAGCAGCAGCATCAGGGCCGAATCGATAACGTCCTGGCTGGTCGCGCCCTGATGCCAGTAGCGTTTGAGGTCATCGTCGAGCAGACCGCGCCCTTGCTTGACGAAGGGAATCGCTGCGTTGCCGCCGGTGGCGATCCCTTGAGCAATCGCCGCCGTGTCGAAGGTCACGCTTTGAAGCTGCTCACGCATCCGCTCGGCCGCGCCGCCGGGCACCGCGCCGCTTTCTTGCTGAACCTCGGCCAGCGCCAGCTCGAAGGCCAGCATGGCGTCGACCATGGCATTTTCATCGCAGGCGCCAAGCGCCTGGCCGCTCATGAAAGGGTGTTTTAGAAATTCGGCGGGCATGGACGTCACTCTCCTTGATCAGCGGCCACCAGGGCGCATGTGAACATGTGTTCGTTATTCGAACCCTACGCTAAAGAGCGGGCGAGGTGCTTGCAACTGTTGCAACCGGTACTTGCCGCCCAAACGCCTACGCTCAGTCGGGGCGGACATAGCGAAGTACCATGTCGGTGACGTGGTCTTCGAGCTTCTGCTGATTCTCGGATGCGCGCTGGTCCCAATCGAAGATGCGCGAGAAGGTGTGCTGATTGGAGACGTTGAAAAACGACAGCGCGCTGATCAGCCAGTGTAGCTCGCGCGGGTCCAACCCCTCGCGAAAGCAGCCGGTTTCCACGCCGCGGCCATAGACGCCGGACAGCGTATCGATCACCCCGGCGTTGAGCGACTGAATGAGCGTCGACTGCGCGACGAAGCGGCCGTGATGGATGTTCTCGATCATGACCAGGCGAATGAAATCGGGATTTTTGGCATGGTGGGTAAAGGTGAACCGCACCAGCCGGGTCAACGCTTCGACAGGCGCCAAGTGGTTCAGGTCGAGCTCGGCTTCCTGCAGGCGCACCTTCTGGTAGGCCGCTTCCAGCGTGTGCCGGTAGAGCGACTCCTTGTCCGTGAAGTAGTAATAGATCATTCGCTTGGAAGCGCGGGTCTTGGCCGCTATCTCGTCGATACGTGCCCCGGAAAGTCCGTTTTTTGAAAACTCGCGCGTCGCTACTGCCAAAATATCGGCGCGCACGGATTCGGGGTCGTTTTTACGCCGGCGACGAGGCCCGGCCGGGGGTTTCTGGCTCGCGGAAGCGGTCATGAGAGGCGCCTTTTGTTGTCATGATTGTTCTTTTGTCTAGTATGCCCTAGCTTGACTGAACGTACCATTTCGTACATTGTTTTGAAAGACACTACGAAAAAGCCTAAAAACGCCACGCCATGCGGCTTTCGAGGCCGCTCACCGCTTAAAATAGAGGACAATAACAATGTCATCACGCCTGAACCACACCCTGCTCAAACACGCACTGACCGCCGCCGTCGCTACCGCCGTGCTGGCCGCCACCGCCCAGGCGAGCGCCCAGACGCTGCGCTTTGCCCACGTCGACCCAGACGACTGGACCACCTCCAAGAAAGGTGCGGCCGGCCAGGTTTTCAAGAACCTTGTGGAAGCCGAGACGGACTTAACCGTCGAGCTCTACCCGGCGGGCGCGCTTGGCGGTGAAACCGAGCTGATCGAAGGCGCCCAGGACGGCACCATCAGCATCGCCATGGTGTCCGGTGCCTACGCCAACTTCTGCCCGGCGGTGGCCGTGACGGACATTCCCTACACCTTCCCGTCCGCCCCGGTGGCGTGGTCGGTGATGGATGGTGAATTCGGCGATGCACTCGCCGAGCACTGCCTTGAGCAGACCGGCCTTCGCACCCTGGCCTACGGCGAAACCGGCTTTCGTCACTTCACCAACTCCGTGCGTACGATCAGCACCCCCGAAGATATGGCCGGGCTGAAGTTCCGCGTGCAGACCATTCCGCTTTATCTTGAAATGGTGAGCGCGCTGGGTGCCGAGCCTCAAGGCATTGCCTGGGGCGAGGTGCCGACGGCGCTGGCCACCGGCGTGGTCGACGGCCAGGAAAACCCCATTTCGGTAATCTACGGCAACAACTTCTACGAGTTTCAGGATTACCTGACCCTGGATGGCCACGTATACGGCGTCGATCATCTTTTGATCAACGATGAGATCTTCCAGTCGCTGACCGAGGAAGAGCAGGCCGCCGTGAAACGCGCCGCCGTAGTGGCGGGCAACACCGGTCGCGTCATCCAGCAGTTCAACTCCGCCGAGGGTATCGCCAAGCTGCAAGAAGAGGGTATGGAAGTCACCCAGCCCACCGCCGAGCAGTTGGAAGCCTTCAGGGAAGCAGCGCAGCCGCCGGTGCAGGCGTACCTGCGCGAGGAGCTGGGCGACGACGCCGAGTGGATCGACCGCCTCTCTTCAGCGGTGGACGAAGCTTCCGCACGCTTTTAACCCGATCTAAACAAGACGTTTCGCGAGTGGGCCGGGGTCGGCCCGCTCGTCGTTGCGTGTGCCTGACCACCGTTTGAAGGTGCTCCCATGTCCCATCTTCTCGCTCGACTGCAACGTGGCCTGATCCTGTTCAACGCCGGCCTGGCCGGCCTTGCCATGATTTTGATCTTTCTGCTCGTGGCGGGTAACGCTTTCGCGCGCTACACCTACGGCGGCTCCATCAGTTGGGGCGAAGATACTGCCATTTACCTGATGATCTATGGGCTGATGTTCGGCATGGCCTGGGCGTACCTACAGGACAAGCATATCGGCTTCGACCTCATTCGCCGCCTGCTGCCGGCGCGCTGGCTACGCTGGCAGGCGATCGTGATCGACCTGGTGGTGATGGCGGTGGGCATCGCCCTGGTGGTTTCAGCCATCGAGTTCATCGACTCTCGGGGGAGCCGTACCTCGGCGAGTACCGGCATGCCGATGTGGCTTTACCAGGCCTCGATGGTGCTCGGCGGCGGGCTCTTGAGTCTGTCAGCCCTGATCATGGGCGCCCTGCGTTTAACCACGCCCGCCGACCAGGAGGTGGCGCCATGATTTTCGTTCTTCTATTGGCGCTGGTGCTGATCGGTGTACCGTTCGCCTTCGCCATTCTGGGCACGCTAACGGTGCTGATGAGCACCGGCGACCTGCCCTATCACATTCGTATCGTCTCGCAGCAGTTTTTCGGCGGCATGGAGTCCTTTCCGCTGCTGGCGATTCCGCTGTTCATTCTCGCCGGCGAGCTGATGAACGAGGCGGGCATCACCCACCGCATCATCAACCTGGCCAGCGCCATCGTCGGCCGGCTCAAGGCCGGGCTTGCCCACGTCAACATCTGGGCCTCGGTGATCTTTGCCGGACTCTCCGGCTCGGCGATCGCCGATACCTCCGCGCTGGGGCGGGTCTTTATTCCGTCGATGGAGAAAGAGGGCTACCCGCGGGATTTCGCCGCCGCGCTCACCGCGGCCTCCTCGGTCATCGGCCCGATCATTCCGCCGAGTATTCCGGTCATCATCTACGCGCTGACGGTCTCCGGCGTCTCGGTACCCGGGCTCTTTCTGGCCGGCATCGTGCCTGGCTTTTTGCTGGCACTCGGGCTTTCGATCTACGTCTACTTCTTTGCCGGTGACCTTGGCGCCTCGAAGACGCAACAGCAGTCGCGCCGCCACGCCCTGCTGCACGGTCTGCTGCCGGCGCTGATGCCGGTGTTCGTGGTCGGCGCGATTCTTGCCGGCATCGTCACCCCAACCGAGGCCGCGGCCTTTGCCGTGGTCTACGCGCTGATTCTAGGTGTGGTGCTGTATCGCAACATCAAGCTCACCCACCTGCCAGCGATTTTCGCCCGCGCCATGCGCGATAGCGCCGTCATCATGGTGATCATGGGAGCCGTCGCCGCCGCCAACTGGGTGCTGACTTTCGAGCGCGTGCCGAACATGCTCACCGAGTGGGCGCTGATGAGCATCGACACCCAGTGGACCTTCCTACTCGCGGTGATCGCGCTGCTGCTGGTCGTCGGGCTGTTCCTGGAAGGGATCGCCGCCATTCTGGTGCTGGTGCCCATCCTTCACCCGATCGCCATGGCGCTGGGGATTGACCCGCTGCACTTCGGCATCGTGGTGATCTTCAACCTGATGATGGGGCTGATCACGCCGCCCATGGGGCTTTGCCTGTTCGTCGCCGATTCGGTTTCCGGCGTCGGCATGGGCGCGATCATCCGGCGCATTCTGCCGATGCTGCTCGTGCAGTTTTTGATTCTGCTGCTGATCACCTTCGTGCCGACGCTGGTCACTTTCCTGCCGAGGCTCTTTGGCTATTGATCCATGAGCGGCTGGGTTTTCAGCGACCAAGTTTGTAATAGCTGAGTTTTAAAGACTGAGTTTTAACGACCGGGTTTTAACGACCCGGTTTTAACGACTGAGCTTTAGCCACTGAGTGTTCGACGGCTGTTTTTCCGACTGCAAGGAGCGTGTTGTCATGTATTCGTCCATCGCCACGGTGTGCCTGAGCGGCTCGCTCGAAGAGAAGGTCGACGCCATCGCCGAGGCCGGCTTCGAGGGCCTCGAACTCTTCGAGAACGACCTCACCGCCTTCACCGGCTCCCCCCGGGAAGCCGGCGAGCTGATCCGCTCGCGCGGGCTCAGGCTGGTCACGCTCCAGCCGTTTCGCGATTTCGAGGGCCTCGAGGGCCGCGCCCGGCAGCAGGCGTTCGATCGCGCCGAGCACAAGTTCGACCTGATGCAGGAGCTGGGCACCGATCTGTTGATGGCCTGCAGCACCACCCGTGCGGATTCACTGCCGGGGCTGAGCCGGGCCGCCGACGACTACCGTGAGCTTGGCGAGCGCGCCGCCAAACGCGACCTGCGCGTCGCCTTCGAGGCGCTGGCCTGGGGGCGCCATATCCATGACTACCGTGACAGTTGGGAAGTGGTGCGCCGCGCCGCCCACCCAAGCGTGGGGCTGGTGCTGGACACCTTCCATATCTTCTCGCGCCAGACCGAGCTTGGCACCATCGGCCGCATCCCGGGCGACCGGATCTTTCTCGTCCAGACCGCCGATGCGCCCAGGCTCTCCATGGATCATCTCTCCTGGAGTCGTCATTACCGCTGCTTCCCGGGCCAGGGCGAGCTTCAAATGGATGCGTTCATGGCCATGCTCGAGGAGACCCGCTACGACGGCCCGCTCTCCCACGAGATCTTCAACGACGTCTTTCGCATGGGGCACAGCAGTCAGACCGCCCGCGACGGGGTGCGCTCCTACCACCTGCTGCGCAGCATGCAGACCGACAGCGGCATACCCGCGCCGCAGCCGATCGCGTCGGTGGCCTTTCTGGAGATCGCCGTCGAGCCCGGGGATCTCGCCCCGCTGCGTGACGAACTCGGCGCGATGGGGCTCGCCTGCGTGGGGCGCCACCATACCCTGGACGCCGAACGCTGGGCCGCGGGGGAGGTGAACCTGGTCCTCAATACCGAGTCGAATTTCACCGGACGGGTCCCCGGGCGCGACGCCACCGCGATCACCGCCATCGGCCTGAAGGTGGATAACGCCTACGAGGCGTTCAAGCGGGCGGACAAGCTGGGCTATGACATCGTCGAGCCCGAGGACGTGGGCTCGAGCCATCGCATGAGCGCGCTGCGCAACGTCGACGGTAGCCTTTCCTACATCATCGACGACTCCCAGCTCAGCCGCACCTGGGATCGCGAATTCACCGTCGATGTCGCGCCGGTGCCGCAAAACGCGCTGGTCGATATCGACCACATCAGCGTGGCGCTCTCCTATCACGACTACCTCTCGCTGATGCTGCAGTATCGCGCCATCTTTGCGCTTGAGATCACGCCGTCGTTCGACGTGACCGACCCGCGCGGGCTCATCCAGAGCCAGGTGCTGCAGAACCACGACGGGCGTTTTCGGCTGGCGCTCAACGCCAGCGCCTCGCCGGATACCGCCAGCAACCGCTTCGTGCGCCAGTACGGCGGCTCCGGCATTCATCACGTCGCCCTGCGTACCCGCTCGATGCGCGAGACCGCGGCCACGCTGCGCGAGGCGAACACGCCGACCCTGCCGATTCCCGGCAACTACTACCGCGACCTGAACGCACGTTTTGAACTGCCGGCGCAGACGCTTGCGTGGATGCAGGACCACGACGTGCTGTTCGACCAGGACAGCGGCGGCGATTTCCATCAGCTCTACGCCCAGACGCAGCGCAAGGCGTTCTTCTTCGAGCTGGTGCAGCGCGACGGCTATCAGGGACTTGGGGCGCCGAACGCCTTCGTGCGCGTGACCGCACAGCAGCGTCTGGACGCCGAGATCGACGCCATCGAGCCCCCGGACTCTATGGATGACACGAAAGGACATCACGCATGATCAAGCTTGGTCTGGTGGGCGAAGGCATCGCCCAGTCGCAGTCGCCGGATTTGCACGTTCGCCTGGGCGCGGCGCTCAATGAGGCGGTTCGCTACGACCTCGTGGATAGCCGCGGCGTCGAGAACTTCGACTTTCCCGGCGCCATCGAAACGCTGCGCCGCGAAGGCTACCGCGGCACCAACGTCACCTTCCCGTTCAAGGAGCGCGCCGCGAAATTGGCCGATATTCGTGGTGAAGGCGTCAAGCGCGTGGGCACAGCCAACACATTGCTGTTCGAGGAAGGCGGCCTGCGGGCGGAAAACACCGACTACACCGGGTTCATCAGCGCTTACCGCCACTCATTTGGCGAGCGCCCCGCCGGCGAGGTGCTGTTGATCGGCGCCGGCGGCGTGGGCCGCGCGGTGGCCTGCGCGCTGGGCGAGGTGGGCGCCACCTGCGTTCACGTGCTGGAGCGCGATGCTGAGCGAGGCGAAAGCCTGACGCGCGATCTCAACGCCATGGGCATTAACGCCGATTGCCTCTCGTTTGATCAGGCCGAGCGTGAGCTTTCTGGCTTTCAAGGCGTGGTCAACTGCTCGCCGATCGGCCATATCAACCACCCAGGCTGCCCGATCGACACCTCCGGTCTTCACGAGGGCCAGTGGGTGTTCGACGCCGTGTACGTGCCCGCACATACCGAGTTTTTAAACGCCGCCACCCAAGCAGGCGCCGACGTCCTGTCCGGGGTCGAGCTGTTCGTCTTTCAGGGCGTGGACGCGTTCCGCTTCTTTACCGCGGATCGGCTGAGCGCTGATAGTATCGATGCGCACGTCATTTCGTTGCGCCAGCACTATATCGAGCGGCTGGTGACGTCGATGTCCAGTCGTTGAAGGCAGGGAAACAACCGTTAGACTTCCTGCTCTGCCAGCGGTCCAAGCGGCTCTCCGGGATTTCCATTGATGGCATATCCGCCGTCTACCAGCCAGTCCGCGCCCGTAATGAAACCGGACCCCGGCTCAGCCAGGAATCTAACGACACGAGCGATTTCATTCGGGTCGGCCCACCGGCCCACCGCGCTTCGCTCTGCAAACAGAGTGTAATCCAGCGTGCCCTCCTTCATTTTTTGACGTAAAGGAGACGTCAGCGTGTAGCCTGGTGATACGGTGTTGACGGTAATGCCTTGCCGACCATACTCCAGCGCCAAACCGCGCGTCAGCCCACCTATGGCGGACTTGGCCACGGAGTAAGCCGTACGCCGCTGAAGCCCGACATGGCCGATGACAGAACCGATGTTGATGATACGACCGCTGCTACGCTGACACATCTGAGGTAAGAAAGCGGCGGCCATTCGCGATGCGCCGCCCACGTGTACGTCCAGCATTCGCTCCAATACGCAGGCCTGTTGCTCGTGATGTCTGGCGATTAACGGCTGCATGATCCCTGCATTGTTGATCAGAATATCGACCCGCTCCTCGCTTTTGACCAGCTGTGCGATGGAGGCTTCGCTTGTCACATCGAGTGCGTAGGGACGACACGTTACACCACCTTTTTCGAGCCGATCAGCCAATGCTTCGGGCGGGGATAGATCGCCCAATACGATGCGCGCGCCGCAGCGCCCAAGCTCGCAGGCCAGCGCCTCACCGATACCGCCTCCGGCACCTGTGACAAGGGCTACCCTGTTCGTTAGTTCTTTACCTGGTATATCCATGTGGAACGCTTACCCGTTTAAAGCGACACCGCTATAGGCAGGTCGGCTGTGTGTGGTACGTTACATACTCGGTGCATCCAACTCGTTTTCCTTGTATGGAATCTCCATGTCGTCCAGGTCGATCAAAATTCAACGTCCCCAGTCGCTGGCAACTCTTGTCACCGAGAGGATTCGTGAGGCCATCGTTTCCGGGGAGTTCACACTGGGCGAGAAAATCTCCGAGGAGTCGCTTGCCGAAACCTTCGATGTGAGCCGCTCCCCGGTACGCGATGCCCTCAACGCGCTTCAGTTCACCGGCCTGGTCGAGATTCGTCCCAAGCGCGGAAGCTTCGTCTTCAATCCCACCATTCTGGACATAGGTCAGCTTTGCGAATATCGCGAAATGCTGGAGCGCGAGGCCTGCACGCTCGCGATGCGAGGCAGTCGCGAGGCACTGCTCGAAGCGCTAAAGGCGCTGTTCGATGAAATGGCCAGCGCTCACAAAAACGGCGATACCCGACGCTATGCCGCCCTCGATACGGCCTTTCACAAGGCCTTTTTCGAACACTGCTCCAACGCGCTTGTCCAGGATGCCTATCTGCTGGTCGAAGCGCGGCTGGCGACTATTCGCACCGTGCTAACAGCAGCAAAGAAAGAGCGACGTGAAGCCAGCTATGACGAACACGGCGAGATCATCGATGCGCTGAAAAAAAACGACATGGCCCGGTTCGAGAAGGTGCTAAAAACGCACATTCACCGAACCCAGGCTGTTGCCGTGGAACGCCTATCCGAACCCGACAGCGGCGGCGTTTATCAAAAGCCCGATCGTTAACGTTTGATATCTCGCACGTCTGGATTGGCCAAATAAGTGGGTTCACGGCCCTGCAAAACATCGACGACGTTCTGAGCGGTTTTCGAGCGAATTTCAAACTCGCTTCCTTCGGAATACCAGGCGCAGTGAGGGCTTGCGATGACGTTAGGTAGTGATAGCAAGGGGTGGTCGGCACCGATGGGCTCAACTTCGAATACATCCAGCCCGGCACCGGCGATCCGACCCTCTTTCAATGCCCGTATCAGCGCCTCTTCGTCAATGACCGGACCACGCGCAGTGTTGAGAATCAAGGCAGTGGACTTCATGGCTGCAAACTGCTCATGGGAAACCATATGCCGGGTCTCGTCCGTCAGCGGCACGTGTACGGATAAGATATCCGACTCGGCGATCAGTGCTTCGTAGGACACGAGCTCGACGCCGGCCTCTTTCGCCACAGCTTCATTAGCATAGGGGTCATGGGCGATCATACGTAGACCGAATCCAGCCATCTTTCGTGCCATGCGCTGAGCGATTTGGCCAAAACTCAAAAACCCCAGGGTTTGGCCACGAAGACGCGCCAGCGGCTTTGCGGCGGTATAGTCCCAACTGCCCGCTCTGAGAGCGCGGTCGTAAAGCCCAATGCCTCTTTTTAGTGCCATCATCAGTGCAATGGCATGATCCGAGACTTCCTCGAGCGAGCCGTCAGGTACATTCGCGACATAAATGCCGGCCTCGGTTGCACGCGGCACGTCAATGGTGTTGAGCCCGATTCCATAGCGCGAGATTACCTGGCAGCGCTCCAGCTTATCGATCACGTTCGCCGTAAGTTGACAGTACTGGTTAATGATGGCGTCCGCATCGGCGCAGGCGGCAATAGCCTCGGCTTCGGTCTTGCACTGGGCTTCTACTAGCTCGAAACCCGCAGCTTCGATGACTGCCCGCTCTGGTGCCAGATCGGGAAATTCGAAATCGGTGACGACGATTTTGGGACTCATGAACGCGCTCCATACTGATCGTCAAACTCATTGAAGAAATCCTGATTGACGATATCGGTGAACTGGCTGTAGTTATGCTGGTCGCCGACATGGGCAGGTGTGCCGTCATCGCGAAGACGAACCAGCGCATTTTCCATGGCCTTGCTAGCGGTAAAGAGCAGCGTGACCGCGTAGAACACGACCGAAAAGCCCATCTCCTGCAGCGTGGATCGGTCGAGCTTGACGGTTTCGTTGCCATCGACGATCGATACTACCTTGGGGCCTTCGACCGCTTTGGCCACCGCCTCGATTTCAGCGATGGTCTTGATACCATCGACGAATACCAGATCGACGCCAGCATCCTGATACATTTTGGCGCGGCGTATCGCCTCTTCAGGGCCAGCAGCGGGCATCGCATCGGTGCGTCCGATGATCAGCATGTCCTGATTGCCTCGAGCAGCAATGGCACCTTTCAAACGACGAGCGTTGGCTTCGGCATCAATCAAGCGAACTCCAGCACGCTGACCGCAACGCTTGGGGGCTTCCTGATCCTCCAGATGAATCGCGGCAACGCCGGCCTGCAGGTACTCCTGCACGGTACGATAGATATTGTTGGGACCACCGTAGCCGGTATCGGCATCGGCAATGACCGGGATATTGACCGCGCGTACCATGTTGCGAGCGTGCTCGGTCATCTCTGTCTGAGATAAGAGCCCAATATCCGGCATGCCTAGCCGACTGGCGGTGGCGCCAAAGCCTGTCATGTAGATAGCGGGAAAGCCGGCACGCTCTACCAGCCGTGCCGATAGCGAGTCGGGTGCACCGGGGGCGGCGACGATACCACCCTTGGAAATTAGGGATCGGAGAAGAGAGGCTTGGGTAGTGGGCCGTGTGTCAGTCATTGAGCACCTTTGAGTAATGTAAGTTATGAGGGTGTTAGCGCCGCCCGCCGGCGACGCGTAGCACTTCGCCAGAGGTATAAGGCGCATCCAGCAGCAGCCATTCAGCGGCACCGGCCACTTCCTCGGCGCTACCCGGCCGGCCGAGCGGGATAGCCTCGGCGCTCGCCGCCCCTCCGGGCGCGCCGGTCTGCATGGCGGTTTGAATGATGCCGGGCGCCAGGGCGTTGACCCGAAGCTCTGGGGCCAGATCGCGAGCCATCGCGCGCGTTAGCGCTAACAAGGCACCCTTTGAGGCACCGTAAGCAGCAAACCCCGGCGCGCCGCCGTTTTCACCCGCAATAGACGCCATGTTGACGATCGCCCCGGGCACCTCAGGCGTGCGCGCGCTCAGAAAGGCTTTGGTGACCAGCATCGGGCCTGTCACGTTGATGCGTAGCAAGCGCTCGATCTCAGTAGCCTCCAGATTGAGCCAGCTGCGCTTTTGACCAAGAATACCGGCGTTATTAACTAGATGTGTCGGACGCCACGTGGTCAGATCCGCCGATGCAATGGCATTTTCGTCGGCGATATCGACGACGTCCGTTCGGGCCAGGTCGCCGAGCTCGCTGCGTGTCTGCTCCAAGGCATGCGCCGAGACATCCCACAGAAGAACGCGCGTGCCTCTCTGAACCAGCCGAACCGCGATGGCCCGGCCAATGCCTGCCGCCGCGCCAGTAATCAGTACAGTGGGTCGAGACATGATTCTCTCTTTATCAGTTGTCTGAGCGGATACTGTCGAGCTGCTCCATCATGCGGTCGATGTTGTCACCGCCAAGCGCGTCACGACTGCTTTCGTAAACCGGCGCCACCGTTTCGCGAAGCTCTGTCATTGCCTCTTCACGGAGTTCAGTAAACTCCATGCCTTCGGACTCCAGCGCGGTGCGCGCCTCGTCTACAGCTTCACGGGCGCGCGTGACTTGAGGATCGCGAGCCGCGACGGCACATTCGCGCACCAGGTTCTGCTCGGCTTCGTTAAGTCCGTTCCACTTTCGCTCTGACATCAAGACCGGTAGCGGGGAATAGGCGTGCTGCGTCAGCGTGACGTAATCCTGAACTTCGTAAAAACGCTGCGACTGGATCAGCGGCAGCGGGTTTTCCATGCCGTCGACGGCACCGGTTTCCAGTGCGGTGAAGACTTCGCCAAAGGACATGGGCACGGGGTTAGCGCCCAGCGCGCGGAAGGTGGCGAGGTAGATCGGGTTTTGAATCACACGTATGTTCAGCCCCTCGAAATCCGCCACGCTCTCGATGGGATGCACCGAGTTGGTAGCGTGCCGGAAGCCGTTCTCCCAGATCGATAGCATCACCAGTTGATGCCCTTTCATTTTTTCAGCCAGATCGTCGGCGTAGGGGCCCGTCATGACCTCGTCGACTTCATCGAAGTTGGAGAACAGAAAGGGCAGGCTGAAGACGCCCATCGCCGGCTCGATACCCGCCAGCGCATCAGCCCCGGCCACGACCATATCGATGGAGCCCGAACGTACCGACTGTGTTGCCTGAGCGTCATCACCGAGCTGGCCAGAATAGAAAGCGCGCAGCTTCATCGCGCCATTCGAGCCCTCCTCCAGGCATGACGACATGGCATCGATACCTGTGGCGACCGGGTGATCTTGCGCCGCGCCGTTCGATACTCGGAACGTATGGTTACCAAACTCTTGTGCCATGGCCGGCGTCAGCGCTATTACACTTGTGAGAGCCGTAGCAGTGAGGAAGGTCATTTTTTTCATGATGAATCATTCCTTATTGTTTGTTTTAACACGCTAAATAGTTACCACTTCCAGGTTGTGTCGAGCATTATCGAGACAACCACTCCAGTGGCCAGAGTACGATTTGCGGAAAAGCGACCAGTAACACCAGCACCATGACCTGCGCGATCAAGAAAGGCGCTGCTCCACGGGCCACCCGGTGCAGCGATACGCCGGATACCCCAGAGGCCACGCTGAGCACGATACCGACGGGCGGCGTTACCAGACCTATGGCGGTATTGACCACAAAAATGACGCCGAAATAGATCGGATCAATCCCGGCCTCGACAACGACCGGCAACAAGACGGGTGCGAGAATGAGAATGGTTGGACCCATGTCCAGCATGGTCCCTACCAGTAGCACGATCAGCATGATGACGATCAGCAGCAAACGCGGTGACTCCACTAACGGGCCGACCAGCTCCAGCACCATTCCTGACAAGTCGGCAATAGTGATGAACCAGGCGGTTGCCAGCGCCGCGGCAGCTAGCAACATAACGACCGCGGTGGTGAGCGCTGCATTGCGAAACACTTCGAACAGATCACCGATTCTTAGCTCCCGGTGAATCACCATCCCGATAAAGATGGCGTAAACGGCGGCGACGACCGCCGCTTCCGTCGGAGTAACGATGCCGAATCTGATACCGCCGAGAATGATGACTGGCATGCCCAGCGACCAGATCGCGCGCCGGGTTTCGCGCAGGCGATCCTTCCATCCCTGACGTGGCAGCGGTTTCACGTTGTCGCGGCGCGCCACTACGAGCCACGCTGCCATCGCGGCAAGCCCCATCAGCACGCCCGGAACGATGCCAGCCAGAAAGAGCTTCGTGATCGACAGGTTGGTGGCAACTGCGAAGATGATATAGGCGATAGAGGGCGGAATAATCGGCGCAATGACACCGCCTGCCGACAAGAGTCCGACCGAGCGGGCTTCATCGTGGCCCGAGCCCCGCATCATGGGCAGCATGATGGCGATTAACGCCGCGGTATCGGCGGCGGCGGAGCCGGACAGCGACGCGAGGATGATAGCGGCGAATATCGCCACAATGCCCAGCCCACCCCGTAGATGACCCACGAAGGCGATCGCGAACGCAATGATTCGCTTGGACATACCGCCGGCATTCATGAGCTCGCCAGCGAGTAAAAAGAACGGGATCGCCAGTAAGGAAAAGTTATTGGCACCCAGTACCAACTGCTGTGAAATGATTTGCGGATCAAACAGGTCGAGCGCCCAGCCCATCATGGCGGCACAGATTAGAAGCGCGAACGCGACCGGAACACCGATAGCAAGAGTGGCTGCCAAAGTGGCGACAAAGATACCTAAAATCATGACGCCACCTCACCGGCACGCGGCGCGAAACTCAGGCGTCCGCTCAAATAACCCAGCATCCTCAATGCAGCGATCAGACCAATGATGCCGGCCATGGGAATCACCGCGCCGAACACCCAAATCATCGGCAAACGCGTTACCGGGGCGATATTCGTTGCGTTGATATCGAATTGTTGCACCGCCCCTGTCACAAGCAGAGCACAAACCGCGACCACTAAACCATTAGCGATCACCAGCATGGCTCGTCTCAATGCTGGCGGTGCCAGCAACAGCACCAAATCGAAACCGATATGCATGTTGCGATGCATGGCGGCGATAGCCCCTAGAAAAATCAGCCATACGAAAAAAAAGCGTGAAAGTTCATCCGAAACATCGATGCCCGAGCCAAATCCGTAGCGCAGTATGACGTTGGTGAACACCATCGCCGTCATGCCGAGCAGCAAAAAAACGAGTGCCATGTCGACTGCACGAAAAATTAAGCGAATTATCCTGGACATCGTCCCTCCACAGCTGGAACCGAGGCTCACAATCGAACGTCTTGATTCTTGTAACGTGTTACATACAACATACAACGATGATTCCAGAGTGCGTCAAGACAAACTTGCTCTTTAAGCAATCAATTAAGACTAAAGTAATACTAAAAAGATGGCTGGAAGGCTCTTATCGCCTTTTTATCAAAGTTTTATTCGAAATAAATGCCGCGTTGTATGTAACCTAAAAATCAGCAGAATAAAGCTAAACCGATTACCCACCCGCATTAAAAACAAGTTTTTATATAAATCTAACAAACACTTACATTAAATTAATACTTTTTGCTAATACGTAAGAAGGGAATATTCCTTGACGCGGCACATCGTTTAAATTGAAGTGTTATATGTTACATACAACAAGTTTCCGATAATAAAACAGGACTCGCCGCCATGACTCGTTCGATAAAAAGCCGCTGCTGTTACGCTTTGGGTGCTGCATCGCTGGTAATGCTGACCTCTTCGCCGCTGCACGCTGACAGTTGGCCCGAGAAACCAGTGACACTGATCGTTCCTTGGGGGGCCGGTGGCGGCACCGATGCCACTGCAAGAATGCTTTCAACATTGCTCGAAGAGAGCTTCGGCGTTCCTTTCCCGGTGGTTAACCGCACCGGTGGCTCAGGCGTCATAGGCCACTCAGCGATCGCCAACGCTTCACCCGACGGTTATACGATCGGGGTGGCCACGCTGGAAATCGGCGGTATGCATTACCAAGGCCTAACAGAGATCACCTATCAAGATTACTCGCCCATCGGGCTCTATAACGCCGATCCTGTCGCCGTTTTCGTTTCTTCGCGAAGTGATTATGACAGCGTTGAAGATTTACTGAGCACGATTCGCTCCTCCGAACACCGTGAACTCAAGGCAAGCGGCTCGGCCCAAGGGGGCGTGAATCACATTGCAGAAGCCGGAATGCTGCTGGCCTCCGATATCGCGGCCGACAAAGTGGCTTGGGTTCCCTCTGAGGGGGCAGCGCCCGGCCTTCAGGATCTTGCTGCTGGCGGCGTGGATTTCGCGACCGCCTCAATGCCGGAAGGCCGAGCGCTAATGGACGCTGGACTGATCAAGCCTCTAGTGTTGCTCAATACTGAGCGTTCGACATCGTCGCCAGAGGTGCCCACCTTCGAGGAAGAGACAGGGAACGACTGGTCATTTGGTTCCTGGCGCGGCCTGGTTGCACCGGCCGGTGTGGATGAAGAAATCATTACCACACTACAAGCGCATATGAGCGATATCGTAAACGATCCTGCCTACCTGGAGTTCATGGAGAACCGGGGCTACGCAACACAGTGGCTGGAAGGCGATGAGTTCATGGAATTCATGCAGAATTCGGATCAAAGAATCGGCGAAACCCTCAAGTCCTTGGGCATCGTGGAATAGTGAATAAAGGGTACATCGTTTGCGATGTATCCTTTTATTTTAGGTTACCGCACATGAAAGCTAACGATATCGTCATCGGCGCTATGTTTATCCTCCTTGGCCTCTTGACTGTTTTTCAGGCGCGCACTTTCCCATCCATGGCGGGCCAAATGGTCGGCCCCTCCACGTTTCCCACACTCATTGGAAGCGGTTTATCGGTAGGCGGCGCGGTACTGATCTTGAAACAGCTACTAGCCGGCGAGCGGGCGCCTTTAGTGATTGCCAACTCAGGATGGTTCAAGACTAAAAGAGTCTTGAGTTTTGCCCTTCTATTCGTTGGAAGCCTTGTTTTCGCTATATGGATCGAGGAGATCGGTTTCGTCATTGGTGGGGCCATACTCGCGATAGCGCTCTTGTGGCTGGAAAATTATCGCAAGCCGCTGATACTCGGTTTCGCAGCGCTGTTCGTGGTCGTGGTTTATTACCTGCTGTCACAACAGCTCAACGTTCCGCTGCCAACGGGACTATTTATTTAACGATTTTTCCAACGGCATTACTCAAGCACTGTTAGTCAAGAACTTGCCGTTCAAGCGTTTCATTCAAGAGTCTCAAACAATGATCGACAACATCGCAGGCGCACTCCCGCTGGTTTTCAATTACACGACGCTCGGCGTCATTTTAGCCTGTGCGTTGTTTGGACTCTTCGTCGGCGCAATCCCGGGGCTGTCCGCGACCATGGCCACCGCTATTCTGGTACCGATCACCTTTTTCATGGATCCGGTTCCCGCCATCGCAGCCATCGTTACGACCGCAGCCATGGCGATTTTTGCCTCCGACATTCCTACTGCCTTGCTGCGCATACCGGGAACGGCTGCCTCAGCGGCCTACGTTAACGACATGAACGGTCTCGCCGTCAAAGGAAAGGTGGGGCATGCGCTAGGCATTTCGGTCTTCTGCGCGGCGTTCGGAGGCGTATTCGGATCGCTCGTGCTTATCTTCGCCGCGCCAAAGCTTGCGCTAGTCTCTCTGAACTTCACATCCACTGAATATTTTTGGCTGGCGCTTCTCGGTTTGACGGCGGCCGTCATGTTAGGCACCGGCTCCGTTCTGAAAAGCCTGCTTTCATTAGGGCTCGGCCTATTGATTGCCACCGTTGGTCTTGATTCGACAGCGGGCTACCCTCGCTTCGTCTTCGGTATCGACGCCGTCATCTCCGGCGTCGCTTTCGTGCCCGCCTTGATCGGCATGTTCGCCATACCCGAAATTATTCGTACCCTCGTGCATAAGGAGTCGACCGAAAAAGCGCCTGCTCACGTCTCGGTGCGCTCACTGTTTTCGGGGTTGGGAAGTACTTTGTACAGATACAAGGGCAATGCGCTGCGTGGCTCGCTGATCGGTAATATCGTAGGCATTCTACCTGGCGCGGGTTCCGATATCGGTAGCTGGATCTCCTACGCCGTCTCCAAGAAGTTCTCTCGTCAGCCAGAAAAGTACGGTACAGGTCACGACGAAGGATTGGTGGATGCCTGCTCGGCCAATAACTCCGCGCTATCGGGCGCTTATGTACCTGCCATGGTGTTCGGCATTCCAGGGGATTCTATCACCGCGATCGTCATCGGCGTGCTTTACGCCAAAGGACTCAATCCGGGGCCGCTGGTGTTCATTACCAAAGGCGTCGAAGTCACCGCAGTGTTCATTACCTTTTTGGTGGCCAATCTATTGATCATTCCGCTTGGATTGATCGCTATCTTCGCCTCGAGACGTCTACTTCAGGTCGACAAAACGCTGCTGGCACCCTTCATTCTGATCTTTGCGATAGCAGGCTCTTACGCGATCGACAATACCTATACGGGTATCGTCATCATGCTGGTACTGGGTCTGTTGGCTTACTTTATGGAAGAGAACGGTCTACCCATTGCGCCGGTCATTTTGGGGTTGGTTATGGGCCCCATGCTTGAAAGCAACTTGATTACGTCTCTCATCAAGAGTGACGGCAACATGCTCGATTTTTTCTCTCGTCCAATCGCCGCAACGCTGGGTGTCTTGACACTTTGTATATGGTTTGTACCTGTTATTTTAAGGCTTGTTCGAAAAACTAGAAAAACCGACGATTGATAGGTCTTATAATGAAAAAAAAATCGCACATTGGCCCTGTTCAATCATTGACGGATATCGCAACTGAACGGCTTCGCACGGCCATCATCAATGGGGATTTCTTGCTGGGGGAAAAAATTCCCGAAGAGGTGCTCTCGTCAAAGCTCGGTGTTAGCAGAACGCCTATTCGAGATGCACTCGCTCGACTTCAAACCATCGGACTCGTGACTGTCAGACCAAAGCGCGGAAGCTTCGTTTTCGAACCCACCAGCACGGACGTCGTCGACATTTGCGATTTCCGCTTCATGGTAGAGCTACAGGCGGCAAAACGCAGCTTTTCTAATAGCCCTGTACGGTTCATAAAGTCGCTACAGCTGATTGCTCAAAAAATGCAGGTATCGGTTAGCAGAAACAATGCTCTCGAGTACTCTAATCTCGATAGCGACTATCACCAGATGTTTTTCGAATATTGTGACAATAAATACCTTCTCAATGCGTTCAATTTGATCAGCAACCGAATTTCAGCTTTAAGAGCTTCCATCACGTCACCTCAGCCTGCGCTTAGAGAAATCAGTTTCGAAGAGCACTTGGCCATGATCGACCATCTCAAAAAAAGTAATATCGAATGTTTTGAGAAGGTGTTGTACACGCACATCATGCGTACTCAAGACATTTACTTGAAGGCGTTGGAAGAGCGAAAAGCAAATGCATAAGTCGGCTCCCCTTATTCGAGTAATAATACGGCTCGAGATCATTTATTAAGCTGCTTCAATAGCGCTTCAACTCAATATTTTCGACGCCGTAACGAATACCAGAAGTAGAAACACTTTAAAAAATATTCTTTATTTACGCTCCGCGAAGCTGTCTTGTGCCGAGCTTAGCGGACTACTGATTCGTTCGATGGCCGTTTCCAGACGGCCGGTTTCCGACCGCAAGGAGCGTGTTGTCATGTATTCGTCCATCGCCACGGTGTGCCTGAGTGGCTCGCTCGAAGAGAAGGTCGACGCCATCGCCGAGGCCGGCTTCGAGGGCCTCGAACTCTTCGAGAACGATCTCACCGCCTTCACCGGCTCTCCCCGGGAGGCCGGCGAGCTGATCCGCTCGCGCGGGCTCAGGCTGGTCACGCTCCAGCCGTTTCGCGATTTCGAGGGCCTCGAGGGCCGCGCCCGGCAGCAGGCGTTCGATCGCGCCGAGCACAAGTTCGACCTGATGCAGGAGCTGGGCACCGATCTGTTGATGGCCTGCAGCACCACCCGTGCGGATTCACTGCCGGGGCTGAGCCGGGCCGCCGACGACTACCGTGAGCTTGGCGAGCGCGCCGCCAAACGCGACCTGCGCGTCGCCTTCGAGGCGCTGGCCTGGGGGCGCCATATCCATGACTACCGTGACAGTTGGGAAGTGGTGCGCCGCGCCGCCCACCCAAGCGTGGGGCTGGTGCTGGACACCTTCCATATCTTCTCGCGCCAGACCGAGCTTGGCACCATCGGCCGCATCCCGGGCGACCGGATCTTTCTCGTCCAGACCGCCGATGCGCCCAGGCTCTCCATGGATCATCTCTCCTGGAGTCGTCATTACCGCTGCTTCCCGGGCCAGGGCGAGCTTCAAATGGATGCGTTCATGGCCATGCTCGAGGAGACCCGCTACGACGGCCCGCTCTCCCACGAGATCTTCAACGACGTCTTTCGCATGGGGCACAGCAGTCAGACCGCCCGCGACGGGGTGCGCTCCTACCACCTGCTGCGCAGCATGCAGACCGACAGCGGCATACCCGCGCCGCAGCCGATCGCGTCGGTGGCCTTTCTGGAGATCGCCGTCGAGCCCGGGGATCTCGCCCCGCTGCGTGACGAACTCGGCGCGATGGGGCTCGCCTGCGTGGGGCGCCACCATACCCTGGACGCCGAACGCTGGGCCGCGGGGGAGGTGAACCTGGTCCTCAATACCGAGTCGAATTTCACCGGACGGGTCCCCGGGCGCGACGCCACCGCGATCACCGCCATCGGCCTGAAGGTGGATAACGCCTACGAGGCGTTCAAGCGGGCGGACAAGCTGGGCTATGACATCGTCGAGCCCGAGGACGTGGGCTCGAGCCATCGCATGAGCGCGCTGCGCAACGTCGACGGTAGCCTTTCCTACATCATCGACGACTCCCAGCTCAGCCGCACCTGGGATCGCGAATTCACCGTCGATGTCGCGCCGGTGCCGCAAAACGCGCTGGTCGATATCGACCACATCAGCGTGGCGCTCTCCTATCACGACTACCTCTCGCTGATGCTGCAGTATCGCGCCATCTTTGCGCTTGAGATCACGCCGTCGTTCGACGTGACCGACCCGCGCGGGCTCATCCAGAGCCAGGTGCTGCAGAACCACGACGGGCGTTTTCGGCTGGCGCTCAACGCCAGCGCCTCGCCGGATACCGCCAGCAACCGCTTCGTGCGCCAGTACGGCGGCTCCGGCATTCATCACGTCGCCCTGCGTACCCGCTCGATGCGCGAGACCGCGGCCACGCTGCGCGAGGCGAACACGCCGACCCTGCCGATTCCCGGCAACTACTACCGCGACCTGAACGCACGTTTTGAACTGCCGGCGCAGACGCTTGCGTGGATGCAGGACCACGACGTGCTGTTCGACCAGGACAGCGGCGGCGATTTCCATCAGCTCTACGCCCAGACGCAGCGCAAGGCGTTCTTCTTCGAGCTGGTGCAGCGCGACGGCTATCAGGGACTCGGGGCGCCGAACGCCTTCGTGCGCGTGACCGCACAGCAGCGTCTGGACGCCGAGATCGACGCCATCGAGCCTCCGGCCCCTATGGATGACACGAAAGGACATCACGCATGATCAAGCTCGGTCTGGTGGGCGAAGGCAACGCCCAGTCACGCATTCGAGTAGCCCTATAATTGACTCGCTTTGCGAGGCGTTGCGATAGTATTGAATCAAACGACTCGTCATTGTGCGTGCTCTGTATTCACGCGCCGAAAAGGCCTCCATGCTCTCCATTCTCGCTATTACCACGCCCATTTTCCTGCTGATTTGTGCCGGCTATGTCGCAAGACGTAGCCGGCTGATGAGTGCCGAGCAGATGCAGGGCGTGAGTATTTTCGTGCTCTACTTGGCGCTGCCGGCGCTGGTGATACGCGCTTTCAATCAGCAGCCGCTGGGCGACATCCTTCAGCTCAACTACTTGGTGGCTTACGGGCTGGCGTCGGCGCTGGTGTTCGGTTTGGGGCTTCTGATTAGCTTGAGGCGCGAACGCGAGAACCTGGCGGCTGGGGCCATGCAGGCGCTTGGCATGGCGGCGGCCAACAGCGGCTTCATCGGCTACCCGGTGGCGGCGATGGTGATCGGCTCGCCAGCGGCGGTGCTGTTGGCGCTGAACATGATGGTCGAGAACCTGCTGATCATTCCCACCGCGCTCGTTCTAGCGGAAATGGCGAGCCAGCGCAGCGGGCGACTGGCCACGACGCTCAAGAAAACCGCGCTCAACCTGGTCAAAAATCCGGTACTGGTTGGGCTTGCGATCGCATTGAGCCTTGCAGGCTCCGGCCTTTTGCTGCCGGCGCCGCTGGCCAAGGCGGTCGACATGCTGGCTGAAGCAGCGGGGCCGGCGGCGCTGTTCGTGATCGGGGGCGCGCTGTTCGGCTTGAGGCTCAAGGGGCAGACCCGACACGTCAGCCTGATCGTGATCGGCAAGCTGCTGATCCACCCGCTGGCGGTACTCGCGGCCTTTTTAGTGATACCCGGCATCGACCCGGTATACATCGTCGGCGCCGTTTTATTCGCCTCGGCGCCGATGATCAGCATTTATCCGCTGTTCGGCCAGCGCTATGGTGTGGGCGATATGAGCGCAGCGGCCATGCTGACCGCGACGGTAGCATCGTTTGTCACCCTGAGCCTGATCATCGCGCTGCTGCTGCATACCCCGTCGCTGGCGCTCTAAGAGGCGTCTTCGCTTTTGATAATGGCGTCGAGCGCGGCCCGATACCCGTGCGTGCCGAGTCCGGCGATGACGCCGTCGGCGCGCAGCGACACATAGGAGTGGTGGCGAAAGCTTTCGCGCTTATGAACGTTGGAGATGTGCACCTCGAACACGGTGCCCTCAAACGCGTTGAGCGCATCGAGAATGGCAACGGACGTGTGGGTGTAGGCCGCAGGGTTGATGATGATCGCGTGCGTTCCGTCAAGACGGGCGGCGTGAATCGCATCGATCAAGGCGCCTTCGTGGTTGCTTTGAAAGCAGACGACCTCCCAGCCGGCCAGCAGCGCCGCTTCGCGCAGCCGGTTGTTCACGTCGTCCAGAGTGTCGGCGCCGTAGATCTCGGGCTGGCGGGTGCCCAAAAGATTGAGGTTCGGCCCGTGTAGCACGGTGATTTTTTTCTGTTTCATCAAAAGGGCTCCTCATTAGTGAAGCAGGACGATACGGTCGGCGCGTGCAGCGTCCAGGACGAACGAATAATTGTTCGCTATTCGAACATCGTGTTAGATTCAGGGTTTCAACTGCGCGCCTACCGGTCAATGATTCATTATGAAAGACGCTTTACAGGAAGATACGCTCACGCCGAATAGCCGTGATTTCGTCTCCGCCCTCTCCAGCGGGCTGGACGTCATTCTCGCCTTCGACGACGCCCATTCGCGCATGACCTTGAGCGAGGTCGCCGCGCGTACCGGCATGAACCGGGCCAAGGCGCGCCGCTTTCTGCTCACGCTGCACGCGCTTGGCTACGTGCGAAAGCATCAGCGCTATTTCGAGCTGGCCCCGAAGGTGCTGCAGTTGGGCTATGCGTTTCTCTCGGCGAACAATTATCGTAGCGTCATCCAGCAGTTCCTGGAAGATATCACCGCGCAGACCGGCGAGTCCTCGTCGCTGGGTCAGCTCGACGGCGACGAGGTGATCTACGTGGCGCGCTCTGCCGCCCCGCATCGCCTCATGGCGATCACGCTTTCCGTGGGTACCCGCCTGCCCGCCGCCTATACCTCGATGGGCCACGTGCTGCTGGCGCAGCTATCCGAGCCGGCGCTGGAAGCATATCTCGAGCGTATCGAGCTTTCACGCCACACCGACAAGACCGTTGTGGATAAACACGCGCTCAAGCAGCGTATCGACTCCGTTCGTGAGCAGGGCTACGCCATCGCCGACCAGGAGCTGGATTCCGGGCTGCGCTCGCTGGCAGTGCCCGCCTTCAACGCCAGCGGTCAGCTGCTCGGCGCGATCAATATTAGCACCAACGCGGCGCGCATCGACATGCCGACGCTGCTCGAAGAGTACCTGCCGCTGTTGCAGCAAAAGGCCGCGCAGATACGCACCTCGATTGCGAGTTAAGCGCCGCCATGCCATCCGCATCTTTTCTGTTACGTTGTGCCGAGCTTGCACGCTTTGGCGATTAGACGAGCGCCAGCGCAAACGTCGCGCCCGTTCTACCTGGGCTTGCCGATGTGGGCCAATCAGGATTGGCAGGGCAGCCTCTATGCGCGCCACGCGAAAACCGAGCTGTTGAGCGACTACGCGGCGGTGTTTTCGACCGTTGAGGGCAACACCACGTTTTATAGCGGCGCGCCGAAGGCGGAGACCATCGCTTCCTGGGCGCGCCAGGCGCCGAGCGATTTTCGCTTCTGCCTGAAGCTTCCCGCCCGCGTCACCCACGAACAGCGCCTGACGCGGCTGGACGAGGCATGGCGCTTTCTCGAGGCCTTTACGCCGCTGCACGACCGACTGGGCCCGACCATGGTTCAGCTTCCGCGAGATTTTGGCCCCGAGGAGCTACCCCGATTGGAGGCGCTGCTCGCCGGGTGGCCGGCGCATTTGCCCTGCGCCGTCGAGGTGCGCCACCCCTTGTTTTTCCACAAGGGTGAGGCGGAAAAGGCACTCAACCAATTGTTGATAACTTTTGGTGCCAACCGTGTGATGCTGGATGTTCGCCCGGTGTTCTCCACCCCGCCCAACGGCCACGAGGGCTTGGCCCACGCGCAGCAGGAAAAGCCGAAACTCCCGCTACACGTGCTTTCCACGGGAAATGCGCCGGTCATTCGCTTCATTGGACATATTGACAAAGCGATCAATAGCCGCTACTTCGACCCCTGGATATCGCGAATCAACCTGTGGATAAATCAGGGGAAAACCCCTTTCTTGTTTGTGCATACCGCGGATAATCGCGCCTCGCCGCAGATGGCGCGACGGCTCTATAACGCCTTGAACGAACACGCTTCTCTGGCGCCTCTTGCGCCCTTTCCCGGCGAAACCCAGGCACCGCTTTTCTAGCATGGGTTGTTTCATGCTGTTTTGCTCATCAAACTGAGCCTCAGCGGCTGGCATGGCGCGCCGCGTTCCTATAAATTGCGCGTACTTTCGGTCTGCCCCTGGCAGGGCCGAGCTCGACGAAGCGCGCAAACGCATACTACAAACTGAACACCTGGGTGATGTATGGCAAAACTGGCACACGCACAGTGGTCCTCGAAGATGGGCTTCGTGTTGGCCGCCGCGGGGTCTGCGGTAGGTCTTGGGAATATCTGGCGCTTTTCGTATCTCACGGGAGAGAGCGGCGGCGCGGCGTTCGTACTGGTCTATCTGGCCTGCGTTGCGCTGGTGGGGCTTCCGATTCTGGTGGCGGAGTGGATGATCGGCCGGCGCGGTCAGAAAAATCCGATCAACACCATGGCGGAGCTTGCCAAGCGTCACGGCCGCTCGCGCGGCTGGGCCATGGTGGGAGTCAGCGGTGTACTGGCGGCGTTTTTGATCCTGTCGTTTTACAGCGTGATAGGCGGCTGGTCGCTCAACTACACGCTGAACTCGGTGACCGGCGCCTTCAGTGGTCAAAACGCGGAAACGAGCGAAGCGGCTTTTAATGCGCTACTGGGTAACCCAGGGTCGCTACTCATTTGGCACACGCTGTTCATGGTGCTGGTGGTGGGTATCGTAGCTCGCGGCGTGACCAAGGGGCTGGAAGCGGCAGCGCGCTTGCTGATGCCGGCGCTGGTCGTGCTGCTGCTGGTGCTGGTGGGCTACGGCGCGGTGAGCGGCGCCTTCGGCGAGGCGTTTGCGTTTATGTTCAGCCCGGACTGGAGTGCGCTCAACGGCAGCGTCATGCTGGCGGCCATGGGGCAGGCGTTTTTCACCCTGTCGCTCGGTATGGGCATCATGATGGCCTACGGCTCCTACCTGGGTGAAGACGTCAACCTGCTCGGCACCGCCCGTACAGTGATCATTCTGGACACCGCCATCGCGCTGTTGGCCGGGCTTGCCATCTTCCCGATCGTGTTCGCGACCGACCTGGACGCCTCCAGCGGCCCCGGTCTTATCTTCGTGACGCTGCCCATCGCCTTCGGCAACATCCTTGGCGGTAGCCTGCTGGGGTTGGGGTTCTTTTTGCTTTTGACCTTTGCTGCCCTCACTTCGGCGATTTCTCTGTTAGAGCCGGTGGTGGAAACACTCGAGGAGCGCACCGCCCTTGGCCGACTGGGCGCTACGCTTGCCAGCGCCGCGGCGGTCTGGCTGGTCGGCGTGGCCGCACTTTTATCGTTCAACGTATGGGACGGCGTGCTGCTGTTCGGGCTTAACATCTTCGATCTGCTCGACACCTTCACAGGCAAAATTCTGCTGCCGCTGACCGGGCTAGGGGCGATCGTGTTCTACTCGCTTTGCCTGGACAAGGAGGAGTCGCGTAGCGAACTCGGTATGGACGTGTACGACTACAGCCTGTGGAATCTGCTGACCAAATATGTCGCGCCCACTGGCGTGATCGTGGTCTTCGTGGCGGGCTTCATTTAAACCGCGGCGATGTTTTGACCAGCTCAGGGCCCTGCCAATGGCAGGGCCTTTTTTATGGCCGCGCGTTAACGCGGCGATGTTTCGATCGGCCGAGGCTCAATGGAGCGCGCTAGGCGGGAACTCCTCGTCGTCCGCCAGCGGGGCGATCGCGCGCGACAGCTTCTGTGATTCGCGATGCAGCTCGATGCCGCGTCGGGCGCGCAAGTTGCGCTGGGCGGCGCTTTGGCGGCGTTTGGTGTGTTCGTCGACTTCCATTCCCATGAATATATCGAGCAGCTCGTTTTTAAGCGACGTCAGTCGTTCGACGTTTTTCATCATCGATGCTCCCTTGGGTGAATAAGCACTTGTCCACCTGCATCCGTGACGGCGAAAGCAATGATGCAGTGCGGCACGACACTTATTACTATAACCTACTTGACAAAATGATGACGGCTCAGGAAGAAAGAGGCCAACGGCCTTTAAACGCTATCAATTAGCCTAATGAGCCGGGGCGCGCAGCGCACCGGGTTCAGGCATACTGTCGCAAACGCCAACGGCCCCAGGCCGTGCCCTGACTATCAAGGAGCTCACCGTGAGTCGCGCCCTGTTCGATGAAATGAGACGCCGCATGGAGCACTTTCGCCGCTCCGAGCAAAAGGTCGCCCGGTTCGTGCTGCGAAACCCTGACGAAGTGATCCACATGCGCATCGTGGATCTCGCCACCGAAGCGGGCGTCAGCGAGCCTACGGTGGTGCGCTTTTGCCGGGCGCTGGGCTGCAACGGCTTTCAGGACTTCAAGCTTCAACTGGCGCAGATGCTCGCCTCGGGCAGCCAGTTCGCCCAGTTCTCGATGAACGATAGCGACTCGGTGGCGGAGTTCTCCCACAGCATTTTCGACTCCACCGTGGGAACGCTTCTGTCGGTGCGCGACCGGCTCGACAACGACGCGCTGGGTAAGGCAGTGAATGCACTCGCGATGGCCAACCGGGTGGAGTTCTACGGCTTCGGCGCTTCCGGGGCGGTGGCGTTCGATGCCCAGCACAAGTTCTTTCGTCTGCAGATCTCGACCTCGGCCTACGCCGATCCGCACATGCAGAACATGTCCGCGGTCACCTTGCAGGAAGGCGACGTAGTGGTGGCGATCTCGCAGACCGGGCGCACCCGGGCGCTGGTGGCGAGCGTACGCCTGGCGCGCGAGGCCGGCGCTACGGTGATCGGGCTCTGCCCGAGTGAGTCGCCGCTGGCAGACGAGGTGAGCCTGCCGCTTTACATCGACGTTCACGAGGACACCGAGATCTACACGCCCTTGAGCTCGCGCATCGCGCATCTGGTGCTGATCGACGTGCTGGCCGTCGGCGTTGCCAAAACCCGCGGGCCGAAGCTCGCCGAACAGTTGAAGGCGGTGAAGAAGAGCCTGAACACCCTGCGCTACCCGGAAGAGGGCTGAGCAAACTGCCCGCGCCACTGTATGGTCGTCCAGTGGCGGGGCTGTGCTAAACTAGCCGCCCATTTGCAAACCGGCAGCGGCGACCATGGATGACGTAACGGCGATTCTCGATCAGCTCAACCCTGCTCAGCGCGAGGCGGTCAGCGCCCCCCAGGGCAACCTTCTGGTGCTCGCCGGCGCGGGCTCGGGCAAGACCCGGGTGCTGGTGCATCGCATCGCCTGGCTGATGCAGGCCGAAGGCCTCTCGCCCTACGCGCTGCTCGCCGTGACGTTTACCAACAAGGCCGCGCGCGAGATGCGCACCCGCCTCGAGGCGCTGTTGGGCATCTCGATGCGTCATGTCTGGGTGGGCACCTTCCACTCCATCGCCCACCGGCTTCTGCGCACCCACTGGCAGGATGCCAAGCTCCCCCAAAACTTTCAGATCATCGATTCCGACGACCAGCTGCGCCTGGTCAAGCGGCTATTGAAAGATTACAACGTCGACGACGAGCGCTTTCCGCCGCGCCAAGTGCAGGGCTTCATTTCCGGCTGTAAGGAAGAGGGGCTTCGCCCGCATCAGGTCAACGTCGATGGCGACGGCTATCTCGGCCAGATGGTCGAGCTCTACGAGCGTTACCAGTTCACCTGCGAGCGCGGCGGCCTGGTCGATTTCGGCGAGCTTCTGCTTCGAAGTCTGGAGCTTCTGCGCGACAACCCGGCGCTTTTGAACCACTACCGCGAGCGCTTCGGCCACGTGCTGGTCGACGAGTTTCAGGATACCAACACGCTGCAGTACGCCTGGCTCAAGCTTCTGACCGGCATGCAGACGCCGATGACCGCGGTGGGCGACGACGACCAGTCGATCTACGGCTGGCGCGGGGCGAAGATCGAGAACATTCGTCGCTTCGAGGACGAGTTTCCGCAAACCCATACCGTGCGTCTGGAGCAGAACTACCGCTCTACCAGCGCGATTCTGGATGCGGCCAACGCCCTGATCAGTCACAACAGCGAGCGCATGGGTAAAAACCTCTGGACCGACGGCGTCGAAGGCGAGCCGATTTCGGTCTACGCCGGCTTCAACGACCTGGAAGAGGCGCGCTACATCGTCGATACCATCAAGGAGCACGTCGATGAGGGCGTCAACCGGCGCGACGTGGCGATTTTGTACCGCTCCAATGCCCAGTCGCGGCTGATCGAGGAGACGCTGATCCGCCAGGGCATGCCGTACCGCATCTACGGCGGCCACCGCTTCTACGAGCGCCTCGAGATCAAAAACGCCCTGGCCTACCTGCGTCTTTTACTCAACCGCGACGACGACGCTTCGCTGGAGCGGGTGATCAACGTGCCTACCCGCGGCATCGGCACGCGCACCGTCGAAATCGTGCGCCACCGCGCGCGCCTTGAAGGCGTGTCGCTCTGGCAGGCGCTGCACGACGCCCTCGGCGACGGCACGCTGAAAGGTCGCGCGGGCAACGCGGTGCAAAATTTCACCAACCTGATCGAGCAGCTCGACAACGACGCCGCGGGTCTTACGCTCTACGAGATCATCGATCATGTGATCGCCCATACCGGGCTCATCGAGCATCACAAGAGCGAGCGTGGCGAGAAGGGCCAGGCGCGGGTGGAAAACCTCGAGGAGCTGGTCACCGCGGCGCGAGCCTTCACCCAGGGCGACGCCTTCGAGACCCCGGAAGCCGGTGAAGGCATGACCGCGCTGGAGGCGTTTCTGTCCGAGGCCGCGCTCAACGCCGGCGACCACGAAGCCGAGGAGTTCGAGGATAGCGTCCAGCTGATGACGCTGCACTCCGCCAAGGGGTTGGAGTTTCCGGTGGTGTTCATCGCCGGCGTCGAAGAGGGGCTTTTCCCGCACAAGATGTCCGTCGAAGAACCGGGGCGCCTGGAAGAAGAACGCAGGCTTTGCTATGTGGGCGTGACCCGCGCCATGCAGAAGCTCTATTTGACGCACGCCGAAACGCGGCGGCTGCACGGCAAGGAAGTGTTTCCGCGCCCGTCGCGCTTTTTGCGCGAGCTGCCACCGCACCTATTGGAAGAGGTACGCCTGCGCGGCCACGTCTCACGCCCGGTGACCGCGCAAGCGCGCCCCAGCTACGCCCAAACCTCCATCGAGTCCGAAGGCGAGCTTCCGGAGCTACACATCGGCCAGCGCGTTAGCCACCCGGTGTTCGGCGAAGGCATGATTCTTAACGCCGAAGGCCAGGGCGCGCGGGCGCGGGTGCAGGTGAGCTTCGAAGGCGAAGGCGACAAGTGGCTGGTGCTGGGCTTTGCCAAGCTCACCCCCCTTTAGGCTAACTTGCCCAATAAAAGCGGATTGGCGCATACTCGCTAATGATGCTTGCGCTTAGGTGCACTTATAAAAACGATTCATGTCGGAGTAACTCTTTCATGCAACGCCGCCAATTTATCAAGACCGCCGGCTTCGGGGCCGCCGGTGTCGCCGCCGCTCCCTTTGTGAGTACCGCCCAGGCTCAGGAAACCTATACCTGGGACATGGTCACCTCCTGGCCGAAGAACTTCCCGGCCCTCGGCACCGGCGCCAACGACTTCGCCCGCCGGGTGGAGGAGCTTTCCAACGGTCGCATGCGCATTCGCGTGCACGGCGCCGGCGAGCTGGTGCCGGCCCTCGAGGTGTTCGACGCGGTTTCCGCCGGTACCGCCGAAATGGGCCACTCCACGCCCTACTACTGGCGCGGCAAGGTCGCGGCGTCGCAGTTTTTCACCGCCGTGCCGTTTGGCATGACCACCACCGAAATGAACGCCTGGATCTACCACGGCGGCGGCCAGGAGCTGTGGGACGAGGTGTATGCCAACCATAACCTCAAGCCCTTCGCCGTGGGCAACACCGGCCCGCAGATGGCCGGCTGGTTCAAAAAAGAGATCAACTCGCTCGACGACATGCAGGGCCTCCGCCTGCGCCTGCCAGGTCTTGCCGGTGAAGCGATGAATGCCATCGGCGTGAGCACCGTGACCCTGCCGGGCTCGGAAATCTTCACATCACTGCAAACCGGCGTGCTCGACGCCGCGGACTGGGTCGGCCCCTACAACGACCTGGCCTTCGGCCTACACCAGGTGGCGGACTACTACTACACCACGGTGTGGAACGAGCCCTGCGCGCTGGTCGAGAGCTTCATCAACCTGGACGCCTGGAACGAGCTGCCGGAAGATCTGCAGGCGGTCATTCGCGAAGCGGCGCGGGCATCGAATCTGGCCATGTTCACCGAGTTCGCCTTCCACAACGCTCAGGCGCTGGAAACGCTGGTCGACGAGCACGGCGTCGAGCTTCGCACCTTCCCGGACGATGTCATGCAGGCGCTTTATGACGCCACCCGCGAGGTGATTCAGACTCAGACCGAAAACGACGAACAGTCGCGCCGCGTCTACGAGTCCTACTCCGCGTTCCAGCAGCTGATGCGCCCATTCAGCGACATCGGCGAGTACGCCTACTTCAAGGGCCGCGACAGCATCGGCGCGTAGCGCAAGAAGTCATTCTCACTATCGATGATGCAAGCGAAAGGGCGCCCAGGCGCCCTTTCATCGTTTTTGCCGCCAGAAGTGGCCGCAGCGTTAAGCGTGCGAGTCGCCGTGCACCGCGCGAATGCGGCCGTTGTCATCGAGGGCGACGACTACGAAGCGCGCCTCGGTCACTTTCTGGCGCTCTTCGAGGGTACGCCCCTGGGGCGGACGCACCCACACCTCGACGTCGATCTTGATCGAGCTGTGGCCGATCTCCTTGACCTGGGTGTAAACGCTGACGGTGGCGCCCACGCGCACCGGGCTCAAAAAATCCATCGATTCGATCGCCACCGTCGCGGTGCGCCCGCCGGCCTCGCGCCCGGCGGCAAGCTCCGCGGCCTGGTCCATTTGATTGACCAGCCAGCCGCCGGGGATATCGCCATAAAGATTGGTATCCTGGCGCGACGCCAGTAGCTTCAACGTGAGCTGCCCAAGCGGGGCGGGCACGTCGTCCAGATCGTGTTCAAGGGGTGTCATAGTCGGGTCGCTTCGAGGGCTTGTTGTTGTCGAATGTCGCGTGACATATCGTGGTGACGTATGTTTGTAACAGGAAAGGGTAACGATGATGTGTTACTCAACGGCGTCAGTTAATCACAAGAGGTGGTGCGTTTGAAGAGTCCCAGGAGCAGGCCCGCCAGGATCGTCGCAGCGCTTCTTATGGGCGGGCTTTTGTGGCTCGCCACGCCCGCTGTCGGGGCGGCGCCGCTCACCGGCACCCTGGGCGCGACCGGCTCGGACACCATGGCGAGCCTGGTGCTGCGCTGGGGGGAGGCGCTGGCCGTGCGCCATCCGGGCATCACCATGCAGCTACAGGCCGGCGGCTCCTCCATTGCCGCGGCGGCGCTGGTGGCGGGTACCACGCGCCTGGCGCCGATGTCGCGCCCGCTGAGCCGCGCCGAGCGCGAACGCTTCGAGCAGCGCTACGGTTACCCGCCCCGGGAGCTTCGTGTCGCCCGGGACGCGCTGGTGGTGGTGGTGCATCGCCACAATCCGCTGCGCGCGATCACGCGGCAAACCCTGGACGCCCTTTTCTCCAGTACGCTGGCCTGCGGCGGCGAGGCGCCGATTCGCCGCTGGGACGACCTCCCCCCGCCGCTCGACTGGCCCTTTGGTCACGTGGCGCTGCACGGGCGCAACCAGGCCTCCGGCACGTTCGATCTGTTTCGCCAGCGCGCGCTGTGTGGCGGGCGCTTTCGCGCAGACATCAGCGAATACCCTGGCTCCTCGGCGGTCATCGCCGCCGTGGGCAGCGCGCCGAATGCCATGGGCTACAGCGGCTATCATCACCTGACACCGATGGTTCGCGCGCTGGCCCTGATCAACGCCGAAGGCGAGGCCATCGACCCAACCCCGGAGACGATTCAAAGCGGCGAGTATCCGCTGGCGCGCAATTTATACCTGTACGTAAACGCAGCGCCGGGCACGCCGCTGCCGCCCGCCGAGCGCGCCTTCATCGAACTGATCCTGTCCGATGAGGGCCAGCAGATCGTGCGCGCGGCGGGGTTCGTGCCCTTGGCGGACGAAGCGCTCGAGGTGTCACAAAACTGACATGAAAATGACCTACGCTAGTCAATGGCGGATGCCTCGTTGGCATACCGATACCCTCTTGCTCCCTTTTATGATGTCGTTATGACGCCACCTTCCCCGGACCCCTCGTCGCTTCGAACGCTCAAGGATCGAATCGCCACCGGCTTGATCACCGCAGCGGGCATCGGCGTGCTGCTGGCGATTCTTGCCATCGGCGTGTTTCTGGTGTGGGAGACGCTGCCGCTTCTGACCCATTTCGACACGCTTTCGCTTGAGAAGCTTTCGCCCCTGGCCTGGGGTACGCTCAAGGCGGCCATCGCCGCGCTGGTACTGGCGGTGCCGGTGGCGCTGGGCGCGGCGATTTTTTCTGCGCTGTTCATGACCGACCGGCTGCGCGCGCGCATCAAACCGAGTCTCGAGCTGATGGAAGCGGTGCCCGGCGTGGTAATCGGGTTCGTCGCCGGGCTGGTGCTGGCGCCCTGGGTCGAGCGTCATCTCGCAAGCACCCTTGCGCTGTTACTGTGGCTGCCGCTGTCGGCGGGCCTTGCTGGCATTCTATGGCACCTGGCGCCGAAGGCGCTGCGCCGGGCGCTGGCGCTTGAAAGCGCGGGGCTTTGGCTGCTGCCCTGGATTGCCGCCACGGCGGCGCTGGTGCTTTGGGCGGCGCCGATTTTGGAGCAGCAGTGGCTGGGTAGCGACCTGGCCACGTTTCTGGATCGGCGCTTTGGCATCGACTACACCACTCGCAACACGCTGATCGTCGGGCTGGCGATGGGCTTTGCGATTATCCCGAGCGTCTATTCGCTGGCCGAGGACGCGCTTTACGATATTCCCAAACCGCTGATGGAAGGCGCCCAGGCGCTCGGCGCCAGCCGCTGGCAGGCGCTTTGGAAAGTGGCGCTGCCAATGGCCGGGCCGGGCATTTTCTCGGCGGTAATGATCGGCGCCGGACGCGCCGTGGGCGAGACCATGATCGTGCTGATGGCGAGCAGCAACACCGCGCTGATGAGCGCCAGCCCCTTCGAGGGTCTACGCTCGTTTTCCGCGGCGATCGCCATCGAGCTTCCCGAGGCGCCGCCGGACAGTCAGACCTATCACCTCTTGATCCTCGCGGCGCTGGTACTGTTTCTCTTCACCTTTTTGGTCAACACCTTGGCCGAGGTCGTCCGCCAGCGCCTGCGCCGCCGCTATCAGCGGCTGGGAGGCGCCTGATGTCGCGCACGTCTCACCGCCGCCGGTGGCCCGGCGACGCGCTCTGGGCTTGGCTCTGCGCCGGGTGCGTGGCGCTGTCGCTGTTCATGCTGGCCACGCTACTGACGCTTTTAACCGTCAAGGGGCTTGGCCACTTCTGGCCGGCAACGCTCGATGAGCTGACGCTGCGCTCCGGCGAGCAAATGATCGGCCAGCCGCTGCGCGAGGCGCCGATGCCCACCGGCAGCGCCACCGAGCGGCTCTACTTCACCGGCAATCGGGAACTGACCGGCGCCGACTGGCGCTGGGTCGGCGTTGACGAGATCGTAAGCGCGGCGACCCCGGCAGACGTGATTCGCCTGGAGCGCAGCCCCTGGGGGGACTTCATCGGGCGATTGATCGCGCTGGAGCTCGACGGCGAGCGCCTCACCGGCGACGCGGCTTTTGATCGCATTAGCCAGCTGCTTGCGTTGCCACCTTCCGAGCGCCCGGGCGAACTGGTGCTGCTTTCACCGAGCGGGCGCGGGCTCGTTCAGCCGCTTTCCGGGGTGAATACGTTCGTGGCGCCGAATGCACTCTCGATAGGGGAAAAAACCGCGATTTGGGGCCAGGGCGTGTGGCGCTTTCTCAGCGAAGGCCCGCGGGCGGCGAATACCGGCGGCGGCGTGTGGCCGGCGATTTTCGGCACGCTGTTGATGGTGATACTGATGTCGGTGATCGTGACCCCCTTTGGCGTGCTGGCGGCGGTTTATCTCAACGAGATCGCCCACCAGAACCGCTTGACCCGGCTAGTGCGCATCGGCGTGCGCAACCTCGCCGGCGTCCCCTCGATCGTTTACGGCGTGTTTGGCTTGGGGGTGTTCGTTTATGGGGTGGGCGGCTCGCTTGATCAGTGGTTTTTCGACGACGCCCTGCCCTCGCCTACCTTCGGTACCGGCGGGCTTTTATGGGCGTCGCTGACGCTGGCGCTTCTGACCCTGCCGGTGGTGATCGTGGCGACCGAAGAGGGGCTTGCGCGCATTCCCGACGCCCAGCGCGAAGGCGCCGTGGCGCTGGGCGCTACGCGGCTGGAGATGCTCACCCGCATCGTGCTGCCCATGGCGACCCCGGCTATGCTGACCGGCGTGATCCTCGCGGTGGCCCGCGCCGCCGGCGAGGTAGCGCCGCTGATGCTGGTAGGCGTGGCCAAGCTCGCCCCGCAAATGCCGCTGGACGCGGAGTTTCCCTACCTGCACCTCGAGCGCAAGTTCATGCACCTTGGCTATCATCTATTTGACAGCGCCTTTCACGGCGACGACGTCGAGGCAGCGATCCCGCTGGTCTACGCCACGGCGCTGTTGCTGGTGCTGATCGTGCTGGTGCTTAACCTAACTGCCATATTCCTGCGTCATTATTTACGCCGACAGCGAGGAGAGTCATGAACGCGCCCCTGAATGCCGCGCCGCCGGTGGTCACCTTTCCCGCCGAGCAGCGCTGCCTGAACGTCGAAGCGTTTAGCTTGGCCTACGGCCACAAGCCGGCGCTCAAGGCGCTCACCCTTGAGGTGCCGCGCCACCGGGTGACCGCGTTCATCGGGCCGTCGGGCTGTGGCAAGTCGTCGCTTTTGCGCGCGTTCAACCGGCTACACGATCTCAACGAAAACGCGGTGCACCAGGGCCGTATTCAGCTTGAAGGCGACGACATTCACGCGCCGAATCTCAATGTCAGCGAGCTTCGCCGCCGGGTCGGCATGGTGTTTCAAAGCCCCAACCCTTTCCCGATGTCGATCTACGAGAACGTGGCGTTCGGCCTGCGCCTAGAGCGGCGCCTGCCAAAGCGCCAGCGCGACGACATCATCGAATGGGCGCTGAGCGCCGCCGCGCTGTGGGACGAAGTAAAGGATCAGCTGCACCGCTCGGCGTGGCAGCTCTCCGGCGGCCAGCAGCAGCGACTGGTGATCGCGCGCACGCTGGCGGTCAAGCCGGAAGTGCTGCTGCTCGACGAGCCGGCCTCGGCGCTGGACCCGATCTCCACGCTCAAGATCGAGGAGCTGATACGCAATCTCAAAAACGAGCTAACGCTGATTCTGGTGACCCACAACATGCAGCAGGCCGCGCGGGTATCCGACTACACCGCCTTTCTACACAGCGGCGAGCTCGTCGAGTACGGCCCGACCGATCAGGTGTTCACCAACCCCCAACGACCGCGTACCGAAAACTACATTACCGGCCGGGTCATTTGACCCACCCGACCCTCAGGAGGGCTCGATGGATATTACAAGCGATACCCATAGCCAGCATATTTCGCGCCAGTTCAATCAGGAGCTCGAGGAGCTAAAAACCCACCTGATGGCCATGGGCGGACTGGTCGAAAAACAGGTGCAAAACGCCGTACACGCGCTGCTGGAAAACGACAGCCACTTGGCCGAAGAAGTGCGCGACAACGACCGCCAGGTCAACGATTTGCAGCTGCAGATCGACGAGGAGTGCACCCGCGTGCTGGCCAGGCGTCAGCCGGCGGCATCGGATCTGCGCCTGGTGCTGGCGGTGATTCGTGCCACCTCGGATCTCGAGCGTATCGGCGACGAAGCGAGCAAAATCGCCCGCAACGCGCTGCTCCTTTCGGAAAACGCCAGCACCGTGCGGGGCCTGGTCGAGGTGCGCCACATCAGCGAGCACGTGCGCAAGATGCTGCGCGATGCGCTCACCGCCTTTGCCCGCTTCGATACCGAGCTTGCCATGCAGGTAGTGCGCGAGGACGAATCCGTTGACGACGAGTACGGTAGCGCCATGCGCTCGCTGATGACCTTCATGATGGAGGATTCGCGCTCGATCACGCCGGTACTCAGCATCATGTGGGTGCTGCGGGCGCTGGAGCGCGTGGGCGATCACGCCAACAACCTGGCCGAGTACGTGGTTTACCTCGTCAAGGGGCTCGATATTCGCCACAGCGCGCCGGACAGCGTCGACCAGCAGATGCTAAAAAAGCCTTGACCTTTTAGCGCGTTGATTCTGCAATACGCCCGGCTTCTTAACCCACGCTTTTCGTCGGGCGTATTGCGAAAGGATCAACCATGCTGACTGCGGTTTCCGCACTGAGCCAGGGGCTGCGCCTGGTGTATCAAAAGGGGCAACGGCGCTACGTCTTTCTCCCCATTCTCATCAATCTGATCGTCTACATCGGCCTTGCAAGCTTCACCGCACGGCGTTTTTCCGGCTGGCTGGACCATGCCATGGCAAGCATTCCCACCTGGCTTGATTGGCTCGACTGGCTGCTTTGGCCGCTGTTCGTTTTGAGCCTGCTGGTGGCGATCTTTTTCACCTTCACGCTGGTGACCCATTTTATCGCCGCGCCGTTTTACGGGTTTCTCGCCGCGCGCGTGGAGCGCACCGCGACCGGCGTCGAGCCGCTGGATGATCGCGGTTTGGGTAAAACGGCGCTCGACGCGGTGGGCCGCGAGCTCGTCAAGCTGCGCTACATCCTGCCCAGGGTCGCGCTTTTGTTCGTATTCAGTTGGATTCCCGGGCTCAACCTGGCGGCCCCCTTTTTATGGGCGCTGTTTTCCGCGTGGGTGATGGCGATCACCTATCTGGACTATCCGATGGATAACAACAAGGTGAGCTTTAAGGAGATGCGCCGACGGCTGAGCGCGCGCTGGTGGCCCAGCATGAGTTACGGGGGCCTGGTCACGCTGATTACCTGGATACCGCTGGCCAATCTTTTCCTGCTGCCAGGGGCGGTCGCCGGAGCCGTGTTGATGTGGGACGCGCACTACCGTGATCTTGAAAGACTGCCTGCTCGTTAAAAGCGGCTTACGGTCAAACGCCTTGCGGTTTCCCAAGCGCTGGGGGCCTTGCTACTACCTAAAATGAAAACCCGCCATTACCCTCAACAAAAAAAGTACCCACAAAAAATTAGACCCCGCAAAGGGCGGGGTCTGGATCTAGTTTAGCGATTTCGATACGTAACGTAAGCTTCCAATCCTTGTGCGGGTCTCCAACCTTGGAATCTACCCTGACAAACGTTTTGATCTTCGCTTGATTCATTCCTTGAATCGGTGAGCATCCGTGCAATGGGACATCCTTGCCCCTTCTTTTGCTCACTCCGTAAGCGTAATACTTTGTACCGAAATTGCAAACAAATGTTACTTAAAGCGTTTGCTTAGGACTCGGAATTTTTCTCGACGACTTCTTCCGGTGACATTTCAGCACCTTCATCGGTCTCGCCTACTGAATCCGGGGCCGTACCCATGGAATCAGGCTCGCCGATCGTTTCGTCGTTCGGGCCTTGAGTATGGTGATCGGTCGTGAGCTCTTCCTGTGTGTAGTCAGGGCTCTCGTTGGTGTTCATATTGACGCCATGATCTTGCGTACCATCCTGCTCGACCATGCTGTCCTGGTTCTCATCGATAGACGGGTGATCAGTAGTATCTGCAAAGGCCATCGGGCTTGCCAACAGACCAAACGCAATACCTACGACACCAGCTTTCTTGAGTAGCTCCTTGGACATCATATTCCACCTCCTGAATTGCTGTGGTACCGCTTAAAGTAAGAAAGAGTGCCTTACGGCGGACTACTTTGAAGCAGCTGTCTTTCTTGCTTAAAGCTTTGCAGAGCCTGTGCCATAAATCAAATTAAAAGTTAAAAACATTTAAAATCAATAACATAAAATATTACAAGACCTGTACAAGGGGATTTATTTAGACTGATTAACGCCTCTATAGTGACTAAAAATGGCACATGCGCGAAGCTGTACCACTCTTTCATGCCATATTGACACACTTGTACAAGCGTTATTTTGAGATAGGGTCAGCTCAGGCGAGCGGCGGGAAAAATACAGCAAAAGGTCGCGCCCAGGCCCGGGCGGCTTTCGATCGAAAGCCGCCCGTCGTGGCGAAGCAGCACGTGCTTGACGATGGCAAGCCCAAGACCGGTACCGCCAGTGGCCGTGCTGCGGCCCTTGTCGACGCGATAAAAACGCTCGGTCAGCCGTGGAATATGCACCGGGTCGATGCCGTGGCCGTCGTCGCTGACCTCGAGACAGGCCCCACCTTCGGCGAGCTCGGCGTAGCGAAGCGTAATCGTACTGCCCCCCGGGGCGTAGCGCACGGCGTTGAATACCAGGTTGGACACCGCACTTCGCAGCTCCTGCTCGCTGCCGATCAGCCGCGCGTCACTTTCGATCTCGAGCGTGATCTGCTGGGGCGTTTCATGCTGCTGGCCAGAAAGCGCCCGAGCGTCCTGGCACACGCTTTCCAGCAGCGGGCCTAGCGCCAGCGGCTGATGATCCTTGCCGCCCTGATCGATCTCGAGGCGCGAAAGCAGCAGCAAGTCGTCGACCAGATTCTGCATGCGCAGGGTTTGCGCCTGCATCTGAGCGACGCTGCGGCCAAGCCTTGGCGGCAACTGATCGCTCAGATCGCTGTAGGTTTCCAGATAGCCAGAGAGTACGGTCAAGGGTGTGCGCAGCTCGTGGGAGACGTTGGCGACGAAATCCTGGCGCATCTGCTCCAGCCGGTGTAGCCGAGTGATATCACGCGCCATCAAAAGCCGCTCATCGTCGCCGTAAAGCGTGATCTGATACTCGAGAATGCGCCGTTCGTCGATGGGCGAGGTGAGCGTTAGGGGCTCACTATATTCGCGGGATGAGAAGTAACGCACAAAAGCGGGGTCGCGCAGCAAATTGGTGATGTGCTGGCCGCGGTCATGGGCGGTTTGAAGCCCCATCATCTGCGTGGCGGCGCTGTTCCACCACTCCAAATCACCGTGACGGTCGAGCATGACCACGCTGTCGCGCATCGCCTCCGACGACTCCTGAATACGCGCAAGGGTAGCTCTGAGGCGGCCCTGGGTGATGCGCTGACTTTTCTGGTAGCGGTAGAGACGGTCCAGAAGCTCGCCCCAGAGCCCGGGGCCGGCAGGCGGCTCTTCACTTGGCGTCAGCGTCAGCCACAGGTAAAGCGCGCGTAGCTGGCGCAGGTGGTAGAAAAGACACACCCCGAGCCCGGCGGCGAGGCCAAACCCCGGCGCGCCAAACAGCCAGCCCATGATGATACCGAGCGTGGCAAGCCAGGCGATTCGCCAGAGTTCCCGGCTCCACAGGTGCACGCGTTAGCCCCGGGCAGAGAAGCGGTAGCCCGTGCCGCGCACCGTCTGAATCAGGTTCTGATGGGCATCGCCCAAAGCCTTGCGCAGGCGGCGAATGTGAACGTCCACGGTGCGCTCTTCGACGTAGACGTTGCCGCCCCATACCTGATCCAGCAGCTGGCTGCGGGTATAGGCGCGCTCCTGGTGGGTCATGAAAAATTGCAGTAGGCGGTACTCGGTCGGCCCCATGTCGAGCGCCTTGCCGTGAGCACTGACCCGATGGCTTACCGGGTCGAGCAGCAGGCCGTTGATCTCCACAGGATCTTCCATGCCGCGCGGTGTCGTACGGCGCAGTACCGCTTTAAGGCGCGCGACCAGCTCCCTGGGAGAGAACGGCTTGGTAATGTAGTCGTCGGCGCCGGCCTCGAGCCCCTGGATTTTGTTGTCTTCCTCTCCCTTGGCGGTGAGCATGATGATCGGAAGCTCGGCGGTGGCCTCTTCGCGCTTGAGGCGGCGGGCCAGTTCGATGCCGCTGGTACCGGGCATCATCCAGTCGAGCAGCAGCAGATCCGGCTGGTTGTCGACGACCAGCGCGTGGGCATCCTGGGCGTTATCGGCTTCGAGCACGCGATAGTCCGCCATCTCCAGCGCCACCGCGATCATCTCGCGAATCGGCGCTTCATCGTCGACGATCAAAACGGTTTTGGCGGTCATGGTCGGGCCTCACGGTGTCCAGGCGAAGTGGTCGATGACATATCGGTGACAATCACACCATGAGCGAGTGACAGTTTTATGACACCGACTGTCGCCACCTTAGCCCGTGACCGGCCAAAAGCTCAAGACGAGCCCGGCGAAGAGCAAAAGCCCCGACCAGTGATTGTTCAAAAACGCCTGGAAGCACGCCGCGCGCTCGCGGTGAACGATCAGGCGCTGCTGATGCACGAAGGTGGCCGCCATGGCCACCAGGCCCAGCCAGAAAAAGCCCCCCAGGTTGACGGCCCACCCTACCCAGGCCAGCAGTAACAGCGTGGCTGCTTGCAGCAGACCAATAATGAGCCGGTCGGCCTGGCCAAACAGCACCGCGGTGGATTTGATGCCGATCTTCAAGTCGTCGTCGCGGTCCACCATGGCGTACTGGGTGTCATAGGCGATGGTCCACAGCACGTTGGCCAGAAAAAGCACCCACACCATGAGCGGCACGTGGCCAAGAACCGCGCCAAAGGCCATGGGGATCGCCCAGGAGAACGCCGCACCGAGCACCACTTGGGGAAAGTGGGTATAGCGCTTCATGAACGGATACGTGGCGGCAAGCAAAAGCCCGCCCACCGACAGCAACACGGTAAACCAGTTGGTCAACAGCACCAAAATGAACGACACCGCCACCAGCGCGATGAACAGTACCTTGGCTTCGGCTTCGCCGATGCGCCCGGTGGCCAGCGGCCGGTTTTTGGTGCGTTTGACGTGGCCGTCGAAGTGGCGATCGGCGTAGTCGTTCACCACGCACCCGGCCGCGCGCATGGAGTAGACGCCGGCGATAAAGATCAACAGCACCCCGCGCCCCGGCACCCCCTCGGCGGCGATCCACAGCGCCCAAAGCGTGGGCCACATCAAAAGCCAGGTCCCGATGGGCCGATCAAGGCGCATCAGCGTGATGAAATCACCCGCCCGGGACCAGCCGGTCGGGCGCAGCAGAGAACGGTCCATGCTTACCTCTCGAAGATAAAACGCGCGCCCAGCTTAGCGCGAAGCCAGATCGGGTTCATACGCCATGGTCGATAAAAACGCTTCCTGCACCAAAAGCGACAGCCCGCCGTGGTAGAAGATCGAACGCCGCGCCCAGACGCTCGAAAGCTCCGGCGCCTGGCGATGAGCGAACGCCGGACGCTGGCCGGTGGCATAAAGCGCGCCGCGCTTAAGGCCCGGCTGGCGAAACAGCCAGCTACCCAGCGAGCGCTCGCCCAAACGCTCGAGGTGCAGCCCCTGGAGCTGCGACAGCGGCGCCACCGAGCGAGCCACGACCCAAGGCGCGCCATTCACGCACAGCGCCACCTCACGACACCAGGCAAGCCGGCGCGGAGCAAGGCCGAGCGCCCGCGCTTCGTCGCGCTCGGGTACGCCGACGCCCTGGCGGAGCAGCCGCACCCGAAACGCACCGGGGGCACCCGCCGCGATCAGCCGTGCGGTCAGCGAATCGGTGGAGGCGACCCACCGCCACCAGGGCGCGCTCATGGCCGGACGCAGCGCCGAAACGGGTTGCCAGCACGGAAAAAGCGCTACCTGCTGAGTGTGTGTCGCCACGCGACCTCCAGAGCGGTCAAGTCATAAAAGCTAGTGTAACATGATGGCCCAACGCGCTTTTCTCGAGAACATCCGCGTCTCGAGCCCTCGAATTCCAACGTCTGGTGAAGGCATGGCCGACTCTTTCTCTCAAACCGATGCGCCGGTGGATCTGCTCATCATCGGTACCGGCATGGCCGGTATCGGCCTGGCCCGCGAGCTGCGAAGATTGGGTGACAGCCGCTCAATCACCCTGGTAAGCGGTGATAGCGGCGATGAGTACAGCAAGCCGCTGCTCTCGACGGGCTTTGGCAAGCGCCTGACACCGGAGAAGCTTGCCAAAAAAAGCGCCGCCAGCGTCGCCGACGAGCTCGACGCCACGCTGTTATCGAATACTCACGCCGTCGCTATCGATAGCGGCCGCCGCCGGGCGACCCTCGAAGACGGCGAGCATGTGGGCTTCGAGGCGCTGGTGCTGGCCACCGGCGCCGGCCCGCGAAACGCCTTCGACATTCCCGCTGGGCTTTCCGAGCGCTTTTTCAGCGTCAACGACCTGGACGACTACCGCCGCTTTCACGCCGCCCTGGCGTCAGGGCCCGCGCGGGTAGCCGTTGTCGGCGCGGGGCTCGTGGGCTGCGAATTCGCCAACGACCTGCTCGCCGGCGGCCACCAGGTCACGCTGATCGCCCCGGAGGCCACGCCGCTGCCGCGCCTTCTGCCGGTACCGCTGAGTCAGGCTTTGGGCCGCGCTTTCGAGGCCGGCGGTATCAAACTGGCGTTGGGCCGCACGGTGAGCCGCGCCGCCGCCGCCGCCGCCGAGCACGACGACATTGCCTTAACGCTTGACAGCGGCGACACCCAACACGTCGATGCGGTGCTGATGGCCACCGGCCTTGCCCCGCGAAGCGCGCTAGCGCGCGAGGCGGGGCTCGACGTCAGCGAGAGCGGCATTCATGTCGACCGTACGCTGGCGACCTCCCACGCCGGCATTTACGCCTTGGGCGATGTGGCATGCATAGACGGCGTCAACGCCATGTACGTCCAGCCCCTTCAGGCCAGCATCAAGGCGCTGGCCGCCACCCTCACCGGCCAGCCGACCCGTGTGCGCCTCGGCGCCTGGCCGGTGGTGGTGAAAACGCCGCTTTTGCCCGTGGTGGCCTACCCACCGGTCGGCCCGGTCGCCCAGTGGCGCATCGAGGGCGAAGGCGATACGTTGACGGCGCTGGCCGATGATAAAGATGGTCAATTAGTCGGGTTTGCGTTGACAGGCGGGGCGGTCAAAAGGAAAGTGGAGCTTTCCAGAGCAGTACCCGCGCTGCTAGGCTAAATCGCAACGCAGTGGCGCTCGAGCCCGGCACCGGGCTTGAGCCGAGAAATTAAAACACTCGTTCGTTTTCAATCGCACTCATAAGCGTTACGCTTATTTTTTCTATCAGGGAGACCCCTTTTATGCGCAAACCTGACCTGGCCGCTGCCATCGCCGATAACGCCGACCTGTCCAAGGACAAGGCGGGCCAAGTGCTGAACGTCATTCTCGACGAAATCACCAACAGCGTGGCGAAAGGCGAAGACGTTGCCCTGATCGGCTTTGGTACATTCACCGTACGCGAGCGCGCCGCCCGCACCGGCAAAAACCCGCAAACCGGCCAGCCGCTGAACATTCCAGCCAGCAAGAACGTGGCGTTCAAGCCCGGTAAAGCGCTCAAGGACGCCGTCTCCTAATGAAACTCCGGCTTGCGCTGTGGCTACTGGGCTTGTTGCTCAAGCGAGCGCTGCGGCGTAAGCCGCGCTTCAAGGAGCAGCTCGAGCGGATGCGCGGTTTGGACTGGGGCATCGCTACCGAAGATCTGGACACGGCGCGCTATTACCGGATGACGCCCAAGGGCATAGACACCGGTAAGGGCCTACCAATCGATCTGAATCTAGAGCTGCGCTTTCGCGATCAGGACGCGGCGCTCAGGATTCTCAAAAAGCCGACCCAGCAGGCATTTCTGCACGGCATGATGAACGGCGACGTTCGCCTGGTCGGCGACTCCAGCGATCTGACCAAACTGCAAAAGCTCTTGAAGCACCTGTAGCGCTCAACGGCCCGCCTTTTACGGCGGGCCGTTTTGTTACACCCCTTCGCGTCACATCCGACCGGATGATTCGCTTTCCTACTAAAAGCCCCCTGCTTTTGCCGTCCGACCCCGGCTTGCTGAGATAAGCGTCTAAAAGGGCGTCGATACCTAACGTCGTCAAAATGGCGTGAGGAGCGCGAAGGCCGTGGCCAGGCGCTCACCGACATTGTTATACTAAAGTCTAACGAATCATCGAAGAGACGCCATGCCGATCGCTCTACCGCTGCGCCGCCTTTGGACACTGGATAAATTCGCCTACAGCCTGCGGGTATTCATCGCCTTTAGCGGGGCGCTTTTGTTTAGCGTGTTTCAGGCCGACGTGGCGCTGGTCATTCCGCTGTTTCTGGGCATCATCGCCTGTGCGCTCTCGGAAACCGACGATAGCTGGCAGGGGCGGCTTCAAGCGCTGATCGTGACGCTTTTGTGCTTTGCGCTGGCCTCCTTCGTGGTGCAGTGGCTGTTTGCCTGGCCTTGGCTATTCGCGCTCGGGCTTGGGGTGTCGGCCTTTACGCTGATCATGCTCGGCGCCATCGGCCAGCGCTACGCCACCATCGCCTCGGGCACGCTGATTCTCTCGATCTATTCGATGATCAACATCGAGCAGCACGGCGGCGTCGATGCCGATGTCGCTTCGCGCCAGCTTTTGCTGCTGGCGGGAGCGGCCTGGTACGGCCTCATCTCCGTGATCTGGTGCGCGCTCTTTTCCCGCCAGCCGGTCAAGCAGAGCATGGCGCGGGTGTACAAGACGCTGGGGGAGTTTTTGATCCTCAAGTCGGCGCTGTTCGAGCCGGTACGCGGCGTGGACGTCGAGGCGCGTCGGGTGGCGCTGGCGCACCAGAACGGCCAGGTAGTAGCCGCGCTCAACCAGGCCAAGGAGATGATCTTTCGCCGCCTGGAGGGCCAGCGCGGAAGCAAAAAGCTCAACCGCTACCTGCGCATTTACTTCATCGCTCAGGACATCCACGAGCGGGCGAGCTCCACCCACTACCCTTACAGCGCGCTGACCGAAGCGTTTTTCCACCATGACGTGCTGTTTCGCTGCCAGCGCCTTCTGGACCAGCAGGGCCGGGCCTGTCGCCAGCTGGCGAAGTCCCTGCTATTGAACCGCCCGTTCGATCACGAGCTCAGCGAGCAGGCGCTGATGGATCTGCGCGCCTCGATCGATAATCTGAGTGATCGCGACCGCCCGGAGTGGCGCGCGCTGATTCATCCACTCAACGCCCTGGCGGATAACCTGGCCACGCTGGAGACCCAGATCGCCAGCGTCCACAACCCCGATAGTAGCGATGATCGACGCGACAGCGCCCTGTTCGACCGTTCGCCGTCGAGCATCAAGGAGGCCTGGAATCGGGTACGGCTGAATCTGACGCTGGGCTCGCCCACCTTTCGCCACGCCGTGCGTCTATCGACGGCGCTGGTCGCAGGCTATGCGCTTTTGCAGTGGATCGATCCGGAGCAAGGGTTCTGGATTCTCCTGACTACGCTGTTCGTGTGCCGACCCAACTTCGCCACCACGCGACGCTTTCTTTCCCAGCGGATTCTCGGCACGGTGCTTGGGCTGATCGTGGGCTGGGCATCGATTTCGCTTTTCCCCCAGCCCGGCGTTCAAAGCGTGATCGCCGTGGCCGCGGGGGTCTGCTTTTTCGCCAACCGCGAGCGCCGCTATGTCATCGCCACCGCCTCGATCACGCTGCTGGTGCTGTGCAGCTTCAACCAGGTGGGAGACGGCTTCAACCTGATCTGGCCGCGGCTGTTCGATACGCTGATCGGCGCGGTCATCGCCGGGCTTGCGGTGTTCTTCATTCTGCCCGACTGGCAGGGCCGACGGCTCTACCGCGAGGCGGCCCGGGTGCTGACCAGCCACCGCGGCTACCTCGATGAAATCACTCACCAGTACGAAACCGGTAAACAGGACGATCTGGCCTACCGGCTGGCACGGCGCAACGCCCACAACGCGGATGCAGCGTTCTCGACACTGTTGACCAACATGCTTCACGAGCCCGGCCACTACCGCAAGCAGGACGCGGACAGCGGGCTGCGCTTTCTGGTGCTCTCCAATACGCTGTTGAGCCACCTGTCGGCACTCGGCGCCCACCGCCACCGGCTAACCGACGACGAAGACGACGCCGCGCTGATGCCCCAGGCCCGGCGCATCAGCGAGCTGCTCGAAGCGATGACCCGGGAGCTACACGCGCGCCAGCCCGTCACCGCCCTCGATGAGCAGACCGAGGCGCTGCTCGCCGCCCTTGGCGATGCGCCAAAGGCCGACACCCCGCCGGCCAGTGACGAGCGCACCACCGCGGTAACGCTTTACCGCCCGATTCAGAGCCAGCTCAAACTGATCGCCGAGCAGCTCACGCCGCTGGCCCAAAGCGCGGCCCGGCTCACCCAGCGGCCTAAACCGGCCGACCGCTAGACTTGCCCGTAGCGCCCGGCGGCTTCGCCCAGCCAGCGGCGTACCAGCACGGCGGTGGCTTCACGGTCGCTTTGAAGCGTTTTCGCCAGCGCCGTGACGCGCTCCAGCAGGTCGGCGTCACGCTCTAGATCGGCGATCTTCATCTGGGCAAGGCCGGTCTGGCGGGTGCCGAGCACCTCGCCGGGGCCGCGAATCTCCAAGTCCTTCTCGGCGATGCGAAAGCCGTCGGTGGTTTCGCGCATCACGCCCAAACGCTCTTTTGAACTTTTTGACAGCGGCGGGTGATACAGCAGTACGCAGAAGCTCTCGGTGCTTCCCCGCCCGACCCGTCCGCGCAGCTGGTGAAGCTGGGAAAGCCCGAGGCGCTCCGGGTTCTCGATGATCATGAGACTCGCATTGGGCACGTCCACGCCGACCTCGATCACCGTGGTGGCCACCAGTAAATCCAGCTCGCCTTCCTTGAACGCCGCCATCACCTCGGCCTTTTCCGCCGCCTTCATGCGTCCGTGGATCAAGCCGATGGCAAGCTCCGGTAGCGCTGTCGTCAGCTCCTCGCGGGTGACCTCGGCGGCCTGGCACTGCAGCACCTCGGACTCGTCGATCAGCGTGCAGACCCAGTAGGCCTGGCGGCCGTCGCTGCAGGCGCGGCGGATGCGCTCGACCACTTCCGGGCGGCGCTCGTCGGACACCACCACGGTTTTGACCGGCGTGCGCCCCGGCGGCAGCTCGTCGATGATCGAGACGTCCAGATCCGCGTAGGCGCTCATGGCAAGCGTTCGGGGAATCGGCGTGGCAGTCATGATCAACTGGTGCGGGGTGAGCCCGCCCGCCTCGCCTTTCTCGCGCAGCGCCAAGCGCTGGTGCACGCCGAAGCGGTGCTGCTCGTCGATGATCGCAAGCCCCAAACACTTGAAGTGAACGTCCTCCTGGAACAGCGCGTGGGTGCCGACCACCATCCGCGCTCGGCCATCGGCGATCGCTGCCTTGGCATCGAGGCGGCTTTTGCCCTTGAGCTTGCCGGCAAGCCAGGCGACCTCGATACCCAGCGGCTCGAACCAGGCCTTGAAGGAGCGGTAGTGCTGCTCGGCAAGAATTTCCGTGGGCGCCATGATCGCCGCCTGGCAGTCGCCGGCCAGCGCCGACAGCGCGGCCATGGCGGCGACCACGGTCTTGCCGGAACCGACATCGCCCTGCACCAGCCGCAGCATCGGCGCGGGCTCGACAAGATCGAGCTCGATCTCCTCGAGCACCCGGCGCTGAGCGCCGGTGAGCGCAAAGGGCAGCTGGGCCAGAAAGCGGGTTTGCAGGCTGCGCCCTGCCGGCAGGCGCGGGGCGCCGTCGGCCTGAATGCGCAGGCGCACTTCGCGAAGGCTCAACTGGTGGGCCAGAAGCTCCTCGAGCGCCAGCCGCCGGGTCGCCGGGTGCAGGCCCTGGGCGAGCGTGTCGAGGTCGACGTCCGGCGGCGGCTGGTGCAGCAGCATAAGGCTTGCGTGAAGCCCGGGCAGGCCAAAGCGCTCGGCCAGCGCCGGGGGGATCATGTCCGGCAGCGCTTCCGGGGCGGCTTCCAGACGCTCGAGTGCCTGCAGCGCCAGTGCCCGCAGCCGGGTCTGATGGAGCCCTTCGGTGGTCGGGTAGATCGGCGTGTAGTGCTCTTCGACCGGCGCCTCGGCCTCACTGACCGGACGATACTCGGGATGATAAATTTCGAGCCCGGTAGCACCGGCGCGGGCCTCACCAAAGGCGCGCAGCGTCACGCCCGGGCGCAGCTGCTGGCTCTGCGCCGGGGAGAAGTGGAAAAAGCGCAGGCTCAGGATGCCGCTTTGGTCACGAAGGCGTACCAGAAGGCTTCGCCTTCGCCCCTTGACGATGTCGCAGGCGGTCACTTCGCCTTCGACTACCGCTTCGCTGCCCGCGCGTAAAAGCCCGATCGGCGTTAGGCGCGTACGGTCTTGGTAGCGAAGCGGCAGATGAAAGACCAGATCGCTCACCCGCTCGACGCCCAGGCGCGCAAGCTTGGCCGCCAGCGCCTCGCCGACGCCCTTGAGCTCGGTGACCGGCGCGTCGAGCGCACTCATGGCATGGCCTGCCGGCACTGGTTGATCGCCTGCACCAGCGCGTCGATCGCCTTGGGTCTGGGAAAGCTCGCCCGCCAAGCGATGGCCACGGTGCGCGAGGGCGAGGGCGAAACGAAGGGCCGGCTCGCCAGCAGCGAGCGTTCATCCTTCTGCGTTCCCAGCGCCGACTGCGGCAGCACCGTGATGCCAAGCTTCGAGGCCACCATATGGCGGATGGTCTCAAGCGAGCCGCCTTCGGCGATCAGCGTATTGCTGGGGCTGTTGAGCTTGTGAGTAATCGCCGGGCAGGCCTCGAGAATCTGGTCGCGAAAGCAGTGCCCTTCGCCCAGCAGCAACAGGCGCTCCTCGAGCAGCGCCTCCTTCTCGATCGCCTCCCGTTCGGTCCAGGGGTGGCTGCTGGGCATCAGCACCTCGAAATCCTCGTCGTAGATCGCCTTGGTGACCACGTCGGTTTCGGTGAACGGGAGCGCAACGATGATGACGTCGAGCTCGCCGCTTTTGAGCTTGCCCCTGAGCGTGCCGGTCAGCCCCTCCTCGATGTAGAGCGGCATCTGCGGCGCCGCCTCGGCCAGCGCCGGCACCAGGTGCGGGTAGAGATACGGCCCGATGGTATAAATGGCGCCGATGCGCAGCGGATTGGCCAACTGATCACGGCCGGCGCTGGCCATCTCGAAAATCAGGCTGGACTGCTCCAGCACGCGCTGCGCCTGAGCGACGATTTTCTCGCCCAGCGGGGTGACCTGCACGGTGGACTTGGAGCGCTCGAACAGGGGCGTGTCGAGTTCGTCCTCGAGTTTTTTCACCGCCACCGAGAGCGTGGGCTGGGAAACGTGGCAGCGTTCAGCGGCGCGGCCGAAGTGGCGCTCTTGTGCAAGGGTTACGATGTAGCGAAGTTCTGTTAAAGTCATAACGGTGCCGAATGGCATCCTCTCGTAGCAGGTCGTGACTCAGTGTGACGATGAACGGGACGGCAAGGACAAACAAATTCTCTTGACGATGGCATATCTCAAGAGGACTTTGTATCTAATAGGGAATATTTATCATGAGGAGTGCGCAGGTGAAACTCACTGTACTGATCATCGGCTGTGGCGATATCGGCACCACCCTGGGACGCGAGCTGGTTAGCGAAGGCCATCGCGTCGTCGGCGTGCGCCGCCATACCGATTCCTTACAGGGGACTGGCATCGAGCCCCTGGCGCTCGATCTTGCGACGCTCGACGACGCCAGCGCCTCGGCACTGCCCCAAGCCGACTACGTCATCTACACCGTCAGCGCCGACCGCTTCGAAGAGAGCGCCTATCAAAGCGCCTATCCGGACGGCTTGAAACGCGTACTTGGCGTGCTCGAACAGCACGAAACACCGCCGCGGCGTATCTTCTTCGTCTCCTCGACCAGCGTTTACGGTCAGCAGGAAGGCGAAGTGGTCAACGAGGTCAGCCCCACCGACTCGACGAGCTTCTCGGGCACGCTAATGCGCACGGCCGAGCAGGCGCTGCTGGATCACCCGCTACCGGGCACCGTCGTGCGCTTTTCCGGCATCTACGGCCCCGGCCGCGACCGGCTGATCCACCAGGTCAAGAGTGGGCGCATGGCGGCCATCACGCCAGCGATCTACTCCAACCGCATCCACCGCGACGACTGCGCCGGGATTCTCGCCCATCTGATCCAGTGTCAGGAAAGCGGCAAGCCCTTGGCCGAGCTCTACCTTGGCAGCGACTCCGAGCCCGCCACCATGCACAACGTCATGAGCTGGCTGGCGAAAGAGCTCAAGGCCACCTCGACCGAGACCATGCAGTCGCCGCTGAGACGGCGCACCAGCAAACGCTGCGACAACAGCCGCGTGCGCGAAACCGGCTACGAATTCCGCTATCCGAGCTTTCGCGAAGGCTACGCCCAGATTCTCAAGGAAGGCGGCTTTTTGACGTCCAAAAGCGCCTGATTCGCGCCTCCCTTGAGACGAAAAAAGCGAGCCCTCAGGCTCGCTTTTTTATGCCTATTCAGACGCTTAGTCGCCAATTACCATGACTGCTTCGGCTTCGACCTGGCTGCCCTTGGGCAGCGCGCGTACGCCCACCGCAGCGCGAGCCGGGAAGGGTGCTTTAAAGAACTCTTCCATCACGCGATTGACGATGGCGAAGTTATCCAGATCCACGAGATAGAGGTTGAGCTTGACGATATCGGTCAGCGAGCCGGCGGCCTCTTCGCACACCGCCTGCAGGTTGGTGAAGACTTGGCGGGCCTGAGCTTCGATATCACCGGAGACGATCTCCATGGAGCTCGGGTCGAGCGGAATCTGGCCAGAGAGATAGACCGTGTTGCCCGCCTTGATCGCCTGGGAGTACGGGCCGATGGCGGCCGGGGCCTTTTCGGTATTGATAACGGCTTTATTGCTCATGGACATGCTGCTCCTGTCATCGAAAATGGGATGGTTGAAAATCGTCGTTTAAGTTGTCGTTAAAATTGTCGTCGAAACTGTTTTTAAGAGCTGTCTTTAAAAACCGTCTTTAAAACCGTCGCTCACGCGGCCATCGAAAAAAGCGGGCCCGCCTCTGGCACTGCCAGAGGTTGCTGATGCGCGGGTTCTAGTTAGCCGTTCGGGTTATTTTACTGACGCTTGGCAGATTGCGGATACGCTTCATGATACGCGCCAGGTGCACGCGGCCCTTGACCGAAAGCGTCAGGTTCACCGTCGAAAGTTTGGCGTCGCGCTCTTCGATGCCGATGCGCTCGATATTGGCATCGGCGTCGGTGACCAGGCCCGCGAGCTCGGCCACCAGTCCCCGGCGGCTTTCGATCTCGATACGCAGCGCCACCGGGAAATCCTCGTCGATATCCTCTGACCACTGCAGCGTGAAAAGCTTCTCTGGATCGCTTTTCAGATCCACCAGGTTTCGGCACTCGTCGCGATGCACGACGATGCCCTTGCCCACCGATAGATGACCCACGACCGCATCGCCGGGCAGCGGGTGGCAGCAGCGGGCAAAGCTCAACACCATGCCTTCGCTACCGCTGATCACCACCGCGTTATCGCTGTTCTCCAGCCGGTTGATCTCGCGATTCTCGCCCTGGGCGGTATCCGCCAGCCGCCGGGCCGCCACGTAGGCCATACGATTACCCAGCCCCACTGACTCCAGCAAGGTATCAAGCGAGGAGACGTCGAGCTCCTTGAGCGCCTTGGCAAAGACCCGCTCGTCGAGCTCCTCGAGGCTCGTCTCATAAGAGGCCAGCGCCTTGTTGAGCAGCCGCCGCCCGAGCATGATCGCCTCGGACTGCTGCTGGTGCTTGAGGGCGTGGCGAATCGCCGAGCGCGCCTTGGCCGTAGAGACGAAATTGAGCCACGACAGGTTGGGCCGCGCTCCGGGGGCGGTGATGATTTCCAGCGTCTGGCCGCTTTCCAGCCGCGTGGAGAGCGGCGCCAGGTGACGGTCGATGCGACAGGCGATGCAGTTGTTGCCGATATCGGTGTGCACGCTGTAGGCGAAGTCGACCACCGTCGCGCCCTGGGGCAGCTCCATGATGTCGCCCTTGGGCGTGAACACGTAGATGTCGTCGGGGAACAGATCGTTTTTGACGTGCTCGATGAACTCCAGCGAGTCGCCGGCGTGGCGCTGCATCTCGAGTAAGCCCTTGACCCAGGCCCGCGCCCGGGCGTGGCTGCCCTCGGCGATCGGGTGCTCGGTCTGGCCGGCCTTGTAGAGCCAGTGGGCGGCAATGCCGTTGTTGGCCATCGCTTCCATCTCGCGGGTGCGAATCTGCACCTCGATGGGCATGCCGCGCTGGCCAAAGAGCGTGGTGTGCAGGCTCTGGTAGCCGTTCGCCTTGGGAATGGCGATGTAATCCTTGAAGCGCCCGGGCACCGGCTTGAAGAGGTTATGCACCACGCCCAGGATCCGGTAGCAGCTCGCCACGTCGTCGGTGATGATGCGAAAACCGAACACGTCCATGATCTCGGCGAAGGGCTTTCGCTGGTCGCGCATCTTCTTGTAGATGGAAAGCAGATGCTTTTGCCGGCCGATCACCGTGCCCTGGAGCGCTTCGTCGTCCAGGCTTTGCTGTAGCGACGACTGAATCTGGCGCATCGCGCTTCGCCGGTTGCCGCGGGCGCTGGCCACCGCGCGTTTGATCCGCTCGGCGCGCATCGGATGGATCGCTTGGAACGAAAGATCCTCGAGCTCGATGCGGATGGTATTGATCCCGAGCCGCCCGGCCACGCGGGCGTAGATCTCCAGCGTTTCGCGGGCGATGCGCCGCTTCTTGTCAGGGCGCAGCGCGCCCAGGGTGCGCATGTTGTGCAGCCGGTCGGCGAGTTTGACGATGATGACGCGGATGTCCCGCGACATCGCCAGCACCATCTTCTGGAAGTTCTCCGCCTGAGCGACGGCCTTGTCCTCGAAGGTGATCTGGGTGAGCTTCGAGACGCCGTCGACCAGCTCTGCCACCGGCTGGCCGAACTGCTCGCCAAGAGCCTTTTTTGATACGCCGGTATCCTCGATAACATCGTGCAGCATGGCTGCCATCAGGCTTTGATGGTCCATGTGCATATTGGCGAGGATATTGGCGACGGCGAGCGGGTGGGTAACGTAGGGCTCGCCGGAGCGGCGCCGCTGGCCGTCGTGGGCCTGTTCGGCGTAGTAGAAGGCGCGTTTGACCTGCTGGATCTCGTCCGAGGGTAGATAGCCGCCGAGCCGGTCGGCCAGGTCATCGATGGTGAACATGGAACGCGCCCCTTCGGTTCCGGACTCAGTCGTCGATCTGAATGCTGGGCGCAGCCGGGCGCTGGCGCACCGGCGCCTCGACCGGCTCGTCGAGCACGGTATGATCGACCAGGCCTGCGGCGATTTCACGCAGCGCCATGACCGTGGGTTTGTCGTTCTCCCAGGCAAGCTGGGCATCGCGGGAGCCGCGGGCGAGCTGGCGGGCCCGCTGGGTAGAAATCATCACCAGCTTGAAGCGGTTTTCTACGTTTTCGAGACAATCTTCGACGGTAACGCGCGCCATGGGAGCTTTCCTTTAAAAAACGACGCCGGGCCGGCTGGGCTTGAAACGACCGCCGACTCGGCAAAAATGGGTCACTGGACCCGATAGATTACTCGACCGTCGGCGCCTGTGACAAGAGCGCCTTGAGCAGCGGGGCATGGCGATGCTGCATGGCAGCACGCGTCAGCCGCTGACTGGTGATCAGCGCCTGCAGCTCGCCAAGCGCGGTGGTGAAATCGTCGTTGATCACCAGGTAGTCGTACTCGTCGAAATGGGTCATCTCATTGACCGCATCGCGCATGCGCCGCGCGATCACCGCGTGCTCATCGGTGCCGCGGTTTGAAAGGCGCCGCTCGAGCTCCGCCCTCGAGGGCGGCAGGATGAAGATCGATACCGCATCACTCATCTGCTCGCGCACCTGCTGGGCGCCCTGCCAATCGATCTCGAGAATCACATCCTGGCCGGCGGTGAGCAGATCCTGCACGGCGTGGCGCGAGGTGCCATAATAGTTATCGAACACGCGGGCGTATTCGAAAAAATCGCCGCGATTGATCATTGCTTCAAACGTCGCGACCGGGCAGAAATGGTAGTTCACCCCGTCCACTTCGCCTTCGCGCCGGCCCCGCGTGGTGTGCGACACCGATACCTGGAGGCCGTCCAGGCTCTCGATCAGCTCGCGAACCAGGCTGGTTTTCCCCGCGCCCGACGGCGCCGACACGATAAACAGCGTACCCTGGGACATGAAACGCTCCCCTCAAAAACAGTCGTTGACCCTGGCGTGCCACGCTTACCGCTCGCATGTGGCGCTAAAGCCGGGCAGTATCGCATACCTGCCGCGCGGGCTGTAGTAAAAGCCTGGGCGCGCTCAATAAGCGTTAATCACCCAAGGAGAGCGGCATGCGAGGGACGGTTTTCATTCTGGCGCTGATTGCCTTGGGTGTGGCGCTGCAAAAAGGCATCATCGAGATTCCCCGCCAGTGGGCGCCCTGGGCCCCGCTGCATATCGACGACCCGATTACGCCGGTCACTAAACTCAAGCTCAAGCGCCTGGAAGGCGACCGCCAGGGGTGTCTGGCCGCGCTCGACACCGTGCCCTCGAGCGAGCTCAACTACACGCCGGTGGCGGACTATTCGCCGACGACGAGCTGCCCGCTTTCCAACATCGTGCGTATGAATTCGAGCAGCGTGCGCTTTAACCGAAGCTTCGTCGCTTCCTGCCCCATGGCACTGGCCTGGGTCATGTTCGAGCGCCACGAACTTCAGCCCGCCGCCGCCGAGATCATGGGCAGCCGCGTTAGCCAAGTGGATCACGTGGGAAGCTTCGCCTGTCGCAACGTTTACGGAAGAGCAACCGGGCGTCGCAGTGAGCATGCCACGGCAGAAGCGCTGGATGTCACGGGATTTCGTTTTGAAAACGGCCGGCGCATCACGCTAATCAATAATTGGGACAACGAAGGCGCGGTAGGAGAGTTCTTCAGAGCGGCGCGAGATGGCGCCTGCAAAAGCTTTGGAAACGTACTGGGGCCGGAATACAACGCCGCGCATGCCGACCACTTTCACATGGGCATGCGCGGCTACGGGCTATGCCGTTAGACGATCACTCGAGGTTGATGTCGTCTTCGTCGGTCAGCGCGCCCGCCGCGGCACCTGCGCCGGCGCCAAGAATCGCGCCGCCGCCGACGCTGCCGCCGGTGGCCGCCGCGGTACCCGCGCCGACCGCCGCGCCCACGCCCGCACCGCTGGCGGTACGCTCACCGGTGGTGGAACCACAGCCGGCCAGGCCGATAGTCAGCGCGGCAATGGCGGAAAGCGTCACGATGCGCGAGGTTTTCAAAATCGGGGTATGCATGAGTCATCTCCTTATGGGGTGCACCTATATAACCTAGAAAGTTTTGTACGCCTTTGCCAGCTTTATTGCGCAAACGCCGATTTAACTCATGTTATTACTTAGCGAAGAGGCCGGGTACGTGCGTTTTTCCAGCCACCGCCCAAAAACGAAGATGACCAGCCCGCATAGCGCCAGCCCAGTGCCCACAAAGCCCGTGCTCGACGGCGTGAAACCGGCGCTGATGGCAAGCCCGGCAAGCCAGGCGCCCAGAGCGTTGGCGCCGTTGAAGGCGGCGTGATTGAGCGAGGCCGCCATGGTCTGGGCGTCCTCCGCCACGTCCATCAGGCGCGTTTGCAGCGACGGCGCCAGTGCCATGCTGGTTCCCACCAAACCGACGAACAGAAGCCCGCTCCAGACGCTGTTGGCCGCAAAGTAGTAAAGCCCTTGAATCACCGCGCACCAGATCAAAATGCGTGGGATTGCGCGCATCAGGTTCTTGTCCGCCATGCGCCCGCCTACCAGGTTACCGATGATCGAGCCGATACCGAAAATCACCAGCACCAGCGGGCCGAGTGCCTCGCTCATGCCGGCCTGGCGGGTCAGCGTAGGCATCACGTAGCTAAAGATGGAGAACATGCCGCCGCAGCCAATACAGGCGATGGCGATGGTCACCAGCACGCGCTGTTTCAAGAGCGCCGAGAGTTCTTTCACCGGGCTCGCCGTCGAATCGACAGGCTGTACGGGCACGAACAGGCGAATCAACAGCGCCGTAACGACGGCGATGACGCCCACCCCGGTAAACGCGATCTGCCAGCCGAACTGATTACCCGCCCAGGTACCCAGCGGCGCGCCGAGCAAAATCGCCACGGTCAGCCCCATCATCACCCGCGACACCGCCCGCGCCCGCTGATCTACCGGCACCGCTCCTGCGGCGACCAACGCGGCCACACCGAAGTAGGCGCCGTGCGGCAGCCCCGCCAAAAAGCGCAGCGCAACGAAGGACCAGAACTCCGGCGCCATGGCGCTGGCGATGTTACCGACGGCAAACACGAGCATCAGCAGAATCAATAAAAGCCGCCGCGGCATGCGCGCCGCCAGCGCCGAGATGATGGGTGCCCCCACGACCACGCCCAGGGCGTAGCTGCTAATGGCGTAGCCCACCTGGGGCACGGTGACCGCGAGATCCCCCGCTACCCGGTTCATCAATCCCATGATGACGAACTCGCTGGTGCCGATCCCGAAACCGCCCAGCGCTAACGCAAACTCGGCCAGCCGCGGACTCCGCGCCTGGCCTTGAGAAGACTCTTGCACACCTTGCTCCCCGGACGCTCGGCGCCCGCCTGTCGATCGCTTTGAATGGCGCGAATGATCGCAGGATTAGACGAAAGTAGAAACACGGACGGCCAAAAAGTTGGTCGTGCGCCGCCCCTTGTACGCGTGATTTGCTGCTACGTTAGAGATTCACTTCGCAACGCGTGACGGCCGCGAACCCATGACACCGGACACCATTACCCAAGCAATGAACGCGCTGGCCGCGATGGATGCGGACATCGCCCGTGCCCTGCCCCAGGTCGGCGCCCCCGCGCCGCGCCAGCGCGAGCGCGGCTTTGCCACCTTCTTCTCCACCATCGTCAGCCAGCAGCTCTCCGTCGAAGCGGCGCGCTCGATCATGAACCGGGTCAACACGCTGCTCCCGGCGCTTCACGCCAAGGCGGTGATGGAGGTAGAAGGCCAGGCACTGCGCGATGCCGGGCTCTCCTGGCGCAAGATCGAGTACGCCAAGGGCCTGGCCGAGGCGGAGCTTGCCGGCACCTTCAGCGCCGACGGCCTCGAACGGCTAAGCGATGAAGAGGCAATAAGCGCCATCACCGCCCTTAGAGGTTTCGGGCGCTGGAGCGCGGAAATCTACCTGATGTTTTCGCTCGGGCGAGTGGACGTGTTTCCGGCGGACGACTTGGCCCTGCGCGTGGCGCTGGGCCGGCTCAAGCGCCTGGACGACAAGCCCACGCCCAGGCAGGCGCGCCAAATGGTCGAACACTGGGCGCCCTGGCGAAGCGTAGGCGCGCTTTTTCTGTGGCACTACTACCGCGGCGAGCCGCTTTAGGCGTTCAAGCCACCAAACTTGCCCGCCTGGTAATCCTCCACCGCCTGAACGATCTCCTCGCGGGTGGTCATCACGAAGGGGCCGTGGGAGTAGACCGGCTCGTCGATGACCTCGGCGTGACCAAACAGCAGCCGCGCCCCCGTGGACGCTTCAATATCGAGGTGCTCGCCGTCGCGGTCGACTTCGATCAGGTGGTGTGACTTGGCCGGCTCGCCGCCCACGCTGACATCGCCGTTCACCACGTAGAGAAACACCTGGCGGCCAGCCACGACGGGTAGCGTTACGCGACTGCCGGCGGGAAGCGTCAGCGTCGACATGAACACGCCGGTTAGCGTCTCGACCGGGCCTTGGGTTTCTTCCCACTCGCCGGCGATCAGATTCAGCTCGCCGCCGCCGGCAAGCGCTACGCGGGGAATATCACCCTGCTGCAGGCCGACGTAGTGCGGCGCGCTCATCTTGAGTTTCGAGGGCAGGTTGATCCAAAGCTGCAGGATCTCCAGCGGCCCACCGTCGCGCTTGAATTCCGGCGGCGATACTTCGGCGTGCACGATGCCGCTACCCGCGGTCATCCACTGCACGCCGCCTTCATGGATTACGCTCTGATGGTCGGTGCTGTCGGCATGGGCAAGCGAGCCTTCCAAAATGAACGTCACCGTCTCGAAGCCGCGGTGCGGGTGCGGCCCGAACGGCAGCCCCTGGTTGTTGGCCGGGTAGGTCTGCGGGCCGTGGTGGTTCAAAAATAGAAACGGATCGAGCTGATCGAGCCCGGGCCCCGGCAGTGGGCGCCGGGTGGTGAGATCGCCGATATCGTCGCGGTGCGCCGGGTGCTGTTGGATCACGCGGCGCGCGGAGGGGGAAGTCGATGCAGGCATGTCGTGCTCCTTGGTGCAGAATGCCCACAGCTTAAAACCCGGCACCGCGATTGAGGAGCGAATAATTTCCACAGGGTGATTGAAGGAAATCGACCCAAGTCGATCGGCCCTGCCTGGCCCGATCATGGGCCAGGTAGGGCCGGAAGGCGGTACTTATCTGGCCGGCGCGCTGTCCATCACCAGCTCGCGATCGCTTTCGAGCATGAACCCGGCCGCCACCAGCTCGTCGACAGCGGTGCTCAAGGCGCTCTGGTACGCCTGCTCCATCGGGTAGCGAGCCGTCGCTGATGGCCGGGTATCGCCTTCGTCATCGAAGGCAATGAAGCTTCCGGTCACGCCGCAAAGCTGCCCTTCGGCGAAGCCTTCGTCGCGCAGGTTCCACCCCAGATAAGTGCCCAGCGGCGCTGCGACATAGGGCTGGCGGATACCGCCCTGGTCGATGCCGTCCGCGTCCACGGCGGGTACCTTGACCGTATAGCGCTCGCCGGCCACCGGCGGCAGAACGTCGTGGTCGATCACCGCCAGCTCGTTGACCGGGGGCGTCAGCGTTTCACCCTGTAGCGGCGGCAGTGTCAGCGCCTCAAGATCGATCAGCGGCTCGTCACCGGCCAGGCCCGGGAAGCGGCTAGCCGGGGGCTCGCGGCCTTCGGACACCCACGCGTCAAGGGCGACGACCAGCGCGCGCATGCTGGGCGCGACGCTGAGCGGGTTGCTCGGAAAGCGGCAGGTGTCGACCGCCTTCGGCGTGGCGCCCCAAGGGCTGAAATGCTGGGCACCGGGGAAGAAGTAGAGGCGCACGTCGTCGGGCATACGCAGCGCCTCGCCGTTTGGCGCGGTGGACACCAGCGACGAGCGCGCCTGCCAGAACTCGGTCGAGGTATCCGTATGCATCAATTGGGGGCAGGTATCGGTTGCCCGGCAGGCGGCGAATACGCTGTCACGTTCACCATCCAGGTCCTCGGTTTCCACGTAGCTAAACGGAAATTGATCGCCGGTGACGTCGTGATCCTCGTGCTGGCGCGAGTAGCGCCCGGGCTGGGCGAAGCGAGCGTTGGTAAACGTCTTTCGTGACCCGGCGATATGCGCCATGGCGCCGTCGAAAACGCGCTGGCCTTGGGCGTCCGCATTGAAGCCCTGATAGATGAAGTCGCGCAAGAAGCGCCCGGACTGGGACACCCCGAGCGCCAGCGTATGCTGGACGCCCTCCAGCGGCGAGGTGACATCGTGCCCCGGCGCGCCGCGCAGAAACGAGACGAGATCGCTCGTGGCGAGCATGCCCAGCCCGCTGGGCCGGGACTCACGGGCGGTATAGATGAACTCATAGATGGCGCCCCCGTCCATATCGGCGGGGCGCTGAATCTCGATGTGCTGATCGTCCAGATAGCGATAGGACGACGGCTCGACAGCGCGACGCGGCTCACCGGCGCTCGGCCGCACCGTCAGCGTCGCATCATTGGGGTCCTGGCTGACGGCAGGATAGCTGAGCGCCGCGACGCTAACCGCTTCGTCATCATCGAAGATGAACTCCTCCCGCGAAGGTCCCGTTACCCCCTGCGCGATGGGCAGATCGATTCGAATCGACGCGTCATCCAGCCCCACTTGCCAGCCGCTCCAGACCAGCGTGTAGCCCTGCTCCATCAAAAAGCCGTCGCCGGGCTCGTCAAGGCTGAACCCGCTGGCGGGCTGGGAAAGGTTGAACAGCGGCAGCGCCAGATTCCGACCCCGGTTGGGCACGTCATACAAGAGTGTCATCGAATCCTGGTCTACGGGGCGAAGGATCGACACCTCGGTGCTGAACGTGACCTCGCCGCGCTCGTCGACAGCCGCCTTGTCGAGGTCGACCACCGCGCGGGCACGCGGGCTTTGCGGGTCGATGGCGAAATGCGCCACCGCATCGATGCGCTCATAACGCCCGGCATCGCCGAACGCTTGGCTTTCATAGGCATCGCCCGTATCGACCACCTCAAAGCCCGTCACCCTCGCCTGCGCGGTGAACTCCACGCCCAGCGCCCCCACCAGCGCCATCGAGGCGAGCCCCGCCCGTTTCGTGATTGCCATTGCCCGCCCCTTCATGAAGATTGATAGTGTGTTGTTTATTATCATTTTTGAGGGTGGCCAAGGCTATTGGCTTTTAGTAACGGACGGGATTCAGAATTGGGTGACCACCGTCACTCCGGCGCTTTCGAACTTGTCCATGCTGACCAGTGCCTCGATGGATTGCTCAAGGGTAATGCGTCGGCCGATCAGCCGCTCCGGGGTGAGCTTGCCGGATTCGATCATCGCCATCATGTCGCCATAGCGGTGCGCCTGCATGCCGTGGCTACCGAAGATCTCGAGTTCGTTGGCAATTACCTGACTCATGGGGATCGCCGGAGTGCTGTGGTCGGCGAGCATCAGGCCCACCTGAACATGGCGGCCGCGCTTGCGCAGATTGCCAATCGAGTTGAAGCAGGTGGTGGGGTGGCCCAGCGCATCCAGCGAGACGTGGGCACCGCCCCGGGTGATCTCCCTGACCGCCTCGACGACACTGACCACCTCGCCCGCGTTCACGGTGGCCACCGCACCGAGTTTGTGGGCCAGCGTCAGCGCATCCTCGGAGATATCCACCGCCACCACATTGGCGCCGAGCGCAGTGGCGATCATCACCGCCGAGAGCCCCACGCCGCCGCAGCCGTGCACCGCCACCCACTGGCCCGGCGCCGCGCGGCCCTGGTCGACCACCGCGCGAAACGAGGTCACGAACCGACACCCCAAACTCGCCGCGGTGGAGAAATCGAGCGTTTCGGGTAACGCCACCAGATTCACATCGGCGTAGTGAATGCTTACATACTCGGCAAACGACCCCCAGTGGGTAAAGCCTGGCTGAAATTGGCTATCGCACACCTGGTGATTGCCCGAATGACACTCCGGGCAGTGGCCACACCCGCCGACGAACGGCACCGTCACCCGGTCGCCGACACGCCACCGGGTCACATCCTTGCCCACCGCCTCGACGGTACCGGCCAGCTCGTGACCGGGCACGTGGGGTAGCACGACATCCGAGTCGTGGCCCATCCAGGCGTGCCAGTCGCTGCGGCACACCCCGTTGGCCATCACCTTGACCACCACGCCGTGGGGTTCCGGCGCCGGGTCGGCCACCTGCTGAATAGACAGCGGGATGGCAAAGTGCTCGATTACTACGGCTTTCATGGGTTACTCCTGGGCATGCTTGAACCGCCCCAATATAACCAGCCACGCCTGAAATTACTTTTCCGATCGATGTACACGGATCTACGTGTTGCAAGATGAGCCCGCTGGAGAGCCCGGGTCCCGTTAGTGCCACCGGCTAACGTTGTCTTAACCTATTGGGCGGGTTTGATTAGTATGCCGGTATAGTACGGCCAAACCATGAAGAGCCTGGATACCAGAAGCCAAGAAATAAAAAGCCAAGAACGGAGCGCCCTGGGAATGACGACCGAACACGCCACCACCAACTTTGGCTTTCTGGCCGAGCACGATGCGTTACTCGCGGATCTGGCCACCGCCGCCGAGCGTGCTTTCGCGGGCGACCCCAACACCACGCTGATCAAGCTGCGCCAGCTCGGCGAGGCGCTTGCACAACACATGGCGGCAGCCTCCGGCGTGGAGTTCGACCGGCAAACCAGCCAGGCCGACCTACTCTACCGCTTGAACCGCGAGCTGCGCCTGGAACCCCAGGTCAAGGAGCTGTTTCACACCCTGCGCATCGAGGGCAACAAGGCCACGCACCAGTTCCGCACCCGCCACAAGGAAGCAATGGACGGCCTGCGGCTTGCCCGCGAACTGGCCATCTGGTTCCACCGCTCCTTTGGCAAGGCAGGCACCGCTTTCAAGCCTGGACCCTTCGTGCCGCCCGCCGACCCGAGCGCGCAGTCGCGCCAGCTTCAAGCCGATATTGAAAAGCTCCGCCACGAGCTGAAAAGCGCCAACCTGGCGCTGGACAGCAGCCAGCAGCTCAGCCAGCTGGTCGAACAGGAGAAGCAGGAGTTTGAAGCACTGGCCTACGCCATGGACCAGGAAGCGCAGACGCTAAGCCAGCAGGCCCAGCAAAACGAACAGGCGCTGAAGGCTCAACGCCAGGCCTACGAGCAGAAAATCCAGGCGCTTCAGCAAAAGCTCGACGCGCAGAGTGAGCAGCAAAAGAGCCAGCAGCGCCAGAAAGTCGCCAGCCAGACCCAGGCCGCCAGCCAGTCACTGGAACTCAGCGAAGAGCTCACCCGGCTACTGATCGACAAGCAGCTCAAGCAAGCCGGTTGGGAAGTCGATAGCCAGGAACTCACCTACGCCAAGGGCGCGCGGCCCGAAAAAGGCACCTACCGCGCCATCAGCGAGTGGCCCTGCCTGCCCAGCAGTGGCAAACCTACCGGCAAGCAGGACCAGGCCGACTACGTGCTGTTTGTGGGGCTGACGCCGATGGCCGTGGTCGAGGCCAAAAAAGAGAACGTCAACGTCGCGGGCAAGATCGAACAGGCCGAACGCTACAGCAAAGGGCTGGTCATCGCGCCACCGCTGGTTGGTGCCTGGGAGCTTGCCGGGCGCACCATTGCCTGGCCCACCGATGACGAAGCCCACTACAAGGTGCCTTTCGTCTACTCCTGCAACGGCCGCCCTTACGTGCCGCAGCTCAAGGAGCAGTCGGGCACCTGGTTTCGCGACGTGCGCGAGCCAAGCAATCTGCGCCGCGCTCTGCCCACCTTTCATACCCCGGGTGGGCTGGTAAACAAGCTCGAACGCGACCGGCGTAACGCCGAAAAGCTGCTGCACAGCGAACCCTTTGGCTATTTGGACCTGCGCGACTATCAGCAGAAAGCCATCGCCGCGACCGAGCAGGCGCTGGCGCGCGACAAGCGCACCGCCCTGCTGGCCATGGCCACCGGCACGGGCAAGACCCGCACCATCATCGGCCTGATGTATCGCTTTCTGAAAACCGAGCGCTTCCACCGCATTCTGTTTCTCGTCGACCGTACCTCCCTTGGCGACCAGGCGACGGACGCCTTCAACGAAGCGCCGCTGGAGCAGCACCATACGCTCTCGAGCATCTACAACGTCGCAAGGCTCGGCGACATGGTGCCAGAGGCCGAAACCCGCGTGCAGGTGGCCACCGTGCAAGCCATGGTGAAACGCCTGTTCGCCAGCGACGCGCCGCCGCCCATCGACCAGTTCGACTGCATCATCATCGACGAAGCCCACCGCGGCTACACCCTTGACCAGGAGATGACCGAGGGCGAACTCGCCACCCGCGACCCGGCCCAGTACCTGTCCAGCTACCGCCGCGTGCTGGAGCACTTCGACGCGGTGAAGATCGCACTGACCGCCACCCCGGCGCGGCACACCAGCGAGATTTTTGGCAAACCGGTCTACACCTACTCCTACCGGGAAGCGGTGGCCGACGGCTGGCTGATCGACCACGAGCCGCCCATCCGCTACGAAACGCTGTTGACCCAGCAGGGCATCCATTTCGACAAGGGAAGCGCGGTCGAGGTGATCGACCCGCGCACCGGCGAAGTGGACACCACCGAGCTCGACGACGAGCTCGACTTCGAGGTCGACGCCTTCAACCGCCAGGTGATCGCCCCCGACTTCAACCGCGTGATCTGCGAGCAGCTCGCTCGGGAGCTGGACCCGTTTGGCGACGAGAAAACGCTGATCTTCTGCGCCACCGATTTCCACGCCGACATGGTCAAGAACGAGCTGGATAAGGCCTTCAAAGCGCGTTACGGAAAGAGCTACCACCAGGCCGCCGTGGCCAAGATTACCGGCAAGAGCGACAAGGTCAGCCAGCTCATCCGTCGCTATAAGAACGAGCGCCATCCCAACATCGCCGTCACCGTTGATCTGTTAACCACCGGCATCGACGTGCCCAGCATCTGCCATCTGGTCTTCATGCGCCGGGTGCGCTCGCGCATTCTGTTCGAGCAGATGATCGGCCGCGCCACCCGCCGCTGTGACGACATCGGCAAGACCGTGTTCACCCTCTACGACCCGGTGGATATCTACGCGGCCCTTGCCGAGGTCAACACCATGCAGCCGCTGGTGCGTGACCCCCAAATCAGCCTTGCCCAGTTGATGGAAGAACTCAGCGACCCGCAAACGCTTGAGACCGCTCTCCAAAGCCCTGGCGATGCCCCCGGGCGCAACCAGGCCGAGGCGGTGCTCGACCAGTTGAGCCAGAAGCTGATGCGCGTGCTGCGCAAGGCGGACGCCAAGGCGGCGCAACAGCCCGCGCTCAAGAAGAAACTTGCCGAGCTGCACGACCAGTGGGGCGTCGAACCCGGCAAGCTGCACGAACATCTGCAGACGCTGGGCCCACGCCAGGCCGCCGCGTTCTTGCGCGAGCACGGGAATCTGGTCAACCAGCTTATCGAGGTAAAAGGCCTGCTGGGCCGCGAACACATGCCGATTATTGCCGGGCACGAAGACGAAATCCGCGAACGCCACCAAAGCTACGGCGAGCACAAACGTCCGGACGACTATCTGGACAGCTTCAACGCCTTCATCAACGAGCAGCTCAACCACTCCGCCGCGCTGGCCGTGGCGGTGAACGCGCCCCGCGACCTGACCCGCGAACAGCTCAAGGAGGTCAAGCTGCTGCTCGATGGCCAGGGCTACTCCGAGGCCAACCTGCAAAGCGCGGTGCGCAACCAGACCAACCAGGACATCGCCGCGAGCATCATCGGCCACATCCGCCGCGCCGCCCTGGGCGAGCCGCTCAAACCGTTCGAGCAGCGCGTTTCCGAGGCAATGGACACGATCCTCACCCAGCACGCCTGGAACGCCAACCAGCGCAAGTGGCTCAAGCGCCTGGCCAGCCAACTGACCCACGAGGTCATCCTCGACCGCGAAACGGTCAACCAGCTACCGGCATTGGAAGGCGGCGCCAAGCGGCTGGACAGGGTGCTCGACGACCAGTTGGACAGCGTATTGGCAGAGCTGAGCGAGGCGATGTGGCCCAAGCGGCAGGCGTAAATACATGGATTTTACGTTTATCTGTATAAGTGACGCAGCACGTGTAAAGAAAATGGGGGTTTCCTTTGCATGTGCCAGACGACATGTATAGATTTTTAAATTTTATATACATGATCAGGAAATCCAACACATGTTGCCGACCTTACCGCTGAACGACATCGAGCAGTGGGAGACCCGCGCCGTGCTGAAAAAGACGGCCCAGGCCCATCGGTACCTGGCAGAGCTCAAAGGTGTCGCCGCCACCATCCCTAATGAAGAAATTCTGATCAATACGCTCACGCTTCAGGAAGCGCGGCACAGCTCTGAGATCGAGAACATCATCACCACGCAGGACGATCTATATCGTGCCGCGGTGGCGGATGAGGCTAGCGTCGACCCCCAAACCAAAGAGGTTCAGGATTATGCAACGGCTTTGCGAGCCGGTTTCAGAAGCGTTCGGGAAAGTCGGCTACTTCGTCTAAACGACATTCTTGCGATACAGGAGACGCTTGAAAAAAACCGGGCGGGTCTGCGCAAACTACCGGGCACGACTCTAAGAAACCAAGCGACGGGGGACGTCGTTTATGAGCCGCCACAGGCAGCGCCAGAGATCGAGCGCTTGATGGAAAATCTGGTGATTTACCTCAATGACGATGAGCTTTGTGATGCCGACCCGCTGGTCAAGATGGCGATCATTCATCATCAGTTCGAGAGTATCCACCCATTCTACGATGGCAACGGTCGAACCGGGCGCATTATCAACATGCTTTATCTCGTGGCCAAGGACTTACTCGACCTACCGGTGCTCTACCTCAGCCGCTATCTAATACAGACCAAATCACGCTATTACCAGGAACTACAGGCCGTCCGCGATACTGGTGACTGGGAACCATGGCTTTTATACATGTTGGAAGGCATCAGCCATACCGCGCAGCAAACCGTCGAATTGATAGGCCAGATCCGAGAGCTGATGCAACATACCAAGCATCGCATGCGCGAAGAATGCCCCAAGATCTATCGACAGGAACTGCTCAATAACCTGTTCAATCACCCCTACACCAAGATCGAGTTCGTGATGGAAGACTTGGCCGTTAGCCGTATTACCGCGACCAAGTATCTGGATGAACTGGTCAGCCTCGGCTTGCTGGAAAAAATCAAAGTGGGCCGCAGTAACTTTTATATCAATGCCGCCCTTATGGCGCTCTTTCTTGAGCGTGGATAACCCAACAGGAATTTATCGTGTCCAACAACGACATCGTCCAAAAACTCTGGAACCTCTGCGACGTGCTGCGCGACGACGGCATCAACTACTCGGACTACGTCACCGAGCTGGTGCTTTTGCTGTTCATCAAGATGGTTCACGAGAACACCGAAGCGGGCACCTTGCAGCGCCACCCGCTGCCCGAAGGCTGCCGCTGGACGGACCTGAACAACAAATCTGGCCTTAATCTGCTGGATGACTACAAGCGCATTCTGCTGAGCCTTTCCAGCGGCCGCGATGGCAACGGTCACGTGGTGCATGCCGACCCGCTGATCAGCGCGATTTACGCCGACGCCCAGACTCGGCTGCGCGAGCCGCGCCATCTGGAGCAGATGATCAAGGCGCTCGACGGCATCGACTGGTTCAGCATCCAGGAAGATGGCCTGGGCGATCTGTATGAGGGCCTTCTGGAGAAAAACGCCAGCGAAACCAAGTCCGGCGCCGGGCAGTACTTTACGCCGCGCCAGTTGATCGACTCGATGGTGCGCTGCGTGAAGCCTCAGGCCGGAGAAACCGTACAGGACCCTTCCGCGGGGACGGCGGGCTTCTTGATCGCCGCCGACCGCTACATCAAGGCGCAGACCGACGACCTGTTCGATCTCACCGCCACGCAGCAGGCGTTTCAGAAAAACCGCGCCTTTACCGGCATCGAGCTGGTGCCCGGCACCCGGCGGCTGGCGCTGATGAACTGCCTGCTGCACGGCATGGAGGGCGACAACGAAGGCGTGGTGCACCTGGGCAACGCCCTGGGCCAGGCCGGGGCAAGCCTTGCCAAAGCCGACGTGATTCTCGCCAACCCGCCGTTTGGCACCAGCAAGGGCGGTGACGCCAGCATTACCCGCGACGACCTGACGTTCAAGACCAGCAACAAGCAGCTCGCCTTTCTGCAGCACATCTACAGAAACCTCAAGCCCGGCGGCCGCGCCGCGGTGGTGCTGCCGGACAACGTGCTGTTCGAGGCCGGTGTAGGCGCGGACGTGCGCCGCGACTTGATGAACAAGTGCCACCTGCACACCATCCTGCGCCTGCCCACCGGCATCTTCTACGCCCAGGGCGTGAAGACCAACGTACTGTTCTTCACGAAAGGGGCAGCAGCGGACAAATATCAGGACACCGGCTGCACCGGCAGCGTCTGGGTGTATGACCTGCGCACCAACATGCCGAGCTTCGGCAAGCGCACGCCGTTCGGCAAACAGCACCTGACCCCGTTCGAGGCGGTGTACGGCGACGACCCCAACGGCCAAAGCCCCCGCCGTGAAGGCGAATGGTCGTTCAACGCCGAGGAAATCGCCGTCGATCTTGATGCCACGGAGGAAAACCAGGGCGTAAGCGATGACCGCCTCGCCAAATCCCGCTGGCGCTGCTTCTCCCGCGAGTGGATTCGCGACACCAAGGGGGATTCGCTGGACATCAGCTGGCTCAAGGACAAGGACAGCGTCGATGCGGCTGACCTGCCTGCCCCCGAAGTGCTGGCGGGAGAAGCGATGAGCGAACTGGTGCAGGCGCTGGGCGAACTGGATGGACTGATGCGTGAGCTGGGCGCTGAGGACGGAGCCGAAGGGCAGCGGGTGTTAGTGAAGGAAATGATGGGAGGGGGAAGCGAATGAGTTCTTCTTCTCTACCTAGTCATTGGCAAGAAACATGCTTGGAGAATTGCGTTGATATTCTCGACTCACAGCGTATTCCAGTAAATAACAAGGAGCGTCAAGCTAGAATTAAAGACAAGGTGAGCGATCAACTTTATCCTTATTTTGGCGCAACAGGTGAAGTGGGAAAAATAGATGGGTATCTGTTTGACGAGGAGCTCGTTGCCCTTGGTGAAGACGGAGTACCCTTTTTAGATCCTGGGAAGGCTAAAGCTTATATGCTTTCTGGTAAAACCTGGGTTAATAACCATGCGCATGTTTTAAGAGCTTATTCGAGAGTAACGATTAATAGATTTTTACTGTACTATCTAAATCAATTTGATTACTACGGTTTTGTTAATGGTGGCACGCGATTAAAGCTGACTCAATCAAACATGCGGAAGATGCCTTTTCCACTCCCCCCACTCGCCGAACAAAAAGTCATCGCCGACAAGCTTGATACCCTGCTGGCGCAGGTGGACAGCATCAAAGCCCGCCTCGAGCGCATTCCCGAGATTCTCAAGCGCTTTCGTCAATCCGTGCTCGCGGCGGCGGTGAGTGGGCGGTTAACGGAGGAGTGGAGAATAAAAAATTCGCATCTATCTGCTTTAGAAGAACTTAAGGCGTTAAGAGGTACACGCGAGAGTATTCTCGCATCAAAAAATAAAAAGGATATTTCTTTAAAGCGCCAAGAAAGCAGTTTGCCTTTAACTTCTTTACCAACTTCTTGGAGTTATAGTTACATTGACCCGTTTTTAGATATAACCCGTCGAGGGATTAAAACTGGGCCATTTGGTTCCTTGCTGAAAAAACACGAGCATAGGAATAGTGGAGTGCCCGTGATTGGTATAGAAAACATTTCTAGCGGGAAATTCATAGAAAAGTCGAAAGTGTTTATAACGGAAGAAAAAGCTGAAGCGCTTAAAGATTACGATATTCTAAGTGAAGATATGGTTATTTCTCGCTCCGGTACAGTAGGCGACATCTGTGTGGTACCAAGCGATCTAGGGCCAGCAAGATTCTCTACCAATATTATGAGGCTGTCTTTTTTAGATAAGTCTTTGAGTCCAAGATTTTTTGTAATGCTATTTTTAGGTTCGCCAGTAGTTCTAAGGCAAATAGCAGATTTATGCAAAGGAAGCACAAGACTTTTTCTTAATCAGAGGATTATTGCTTCCATCAATTATCCAATTCCTCCTAAGAGAGAACAAACCGAAATCGTCCGCCGGGTCGATCAGCTCTTCGCCTACGCCGACACCGTCGAACGCCAAGTCAATAGCGCCCTTGCCCGCGTCAATCAGCTTACCCAGTCGATCCTCGCCAAGGCGTTTCGCGGCGAGCTGACCACCCAGTGGCGGGCCGATAATGTTGACCTGATCAGCGGCGACAACAGCGCCGAGGCGCTTCTGGCGCGCATCAAGGCCGAACGCGCCGCGCAGGCGCCGAAGAAACGCACAAGGAAGAAGGCGACCCCATGAGTCAGGCAGCCACCACCCCGCCCACGGCCCAGAACTGGCTTCGCTACTGGCGCAACTCGCTGGCGGATGCCGAGAGCGGGCAAGGCGCGCTGCGCCACAAGGATCTGGATAAGACAGAGCGGCTCGACAGCACGGTATACCGGGAAGGGCGTATACCGGTGGAGCACCCGGTGCTCAAGCGCCTTTTCGAGAATGAGGAGACGTCGACTCAGCTTGTGCAGGTGGTACTGCGACCGGCTGTATACAAGGTGCTGCAGGAACACGGCGCGAAAAAAAGCGCGCTCTATCCCGAGATCATCACGCCGTTGATCTGTGGTTTGTGGGTCGCCCGCGACGGCCGCTTGATTCCCGCCGAGCCACCGGTGATACCCCGCGACCTGCTGGCACCCCAGGCCGATGACCGGTTCACGCTGGCAAGCGTTGCCGAACAGGACCGCTTCCTGAGCAAGACCGAGCCGCAAACGTGGTCAAAGAGCGAAGCCCAGACGCTGCTTGAAGATGAAACACGTCAGACACACGACGAGCGCTGGCAGGTCTACTACGACCTGTCGCGCCGCTTGTTCGATCAGCTTTATCCCAAAGCCCTTTTGCGAGACGTGTTCGTCAGCGCCGACGAGGCGCGCATTGCCAAGGTCGATGAGCAGTTGGGCGCGGCCGACAAGATCATTGCCCTTTACGACTGGCTCTCGAAAAACGCGCCGACGCTGCCGCTGCTGGAAAACTACGCGCTGGCGAAAGTCGAGACGCACCGGCCCTGCGTCGAGCCGTTGCCCGGCATGGCGCATCGGCTGGGCCACGCCAATTCGCAGTACCCGCTGGCCATTGCCCAGCGCGACGCGCTGGCGCAGGTCATGGCCATGGAGGAAGGCGAAATACTGGCGGTCAACGGCCCGCCGGGCACGGGCAAGACCACCTTCGTGCTCTCGGCCGTTGCCTCGCTGTGGGTGAACGCAGCGCTCAATGAGGCCGAGCCGCCATTGATCGTCGCCGCTTCGACCAACAATCAGGCCGTCACCAACGTGCTCGAAGCCTTTGCCAAGGATTTCGAGGAACCCCCCGACGCCATCGGCGGACGCTGGCTGCCAGAGGTGACCAGCTACGGCGGCTACTACTGCGCTTTCAGCAAAGAAGGCGAGGCGTCAAAGTCCTACCAGACTCCGTCTTTCTATCGCCACGTCGAATCGCCGGAGTACCTTGATAGTGCCGAGGTAGTTTTTCTTCAGCGTGCCCGGCAAGCGCTGGAGGATGAATCGCTCACGCGCATCCATGCCGTTCGCCAGCAGCTTCATCAGCGGCTGACAGAGCGCCAGGCAAGGCTTTCAAAACTTCAGCAGCACTGGGCGGCTCGGGCCACACTGATCGCTCAGCTTGCTGAAAAGCTCGGTGATCCCCCCGAGGAGGCGCTGGCCCATGAGCAAAACGTACTTGCCAGCCTGCAAACAGAACACGATGCCATCAAAGCGGATCTGAAAGCATGGCAGCGCTTTTGCGCCGACGAACCCATGTGGCTGTCGCTCTTGGCCGTACTGCCACCGGTGGCCAAAAAGCGCCGACTGCGGCGCGAGCTGTTCATCGATGAGCATTTCAGCGCTAACGCCCGGCAACTGATCGAGCAGGCGGACTCGGGAAGCGCCATTCATGCCACGCTGAATGCCTGGTTGAGCGAGCAGCGCGACGTCATCGCCCAGAAAAAGACCTTTGTCGCCGAGTGCCAGCACAACCTGCAAGAGATCGAGCAGGCCACGATACAACTTGAAACGGCGTACCAAGCGCTGGGCTTTCGTGCGCTACCCGCCGCGTTCGACACCTTCGATCAGGGGCTGGATACCACGCTACGTTTTCAGCTCTTTCAACTGGCAGTGCACTACTGGGAGGCGCGCTGGCTGGAGGATTGCGCCGAACGGGCGGACGAATTGGCAAAACAAGCCAAGGGTCAAGAGAAGCAGGGGCTTGCCGCGGTACGCCCACGATGGCGACGCCGCATGATGCTGACGCCATGTATCGTCTCGACGCTGCACTCACTGCCCGCCCATATGATCTACAAAGTCTACGAAGGACCAGGCCAGTTTCGGCCTGATTACCTGATCAATGAGATCGATCTTCTGATCATCGACGAAGCCGGCCAGGTCGCACCGGATGTGGCGGGTGCTTCCATGGCGCTGGCCAAGCGCGTACTGGCGATTGGCGACGTCCACCAGATCAAGCCGGTGGCCACGCAGTCGCCGACGGTCGATGTGGGCAACCTTGCGCATCAGGGACTGCTCTCAGCAGTCGAGGACTACGCAGCACTACGCGAAGGCGGCCGCTCGGTGGTGGATGGCAGCGTGATGCGGATTGCCCAACAGGCCAGCCGCTACCACTACCTCGAACAGGCCGAGCCGGGCATGTTTCTGCGCGAGCACCGGCGCTGCCTCAACGACATCATCGCCTACTGTAACGACCTCTGCTACCAGGGGCTGTTGCAGCCGCTGCGTGATAAACCACCCGTCGATGCTGACCTGCCGCCCTTTGGCTATGTGCATGTGGATGGTCGGGCCGAAACGCCACCGTCGGGAAGTCGCATCAACCGGCTGGAAGCCATCACCGTGGCCGAATGGCTGGCGACCCAACGCGAGCGGCTGGAAACCGCGCACGGCAAGCCGCTGGAACAGATCGTTGGCGTGGTGACACCCTTCAAGGCCCAGGCCAATCTGATCGAGCAAGAGTGCCGAGCGCAACACATCAAGGTGGGCAGTGGCGAGGCGGAAATGACGGTGGGCACGGTGCATGCGTTGCAAGGCGCCGAGCGGCCCGTCGTGCTGTTTTCAGGGGTATATTCGCGCCATGACGACGGCGGTTTCATCGATAGTGATCCCTCGCTTTTAAACGTTGCGGTATCGCGCGCCAAGGACAGCTTCATCGTGTTTGGCGATATGGACGTTATCGATACGGCTGCGCGAGGAACGCCTCGTCACCTATTGGGACGGTATCTGTTCCGCCATGAAGAGAACGAACTGCTCTTTACAGCAAGCGCAGCACGCCCTGATCTGCTCGAACTATGCCGCAAGCCGCGGCTGATCAACGACGCCGAAGAGCACGATGACTGCCTCAAGGAGCTGCTTGACGTCGTCAATTCACGCCTCGATATGGTCTCGCCCTGGATCTCCTACAAGCGTCTGGACGAAACCGGGTTACTAGCGGCCCTGCAAAAGGCGGCGGCAAGGGGCATCGCCATAACGATCTATACGGACTATCGCTTCAACACGGCTAACGGTGATCAGCAGGATGCCCAAAAGACAGCCCGCTTTGAACGGTGTTGTGAAGCACTTGCCGAGGATAACGTGACGGTAAAACCGGCCAATCGGGTTCATAGCAAACTTGTGATGGTCGACGATCATGTCATGTGTGCAGGCTCTTACAACTGGGCCTGCGCCGCGCGACAAGGTCCGTATAGAAATATGGAAACCTCCGTACTTTATAGTGGTGAACTACGAGAGGAGTTGAAGCTTCAGCGCGATGCGCTGGAAAAGCGCGTTCGTTAGCGGCATACCGAAAGCGTATGGAAGAACGCCACGTGATCGCGACGCGCTGGCTTGCTCGAAACACTCATTGAACGTATCCCATGATGTGTGCCCTTTGCCTGACTTAACAAACCCGCTGCCCGGGTGAAACATTAAGCGGTTGACGAGATCCCTTGTCCTCTCCAAAACCGCTTTAACTCGTCTCCCGTCAGCACCTCACTAAACAGGTGTCTCTGGTAGTCATGCGTGCGCAGCTCGACGAAGAATAGCGCAAAGGGCGCCTCGCCTTTCAACATGAGGGAAGCGGGCCGCGAGCGTTCGAACCCCGTGTTCATGATCGGGTTTCTCGAGCCAATCCCCCGCGTTGAGTCTATGGTGATATAAGCCCGCCTCGATCAATGCCGCCCCGCTAGGCAAGGCAACTCGATAGCAACACCTCTTCTCACAAGGAACGTTACATGAAGGCGCCCACCCATCAGCCGGATTTTTCCGAACGCGATATTCCCGTGGCCATCAATACCTATACGACGGTGCTGCGTCGCCAGCGCGTACCCCACGAGCTGTTCGCCACCTACTGGCGAGATGTGCACGGCCCGCTCTGCTCACGGCTGCCCGGGCTTGCCTGGTATACCCAGACCCATTTTCACCGCGAGCAGGATGACCATCTTTGGCCGGCGATCGAAGGCGTTCAGGCGTTTCCAAACTATGCGCTGGATGGCGGGGTGGAAATCGGCTTCGCCTCTGCCGATGACCAGCAAACCTTCATGGATGCGTGCCACCTGCTCTTTTCGGACGAACAGAACATGTTCGCGGAGACCATTGCCTACGCGCTACCCAACGGCTCGACCACGCTGGTGGACAAAATCGCCGAGCCCGCGACCAATGGCGATGACGGGCTGGATCGCATGCACGTTCACTTTGGCGCAGCGCACGACGATGCTTCGGCATTCAGCCGGTTTCTGTCCGACGAGCTGGCCCCCGCCATGGCGCAGGACCCGGCCCTGCTCAAGGTGCGGCTGCATACGCCCGAGCGCTACGACAACGACGACCCCGCGCCGCCGGCACCGGATGTTGGCCACCAGGTACCGCCCGAGCGTGAACTAGTGGCGGTGCTGGAGCTGGCGTTTCAGTCGCCCCTCACGCGCCGCGCCTTTTTTGAGTCCGACGCCTTCACCCGGCTTGAAAACGGCATCCAGCAGCATATCGCCTACACTACGGCGTTTGCCGTGAGCGGCCACTACGTCTACGTTCGCGATAAGCAAATGACGCTAGCAGGCCTGCGAGGAAGCCGCCCGGCGCAACTGATCGAACAGCTGGGCGCCAACAATCAGATCACGCCGGACGTGATGCACCTGATTCGTACCGGTACGGTGAAAAGCGATTGAGAGAAAAGCACCACCCGGCGGTGAGAGAGCCGCCGGGTGGTGGTGGGCTAGCCCTGAGTGTATCGATGAATACGGTTCGGCATCGCACACGAGCTATCGCTACTCGATATTCTGAATCTGCTCGCGCATCTGCTCGATCAGCACCTTCAGCTCCACCGCACACCGCGTGGTATCGGCGACCACGGATTTCGACGAGAGCGTGTTGGCTTCGCGGTTGAGTTCCTGCATGAGAAAGTCGAGCCGGCGCCCTTGGGGGCCTTTTTGAGTGAGCTGGCGGCGCACCTCGTCGACGTGGGTATCGAGGCGGTCGAGCTCTTCGTCGACGTCGGCCTTTTGCGCCACCATCACCAGCTCCGCTTCCAGCCGCTGAGGGTCGAGCTCGGTTTTGGCGCTCTCCAGGCGTTCGAGCAGCAGCGCGCGCTGACGCTCGAGGATCTGCGGAAGAAAGCCGCGTACCTGATTGACCTGTTCGCTGACCGCGTCGAGCCGTGACGCGATCATCTCTCCGAGTTTTTCGCCTTCGCGAGCGCGGGTATCGATAAGCTCCGTAAGAGCCTGGTCGAACAGCGTCAGCGCCCGGGCCTTGATCGTTTCCTGATCGAGATGGCGGGTTTGCAGGACGCCGGGGTGGTTCAAGAGCTCGAGCGTGGTGGGCGCGCGGGCGTCGGGCACTTGGGCGTTAATCGTCGCCAGCGCGTTGGCGATTTCTACAAGCCGCGCCACGTTGATGCTGGGCGCCTCGGTATCTTCCTGGCTTTCAAAGCGCAGGGTGCACTCGATCTTGCCGCGGGCCAGGCGCTGCCGGAGCGCTTCGCGAAGGGCGGGCTCGAGCTCGCGCAGCGCTTCCGGCAGGCGAAAATGCGGGTCGAGATAGCGCTGGTTCACGGAGCGGATTTCGATCTGCAGGGTGCCAAAAGCGGCTGCCTGTTCGGTACGAGCAAAGGCGGTCATGCTATGCGGCATGGGGCAGACTCTCTTGGACGGTAAACGTCAGGCAAGTGTAGCGTAGTTCCCACCCACTGAGTGTTCGTCTCACCTAGACGCCGATGATCTCCGGTGCCACTTCGATACAGCGGTTCTTTTCGACCACCGGCGCATCGATCATCTCGAACACCCGCGCGATCATCACCTCCACGCTTTGCCGCACCATCATCAAGTGCGGGTGAAAGGCGGCGGCCAGCGGGTCCCAGTCAAAGCACCCTACCACCATGTCGTCGAGCTGATAGCCGCCTAGCTGCAGCCAGCGCACGATGCCTTCCAATGAAATCGTCGAGTTGACGAACATCGCGCTGGGCAGCCGGGGGCGATGACGCATGTACGCTTCCAAGGCGGCCTGGGCTTTATCGGCGGCGTAATCGCAGGGAATGATATCCACCTCCGAGGTGGCAAGCCCGCGCTGAGTACGGGCCTGGGTGAACCCGGCGATACGTTCGCGAGTGTTGTGATCCTCAGCGCGCCCGCCGATGAAAAGAATGTCGTCGCCGCTGACGGGTTGCTCGGCCAAGCGGTCGAGAATGGCATCGGTCAGACTTCGCGCGCCTTCGCGGTTGTCGGAAATCACCGAGGGTGCCTTGTGTCCTGGCAGGTCTAGATTGATGCTGGCTGCACCGCTTTCGTCGCACATCTCGGAAATCGTGTCGGGGTCGGTGGCACCGGTGCTGACCAGGCATTCGACCCGGTAGGCCAGCATCATGCGCGCGGCCTCCCGCTCTTGTTCCGGGTCGCGGTTGGTACAGGCGACGATGGCAAACAGGCCACGTTGACGCGCCTGAGCTTCAAAGTGCTGGGCGATGGAGCTGAAGTAGCGGTTGTCGTAGAGCGGCAAAATCATACCGATGATACCCGAGCGCTCGCGGCGCAGCGCGCGAGCTTGCATGTTTGCCGAGTAGCCCTCGGCCTGCGCCAGGGAGAGGATCCTGTCGGCCAGCTTCTGGCTGATGCGCCGGCGCTGCCACGAACCGTTGAGCACGGCGCTGACGGTGCTCGGCGAGGCGTTAGCGAGTCTCGCTAGATCGTAGATGGTCGGCCGCTTAGGGGACTCGCTTGCCACGTAACCGCTCCTTGTAATAGATAAAAGTCGCATTGACATGAAGGCGCCAACGAACAATGCTACACTTTGCACAACCGATTGTGCAGCCTAATTTAAGTGACGTTCGACTCCATGGCGCTTTATCTTTGCAGCTCAGGGTCGGAGGCCACCGCCACCTATGCTTCATTTCACTGGCTTTGTTCGCCACCAGCAAAGGATAAGACAATGAAATACAAAGTACTTCTGAGTGCCGCCACGCTTACCGGTGCGCTTGCCAGCACTGGCGTCATGGCGCAGGAGTCTCCCACCATTGCTGTCGTGGCGAAAGTGGGCGGTATTCCCTGGTTCAACGCCATGGAAATAGGCATCGAGGAGATGGGCGACGAGCTGGGCGTCGAGGCCTATATGGTCGGCCCCACCAGCGCCGACCCGGCCCTGCAGGTACGCGCCGTCGAAGATCTGATCAGCCGCGGCGTCGACGTCATCGGCGTGGTTCCCAACGACCGTGAAGTGCTGGAGCCGGTGCTCGAGCGCGCTCGCGAGCAAGGAATCATCGTGCTGACCCACGAAAGCCCCGAGTCGGTCAATATCGACTACGACTTCGAGATGATCTCCGCCCAGCAGCTCGGTGAAGAGCATGCAAGGCTTCTGGCAGACACCACCGGCTGTGAAGGCTCGTATGCCGTTTTTGTGGGTGGCTTGAGCGTTCCGGCGCACAACGCCTGGGCGGATGCCGCGGTGAACTGGCTGGAGGAGAACTGCGAAGGTCTGACCCCGGCCGCGGAGCGTTTCGGCGTGGCGGAAAGCGTCGACGATAGCCGCAACACCACCCTCGATCTGTTGCGCGCCCACGAAGACCTGGCCGGTATCATGTCGTTTGGCAGCCAAGGCACCATTGGCGCGGCGCGGGCGGTGAAAGAGCGCGGCCTGGCCGGCGATGTCGCCGTAATGGGCCTGTTTTCGCCGGGTCAGGGGCGGCGCCTGGTGCACGAAGGCGTGATCACCGGTGGGTTCCAGTGGAGCCCGCTAGAGGCGGGCAAGGCGTTCGTGGCGTTGGGTAACCTGCTCTACAACGGCGAAGAGATCACCGACGGTGACGAGCTGCCGGTACTGGGCGAGATTACTCTGGATGGCCACACCCTTTTTGCATCGAAGCCTCTGGAGCTTAGCGAAGAAACCGTAGACGAACTCGCCGAGCTTGGCTTGTAACACACCCCCTTCATCCCATCGTGTCAACGCTGCCGCGCTCCTTGAGCGCGGCAGTCATGTCAAGAGAGCCATCATGTCTAGAGAGAAGCCGCCGATGAGCGACATCGCGATTCGCGCGCGTCATGTAAGCAAGGTGTTCGGGCAAAGCCGGGTACTCGACGAGGTCGAGTTCGAGCTGCGCCGCGGCGAGGTCATGTGCTTGGCGGGCGAAAATGGCTGCGGTAAAAGCACGCTCATCAAGATCATCAACGGGGTCTACAAACCCGAGCCGGGCGTGGAATTCACCTTCGGTGACGAAACCCTCACCACGATCAGCCCGCTAGAGGCGCGCAGTCGCGGTATCCACGTGATCTGGCAGGATTTGGCGCTCTTTCCTCATCTGAGCGTGGCGGAGAATATCGTCTTTGACGACTATGTGGCCAAGCCTTGGCGACCGATCTCCTACAAGGAGGCTCTTCGACAGTCTCGCGAGATCATCCAGCAGTTTGGCTTGACCCTGGACCCGACTGCGCGCGTGGAAGATCTCTCTATCGCTCACCGCCAGTTGGTGGCGATCTGCCGGGTGCTGCGCGCTGGCGCCAGCATCATCTTCATGGATGAACCCACCGCCTCGCTCACCTATAAAGAGGTGCAGTCGCTGCTGGCCATCACCCGAACGCTGGCCGACAAGGGCATTTCCATCGTGCTGGTCAGCCACCGCTTGGCGGAAGTGCTGGAGGTCTGCCAGCGAGTCACTGTGCTTCGCAACGGCCAACTGGTGGGCACCTACCCCACCGTGGGCATGACTCAAGCGCGCCTTTCCACATTGATGACCGGCATGGAGCTTGAGCTCACTCCGCGAACGAATGCCTGGAAAGGCGCGCCGATGCTGGAGCTCGATGGTTTGAGCCGCGACGGCGAATTCGAGGATATATCCTTCACTCTGCACCGCGGCGAGATTCTGGGGCTGACAGGGCTTCTGGGCGCCGGGCGCACCGAGATCGCTCACGCCATCTTCGGCATGACCCGCCCCACCTCAGGCGAGATGCGCAAGGAGGGCAAACCGCTCAAGCTGCGCTCCAATCGCGACGCCGTGCGCCAAAAGATCGCGTATCTCTCGGAAGATCGCCTACACCTGGGGCTGGTGCAGAACCAGTCGATCAACATGAACAGCGCCGTGACCGTACTGCCCTCTCTGGAGAGGCCACGAGGCTTTCTCTCGCCCGGGCGTATCAAGGCATTGACCGCGCGCTGGATCGAACAGTTGAAGACCAAGGTGAGTGACGCCGAGCTTGCGGTGTCGTCGCTTTCCGGAGGCAACCAGCAGCGCATTGCGCTGGCCAAGTGGCTGGCCACCGAGCCGGACGTGCTGATCCTCGACTGCCCCACGATTGGTGTCGATGTCGGCGCGAAAGCCGGTATTTTCGACATCATCCGTAGCCTTGCCGATCAGGGCATGGCGATCATCCTGATTTCCGACGAGGCTGGCGAGATCTGGATGAACACCGACCGCGCGCTGGTACTGCGTGACGGGCGCATCGCCACCGAAATCATTCCCGCGGACACCACCGAAGAAGCGCTGGAGGCAGTGATCAATGCGTAAGCTTTTACCCCGCCGGGGCCTTGGTAGAAAGGGCCTTGGCACCGAAGGCGTACTGCTGGCTATCATCATCGCGCTTTGCGTGGTGCTGGCGCTGAGTACCGACAGCTTCTTGAGCGTTCAGAACCTGTTCGACCTGCTCAACAACCAGTCGGTCAACATCATCTTCGCAATAGGGCTGGTGGTGGTGCTGATCGCCGGTGGTATCGATATTTCCTTCGCGGTGGCCGCCTCGGTCGTGCAGTACGTGGTGATCACGGCGCTGACGCAGTACATGGGCGGCGGCGGTTGGGTGGCTGGCATCCTGCTGTCCATGCTGGTGGGCACGCTGTTGGGGCTTATCAACGCCTTGCTGATCCACCGCTTTCGTATCGTGTCGATCATCGTCACCATCGGCACGTTCAACCTGTTCTTTGGGCTGTTGATGTACGTAACCGGCGGGGTATCGATCTACGACATTCCCGACTGGCTTTACTACTCGATTCCACTGCTGGACCTGCCCGCCGAACGTGGCTCGGCCACGCTGTACTTTCCCGCCGCCGTCATGGCGGTGATGGTGCTGCTGACCTGGTTCATCCTGGCGAGAACAGGTTTTGGCCGGGCGCTCTACGGCTACGGTTCGAGCCCCGAGGCGGCGCGGCGCTCCGGCGTCAGCGTGTGGAAGATCCATGCCTTTGCCTACGGCTGGCTAGGGCTCTGCGCAGGCGTTGCAGGGCTGATGCAGGCGCATATCGTGCAGGAAGTGGTGCCCAATGCGCTGATCGGCCAGGAACTGCCCATTTTGGCAGCAGTGGTGCTGGGCGGCGCCACCCTGGGCGGGGGGCGTGGCACGGTGCTCGGCGCAGTGCTCGGCGTGCTGCTGCTCGCCGTGGTACAGAACGGGCTGAACCTGCTGGGCGTCACACCCTACGCATTTCGCATGATTGTGGGGCTGATCATCCTGGCCGCCATCACGACCAGTAATCTGGGCAACCTGTTGCCCCGTTCCACCAGGGCAAAAACCGTATGAACAAGCATCAAGCCACGCCCGCCAAGGCGGGCATTCGTCTGGGCGGCGATAGTCTCGAAGTGCTGGCGATGACCGCGCTTTTGATCGTCAGCATCGCGTTCTTTTCTCTACTGGCTCCCGGGTTTCTCAGCACGACCAACTTCGGTTCGATGTCGATGCAGCTACCCGAGCTCGGCCTGCTCTCGCTGGCCATGCTGGTGCCGATCATCTCCGGCGGGCTGAACCTGTCGGTCACCTTTACCGCCAACATCGCCGGGCTCACCACGGCGTGGCTGGTGCAGGGGGTGCTTGCGGAAATGGGCGGGGTCGGTGCGCCGCTCGCCATTCTGGCGGGGCTGGCGGTGGGCGCGGCGGCGGGATGCCTGATCGGCGTCATCGTCGCTTACGTCGGTGCGCACCCGATCCTGGTATCGTTGGGCGCGATGATCTTTTTGCAGGGCGTGGGCGAGTTCTTGACCCGCGGCGGCGGTATCTCGGGCATGCCGGAGGTATTCCAGGTCATTGGCAGCGGCCACTGGCTGAACGTGCCGATTCCCATGTGGATCTTTCTCGGTGCCGCCGCCGGGCTCATGTATATCATGCACTTCACCCGAACCGGCTTCTCGATTTATATGCTCGGCTCCAACCCGCGCGCGACCGCATACTCGGGCATCAACGTTAAGCGCGTGCTGATCGCCGTCTACACCCTTTCTGGCCTGCTGGCAGGGCTAGCCGGCATGGTGATGCTGGCGCGCTTCAACTCGGTGCGCGTCGGCCACGGTGAAAGCTACCTGTTGATCACCGTACTGGCCTGTTTTCTGGCCGGCGCCAACCCGTTTGGCGGCTTTGGCCGCGTGCTGCCGCTGGTACTGGGGTTGATGAGCCTGCAGGTAATCGCCTCGGGCATGAACCTGATGGGCGCCAGCCAGCACCTGGCCACCGCCGTCTGGGGCGGGTTTCTGATCATCGTGATGGCACTGCGGATGCCGTTCATCAAACAGTCATGAGTACGCATTTATGAGTCACCAAGAGCACGTTCTGGGCATCGACATCGGCACCGGTAGCGCCCGCGCGGGTATTTTTACCCAGGATGGCGTAATGCTGGCGGAGGCGAAAACCCCCATCGCCATGCACCGCCCCGCCGAGCACCACGTCGAGCAAAGTTCTACCAATATCTGGCGCGCAGTCTGCAGCGCTACTCGCCGGGCGACCGAGGCCGCCGGCGTTGCCGCCGAGAGCGTGACGCGCATGTCGGTCAGCGCCACCTGCTCGCTGGTGCTACTGGATAAAGCCTATCGCCCTCTGGCGCTATCGGAAGGGGACGAGCCCTGGGACATCATCGTCTGGATGGATCATCGCGCCACGATTGAAGCCGCCGAGTGCACCGCGACCGGCTCGAAGGTCCTCGCCAACCTGGGCGGGGCGATGTCGCCGGAAATGCAGATGCCCAAGCTCAAGTGGCTTAAACGCCACCGGCCCGAACTCTATGAACAGATCGGTTATGCCGGCGATTTGGGCGACTGGCTAGGCTTTGCTTGCACGGGTTCTTTCGAGCGTTCGGTGTGCATGCTCGCCTGCAAGTGGACTTTCGACCCGCGCCCGGGCCACGGCTGGGATCACGACTTTCTCGACCGTATCGATATGGCGGATGTCATCGAGCGCGCTCGCCTCCCCGAAACCGCGCTGCCGGTAGGCGTGGATCTTGGCCCGCTCACCGAGGCCGCTGCAGCGGATCTGGGTCTGACCACCGGGTGTCACTTTTCGGTGGGCATGATCGATGCCTACGCCGGCGCCTTGGGCACCCTGGGTCGCAGCCTAACAAACGCTCCCGAGACCCGTCTGGCGGTGATCGGTGGCACCTCGACTTGCCATATCGGTGCCCAGCCCAGCCGCTGCGAGGTTCCCGGCGTCTGGGGGCCCTACCCTGGCGCGCTGTGCGATGGATTCGTGGCCAACGAAGGCGGCCAGAGCATTACCGGTGCACTGCTCGATCACCTGGTCGCGATGTTCGCCGCTGGCAGCGCGTTCGGTGATGACGTGCACGGCGAGCTATCGAAGGTGCTGCTCGAGCGGCTAGAAAGCGGTGATCCCGCTCCGCACACCCACGTCTGCCCGGACTTCATCGGCAACCGCTCGCCGCTCGCCGACCCGGAGATTCGCGGCGCGATCACCGGGCTCACCCTGGATACTCCTCAAGAGAGTTTCATCAAGGTGTACTGGGCCGCCGCCACCGCGCTGGTCTACGGCACTCGGGCGATCATCGAGCGGCTCAATGCCCACGGTTACGCCATCGACACGCTGCACTTGAGCGGCGGCCACGGCCGATCAGCGCTTCTACGCAAGCTTTACGCCGATGGTACCGGCTGCCGGGTAGTGCTTTCCGAGGCGCCGGAGCCGGTGCTGTTGGGCGCCGCCGTGGCGGCGTTGGGTGCCGCGACGAAAGGCGATGTGCTGGGCGTGGCCAAAGGGCTCTCCCCGGGCGAGCACGTGCTGGAACCCGACCCCGCCATGGGTGCGATGCACGCCACGCGCTATCAAGCGTTCAAGGCGCTCTATGCCGGCCGCCTGGAGTAAACACGCTCAGGCGCCACAAGGCCCGAGGGTGTACAATGGGTCGCTTTAGCCTTAATTGACGAGAGGTGCCATGCGTCCCGATGTTGTTCGCCCCAGCGGCCGCGAGGCCGACCAGCTGCGCGATATTCGCCTGACCCGTGACTATACCCGCCACGCCGAGGGTTCGGTGCTGGTGGAGTTCGGCGATACCAAAGTGCTGTGTAACGCAAGCGTCGAGGCGGGCGTGCCGCGCTGGCTGCGCGGTAAACACCAGGGCTGGGTGACCGCCGAGTACGGCATGCTGCCCCGCGCCACCCACTCGCGCAGCGGTCGTGAAGCCAGCCGCGGCAAGCAGGGGGGCAGGACGCTCGAGATTCAGCGGCTGATCGGGCGCAGCCTGCGCGCCGCGGTGGATCTGAAAAAGCTGGGCGAGTTCACCATCACCGTGGATTGCGATGTGATCCAGGCCGACGGCGGTACCCGCACCGCGGCGATCACCGGCGGCTGCGTGGCGCTGGTGGATGCGATTCGTTATCTTCAGCGCGAGAAAAAGATCAAGGGCGATCCGTTCAAGCAGATGGTCAGCGCGATTTCGGTGGGAATCTTCAAGGGTGCGGCGGTGCTGGACCTGGACTACCCGGAAGACAGCAAAGCGGATACCGACCTGAACGTGGTGATGACCGAAAGCGGCGAGCTGATCGAGGTGCAGGGCACCGCCGAAGCCGGCGCCTTCAGCCGCCAGGAGCTCAACGCCATGCTGGATCTGGCCGAGAAGGCCGGAGCCGAGCTTCTCGAGCATCAGCGCGAGGCGCTGGGCATTCGCGGCTGATTGGCTGCGCCCGTGTAGAACGTCAACGTGTAGAAACGCCAAAGGCCAGCATGATGCTGGCCTTTTTGCGGGCGGCTCGCTACAGGCGACGCGGGAAGCCGTCTGCGCTTACAGCGCGAGGTCGTACTCGACGATCAGCGGCGCGTACTCGGAGAAGGTCGCATCATAGTCGATCCAGGCGTCGACCACGTGGCGGCGAAAGTTCGGGCCGACCAGCTGGTAGTCGATGCGCCAGCCTTCCTGGCGGTCGCGGGGAACATCCTGGTCGAGCTTCGGCCACCAGGTGTATTCGCCGGCGTCGCGATTGATTTCGCGGAAGGTGTCGATGAAGCCGGTCGGGCCGAGCACCTGGTCCATCCAAGCCCGCTCTTCCGGGCGAAAGCCGGAGGTGAGCTGGTTATCGGACCAATTGGCCAGATCCACGGTCTTGTGGGCGACGTGCCAAGTCCCGCAGATGATGTACTCGCGGCGCTTGCGCGACATCTTGGTCAAGTACTCCTGGTACTGGTCCATGAAGGCTTGCTTGGCCTTCTGATCGGAGCCGTCGGGCATCAAAAACGTGGCGATGCTGAAGCGGTCGTAGTCCGCCTGCAAAAAGCGCCCTTCGTGGTCGCACTGGGGAAAGCCCAGCCCGTACATGATGGCCTTGGGGATCTTGCGACAATAAAGGCCCACGCCGGAGAAGCCGTCCTCTTCGGCATCGAGAAAATAGCCTTCGAAGCCTTCCGGGTAGAGGATATGGTCGCCAAGCTCGAAGCTCTTGGCCTTGAGGTTCTGCACGCAGACCACGTCGACATCCTGCTGAGCCAGCCAGTCCAGGAAGCCTCGATCGACGGCATCGCGTATACCATTGACATTAATGCTGGCAATTTTCATAAATCGTCCCTTTTGCGTCGCTGCGGTATGATACCCGACGTTTCGACGTTTGGGTAAATAGGCAGGCTCAATCAGGCGTGTTACCTGATCAAATCGGTTACTTTCACTCACTTTCGACTCAAGAGACGATCATTGTGACTTCGACTCTCAAATCCTATCAGCGCGACTTCATCGCCTTCGCCATCGAACAGGGCGTACTCAAATTCGGCGAGTTCACGCTCAAGTCCGGGCGTGTCAGCCCCTATTTCTTCAACGCCGGTCTTTTTCAGACCGGACGCGCCTTGGCCAAACTCGGCCGCTTCTACGCCCAGGCGATCATGGACAGCGACCTTGGCGCCGACGTGCTCTTCGGCCCGGCCTATAAGGGCATTCCCCTTGCCGCCGTGACCGCCGCCGCGCTTGCCGACCATCATGACCGGGACATGCCCTACGCCTTCAATCGCAAGGAAGCGAAGGCCCACGGCGAAGGCGGCAACATCGTCGGCGCGGCGCTTTCCGGTGACATCCTGATCATCGACGACGTCATCACCGCCGGCACTGCCATCCGCGAGGTCATGACGCTGATCGAGGCTCAAAGCGCCCGCGCCGCCGGCGTCATCATCGCGCTGGACCGCCAGGAGCGCGGCCAAGGCGAGAAGAGCGCGCTACAGGAAGTCACCGCCGACTACGGCATGCCCGTTGTCAGTATCGTCACGCTCGAGCAGGTACTTGAATATCTCGAAGAGCATGAAGGCGGCGAGATGCTCGCCTACGCCGAGGCGGTACGCGCCTACCGCGACCGCTACGGCGTTACCGCCGCCTAATCACCAGCGCCCTGGTAGCCCTGCTGGCGCCAGGCCTCGTAGCTCACCACCGCCACGGCGTTGGAGAGATTGAGGCTGCGATTGTTGGGCTGCATGGGGATCCGAAGCTTTTGGGCCTCGTCGATCGCAGCGTGGGCCTCCGCTGAGAGCCCGCCGGTTTCCGAGCCGAACAGCAGCACGTCCCCCGGGGCAAAGGCGACCTCGCTGTGCGCCATGGCGCCTTTCGTGGTGATCGCCCAGATCCGGCGGCCGACCATCGCCTCTAAAAAGGCGGCGAAATCGGCGTGGCGCGTCACGTTGGCCAGATCCCGATAGTCCAGCCCCGCGCGACGAAGCTTCTTCTCCTCGAGATCGAAGCCCAGCGGCTCGATCAAATGCAGCCGACAGCCGTTGTTCGCCACCAGGCGCATGATATTGCCCGTATTGGGCGCCATGCGCGGCTCGAAAAGCGCTACTTCAAACATGACTCTTCCTTTGCGTGCTGCGCCGGCCAGTGGATTGACGGCCGGGGCAGGCTGAACGCGGCCAGCCAATGCGTGGCGCCTTTTAGCGGTCGCGTATTATACAAGCTCTTATAGAACTTTGGTCTAATGCTATAAAAGATTTTTTAGACGCTACCGGCCACTTTTATTCACCGGTTTCGCCTTCGTCGTGCCGGCCTGTATGATACGGCCAAAGCGTCCCGCTTTCCTGTCAGGTAGTGATCATGTCCTCTATTCTCAGCCGCATCAAAGGCCTCAACCCGCGCCAGCAGGAAGCCGTGCGCTATATCGACGGCCCTTGTCTGGTATTGGCCGGCGCGGGCTCGGGCAAGACCAGCGTGATCACCACCAAGATCGCCTATCTGGTGCAGGAGTGCGGCATGAGCGCGCGACGAATCGCCGCGGTCACCTTTACCAACAAGGCCGCCCGCGAGATGAAAGAGCGGGTCGGGCAGATGCTTAAGGGTAAGGAGGGCCACGGGCTGACCGTTTCCACCTTCCACACCCTAGGGCTCAACATCATTCGCGGCGAGCTGAAAACGCTGGGCTACAAACCCGGCTTTTCGCTGTTTGACCCGGAGGACGCCAAGGCGCTCTTGCGCGATCTGATGAACAAGGACGCCCAGGTCGACGCCGAGCAAATCAACACGGTGCAGGCCAAAATCTCCACCTGGAAAAACGATCTGGTGCTACCCGCTCAGGCGCTATCCCATGCCGAAGACGAGGACGAGCAGTTCGCCGCGCGAGTGTACGAAGCCTACATGCGCCATTTGAAAGCCTATAACGCGGTGGATTTCGACGACCTGATTCTGCTGCCGGTGGTGCTTTTGCAAAACGACGCCGAGGCGCTGGCACGGTGGCGGCGCAAGATCCACTACATGCTGGTGGACGAGTACCAGGACACCAACGTCTCGCAGTATCTTTTAGTGAAGCTTTTGATGGCGGAGCGCGCCACCTTCACCGTGGTCGGCGACGACGACCAGTCGATCTACGCCTGGCGAGGCGCGCGCCCTGAGAACCTGGTGACGCTGGGCGAGGATTTTCCGCGGCTCAACGTCATCAAGCTCGAGCAGAACTACCGCTCCACCGGTATCATCCTGCGCGCGGCGAACACGCTGATTGCCAACAACCCCCACGTCTACGACAAGACGCTGTGGTCGGAAATGGGCGACGGCGCGCCGATCCGCGTGGTGGTCAACCGCCACGAGGAGGCCGAGGCGGAGCGGGTGGCAAGCGAAATGCTCACCCGGCGCATCAAGGAGAAAGCGGAGTGGCGCGACTTCGCCGTGCTTTACCGCGGTAACTTTCAGGCCAGGCTTTTGGAGCTCAAGCTCCAGCACTACCAGATTCCCTACAAGCTCTCCGGCGGCACCTCGTTTTTCTCGCGCAACGAGATCAAGGACGCCATGGCCTACCTGCGCCTTCTGATCAACCCGGCGGACGACAACGCCTTTTTGCGCATCGTCAACGTGCCGCGCCGCGAGATCGGCCCCGGCACGCTCGAAAAGCTCGCCAACTACGCCAACGACCAGGCCTCTGGCCGCGCCATTTCACTGTTCAACGCCTGCCGCGAATTGGGCCTTGAACAGGTGTTGCCGACCCGGGCGGTGGAGCGGCTGTCGCGCTTTACCCATTTCATCGAAGGGGTCAGAAAGCGCATGGACCAGGGCGACGCCATCGCCGCCATTCGCGACATGCTGCGCGACATGGATTACGAGGCCTGGCTTTACCAAAACGCCAGCGCCCCGACCATCGCCGAGCGTCGCATGGCCAACGTGTGGATTTTGATCGACCAGCTCGAGAAGTCACTCAACCGCGACCCGGAAGAGGATGACGACGCCACGGCGACAGAGACCGACGGCGTCGAAGCCGCTATTTCGCGGCTGGTGCTGCGCGATATTCTCGAGCAGCAGGCCGAGGAGGACGACTCCGACCGCGTGCAGCTTCTGACCATGCACGCCTCGAAAGGCCTCGAGTTTCCCCACGTTTACTTGATGGGGCTCGAAGAGGACCTGCTGCCCCACCGTAACGCTATCGAGGTTGGCACCGTCGAGGAGGAGCGTCGCTTGGCCTATGTGGGTATCACCCGTGCCCGGCGCACGCTGACCATGACGCTCGCCCGCCAGCGCAAGGCGTACGGCGAACTGATGGACTGCCAGCCGAGCCGCTTTCTCGACGAGCTGCCCGCCGACGACCTCGAGTGGGAGGGGCGCGCCGACAAGGAAGACCCGGATAAAAAGCAGGCGCGGGGCAAGGACGCGATCGCCGGGCTGCGCTCGCTGCTGGGCTAGGTCACGCCGGTAAAACCAAGCCATGCCGGCAAAACATTGGGGGAAATATTGAGTTATCCACAGCCGGATCGAACCGAGCGGCTGTGGATGGTTTGAAGGTGCGTCTTAGCGGGCGCGCTCGACCATGTAGTCCACCATCGCCTTGAGCTCGTCGTCGCTGGCGGTGCTTGCGCCCCGGGGCGGCATCACGCCCTTGCCTAGAATCACGCTTTGATAGAGCGTCTCGCGCCCCTGCTCCAGCCGCTCCCGCCAGGCGCTCGTGTCACCCAGTTTTGGCGAGCGAGCGATACCGGTGGCATGGCAGGTAGCGCAGCGCGCGCGGGCGTAGAGCGCCTCGCCGTCGAGACTGCGGTGATCGGCGCTTGAGCCTTCGCCGTTGGTGTCAGGCTCGGCATCGGCATCGTCAGAAACCGGTAGCGGCGCCTCGCCCTTGACACGTTCATCGGGGGCCTCGCTCTCTTCAGCCGGCGCCGCCATGACCGGCTCGACCAGATAGTGCGTGGCCGCGCGTATCTCGTCGTCGGTCAGATTGGGATTACCGCCGCGCGGCGGCATGGCGCCGATGCCGTCGATGGCGTGCTGCACCAGCGTCTCGACGTCCTGCTCCAGGCGTGCCGTCCAGTCGTCGCTGTCGCCACGAATCGGCGCGCCGGCCACGCCGGTTTGGTGACACGCCATACAGAGCCGATCATAGACCGCCTCGCCCTCTCCGGTCTCACCGGCCACGGCGACGCTTGTTAAAACGCCGAACACTACTGCCGCTACGCGCCTGACGCTCACCGTGGACTCCTTGTATGACACATCGCCCCGACCGGCCGAGGAACCAATGTCGGGGCGTGAAGAAATTGGGGAAAGCGGTCGCGAGCATTAGAGCGCCTATCGCCCAAAGCGTCGCGACCGGAGGCTGGCTCGAACGTCAAGCCACGCCGACACCGTCAGAAGATGAGCTTGAACACGCCCGTGAGCGTCAACAAACCGACGAGGAAGATAAATACGATAATACCGAGAATGATTTTCACCAGCGTTCCTCCATGAATTGAACAGTTGTCCTTGTGCGAACGCCCTCAGTATAGAGTAAAAAGGCGTTTTTCGAAGACCATTTGCCTTAGTTACGAAGGCTTACGCCACGCATAGAGCAACTGCTCGCTTTCACGCTCGAACCCGGCATTGAGGTACAGTTTGATCGCCGGGGCGTTCTGCGCATCGACGGTTAGACAAAGCTCACGGGCCCCAGCCTGAAACGCCAGCCGCATCGCCCGCTCTAAAAGCGCCCGGCCAAGCCCACGCCCGCGCCAGCCGGGCAATAACCCCATCAGTTGAAGCTCCCAGCGCGCGGGGCTTTGCGGCGCCAGCAGCAGCACGCCCGCCGTTACGCCCTCGTGAAGGATACGATACCAGTGCCTGGGGGCATCGGGAGCACCGGCGTAAAACCCCGACAGCAGCGTCTGTATCGGCAGCGCCTCGAGCAGCGCCGGACAGTCGAGCGAGCCGTCGCTAACGCCTTGCAATAAGCCAAGCTGCGCTTCGCGGCCAAGCGCGCCGAACGGAGCCACTTCAAGTGTTTCCGGCGTTGTTTTTGGCATTGTTTTTGACATTGCAGGCGGCGTTGAAAGCGCAACGCTCAGGTGCCAAAGCGCGGCCAGACGCTCCATGGCGCTTTTTACAAGCGCCGGCTCCCAATGGCTGTCACTTTCTCCAAGCGCCACGTGGCAAAGCGTGTATCCCTGCGCTTCGACCCACTGACGGGCATCGCTCAAAAGCGTGCCCAAACACTCGTGCTGAACACCGGGCAGCCAGAGCCGGGCGGTGTTGCCCTCCATGGGCTCGACCCATAGCGCCGTCTCGATGTGAGCACCTCGTTTGACGACTCTAAGCCCCTGCCAATCGACGTTTGGGGCGGCCTTCGCGCGCTCTAGAGCGCGCTGTAGATCGGTTTGATGGCTGGGGTCGTTGACCGCTGCAAGATGCAGCAGCGCTTCGCGGCGCTGGGAAAGCGGACATCGTTCAGCCTGTAGAAATGATCCATGTTCTGACGCCATTGATTCATCACCTTTCTTCATTGCCCGGCAAAAGCGGTAATAAATATTTAGCTGACTTAAGCCTGTGTTAAGCCACCCCCTCCAGAGTGTTTAAAAACACGATGGAGATACCGATGTCTCGCTTACGTTCACTCTCCCCTGACCCGTCGACGCTGCATTGGCATGAGGCGATCAGTTGGCAGGAAAAGACAGCGCTTAAACAGCTGATTAGAAAGCGCTTTGTTCTACAGCATAGTGCTCATATCCAGCATTTTTTACCTCGTCTTTTTGGGGTGTGGCAAGCCGATCAACCTCTGGCTGCAGTGGGTCTTCGCCTTGCCAGCAGCGGGCCACTCTTTTTGGAACGTTACCTGGATGGTCAAGCCGAAGAGATCCTCATGAAGCGCTTTCAGTCATCGCTTGTTCGTCAGGATATTGCTGAAATCGGCAACCTGGTCAGCTTGCGTCCTGGCTTGCAGCGTCAACTGTTTCTCTACCTGGCCTACCAATTGGCGGAAGAAGGCATCGCCTGGTTGCTGTTTACGGCAACGCCTGAAGTTGCCAATGGCCTACGCCGAATGGGCTTCGAGCCGCAGCCCATCATGCCGGCTGATCCTGAGCGGCTAGGCGATGAGTCGCACCTATGGGGGCGTTATTACAAGCATCGTCCTTGGGTCATGGCAGGGGACCTTCGTTACGCCATACAGATGCTCCAGACCCGATTAGAAGTGGCTGAAACCGCCGTCGAAGAGGTGTTGCATGCACGTATTGCCTAATGCGCTGATGAAGCGGATCGAATACCACGCCCATCATACCCCCCAGCGTATCGCCCTCAGCGATGGCGAGCAGCACCTCTCGTACAAGGCTGTCATGCAGCACATTGCTCAACGGCGCCAACGCTTGCGCGAGGTCGGTGCGCAACGCGTGGCGTTGGCGCTGGATAACGGACTGGAGTGGGCTCTGTGGGATTTGGCTCTCATGATGGAAGCACGTGTGGCGGTGCCTATTCCTGATTTTTTCAGTGACACGCAGCGTCGTCATATCGTTCAACAGGCAGGAATTGACAGCTGGATTGGCCAGGGTAGCGAAACGTTTAGCTTTCGGCCCACCAGTGATACAGCCATCTGCCAGCGTCGCGTCGACCACGTGCCCGCGTTACATGAAGGCACTACACGGATCACTTTTACCTCAGGCACTAGCGGCTCCCCCAAGGGGGTGTGTCTGGATAATGAGGCGCTGCTGACCGTTACCGAAAGCCTCGCGGCGGTAGTGGCCCCGCTCGATATCCGCCGCCATTTGGCCATGCTGCCTCTTTCCACACTCCTGGAAAATATCGGTGGGCTTTATTTACCGCTATGGCTTGGCGCTTGTAGCGTGCTGCCTGGCATGGCATCGCTAGGTTGGCAGGGAGCCAGCGGCTTCGACGCTACTGTTGCACTGAAGGCTATCGCCTACTACCAGCCTCATAGCATGATTTTAGTCCCGCAACTGCTGCAAGCGTTAGTGAACCACTCCCCACTCGCACCTACTGGCCTGCGCTTTGTCGCGGTAGGTGGGGCACCGGTGGCCAACACCTTGCTCACCCATGCTCAACAGGGCGGCTGGCCGGTCTTCGAAGGCTACGGTTTATCGGAGTGTTCCTCGGTGGTGTGTCTTAACCGTCCAGGCGAGCAACGCCAGGGAGTCGGTCGCCCACTCGCCCATGCGCGCCTGCGTATCGATGGCGAAGGTCAACTGCACGTTAGCGGTGCCCTGATGCTGGGCTACCTGGGTGAGCCTGCGTGTGGCGAATGGCACGCCACGGGAGATACCGGTGAGTGGCAAGACGAGTCCATCGCGCTCAATGGTCGCCAGCGAGACGTCTTCATTACGGCCTATGGCCGTAATGTCAATCCGCAATGGGTAGAGAGCGAGCTTTGCACGCAGTCTGCGATTGCTCAAGCCATGGTCTACGGCGAGGCGCTGCCCGCCAATCGCGCGCTAATCGTTCCCACATCGGCTCAGCATACCGATGCACAGCTCGACGCCGCCATCCAGGCCGTCAATCGCCAGCTACCCGACTACGCCCAAGTACACGAGTGGCAGCGTACCCCCCCTTTTACTCCAAATAACCAGCAACTGACCGCCAATGGCCGCCTACGTCGCGACAAGCTACTCAAGGCCTATGGACACTGGTTACAAAGCACGGCCCCCTACTCTACGAAAGGAGCAACACAATGACTGCTTACCAACAGCTGCAAAGCGCAACGGAAGAAGCACGTACCTGGTTACTGAGCACGCCTATCGTCGGCCGTGCCTTGGCAGGCAACGTGACCCTTGAGGAGTATCTTGCATTTCTCGGTCAGGCATACCATCACGTACGCTTTACCGTTCCACTCATGATGGCCTGTGGTGCGCGGCTACCCGAGCGCCTTGGCTGGCTGCGCACGGCCTTGGTGGAGTACATCGAAGAGGAGCACGGTCACGAGCAGTGGATTCTGGACGACATCCGCGAGGCGGGTGGCGATCCCCGTGCTGCCGCTGATGCGATGCCCGACCCCGCTACACGCCTGATGGTGGCCTGGATTCGTGATTCGATCGAGCATGGTAACCCAGTCGCGTTCTTCGGCATGGTGCAGGTACTGGAAGGTACGAGCACGGCGCTGGCGACCCAAGCTGCCGAGAAGCTTCAGGCCAGCCTAGCGCTACCTGACAATGCTGTTCGCTACCTGACCTCACACGGCAGCCTGGATATTGGCCACTTGGCCTTTTTCGAAGAGCAGATAAATCAGCTAGGGGAAGAGGATCTTGCCGCAGTGATCGATAGCGCCAATATGTTCTACCGCTTATACGGCGCGATGTTCAGGGGCATTGAAGCACGCTATGCGCAACAAAGTACGATAGAGGAAGTTAGTCATGCGCTGGTTTGGTAAACGCGTTTTTCTTGGCGGTTGGGCGGCACAACGCGTGCTGATCACCGGTGCCAGCGGCGGCATCGGACATGCGCTCGCTGAGGCCTTGGCGAAGCGAGGCGCCCAAGTGCTCATCAGTGGGCGAAATCAGGAGGTGCTATCTGCACTGGCCAACCGCTATCCTGATCATGTCGTCGCCGTCAGCGCCGACTTGACCAATGCAGAAGATCGCAGTCGCTTGGTCAATGCCGCGCGTATGGCGGAATGCAACATGCTGATCAATGCTGCCGGCAGCAATCAGCAGGGCTTTTTCGATACCGCCAGCGATCACGATATCGAACAGCTCATCGCCATTAACTTGACCGCTACGCTGCAACTCACTCGAGCTCTTCTTCCACAGCTGATGACCTACCCTCGGGCGATGATCATCACCCTCGGCTCGACCTTCGGGCAGTTGGGTTATCCCGGACAAGTCACCTACTGCGCAACCAAGTTCGCCCTGCGTGGCTTCAGTCAGGCGCTGCGCCGTGAGCTAGCCGATACCCGTGTACGCGTGATGTACATCGCTCCAAGAGCGACACGCACCGCCATGAACTCCCCACAGACCGAGGCGCTCAACGCGGCACTTGGAAATGCCGTCGATGCACCGGATGCCGTCGCTTTGGCCATTGTCGATGCGGTGGAACAGCAACGTGAGGAGTTGCAGATCGGTCTGCCGGAACGCTTTTTCACTCGTCTTAACACGCTCTGGCCAAGCGCCGTTGACCGCGCGCTCTTACGTCAACTGCCGGTCATTCGCCGATTTATGACGTCCAAGGAGTCTGTATCATGATCCAGTCAGCATCCAGGGTGCTACGCACCACGCTATTGGCGAGCGCCATTGCCTTGATCAGCCTGCCTGGTTTCGCCAGTGAGGGCGATAGTACGGCAATCGCCACCTCGCTTGCCGAGCTACAAAACCGTTGGGCAGAAATCAATTATACGCTGCCACCCGCCGAACAGGAGGCCGCTTTCAGTCACCTGGGCGACCGTGCCGAACAACTGGTCGGGCGCTATCCCGACGCCGCCGAGCTGCATATATGGGCCGGCATCATTCGTTCGACAGAGGCGGGGGCTCGTGGCGGGCTGAGCGCATTGGGATTGGTGAAGGAGGCTAAAAAGGAGCTTGAAACCGCGTTGGAATTGGATCCGCTGGCACTCGATGGCTCGGCCTATACGAGTCTGGGTGCGCTCTATTATCAAGTTCCCGGCTGGCCTATCGGCTTTGGTGACGACGAAAAAGCCGAATGGTATCTGCAGCGAGCGCTTGCGATTAATCCCGATGGGATCGACAGTCTTTACTTCTGGGGTGACTATTTACACGAGCAAGGCCGCGATGTAGAGGCACATCAGGTATTGGAAAGAGCCCTGGTGGCACCGTCTCGCTCTGGTCGCGAACTTGCAGATGATGGCCGCCGTGACGATATTCGTCAGTTAATGTCAGAACTTCAATAGGAAGGACTCATGCGCATCTTGCTGGTAGAGGATGACCCAAGTTTGGCCTCGGGCATCCGCTTGGCTTTGAAGCCTGAACACTACACGGTGGATCATCTAAGCGACGGTGCTACCGCTTTGAATGCGCTTAAAGAGAAGGAACCATTCGATGCCGTGATTCTTGATCTGGGTCTGCCCGGTATGGATGGCATGACGGTATTGAACGCAGCCCGGCGCCATGGAAGCCAAGTGCCTATTCTGGTGTTGACGGCCCGCGATGCAGTGAACGACCGCATCGCGGGGCTGGATGCAGGCGCCGACGACTATTTGACCAAACCCTTCGAAGTGGCCGAGTTGAAAGCTCGACTACGCGCATTAATGCGCCGCAGCCAAGGTCAAGTCAGCAGTATATTGAGTTGTCGCGGTATTCAACTGGACCCCCATACCCTGAACGTTAGTTATCGGGGGCAAGATATCGGTCTTACGCGTCGTGAGTTGACCCTGCTTCAGGAGTTCATGAGCCATCCTGGCCGAGTATTTACCCGCGATACCTTGACCCGCTTGGTCTACGGCTGGGACGAGGACGTCGAAAGCAATGCCATTGAAGTCCACATCCATCACTTACGTCGCAAGTTATTCACCGACGTCATCCGAACGGTACGTGGTATTGGTTATGTCATGGATAAACCGCCAAAGGATGACACATGACGTCTATACGCCAACGCACCCTAGGACTGGTACTACTCGTGTTCGGCGCCAGTATGTTAGTGATCGGTTTTATCAGTTATCGCTACGCTGCCCATGAAGTAGAGGAACTTTATGACGCCAGTTTGGCGCAAAATGCCCGTTTGCTGGAAGGCTTTTTGCAGGCTCCGCTGTCCGGCGCGGATCGTACGGTGCTGTTGAGTAGCCTGGAAAACGCCCTGGAACGCGCTCGTCAATCCGACAAGCGTTTTGCTGGCCACCGCTATGAGAGCAAACTGGCCTTTCAACTATGGGAAGATGACCGGCTGCTTTTGCGCTCCGCGACAGCCCCTGAAACACCGATTTCCCAACAGACCACGGGCTACTCGACGCTAACCGTGAAAGGATACGATTGGCGGATGTATGTTCTGAATGTGCCCAATTCCTCAAAGCGCTTGATAGTTAGCGAGCGCGAAGACGTAAGAGGTGAATTAATCAGAGCAGTAGCACTTCGAACTCTATTGCCCGACCTGATTGGTCTGCCACTCCTTGTTATTCTGCTGTGGTGGTCCATTGGTTGGGGGCTGGCCCCACTATCCCGTATGGCCGAGCAGATACGCAGTCGTGATGCACATAATTTGCAACCGTTGACGCTAAGTCGGTTACCCCAGGAACTGGATACGATCGCTGGTGCGCTTAACCGCTTACTGGAGCGTATTCGTCTTATGCGCGTTCGCGAGAAGCGCTTCATTGCCGATGCCGCCCATGAGCTTCGCACGCCCTTGGCAGTACTTGACCTGCATGCCCAGAATGCATTGACTGCCGGCAATTTTGAAGATCGCCAGGAAGCGCTCTTTCATTTGCGCGGAGGTGTTGCCCGAGCCACACGCCTGGTTACCCAGCTATTAACGCTGGCGCGTCTGGAGCCTGAAGAGGAACCTCAGCTCGAGTACCGCTCTACCAACATACTCAGTGAAGTGCGTGAAACGCTAGCCAAGCTTTCACCCTTGGCCGCAGAGCGCCAACAGCAGCTACTATTAGACGCGGATGAGAAAGCACAATGGTTGAATCTGCAAGAACCCGGTGCGATCGAAACCCTGATACAAAATCTGGTCGGCAATGCCATTCAGCACTCGCCTAACCAGAGTACTATTAGCATCTCTCTGTCGGCCACGCCTCAAGGTTTTCAGCTCATAGTGGATGATCAGGGGCCCGGTATACCAGCCGACGAGCGTCATAAAGTGATTGAGCGATTTCAACGTTCAGGCCCTAGCGCCGGGTCTGGGTTAGGGCTTTCAATCGTTGAGCGACTGGTTATTCGCCATGGCGGTACATTACAGTTAGGTGATGCTCCCAGCGGCGGGTTACGCGTTGACGTAATGCTCAAGCGTCATGCATTCTCAGAATAGTTTTTTATCCCCTTAAGGTTCTGATAAGAATTAGCTGCAAATCTTAAGTTACGAAACAGGCTTGGCTGCTTGATCACCCTTACACTAGAGGTACCGCCATGAATCTGATGGTTCGCAAACCCAAACCCCTTGTCCAGTTCGGCCAAACCCCGTTTCTGACCACGCCCGCCGTGAAAGAACTGATCCCGGACAGCCCGGCTATCGAGCTTCTGACCGATTTCAAACAGATCGCCCCGCAGTCGGTGGCCTCGGATATGCCGATCAACGACGCGCACCTAAAAATGCGTCATGGCGGTGTTCGGCTGTTGTTCGTGATCGACCCGGAAGGCCACTGCATCGGCGTACTGACCTCCAAGGAAGTGATCGGCACTCGCCGCGTGAACCTGGCAATGCAGCAGCGCCAGATCGACCGCGAGGAAGTCACCGCCGAAATGATCATGACGCCCTGGGAGAAGCTCAGCGCCATGCCGCTGGAGCACCTGGAATCCTTGAGCATTCAGGACCTAATTCTCTCCATGGAGAGCTTTACCGAGCAGCACCTCTTGATCACCGAGCAAAACCCCGAGCACGAGCTGAGCGTTCGTGGTTTGATCTCGGTGACCGATATTCAAAATGCCATCGGCAAGGGCGCGAACAGCAAGGTATCGAGCTCCGCCATCCCGATGGCCAGCAGCTTCGCCGATATCTGTCAGGTCATCACCGGCCACGATCTGTAGGATCCGCCAGTTTTGCCAAACAAATTTGCCGAACAAAAAAACCGCCCTCATTCGAGGGCGGTTTTCGTTTGGCTAAACGCCATACGTCTAACGCTTGCGAGCCTAGAACAGCGACGCGTTGATCAACAGATGCGCGCCGATACTCGCGGCGTAGCCGAGCAAAATGGCCGGCACCCAGCGTAGATGCACCGCAAAGGTGTAGATGCCGCGGGCTTGGCCCATCAGCGCCACACCCGCCGCCGAGCCCATGGAGAGCAGGCTTCCGCCCACGCCGGCGGTCAGGGTGATCAACAGCCAGTTGCCCTCGGACATGTCCGGTGCCATGGAGAGTACGGCGAACATGACCGGAATGTTATCCACCACCGCCGAGATCAGCCCCAGTACCACGTTGGCCCAAACCGGGTTCCAGCCGCCGTAGAGCGTCTCGGAGAGAAGCGCGAGATAGCCCATGAAGCCCAAACCGCCGACACACAGCACGACCCCGTAGAAGAACAGCAGCGTATCCCACTCCGAACGGGCGATACGGCTGAAAATATCGAAGGGCACGACGCTTCCCAGCTGCTCAAGCTTTTTCCAGTCGCCGCGGCGCGAGTAGCGCTCACGCTTGCGCTCGAGCGAGCGCGGCAGGCTCCGGCGCAGGTAGTAGCCGAAGAACTGCAAAAGCCCGAGACCGAACATCATGCCCATCGCTGGCGGCAGGTAGAGCACCGAATGGCACAGTACCGAGATCGCCACGGTCAGCAGGAAAAGCGCGATGATGCGCCGTGAGCCTCGCTTGAGCCAGACGTTTTCGGTGAGTGCGGCGGGCTGACGGTTCTGAATGAAGAAGTTCATGATGGTGGCGGGCACCATGAAGTTGATGATCGCCGGCACCAGCAGCACGAAAAAGCCCATGAACGGCACCTGACCACCCTGCCACACCATCAGCGTGGTGATATCGCCAAACGGGCTGAAGGCACCGCCGGCATTGGAGGCGACCACCACGTTGACACAGCAAAGGCCAATGAACTTGTTATCGCCTTCGGCGACCTTGAGTACCACCGCGCACATCAGCATCGCCGTGGTCATGTTGTTGGCGATCGACGAAATGAAGAAGGCGAGAAAACCGGTGATCCAGAAAAGGCTGCGGTAGCTAAACCCCTTGCGCACGAGCCAGGCGCGCAGCGCGTCGAACACCCGGCGCTCCTCGAGGGCGTTGATATACGTCATCGCCACCAGCAGGAACAGCAGAAGCTCGGTATATTCCAAAAGTGTTTCGCGAAACGCCTCTTCCGAGGCCTCGGGAATGCCTGCCTGCACGTAAACCCAGGCCACGATCGCCCAGATCAGCCCCGCCGCGACCAGCACGGGCTTGGACTTGCGCATGTGGATGATTTCTTCGGACATCACCAACGCGTAGGCGAGGATGAACAGCAAAACGGCGGTGATACCGGCAGCGGACGTGGTTAGATCGATGGGGCCGGGGGCGGCGAAGGCGAGCGAGGGAAAAGCGAGAAGCACAAACGAAATCAACAGCCAGGCACCCCGGCGGTTGGAGCACCGGGCTGCGAGGGCGTTTGATGGAGTCATGGCGGCGAGATCCTGGGCGTTTAGGTGGAGAGACACCGCCGAATGATAAGCACACTAATGACGTGTTGCAACGCAGCGGTTGCGCATACGATGCGACAATTGACCGCGTCTTGCAAAGCCCAATTTGTGAATCTTTGCAACGTTATTCGACGGTGACGCTTTTGGCCAGGTTACGCGGCTGGTCGACGTCGGTGCCCTTGAGTACCGCCACGTGATAGCTCAGAAGCTGCAGCGGTAACGTGTAGAGAAGCGGCGCCAGCGCTTCGTGCACGTGGGGCAGCGTCAGCACCTCGATGCCTTCTTCGGGCTTGATGCCCACGTTCTCGTCGGCAAAGACGAACAACTGACCGCCGCGGGCGCGCACTTCCTGCAGGTTCGACTTGAGCTTCTCGAGCAGGTCGTCGTTGGGCGCCACTGAAATTACCGGCATTTCGCTGTCTACCAGCGCAAGCGGCCCGTGCTTGAGTTCGCCGGCCGGGTACGCCTCGGCGTGGATGTAGGAGATTTCCTTGAGCTTGAGCGCGCCTTCCAACGCCACCGGGTAGTGGGCGCCGCGACCTAAAAAGAGCGCGTGGTGCTTCTCGGCAAAGGCCTGGGAGAGGGTCTCGATCTGGCTATCCAGCGCCAGCACCTGCTGGCAGAGCTCGGGCAGCGTACGCAGCACCTCGACGATATCGCGGTAGTCGCCCCGCTCTTTGACCTTCGCCACCGACAGCGTCAGCAGCATCAGCGCCACCAGTTGCGTGGTGAACGCCTTGGTCGAGGCCACGCCGATCTCCGGGCCGGCACGGGTCATCAGCGCCACGTCGGATTCGCGCACCAGCGAGCTTCCCGGCACGTTGCAGATCGCAAGGGTTCCCACATAGCCAAGCGTTTTGGCAAAGCGCAGCGCCGCCATGGTGTCCGCGGTTTCGCCGGACTGGGAGAGCGTGACGAACAGTGTGTCCTCCGGCACCACCGGACAGCGGTAGCGATACTCCGAGGCCACTTCCACCTGAACCGGCACGCCGGCGTAGCGCTCGAGCCAGTAGCGCGCGACCATGCCGGCATGATAGCTCGTACCGCAGGCGACGATATGGATCTGGCGCGTGGCCTTGAACAGCGACAGCGCCTCGGGCCCGAAGCTTTCGACCAGCACACTGTCGGCGCTCAGGCGCCCTTCCAGCGCCGCGCTGATCAGCCCGGGCTGCTCGAAGATCTCCTTGAGCATGTAGTGGCGGTATTCGCCCTTGCTCGCCGCGCCGTCGCCGTGCTCGAAGGTTTGAACCGGGCGATCGACGGATTGCCCGTCGCGGTCGACCACCTCAATCTCGCCGCGCTCGCGCAGCACCACCAGATCGCCCTCTTCGAGATAGATGAAGCGGTCGGTCACCGGCAAAAGCGCCATCGGGTCCGAAGCGAGAAACGCCTCGTCGATGCCCACGCCGACCACCAGGGGACTTCCCTGGCGGGCGCCGATCACCACGTTCGGCTCCGCTGCGCACACCACGCCCAGTGCGTAGGCGCCGCCAAGCTGAGCGACGATTTGCCGGGTCGCCTCATAAAGGCTGGCGCCGCCCTCGACCCGCTCGTCGAGCAAGTGAGCGATCACTTCGGTATCGGTTTGCGACTGGAACGTGTAGCCGTCGCCTTCGAGGCGGTGCTTGATCGACTCGAAGTTTTCGATGATGCCGTTATGCACCACGGCGACCCGGTCGCTGCTATGGTGCGGGTGGGCGTTGGCCTCGACGGGCGTGCCGTGGGTGGCCCAGCGGGTGTGGGCAATGCCGAAGGTGCCGGGCAGTGGCTCGCGCTCGAGTTTTTGTGCCAGTGCGGCCACCTTGCCGACCGCGCGGTGGCGGTTTAGCTGACCGCCGTTTGGCACCGTCATGCCGGCGGAGTCATAGCCCCGGTACTCCAGGCGCTTAAGACCTTCCAGCAAAATTTCCTGTACGTTGCGCTGTGCAACCGCTGCGACGATGCCACACATGATTCACTCCTGGGCGTTTTGGGCAGTAAAAGGTTTATGACGTTTTCTTGGCCGGACGTGACCAGGGCGTTTTCTGGGTTTGCTGGCTGCGTGCCAGCGCCAGCGAGTGGCCATCGACATCGCGCGTCACCGTCGAGCCGGCGCCGACCGTAGCGCCCGCGCCGATCAGCACCGGAGCGACAAGAGCACTGTTGGAGCCGATGAACGCATCGTCCTCGATAACGGTTTGATGCTTGTTGGCGCCATCGTAATTGCAGGTGATCACCCCAGCGCCCACGTTCACACCGCGGCCCAAGCGCGCATCGCCTACGTAACTCAAATGATTGATTTTACTGCCTTCACCGACTTCGGCGTTTTTGGTCTCGACGAAGTTGCCAATTTTGGCTCCCCGCGCCAGCCGCGTTCCCGGGCGTAGCCGGGCGAAGGGGCCGATCTGGTTATCGCCAGCCCCTACGGTATCCTCAACCACACTATGGCTGTCAATCGTACTATCGGGGCCAAGGGTGCTGTTTTTAATCACACTGTAGGGCCCAACGCGTACGCCTTTTTCCAGGCGTACCTTTCCTTCGAACACGCAGCCCACATCGATGAACACGTCCTCGCCGCAGGTGAGCGAGCCGCGCACGTCCAGCCGTGCCGGGTCCGCCAGCGCTACGCCCTGCTCCATCAACGCCTCGGCAAGCTGAGACTGATAGGCGCGCTCGAGCCGCGCCATCTGGGCGCGATTGTTGATGCCTTCGACCTCGAGGGCGCTTTGTGGCTGGGCGGTGCAGACCCGGGTGCCCTCGTTACTTGCAAGCTCGATCACATCGGTCAGGTAGTACTCGCCCTGGGCGTTTTGGTCCGAGAGCTTCGGCAGCCAGCGCGAAAGCTGCTCGCTGGTCATCGCCATGATGCCAGTGTTGCACTCGGTGATGGCGAGCTCGTCGCGGCTGGCGTCCTTTTGCTCGACGATGGCCACCGCCTCGCCCTGCTCATTGCGCTTGATGCGCCCGTAGCCGGTGGGATCAGAAAGCGTGACTGTCAAAAGCCCCATGTGGGTATCGTCGACCTGGTCGAGCAGCGCGCGCAGGGTGTCGGTCTGGATCAAGGGCACGTCGCCATAAAGCACCAGCACCTTGCCGCTTCCCCACTGCGATTGGGCTTGGGCGACGGCGTGGCCGGTGCCCTTCTGCTCGGCCTGAACGGCGAAGCTCACGTTCTGGCCTTCGAGCGCGTCGCGCAGCTGGTCTGCGCCGTGGCCGATCACCACGTGGGTACGCGTGGGCGAAAGCGCAAAGGCGCTGTCCAGTACGTGCTGGACCAGAGGTTTGCCGGCAAGCGTATGAAGCACCTTGGGCGTTTGCGAGCGCATTCTCGAGCCCTTACCAGCGGCGAGAATGACGATATCGAGTTCTTGCACGTTATTCACCTGTTGCGGCGGGTGTCGTCTCGGCGTTCCATACATCGACGCCGAGCGTTTGAAGAAGGTCTTCACCGAAGTAGTCGACGAAGGCAGGACTCGCCACGCTCTGCCACTGCCCTTCGTCGTCGTTGACGAGCATCAGCACGCTCAGGTCGTTGTCGACGGCCATCTGCATGCCGACGTCCTCGCCCACCACCGAAAGCGCGGTAGCCCAGGCATCCGCCCAGGCGTTCGACGGATGGAACACCGATACAGAAGCCAGGCTGTGGGTGACCGGGCGCCCGGTGCGCGGGTCCAGGGTATGGGCGTAGCGCTGCCCGTCCACTTCGAAGTAGTTGCGGTAATCGCCGGAGGTAGCCACCGACAGCGTCTCCAGCGGAATGATGTGCTGCGCCTGGGGGCGGCCGTCCCGGGGCACTTCGATGCCGATGCGCCAAGGCTCCTGCTCGGCGGCAACGCGGTGGCCGCGGGCGATCAGGTCTCCGCCCAGGTTGACCAGGTAGTTGTCGATGCCTTCCTTGTCGAGATACGCCGCGACCCGGTCCGTTGCATGGCCTTTGGCCACCCCGGAGAGATCGACGAAAACGTCGCGCACGCGCCGCGCCTGCATTTTCTGCGTATCCACCTCGACGGCATCGAAGCCGATGCGCGCCAGGCGCTCCTCGAGTTCCTGGTCGGAAGGAACTTCCTGGGGCCGCGCCTCGGGGCCGAAACTCCAAAGATTGACCAGTTCCCCAACGGTGATATCAAAGGCGCCGTTGCTCGTCTCGGCCACCGACTGGCTGATTGCCATCACTTCGATCAGCTCGTTGGAGAGCGGCTGCCACTCGTCGAGCGGGGCACCGTTGAAGGCGATCAGCTCCGAGTCGTCGCGGTAGGTGGACATCGCCTGATCGACATCCTCGAGCTCGGCGAGAATGCCCTCCTCGAGCGCCTGTGACTCGCCCTGGGTGAGCGGATCGGCGATGGTGACCTGGTAGAACGTGCCGAAGATACCGCCCTCCAGGCGTACGGGCGAGTCGAGCGGCCGGTCGTTTTCCGAGCAGCCCGCCAACAGGCCTAGTGCCAGTAGCAGCACAAGAGGAAGGTAGCGCGCGGTTCGGTTCGCGCTCGGCGAAGTCATGTTCATGCAAGATCCCTTCGAAAACGCTGGGCGACTAAAAGTAAAAGAACCATAAAAGCCAAAGGCCAAATAATACGCGATAAATCACGAAGGGTTGCATGCTCAACTTTCTAATCACCGCTAAAAAGTAGTGAATACAGAGATAGGCGCTGACGCCGGAGAGCAGGGTCGCCCAAAACATGGCGGTGACGTCGACCGATACTGGCGCGCTGATCAACTTGAAAGTTTCGAGCCCGCCGGCCAGTACGATCACGGGAATGGAGAGTAGAAACGAAAAGCGCGAAGCCCCCTCACGGCCCATGCCCACCATCAGCGCGGCGGTAATCGTGATGCCTGAACGCGAGGTGCCGGGGATGAGCGCAAGCACTTGAGCGGCGCCGATGATAAGCGCATCTTTTAGGCGCATGTCGTACTCCGAGCGCTCACCGCGCTTTTTCATGTCGGCGTAGCCCAACAGCAGCCCAAACACGATAAGACTCACGGCAATGACTGATGTCGAGCGCATGTTCGCCTCGACAATGTCTTGAAGCACAAACCCAACGGCGCACACCGGAAGGGTTGCCACCACCACCCAAAGCGCCAGCGTTGCGTCCCGATTGATGCCTTTGCCGCCCAAAGTGGCGAACGTACTGGTCACCATCTGCCAAAGCTCGCGGCGAAAATAGAGCACCACCGCGCTGAGACTACCCAGATGCAGCGCAACGTCGAACGCCAAGCCCTGGTCGTCCCACTCGGTCAAAACGGGCACTAAAATGAGATGAGCCGAACTCGAAACGGGTAGGAACTCGGTCAACCCCTGCACGACCGCCAGCACGACTACTTGAAGCCAATCCATGAATAATCCTGTTCGTATTAAGTTATTCGGGTCCTGTGCGAAAAGCGCGGGCGCTCGCCGGCTTTTCACACAGGACCTCTTCGATGTGGCCCTGAACGGTTTGCAAGAATACACATCCTCTCGATATTTGTCCGCTTTGTAACATCAAGTGAACAAACGTTCAGGGGTATGGATGAAGCTGCGATGCGCTACAATAGTGCCCTATTGATCGTGCAAGCCCCGGCAGGGAACCCATGTCTGAGACCGTAGAATCGCCAGTGGTTCAACACCACGCGCTCGACCATCAAAAAGCCAAGCGGGTGACCTACGTGGGCGCCTGGCTCGACGCGCTTTTAAGCATCGTCAAAAACCCATGTCTGAGACCGTAGAATCGCCAGTGGTTCAACACCACGCGCTCGACCATCAAAAAGCCAAGCGGGTGACCTACGTGGGCGCCTGGCTCGACGCGCTTTTAAGCATCGTCAAAGTGGCGGTTGGCTATCTGGTCGGCTCGGCGGCGCTGATTGCCGACGGCATCCACTCGCTCTCCGATCTGGTCACCGACGGCTTCGTGCTCACGGCCATCCACTACGGCCGCCAAGGGCCGGATGATGACCACCACTACGGCCACGGGCGCATCGAAACGCTAACCACGCTGCTGCTGGGCAGTATCCTGATTTTCGTTGCCGGGGCAATCGCTTGGTCGAGCGTCGACAGGCTTTTAAGCGGCGAAGGCGTCAACGCGCCGGGAGCGGTGGCGATCGCCATCACCGTGGCCGCGCTTTTGAGCAAGGAGTGGATCTTTCGCTACACCATGCGCGTGGCGAAGGAGGTGAAGTCGAAGCTTTTGGAAGCCAACGCCTGGCACTCGCGAAGCGACGCGCTCTCCACCGCCGTGGTGCTGGTAGCGCTTCTGGGCGCGCAGTTCGGCGCCGGCTGGCTGGACGCCGTTGCCGCCGTGGTGGTCGGGCTTCTGGTCGGCAAGGTGGGCTGGGATCTTCTGTGGCAATCCGCCCGCGAGCTCGTCGATACCGCACTGCCCGAGGAGGTGCAGCGCCAGATGCACGACGTGGCCTGCAGCGTACCCGGCGTGGACAGCGTGCACGACCTGCGCACGCGCCAGTCCGCGGGCTGGGTGATGGTCGATCTGCATGTCGTGGTGGGGCCGACGATCACCGTCTCGGAAGCCCACGAGATCGGTAACGAAGTGAGCCGCCGACTGCGCCACGAATTTCCGCTGCTCACCGACGTGATCTTCCATATCGACCCGGAAGACGACGCCGGCGAAGGCGACCCGAGTAAGCTGCCGGGCCTGCCGCTGCGCCCGGAGGTCGAAGCCGCCCTCGACGAGCGCTGGTACGCGCACCCGGTGTGGCGCACCTTAAGCGACTTGCAGCTTCACTACCTGGACAACAAGGTGTCGGTATCGCTGATCATCAGCGACCCGGTGCACCAGCCGCCCCAGTGTCTGGCCAGCCAGCTCAAGGCGATGGCCGGCGACATCGAGTGGCTGGGCCACGTCGAGATTCTCTTCATCACCCGGGCGGCGAGCAGCGCCCTGCGTTAAACCGGGCGGCTAGTTGACGCTGACCAGCACGGCGGTGGCGATGCTGAAGTAGATCAAGACGCCCGTGGCGTCGATCAGCGTAGTCACCAGCGGTGCCGAGGCCGTGGCCGGGTCGACCTTGAAGCGCTCGAGCACGAAGGGCAGGCACATGCCGATCAGGCTGCCAAACAGCACGATCACCACCATACTCAGCGCAACGATTCCCGCTACCGCCTCGCCGCCGCGCATGATGCCGATCGGCGCCACCGCAATCGCCATGGTCAGGCCCAGAGAGCCGGCCACCAAAAGCTCCCGGCCGAGCATCTTGCTCCAATCCTTGACCCCGACATCCCCGGTCGCCATCCCGCGCACCATCAGCGTCGCGGCCTGAGCGCCGGCATTGCCGCCACTGCCGATCAAAAGCGGCAAAAAGAACACCAGCGCCACTTGAGCGGCGATCACGTCCTCGAAGTAGGCGATGCCCGCCCCGGAGAAGAGATTGGCGAACACCAGCAGCACCAGCCAGGTCACACGTTTGCGATAAAGGCTCCAAAGCGGCACCCGACTCACGCCATCTTCGAGCTGGCCGATCGACATCCCCTTGTGGATATCCTCGGTCGCCTCGGACTCCGCCACGTCCATCGCATCATCGTGGGTAACGATCCCTACCATCCGGCCATCATGGTCGATCACCGGCAGCGCCAGCAGATCGTAGCGGGCGACCACGCGAGCGACGTCCTCCTGGGCGCGGTCCACGACGGTGCTGATCACATCCTTGATCATGATGTCGTCGACCACCGCGCCCGGGCGCGCCACCATCAGCTGGCGCAGCGACATGGTGCCGATCAGCTCGCCATCGCTATCCAGCACGTAAAGCTGATAGACCGTCTCCGCGTCCGGCGCGGTCTGGCGCACGCGCATCAGCGCTTGGGAGACCGTCATGCCGCTGGTGATCGCGACGTAGTCCGAGGTCATGATGGCGCCGGCAGTACCCTGCTCATAGCTTGCCAGGCGCTTTAGATCCTCGCGCTCCTGGTGGGCCATGCGCCGCAGCAGCGCCTCGCGGCGATCCTCACCCAGCAGGTTGAATAGATCCGCCCGCTCATCCGAGCCCATCTCTTCGAGCAGTTTCAGTACCTGGGTGTCAGAGAGCTCGCCAACGACTTCGAGCTGGCTTTCACCGGGCAGGTAGCCCAGCACGTTGGCAGCGCGCTCCGGTGAGAGAATATCGAGGATGGCGATCGCTGCCGGCAGCCGCTCGTCATCCTCGATAAGCTCCTCGAGCACCTCGCCGATATCTGCCGAGCGAATTTCCGCCAGCCGCCCGGCGAGCAGGTCCCGGCGCACCGGGTTGGCGTTGAGCGCGTCCAGAAGCGCCGCTTTCAGTGCCTGCAGGGTTTCATCGTTTAGCGACATCGTTATTTCCTCTACTAAACCCAGTGGGCAGGATGAAGGGTGAGCGTGCGTTTTGACGCGGCGCATAGGCGACTATAGTAGCAGAGAAAAAAAACGCTCCCTGAACCCGATGGGCTCAAGGAGCGTTTTCGTCGCGTGAAGGGCGTCGTTCTTTCTAGCCCTTGCCCGCCTTCTTGCGCAGCTGCTGGATCGTACGCAGCTGGGCCACTGCTTCGGCAAGCTCTGCCGAGGCGCGCGTGTAGTCGAGCTCGGCAGACTTGTCGTTGAAGGCTTTTAGCGCTTCTTCCCGCGCCTGTTCGGCGGCGGCTTCGTCAAGGTCGCTTGCCCGCGTGGCGGCATCGGCCAGGATGGTCACGTGGTCCGGCTGGACCTCCATGAAGCCCCCGGACACAAAGAAGTGATCTTCCTTGCCACCGTCGTGAAACACGCGAACCGGCCCGGGCTGTAGCTCGGTCAAAAGCGGAGCGTGCCCCGGCAGAATACCGAGATCGCCCATGACGCCGGCCGCCACCACCATCTCGATGGTTCCCGAGAAGATCGAGTCTTCGGCGCTGACGATATTGCAAGTGAAGCTATTCGCCATAGCGAATCCCCCTATTGAACGGGATTACTTCTTCATCTGGTTGGCTTTTTCGACCGCTTCGTCGATAGAGCCGACCATGTAGAAGGCCTGTTCGGGCAGATCGTCATAATCGCCGTCGAGAATGCCCTGGAAGCCTTTGATCGTGTCTTTCAGCGACACGTATTTGCCCGGCGAGCCAGTGAACACCTCGGCCACGAAGAACGGCTGCGACAGGAAACGCTGGATCTTACGCGCCCGGGCAACGGCCAGCTTGTCTTCGTCCGACAGCTCGTCCATACCCAGAATGGCGATGATATCCTTGAGTTCCTTGTAGCGCTGCAGAACCCCCTGAACACCGCGGGCGATGTTGTAGTGTTCATCACCGACGACCAGCGGGTCGAGCTGACGCGAGGTAGAATCCAGCGGGTCGATGGCCGGATAGATACCTAGCTCGGCGATAGAACGCGACAGAGATACCGTGGCATCCAGGTGAGCGAACGTCGTGGCCGGCGACGGGTCGGTCATATCGTCGGCGGGTACGTATACGGCCTGAACAGACGTGATAGAGCCTGTTTTGGTCGAGGTGATACGTTCCTGCAGAACGCCCATCTCTTCGGCCAGTGTCGGCTGGTAACCTACCGCAGACGGCATACGGCCCAGGAGTGCCGATACTTCGGTACCCGCCAGGGTGTAGCGGTAAATGTTATCGACGAACAGCAGAACGTCACGGCCTTCGTCACGGAATTTCTCCGCGATGGTAAGGCCAGTCAGCGCTACGCGCAGACGGTTACCCGGCGGCTCGTTCATCTGACCATACACCAGCGATACCTTATCGATAACGTTGGATTCGGTCATCTCGTGATAGAAGTCGTTACCCTCACGCGTACGCTCACCCACACCGGCGAATACGGAGTAGCCGCTGTGCTCGGTGGCGATGTTGCGAATAAGCTCCATCATATTGACGGTTTTACCCACACCCGCGCCGCCAAACAGGCCGACCTTACCGCCCTTGGCGAACGGGCAAACCAGGTCGATGACCTTGATACCGGTCTCCAGCAGCTCGCCAGAAGCAGCCTGCTCGGCATAGGTCGGTGGCTTGCGGTGGATCGGCATACGCTCGGTTTCACCGATCTCGCCGGCTTCGTCGATCGGCTCGCCGAGCACGTTCATGATCCGGCCCAGCGTCTCTTTACCGACCGGCACGGAGATTGCGGCCCCTGTGTTGGTCACGTCCAGATTACGCTTGAGACCCTCGGTGGAGCCCATGGCGATGGTGCGCACCACGCCGTCGCCCAGCTGCTGCTGGACTTCGAGGATGGTCTCTTTATCGGAGACTTTCAGCGCGTCGTAGACCTTGGGCACAGAGTCCCGCGGAAACTCTACGTCAATCACCGCGCCGATGATTTGTACGATACGTCCGCTCATCTTGGTTCCTCTTTAAAACCTGCAAATGAAACCTGTCTGCCTTGAGCCGGCGAGCGGCTCTAAGGCGTTATACGGCTGAGGCGCCGCCGACAATCTCGGAAATTTCCTGGGTAATGGCGGCCTGACGGGCCTTGTTGTAGACCATCTGCAGATCGTCGATCAAATTACCCGCGTTGTCGGTCGCGCTCTTCATGGCGATCATTCGGGCGGCCTGCTCGCACGCACCGTTTTCGACGACCGCCTGATACACCTGGGATTCGATAAAGCGAATCAGCAGGCTGTCCAGCAACGCCTTGGCATCCGGTTCATACAGGTAGTCCCAACTTCCGGGACGGGCGTTTTCTTCGTTGTCATGTCCGGCGTCCTCACCCATGTCGGATGAGAGCGGCAGGAGCTGACGAACCACCGGCTTTTGCGTCATGGTGTTGACGAATTCGTTGTACACCACGTATAGACGATCAAGACGGCCTTCGTCGTACGCTTCGAGCATGACCTTGACACTACCGATCAGACCCTCGACGGTCGGCTTTTCACCCAACCCGCTTTTCGCCGCAACCAGGTTGCCGCCGTACTTGCGGAAAAAGGTGTTGGCCTTTGAGCCCAGGGCGCAGAAGTCCAGCTCAGCGCCTTCCTCTCTCCAGGCGGCGGCGTCTTTCAGCACGGCCTTGAAGAGGTTGACGTTCAAACCGCCGCACAGACCGCGATCGGTGGACACCACGATGTAACCAACGCGCTTCACCTTGCGCTCGACCATGTAGTCGTGCTTGTACTCGGGATTGGCGTCAGCGATGTGGCCGACCACGTTACGAATCTGTCGTGCGTAGGGCTGGCCAGCCTTCATCAGATCTTGTGCTTTACGCATTTTCGACGCAGCAACCATTTCCATGGCGCTGGTGATTTTCTGCGTATTTTTGATGCTCCCGATCTGGGTGCGTATCTCTTTTGCAGCTGCCATAGCGATCTACCCTTCGTTCGTGGCTCTCAAAAAGGCGTGAAGCCCGCCCGCAGGCGGGCCGATCATTACCAGCTCTGAGTCGCCTTGAACTGTTCGAGACCCGACTTCAAGCCGTTTTTGATCTCGTCGTTGTAGTCGCCGGTCTGGTTGATCTTGTCCATCAGGTCAGCGTGCTCGGACTTCATGTAGTCGTGCAGGGCACGCTCGAAATCCAGCACCTTGTCGACGCTGACATCATCCAGATGACCTTCGTTGGCGGCGCACAGGGTAAGCGCCATTTCAGCCACGGACATCGGCGAGTATTGATTCTGCTTCATAAGCTCGGTGACGCGCTGACCGTGCTCGAGCTGCTTGCGCGTAGCTTCGTCCAAGTCAGAGGCGAACTGCGAGAACGCCGCCAGCTCACGATACTGGGCCAGTGCCAGACGCACGCTGCCGCCAAGCTTTTTGATGATCTTGGTCTGAGCCGAACCACCGACACGAGATACCGACAAACCGGCGTTGATCGCCGGGCGGATGCCCGAGTTGAACAGGTTCGTTTCCAGGAAGATCTGACCGTCGGTGATCGAGATCACGTTGGTCGGAACGAACGCGGAGACGTCGCCGCCCTGGGTCTCGATGATCGGAAGCGCGGTCAGCGAGCCGGTCTTGCCGGTCACTTCGCCGTTCGTGAACTTCTCGACGTAGTCGGCGTTGACGCGCGCGGCGCGCTCGAGCAGACGCGAGTGGAGGTAGAACACGTCACCCGGGTAAGCTTCACGGCCCGGCGGACGGCGCAGCAGCAGCGATACCTGACGATACGCCACGGCCTGCTTGGAGAGATCGTCGTAGACGATTAGCGCGTCTTCGCCGCGGTCGCGGAAGTACTCGCCCATGGTGCAGCCGGAGTAGGCGGCGAGGAACTGCATCGGCGCGGGATCGGCAGCGCCGGCCGCAACCACGATGGTGTGTTCCATCGCGCCGTGCTCTTCGAGCTTGCGCACGATGTTGGCAATGGTCGACTGCTTCTGGCCGATCGCGACGTAGACACAGGTCACGCCCTTGCCTTTCTGGTTGATGATCGCGTCGATGGCGATCGCCGACTTACCGATCTGACGGTCGCCGATGATCAGCTCACGCTGACCGCGACCGATCGGCACCATGGAATCGATCGACTTCAGACCGGTCTGGATCGGCTCGTCGACGGACTGACGCGTGATGACGCCCGGCGCGACTTTCTCGACCGCGTCGGTCATCTTGGCGTCGATGTCGCCCTTGCCATCGATGGGGTTACCCAGTGCGTCGACCACGCGGCCAACCAGCTCCGGACCCACCGGCACTTCGAGGATGCGACCGGTGCACTTGGCGGTCATGCCCTCTTCGAGGAGCAGGTAGTCACCCAGTACAACGGCACCCACGGAGTCGCGCTCCAGGTTGAGTACCATGCCGAACACGGAGTTCGGAAATTCAATCATTTCACCAAACATTGCGTCTTCGAGGCCGTGAATTTTCACGATACCGTCGGAAACGGTGACGATGGTGCCCTGATTACGGGCTTCGGATGCGACGTCAAGCTTTTCGATACGCTGCTTGATGATGTCGCTGATCTCGGAAGGATTCAGTTGCTGCATGCCATGTCCCTCGGACTCAAGCGGTGAGCGCGTCAGAAAGGCGGTTCAATCGACCGCGTACCGAACCGTCAATGACGGTGTCGCCGGCACGCAGGATGACACCGCCGATGAGCGACTTGTCTACCTGAGTAGTAATGGAGATTTCGCGATTCAGACGCTTTTTAAGCGCGTTTGCCAACTTGGTTTTCTGCGGCGCCGTCAGCTTATAGGCCGACGTGACCAGCACCTCGACACGCTCCTCGTGTTCAGCGCGCAGGCGCTCGAACTGATCGGCGATGAAGGGCAGGGCCATGAGGCGCCCCTGAGCGGCCAGCGTCGTCAAAAAACGAGAAAGGCCGTCGGGCTTTTCCGCCAGCAGGTCGCCCAGAAGCTCGACCTTTTGCTCACTAGACACCTTGGGGCTGCCAAGCACCCGGCGAAGGGTGTCGTCGGCGACCGCAACGCTTAGAAAGTTCAGCGTTTGGGACCAGCTATCAAACGCCTGTTGGTCACGCGCGTATTCAAACGCCGCCTTGGCGTAAGGACGAGCGACGGTCAGTAATTCCGCCATGGGTCACCTCCTTACAGTTCGGCGGCAAGCTCATCAAGCAACTTGCGATGTGCGTTCTCGTCGACCGACTCTTGCAAAATACGCTCAGCGCCGATGATCGCGAGGTGAGACACCTGAGCACGAAGCTCGCTTTTCGCGCGGTTGACCTCTTGCTCGATTTCCGAGCGGGCGCTTGCAACGATGCGTTCGCCTTCGGCTCGCGCCTGTTCCCGCGCCTCTTCGATCATCTGGGCAGAGCGCTTGTTGGCCTGCTCGATGATCTGTGAAGCTTGCTCCTTACTCTCCTTGAGCGTCTGCTCGGAGCGCTCTTGGGCAAGCTCGAGATCGCGCGTTGCACGGCTGGCTGCGTCCAAACCATCAGCAATTTTCTTCTGGCGCTCGTGAAGCGCGTTGCTGATCGGAGGCCACACGTACTTTATGCAAAACCAGACAAAGATCGCAAAGGCGATCGTCTGCCCGATAAGCGTCATGTTGATATTCACAGGACTGTACCTCTGACAAGTTCGTGGCGACCGGGGTAAAACAAAACCGAGCGTTGAAGCGCCCGGTCAGGTTTGATTAACCGGCAACAACGAAGATCAGGTACATCGCGATACCAACACCGATCATCGGTACCGCATCCAGCAGACCCGCCATAAGGAAGGTTTTGGTTTGCAGCTGGTCGCCAAGCTCCGGCTGGCGAGCGGTAGACTCAATCAGCTTACCGCCGAGGATGGCAAAGCCGATACCGGTGCCGAGTGCACCCAGACCGATCATGATGGAAGCAGCAATGTAGATCATTTCCATGGTAATGCTCCTGGTTTTTCAAGTTGAAGGTTGAGGTTGAGGGTTGAAGTTAAGGGTGGATCTTGAGATCAGTGGTGTTCGTGAGCGGCGCTCAGGTAGACCACGGACAAAACGGTAAAGATGAACGCCTGCAGGGTGACGATCAGGATGTGGAAGATGGCCCACGGCACGTCCAGCACCCAGATGGCCCAGAAGGGCAGCATGGCGATCAGGATGAAGATCACTTCACCGGCAAACATGTTGCCGAACAGACGCATCGCGAGGCTGAACGGCTTGACCAGCAGCGATACGATTTCGAGCACCAGGTTGAAGGGAATCAACAGCCAGTGATTGAACGGGGTCAGCGAAAGCTCGCGAGCAAAACCGCCCACGCCCTTCACCTTGAAGCTGTAGTAGAGGATCAAACCGAACACGCCCAGCGCCAGGCCGAGGGTAGCGTTGACGTCGGTGGTGGGTACGATCTTCATGTAATCGACGCCGAGCTTAGCGAACAGCACCGGGAAGAAGTCGACGGGGATGATCTTCAGCGTGTTCATGAACAGAATCCAAACGAACAGCGTCAGTGCCAGCGGTGGAATCAACGGGTTATGACCCTTGAAGGCGCCCTGAATCATGTTTTCGACGAACTCGAACACCATCTCGACGGCGTTTTGCAGGCCGCCCGGCACGCCGGTGGTCGCCATTTTACCCGCCTTGCGGAACAGCCAGACGAACAGAAGGCCCATCGCGATCGACCAGCCCATGGTGTCCAGGTGGATCGCCCAAAAGCCCATTTCGCTCGCCTCTTCGGCGCTATGCGCCAGCGACCAGCCGTTGACCGGATGATGACCAAAGGTCAGATTCTGCAAGTGGTGCTGGATATAGTAAGTCGTCGAGACTTCGTTACCTGCGGCCATGGAGATGTCACCTCAATCAGTTGTACGGCGTTTCAGCATTAACCAGGGCGCCAGCCAATGCGTCAGTATCACCGCAACATAAGCGCTAAAAAATAAAGTAGGGTTTGAAGGAGGCACTGCCACGAAGACCAGCGTGAAAAGTGCCACCGTCAAACCAAACTTGCCTGCCTCGGCGCGCAGCAGGTGCGTGGCGCCGGCTCTGCGGCCACGAGTGCGAAGAAACCCCATTCGCTGTATGAAAAATGCCTGCGGCAGTATTGCCACCAGCGCCCCGATCAGCACAGAAACGCTGCCAGACACATCGGCCGCTGGGTACGCAAGCGCCGCGCCGAGCAGCATGATGGCTAACTGAGCGAGCGTGAGCTGAACGATATAGGTTCTGCGCCGCTGCGTTTCGAATCGCTGCATAGCCCCCGGCCCAACCCCTCGGCACTCGCGTGTCAGCATCGAAGGCTGAAGCCGTGGCGTTCGCTGTTTTACTCTTTGCCGTTCCGTTACTGCGAACAACCTGCACAAATCTTGCGCGATTATAGGGAAGCGCTATCGCACCTTCAACCGAAGTTGCGTCTAATTTGCGGGTTTACGCGCGCAGTTGCGACCAAAGCGCTAAAAAAAGGGGCTAACGTGTGGCCATTTAATGAGCCTGCTATTTATTCAGCCAACCCGCTATTTGATGTGCCCGAGAATGCCATCGAGCTCTTCGAGGCTGGTGTAGCGAATGGTCACCTTGCCCTTGCCGCGCTGGCCGTGGTCGATCGACACCGGCGCGCCGAGCAACTCCCCAAGCTGGGTTTCGAGCCGCGTAACGTCTGCGGTCTTGTTCGAGCGTTTGGGCGCGGCCTTGGCGGCTTCATCGCTGCCAAGCTTTTTGACCAGCGCTTCGGTGGCGCGCACGGTCAGGTCATTGTTGACCACCTCGTGAGCGATACGGCGCTGCTGGGCGCTGGTGAGCGATAAAAGCGCGCGGGCGTGGCCCATATCGAGATCGCCGCGCTCCAAAAGCGTCTGCACCTCGTTATCCAGGCTCAAAAGCCGCAAGAGATTCGCTACCTGGGTGCGCGATTTGCCGACCGCATCGGCGATCTGCTGCTGGGTGAGTTCGAACTCGTCGCCCAGGCGCTTGAGCGCGATCGCCTCTTCCACCGCGTTGAGGTTCTCGCGCTGTATGTTCTCGATCAGGGCAAGTGCCAGCGCGACGTCGTCGCTGACGTCACGAATGACCGCGGGGATAACGTCGAGTTCGGCGAGCTGCGCGGCGCGCCAGCGCCGTTCGCCGGCGATGATCTCGTAGCGAGACTCGCCCACCGGGCGCACGACGATCGGCTGCATCACGCCCTGGGCACGGATCGAGTCGGCGAGTTCCTCAAGGGCTTCGGGCTGAATATCGCGGCGAGGCTGGTACTTGCCGCGGCTCAGTTGGCCCAGCGGCAAACGCTCGAGACGCTCGTTGTCGGCGGCCTCGACGACGACGCTCGACGGCGCTGTATCGACGCTTTCAAACGTTTCCTCACTGGTGAGATCCAGACTGTCACGACGACGTGCGCCCGCTCCGATGAGGGCGTCCAGGCCACGTCCTAGCGCGCGTTTACGCGTCATGCGCTTCCCCTTAAACGTTGAGTCAATACCCGGCCGTCAGGCGCTAAAGTGCCAGCTTGCGAATCATCTCTTTGGCGAGCACGCGATACGCCTGGCTTCCCCGCGAAAAGCGCGCGTAGTGGGTGACCGGCAGGCCGTGGCTCGGCGCCTCGGCCACCTTCACATTGCGCGGAATGGTGGTCTTGAGCAGCGCATCGCCGAAAAAGTCCCGCAGTTGCTTGTCCACTTCCCGCGTCAGGCTCGTGCGCTTATCGTACATGGTGCGCAATATACCGGAAATCGCGAGCTCCGGATTGACGCTCTCCTTAATCTGCTCAACGGTATCCAAAAGCGCCGATAGCCCTTCGAGGGCGTAGAACTCGCACTGCAGCGGGATCAGCACGCCGTGGGCAGCGGTCAGCGCGTTGACGGTCAGCATGTTGAGCGACGGCGGGCAGTCGATCAGCACCACGTCGTAGTTCTCGGCCACTGTGCTGAGCGCGGTAGAGAGCCGACTCTGGCGCTCGTCGCGATCCAGAAGTTCGACCTCCGCGGCGGTGAGATCACCGTTACCCGGTAGCACGTCGAAGTTGACCGGCAGATTCTTGATGATCGCCTCATGAGCGCTGGCCTCACCGAGCAGCACGTCCAGTACGCTCTTGTCCAGATCGTACTTGTCGATCCCGCTGCCCATGCTGGCGTGGCCTTGGGGGTCGAGATCCACCAGCAGCACGCGGCGGTCGAGACTCGCCAGGCTCGCCGCGAGATTGACGGCCGAGGTGGACTTGCCCACGCCGCCTTTTTGGTTGGTCAGGGCAATGATCTGGCTCACTACAAGGCTCCTTCAGGGGTCAAAATCAACAGCTGCCGGGTCGCCGTCTCATAGGGGATTGGCAGCCGATGCCGCGCTGTCAGCGCGATATCGGCGGGAAGTGCACTGAGTTCATCGTCGGCGCCGGGGCCTTTCATGGCCAGCCACTGCCCGCCGGGGCCCACGAGCTTTCGGGTCAGCTCGACAAAGTCGACCAGGCTTGCAAACGCACGGGAGACGACCTGATCGAAGGTCCGCTCGCCAAAGGCTTCGACCCGCACCTGGGTCGGGGTCGCGTTGTCGATCGAAAGCTCCATGACCGCCTGGCGCTGAAAGCGCACCTTCTTGCCGTTGCTGTCGACCAGCGTGACTTGAACCTCGGGCTTCAAAATGGCAATCACCAGGCCCGGAAGGCCTGGACCCGCACCGACGTCGAGCAGCGTATCGCCGTGCACGAAAGGCGCGATGGCGGCGCTGTCCAGTACGTGACGAGAGACCATCTCGACCGGATCGCGCACCGCGGTGAGGTTATAAGCCCGGTTCCACTTGTGCAACAGCGCCACCAACCTCAAAAGCCGCTCGCGCTGGGAAGCGCTGACCTCGAGACCAAGGGTATCGAGGCCGTCATCCAGCCGGGTAGCAACGTCAGCGGACAGGTCGTTCAAAAGCGGAGACAGCGAACTCATCCGTTCGCTACCTCGGCGCTGCCAATCAGGCGGCGCTTTTTCAGATGGATCAGCAGAATCGAGACTGCTGCCGGAGTCACGCCGGAAATACGCGCCGCGTGGGCCAGGGTTTCCGGGCGGGCATCCATGAGCTTCTGGCGAATCTCGTTGGAGAGGCCCTCGACCTTTTGATAGTCGAGTTCTGCCGGCAGCGGCGTGTTCTCGTGGCGCTTGAGCTTGTCGATCTCGTCCTGCTGGCGGTCGATATAGCCCTGGTACTTGGCGTGGATCTGTACCTGCTCAGCCACGGCGCCGCTCTGCACCGCCTCGCTTTCAAGGCCGGGAAGCGCTGCGATATCGGCGTAGGTCAGCTCCGGGCGCTTAAGAAGATCCGCCAGCGAGTACTCGCGATTAAGCGGATGGCCGGTTTTCTCGGCGACTTTTTCGGCGGCGGCGGTGTTGGGCTGGACCCATACCGACGTGAGGCGTGCGCTTTCGCGCTCGATCGCCTCGCGCTTTTCGCTAAACGCCTTGAAGCGTGCGTCGTCGACCAGGCCAAGCTCGCGGCCTTTTTCGGTCAGGCGTAGATCCGCGTTGTCCTCGCGCAGCATCAGGCGATACTCCGCTCTTGATGTGAACATGCGGTAGGGCTCTTTGGTGCCCATGGTGATCAGGTCATCGACCAGTACGCCAAGATACGCCTCGTCGCGGCGCGGATGCCAGGACTCGAGCGACTTCGCCCGGCGGGCGGCGTTGAGCCCGGCCAAAAGCCCCTGGGCGCCGGCCTCTTCGTAACCCGTGGTGCCATTGATCTGGCCGGCGAAAAACAGGTTGTGGATAAATTTGGTTTCCAGCGAGTGCTTGAGATCCCGCGGATCGAAGAAATCGTACTCGATGGCGTAGCCCGGGCGCGTGATGTGGGCGTTTTCCAGCCCTTTCATCGAGCGCACCACCTGAAGCTGAACGTCGAAAGGCAGCGAGGTGGAAATACCGTTGGGGTAAAGCTCGTTGGTGTCCAGCCCTTCGGGCTCGATGAACACCTGATGACTCGACTTGTCCGCGAAGCGGTGAACCTTGTCCTCGATCGACGGGCAGTAGCGCGGACCGGTGCTCTCGATCACCCCGGAGTACATCGGCGAGCGATCGAGATTCGCCATGATGATGTCGTGAGCGCGCTGGTTGGTGTGCGCGATATGGCAGCTCACCTGGCGCGGGTGCATGTCGCGCGAGCCCAGATAGGACATGACCGGTGTTGGCGTATCGCCGGGCTGCTCTTCGAGCTGGCTAAAATCCACGCTTTTGGCGTCGATACGCGGCGGCGTGCCGGTTTTTAGTCGATCGACGCGAAACGGCAGCGCGCGCAGGCGCTCGGCCAAGGCGTTGGAGGGCGGGTCGCCCGCACGGCCGCCGCGGCTGGTATCGAGCCCGATATGAATCACGCCGCCCAGGAATGTACCGGTCGAGAGCACGACGGTTTCGGACATGAAGCGGATGCCGGTTTCGGTAACGACGCCGCGCACGGTGTCGTTATCCACAACCAGATCGCCCGCCGCCTGCTGAAAGATCGTCAGGTTCGGCTGGTTTTCGAGCATGCCGCGAATGGCTGCCTTGTAGCGTACCCGGTCGGCCTGAGCGCGAGTGGCGCGCACCGCGGGCCCCTTGCGGGCATTCAACACGCGAAACTGAATACCGCCCAGGTCAGTGGCAAGCCCCATGGCGCCGCCCAGCGCATCGATTTCTTTCACCAGGTGGCTTTTGCCGATACCGCCGATGGCGGGATTACACGACATTTGGCCCAGGGTTTCGATGTTATGAGTGAGCAGCAGGGTTTGACAACCCATGCGAGCAGAGGCCAGTGCGGCTTCGGTTCCCGCATGGCCACCGCCGATGACAATCACGTCAAAGCGGTCGGGGTAATTCAATTGACACCTCAACTTGGCCCTTCCAAAAAGCGCCGATCGATCGTTTGAGAACGAGGCTCGCCTCGATAAGCCCGCCAGTATAAACCTCCTGTGAATAACAGTCAGGTTTTTCCACACCTCGGTTTGTCAGTACTGATCTACTAATAACAAAATAAAAAATATAAAGAGAAGTTCTGTTGATGTTGTAACTACTGGTGTGGATAAAATCTGTGTATAAGCCATTAAAAATTATATTTTTCAAATCACTATATTGTTGACCAAACGGTGATTAAAGGGCGTAGTTGCTGCGCAGAAGCGGTGTTGGGGCTGTGGATCGAATGGGCATTTATACACAGCGCCAAAAAAACACGGCTTATCCACCGACGCATACCGACGCTGTGCGCGCGCTTGTGAACATCAGAGCCAGCGTTTGATAAATGGCTTTAAAGCGCGAATGGCGGGCGACGTAGGCAGGCATGAAAAAAATCGAAAAAAAATTGTCCACAGGCAAAAAAAGAGCCTGTCGCAAGGACAGGCTCAAAAAATAGCCGGTTTTGGTGAAGGATTTTTAGCGTATAGCGCGCCTTAAGTACGCGTTTCAGTGCTTGAGTACGCGGGCCAAAAACGATTGAGTACGTTCGTGTTGGGGGGTATCGAACAGCTGCTCTGGCGGGCCCTCTTCGGTGATCTCTCCTTTATGAATGAAGATGACACGATCGGCGACTTCGCGGGCAAAGCCCATTTCGTGGGTGACGATCACCATGGTCATGCCCTCTCTGGCAAGCTCGCGCATGGCGTCGAGCACCTCGCCGATCATCTCCGGGTCGAGCGCCGACGTGGGCTCATCAAACAGCATCAGCCGGGGTTCCATGGCCAGCGCCCGGGCCAGCGCCACACGCTGCTGCTGGCCGCCGGAGAGCTGGCTGGGATACTTGTTCGCTTGGTCGGCGATGCCCACGCGGTCGAGCAGGCGCTTTGCGGTTTGGGTCGCTTGGTCCCGGCGCTGGCCGCGCACCTTGATCGGCGCCAGGGTGACGTTGTCGATCACGCTCAAATGCGGAAAGAGGTTGAACTGCTGAAAGACCATGCCGACTTCGGTGCGAATGGTTTGAAGCGCTTTTGAGCTCTTCCCATAGGGTTTTAGCGTGTTGTTATCCACCTCCAGGGTGCCGGACTGAAACTCCTCGAGCCCGTTGATACACCGAATCAGGGTGGATTTACCCGAGCCGCTTGCGCCGATCACTACGACGACTTCGCCAGAGGTGATCTCAAGGTCGATATTGTTGAGCACGTGCAGGGCGCCAAAGTGCTTGTTGAGCTTTTCCATGCGCACGATGGGAGCGGGGTGTGAAGATCGGTTCGCTGTCATGGCGCGCTCCTTATTGGCCGGCAAGGTTCGAACGCTCGACCAGGCGCAGCACCACGGAGAGCGTCCAGGTGATGGCCAGATACAAAAGGGCCACCATGAAGTAGACCTCGAGCGCGGTGAAGGTGGTGGCGATGTAGATCTGGCCCTGGCGTACCAGCTCGCCAACGCCGATCACCGAGAACAGTGAGGTGTCCTTGATACTGATGATCGCCTGATTACCCAACGGTGGCACCATGCGTCTAAGCGCCTGGGGCCAAATCACGTAGCGAAACGACTGGGCGCGAGAAAGCCCGAGCGAAAGAGAGGCCTCGCGCTGACCGCGCTCGATGGACTGCACGCCGCCGCGCACGATTTCCGAAATGTAGGCGCCGGAGTTCACCGCGATGGCGGCAATACCGGCGACCAGCGCGTTGATCGGCCCGCCCAGAAGCTGCGGCAGCCCGTAGAAGATGAACAGTACCTGCACCAGAATCGGCGTGCCGCGAAAGACTTCGATGTAGATCGTCGCGACCCAGCGCATCCAGGCCACGGGGCTGATGCGCAAGAGGCCGAAGAAGATGCCGATGAAAAAACCGATGGCCAGGCCGCCGAAGGAGATGGCCAGCGTCCACGGAATACCGGGTAACAGGTGGGGGATCGAGGCAAACGCCGCCGACCAGTCGAACTCAAAGGTAACGTCCACGCGTTATCTCCAGGTGAAAATTACAGGTAGTACGGGTAAACAAAGGGTCGGGCGTTATCGCCCGACCCTGAAGGAGTGCGTTACTCGAGAGCCGCGTTAGTCGGCGGTCGGCGCTTCACCGAACCACTTCTCGTAGATCTCGTCGTAGGTGCCGTCTTCGCGCATGGCCGCGAGCGCTTCGTTGCTCGGCTCTAGCCACTCGCTGCCCTTGTGGAAAACGAAGCCGTACTGCTGGCCTTCGTAAAGCGGGCCGACCACTTTGGTACGGCCTTCGCCGCGGGTTTGAGAGAAGTAAGCGACGTTGGGCGCGTCATACAGCACCGCGTCGACGTTGCGGCCCAACAGCGCCATGTACATGTCGGCAGTGCCCGGGTAGGGGGTAATGTCGGCGTCTTCACCCAGCTCCTGCTGCAGGAAGTTGTAGCTGGTCGAGCCGATCTTGGTGGCGATGCTCATGCCTTCCAGATCGTCGATCGCTTCGACGTCGTCGTTATCGGCGCGCACGATAATCTGCAGGCCGGAGTCGTAGTAGGGGTCAGAGAAATCGACGACCTGAGCGCGCTCGTCGGTAATCGTGATACCGGCGATAGCGATCTCCTGGCTGCCGGTCTGGACCGCCGGGATGATGCCCGAGAACTCCATGGTGGTCAGATTGACCTCGAAGCCGGCGCGGCGGGCGACTTCGTTGATGATGTCCATATCGAAGCCGATCATTTCGCCGGAGTCCGGGTCCATCATCTCGAAGGGAACGAAGCTTGGGTCGGTAGCCACGTTGACCGATGGTGTCTGGGCCAGTGCGGCAGTACTGCCAAGACTCAGCGTCAGGGCGGCGGCGATAGCGCTATAGCTAAGCGTATTGTTCATGTGTTTCCCCGTGATGTTATAGGGCACGGCGTTTCGGGCAGCCATTGCCCGTACGCGCGCGCCGTTTTAGACCTATCAACCTTGGCGAGAAACCGCCAAGGCGTCAAGTCACGAGAAAGCAGGGGAGTTAACGCAAGTGCCCGGCGGGCTCAAACCATGAAGGAGGCGCCGCACCCGCAGGTGGTGGTGGCGTTGGGGTTTTGCACGCGAAAACGCGCGCCGGCCAGGCCCTCTTCGAAATCGACGGTGGAGCCGACCAAGTACTGGTAGGAGAGCGGGTCGACCACCAGGGTGGCATCGCCGAACTCGATGAGCGTGTCATCGTCGTCGACGCTATCGGCGAAATCGAATCCGTACTGAAAGCCCGAGCAGCCGCCGCCGGTCACGTAGACGCGCAGTTTCAGCGCGGGGTTTTGCTCCTCGCTCATCAGCGCCTTGATACGCTGGCGGGCGCTGTCGGATAGCAGTAGTGGGGTTGGTACGAAAGCTTCTGCACCGCTCATGGGTACCTCCCGCAAGCTGAATGGCTGGATGAAAGGGCAATTATGGGTAATCCCCAGCAAAAGGGTCAACTATTGCGTGCCCTTTTGCCGGGAGATCGCGTCGTGCCCGAGCGCTTACGGCATTAGCGCCGGGGCGTTGAGGCCGGTTTTTTCGTCGAAGCCAAACATCAGGTTCAGGTTCTGAATCGCTTGGCCGGAGGCGCCCTTGACCAGGTTGTCGATCACCGACAGCACCACGACCGTGTCGCCGCCTTCCGGGCGATGAACGGCGATCCGGCAGGTGTTGTTGCCTTTCACGCTGCGCGTTTCTGGGTGGCTACCAGCGGGCATGACGTCGACGAAGGGCTCGTCCCGATAGCGCGCCTCGAACAGCGCCTGCAGATCCTCGGCGCTTTCGGTTAGCGTCGAGTAGAGCGTGGCGTGGATGCCGCGAATCATCGGCGTCAGGTGCGGCACGAAGGTGAGCTTGATGTTTCCCGCCTGCATGTCGTTCAGGCCCTGGCTGATTTCCGGCAGGTGGCGGTGGCCGGAGGCGCCGTAAGCCTTGAAGGATTCACTCGCCTCGGCGAGCAGCGAGGGCACCTTGGCCCCGCGTCCGGCGCCGGTCACGCCGGATTTGCAGTCGGCGATCAGCCGGGTCGGGTCGACCAGTCCTGCTTCCAGCAGCGGCAGATAGCCAAGCTGCACGGCGGTGGGGTAGCAGCCGGGCACGGCGATCAGGCGCGCGGTCTTGATCTTTTCGCGGTGCATCTCGGGCAGCCCGTAGACGGCTTCCTCGAGCAGTTCCGGGGCGCCGTGTGGCTGGCCATACCAGCGGCTCCACTCGTCGGCGTCGCGCAGGCGAAAGTCCGCTGAGAGATCGATTACCCGAGTGCCGCCTTTTAAAAGCTCGCCGGCCAGCGCGTGGGCCACGCCGTGGGGGGTAGCGAAAAAAACCGCATCCATGGCGCTTAAGGCGCGGGCGTCGGGTTCGCTAAAGGCGAGCCCATCAAAATGGCCGCGCAGGTTGGGGTACATGTCGCTCACCTTGACCCCGGCTTCCGAGCGCGAGGTGATCGCCTCGACGCTAACCTCGGGATGTCCGGCCAGAAGCCGCAATAGCTCTACGCCGGTGTACCCCGTACCGCCTACGATGCCGACCTTGATCACACGCCACCCCTTATCCGTTCTCTGGTTTGATTCGAATACGTCGTTCACAGCCTAATAAACTGGCGACGGGCTGTCCAAGCTCGTCAAACTGTCCAAGCTCGTCGAGCTATGATACACAAGAGTGGCGGCCCGTGAGCGCAGGGATCGGTGAGTGAACGCTTACTTTTTACCGGGTCGACAGCGCGCAGGGCACCTCTCTGATAAAAAAGCCAACAGCTAAGGAACGCGGTCGTGGCACGGTATTCCCGAGCAGATTTCACCCTGGAGGCCTTTCGCCGCCAGCTCGCCAACGTCGACGCACTGCCCCAGCTGTGCGTACTGGGACTGCTCTCCGGAATCATCACCGGGGCGGTGATGGTGGGCTTTCGCCTGCTGCTCGAAATGGGCGCAGTACTTTACATGCCCGACGCCAACCCGGAAGCTTTCGAAGGGCTCGCCCCTTGGCTTCGCGCGCTGCTGCCGCTGTTGGCGGTCACGGTGATCGGCGTGTTCCTTTACCGCCAGAAGGCCGCGGCGCAAAAGCTTGGCGTCAGCCACGTGATCGAGCGGCTCTCCTATCATCAGGGCCGCTTTCCGCTACGCAACTGGCTCAATCAGTGGTGGGTCGGCGTGGTGTCGGTGCTTGGCGGGCTCTCCGCTGGGCGTGAAGGCCCGGCCATCCACTTGGGCGCGGCGGCGTCGAGCGGGCTCGGGGTCAAGCTTCGGCTGCCCAACAACAGCCTGCGCGTGCTGGTCGCCTGCGGTACCGCGGCGGGCATTTCCGCCTCCTTCAATACGCCGATCGCCGGGGTCATCTTCGCCATGGAAGTGGTGATGATGGAGTACACGCTGATGAGCTTCATGCCGGTGATTCTGGCCTCGACCATGGGGGCGGTCGTGGCTCAGATGGTGTACGGCAGCGAACCCGCCTTTCGTATTCCCGAAGTCACCCTCGGCTCCTTGATGAACCTGCCCTGGGTGGTCATCACCGGGCTGTTTATCGGGCTTCTGGCCGGGCTGTTCATTCATATCGCGCGCAACAAGCGCCTGGCCGCGATGCCGCTGTGGATGCGCCTGGCGGCGGTGGGGCTTGCCACCTCGGCGATGGCCTGGTGGTTCCCTCAGGTGCAGGGTATCGGCTACGACAGCCTGGCCGCGGCGCTCAATAATCAGCTCGGCGTCTATGTGCTGCTGGGGCTGGTCGTCGCCAAGCTGTTGATCACCGCGCTGACCGTCGCCGGCGGCGTGCCTATCGGTATCATCGGCCCGGTGCTGGTGGTGGGTGCGGCGGCCGGAGCGCTCAGCGGCTCGCTGGGGCTCTGGATCTGGCCGGCCCCCGCCGCCGACCCCGGCGTATTCGCCATGCTCGGGATGGCAGCGATGATGGGCGCGGTGCTCCAAGCGCCGCTGGCCGCGCTCATGGCGCTTTTGGAGCTGACCCATACGCCGAACATCATGCTGCCGGGCATGCTGGTAGTGGTGGTGGCGTGTTTGACCTCGCGCCAGCTCACCGGCTGTGAAGGCTTTTTCCTGAGCTCCGTACGCTACGGGCTGCACCCACTGCAGCAGCCCTTGATGCAGGCGCTCTCACGCGTGTCGGTCCCGGCGGTGATGGAGCGCCAGCTGGTGCGCACCGAGCGCGTCGTCACGCCAGACCAGGCGCGCAAGCTTCTGGAAACCAATCCGGTATGGCTTCTGATCGAGCGCTCGAGCGACAAAAAGCCGGCGTTGGGGCTCAAGGCGGCGGCGCTGGCGCGCTGGCTTTTAGAGCACGACGAGGCGCTCGACGGTAAGCCGCCGCCGGAGGATGAACTGGTGGATCTTCTCGAAATTCCGGGTCAGCGCGTGGAAATGGCGCCGATCGCGCTTCAAGCCACGCTCTCCGAGGCGTTTTTGAAACTTCAGGACAACGCCCTGGGCGCGCTTTACGTGGTGCACGGTTATCGCCCGAAGCAGCAGCGAATTTCAGGTATCATTACCCGCGGTGCCATCGAGCGCTATTACCACTACTCGGATCCGAACGACAAAGCCGGACCGCGTGACAATGAGCCGACCGCGTAAGGAGAGACCATGTATTTATGGATGAAGGCTTTGCATTTGATGGCCATGGTGACCTGGTTCGCCGCGCTTTTTTATCTGCCCAGGCTTTTCGTTTACCACGCCACGGCTCGCGATGCTGGCGATGAGCAAGCGATCACTTACTTCAAAACCATGGAGCGCAAGCTCTACCGCGGGATCATGACGCCGTCGATGATTCTGGTACTGATTTTCGGCGGGATCATGCTTTACCTGGTGCCCGGCTGGATGAGCCAGGGCTGGATGCACGTCAAACTGACGCTGGTGGCGCTATTGATCGCCTACCACCACGTGTGCCTGATCTATCTCAAGCAGTTCGCCCAGAACCGCTGCACCAAAAGTCACACCTTCTTTCGCTTTTTCAATGAAGCCCCGGTAATCGTGCTGGTCGCGGTCGTCCTGCTTGCCGTGTTGAAGCCGTTTTAATGCACCAAACGCTTCCTCCCATCGTTTTGGTGTTGGCCGGGCACGACCCGACCGGCGGCGCAGGCCTGATCGCCGATAGCGAAGCCATCGCCGGCTGCGGCGGCTGGGCGCTGACGATCCCCACCGCCACCACCGTGCAAAACTGCCGCGATGTCCAGCGCGTGTTGCCCGCCGACCCGCAGATGATGCTGCAAAGCGCGGCGGCGCTTGGCGACTTCACTATTGGGGCGATCAAGCTGGGGCTTCTGGCCGACGCGCCGACGCTGTTGGCCGCCGAGCAGATCATCCGCCGCTTTCCCGGCGTTCCGGTGGTGGCGGACCCGGTATTGAAAGCCGGCGGCGGGGCTGAGTTATCCACAGCCGCTTTGCAAAAGCTCTACATCGACCGGCTGCTTCCGCTTGTGGATATCCTGACGCCCAACCGCTTTGAGCTGATGACGCTGACCCCGGATATTGCCGAAGGCGAGGACGACACCGCCCGCGCGGTGGCGCTGATCTCCCAGGGCTGCCAGGCGGTGCTGGTGACGGCCACCGACGACCCGCTGCCGGGTAATCCGGACCAGGTGGTGCATACGCTGCACTCGCCGGACACCACGCGGCAGTGGCAGTGGCCGCGCCTGCCGGAGCGTTTTCATGGCTCAGGCTGCACGCTCGCCTCGGCGATCGCCGCGCGCATGGCGGTGGGTGAGCGCTTACCAACCGCCTGCGAACAGGCGCAGCACTTTACCTGGCAGGCCCTGTCGAAGGCCTATGCGCCGGAAAGCGGCCAGTATCTTCCCCGCCGCTTGCCTCGCCCGACCCGCTTTTGATCTCATTGGCCGCCGATCGATAAAGCGCCTGTTTACGCCGCGCCGTCAGGCGCTAAGCTATCAATCATCGAGCCAACCACGCTGAGGATGCCATGACCACATCTGCCGAACTCTTCGAGCAAGCCACGCGCCACATTCCCGGCGGCGTCAATTCCCCCGTTCGCGCGTTCAAGGGCCTGCACCGCCCGCCGGTGTTCATGGAGCGCGCCCAAGGCGCCTACCTGTTCGACGTCGAGGGCAACCGCTACATCGACTACGTCGGCTCCTGGGGGCCAATGATCACCGGTCACGCCGACCAGGACGTACTGGCCGCGGTGCGCGCGCGTCTGGATAACGGGCTGTCATTCGGTACGCCCACCGCGGTCGAAACCACCATGGCAGATCTGATCTGCGAGATGATTCCCTCGATGGAGATGGTGCGCATGACCAGCTCCGGCACCGAGGCGACCATGTCGGCGATTCGCCTGGCCCGGGGCAGTACCGGCCGCGACAAGATCGTCAAGTTCGAGGGCAACTACCACGGCCACTCGGATTCACTGCTGGTGAAAGCCGGCTCCGGCGCTCTGACCCACGGTGAGCCTAGCTCGCCTGGCGTGCCGGCATCACTGGCCGAGCACACCATCACGCTCTCCTACAACGACCCGGAAGGCGTCGAGGCGTGCTTTGCCGAGATCGGTAGCGAGATCGCCTGTATCATCGTCGAGCCGGTAGCGGGCAACATGAACTGCATTCCACCGCAGCCCGGCTTTCTGGAAACCCTGCGCCGGGTGTGCAACGAGCACGGGAGCCTATTGATCTTTGACGAGGTAATGACCGGCTTTCGCGTAGCGCTTGGCGGTGCCCAGGCGCACTACGGGATCACGCCGGATCTGACCTGCCTTGGCAAGATCGTCGGCGGTGGCATGCCGGTCGGCGCCTTTGGCGGACGGCGCGATATCATGCATAACATCTCGCCCATGGGGCCGGTTTATCAGGCGGGTACGCTGTCGGGTAATCCGCTGGCCATGGCCGCTGGCGTTACGCTGCTACAAAAGCTCAAGGAACCAGGCTTTCACGACGCGCTGACTCAGCGGGTGCAGACGCTGTGTACCGGGCTTAAGGAGCGTGCTGACGCAGCGGGCGTGCCGATGATGACTCAGTCCGCCGGCGGCATGTTCGGGCTCTTTTTCACCTCTCAGTCGCGGGTCGATAACTTCGCCCAGGCCACCGCCTGCGACCCGGAAATCTTTCGCCGCTTCTTCAGCGCCATGCTCGATCATGGCGTGTATCTGGCGCCCTCGGCGTTCGAAGCGGGTTTCATGTCCAGCGCCCATACGCCGGAGGATATCCAAAAAACTCTGGAGGCCGCCGAAAAGGCGTTTGCGCTGCTTTAATCAGAGCGATCGGCAAACTGCTGCTACACTCAAAACGCCGCCCATCCGGGCGGCGTTTATGGTTGATGAGGTTACTCACCATGAAACGGCGATCGATTTGGTCTTATACACTGGGCGTTGCGGGTTTGGTGGGCGCCTTATCCACCGGCGCACTGGCCTATCAGGAGCAGGACATGACCCGAATTCAGATCAACATCAGCGGCACGGAAGGCGCGGAGTTTTCAGCGCACTGGCGGGTAAGCGACGGCGACCAGGTCACCGAGTACTCGGAGGAACGTATGAGCGTTCCCGCCGACTTCAGTTATGAAGGTACCGCATTAGAAGGTGAGGTCACGCTGTTAACCGACAACGAACGTTTGGAGGTAGATATCCTCAAGGGTACCAACCGCTCACGCTCATCGACCCAGGGTAAGGGGGGGACGCTAACCCTGCATCTTAGATAAGCGTTTTTAATAATTCTTGTGCATAAAAAAAACCGCCCTCAAGGGCGGTTTTGGCTTCCAATATCTTTGAGCGATAAACGCTTAGCGAGCCTGCTTTACAACGTTATTGTTGTAGCTGCCGTAAGTTTCGATAGTGGATTGATGAGCATTTTGAGTGTACAAAGCGCTTTGGCTAACTTGCTGGTAGTTGCCATAGCCGTTGGTCAGGATGTAAGAGTCGTGACGGTCGCCGCTTTGCATTACATTGTATTCGTTGTCGTTACCGCCTTGGTTAACGATAACGCTCTTCAGTTCGTTACCAGACTGTGTTACATCGGCAATGTTACGGTCGCCACGCAGAGTAACGGTGCTATCGTTCATGTTGCCGTTTTGATCGAGCATGGTCAGGTTATCGCTGCCGTAAGACTGCGCCACTGACTTGTCATCAAGGCCGTCTTGCATGATTTCAGCTACGTTACCGTTGCCGTTTTGAAGAACGTAGCTGTCGTTACCGTTCCCTACCTGGTTCACGACTGTATCGTTGCGGCTGCCTTGTTGCTGAATGCTGGAGACGTTCGCTGCCTCGAACGGAGTGGGAGCCTGGCCGACAACATCGTCCTGAACGACGGTAGCTGCGTTGTCGTTACCACGTTCCTGACGAATACGTGATTCCTGGTTACCGTACTGAGTAACGTTGGTGCTGTGTTCGTTGCCGTATTGGATAATGTAGGAATCGCTGGCGACTTGAGCAGAAGCAGCGGTGCTTAATGCAAGAGCGATACCAGCAGCGATAGTAGTGATTTGAGTTTTCATTTGGTGATTCCCCTTTATGATGACGACTTGCTTTGTTGGTTACTGAGCAAGGATTTTTGCTCAGTAAGTGACGACGGTGACTGGTCGCGCATTGCCCGAGAACGCTTGTTGCTCGACATTGATGCTGCGGTAACCACTCCCCGATTGTGAAATCGTGATATTGCTTTGCTGACCCGTTTGAGTAACGAAGGCTTCCGCTCCTTGAGAACCGTTATTCTGAAGAATCGAAACGCTGTGCTCGTTACCTTTTTGCGAAACCTGGCTGGTATTGTTGCCACCGATTTGTTCGATTGACGCCGCATTTGCGTTACCGATTTGGCGGATACTCGAAAAGTTACCGTTTTGATACTGGGCCGAATAGGATTGAGCGACGTTGGTCCGGTTGTTGTTACCGTTTTGGTAAATGACGCTGTAGTTACCGGGGCCTATCTGCTTTGACCCGCTATAGACATACTGAGCGATGCGATTGTCTTGGCCGGCTTGGGCAGCGGATGAAAATGTCATCGTTAGGGCGATTAGCGCTAGCGACGGTTTGACCGTTGCTGCTCTTAACAGCGAAAACGCCTGGTTGATAGTCATCCTCATACCCTTTGAAAGTTTTTGTATCAAAATGTATTCACGAGGTTGAGTTTGGCCTATCTGTAAAATTGCGCTATCAGTAATTTTCCTGGATATAAGATCATCTATTTAATTATTCTAATAATACAAAGTACTATTTTTTTAATGCTGTTATAAGTTGTTGTTTTTAGTGAATTAAAAAAGCGGTGCCACACTTGTGCGACACCGCTTTTAGTAAGTTTTTAGTGACCGAACGCTTTTATCGACCAATCTTTATTAGGAAAATGGCGCGTACCGGTACCAAAAAATATTGTTCACATATTTTTACAATTCTGGAATGGGCGCATTCAAATAGTCGGCAAGTACCGAACCTTGAATGTTGTTACCGCTTGCCAGATTCCAAAGGTTGTTTTCCACTCCTTGAGCGATTAGGTGAATAACCGCAGACTCCACCGCCGACATGACCGCCATCTGTACAGGCTCGTTGGTGGTAATCCCCGCTTCGGCTTCCAGCAGTCGACGGAAATCGATAAAACGGTACACCCCGGCACGTAGCTCTTTTGAGTAGATGGTCTTGGTGGTCGTTACGTTGGCAAGTATCTCGCCGGTGGAAATCTCCACCGCGCGCAGGTTGATCGTGACCTGGTCAACCTGGTACTGGCCCGAAGCACCGATGCCGAAGTATTCAGCGCCCGCGCCGCCGGTGCGTACGTTGGACTCATACGCGATGATACCGCCTTCGAGCATGACTGACGCCGCCCGCAGCGACGGTAGCGTATCGGGTTGGCCGAAGCGCTCGAACTCGGCACGGATGATGCGCCGCTCAGTCAAAAGATTTTGAAGCCCGACCCGCTCAAGTGGGATGAACCAACCAGAATCGGCAAGCGCGCCGGTTAGCATCGCCGCAGCCCCTTGCGTCACAGCGGTGGAGAAGGTGCTGGCTGGCGCCGGGCGGTACTGACCGGTCTGATCGCGAAAGTCGTAGACCGAGACGAAGATTTTGCCTGCCGGCGGCGGGAGCGAAACGAGATCCTGATAGGTAGCCCCGCGTGGTGTGAGCGTGGCTTGAGCACCTTCCAGATTTTCCGAATTGGCGACCATGCCGGCGCAGCCGCTAAGAAGCGCAGCCAGCATGAGTGAAGCGATGATTTTCATTGTGATCCCCTGACGATACAAATAAGCGTTATGCGGCGTTTTGCCGATTCGGTATTGGTAAACGTGAGCGCTGTTTTTATTAAGGATTAAAGGCGCCGCCTACACTGATATTAGTTATATCGCCGGTGAGCTTGTCCACCACACGTACGACGAGCTCGCCGCCATCGTCGCTTACCACTACGTTGAACTCGCCGCTATCGAAAGAGCCCTGATCGACATTGCCGGCGCCCACATCGTTGATTAGCTGCGAAATGAGCCGGCTTTCCAGACTCTGAACGAGTCGGTCTGTGGAAGAGAGCCTGTCCACGCTGCGCGCATTGGGGTCGGTGGTGGTATCCTGAGCCTGCGCCTTACCCAGTAGATAAGTGCCCATGAAAGGGTCGCCACCAAAAGAAGGATTGAGCGGTCGGTAAACCAGATCCCCTGCGACTGCATGTGTAGTACCCGCTAACGCCAGAGCGGCGACGCCTAGCATGAAACTGCGTTGTTTGCCTTTCATTATCGTAACTCCTCGCTTCCCAGATCTTTGTCTGACGTTAACGCCGTTGCCAACTGTTCCTTTAGCAGCGCTTCCTGAACCACTTGTACCGCCTCGTCAGCGGCTTCATCCGCCTGATTGATTCTTGGCGAAAGCTGCGTGCGGAAATACATTTGATTGCCCTGCATGATCCAGACTTGGCTTCCCCAACGGGCGTCCGGGCGCTCCTGAATCGTGATCGTGGCGTTGTTGATTAGCGGGTTATCCATAGCGCGCTGACTGAATGCACGGTAGAACGAACGACCGGCCATGGTGATGGTGCGATCGATCATGACCCCGGTCAGCTCACTGCTGCCGTAACCGCGCGGCTCGATTTCCGCACCGTCTGGCCCGGAGAGGCGGTTGATCGCATCCACCTCTTCCTGCTCGTTTTCCGACAGAGTGTCGTTTGGTGAAGCCGGCTGGTTGGGAGATACGGGCTGGCCAGGAAGCTCTTCGCTGGCGTAAACCGACAGGGCCAGCGTCAGCAGGCAGGCGGCGAGCGGTAAATGAAAACGATACGTGACCATGGCCGAATGCTCGTTGGAAAATTAGCGGCCGCGCTGCAGGCTACGCGCGGTTTCGATATTGGGTAGAATCGGCCCCAGGTTCTGATGAATCCAGTTAAGCGCCTGAATGCGGTTGTGCACGTTGATCTTTCTAAAGATGTTGTAAAGGTGCGACTTGACCGTGTGCTCACTAACAAAAAGCTTTTCGGCGATCTGCTGGTTCGACGAGCCCGCGCTCAACAGCGAAATGATCTCCATTTCACGATTGGTCAGCCCACAGGCCGGACGAAACGCGTTGCTTTGGTACTTGCGATAAAAAAGGATGAGCCGTGCCATCAAGTCACGCGACATCCAGAGCTCATCGTTTAGAAGCGCGTGAATACCCTTACAAATCACTTCGAGATTTTCGTTGCGGTAGAACACGCCCTTGAGCTGCGAGCATGAGAGCGCTTCCAGCGCATGGTCCATGTCACGGATGTTGAAGGCGGCCAAAGGCATGCGGGCGAGCGATTCGGGAAGCTTTTCCTGCCAGTCGGGAATGGCATCGACGCTGATGTGATCCGCATCCACCAGCAAAAGCTGATGCTCGGCGTTGGACGCCGGCAGCGCCGCCCCCGGCGCGTAAAGATCGATCGTGTGACCTGTTTTTTTATTCAGGTACTCTGCAAATAGCTGAGATTGAGGGCTTTTTTCGGTGACGATGTACACCACGCCCTGGGTCTTTTCCTGCACCATCGATAAACCCTCCAACTGCAAATAAAGTGTGAGACGCTAATGAGGTGATTGTTACCTGGAAGATCAGTTTAGTAAAGTTATGTTACTAAAAATAAGTGAAATGGCGCTTTACCTTCATATTGCTTAGGAAAAAGTAAGCCGCCGGTCTGATTGGCTAGTCATCTTTCGGATGAACAGTCTAATCCATCCACCTGAAGTCGCCATCTTTAGCTGCGATCTCGTTCGGCGTAAACTGGAGAGTCCATACTGGAGGTGACACCATGTCCGCGGTCGATACGCTCGTTTTAGCCAGCGGTAACGCTGGCAAGTTAAAAGAGTTCAAACAGCTTCTTTCGCCCTTGATGTTCGATGTGCGGTTGCAGTCCGAATTTGGCGTGGTGGACGTCGAAGAGACCGGCCTGACCTTTATCGAAAACGCACTGTTGAAAGCGCGCGAAGCGAGCCGGATTAGCGGGCTACCGGCACTGGCAGACGACTCGGGTCTTGAGGTAGACGCACTATCCGGGGCGCCGGGTATCTACTCGGCGCGCTTTGCTGGCGAGCCCAAAAGCGATGCGCGCAACAACGAGAAACTTCTTCATGCGCTCGCCGACTGCGCCGAAGGTCAGCGCACCGGACGCTACTGGTGCGTGCTGGTTTATTTGCGCCACGCCGACGATCCGGTGCCGATCATCGTTCAGCGCAGTTGGGAAGGGGAGATACTGGCCCACCCGCGCGGCGACAACGGCTTTGGCTACGACCCGCTTTTCTGGCTACCGGACCAGGGTATGAGCGTGGCGGAGCTTTCATCGGAAACCAAGAACCGGCTCAGCCACCGGGGACGGGCGCTGCAGGGGTTGGTCGATCTGTTGAAGGTGGCGCATGGGTAATACCCCACCGCTGTCGCTTTATATCCACACCCCCTGGTGCGTTAGAAAGTGCCCTTACTGCGATTTCAACTCGCACGAGCCGCAAAGCCGAGAGCTGCCCGAGGAAAACTACCTTGATGCGCTGCTGGCGGATCTGGATGCCGATCTGGCGCTGGCCGACGGCCGCTCGCTCGAGACCATCTTCATCGGTGGCGGCACGCCGAGCCTGTTATCGCCTTCGTTCTACCGGCGTCTGTTGAGCGAAGTACGCGCGCGGCTGCCTTTCTCGCCGTCCATCGAGATCACCCTGGAAGCCAATCCTGGCACCACCGAGCAGGCGCGCTTCGTCGGCTACCGTGAGGCGGGGATCAATCGGCTCTCGATCGGCACCCAAAGCTTTCAACCCGCTCAGCTCGAAGCGCTGGGTCGTATCCACAGCGCCGAGGAAGCCGCCAACGCCGTGGGCCAGGCCCGCGCTGCGGGCTTCGATAATCTCAACATCGATTTGATGCACGGCCTGCCGGGTCAAACGCCGGAGCTGGCGCTGGCCGACATCGACCAGGCGCTAGCGCTTTCGCCGGATCACCTCTCCTGGTATCAGCTGACGCTCGAGCCCAACACCGCCTTTCATTCGAGCCCGCCGGTGCTTCCCCAGGAGGAGGCGCTTTGGGACATTCAAGAGCGGGGCCACGAGCGGCTGGTTCAGGCGGGGTTCGAGCGCTACGAAATATCGGCCTACGCCCAGCCGGGTCAACAGAGCCGTCACAATATTAACTATTGGCAGTTCGGCGACTACCTGGGGATCGGCGCCGGCGCCCACGGTAAGCTTTCGCATATCGACGAGCAGGGGCACTGGACGATCGAGCGGCGCTGGAAGACCCGCCAGCCCGATGCCTACCTGCGCCGACGCTTTGATCCGCGCGGCTTCATCGCCGGCAAATCGACGATCGATGAAGCGGAGCTTCCGCTGGAGTTCGCCATGAACGCGCTGCGCTTGACCGACGGCGTCGATATGGCGCTTTGGTCGGCGCATACGGGCCAGCCGCCGGAGGTTCTCTTGAAGAAACTATCCAGCGCTGAGAAAAAAGGACTTTTAGTGCAAGTGCCGGTAAAACTACGTGCTTCTCCTCATGGTCTATTATTCTTGAACGAGCTGTTGGCGTTGATCAGTGACGACTGACCCACAGCCCGGTTTAATCAAATAAGCTTTTAAAGGAGTGAGTGATGCGTATTTCTCGACTGTTGACCCCGGTAGCCGCGGCCCTTCTGATTGCCGGGTGTGCCAGCTCCGACCCCTACGGCGGCCAAACGCAGCGCTCCAGCACCGGCATCGGTACGGGTATTGGTGCGGTGGTCGGCGGTGTGGCCGGCGCGCTCTCCGGTGACGGCGCCACTAGCCGTCGCGACCGTGCGCTGATCGGAGCTGCCGTAGGTGCTGCTGCGGGGGCCGGTGTTGGCGCTTACATGGACCGTCAGGAGAATCAGCTGCGCGAAAGCCTGCAGGGTTCGCGCATCGAAATCGACCGTCGCGGCGACGACATCGTGCTCAACATGCCCAATAGCGTCTCTTTCGGTTTTGACTCCTCGGAATTGACCGGTCAGGCACGCGGCTCGCTCAACGAAGTAGCGAACGTGCTCACTCAATACACCGATACGCGCGTCAATATTGCTGGCCACACCGACAGTACCGGCGCCGCCGACTACAACCAGCGCCTTTCCGAGCGCCGCGCTCAGGCCGTAGGTAGCTACCTGAGCCAGAACGGTGTTTCTTCCTCTCGTCTGGTAACCAGCGGTTACGGCGCATCGCAGCCGGTGGCCAGTAACGACAACGAACAGGGCCGTGCACAGAACCGTCGCGTTGAAATCACCCTGACGCCGACCGGTCAGGCCGGTCAGAACCAAAATCAGGGCCAGGGCAACTACTGATCGATGTGATTCGACCCGGTAGGGTCTGACCCGCGAGCCCGCTATCATGGATAGCGGGCTTTTTTATTTCACCAGTGCGAACCGCCATGCTCTCCTACCAACACGCCTATCATGCCGGCAATTTTGCCGATGTTCATAAACACCTCACCCTTTATGCAGTGTGTGATTATCTATTACGTAAAAAAAGCGCTATTACATATATAGATACCCACGCCGGTCGCGGCCTTTATCCGTTGGGATCAAGGGAAGCCTTGAAGCTTCAGGAGCACCGCGAAGGTGTCGAGCCGCTATGGAAGGCGCGCAAAAGCCTGGCCAACCCGTTACTGTGCGAATGGCTCTCCCACGTAGCTCGTGTTCAAGCCAATGACACCGAATTGAGCCGCTACCCAGGCTCGCCCTGGTGGCTAAGCCAGGGGCTTCGCGAGCAGGACGCGCTGCGCCTTTGCGAGCTTCACCCAGGCGAGCATGCCGAGCTCGACGGCCAGACGCTGCCCGAGGCGGCGCTGCGTATCCATGGCGATGGGCTGGCCGAGCTCGAAAGGCGCGTGCCGGTGAGAACGCCTCGGCTGTGCGTGCTGATCGACCCGAGTTTTGAGCGTAAGGCGGAGTATCAGGAGGTGGCGGATAGCGTGATTTACGCACTCGAGAAGGTGCGCCACGCCGTTATGTTGATCTGGTACCCGCTGTTGCCGTCAGGCGCTCATCACACGCTTCTAAGCGCGCTGAAAACCAGCGGCGTGCGCAAGATCTGGCAAAGTGAGCTCACACTACGTGAACCCGGCGTCGAGGCCCACGGTATGTACGCCAGCGGCATGCTGGTGATCAACCCCCCTTGGGGGCTCGATGAGCGCATGCAGGGCGCGATGAGCGAGGTGACCGCGCTGCTCGGCGGCGAGAGCCGCTTCGATGCCCGTTGGCTGGTCGAAGAGTAGCCAAACTAGGCCGGCAAAACTTCCTGAGAGGTTTTGACGCGATCCAGTGCGACCAGCGTACGAAACCATTTCACGTTCGGGTTTTCGTGAAACAGCGCGTCGCAAATTTGCTGGAAGCGACGCATGCTGGGCACCAAAAGCACCAGCATGAAATCCGCCTCGCCGGTCACGTAGTAGCATTGCTGAATCTCCGGGCCTGAAAAGCGCGCCTTGAGCGCGTCCAGGTCGGCGGCGTGGGTCTTGTCGGCGCGCACTTCGACGAAAATCGTGATCACCTGACCGAGCTTGTCCGGGTCGAGCACCGCCACGTTCGCCTTGATGTAGCCCTCCTTTTTGAGCCGCTGAATGCGCCGCTGCACGGAGGCGGTGGAAAGATGTACCGCCTCGGCAAGCTCGCGAAGCGGTGTCTGGCAATCCTTTTGCAGATGTTCGAGCAGGGCTTTATCGAAGTCATCCAGCACCATTGTGTGTGCTCCGTGAGAAAATTTATCGTGATGGCCGGCTAATTCGGGCGCCTTTATCGTACGTGATGCAATAAAGTACCGCGACCTGTTCCTGTCCGGAAGCGCCTCATGCCTACTCAATCCTCTATCGCCCTTGGCGTTACTCTGAACGTCGCGGCTTCGATCTTCTTTGCGCTCATGTTCGCCTATACGCCACTGCTCGGCGCGCTAAGCGGCTCGGAAATTTACGGCTGGCGCATGCTGCTCACTTTTCCCTGCCTAACTCTGTTCATTCTTTGGCGCGGCTACGGCGCGCTCGTTATCGAGGTGGCGCGGCGCCTAAAAGCCGAGCGCTACTTTTGGGCAACGCGGCTTCTCGGGGCTGGGCTGCTCGGCGTTCAACTATGGCTTTTCATGTGGGCGCCAGGCCACGGGCAGGGGCTGGCGGTGTCACTAGGCTATTTTCTGATGCCGATAACCATGATCATCATCGGCCGCTTCGCCTTTGACGATCGTCTGTCGCGCTTTCAGCGCCTGGCCAGCCTGCTCGCTTTGGCGGGGGCATTGAATCAGCTGCTGATCTCTCAGGCGCTGGCCTGGCCCGCGCTCGTGGTGTGCCTGGGCTATCCGCTCTACTTTTGGCTGCGCCGGGCGACCGGCACCAACCACATCGGCGGGCTCTGGTTCGACATGCTGCTGGCGCTTCCGGTCAGCCTCTTTTTCATCGTTAATGGGGGCGGTGTGATCGGCGCGCCGAGTATCGAATCCGCGGCGCTGGTCGTGGGCCTTGGGCTTTTGAGCGCTCTGGCGCTGGTGTTTCAGGCGCTCTCGGCGCCGCTTTTGAACCTGAGCCTGTTCGGCCTTTTAGTCTATGTAGAGCCTCTGCTGCTGTTCGCGGTGGCGCTGTGGCTGGGTGAGTCGGTCGCCCCCAACGAGTGGCCGACCTATATCGCCATCTGGCTGGCCGTTTTCGTGCTGTGCGTGGAGGGCGTGCTCAGTATGAGCAGAGACCAAACAGCGTTTTGGCCGATGCGTCGGCGCAGTCATTAAAATGATTCACCTGATCTCAAAAAAAGATCACTTTTGCTCAGCGCAGGTTTGCGCGAGCATGGGTTTATCGAGTCACGTGTAATAGAGCAGGAGAGTATGATGAGCGATCAAACCGCCCCCTTTCGCGCCGATGTCGTGGGCAGCCTGCTGCGGCCAACGGCCATCAAGAACGCCCGTGAAAAAAGCGACAGCGACCTTCGCCGGATAGAAGACGCGGCGATCAAGCACGCGGTCGACGAGCAGTGCCAGTGCGGCTTGAAAGTGGTCACCGACGGTGAGTTTCGCCGCGCCTGGTGGCACTTCGATTTTTTTGAGGGGCTCGAAGGCGTAGAGGGGATCGACGCCGAGCAGGGCATCCAGTTCAGCGGCGTACAGACCAAATCGCGCAACGTTCGCGTGACGGGCAAACTGGGCTTTGGCACGCACCCAATGCTCGAGGATTTCAAGTATCTCGCCAGCGTCAGCGGCAACGCCACGCCCAAGATGACGATCCCCAGCCCCAGCGTGCTGCACTTTCGCGGCGGTCGGAACGTGGTTAGCCAGCAGGCCTACCCCCATATCGACGACTTCTTCGACGACCTCGCCCGGGTTTATAAAGAGGCGGTACAGGCCTTTTACGACGCCGGCTGTCGCTACCTGCAGCTCGACGATACCGTCTGGGCCTATCTCTGCTCCGATGAGCAGCGCGCCCAGGTCGTCGAGCGCGGTGAAGACCCGGACGCGCTAGCCCGCATTTACGCCCGGGTAATCAACCAGGCGCTTGAGAACAAACCCGAGGATCTGGTGATCGGCATGCACGTCTGCCGCGGTAACTTCCGCTCGACGTGGATTTCCGAAGGCGGTTACGAGCCGGTCGCCGAGCTGCTGTTCGGCTCGGTGAATATCGACGCGTTCTTTCTGGAGTACGACTCCGACCGCGCCGGCGACTTCGCGCCGCTGCGCTTCATCAAGCCCGGCCATCAAAAAGTGGTGCTTGGGCTAGTGACCACCAAGACCGGCGAGCTTGAGGACCCACAAGCGATCAAGGCGCGCATCCTGGAGGCGGCGCGCTACGTGCCGCTCGATCAGCTTTGCCTGAGCACCCAGTGCGGCTTCGCCTCGACCGAAGAGGGTAACTCGCTCAGTGAAGCCGAGCAGCAGGCCAAGCTTGCGCTTGTGGTCGACATCGCCCGCGACGTGTGGGGCGAATAGAGGCTAATAGCCTATTCTATAGGCTCTGTAAGAAAAGTAAGCACTTACTCGCATAGGTGGTCGGTGCTACTTGCCGATACAGAAGCTGCCGAAAATCTCGCCCAAGAGATCGTCGGCGCTGAACTCGCCGGTGATCTCGCCAAGCGCCCCTTGGGCGTCGCGCAGGTCTTCGGCGAGCAGCTCACCGGCGCTTAGGCCTTCGAGCTGGGCACGGCCGTTATCGAGTGCGGCCAATGCACGGTCCAGCGCATCCAGGTGGCGCCGGCGGGCCGAGAAACGCCCCTCGGTGGTGGCGGCAAAGCCCATCACGTCCTTGAGATGCTCTTTCAAACTGTCCACACCCGTCCCGGTCTTCGCCGACAGGCGCAATGTCGGGGTAGCTGTGGATAAATCGATACCCGCGGCTTCTTCGCTCTCATCGATCTTGTTGCGCACTAGCGTGAGCCGCGAAAGCTGTGGCAGGCGTTCGACGAACTCCGGCCAGATCGCCATCGGATCCGTCGCCTCGGTTGTTGCGGCGTCCACCATCAGAAGTACCCGGTCGGCTTTCTCGATTTCCGCCCAGGCGCGGGCCACGCCGATCTTCTCCACCGCATCCGGCGTGTCCCTGAGTCCGGCCGTGTCGATCACGTGAAGCGGCATCCCGTCGATATGGATATGCTCGCGCAGTACGTCCCGGGTGGTGCCGGCGATGTCGGTGACGATTGCCGTCTCCTGCTCGGTCAGCGCGTTCAAAAGACTCGATTTGCCAGCGTTGGGTCGCCCGGCGATCACTACGCTCATGCCTTCGCGCAACAGCGCGCCCTGGCCCGCGGCGCGGCGTACCGACTCCAGCTCCTCCCGTACGCCCTGAAGCCGTGTGGCCACGTGGCCGTCGGCGAGAAAGTCAATCTCCTCCTCGGGGAAGTCGATGGCGGCCTCGACATAGACGCGCAGCGCAATCAGCCGTTCGACCAGCTGCGATACCCGGTTCGAAAACTCGCCCTGCAGCGAGCGCACGGCGTTTTCGGCGGCCGAGCGCGACGTGGCGTCGATCAGATCGGCGATCGCCTCGGCCTGGGCAAGATCCAGCTTGTCGTTGAGGAAAGCGCGCTCGGAGAACTCGCCGGGACGGGCGAGGCGCGCGCCGAGCGCCATGCAGCGCTCAAGCAGCATGTCCATGATGATCGGCCCGCCGTGGCCCTGAAGCTCCAGCACGTCCTCGCCGGTGAAGGAGTTCGGGCCTTCAAATGAAAGCGCGATGCCTTCATCTATGATGCCGTGCTCGCCGTGAAACGGCCCGTAGTGCGCGTAGCGGTTGACCGGGCATCGCCCCAGCAGTGCGGTGGCGATATCGCCGCAGGCAGGTCCGGAGACCCGAATGATGCCGACTCCGCCGCGCCCGGGCGGGGTAGCCAGCGCTGCGATCGTGTCCTGGGTGTAGAGTGTTGAGGCCATGGCGCGTCTCTTGAATGAATGGCGATAGTGTGAATTCGCGGCGCTCAAAACGCCAGACCCCCGCACGGGGCGGGGGTCTGGTGAGTCAAGTGCGGGGAGCGATTACTTGGTTCGCATCCCTTTACCAACGCTTGGGTCTTTCTCTATGCGCTTGGTGATGAAGTACTGCTGCGCCACCGAGATAATGTTGTTGACCACCCAGTAGATGACCAGACCCGCCGGGAACCACAGGAAGAAGAAGGTGAAGATGATCGGCAGTAGCCGCATGATCTTCGCCTGCATCGGGTCCGGAGGCGTCGGGTTGAGCATCTGCTGCACGAACATCGACACGCCCATCAGAATCGGCAGGATGAAGTAGGGGTCCTTCACCGAGAGATCCTGAATCCAGAAAATGAACGGCGCGTGGCGAAGTTCCACGGACTCCAGAAGCATCCAGTACAGCGCGATGAACACCGGCATCTGCACCACGATCGGAAGACAGCCGCCGAGCGGGTTGATCTTCTCTTTCTGGTAGAACTTCATCATCTCCTGAGACATCTTCTGGCGATCGTCGCCGTAGGTCTCTTTAAGCCGCTGCATCTCCGGTCCGAGCTTGCGCATGCGCGCCATCGACTTGTAGGCCTTGGCGGATAGCGGGAAGAGCACGGCTTTGACCAGCACGGTCAGAAGCACGATCGACCAGCCCCAGTTGCCGACGATGTCCTGGATATGATCGAGAAGCCAGAACAGCGGATTGGCGATGAACCAGAGCCAGCCGTAGTCCACGGTCAGTTGAAGGTTGGGGGCGACCTGTTCCAGATAGTCCTGCACCTTCGGGCCCATGTAGAGCGTGGCCCCTAGGGTTGCTTCACCTTCGGCGGCGACGCTGCTGGTCGGGCCGGCAAAGGCGACCACGTTGCGATCGCGCGCGTCGGTGGTGACATAAAAAAGGTTCTGCTCGTTCTGCTTCGGCGCCCAGGCGGAGACGAAATAGTGCTGAATGATCGCAATCCAGCCGCCTTCGGCTTCGCGATTCTGGAAACTACTATTTTGAATATCTTCGAAGTCGATTTTTTCGTAGCGCGTATCCGGCGTGGAGTATGCCGCGCCCATGTAGGAGTTCATGCCCAGCGTCACGCCGCTGGAGGGGTCAGGGCTGTTATCGCGCGCTAATTGGCCGATAAAGCGGGCGCTGACCGGCGCATCGGTGTTGTTCGCCACGAAGTAGTTGACGTCGACCGCGTAGTTGCCGCGCTCGAAGGTCAACTGCTTGGTGATCTCGACGCCGTTGACGTCGGCGGTCAGGTCGACGTTGAGCGTCTGCTCGTCGTTGCCCAGGCGGTATTCGGTGCGCTCCGGCGTAAAGGCGATACGGCTGGCTTGGCCATCGAGCTGAATGCCCGAACGCGCGACGTAGCTTCGCGTGGCGTTGTCCGAAAGCAGCACGTAGTTGCGCTCGGAATCCAGCGTCATTTCGTGCTGGGGCAGGGCGGCAAAAACGATGTCGCCGCCGTAAGGGTCGATGCGCACGTCCAGCACGTCGGTGGTGACGGCGATGAAATCGCGGCTGGCAGCATCGCTTGCCGACTCTGCCGGTAGCCCTTCGTCGGCGCTACCCTGCGGGGCACCGCTGCTGGGGACAGTCAGATTGTCGCGGTCCGCGCCTTCATCGGCCGGGGTGTTGTCGCGCTGGGTGATTTCCGGCGTCGATTCGAAGCTGGTCTGCCCGTAGTCCTGATTCCACTGGATCACCAGTAGATAGGCCAGTATGGCCAGTGGAATCAGCAATAAAAGTCGTTTTACGTCCATGAGGGGTCTGCCCGATGGGTGGTGAACATGCCAATGGCGCAGCGCCGTTTACTCGGCCCAAGACACACGAAAGCCTGCCAGAAGGCAGGCCCGGGTCGAGCAGCGACGTGTTGAATCAAGCGCCATGCGTAGCGTTTTCAAGCGGGGAAGGCGGTGTGGCGGCCGTTGCCTCTCGGGCGAGTCGTTTCCACATGCCGTGTAGCTGGCGGGCAAGGGTGTCATTATCGATATCCTGTACGCCGCGTTTTGCCAATACCACGATATCCATCGCGGGAAGGCGGTGCTGACGAAGTCGAATGGATTCTCTAACAAGACGCTTGAAGCGGTTACGATCGACGGCGAGCTTGACGTTCTTCTTACTGACCACAAATCCAACGCGAGGATGTCCTCGAGGCGAAAAGCGCGCGAGCGCCATCATGCCTTTGCCGTGGACCTTGAGGTCTGCCTGCTCGAATACGTGGCTGAAATCCCCGGCATTCAGTAAACGTAAATCCCGGGGAAAGCCCTGATGCGACACACGCAATCTGAAATCAGGCGCTCAGACGCTTGCGGCCCTTGGCGCGACGGCGATTGATAACGGCACGGCCGTTTTTGGTTGCCATACGAGCACGGAAGCCATGCGCGCGCTTGCGCTTGAGAACGCTGGGTTGAAAAGTGCGTTTCATAACTCGTTATTCCCACGTGGTTTAGGACGAAAGTGAATTCCAAACGACCCGGTCCAGTGAGCAACTAGCCGGGGAGATCCAATTCAAGACCGGAAATTGTAGAGACTTCGCGCCCCCGGTGCAATTTTTATGCGTACAAAAAGCGCTAAAAACCTTCTAACGACCCGCAACGTGTTTTCAAAGCGTTCGCATCGAGACACTACTATTACTAATGAAGTTATTTAAAACCTGCTGTTATTAATGGTGGGGATACTATTTGTGGATAAGTGGTTTTTATATTTTATTAACAGCTGGTTAAAGTTATAAAAAATGTGTGCATAAGCCGTCTAAAAGCGGCTTGAAAGATGTGAAAGGAGTGTGGATAGCGCGGGAGAAAAACGCGATCGGACGAGCTGTCCCCACCCCACACCGAACTTTTCCCGCTAGCTCGCGCAAAGTTGTCCACAGGCCAAAAAGGGGGCTTTACACGTGTGGATAACAGGGAGGCTGAGCGCTACAATAGTCGGCCGTTTTCAACTGATGGTGAGATGAGTGTCACTCGCGCTTTGGCAGCAGTGCCTGGATTATCTGCAGGACGAACTAAGCTCCCAGCAGTTCAATACATGGATTCGCCCTTTGCAGGCCGAAGAAGGAGACGCCAACGAGCTCTGCTTGCTGGCGCCCAACCGCTTTGTGCGCGACTGGGTGAGCGATAAATACGCCAAGCGCATTAGTGAGCTGATCCGCGAGCTATCACCGGCAAAGCCGCCCAAGGTGAGTCTGACCGTTGGCAGCCGCCGTGCGGCCGCCCCCCAGCCGCGAGAGCTGGGTAATCCGGTGTCAGCCGCGCCACAGCGCCCCGCCGCGCCGGCTGTTCATACCCCGCCGCGCGGCGATATTGCCGATGAGCGCGAAATCGATGCCGAGCGTGAAGAGTCTGCGGGTAAACGTACCGGCGAACGCCAGGTACAGGTCGAGGGGAGCCTCAAGCACGCAAGCGGCCTCAACCCCAATTTCACTTTCGACAAGTTTGTCGAGGGTAAGTCGAACCAACTCGCCCGCGCGGCCTCCCGGCAGGTGTCGGAAAACCCGGGCGGCGCCTACAATCCGCTGTTTCTTTATGGCGGGGTGGGTCTGGGTAAAACCCACCTGATGCACGCGGTGGGCAACGCCCTGGCGGGCAAGCGTGAAAATGCCCGCGTGGTCTATCTGCACTCCGAGCGCTTCGTCGCCGATATGGTCAAGGCGCTACAGCTCAACGCGATTAACGACTTCAAGCGTTTTTATCGCAGCGTCGACGCGCTACTCATTGATGATATTCAGTTTTTTGCCGGAAAGGAGCGCTCTCAGGAAGAGTTTTTCCACACCTTCAACGCGCTTTTGGAAGGCGGCCAGCAGATGATTCTGACCTCGGACCGCTACCCCAAGGAGATCAACGGGGTAGAAGAGCGCTTGAAATCGCGCTTTGGCTGGGGGTTGACCGTGGCCATCGAGCCGCCGGAGCTTGAAACCCGCGTGGCGATCCTGATGAAGAAAGCCGACCAGGCAAGCGTCGATTTGCCGCATGATGCCGCTTTTTTCATCGCCCAGAAGATTCGCTCCAACGTGCGCGAGCTCGAAGGCGCGCTCAAAAAAGTCATCGCCGACTCCCACTTCATGGGCAAGCCGATCACTCAGGATTTCATCCGCGAATCGCTAAAGGATCTGCTCGCACTTCAGGACAAGCAGGTGGGCGTGGACAACATCCAGCGCACGGTGGCGGAATACTACAAGATTAAGGTGGCGGATCTGCTCTCCAAGCGCCGTTCGCGCTCGGTCGCAAGGCCGCGCCAGGTGGCGATGGCTCTAGCCAAGGAGCTGACCAACCACAGTCTGCCGGAAATCGGCGACGCCTTTGGCGGGCGCGACCATACGACGGTGCTACACGCCTGTCGCAAGGTCAAAACGCTGCAGGAAGAGAGCGCCGACATTCGCGAGGATTACAAAAACCTCATGCGCCTGCTCACCAGTTGAGCCTTTGCCAACGCACCTTGTTCATGCACTGATATTCGACGAGCCGATGCGGCCTTTGATCCTTTAACCTGGAGTAGTGATGAAGTTTTCAATTTCCCGAGAGGCGCTGCTACGTCCCCTTACGCTGGTAGCGGGCGTGGTCGAGCGCCGTCAAACGCTACCGGTGCTCTCCAACGTGCTGATTCAGGTCGAGGGCGATCAAGTCGCGCTGACCGGCACCGACCTCGAGGTCGAGCTTGTTGGCCGCACGGTGGCAAGCCAGGTGGAGCAGGAGGGCGGCGCGACCGTTCCCGCGCGCAAGTTGATGGACATCTGTAAATCGCTGCCGGATCAGTCCGAGATCCAGCTGGCCCTCGAAGAGGGGCGGGCGGTACTGCGCAGCGGCCGCTCGCGGTTCACGCTATCGACCCTGCCGGTTGCGGAGTTTCCCAACATCGAGGATGGCGAAGGCAGTCAGGAGCTGAGCATCCCGCGCGGCACGCTCAAGCACCTGATCGAAGCGACCTCCTTTGCCATGGCGCAGCAGGACGTCCGCTACTACCTGAACGGGATGCTGCTCGATATCCAGAATCAGCTTTTGCGCGCCGTAGCTACCGACGGTCACCGGCTGGCGATGTGTTCGCGGGATGTCGATGTCAGCGTCGAACAGGGCCAGAAAATGATCGTGCCCCGTAAGGGCATCCTCGAGCTTTCGCGCCTTCTTGACGACAGCGACGAGCCGGTGAGCCTGACGCTAGGCGCTACCCATCTGCGCGCTCACACCGGCGACTTCACTTTCACCTCGAAACTGATTGACGGCAAGTTCCCCGACTACGAGCGCGTGGTGCCCAAAAACGGCGACAAGGTACTCATCGCCGAGCGCGCCGAGCTGCGTCAGGTGCTGTCGCGCACCGCGATTCTCTCCAACGAAAAGTACCGCGGCGTGCGTTTGTATCTGGAAGAGGGCAACCTCAAGGTGATGGCCAACAACCCGGAGCAGGAAGAAGCCGAAGAGAACGTGGCGATCGAATACACCGGCCCTGCCATGGAAGTCGGCTTCAACGTCGGCTATCTGGTCGATGTGCTGGCGGTGCTCAATGAGGACCGTGTGCAGATGACGCTGGCCGACCCGAACAGCAGCGCGCTGTTGGAAGAGCCAGGCGGCGGCGATGCACTCTACGTGGTCATGCCCATGCGGCTTTGATGTCACTTGGCAAGGCGGCGCCTAACTCAAAGGCGCCGTTTTTTTCACGCATTGGCAGCAAGGCGATTAAGCAATGAGCCTGACCCAGCTCAACTTTCAAGGCATTCGAAACCTGGCCGCGGTAGAGCTTGCGCCGTCGCCCCACGTCAACCTGATTCACGGTTCGAACGGCAGCGGCAAGACCACCCTGCTGGAAGGTATTCACATCCTCGGTATGGGACGCTCGTTTCGTACCCGCCAGCTCAAGCACGCCATACAGTTCGAAGCCCCCGCCATGACGCTCTACGGCCGCTTGGCCGGTGACCCGGAGGTTGCCCTTGGGGTGCGGCGCCTTCGCGCTGAGCGCGAGCTGGAGCTGCGTTTGAAGGGGCAGAAAGGCGTACGTCTGGCCGAACTGGTCGATGCCATGCCCCTTCAGCTTATAAACCCGGATGCCTTTCGCCTATTGGAGGGCTCGCCCGCCGGCCGACGCGAGTTCATGGATTGGGGTGTGTTTCACGTGAAACACGATTTTTTGCACGCCTGGAAACGCGCTCGCCGCGCGGTGAAACATCGGAATGCGCTGCTAAGGCGTGGTAGAATAACCGATGCGGAAATTGCGGTATGGGAGCAGGAGCTCTGCGAATCCGGCGAGCGAATGGACGCGCTGCGTCAAACCTGGTTTAGCGCGTTTTTGCCCGTTTTCGAACAGACGCTCGAACGCCTGTTGCCCATTGAAGGGCTAACGCTTCGCTATGCCCGCGGTTGGGACGTCAAGCGCTCGCTTTCAGACGTGCTGAAAGCCAGCCGTGCATCGGACCAGCAAATGGGCTTTACCCAGCAGGGGCCTCAGCGGGCGGACCTTCGCATACGGCTATGTAAGCAGCCCGCCATTGAGGTGCTTTCCAGAGGCCAGCAGAAGCTGGTGGTTAGCGCACTGAAGCTTGCCCAGGGGCGGCTTCTGGAAAGCAGTGCCAAACGGCAATGCATTTATCTAATAGACGATCTACCGGCCGAGCTCGATTTCGAACACCGCAAGCTATTTTGCGCGCTGCTCGAAGAGATGCAGTGTCAGGTATTCATCACCAGCGTCGATCCGGATGTACTCAGCGACGTGTGGCAGCCAGCGACTCAAATCCGAATGTTTCACGTGAAACATGACGAACACGGGGTCGGTCGGCTAGCCCCAACCGGATAGATGACACGGAACGAGACAGACTTCACGACGGAGTGGTCAATGAGCGAGCAGGCTTACGATTCATCAAGCATCAAGGTGCTCAAAGGGCTCGATGCGGTACGCAAGCGTCCGGGTATGTACATCGGCGATACCGACGATGGCACCGGGCTGCACCATATGGTTTTCGAGCTGGTGGATAACTCCATCGATGAAGCACTAGCGGGCCACTGCAGTGAAATTCGCGTGGTAATTCACCCGGACGAATCCATTACGGTGAGCGACAACGGTCGCGGCGTTCCGACGGAGCTTCACGAGGAAGAGGGAGTCTCCGCCGCCGAAGTCATCATGACCGTGCTGCATGCCGGCGGTAAATTCGATGACAACTCCTATAAAGTCTCTGGCGGGCTTCACGGCGTTGGCGTCTCGGTGGTCAACGCGCTCTCCGCCGAGCTCAAGCTGACCATCTGGCGTCAGGGTGAAGTGTTCGAACAGCACTACCAACACGGCGTACCCCAGGCGCCGCTGGATGTAGTCGGCAAGACTGAGAAAAGTGGTACCAAGGTGCACTTTCGCCCGTCGCCGGAAACGTTCGCTAATATCGAATTCCACTACGACATTCTGGCCAAACGCCTGCGCGAGCTGTCGTTTTTGAACTCCGGCGTGGCGATTCGTTTGATGGACGAGCGCGACGGTCGTGAAGAGCTGTTCCACTACGAAGGCGGCTTGAAAGCGTTCGTGGACCACCTTAACAAGAACAAGTCGACGCTAAACCCGGTATTCCATTTCAACGCGGTGCGCGAAGACGGCGTCGAGGTGGAAGTGGCGATGCAGTGGAGCGACTCTTTTACCGAAAGCATTTACTGCTACACCAACAACATTCCTCAGCGCGATGGTGGTACCCACCTTGCCGGCTTTCGTGCGGCGCTGACGCGCACGCTGAACCACTACATCGAAGCGGAAGGGCTTTTGAAGAAAGCCAAGGTCGCCACCTCCGGTGATGACGCCCGCGAAGGCCTCACGGCGATCATTTCCGTGAAGGTGCCGGATCCCAAGTTCTCGTCCCAGACCAAGGACAAGCTGGTCTCCAGCGAAGTCAAGACCGCCGTCGAGCAGGAGATGGGGCGACTTCTAGCCGAGTATCTGGTCGAGAAGCCCAACGAAGCCAAGGCGATTGTCAACAAGATGCTCGACGCCGCCCGCGCGCGGGAAGCGGCGCGCAAGGCACGCGACATGACCCGGCGCAAGGGCGCGCTGGATATCGCCGGCCTGCCGGGTAAGCTCGCCGACTGCCAGGAGAAGGACCCGAGCCAGTCGGAGCTGTATCTGGTGGAGGGTGACTCCGCCGGTGGCAGCGCCAAGCAGGGTCGCGATCGCCGCACCCAGGCCATCCTGCCGCTCAAAGGCAAGATTCTGAACGTCGAGAAAGCCCGCTTCGACAAGATGCTTTCCTCCGCCGAAGTCGGCACGCTGATTACCGCGCTTGGCTGCGGGATCGGCCGTGAAGAGTTCAACCCGGATAAGCTGCGCTATCACTCGATCATCATCATGACCGATGCCGATGTCGACGGCTCGCACATCCGTACGCTGCTGTTGACGTTCTTCTTCCGCCAGATGCCGGAGCTGATCGAGCGCGGTCATGTCTTCATCGCCCAGCCGCCGCTTTACAAGATCAAGCGTGGTAAGCAGGAGCTCTACCTGAAGGATGAGCAGGCGATGGTTGATTACCTGACCACCACCGCGTTGGACGGCGCCGGACTGCACGTCAACGCCGACGCACCGGCGATCACCGGCTCACAGCTCGAATCGCTGGTGAATCAGTACCGTAACGTCATGAAGCGTATCGACCGGCTCGGGCGCGTGTTCCCCATCGAAGTACTGCGTCAGGCGGTTTACGCAAGCGCGCTGCAGGGCGAGTCGAGCCTCAAGGATCGCGCCACCATGGAGAACTGGATTGCGGAGCTGCAAACCGCCATGGACGAACGTGTGGCTTACGAAGGCGGTCCGCGCTACCAGTTCTATCTCAAGGAGGACAGCGAGCGCGGCCTTATGCTACCCACGGTGTCGCTGATTGCTCACGGTGTGACCACCGAGTACGTGTGGGGGCTCGATTTCTTCGAGAGCACGGATTACCGTGCAATAGCGGGCCTGGGTGAAACGCTCAACAATCTGCTGGAAGAGGGCGCCTTTATCGCCCGTGGCGAGCGCCAGAAGCCGGTTCAGGACTTCTCCGAGGTGCTGGCGTGGCTGATGCACGAAGGTCAGCGTGGACTCTCCGTGCAGCGCTATAAGGGTCTGGGCGAGATGAACCCGGATCAGCTTTGGGAAACCACCATGGACCCGGACAGTCGTCGCATGCTGCGTGTGACCATCGAGGACGCCGTTGCGGCAGACATGATGTTCAATACGCTAATGGGCGACGAAGTCGAGCCGCGTCGCGACTTCATCGAAACCAACGCGCTGGTGGCGAACCTGGACATTTAAGTCCATGTGTTTCACGTGAAACAGTGAAAACGAAAAACGCCGCGATTATCGCGGCGTTTTTTTATGCAAGCTGAATAAAATATTCAGTGGGCGTGCTCTTCCAAAAGCCAGCGGGTAAACGCGGCAAGATCGTCAAAAACGCGCGCGTTATCGAGCCCTTCGTTCTTCTCAAGCGTCTTTTGGCCCTTGCCGGTTTTGACCAGCACCGGCTGACTCCCCGCTGCCTCGCCGGCCTGTAAATCGCGCAGGCTATCGCCGACCATCCAGCTTCCTTGAAGCGAGTCCAGATCGAGCGCGCTTTGTATTTCAAGAAGCAGCCCAGGTAGCGGCTTTCGACAGCGGCAGCCATCGGAAGGCCCGTGGGGGCAAAAAGCGATATACGAGATCTTGCCGCCCACGTTGTCGACCAGCCGTTCGAGCTTTTCATGCATGGCTCTGAGCGTCGCTTCGTCGAAGTAGCCGCGTGCGAGGCCAGACTGGTTGGTAGCAAGTACAACGGTAAAGCCTGCGCGGGTCAGCTCGCCAATGGCGGCAATCGAAGCGGGGTAGGGCACCCATTCGTCGAGGGTTCTGATGTAATGATCGGAATCCTGGTTGATGACGCCGTCGCGGTCGAGGATCACCAGTTTTTTAGCAGTAAAAGAAGGCATGGCGCTCTCAGGCAATACGCTTTTGTAAAATAGCGAGCGATTGCAGGGTTGAGTGAATTTTTCTGCCGTCGCTTCCAAAACGCTTGAACGGTATGCGCTGCAGGCGAAGAAGCGGCGAAAGGGCCTGCTTGAAAGCGGTAGAGACGTCACCGCGAGTACGATTGAGCCCTTCGATAAATGCCGGCGTCAGGCGTTCACGCTGAAGCGGCGAAGCATGCAGTTTGCCGTAGAGCGAGAAAATAAAGCAGTACCAGTCGCGTACCATACAGTCGAGCGGGGTGTGTATCTCACCCGGATCGGTTTCAAAATCGATGAAAACAATTTGGCGTCCGTTCACGACCAGGATATTGCGCGTAAAGGCCTCGCTCAAGTAAAAGCCGCGACGATGGACGTCGTTGAGCGCCTCGATACCCAGTTGCAGAAGGCGGTCGACCTCCTCCGGCGACTCGGCTCGCTTTAGGCAATGCAGCAGCGTCGAGGCGGGGGCTTCCGGCGTACCCGCGTCCGCCAGCAGCAGCGCCTGAGAATTACACGCCAGCAGCCGCGGTACAGCAATGCCGGCGGCGTCGAGCGCTTCAAGGCGGGCTACTTCCGTTTGAATGCTTTTTTCACCGCCTGGATTCGGTACGGGCTTGAGCGCCTGGACCTTGAGAACAAGAGCAAACAGATTGAGCGGCGTATAAGTAAAGCGTCCGTTGCGTTTTACGGCTCGCTTAAGCCAAACCCGCTCTTCGCCCAGCTGATGGTAAGCCATCGAGGAGTGTTGGTTGGGGTAGGCTTGCTTTAAAAACTCGTCATACATACATGGTCTCGGTAGGCCGCGATCATCTTTTCAACAATGAAAACGTCGCAGCGTAACGTTAATACCGGTGAGTTTAGCACGCAGTTTAAAAAGTGTTTCACGTGAAACACGGCGATTGAAAGTGTGCTCAAGAGGTATAAGCAGTCATAAAAAAGGGGCGCAAGGCGCCCCTTTTAGCATCGCGTTTTAAGGAAGTTACTGCGGCAGTAGCGAAATATCCGCCACTTCCAAAAAGAGCGCTTGAAGGCTCGCCAGCAGCGCTAAACGGTTTTGGCGCACGCCGGGATCTTCCGCCATGACCATGACCTCATCGAAGAATCGGTCAACCGGCGCTCTAAGCTCCGCGAGCGTGTCCAGCGCCTGCTGGTAGTGGCCTTCGGCGAATAGCGGAGCTACCCGCGTCTGGCTCTGGGAAACCGCTTCGAACAGCGCGAGCTCGGCGTCTTCCTGTAGAAGCGCTTCATCGACCCGAGTGCTGCCGTCGTGTTCTTGCTTTGCGAGGATATTGGAGACGCGCTTGTTGGCGGCGGCCAGCGCCGTTGCTTCCTCGCGTTGGGTGAACGCCTTGACCGCGCGCAGGCGGCGGGCAAAGTCCAGCGGCTTGGTCACGGGGCGGGCGCGAACGGCCAAGTACATCTCGGCGCTGATCCCTTCTTCTTGCCCCCAGGCGCGGAAGCGATCCAGCATATAGGTTAGTACGTCGTCGACCAGGCCGTCCTTGGCAAGCTCGCGATGCTGCTCGGCGGCCACGCTCAAGAGTTCGCGCAGGTCCAGGTCGAGCTCGCCCTTGACCAGAATATTCAGCACGCCGATGGAGGCGCGGCGCAGGGCGAAGGGGTCCTTGGCACCGGTCGGGCGCTGGCCGATGGCGAAGATGCCCACCAGCGTATCGAGCCTGTCTGCCAGCGCCAGCGCCTTGCCCGCTTGGCTTTGCGGAATGTCATCCAGCGCGAAGCGGGGCAGGTACTGCTCTTCAATTGCCTGGGCGACCTCGGCGGGTTCGCCGTCCTGTTCGGCGTAGTAGCGGCCCATGATGCCCTGAAGCTCGGGGAATTCGAGCACCATTTCGGTGACCAGATCGCACTTGGCCAGCGCTACTGCGCGCTGGGCATGGCCGGTGTTGCCGCCGATTTTTTGTGCGATATAAGTGGCGATCGCGGTGCTACGGCGCACCTTATCGGCCAGCGTGCCGAGCTGCTGCTGGAAGACGACACTTTCGAGCTGGGGAATGCGCGAAGCGAGGCTCTGTTTGCGGTCGGTGTCATAAAAGAACACCGCGTCCGCCAGACGCGGGCGAATCACCTTCTCGTTGCCCGAGATGACCTGCTGCGGGTCCTGACTCTCGATGTTGGAGATAGTGATGAACAAGGGCTTGAGCGCGCCGTCGTCATCGAGCAGGTGGAAGTACTTCTGGTTCGCCTTCATCGACGAAATCAGACACTCGCCGGGCACTTTCAGAAAGCGCTCATCGAAGGTGCCGGTCAACGCCACCGGCCACTCGACCAAACCGCTGACTTCGATCAGCAGATCCTCGTCGATCACTGCCGTTGCGTCATGAACTTCGGCTTCCGCCAGTACCTGCTCGCGAATACGCTCGCGGCGCCTGGTGCGATCCGCTAGCACGTAGGCGTTCTCGAGCGCCTCGAGGTAGTCGTCGGCATGCGTAAGTTGAATCGCATCCGGGGCGTGAAAGCGGTGGCCGTAGGTCGTGCGGCTCGCCTCGAGGCCCAGCGCCTCGGCGGCGATCACGTCACTACCGTAAAGCGCGAGCAGCCAGTGAACCGGGCGGGAGAATTCGATGCGCGAGCTGCCCCAGCGCATGTTTTTGGGCACCGGAAGCGCGGCCAGCGTTTTACGCAAAAGCGCCGGCAGCAGGTCCTGAACGCTTTCACCCGCCTGACGCTCGCGATAGCCAAGCCAGGTGCCCTTATCGGTTTCCAGATGAATCAGCTCGTCGACGCTGACCCCGCAGGAGCGGGCGAAGCCTTCGGCGGCCTTGGTGGGCGCGCCGTCCTTGAAGGCGGCGGCCAGTGCCGGGCCGCGCTTTTCGACTTCGCGGTCGGGCTGCTTGTCGGCAAGCCCTTCGACGCGCACGGCCAGCCGCCGCGGCGTGGCGTAGGCGATCACGTTATCGAAGGCGATCTCGGCCTCCGTTAGGCCTTTTTCGATACCGTCGGCAAAGGCGTTTGAGAGCGCGTCGAGAGCGGTCGGCGGAAGCTCCTCGGCACCGAGCTCGAGTAACAGCGTATCAGCGGCCATTTAGGCGTCTCCCTGGTCGTCTAGTAGTTCACGGCGAAGCGCATCAGAAGCCATGGGGAAGCCTTCCGCCTTGCGCGATTCAAAGTAGGCGTGGGCCACGTCGCGGGCCATGGTGCGCACGCGCAGGATAAAGCGCTGACGCTCGGTCACCGAGATCGCGTGGCGGGCATCCAGCAGGTTGAAAGTGTGCGAGGCCTTGAGCACCTGCTCGTAAGCGGGCAGCGGTAGCTTCGCTTCCAGAAGCTTGCCGCACTCCTTCTCCTGGTGGTCGAAGTTGGCGAAGAGCTGGTCGACGTCGGCGTGCTCGAAGTTGTAGGTGGACTGCTCGCGCTCGTTTTGCAGGTAGACGTCGCCGTAGCTGACTTTACTTCCGTCCGGCGCGACCGCCCACACCAGGTCATAGACGCTGTCCACGTCCTGCAGGTACATGGCGATGCGCTCAAGCCCGTAGGTGAGCTCGCCGGTCACCGGGTAGCATTCGATGCCGCCGGCCTGCTGGAAATAGGTGAACTGGGTCACTTCCATGCCGTTGAGCCACATTTCCCAGCCAAGCCCCCAGGCGCCGAGGGTCGGCGACTCCCAGTTGTCCTCGACGAAGCGCACGTCGTGCACCAGTGGATCGAGTCCCAGGCGCTTGAGCGAGCCCAGGTACAGGTCCTGGAAGTTTTGCGGCGAGGGCTTCATCACGACCTGAAACTGGTAGTAGTGCTGCAGGCGGTTCGGGTTTTCGCCGTAGCGCCCGTCGGTGGGGCGCCGTGAAGGCTGCACGTAGGCGGCGTTCCAGTTTTCCGGGCCAATCGAGCGCAGGAAAGTGGCCGGGTGGAAGGTACCCGCGCCTACTTCCATGTCCAGCGGCTGAAGAATCACGCAGCCCTGTTCCGCCCAGTACTGCTGCAGCGCAAGGATCAAGCCTTGAAAGGTCGACACATCTGGCGTCGATTGGTTCGTCGAGACACTCATCGCAAAAAGCACCATTGGCCATGAATTCAGAAGCCGTCAAGTATACAATCCCAGGCAGATGGGTTATAGGCACCAAAGCCAACCAGAGCGCTTTTCAAGGAGTTCTTATGATCGTAGTGACCGGTGGGGCCGGCTTTATCGGCGCCAATATCGTCAAGGCGCTCAACGCGCGCGGGCGCACCGACATCGTCGTGGTGGACGATCTATCGGATGGCACCAAGTTCGTGAACCTGGTCGACTGTACGCTTTTTGACTACCGCGACAAGGACGCCTTCCTCATGGAAGTGCAGGCATCCCTGCGCGGCGAGCCCAATGATCTGCCCGCGATCGAGGCGATCTTTCACGAAGGCGCCTGCTCGGATACCACCGAGTGGGACGGCCAGTACATGATGGAGAACAACTTCGAGTACTCGAAGGTGCTTTTGGAGTACTGCGAGCAGCACGGCATCGCCTTTTTGTACGCCTCCTCGGCGGCCACCTACGGCGGCAGCGAAGTGTTTAAGGAGTCGCCGGAGTTCGAAAAGCCGCTCAACGTCTACGGCTACTCGAAGCTCTTGTTCGACCAGCACGTGCGCGCGCGCATGCCGACGCTCACCACCCAAGTGGTCGGGTTTCGCTACTTCAACGTCTATGGCCCGCGCGAGCAACACAAGGGCAAAATGGCGAGCGTGGCGTTTCACAACCACGGCCAGGTCAAAAATGGTCAGACGCTCAAGCTCTTCGGCGCGTTCGACGGTTATGAAGCGGGCATGCAGAGCCGCGACTTCGTTTTCGTGGGCGACGTAGTGGACGTGAACCTGTGGTTTCTGGATCACCCTAACGTTTCCGGCATCTTCAACCTGGGCACCGGGCGCGCCGAGCCGTTCAAGGCGATCGGCGAGGCGGTCATCGACTACTATGGTAAGGGGCAGATCGACTACATCGACTTTCCCGACGAGCTCAAGGGGCGCTACCAGAGCTACACCCGAGCGGACATCTCGCGGCTTCGCGACGCCGGCTGCGACGTCGAATTCAAGACCGTCGCTCAGGGCGTGAAGGCGTACCTGGAGTGGCTCAATGGCTGACACCGCCAAGCGGCTTTTAGTCGTGGGGCCCTCCTGGGTGGGGGACATGGTGATGGCCCAGAGCCTGTTCATCGAGCTCAAGGCGCGCCATCCAGGCGCCACCTTGAGCGTGGTCGCCCCGGGGTGGTCCCAGCCGATTCTGGCGCGCATGCCTCAGGTCGATGAGGTGCTGCCCTTGGGCGTGGGCCACGGCGAGTTTGGCCTCAAAAGCCGGCGCGAGCTGGCCGCCCGGTTGAAAGGCCGGTTCGATATGGCCATCGTGCTGCCGCGCTCCTGGAAGGCGGCGCTGGTGCCGTTTCTAGCGCGAATCCCTGAGCGGGTCGGGTTTCTCGGCGAGTACCGCTACGGGCTTTTGACCGAGACGCGCAAGCTCGATAAACGCGTGCTCGACCAGACCGTGAAGCGCTTCGTCTCGCTTGGCGTATCCAAAGAAGAAGCGCGGCGCGGCGATTTCACTATTGCCCCGCCCAGGCTTTCGGTGGATCACGACAACCTGGTGAACCTGCGCCTGAAGCTTGCGCTGTCGTCGCGCCCGGCGATCGGCATGATGCCCGGCGCGGAGTACGGCCCGGCCAAGCAGTGGCCGCCGGCGTACTTTCATGGTCTGGCCAAACGGCTGACTGACGAGGGATTCGAGGTGCGCATTTTCGGCGGGCCGAAGGATCACGCGGTGGGGGAAGTGATCAGTGCAGGGCTAAGCCATGTTCACAACCTGTGCGGGCAGACCGCGCTTGCCGACGCGGTGGACCTGCTCGCCGACTGCCGCCAGGTGGTCACCAACGACTCCGGGTTGATGCACGTAGCGGCGGCGGTGGGGGTATCGATCCACGCGCTCTACGGCTCGTCATCACCGCGCTACACGCCGCCGCTCACCGACAGCGCCACGGTGCACTACCTGGGCCTTTCGTGCTCGCCCTGTTTCAAGCGGGTCTGCCCGCTGGGCCATACCAACTGCCTGAACCAGCTGACCGAGGCGAGCGTGTATGATGCCGTGGGCGCGGTGCAGTCCGGCACGCCTGGCGTGATCGTCAGCGGCTGACGTTCTCCACCTCCAGCGGGGCGTCGGACGGCGTTTCGACGACCTGCTCGGCAGGGGAGGGGGTGGCGTTCTGGCGCTGCGGGGCGAGACCTTCCCACAGCCGGTGCTGCAGCGCGGTCTCCTCACGCAGGCGCTCGTTGAGCACGTCGAGCCCGTGGGTCTCGGTAAGCGTCGAGCGGTCGCCCAACAGAGACACCCCGAGCCCCGCGCGGTGCTCATCCAGCGGCACGCCCATCGCCTCCAAAATCGTCGGAAATACGTCGAGCATGGTGGCGTTTCGCCGAATGCGCCGGGGCTCGAGCCCGTCGCCGAGCATGATCAGTGTATTGTCGCGGTCGAGCGCGGTGAGCTGGTCCCACACCGGCACGCGCATGGTCAAATGATCGCTCTGGAGCACGACGAGCGTATTGTCCAAAAGGCCCTCGGCTTCCAGGCGCTCGATCAGATCCCGCGCCTGCCAGGCGGAGCACTTCACCGAGAAGAGAATGTCCTGGCCGTCGAAGTCGCCCTGGCGGTCGATGCAGGTTTGCGAAGGAAAGCCGTGGGGGGAGTGGCCGGCCAGGCTCAGGTTGACCACCGCCCAGGGGCCGTCGTCCTCATTTTCGAGCCGTCGAATCTCGCGCTCGGTTTCGCTGTAAAGGGTGTCATCGTACACGCCCCAGCTGTTGACGTACTGCTGGTCGTCGAGCTCGGCGAGCCAGTCCTCCTTGCCCTTGACCGTTTGGAACTGGTGCCCGTTGTAGAAAAGCCCCTTGCCGGCAAACTGCGAGCTGGCCCCGCCCAAGTAGCTCAACCGGTAACCTTGATCTGCCAGCACGTCGCCCAGACAGTTAACGCCGGGCACCACCTGCGTAAGCGGCTCGAACTGGGTGTCGTGTAAAAGCCCCGCGGGCATCAGGGGCACGCCGCACTGGCTTGCGATCATGCCGGCCATGGTCCAGCCGGTGTTGTCCATTTGACGCACGCCTTCGAACACCCAGCCGCGCTCGCCAAGCGCCTCGAGATCGGCGTAGGCGTCGCCGAAGATGTCGCTCGAGTAGGTGCGCTCCATGCTCTCCAGGTACATCAAAAGCAAATTGGGCGGGTCGGAGCGCGTCACGGTGGGCGGCGCTACATAGCGCCGATCGAGCCACTCGCCGTCGTCGGTCACGATGGCCGCGCTGCGCTGGCCAAGGCCATAAAGCAGCGGGTTGATCGCCAAAAGCGCCAGCGCGAAGAAGCGCTCTGCCAACCGCCAGCGCGGATCTCGACGGGCCATCCACGTAATCGAGGTTAAAAGCGCGAGTATGATCAGCACGTAGATCACGGCGACGACCATCTTGCCGCCGCCGCCGTGGTCGGTAATGCCCGCCTGCAGATGGAAAAACACCGCGCCGAGATCCACGTTACCGAAGCTGTCGGCCAAATAGACATAGATACCTAGAAGGCTTAAGGGGACGAGCGACCAGGGCCACACCGGCTTGTAGCGCTCGCGTTTGGGCGCCCCCCAGCGAAGCTTGAGCCCGAGTGCTACCCAAACCGCCGCGATGGGGAAAAGTGTCCACCAGGGCAGGCGGGTGACCACCGTCACGGCGTAGCCAAAACTGGCGCCAATGATCAAAAGCGGCAGCCAAGGGGTGAGCCGATAGCTCCTTATCAACGCCATGCCATATCCCTTTTCATCCTTAACCAAATGAGTATGCTAGCTTACCAAATGTGTCGTGCGCGGGTGGCAGATTCCCCTTCGCCGCGACGAATGAGTCCAACGAAGGCGCCGGGTCGCGGTCTTCGAACGCGCAAGGGTAATTTGTGGCCATTTCCGCCGTACTGATCGTCAAAAACGAAGCGCACCACCTTCGCGCCTGCCTGGAAACCCTCACCTTCGTCGACGACATCGCCGTGCTCGACGCCGGAAGCCAGGATGAGACGCTTGCCATCGCCCGGGAGTTCACCGACAACGTCAGCGTCGAGGCCGACTGGCAGGGCTTTGGCGTTCAGCGCCAGCGCGCCGAGGCGCTGGCGCGTTTTGAGTGGATTTTGATGATCGATGCCGATGAGCGCGTCACCGACGAGCTCAGAGAGAGTATTCAGGCGGCGGTAAAGGGGCCGGCGGCGGTCTACAGCGCACCCAGGCTTTCCTGGTGCTTTGGCCGCTTCATCCGCCACTCCGGCTGGTACCCCGACCGGGTGCTGCGCCTATACCCCAAGGGGCGCGCTTCCTATAACGCCGCGCTGGTGCACGAAAAGCTGGTCGTTCCGGATTCGCTCAAAGTGCTTCCCTTGAGCGGCGATCTATTGCACTACACCTACCGCGACGTGCGCCACTACCTGGAAAAATCCGCTCACTACGCCGATGCCTGGGCGGAGCAGCGCGCCGCCCGCGGCAAGAGCGCCTCCCTCGGCCAAGGCGTGATGCACGGGCTGGGCTGCTTTCTTAAAATGTACCTGCTCAAGGCGGGCTTTCGCGACGGCGCTCAGGGGCTACTCCTCGCCATTCTCTCCGCCCACTCCACCTTCAACAAGTACGCTGCGCTCTGGGTGCGCGGCAAGCAAGGCGTCGATAAGCGCTGAGATCTCGCCGGCGGCGGCGCCGATATCGATGGCCGTCATCTCCTGCTCGTCGGCGCTCGCGGGTGGGCTAAACGCCAGGCGCCTGTCGGCGTCATTGCAGGTCTGCCAGCGAAGCGGCGTGGCCGAGCGCTTGGCCGGGTAAAAGCCGGCGGTGGCGATGTTCAAACACCCGGCGATGTGCAGAGGGCCGGTGGAGCCGGCGATCAAGAGATCGGCGCCGGCAAGCTGATAGGCGAACGCCTCGACGCTCGCGCTCGGCGCCAAGCGGTTGGCCTCGATGCCCTGCGCTGCCAGCGCCTCGATCAGGGCGTCGGCCTGCGCCTCTTCCCCCGGCCCTGCGCTGATCCACCAGGCGGGCGGCGCTTTTGCTTGCGCGTTCACCTGGTGGATCAGCGCGGCGTACTGTTCGAGCGAGAGATTCACCGCCGAGCCGCCGCTGCCCGGGTGTACCACGACCGCACAGGAAGACGCGACCGTCGTCAGCGCCTGGCGCTGGTGCGCAACCTGTTCACTGGCCAGCGGCCAGAAAGGCGGTGTGGGCAGGCGGGTGAGCTTGAGCGAGAGCCGCTCGAGTAGTTGGCAGGCCAAATCCACGTTGTACTGGTACTCGGGCTTTTCTGAGCGCGAGCGGCGCTGGGTGACTCGCGCGTTATAGAAAATCTGGGCCCACTTGGTGGCGGGCGCCAAACGTAGCGGTATGCCCGCCCGCCAGCCAAGAAAGCCAATACGCGGCGTCGAGAACAGTGTCAGCAGGGCATCGAAGCGGGCGGCTTTGACGGTGTCGAGCAGCGCCTTTTGCGCGCGCTTGTCACCGCTTTGGCCCGGGTCGACGATCACCTCGTCCACCCAGGGGCAGGCGCGGGCCAGCGCCTCGGTGTAGGCCGGCACCAGCACGCTGACGTGCGGTGTCGGCGAGGCGCTTTTCAGGCAGGCAAGCGCCGGCCAGGCCAGCATGAAATCCCCGATTTTGTCGTTGCGCACGACCAGCACTTTCTGCGCCATGGTGAATACCCCGTTAATTGCAGCCTGTATACTACAAGACAACGCATAACTTGTTGAACGGTGCAGAGAAGGCGAGGCGTAATGGCCAAGGGTGTAGAAGCTGAAGATGTAAAATCAGCAGGTGACAAAACAGAAGGTGGCCACCAGGCGAGTGGAAAAGCGGCAAAGGTGCTGCAGCTTTGCATGTCCGACGGCAAGGGCGGCATGGAGCTCTACGTCGACCGGGTCATCGAGGATCTGAACGCGGAAGGGGTCGAGGTCATCGGCATCTGCCTGCGCCAGACCCGTATCGAAACCTACTTCCAGCGACACGGCGTGGCCTTCAAGGCGTTTTCGAGCAACCTGGATGCGCTGAAAAGTGCCTGGCGTATCCGCCGCTGGCTGATCGATGAAAACGTGCGCATCGTCCACTGCCACAAGTCCAGCGACTTGCGCCTCACCGCGCTTTTGAAGCTTTTGCTACCAAGCCTTCGCGTGCTCTACACCGACCACGTCGGCGGACAGCGCGCCAAGAAAAGCCCCTATCACCGCTTCGCCTATCGAAACGTTGACTACGTACTCTCCATCAGCCAGGCGACTCATGTACGCAACGTCAACAACCTGCCGGTGCCGCGTGAGCGCGTGATCTGCCTGCCCCACGGCGTCAATATTGATACCTATCACCCGGTAACGGACAAAGCGCGCATCGCCGCCAAGCGCGCCGAACTCGGCATCCCTGAATCAGCGGTGGTGATCGGGCTGCCCGGTCGGGTGACGCCGGGCAAGGGGCAGGACGTCTGGGTGAAGGCGCTTTTGGCGTTGCCGGAAACGCTCGACTTCTTCGCGGTCTCGATTGGTGGGACCGACTACGCCTCCGGCGGCACCGAGGAGTTCTATCAAACGCTGGTCGAGATGATCGACGGCACACCGCTTGCCGACAGGATCCGCTTTTTGGGCCATCGCTCAGATCTCACCGAGATCCTGCCGGTGCTCGATCTGGTGTGCATTCCCTCGGAAAACGAAGCGTTTGGCCTGACAATCATCGAGTCCATGGCGTGCGGGATGCCGATCATCGGCTCCAACACCGGCTCACTGCCCGAACTCGTCGACGAGGCCTCTGGCGTGCTGGTCGGGCCTTTCGACGTCGAAGCCTGGCGCGCCGCCATGGCCGCGCTCATTGACGACGATGCGCGCCGACAAGCGATGGGGGCGGCGGCGCGCACGCGGGTCGAGCGCCATTTCAGCAACAAACAGCACGTCAAGCGCCTGATGGGTTACTACGACGCCTTGGCGTAGCCTGCGGAAATGGCGGTCATCACGGCATCAGTCGCCGCGCTAAATTTGGCTACCGAGCGCGCCAGCCGTTCGAGATTGTCCATCTGCCATTTACCGGGTTGGCGAAACCGGCAGCGGTCGAAGTCGATGAGCCAGGGCGCGTCCTCGGCGTCGATCAGGATATTGCGGGCGTTGAGATCGACGTGGTCGAGCCCACTCTTGTGAAAGCGCGCGATCATCTCGCCCACCCGCTCGAGCAGCGCATCGCTGGCGCTGGCCTCGGACAGGCGCGATGCCAGCGCCCGGGCACCTTCGATGCGCACCGTGATCAGCGTCGCCTGGTAGCCAGGGCCTTCGCGCTTCACCCCGGCGGCCACCGGGCGGGGCACCGGCAGGCCCTGATCATATAGCGCGGCGGTCAGGCGCAGTTCACGAAAGGCGCGGGTGCGCTCGGCGCCGAGCCACAGGTAGCGCTTTTGGCACAGATGGGCGACCAGCCCGCCGCGCCGGTAGGGGCGCAGCACCCACTGCGACTCGCCGTGTTGTAAAAACAGGCTCTCGCCGCGCCCCGGAGCCTCGCCGGTGACCAGGCCCGCCCGGCGCCACGCCTGTCCGTCGAAGAGCGCGGGCCCGGGTTGGTATGGCGCGTCGTCGTCACTTAAACTGTCCACATCGTGTAGAATCAGCCAATTTTTTTGCTGGAGTGCCGCTAAGCGCATGAAGCCCTCTCTGCCCAAGGATCCTCGTCATATTGCCATTCTGCGCCTTTCCGCGCTGGGCGATGTATGCAATCTCGTGCCCACCGTGCGCGCGCTGCAGCGCCAATGGCCCGAGGCGCGCATTACATGGATCATCGGTAAAGGCGAGCACAGTCTACTGGCGGGCCTGTCCGGGGTCGAGTTCGTCGTTTTCGACAAGGCCACCGGCCTTGCTGGCATGCGCCGGATCTGGCGAGAGCTGGCCGATACCCGCTTTGATGTGCTTTTGCACATGCAGCAGGCGATTCGCGCAAGCGTGCTATCGCTCGGGCTCAAGGCGAAGGTACGCGTAGGCTTTGACAATGCCCGAGCCAAGGATTTCCAGCACTGGTTCACCCAGCGCCAGATCAATCCGCGAAGCAACCCCCACGTGCTCGACTCCTTCATGGACTTCGCCCGCCTACTCGGTGTGAGCGACGACCGTCTGACGTGGGATCTGGCCATCCCGGATACCGCCTATCAGGAAGCGCGTGCGTTGGCCGGCGAGGCGCCTTACCTGGTCATCAATCCCTGCAGCAATCCGCGGCTGCGCAATTTTCGCAACTGGTCGGTGAAAGGGTATGCCAGCGTCATCGAGCACGCCTTTACCCACCACGGCTTGAAAAGCGTGCTGACCGGCGGCGGCAGCGCCGCCGAGCGCGAAATGGGCGACGCGATCGAGGCGCTCTGCCAGCCCGGCAGCGTCGTCAACGCCATCGGCGCCACCTCCTTGAAAGGGGTGCTGGCGCTGGTCGATGAGGCGCGCGCGGTGATCGCCCCGGACACGGGCCCGGCGCACATGGGTAACGCCCTGGGCACACCGACCCTCGGGCTCTACGCCACGACCAATCCGCAGCGCGCCGCGCCCTATTTATGGCGCGATTTTGCCGTCAACGCCTACCCCCAGGCGGTGCGTACCTATCTGAACAAATCGGTGGGGGAGGTGAGCTGGGGCCAGCGCGTGCGTCATGCCGACGCCATGGACCTGATCAGAACCGACGACGTGATCGAAAAGCTCGACGCGCTGCTCGAACACACCCGACCCACCATCACGGGGCCTACCAATGAAAGTTGATCTCAACGCGCTTGCCCGCGCCCGCGTGCTGGTCGTGGGTGACGTCATGCTCGATCGTTACTGGCACGGCAGCACCTCGCGCATCTCCCCGGAGGCGCCGGTGCCGGTGGTCCGCGTGGACGGCGCCGACGACCGCCCGGGTGGGGCGGCCAACGTCGCGCTCAACGTCGCCTCGCTCGGCGCACAAGTATCACTTGCCGGCGTCGTAGGCCGTGACGAGCACGCCACTCTGCTTCAAAACGCGCTGACTAACGCCGGGGTGAGCACTCACTTCCAGGTAAGTGAGGCGCTTCCCACCATCACCAAGCTGCGCGTGATGAGCCGCAACCAGCAACTCATTCGCCTTGATTTCGAACAGACGCTGGCCGGTACCGACACCGACGAGCTGCTCACGCGGGTGGAGAGGGCGCTGGCGGATGCCGACGTGATGATCCTCTCGGACTACGGCAAGGGCACGCTCAACCAGGTCGAGAAGCTGATCCAGATGGCCAACCGGCTGGGCAAGACGGTGTTGATCGACCCCAAAGGGGTCGATTTCACCAAATACCGCGGGGCAAGTCTGATCACCCCCAACCTGGGCGAGTTCGAGGCGGTGGCCGGGGTGTGCGATTCCGATGAGGCGCTGGAGCGTCAGGGCGAGGCGCTGCGCGCCGAGCTCGAGCTCGAAGCACTCTTGATCACGCGCAGCGAAAAGGGCATGACCCTGATTCGCCGCGACCACGCGGCCCTGCATTTGCCCACCCGGGCGCAGGAAGTGTTCGACGTGACCGGCGCCGGCGACACCGTGATCGCGCTTTTAGGGCTGGCGCTGGCGGCGGGCAGCGAACTTCCGGACGCGATGATGCTGGCCAACCTGGGCGCCGGGCTCGTCGTCGCCAAGCCCGGCACCGCCACGCTCAGCGTCGAGGAGCTTTCGCGAGCCCACTACGGCGACCGGCCCGCTGAGTTCGGTGTCACCGACAAAGCGGCGCTTTGCGACGCCGTACGCGCCGCCCACGGCCGCGGCGAGCGGGTGGTCATGACCAACGGCTGCTTCGATATTCTGCACGCTGGCCACGTCAGCTACTTGGAACAGGCCAAGCGCTTGGGCGACCGGCTGATCGTCGCGGTCAACGACGACGCCTCCATTCGCCGTTTAAAAGGCGAGAAGCGCCCGATCAACCCGCTGGAACGGCGCATGCAGGTGCTGGCCGGGCTCGGCGCGGTGGACTGGGTAGTGCCCTTTAGCGACGACACCCCGCAGGCGCTGATCGAAGACGTGCTGCCGGACATTCTGGTCAAGGGCGGCGACTACCGCGTGGACGAGATCGCCGGCAGCCAAGCGGTGCTCGCCAACGGCGGCGAAGTGAAGGTGCTTGGCTTCGAGGACGGCGTTTCCACCTCCGGTATGATCGACACCATTCTCGAGCGCGAGCGCTAATGTCGGCGCCGTTGACCGAGTCGAAAGCCCAGCAGCGGCTGGCGCGAGCACTCTATTCGGCGGCGCTCTACGCGCTCTCTCCTCTGATCTTTAAGCGTATCTGGCGTGAGCAAGTGCCCACTTACCCGCGCCGCCAGCGCTTGGGCCTCGGCCTTGGCGCGCTTCCGCCCGCGCCAAGGATCTGGCTCCACTGCGCCTCCGTCGGCGAGGTGCGCGCCGCAAAAGCCCTGATCGAGGCGCTGCTGGCGCGCTACCCGCACCACAGCCTCTTGATCACCACCATGACCGCCACCGGCGCCGGCCAGGCGCAGGCGCTGATCGACGCTCAAACGGATGCGCTAAAGCCGCGGCTGGCCCACCGCTTTCTACCGCTGGATTTTCCCGGCGCGGCGCGGCGCTTTGTCGCCCGCGTAGCGCCGTCGATGGCGCTGATGTTCGAAACCGAGCTCTGGCCGAACCTGCTGCACGCCTGCGCCCGGCGCGGCGTGCCGGTAGCGGTGGTCAATGGGCGCCTCTCCGAGCGAGCGTTTTCGCGCTACGCGCGCATTCGCCCGCTAATGGCTGGTGCGCTGAATAACGTCGACTGGCTGGCGGCAAAATCCACCGCCGACGCCCGCCGCTTCCAGGCCCTGGGCGCGCCCAAACGCGCAAGCGTCGTTGGCTCGCTCAAGTTCGACGTTGCCGTTAGCGAAAGCTGCCCTGAAGATAGTAAGCGCTCACTGTTTGGTGAGAGTGAGCGTCCGGTGTGGGTGGCGGGCTCGACCCGTGACGGCGAAGAGGCACTCGTTTTGAGCGCCCACAGGGCGGTGCGCCAGCGCTTCCCCAGGGCGCTGTTGATCCTTGTACCGCGCCACCCTCAGCGCTTTGACGAGGTCGCCGAGCTTTGCCAGCGCGAAGGCTGGATGACGGCGCGGCGAAGCGAGAACGCCGCTATCTCTGACGACGTCGAGGTCTACCTGGGCGATACGTTGGGCGAGCTCGCCACGCTCTACGCAGCAGGAGATGCGGCGTTCGTGGGCGGCTCTCTGGTTGAGCTTGGCGGGCACAACGTACTCGAACCCGCCGCCCTGGGCCGGCCGGTGCTCTGCGGGCCGTCGCTCGAGAACTTCATCGACGTGGCCGAGCCGCTTCTGAAGGCAAAAGCGCTGGAGCGGGTCGAGACGCCGGCGGCGCTGGGATTGGCGGTCGCGACGCTGCTGGCCGACCCCGCCTTGGCGAAAGCGCGGGGACAGGCGGGCGTCGACGTCATCCGCGACCATCAGGGGTCGCTTTCGCACACGCTGGAAGGGCTCGACGTGCTGCTTTCTCAGGGCGACGAGCGCCCGGTGAGTTAGCGCTCGCTTCGCTCGACGCCCTTGTCGGTGCCCAGCAGCAGCACGTCGGCGCCGCGGGCGGCGAATAGCCCGTTAGTGACCACGCCGACGATGGCATTTAGGCGCGTTTCCATCGCGACCGGGTCGTCGATCGCTAGATCATAGCCGTCGATGATTTGGTTGCCGTTGTCGGTCACCACGCCCTGGCGATACACCGGGTCGAAGCCGAGCTTGACCAGTTCCCGGGCAACGTAAGAGCGCGCCATCGGAATGACCTCGATGGGCAGCGGGAAGTGCCCTAGCGTCTCGACGCGCTTGGAACCGTCGGCGATGCAGATGAAGCGCTCGGCGCAGGCGGCCACGATCTTTTCGCGAGTCAGCGCCGCGCCGCCGCCCTTGATCATGTGAAAGTGAGCGTTCACTTCGTCGGCGCCGTCGATATAGAAAGGTACCGATCCCACTTCGTTAAGCTCGAACACCTCGATACCGAGCGCCTCGAGGCGCGCTTTCGAGGCGTCAGAGCTTGCCACTGCGCCGCGAAAGCGGTCGCGCAGCGGTTTCAATCGGTCGATGAAAAGATTCGCCGTCGAGCCGGTACCGATCCCCAGCACGGTCGTGCGTTCAAGGTGCGGGGTGATTTCGTCGATGGCGGCATCGGCGACGGCGGCTTTGAGTTCGTCCTGGGTCATGAAGGGCTCCGGGCAGTGGTGGGCGGCGCCAGTATAGCGTTTCTGGCGCGATGTGTTGATGCACGCCTATAACGCTGGACGCGGCCGGGCGCGATCTGCTACCAATAAAGGCTTTTCTCTCGGCCCTTGGGTCTTTTCACCGTCTGGATATCCGCATGCTCGAAGCTACCGTCAAAAAGATCCTCCAGGCCCGCGTCTACGAAGCGGCCTGCGAAACGCCCATTTCACCCGCTCCCTTTTTGTCGCGTCGCTTTCACAACCAGATTTTGATCAAGCGCGAGGATCTGCAGCCGGTCTACTCGTTCAAGATTCGCGGCGCCTACAACAAGATGGCCCAGCTTTCCGAGGAGCAGAAGGCGAAAGGCGTCATCGCCGCTTCCGCCGGCAACCACGCCCAGGGGTTGGCCATGGCGGCGAAGCTGATGGGTGTCAAAGCGACCATCGTCATGCCCCGCAGCACCCCGGAGATCAAGGTGCAGGGCGTGCGCTCGCGCGGGGCGCGCGTGGTACTCAAGGGCGACGCCTTTTCCGATGCCGCCGCCCACGCCCACGAGCTGATCGCCGAGCACGGCTACACCTACATTCCGCCCTTCGATGACATCGACGTGGTCGCAGGCCAGGGCACCATCGGCGTGGAGATTTTGCGCCAGCACAGCGGCCGGCTGGACGCGATCTTCGTGCCTGTCGGCGGCGGCGGGTTGATCGCGGGCGTGGCGGCTTACGTTAAGTACCTGCGCCCGGATATCAAGGTGATCGGCGTCGAGGCCGAAGACAGCGCCTGCCTCAAGGCGGCGTTGGCGGCAAACGAGCGCGTGGTGCTCGACCAGGTGGGTACCTTCGCCGAAGGCGTAGCGGTGTCGCAGATCGGCGAGGTGCCTTTTAATCTGGCCAAAACGCTGATCGACGACGTCATCACGGTCAATACCGATGAGATCTGCGCGGCGGTGAAGGATATCTTCGAAGATACCCGGGCGGTGTCGGAAACCTCCGGGGCGCTGTCGCTGGCCGGCTTGAAAAAGTACGTTCAGCAAACTGGCGTTGAAGGGCAGACGCTTTTGTGCATCAACTCCGGGGCCAATACCAACTTCGACCGGCTCCAGCACATCGCCGAGCGTACCGAGCTTGGCGAGCAGCGCGAAGCGATTCTGGCGGTCACCATCGAAGAGACCCCCGGCAGCTTCAAGAAATTCTGCCGGGCGCTGGGCCGGCGCATGGTCACCGAGTTCAGCTACCGCTACGCCGATGATCACGAGGCCCACATCTTCGTCGGCGTGCAGGTCAAACCCGGCGGCGAGGACCGCCGTGCCGTCATCGACCGGCTGGTGGAAGCCGGCTACCCGGTGGAGGATCTGACCGACAACGAACTCGCCAAGCTGCACATTCGCCATTTGAGCGGCGGACGCCCCAGCGAGCGCTTCGAAGAGGAGCTCTACCGTTTTGAGTTTCCCGAGCGCCCGGGCGCTTTAATGAATTTTCTCACCCAGCTGCCCCACGACTGGAACATCTCGCTGTTCCACTACCGCAATCACGGCGCCGCCTACGGGCGCGTGCTGGTCGGCATGCAGGTGCCCGCCGACGACCGTACCCACGTGGCCGAGTATCTGGACGCCATCGGCTACCGCTACTGGCAGGAGAGCGACAATCCGGCCTACAAGCTCTTCATGGCGTGAGTGAGTTAGCGTTTACCAACCCTCTGGTTCACGCCTGCCGCGCCATTGTGGTGCATTGGTCGCCATCGGATGATTAAAAAAGTGGGCCGCTGGCTATTGTCAGCAGCCCGCCATTGGCCCTATAGTCGGCTTTGAAAATTAGTCAAGCCAGCCATCCTTGAAAACAAGCGTTGATGACTGGCTTTAGGGCATCGGTCATCATAAAAACGTTGGAGACAAGGCATGCGGCGTAAGAAGCCTGACGTAGTAATGGCGTTGACGGTCGTCTTTTTGTTGGGAGTACTAGTCACCGGATACGCACAGGCACTGGCAGGAAGTTGATCGTTGCAAAGCGGCGCGCTTAGCGCTGACCGCGACATAAAAAAGGGCCGATCGCGCGATCGGCCCTTTTTTTGTGGCGGTCATTAGGCACTCAGCCACCGCTGCGGCGAACGATATTTTGGTCGCTCACCACCGCATCCAGCGGGATATCCCAGGGCTCGACCTCGAGCTCATTCACCTGCTGGCAGGCGTGGGCCACGCCGATCAGTGCAGGCTTGGGGCCCGGGCGGCGCATGAAGGCGAGCGTGCGATCATAAAAGCCGCCGCCCATGCCCATGCGGTTGGCCTCGCCATCGAAGCCGACCAGCGGCACGATCAGCGTATCCAGCGCCCAGGCGGGCAGCCGGTTTTGTCGCCGTGCGCCAAAGCGTGTGCAGGGCTCAGAAATGCCGAAGCGGTTCTCGACCATGGGGGTGTCATCGTCAAAGCGCACGAACCAGAGCGCGTTGTGGCTCAAGGGGCGCAGCACCGGCAGGTAAACCGTCACGCGACGCTTTTGGAACCAGCCAAGTAGCGATGTTGGGTCGATTTCGCCGCCGACCGGCAGATAAAGGCTCACGCGCCTGGCGCGCTGGATTTCGGGAAGTTTCTTGAGACGCTGACAAAGCGAGGTGGCCGCCATTTGCTGCTCGGCGTCGCTCAAGGCACGGCGCCTTCGGCGAAGCTCGCGGCGCAGGGCGCGCTTGTCGAGGTGTTCGGTATCGAAAGGATCGAGCATGGTGTTCCCCAGAGTGCCGCTGTCGTTCTGGCCCTGAACCTACTGGTTCAGAGTGGGTGGCCGCAGCCAAACCGTCAGGCTTTCCGACGCACGGACATGCACACGGGTCTGGCTAGCATTTGGCCCCCTGGGTACTGCGCATAGGCTCGAGGGACTATAACGACTGGCGCACACTCCAGAGAACCGCTTCATCTTAACAGAGCAAGCGCCGATGCCATAGGCCTGGGCCCGGTTTGCGCGAAGGTGTCAGGGGGTTTCGACGGGGCGGGCATTTTGCAGCGCTTTTTCCAGCCGGTCGTGCAAGCGGTTCAGGCTCGCCTCGCCGGCGCGGTGCTCATCGAGCGCCTCCAAAAGCTCGTGGGTGATGTTCAAGGCCGCCATGATGGCGATGCGCTCGTTGCCCAGCACATTGCTTTGCGAGTGAATGCCCTGCATGGCGCGGTCCAGATAGCGAGCGGCGCGTTCAAGCTTGGCCTGCTCGCCGGTATCGCAGGCGATCATGTAGCCGCGACCCAGCAGGGTAATTTCTTTGGTTGGCCGCTTGGCGTTACTCATCGAAGACTCCGGCACGGGCACGTCAGGGCCCGAATGCGTTAACATCACGGTATAGAAAGGAGGGGCGGCGTTCACTATAAGAGAGCGGCTTGCGCGGGGTCAACGCGCTTTGCCGCCGGGGCGCCGCCTACTCAACCTCCTTCGCTTTTTCGACACCCTTCGTTCACCGCCCAAAGCGAGAGCCCCCATGTCCCTCATCGAGCAGCGCCAGGACTTTTCCGACGTGGCCGACGTCTTTCTTCTTCACGGCAGCATGCAGTCGCCCGCCTTTCTCGACGGCCGGCTCTGCGCGCTTTTAGCCCTTCGCGACGTCACCGCCGAGGCCTGGCTCGAGGAAGTCTGTATGAGCCTGGGCGTCGAGCAGCCCAGAGACCCGGAGAGCGCCGAGCGCCTGCTCGGCTGGCGCCGGCAAACCCTGGACGCGCTCAGCGCCAGTGACTTGAATTACGCCCCGCTTCTGCCCGACGAGCTCTTCTCGCTCGGCGAGCAGGCCCAGGCACTCAAGGAGTGGGCGCTGGGCTTTAACGAGGTCATCGATGACGTGGCCGACGAGGCGCTGAAAAAGCGCTGGTCGCAGCCGCTCAAAGAGGCCATCGACGATCTTGCAAGTTTTGGTCAGATCGAGACCGACATCGACGACAGCCCGGAAAACGAGAACGACCTGTTTGCGCTCTCCGAGCACGCGCGCATGGCCGCGATGCTGCTCTACACCGAACAGCATCCGGGCAAACCTCAGGTCGAGCAGACCGACGCCCCGGTTCACTGAGTTTTCCCGGCCGTTTTAAGGAGCTTCAATGTTACCCGATACGCTTTCGCGCCCCGCCGCGATCACCCTCGATGAGTACCGCGGCCGCCGCGAGGCGCTGATGGCGAAACTGCCCGACGGCGCGGCGCTCATCGTGCCCGGCGCCTCGCTCACCATCCGCTCCAACGACAGCGAGTACCCGTTTCGCCAGCAAAGCGACTTCTATTATCTGACCGGCATCAACGAGCCCGATGCGCTGCTGTTGCTACTACCCGGCCGTGTGGCGGGTCAAAGCGTCGTGTTTTGTCAAGACCGCGACCCGACGATGGAGGCCTGGACCGGCCGGCGGCTGGGGGCCGAGGGCGTCATGGCCGAGCACGGTATCGACCAGGCGTTTGAAAACGCCGAGCGCGACGACTACCTGCCGGCGATGCTCGAAAGCCGCACCCTGCTCTACGCGCCGCTGGATCACCCCGAAGCTCAGTCCATTGCAGAAGAGGCGCTTGCTCAGGCCCAGCGAGGCCAGCGCCGCGGCAAGCCGATGCTCAAGGGCTGGCTCGACAGCCGCGAGCTAATCCACGACATGCGGCTGATCAAAAGCCCGGCGGAGCTTGCGCTTTTGCGCCACGCCTGTCGCATTTCCGCTCGTGCGCACTGTCGCGCGATGCGCACCTGCGCCCCCGGGCTCTTCGAGTACCAGCTCCAGGCCGAACTCGAGCACGAATTTCTCTGGCACGGCGGCAGCGGCCCGGCCTACAGCACCATCGTGGGCGGCGGCGCGAACGCCTGCGTGCTGCACTATATTGAAAACGGCGACGTACTCAAAGAGAACGCGCTGGTACTGATCGACGCCGGCGCCGAGTTCGATCTCTACGCCGGCGATATTACCCGCACCTTCCCGGTCAGCGGCCGTTTCAGCGACGCTCAGCGGGTGCTTTACGAGGTGGTGCTCGGCGCTCAGGAGCGCGCCGTCGCCGCCGTGGCGCCCGGCGCGACGCTTGCCGATATCCATGCAGGCGTAGTCGAGGATCTAACCCGCGGGCTGATCGAGCTTGGGCTGCTGGAAGGCGAGGTGCAGGCGCGCATCGACGATGAAAGCTACCGGCGCTTCTATTTGCACTCCACGTCCCACTGGCTGGGCCTCGACGTTCACGACGTCGGTACCTACCGGCTCGACGAGCAGACGCCGCGCGCGCTTTCACCCGGCATGGTCGGGACCGTCGAGCCCGGCCTCTATATTCCCAATGACGACGATCTGCCCGCCGCCTACCGCGGCATCGGTATTCGTATCGAGGACAACGTGGTCGTTAGTGAAACGGGTGGTGAAATATTGACCAGCGACGTTCCCAAGCGGATTGACGAAATCGAAGCGTTAATGGCTAAAAAGTAACCAGTTTTAACATGCCAAAAATAACGTTATGTAAAGGATTACGAAATTACATTTAATCACGGAGGCTTTCGATGCTCGCGGATGTGCCGGAAAATGCTTTAAAAACGGCTGCTTACGATATCGTGATCGTGGGTGGCGGGCTGGTGGGGGCGAGCCTTGGCTGCGCGCTGGCGCCGCTGATCGAACGCTTTGCTTTGCGGGTAGCGATCGTGGAGGCCGCGGCGCTGCCGAACGCCGATGAGCTCACCTGGCAGCCGAGTTTCGACGCGCGCGCCAGCGCCATTGCCGCCGGCTCCGCCCAGCGCTTTCGCGAGCTCGACGTCTGGCCGGCGATGCAGCGTGAAGCCTCGCCGATTTCGCGCATTCATATCAGCGAGCGCGGGCGCTTGGGCGCCACCCGCCTTTCCGCCGCCGAGGTGGGGGTCGAGGCGCTTGGCTACGTGATTCCCAACGCCTGGATGGGGCAGGTGCTGCATCAGCGCCTTAATGAGCTTGCCATCGACTGGTACTGCCCGGCCACGGTCGACACCATGACCGCGGTCGACGGGGGGCACCGCCTTGAACTCTCGACCGGTGATACGCTCGAGGCCAGCCTGACCGTGCTGGCCGACGGCGGCCGCTCCGGGCTCAAGGAGCAGCTGGGTATCCAAAGCGAGCGCCGCTCCTACGAGCAGACCGCGGTGATTGCCCACGTCGGCATCAGCCAGCCGCACAAGGGGGTGGCCTTCGAGCGCTTCACTGATGAAGGGCCGATTGCGCTGCTGCCGCTGCCCCACCAGGCGATGGAGCTGATCTGGACCCACCAAAGCGGCGAGGAGGGCTCGAGGCTTTCGCTCAGCGACGGCGCGTTTCTGGATCAACTCCAGCGCGCCTTCGGCGACCGGGTCGGGCGTTTCACCAGAGTCGGCAAACGCTTTAGCTATCCGCTCTCGCTGGTGACCGCTCGCGAGTCGGTGCGCCCGGGGCTTGCGGTACTCGGTAACGCTGCCCACGCGCTGCACCCGGTGGCAGGCCAGGGCTTCAACCTGGCGCTGCGCTCGGTGATGGACCTGGTCGAGGCACTGGAAGAGGGGCGCGAGCAGGGCCGGCGCTTTGGCGACATGCAGACGCTGCTCGCTTTCGAGCACCGCCGGGCTAAGGATCGGACCAACGTGATTCGCTTTAGCGACAGCCTGGTGCGGCTGTTCGGCGCCTCGTTTCCGCTGCTGCCTCACGCCCGCGCCGCCGGGCTCATCGGCCTCAACCTGTTCGGGCCGTTGCGCCGCGGGCTGGCGCGCCGCGCCATGGGCCTGGAGCGCTAGCGCTTATACTCGTCATTCACGATTCACGATTCACGATTCACGACAGGAAGCGGTATGCAGACCCAACAGGCGTCACCCGGCAGTACCTTCGAGCAATTTGACGCCGTCATCGTCGGCGCCGGCATGGTGGGCACGGCGCTGGCGGGGCTTTTGGCCGGCGCGGGCATGCGCACCGCGCTGGTAGAGGCCCAAACCGCGCCGCTCGATTTGAGCACCCTCGACACCCGCACGCTCGCCCCCAGGGTGAGCGCGCTGACGCCGGTGTCCCAGCGACTGTTGAAACACCTCGGCGCCTGGCCTGATATGGCGGCCACGCGGGTAACACCGTATCGCTATATGCACGTGTGGGACGGCGAGGGCAGCGGCAGCATCCACTTTTCAGCCGATGAGGCGGGTACTCCAGTGCTGGGGCACATCGTCGAAAATGGCGTGACGCTGGCCGCGCTCAATCGCCATGTGCTGACGCTGCCGACGCTGAGCCTCTTTTTTGGTGCCGAGGTCGCCGCGCTGCAAACGACGGCCAGGGGGCGCAGCCTGGTGCTCAAGGATGGGCGCGAGCTCAATACGCCGCTCGTAATTGCCGCCGACGGCGCCCGCTCGGCGCTTCGCGCGCTTGCCGGTATCGAGGTGGCAGAAGAGTCCATGGAGCAGGACGCGGTGGTAACCACCGTGCGCTGCGAAAAGCCCCACGGTGGTACCGCCCGGCAGGTCTTCGTCGATGGTCGGCCGCTGGCCTTTTTGCCGCTGACCGACGGCGACGATGCGCGCTACTGCTCGATCGTCTGGTCGACCACCCCGGAGCACGCGCAGACGCTTCAGGGATTGTCTCGCGAGGCATTGGGACAAGCGCTACAGGAGACCTTTGGCCCGGCGCTTGGGCGTATCGAGGTGCTGGACGACGCCTATCGCTTTGCGCTCATCCAGCGCCACGCCAAGCGCTACGTACTGGATCACTTCGCGCTGGTGGGCGACGCCGCGCACACGCTTCACCCGCTGGCGGGCCAAGGCGTGAATCTGGGGCTGATGGATGCGGCGGTGCTGGCCGAGGAAGTGGTGCACGCCTGGCGGCGCCGCGCCCCCTGGGGCGAGCGTGTAACGCTTGCGCGTTTCGAGCGCCGGCGGCGTTTCGACAACACCGCTATGCTCGCCTTGATGAAGGGGTTCAAGCAGCTTTTTGGCAGCCGCCTGCCGGCGCTGACGCTGGCGCGCAATCTCGGCATGAGCGCGATGAGCCAGGCGGTCCCGCTCAAACGACTGATCATGCGCCAAGCCACCGGCGAGCGCGGTCGCCTGCCGCGCTCGTGCCGCTAACCCGGCAGGCTAGCGGCGCCGGTCGACCACGTTGAGCGCTTTCAACAGATTCAGCGCTTCGCTGAGCTGGTAGTCGTCGCTCAGCCGCTCGGAGAACTCGCCGCGATCGGACGTGCCGCCGTCCTGATTGTTCAGGTGGCCGTCCAGATCGATTTCGCGAATTTCGCGGCGCCCTTCGGCGACTTCCAGCCGCCCGCGCACGACCTCCACGTCCGGCTCGATGCCCTGGGCCTGGATCGAGCGGCCGTTGGGGGTGTAGTAGAGCGCGGTGGTGAGCTTCAAGCCTTCGCCGTTACCCAGCGGCATGATCTGCTGCACTGAGCCCTTGCCGAAACTTTCGGTGCCCATGATGATACCGCGGCGCTGATCCTGCAGGGCGCCGGCGACGATTTCGGCGGCGGAGGCGCTGCCGCCGTTGATCAATACCACCAGCGGCGTGTCGCGGGCAGGCGTGGCCGGGTTGGCAGAGAACGACATCTCGGTGTTGGCCAGACGCCCTTCGGTGTAGACGATCAGCCCGCTGTCGAGAAACAGATCCGCTACGCCCACTGCGGATTGCAGCACCCCGCCCGGGTTGTTGCGCAGATCGAGTACCAGGCCCTGGAGCGGCTGCTCGCGGCTCATGCGGGAAAGCGCATCAGACGCCTGCTCCGGGGTGCGCGACTGGAACTGGCTGATACGCAGGTAGCCGTAGCCGGGCTCCAACAGCTCGTGCTTGACGCTTTCGCTGCGAATCACTTCGCGGGCCAGGGTGATTTCGCGCGGGCTGTCCTCGCCGGCGCGCAGAATGCTCAGCGTAAGCTCGCTTCCGGGCTCGCCGCGCATCAGCGTCACCGCTTCCTGCAGCGACAGGCTTTCCGTCGGCGTGCCGTCGATGGCAATGATCAAATCGCGGGCGAGCAGCCCGGCCTGGGAGGCGGGCGTGTCATCGATCGGGGTAATGACCATCAGCTGGCCATCCTCGTTACCCACCTCGATGCCGATGCCGCCAAACTCGCCCTCGGTCGATTCGCGCAGGCTCTGAAACTCGTTGACGTCCAGATAGGCGGAGTGTGGGTCGAGCTCGCTCAAAAGCCCGCGCATGGCGTTGCGCAAAAGCGTCGCGTCGTCCACCTCTTCGACGTAGCCGCGCTTGATGCGCTCGAACACCTCGGCGAAGGTCTGGATCTCCTCGAGGGGCAGCGCTTCCGGCGTGCCATCGGTGGGCTGCGCCCAGAGTGGCAGCGGCGCGCCGAGCAGCGAAAGCGAAAGCAGGGGCGCTATCAGCCGTCTGGCGGGGGCCAGTACTTCGTTCACAGTTAGCGTCATGCAGACTCCGCAAGGCAGAAGGCGCCGGGGTAGCGCGTGTAGTGAAGTGTCGTATCGTGTCGTGCCAGCTTATCCCGTCAGCGGCGCGCAATCCAACGCTCGGGATTAATCGGCTCGCCACGGTTTCTTACTTCGAAGTAAAGCGCGGCGCGGCGCTGTCCGCCACTATTTCCGACGCGGCCGATCTCCTCGCCGGCGCCGACGGCCTGGCCCGCTCGGGCGCTGAACTGCTGCAGGTGCGCGTAGAGCGTCATCACCTGATCGCCGTGGTCGATGATCAGCAAATTGCCAAAGCCGCGCATCCAGTCGGCGAACACCACCCGGCCTTCGTGCACCGCGGTGACCGGCGTGTTGGCGCCGGCCTCGATGACGATGCCGTTATAGTGCACGCCGTCCTGGCCGCGAAAGCCCGCGCTGATCGCGCCCTGAACCGGCCAGGGCAAGTCGCCCTGGGTGCGGCCAATGTGCGTGGTCGGCGTGGCCTCGGCCAGCCGTGCCATTTCCGCCTGGATGCGGCGAAGCTGCTCTTCGGCTTCCTCTCGGGTCTGGTTAAGATCCGCCAGCCGGTCGGCCTCGCTTTCGTAGCGATCATCTAGCGTGGCCACCACGCTCTGGCGCTCGGCGCTGGTTTCGGCAAGCGCGGCACTTTGCGTCTCGAGCTCCTCGGAAAGCACTGCCAGCTGGGTCTGGCGCTGGTCGAGCTCGGTTTCGGTGTCGGCCAGGGCGGTGTCGAGGCGCGCAAGCTCCACGAGCTTGGCCTCGCGCGCTTGAGTCAGGCGGTTCAGGTACGCCTGCATGCGGTCGAGCTCCGCCGGATCGCTTTGGTTGAGCAGAAGCTTCAGCTGCGGGGTCGGCCCCAGGCGGTAAAGCGCGGCGAACTGCTGCGCCAGCGCGTTGACCTGGGCGCTGCGCTCGCTTGTGAGCCGGTCGCGGTGGCGGCGAAGCGTTTGGGTTTCGTCGTCGAGCGTGCGCCGCTCGGCCTGCAGGCGATCGAGGCGCTGATGGGTCTGGGCCAGTTCGGTTTCCACCGCTTGTAGCTCGCGCTCGGCGCTGTCGCGCGCCTGGCCGGTGTTTGAGAGTCGGGTATTGAGCGACTCGATCTCCTGACCCAGAGCGTCGAGCTGCTCGCGGGCGGCGCGCTCGTTTTGGGCCAGTGCGGCGCTGGCAATGCCCAGCGCGCAGAGCGCGCTCAGCAGGGCGACGCGGCGCGCCGCCCGCCTGGCGAGCCGTGGCCTCATTCGTCGAAGGTGAGCAGCGGCGTGCCGGTCATCGCCTCGGGCACGCTCTGATCCATCAGGGTCAAAAGCGTGGGCGCCAGGTCGCACAGCCGGCCTTCGGCGAGGCGCGCCGGGCGCTCGCCAACGTAGATCAATGGCACCACGAAGGTGGTATGGGCGGTCTGCGGCGCGCCGGTCTCCGGGTGGATCATCTGCTCGGCGTTGCCGTGATCGGCGGTGATCAGGCAGGCCCCGCCGGCTCGCTCGATCGCCTCGACCACGCGGCCAACGCAAGTGTCCACGGTTTCGATCGCTTTCACCGCGGCGTCGAAGTCGCCGGTGTGGCCGACCATGTCGCCGTTAGCGTAGTTACACACGATCAAATCGAAGGTGCCGCCGTCGATCGCTTCGACCAGCTTGTCAGTGATCTCGAAGGCGCTCATCTCCGGCTTTTCGTCGTAGGTTTTCACATCCCGCGGCGAGGGCACGAGGATACGCTCTTCGCCCTCGTATTCGGCCTCGAAACCGCCGGAGAAGAAGAACGTGACGTGGGGGTACTTCTCGGTTTCGGCGATGCGCAGCTGCGAAAGCCCGCGCTTGGCAACCGCTTCACCCAGGGTATCGGTCAGGTCCGTCGGCGGAAAGGCGGCGGGGGCGTCGATGTCCGCGGCGTAGCGGGTCATCATCACCAGGCCCTGGCCGGCTAGTTGGGGGCGGTGCTCGCGGGTAAAGCCGTCGAAGGCGTCGTCGGTGAAGGCGCGGGTCAGCTCGCGGGCACGGTCGGAGCGAAAGTTCAAAAAAAGCGCCGCGTCGCCGTCTTCGATCGCCACCCCGGAGCCTTCCTTGCATACCTGGCCGGCTTCGACGAATTCGTCGGTTTCGCCGCGGGCGTAGGCGGCTTCCAAAAGCGCCTCGGCGCTTTCGGCGGTGTGCTCGGCGTCGCCCTGGGTGAGCAGGCGGTAGGCCTTCTCGACGCGCTCCCAGCGGTTGTCGCGGTCCATGGCGTAGAAGCGCCCGATGATCGAGGCGACGAAGCCGTTGTCCGCACCGACCAGGTCAGACAGCCTGGCGTTGGCGCGTTCGATCGACGAAAGCGCGCTTTTCGGCGCGGTGTCGCGGCCGTCGAGGAAGGCGTGCACGTAGATGCGCGTGGCGCCGCGGCTCGCGGCAAGCTCGGCCAGCGCTAAAAAGTGATCCTCGTGGCTGTGCACGCCGCCGGGCGATAAAAGCCCCAGCAGATGCACCGCGCGCCCCTGGGAAACCGCCTCGTCGATGGGCGCGGTGAGCGCCTCGATGCGCGCAAGCTCACCCTCTTTGATCGCCTTGGTGATGCGGGTGAAATCCTGATACACCACGCGCCCTGCGCCCAGATTCATGTGGCCGACTTCGGAGTTGCCCATCTGCCCCTCGGGCAGGCCCACGTGCTCGCCATCGGTGTGCACGAAAGCGTGGGGGCGCTGGGCCCAGAGCGCATCCATGACCGGCGTATTGGCGGCGGCGACGGCGTTGTGCGCGGCGTCCGGGTTGTGGCCGTAACCGTCCAGAATGATCAGCGCTACCGGGCGCGGGGTCTGTGTTGCCATTGAAGCCTCGTCGTATCGGATGGTCGTTCAAAGTGGTCGTTTTAAAGCGTGCCCGTTAAGCCAGGCGTTCGAAAAGAGCGCGGGTCGTTTCCTTTTCGAATACCCCCTTTTGGTCGGGGTCGCGACCAGCGTACGCTTGGGGCATCATAACGCAGCCAGTCGTTAGGCGTCATGGCCTGCGCGTCGGCGCCCGTGACGTGTATACTTGTCGCGTTTGACGGTGGCCTGGCCGCTTTTTTTGCATATACCAAGAGATTGTGTTCGCGATGATCGATCAGCTGTTCGAATTCGTAATGAACCACCCTTTGCTGGTGGGCGCATTTTTGCTGGTGCTGCTGGCATGGCTCGTTTATGAAACCCGCAGCGCGTCCACCCACGCGGTGAGCTCCTCTGAGGCGACGCAGCTCATCAACCGGGAAGACGCGGTGATAGTGGACGTACGCGAGAGCAAGGAGTTCAAGGCCGGTCACATCGCCGGCGCGCGCAACATCCCGCAGTCCAATCTGGACAGCCGCATGAACGAGCTTGAGAAAGTGAAAGACAAGCCCATCATCGTGGTGTGCAAGCATGGTCAAAGCGCGGGCGCGGTGCAGGCCAAGCTCGCCAAGGCGGGTTTCAATGCCCACAAGCTCAAGGGCGGCATGGCGCAGTGGCAGGCGGACAGCCTGCCGGTGGTGAAAAAGTAAGCGCCGCGGCGCCGCTTTATCCAACGCAGTAATTTATCCAACGTAACAATGACCAGGAGTACTCCCATGGCGGAAGAGAACAACGCCCCTCAGCAAGGCGCCGGTGCGGCGGAAGGCGAAAAGCCGCAGCTGAAATTCTCGCTGCAGCGCATCTATGTCAAGGACATCTCCTTTGAGGCGCCGAACTCGCCGTCGGTGTTCAAGCAGTCGTTCAAGCCCAAGGTCAATCTGGATTTGAACACCACCAGCACCAAAATCGACGACGACCAGTACGAGGTCGTGGTGAAGGTGACCGCCCAGGTCAACGACAGCGAGTCCGGCACCACCTCCTTTTTGGCCGAAGTGGAGCAGGCGGGTCTTTTCCGTATCTCCGGCATCGAAGGGGCGCAGCTCGAACAGACCCTCGGCGCGTTCTGCCCGAACCTTTTGTTCCCCTACGCCCGTGAGTGCGTGGATAACCTGGTCAACCGGGGCGGCTTCCCGCCGCTGATGCTGGCGCCGGTCAATTTCGAAGCCATGTACGCCCAGCGCAAAAAGCGCGAAGCGCAGCAGGCTCAGGGCGCGGCCGAAAACACTCACTAAGCCGGACACCCAATAAGCCATGAAAGCCGACTGGTACGCCCTCAACGGTAAAATGCCCCGCCTGTACGTTGCCGCCGCGCTCAGCGTCGGCGCTCGGGTGGAGCTGCTGGAAGGCCCGGCGCGTCACGTCACTCGCGTGCTGCGCATGGGGGAGGGCGCGCCGCTGGTGCTGTTCGACGGTCAGGGCCAGGAAGCCGGCGTGCGCCTGGTCGAGGCTGGGCGCAAGCGTAGCGTCGTGCTGGTCGAGCGCGTGTGGTCCGGCGAAGGCGAGTCGCCGCTTTCGGTCCACCTGGGCCAAGCGATCTCCAAGGGCGACCGGATGGACTACGCCATCCAGAAAGCCGTGGAGCTTGGCGTGGCCGCCATCACCCCGCTCTATACCGAGCGGGGTGATGTGCGCTTGAAAGACGAGCGCGAAGCCAAAAAGCACGCCCACTGGCAGGCGGTCGCCGAAAGCGCCTGCGAGCAGAGCGGGCGGGCGACGGTGCCGGTGGTGCATCCACCCATGGCGCTTGATGCCTGGCTTGCCACGCGCGATGAGCCGCTAAAGTTGATGCTGCACTTGGCCACCGGTAACCGCTTCGATCTAGCCGAGCGCCCGGCGAGTGCAGCGCTTCTGATCGGCCCGGAAGGTGGGCTGACCGAGCAGGATATCGCCGCCGCCGAGTCTCACGGCTTTACGCCGCTGACGCTGGGCCCGCGCACACTGCGCACCGAAACCGCGCCGGTTGTAGCGCTGACGCTTCTACAGCACCATTTCGGCGATTTGTAAGCGCTTACTCACTTGACAAGCGCTTCCCATCCAGGTTAACCGCCGCTCTCCTCCAGAAACCTTTTCGATTGACGCCGCCCTTCGTGCGCCCGTCGTTTGAGCTCACTCAGTACCAGCGGCTTGAGCTGGGGTAGCGCTTGGCCCGAGAGTCCGCTCAGCACCACGAGCCGGCGCTGGCGGTGGGCGGTATAGCCAAGCCAGCAAGGCAGCCAGAGCGGGGTTGGCGGCGACTCATTCAGCGTCAGCGGCCAGCGTTTAGGGCTTGCCATGCGCTCCCAAAACCACTGACGGGATAGCGGCGCGCGGGAAGGTGCTTCACCGCCATCGAGCGTGAGTTCGTCCGAGAGCTTTTCGGCCCGCTCTGTCAGCGCCGCGTGGGGAAGCAGTAGCGGGCGGGCGAGCGCTTGGCTTGCCAGCAGCCACGCGGCGGGCTCGGAGTGCAGAGCGCCCAGGCCAAACGCCCAAAGCGATACCCAGGCGGGTTCGAAGTTCGCCCCACCGAGGCGCGCTAGCCGCTCGCGCGCGCTCTGGGCATCGATATGCCGGGCGAGCGTGATGGCCTCAGGCATTGGCCCAGCCTTGGAGCAGCGCGAGCATCATTAGCATCAAAACGAACCAGACCAAAAGCCCCAGGCAGCGCCGCCGGGTCAGGCGCGCCTCATGACCAACCTCCGGGGCGCTGCCGGCACGGGCGGTGAGAATGGCCTGCATGTCCGGGGCGGACTCGTCGATGATCACGTCACCCAGCGCCTCGGCGCTGGGCGCCGGCGCGCTCAGGCTCACCAGATACCCCACGCCGACCGAAACCACCACGCCCACGGTGTTGTTGTAGAGCCAGGAGATATCCAGAAAGGCAGTGGTTGCCCACACCGCGAGCATACCGGTACACAGTCCTGCCATCGCCCCGCGGGCGTTGCTGCGGTGGCTAAAGATTGCCAGCAAAAAGGTGCCTAACAGCGCCCCGTAGAACCAGGAGCCCACTTGGTTGACCGCCTCGATCACCGGACCCAGATTGCCGGCAAAGAACGCGAACAGCGTGGCGTAGCCGCCCCAGAAAACCGTCGCCCAGCGCGAGGCCTTGAGATAATGAGCGTCGCTGGCGTCTCGTTTGATATAGCGGCTGTAAAAGTCGCGTATCGAGACCGCAGAGAGCGAGTTGAGCGCCGAGTCCAGACTCGACATTGCCGCGGCGAACACGCCGGCGATCACCAGCCCCGCCATTCCGGAGGGAAAGGTCTCGACCACGTAGCGGGGCAGCAATTCGTTGAGGTTCTCCGGCGCACTCAGGCCGTTTTGCTGGTAGTAGGTAGCTAAAATGATGCCTACGAATAGAAACAGCAGCATCTGGGGAATCAGCAGATAGCCGCCGATCAACAGGGAGCGCTGGGCGTCCGGCACCGAGGGGCTCGACAGCACGCGCTGGATCTGGCTTTGATCGGTGCCGAAGTACGCCACGTGAAGAAAGAAGCCGCCGAAGAGCCCGGCCCACAGCGAGTAGGTCACATTCGGGTTGAGCGACAGATCGATGGCGTTGAACAGGCCGCTTTCGGCGCCAAACGCGAACACATCGCTCCAGCCGCCGGGCAGGCTCGTGACCAAAAAGATGACGCTCAACAGCGCCCCGAGCCAGAGCACGAACATCTGGATGACGTCGGTCCAGATCACCGCGCTGATGCCGCCAAGCACGGTGTAGCTGATCGCCAGCACCGCCATGATGACGATGGTCAGGTTTACGCTCCAGCCGGTGACCACCGCCAGCACCAGCGCCGGGGCGTAGAGCACCACGCCGGTGGCAAGGCCGCGAGCGATCAAAAACAGCAGTGCGGTCAGCGTGCGCGTGTTGGGGCCGAAGCGGCGCTCGAGAAGCTCATAAATGCTGTAGATGCCCGCCCGATGAAACACCGGCACCAGCACCAGAATCAGCACGATCATCGCCAGCGGGACGTTGAGAAAGGTCACTAGCCGCTCGAGGCCGCCCTCGAACCCCCAGCCCGGCGCGCCGATGAAGGTAATGGCGCTGGCCTGGGTGGCCATCACCGAAAGCCCGATCGCCCAGCCGGGAATGCTGCGCCCGCCCAGAAAGTAGTCTTCCGGGCTGTGCTGGTTTTTACCAAAGCGCGAACCGATCCAGGCGATGAGCGCGATATAGCCGATCAGCACCCCCGTATCCAACAGCGTGAATCCTTCCATGCCGCCGCCCCCTTTTTTAATGATCCGTTTTTTACTGGCCTGTTTTTTGACTGGCCCGTTTTTTATTGACCCATTGAGCATAGCAGCTCGGCCTAAACGCATTTAACGCAGGCGCGGGGTCACCCGCTTTGCCCCCGGCAGGCCCAGGGCTCATAATGAAGGCTCAATTATCGAGGAAGTGCTCATGGCTGACGACGCGCGCCCCACCCCCGGGCCTGCAAGCGATGCAATTGCCCGTATCGGGGAAGTGGCCTATTTGACAGTGGTGACCGTCAACGACACCGGCGCGTTTTTGCGCTGGGGCCTGCCCAAGGACGTACTGCTGCCCTACGGTGAGCAGCGCTTTCGCCCCGACCCCGGCAAGCGCGTGCTGGTCATGCTCTATGAGGATGACCGTGGACGTCCGGTCGCTTCCCAGCGCCTTGATCGTTTTTTGAGCGACGACGCATCAAACCTTGAAAACGGCGAGGAAGTCGCCATTATCGTCGCCGACCGCACCGACTTGGGCCTCAAGGTCGTGGTCAACCATCGTTACTGGGGGCTGATCTACCAGGACGACATCACCAAACCGCTGCGTCGCGGTCAGTCGGTGACCGGCTACGTCAAGCAGCGCCGGGACGATGGCCGGGTCAATATTTCGCTGCTGCCACCGGGCGCGGCGCGCCTGGACGTGGTGGGCGAGACGATCCTCGCCGCGCTCAGAGAGAGCGGCGGCTATCTGCCGCTGGGCGACAAGAGCGATGCCCACGCCATCAAGGCGCGGCTCGGGGTGAGCAAGAGCGCCTACAAGCAGGCGATCGGCCGGCTTTATAAGCAGCAGTTGATCACCCTCGCCCCGGATGCGATCCGCCTGGTGCCCGGCGCGCTCACCCAGTGAGGTTTGCGCCGCCTTAGCGGTGCGTCATACTGCTTCTCTACCGTTTATGAAGGGATAGTGCCCCGATGAGTCAACCGAATCTGCAGCTTGGCGTCGTAATGGACCCCATCAGCGCCATTGCCTATAAAAAGGACACGACGCTGGCCATGCTGTGGGCCGCCCAGGAGCGCGGCTATACCCTGTATTACATGGAGCAGGGCGACCTTTTCCTGGAGGCAGGCAAGGCCCACGCCCGCATGCGCGCGCTGACCGTTCACCGCGACCCGGCGCACTGGTTCGATCTGGGCGAGGTCGAGTCGCGCCCGCTGGCAAGCCTGGACGCGGTGCTGATGCGCAAGGACCCGCCGGTCGACGCCGAGTTCATCAACGCGGTGCACCTGCTGGGCTTTGCCGAGCGCGAAGGCGTACTGATCGTCAATCCGACCCAAGCGCTTTTGCAGTGCAACGAAAAGCTCTTCGCCCAGCAGTTTCCCGAGTGCTGTACGCCCACGATCGTCGCCAGCCGCGATGACGTACTGCGCGCCTTCCACGCTGAGCACGGCGACGTCATCTTCAAGCCGCTCGACGGCATGGGCGGCACCGGCATCTTTCATATCGGCCCTGACGGGCGCAACATCGGCGCGGTGATCGAGCAGCTCACTCTGCGCGGGCAGCGCCAGATCATGGCCCAGCGCTACCTGCCCGAAATCAAGGATGGCGACACGCGCATTCTGCTGGTCGACGGTGAGCCGGTGCCGTTTGGGTTGGCGCGCATTCCCTCCGCCGGGGAGACCCGCGGCAACCTGGCCGCCGGCGGGCGCGGCGTGACTCGCGAGCTCACCGCCCGCGATCACTGGCTGATCGATCAGGTCAAACCGGTCATCAAGGAGAAGGGGCTGATGTTCGTGGGGCTCGACGTGATCGGTGACTACATTACCGAAATCAACGTCACGAGCCCCACCTGCGTGCGCGAAATCGACGATCAGCGCGGCACCAACATTGCCGGGCTCTTGCTGGACGCCGTTGAGCGCCGCCTTGGCGCGTAGAGGCTTCACCCGCGCTATTTACTGCCTATCAAGCGAGGCGCGCTGACGTTCGGCGCGCCGTAGGAGACGCATGCAAAGCTTAAAGCACCACTTTTTAATGGCAATGCCGCACCTCGACGACGCCAATTTCGCCGGCAGTCTGATCTATCTGTGCGATCACGATCACAACGGCTGCATGGGCGTGATCATCAACCACGCCCTCGAGATCACCCTCGACACGCTGTTCGAGCAGCTCTCGCTCGGCGGTGAGGAAAGCCCGCACCGCAACGCGCCGGTTTACTACGGTGGCCCGACGCATAAGGATCGCGGCTTCATTCTTCATGTCGGCGACAGCCAGCAGTGGGACTCCAGCGTTCAGGTCGATGACAACGTCGCACTCACCACCTCGATGGATATTCTCAAGGCGCTCGCCGACGGCGACGGGCCGGAGCAGTTTCTGGTCTGCCTGGGCTGCGCTGGCTGGGAAGTCGGCCAGCTCGAGGAAGAGCTCAAGGAGAACAGTTGGCTGACCGTGGAAGGCGATGAGCGCGTGATTTTCGCCACGCCCCCCGCCGAGCGGTTGGCGAGCGCGGCGGGCATTCTCGGCGTGGATTTGAACCTCATGACCCGCGACGCAGGGCACGCCTAGTGGCGGCGCCCGGTCAGCGGCTGGTACTCGCCTTCGATTACGGCACGCGGCGTATCGGCGTGGCGGTCGGCAACGAGCTTTTGAAAAGCGCTCGCGAGCTCGAGCCGCTGACCGCCCGCGACGGCATTCCCGACTGGCAGCGCGTCGAGGCGCTGTTAAAAGAGTGGCAGCCGGATCTGCTGGTAGTGGGGCTGCCGCTCAACATGGACGACAGCGAGTCGGAGATGAGCCGGCGCGCGCGCAAGTTCGGTAACCGGCTTCATGGGCGCTTTGGCAAACAGGTGGAAATGGTCGACGAGCGCGGCTCTACCAAAGAGGCCAAAAGCATCGCCCGCGACGCCGGCCACCGCGGTAACTACCGCGAAGAGAGTGTCGATGGCATCGCCGCCGTGCTCATCCTGGAAGGCTGGTTTGCCCACCGGGAAGGGCTTCCCGGCGGGCGTCTCTCGCTCTAACGTCTGCGCCTCTTTTTTATCCTTTCTTTTTCTAACGCTTAGCGGTCCAGCGTGCCGGTCTGATGGGGGACGAACCAGCGGACCGGGCGCAAATCCTCGGCGATCAAACCGTCGACTTTCAGCAGCGTGGCAAAAATCGCCATGCGCATCGGGATGCCATTATCGGTCTGGCGGAAGATCGCAAGCCTGGGGTCGCCGTTCAAATCCACGTTGAGATCGTTCACGCCAGGGCGGCTGTCGCGGGGCAGCGGGTGCATGACGATCGTGGAGCTTGTGCAGTGGCGATCGAGAAAGCCCTTGTTGACGACGAAGTCGTCCGAGACGCCCTTGAAGCTCTCGTTCATCTCTTCGGTGAAGCGCTCCTTTTGAATGCGCGTGGTGTACACCACGTCCAGATCGCTGAAGTCCGTGCCCAGGTGCTCGCGCATCTCGACCCGGTGGCCGCGCGAAGTCACCAGGTCCACAAGGTGTGCCGGCATCTCGAGCCCCGGCGGTGATACCAGCGTGATGCGCAGCGGGTCATAAAGCGAGAGCAGCTTGATCAGCGAATGCACGGTGCGCCCGTACTTCAGATCGCCGGTGAGTAGAATGTGGGCACCTTCCAGGCGCTTACCAAGGCGTTGAAACTCCTTGTCGATGGTATAAAGATCCAGTAGCGCCTGGCTTGGGTGCTCGCCCGGGCCGTCGCCGCCGTTGATCACCGGCACGTTGGTCGCCTCGGCGAACTGGGCAACCGACCCCTGCTCCGGGTGGCGCATCACGATCGCATCGCAGTAGCCGCTCATGACGCGGCTGGTGTCGTAAAGCGACTCGCCCTTCGCCATGGAGGAGAAGGTAAAGCCGGTGGTGTCGCACACGCTCCCGCCCAACCGGCAGAACGCGGCGTTGAAGCTCACGCGCGTACGGGTACTGGCTTCGAAAAACAGATTGCCCAGTACCGCGCCTTCCAACACACGGGTGACCTGTTGGCGGCTGGCGATCGGCTCCATCTGCGCGGCCACGCGCAGCAGATGATCGACGCCTTCGCGGTTCAATGAATCGACGGATAGCAGGTGGGGGCTCATCAAGGACCTCGGAGATGGTGGGCGAGAGCGCTAGTTTAACCGTTAACCCGGGCGTGGCCGAAATGCTTTGAAAAGGCCTGACGGTTAGCCGTGAAAGATTTTTACAAAACCGCTTGCACTCGCCCCGCCAAATCCGTAAAGTACGCATCCGCTGCCGGGGACGGACAACGTTTCAGGCGGTGAATGAAGGTGAAAACCTTCGGTTTGTCAGGAAGTTAGCGCAGTTTTAATCGCTTGCTTCACGCGCTGAAATCAGCGGTTGACAAACATCG
>NZ_JBIQVY010000027.1:0-271 GCF_044335525.1 Halomonas sp. HMF6819 | reverse complement strand
TTCGATGTCCACCAGCCCGGTGTTGTCCTTCACGTACTTGCGCGTCACCTTGCCCGTACACCAGGTAGTGTCACCCACGATGTTGAAGCGGCGCATCTCGGTGCGAACCCGCTTCAGAAAGCCTGCGTCACCCATCCAGTTGGTCACCAGCGAACACATCCAAGCCGACCGCTGCGGGCCGTAGTCGTAGGTACCGGGAACGCCGACTTCCTTGGCCACCGACTCCCGGTGGTGACCGATGCCCGTGTATTCCACGCCGCCGCCGGCTTCG
>NZ_JBIQVY010000026.1:0-271 GCF_044335525.1 Halomonas sp. HMF6819 | reverse complement strand
TGAAGCCGGCGGCGGCGTGGAATACACGGGCATCGGTCACCACCGGGAGTCGGTAGCCAAGGAAGTCGGCGTTCCCGGGACCTACGACTACGGCCCGCAGCGGTCGGCCTGGATGTGCTCGCTGGTGACCAACTGGATGGGCGACGCGGGCTTTTTGAAGCGGGTTCGCACCGAGATGCGCCGCTTCAACATCGTGGGTGACACCACCTGGTGTACGGGCAAGGTGACGCGCAAGTACGTGAAGGACAACACCGGGCTGGTGGACATCGAG
>NZ_JBIQVY010000025.1:0-277 GCF_044335525.1 Halomonas sp. HMF6819 | reverse complement strand
ATTCGTGAGTTGGCGGTACAGGGCGCCAACGACACCAACACCGCTGACGACCGTACTGCGATCACGACGGAAATTAACGAGCGTTTGGCCGAAATCGATCGCGTCGCTGGCAGCAACAACTTCAACGGCACCAGCTTGCTCAACGCCAGCGGCAGCCTGAGCATCCAGGTTGGCTCCAATACCGATGCCGAAGACGTTATTAGTGTTAAGACCGTTGATGCCACCGTTTCCGGACTAGGCTTGGCAAGCGGCAGTGAAATTACTGGCACCACATTCG
>NZ_JBIQVY010000024.1:0-374 GCF_044335525.1 Halomonas sp. HMF6819 | reverse complement strand
CTGCAGTACGTCGAAGCCAGCTACTACAACCAGCGCGGCGAGCTGGTGGCCCGCGCCCTGGGAACCTGCACGCGTCACGAACGCAAGGCAGCCCGCGATGCCGGCAAGTACGACGACATCAAGCAGCACAACTACACCGAAGAGGAGCGCGATCGTATCGACCAGGCCATTCTCGATGAGCCCAACAATATCCGCGGGGCCAACGTTCGGTACTGGGAGGACGTGCAGGAAGGCGAAGAGCTTCCCTCCATTGCCCGGGGTCCGCTGTCGCTGATGGATACGATGGGCTTTCTGGTGGGCTGTGGCCGCGGACATACCCACGGCGTGGTGCTGCAGGCGGCGGTCAAGCACCCCGGCCACTTCTTCCGTAACCC
>NZ_JBIQVY010000023.1:0-392 GCF_044335525.1 Halomonas sp. HMF6819 | reverse complement strand
TTCAATGAACAGTGATAAGACGGCTTTTAAAGCCACATCTTATCAATGATCACAAAACAACAAACGGTGCGTTAACGCGGGAACACGAAATAATGGTGGAGCCAAGCGGGATCGAACCGCTGACCTCCTGCGTGCAAGGCAGGCGCTCTCCCAGCTGAGCTATGGCCCCATCGTTTTGCAACTTCACCTCTTGCTATCAATTTCCGTGAGACACGACAAAACGCAACAACGTACAAATCACTATACGAAGAGCCTTTTAATGCGGGCATTACGGGAATTTGGTGGGTCTGGGCAGACTTGAACTGCCGACCTCACCCTTATCAGGGGTGCGCTCTAACCAACTGAGCTACAGACCCAAGAGGGGATCGTGCCAAACCGTTTGCTCTATCACT
>NZ_JBIQVY010000022.1:0-437 GCF_044335525.1 Halomonas sp. HMF6819 | reverse complement strand
CGGGGCCGAAAGGCCCCGTTTTTCGTTGAGCGCTACTTAAATTTTTATTATGTAAACCGCTTAAAAAGCCTAAAGAAGTGCCGTTAGCAGCCGTTAATTATAATAACGGCGATGCAAGCGCCGATTTAAAGGCCGCTCTTGGGCCACTAAACACCGAGGATTACCCCATGTCCGTTATCAATACCAACATCACTTCCATGATCGGCCAGAACAACCTGAGCAAGTCTCAGGGCATGCTGGCTCAGGCGCAAGAGCGTCTCTCTTCCGGCCTGCGCATCAACAGCGCCTCTGACGACGCGGCTGGCCAAGCGATTGCCAACAAGATGACCGCTCAGATCAAGGGCATGGACCAGGCAAGCCGTAACGCCAGCGATGGTATCTCGCTCGTTCAAACCATGGAAGGCGGTCTGGACCAGATCAACGACAACCTGCAGCGT
>NZ_JBIQVY010000021.1:0-863 GCF_044335525.1 Halomonas sp. HMF6819 | reverse complement strand
TCGCTAGTGGTGGCACCGCAGCGCACAGCAGCTTCCAGAACCTGATCGACTCCGTAGATGCCGCGACCAAGACTCTGGACACCAACCGGGCAACTCTGGGTGCCACGCTGAACCGCTTCGACTCGGTGATCGACAACCTCGCGACCACCTCGACCAACCTGTCCGAAGCACGTTCGCGGATCGAAGACGCCGACTACGCGAAGGAAGTGTCCAACATGACCCGCGCCAACATTCTTCAGCAGGCGGGTACCTCCATGCTGGCCCAGGCGAACCAGACGCCGCAGTCTGTACTGTCTCTACTGGGTTAAGCCTTTCGGCGGTACAGTGGATGAATCAACCGAACGGGGCCGAAAGGCCCCGTTTTTCTTTTGGCTCGTTTACTGCTGGGCTTGTCTTGCCTTCGCTAGCGCGCGTTATACAGCGAGCCGACTTGCCTTCTCAGACCAAACGTGGCGAGGGGATAGAGAAAACACTTTCTTAAAAAAACGGCACTTTCTCCTCAAGTAAACGCCCATACGGCCGTTAATTATTATAACGGCGATGCAAGAGCCGATTAGCAGGCCATAGGTCATTTACTTAACGAGGATTATCCCATGTCTGTTATCAACACCAACATCACTTCCATGATCGGCCAGAACAACCTGAGCAAGTCTCAGGGCATGCTGGCTCAAGCGCAAGAGCGCTTGTCTTCTGGTCTGCGCATCAACAGCGCTTCCGACGACGCCGCCGGCCAAGCCATCGCCAACAAGATGACCGCTCAAATCAAGGGCATGGACCAGGCAAGCCGTAACGCCAGCGACGGTATCTCGCTCGTTCAAACCATGGAAGGCGGTCTGGACCAGATCAACGACAACCTGCAGCGT
>NZ_JBIQVY010000020.1:0-1365 GCF_044335525.1 Halomonas sp. HMF6819 | reverse complement strand
CCCGCCGCCGTGCTGCTCAATCCTTTCCGGATATGAACGAGCTCGCGCGGGTGGTCGTCGTAGCTGTTCATCAAATTCAACTTGCTCGGTAGCGAGCCGACGATGATGCGGTAGCCGTTGTCCGTGCGCGGGTCGATCAGCATCGGCGTATGCAGCTCAGCAAACGCGATCATGTCGAGAAACGCGCACACGTTGACGCCGCCGGCGCGGGCGGGAGTGATAACGGGCATACGGCACCATGGAATAAAAGGCCCCGGCACGACGGGGCAAGGCGCACCAGTGGCACGCATTGGGAACAGCGGAAAGCAAAAAGCCCCGCCGGGTGACCGGCAGGGCTTTTTGATGTGTGGCGGCCAGCGTCAGTTAGCGCCAGCCTAGATAAATAGTATGCCAATCGGCTTATTAACACAACATGTGGTGCTCAATTACTTATATCTGCGCCAACATGATCAATTCTGCGCGGGCTTCATGTGCAGCGTTTTTGATCGCTTTGCCGTTCTTGAAAATAGGATCAAGAGGGCTGGGGTTGGGGGTGCGGCGCTTCTTGCCATCTACACCAATAGCACTCACTACGCTGCAGATCTCACCCATTACTGAGAGCGAGCCCATCTGCAGCATGCGCGAATAGACGGGCAATTCACTGGCGATCATATCCCAGCTTTTTGCCCAGGGCGCCGCCTGCTGGGTCGGCATCGGGTGCAGTTTCGCCGCGCGGATCAGCACCGCCAGCCGGGCGCGCGGACGCAGCCGGGCCGACTCGAGCCACGCCCGGGCGAACTCATGCGCCGCGCTTACCCGGCTACCTCGCTCATACGCGATCGCCAACGGCTCAGCCGCCGCGGTACCGCCACCGGGCTGCTGTCCCAGGGTGGCCGCAGGGCTGAACGGCTGGAATCCCTCGTTCTCGTGCATGTGCCACGTCACACGCTCGGCCTCCATATCGAGCACCCTGTCGACGAACGCGCGGGTCGCCTCCAGGTCGTGGTCGGGGTGTGTCGCGCGCGCCAGCTCCCGCAGTCGCTGAATGCCCATGTTTCGATAATCGCGCATTGCGCCCCCTGTGTTCAGTTGTAGTGCCGCACTCATTCGCCCTTTCTCCACTCTGTGCCGCTGCTCAAATGCACGCGGGCGGTGTTGTGGTGGTACGTCGGCACCAGCTCGGCATACTCCGCCAGCACCGCCTTTGCTTCTTCCAGACCTACCGCCAGAATCGCGCAATAGCCACGCTCGTCAGCCAGCGCCAGCCAGTCATGCTGACTCTGCGCCAGCGCGGCGGTGTGCGGGGACGACGCCTTGAACTCCATATACAGCCCAAACCACCCGCCCCGGGCGTCCATCACCACCAGATCGCTGACGCCAGACTTC
>NZ_JBIQVY010000002.1:0-864863 GCF_044335525.1 Halomonas sp. HMF6819 | reverse complement strand
GAACTTCCTGACAAACCGAAGGTTTTCACCTTCATTCACCGCCTGAAACGCTGTGCGTCCCCGGCAGCGGATGCGTACTTTACGGATTTGGCCGGGCGAGTGCAAGCGGTTTGTGCAAAAAGTTAAGCAGGCCAAACGAAACGCTAGTAAGAAGGCTAAAAACAAAAAAACCGGCAGATCAAACTGCCGGTAAGGAGGTAAACGGTTATATCAAGCAGGCGGCGCTAGATTTCAAAGCCCAGACCGAAGTCATCGCTTGATATCGCCATCAGGCTTCCCGCTCCGGCCTGAATCATTTGGGCATGAGCCCGGGTGCGCGGTAAAAGGCGCTGATAGTAAAAGCGCGCGGTGTCGATCTTCGCCTGGTAGAACGCCTTGTCGTCACCGTCGAGCCAGGTCGCCGCGCTCTTAACGGCGCGGGCAAACAGATAAGCCAGCGCCACGTAGCCCGAGTACATCAAATAGTCGACGCTCGCAGCCCCCACTTCTTCGCGGTCCTGCATCGCTTTCATGCCCACGCCCATGGTGAGCTCGCCCCACTCGGCGTTGAGCTTAGCCAGCGGCTCGATGAACTCCTTGAGCGCTGGGTTATCGGCCTCGGTCTTGCAGAACTTGTGAATCTCCTTGGTAAAGACCTTCAGCGACTCGCCTTGGCTCATCAGCACCTTGCGGCCCAGCAAATCGAGGGCCTGGATGCCGGTGGTGCCTTCATAAAGGCGCGTGATGCGCGCATCGCGCACCAGCTGCTCCATGCCCCACTCCTTGATGAAGCCGTGACCGCCAAAGACCTGAACGCCTTCGTTGGTGCTTTCGAACCCCACCTCGGTCAAGAACGCCTTGACGATAGGTGTTAAAAGCCCAAGCAGCGTGTCGGCGCGCTCACGCTCTTCGCCCGCTGCCCCGTGCTCCACCTGGTCGAGCAGCTGCGCTGCGTACAGCACCAGCATACGACCACCTTCGGCGAAGGCTTTCTGAGTCAGCAGCATGCGACGCACGTCGGGGTGAACGATGATCGGGTCGGCGGGCTTTTCCGGGGCTTTTTTGCCGGAGAGCCCGCGCATCTGCAGCCGGTCACGAGCGTAGGCAAGCGAGTTCTGAAAGCTCGCCTCGATCAACCCAAGGCCCTGAATACCAACGCCGAGCCGCGCGGCGTTCATCATGGTGAACATGCAGGCAAGGCCCTTGTGCGGCGGGCCGACCAGGTAGCCGGTGGCGCCGTCAAAGTTCATCACGCAGGTGGCGTTGCCGTGAATGCCCATCTTGTGCTCGAGCGAGCCACACACCACGCCGTTACGCTCGCCGGCGCCGCCCTCGGCGTTTGGCAAGAACTTCGGCACCAAAAACAGCGAAATACCTTTCGAGCCTTCCGGGGCATCCGGCAGTTTCGCGAGCACGAGATGCACGATGTTCTCGGCAAGGTCGTGCTCGCCGGCGGAGATGAAGATTTTGGTGCCGGTAACGGTATAGGCGCCGTCCTCCGTCGGCACGGCGCGGGTCTTTATTAAACCAAGATCCGTGCCGCAGTGGGGCTCGGTCAGACACATCGTGCCGGTCCAGACGCCCTCGACCAGCTTGCTGAGGTAGGTGGCTTTTTGCTCTTCGGTGCCGTGGTGGCGCAGTGCGTCGACGGCGCCGTGAGAAAGCCCGGGATACATCCCCCAAGCCAGGTTGCTGGCACAGATCATTTCCGAAAGCGCCATGGCAAGCGACGGCGGAAGACCCTGGCCGCCGTGGTCGACCTCGGCGGAGAGGCCGGGCCAGCCGCCTTCGACGTACTGCAGGTACGCCGCACGAAAGCCGTCCGGCGCTTTGACGTCGCCGTTTTCCAGCCGCTTACAGCCTTGGGCGTCCCCGATCTGGTTGAGCGGTAGCAGAACCTCGCGGGCGAAGCGCCCACCCTCCTCCAGAATGGCACCGACTACGTCCGGCGAGGCGTCGTCGCCTTTACCGATCGCGGCGTAGTGCGCGGGGTAGTCGAGCATTTCGTCCATGACGAAACGCAGATCACGCAGGGGGGCTTGGTAACTGGGCATCGCGGGTCTCCTCAACCGTGGCCGAAAGCCACAGGAAAACGCGGCTTTCAAACGATTGTTTGAAATTAGCGCGACACCTCATATTCGTCAAGCGGGCGTTTGAATTTAGCCGCCATGCGCACGCACTCTTTAGTCGAATAGTGAACGCTCACCTTGTTGCTTTGAGACGACTCGAGCGCAAGCGCCCTTCTCACTGCATGCGAATACCGCCGTCCAAGCGAATCACTTCGCCATTGAGCATCGGGTTAGTGATGATCTGCTCGGCCAGCTGGGCAAACTCCTCGGCGCGACCGAGGCGCTTGGGAAATGGCACGGCGGCCACCAGGGCGTCATAGGCATCATGCGGAATCTCGCTCATCATCGGCGTTTCGAACACCCCAGGGGCGATGGCCATGACGCGCACCGCGTGGCGCGAAAGCTCGCGGGCAGCGGGCAGGCTCATGCCGACCACCCCGGCTTTCGAGGCGCTGTAGGCGCACTGCCCCACCTGGCCGTCGAAGGCGGCCACGGAGGCGGTATTGACGATCACCCCGCGCTCGCCAGACGCCGCTGGTGCATTCTTCGCCATCGCCGCGGCGGCCAGGCGCATGACGTTGAAAGTGCCGATCAGGTTGATCTGAACCGTTTTGGCGTAGGCGTCGAGATCCGCCGGTTGGCCTTCGCGGTCAATCAACTTGGCCACGCTCACCACCCCCGCGCAGTGGACAACGCCGGCCAACCCCTGCTCGCCGCCGAGGGCGACCGCTGCCTCGACGACCTTTTCCATCTGCTCGTTTGAAGTAATGTCCGCGGTCATGGCGCGGGCGCGCTCGCCGAGCGCTTTAGCCTGCTCATGCACGCGCTCGCTTACATCGCACAGCAACACGCTCGCGCCAAGGCTCAAAAGCCGCTCGGCGGTCGCCGCGCCGAGCCCGGAGGCGGCACCGGTGATCAAAAATGCGCGCTGGTTTATTTCCATATCACTGCCCTTTACTGGGGTTCATTGAGGCGGCACCCGCCTGGGCGCGCAGCTTGAAACGTTGAATCTTGCCGCTGGGGGTTTTCGGCAGCTCGTCGACGAACTCGATCTCGCGCGGGAAGGCATGGGTCGACAGGCGCTCGCGTACCAGCGTGCGGATCTCTTCGGCCAGCGCTTCAGTCGGCTCGAAGCCTTCGCGCAGTACAACGAAGGATTTGATGATTTCACCGCGTATCTCGTCAGGCTTGCCCACCGCCGCCGACTCCGCCACGCCCGGATGAGTCATGACGCTGTTTTCGACATCGGTCGGGCCGACCCGGTAGCCCGCGGTGGTGATGATGTCGTCGTCGCGCCCGGCGAACTGAAAGCTGCCGTCCTCGTTTTTGATCACGACGTCGCCGGTCAGGTAGTAGCCGTTCACGAACGGGTCCTTCTCCTGCCAAGTGTAGCCCTGGAAGAAGTGCACGGGGGAGCTGGCGATATCCACCGCGAGCACCCCTGGCTCACCCGGCGGAAGTTCGTTGTACTCGGCGTCGAGAATCGCCAGCCGGTAGCCCGGCAGCGGCACGCCCATGCCGCCCACGTGTTTGGGGTGATCGAGGCCATGATGGCAGTTGCAGGTCATGCCGGTTTCGGTCTGGCCGTAGTGGTCCATCACCTCACAGCCCAGGGATTTGACGACCCAGTTGACGACCTCGGTATTGAGCGGCTCCCCCGCCGAGCTCGCCGCGCGCAAGTTGAGCTTTTGGTGAGCGTCGTCGAACAGGCTTGATGCCTTCATCAGCCGATAAGCGGTGGGTGCGGCGGCGAAGTTGGTGATGTCGTGGCGCTTCATGAACGCAAGCGCCCCTTCGGCGCTAAAGCCCGCCTCGCAGAAGTGCGTGGTTGCCCCCAGTAGCAGCGGCCCAGCGATGGCGTAATAAAGCCCGTAAGCCCAGCCCGGGTCGGCCATGTTCCAGAAACGGTCCTCGCGCTTGAGATCCACCGCCAGTTCCATGTAAAGCGCGAACGCCGCCATCGCCTTGAGCGGCACCGCCACGCCCTTGGGCTTGCCCACGGTGCCGGAGGTAAACATCTGTAGAAACGGCGCCTCCGGGTCGATGCGCGGCGGCGCGTCGCTCATGGGCGCATGCTCGAGTGCGGCCTGCCAGTCGAGATCCGCCGAGTGCTCGTCGCTTGGCCCGCCAATGGCCAGTACCGGCGGGCAGCGCTCGATACCGTCGAACTTGTGCCGGTTGGCGTGATCGGTGATGACCAGCTGCGTATCGGCGCGGTTAAGGCGGTATTCCACCGCATCCGGCCCAAAAGCGGTAAAAAGCGGCTGATACACCGCGCCGATGCGCCAGGTCGCCACCACGGCCACCAGCAGCGCTTTTGAGCGCGGCAGCATACAGGCGATGCGATCGCCCTCTTTCAAGCCCTGGTCGAGTAGCCAGCCGGCCAAGCGCGCACTTTCGGCGTCGAGCTCGCGATAGGTGAGCGTGTGCACCTGCTGGTGAGTATCTTCGTGTACCAGCGCCAGCGTCTCGCCGCGCCCCTGTTCAAGGTGGCGCGCGCAGCACGCCTCGAACGCGTTGAGCTTGCCATCCTTGTGAGTATCGAGGGCTTCGATCACGACGTCAGCCGAGAAGCGCTCGAGATAGTCGGCATGGGTGGGAAGTGAAGCAGTGTGAGTCATGGCGGCTCTCTTTTGTTATTGGATCGAGCTATTGGGTCGAGCGTGCGACAAGAGACTTGCATTCCGCGGGCATTGGTTTACGTTAACGGAAACTTGCCCTTTAGCTAACGCTAAAAGGATTGCCGGGCCAGCGCAAGCGAGCGGCGCCACAACGGCGTTAGACGTTGGTCGCGCCCGACAGTGGCTGCGCGCAGCGGCCACCTGTTCCTCGCTACACTTTTCAACGACCACTATCGCCACGAACATCACTACGACCATTACGACAACAGCCGTGACATGCGTTTTGGAAGCGTCTTGATAACAATGCCATTAGGAGACTCCCCATGAGCAGCGCCAACGATATCGTCTTTCTATCCGCCACCCGCACGCCCATGGGCGCGATGAGCGGCAGCCTTGCAAGCCAAAGCGCCCCGGAGCTGGCGGCGGTCGCCATTCGCGCCGCGTTAGAGCGTGGCGCCATTGCCCCGGACGCCATTGAGGAAGGCATTCTTGGCTGCGTGCTGCCTGCCGGCGTCAAGCAGGGCCCTGCCCGTCAGGCCATGCGCCAAGCCGGCATTCCCGATGCGATCGGCGCTACCACCATCAACAAGCTGTGCGGCTCGGGGATGAAGGCGGCGATGCTCTGTCATGATCTGATCAAGGCGGGCACCAACTCGGTGATGCTGGCCGGCGGCATGGAGTCGATGTCCAACGCCCCGCACCTGCTCACCAAAGCGCGCAGCGGCTACCGGCTGGGCCACGGCGAGCTCAAGGACCACATGTTTTATGACGGCTTGGAAGACGCCGAAACCGGCAAGCTGATGGGCGTGTTCGCCCAGGAAATCGCAAGCGAACGCGGCTACACCCGCGAGCGCCTCGACGACTTCGCCATCGCCTCGCTCGAGCGGGCGATGAAAGCCAATGAAGACGGCTCCCTGGATGCCGAGATGGCGCCAGTAACGGTCACCACCCGCCAGGGCGAGAGCGTGATCGATAAGGACGAGCAGCCCTTCCAAGCCCGACTCGACAAGATCCGCACCCTGCGCCCGGCGTTTGCCAAGGACGGCACCATCACCGCAGCGAACGCAAGCTCGATCTCCGACGGCGCCTCGGCGTTGATCATGGCCAGCCGCGAAGGCGCCGAGCGCATGAAAGTGAAGCCTCTGGCGCGCATGCTCGGCCACGCCACCCACTCGCGCCACCCGAGCGAGTTCACCATCGCGCCGGTGGGTGCGATCGAGTCGCTGTTGAAAAAGATCGGCTGGAGCGTCGATGACGTCGATCTCTTCGAGATCAACGAGGCGTTTGCGGTGGTCACGCTGATGGCCATCGACGATCTAGGACTGGATCACGCCAGGGTAAACGTCTTCGGCGGCGCCTGCGCCCAAGGGCATCCGGTGGGCTCGACGGGGTCGCGCATCATCGCAACCTTGATCCACGCGCTGCGCACGACCGGCGGCAAGCGTGGAGTGGCGAGTCTGTGTATCGGCGGCGGCGAGGCCACGGCGGTGGCGGTCGAGCTGATCGATTGATCACCCAGCGGCTTGCACGAAAAAACCCGCATCGAATCGATGCGGGTTTTTATTTACGCCAAAAACGAATAGCGTTCAGCCAAAGCGCCCCGTGATGTAGTCGTGGGTGCGCTGATCCTGCGGGTTGGTGAAGATGTTGTCGGTGGTATCGACCTCGGCAAGATCGCCCATGTGGAAAAACGCGGTGCGGTCGGCCACGCGAGCGGCCTGCTGCATGTTGTGGGTCACCATGACGATGGTGTAGCTCTCGCTGAGCTCGTCGATCAACTGCTCCACCTTCGCCGTGGCGATGGGGTCGAGCGCCGAGCAGGGCTCGTCCATCAGGATCACGTCCGGGCTCACCGCCACGGTGCGCGCGATGCAAAGACGCTGCTGCTGGCCGCCGGAGAGCCCGGTGCCAGGCTTATCCAAACGATCCTTGACCTCGTCCCAGAGCCCGGCGCGGCGCAGGCTGCTCTCGACGATGTCATCGAGCTCCGCCTTGCGCTTGGCAAGCCCGTGCAGGCGCGGCCCGTAGGCGATGTTTTCGTAGATCGACTTGGGAAACGGGTTGGGCTTTTGAAACACGATGCCCACCTGAGCGCGTAGCAGCACTACGTCGCGATCCGGCGCGTAGATATCGCGCTCGTCGAGGGTGATCTTGCCCTCGACACGACAGATATCGATGGTGTCGTTCATGCGGTTCAAACAGCGCAGAAACGTCGACTTGCCGCAGCCCGAGGGGCCGATAAAGGCCAGCACTTCGTTTTCGTAAATATCCAGATCGATGCCGTTGATCGCCTTGGTATCGCCGTAGAAGACGTTGACGCCTTCGGCCTTGAGCTTGACCCTGTCCGTGGCCTTGCTGACGCGGTTTTCACCATTGCCGACGCTGACGCTGGACATGGCGCCGGAAGGCGCACGTTCCCGGGCGTTCGTAGACTCGGAATTCGCAGAAGAGCTCGCAGAAGAGTGCGTAGAAGTATCCACTTACCACCTCGTTTCGAATTTTTTACGCAGCCAGATGGCCAGCGCGTTCAGGCTGAGCATCAGGCCCAACAGCACGATGATCGCCGCGGACGTGCGCGCCTCGAAGAAGTTGCGCAGCTCGTTACCCTGCCACAGATAGATTTGCACCGGTAGCGCCGTGGACTGATCCATCGGCGAGCCCGGCACGTTGGCCACGAATGCGTTCATGCCGATCAACAAAAGCGGCGCCGTTTCGCCCAGCGCCTGGGCCACACCCAGAATCGAGCCGGTGAGAATGCCCGGCAGCGCCAGCGGCAGCACGTGGTGAAACACGGTTTGCACGCGCGAGGCGCCGATACCGAGCGCGGCTTGGCGAATCGACGGCGGAATCGAGCGCAGCGATGCGCGGGTGGCGATGATGATCGTCGGCAGCGTCATTAGCGTGAGCACCAGGCCGCCGACCAGCGGCGCCGACAGCGGCAGGCGCAGGTAGCCGATGAAGATCGAGGCGCCCAGCAGACCGAAGACGATCGACGGCACCGCGGCCAGGTTGTTGATGTTGATCTCGATGAGATCGGTCAGGCGATTTTTGGGCGCGAACTCCTCGAGATAGATCGCGCTCGACACCCCCAATGGCACCGACAGCGAAATGACCACCATCATCATGAACAGCGACCCCATGAAGGCACCGGCTAGCCCCGCCGAGGCGAGCGAGCTGCGCGAGTCGGTATTCATGAATAGCGACGTGCTAAAGGACTGACGCAACACATCACGGTCCTGCAGCACGTCGATCCAGGCGCGGGACTGCGGGCTTAACTGCAGCCGCGCGTCCGGCAGGTCCCGGTCGATATTGCCCTTCACCCACACGTCGACATCGGCGCTGGCAAGCATCTCGAGCGACACAGTTTCACCTAAAAGCGACGGGGCCTCGGTGAAGCGGTCGCGTAGCGCGTAGCGCTCGCCGGAGGCGACCAGCGCGCGCAGATCGCGCAGCTGGCGCGGCTCGACCTCTTCGCCCAGGGCCTGCTCGAGCGAGGCATCGATCAGCGACTGCCAGTTCACCAGCCCTGCCTGGGTCAACCACTGGGTCATGCGCTCGTCAAAGGCGAATTGGCTTTCGCCCTCCTGGCGCTCGGGTTTGGGCGGTAGATCGATGACGTCCGGATCAAACGTCACCTCGGTGTAGAGCGTGGCCTGCCAGAAGGCGGGTACGCCCTTGCTCAGGATGCTGGCAAACAGGATGGCGACCAGGGTCAGCCCGGTCAGCACCGCCACCAGCCCCAGCCGGCGGAACGTGTTTTCCTTGCGATGGCGCTTGGAAAGCGACTTCTCGATCGTTTCGAGGCGATGCTGGCGGCGCTGCTCAATCGTTAGGGACATGGGCATCTACTCGTATTGCTGACGATATTTGCGCACCACGACCAGTGCGATGACGTTCAAGCCCAGCGTGATCACGAACAGCGTCAAACCAAGCGCGAAGGCGACCAGCGACTGAGGGCTGGCGAAATCCATGTCGCCGGTGAGCTGGTTGACGATGGTCACGGTGATAGTGGAGACCGCCTCGAACGGGTTGGCGTGCAGTACCGGGTTGTTGCCTGCCGCCAGCACCACGATCATGGTCTCGCCGATCGCCCGGCTCGCCGCGAGCAAAAACGCCCCGACGATGCCGGGGAGTGCGGCGGGCAGTACCACCTGGCGAATGGTTTCCGATTTGGTCGCGCCAAGGCCCAGCGCGCCATCACGCAGCGATTTGGGCACCTGCGTGATGATGTCGTCGGATAGCGACGAGACGAACGGAATGATCATGATGCCCATAGCGATGCCGGCGGTCATGGCGCTGGTGGTGCGGATATTGATGCCCACCAGATCACCCAGCATCGACAGAAACGGACCGATGACCGTCAGCGCGAAAAAGCCGTACACGATGGTGGGAATGCCCGCCAGAATCTCGATGATCGGCTTGGCGATGCTTCGAAGCCAGGGCGAAGCGTACTCCGACATGTAGATCGCGGTCATCAGCCCCACGGGGATGGCGACCAACAGCGCGATGGCGCTGACCATCAGGGTGCCCCACAAAAGCGGCAGCAAACCGAACTCGCCCTGCCCGCTTGAGCCTGCGGTGCTAAAACGCGGGTTCCACACCGTGCCGAAGAAGAAGTCCGCCGGGTGGATAAAGCTGAAAAAGCGCAGCGCCTCGCCAAGCATCGAGAGCACGATGCCGACGGTGGTCAAAATGGCCACCGCCGAGCTTGCGGCCAGCGCAAAGGTAATGACGCGCTCGACCTGGTTACGCGCCCGCCAGGTCGGCGAGATGCGCCGACGCGCCAGCACCAGCCCGGCCACCGCCAGTACCGCCATCACCGCTACCAAGGCGATGTTTTCAAGCGTTTGTAGTCGCGCCATGTGATTCGCCGCGGCAAGTTCCTCCGGGCTTCCGCCGCCGGCGACGCCGCGCCCGTCGGCCAGAGCCGAGATGCGGCGCATCAGGGTCTGCATTTCCCGGTCGCCCAGCCCGCTCACAAGCTCCGGCGGCAGTTGATCGGTGACCAACGTATCGATCAGTTGCGGCGCCAGAAACGACCAGAGAAGAAAAATGACCAGCGCCGGCAGCCCGCACCACAGGGCGACCAGCGTGCCGTAATAACCCGGGCGCGAGTGCAGACGCACGTCGCGGCTTGAAGCCACCGCGCGGCTGCGCGTCAGCCCTAGGTGATATGCCAAGGCCATCAGCATCAAAAGCGTGGCGATCAAGGCAAAATTGCTCATGGTATGTCTTCGCCTTTTACTTTCTACGTTTAAACGCCGGCATCGAATGCCTCGATGCCGGCGCAATCACTTTCTCACCTGCCTTGCGTTATCAGGCACGGCGCCTGTTGCAAGGCGGGCCAGACGTTACTCGGCGCTGACCACAGTGCGCGACTCGAACTGCTCGAGCTGCTCCTGACGCTCGCCTTCGTCCATCGGGATGAGGCCTGCGTCTTCCAGCGGGCTTCCGTAGCCGGAGGTCATATCATTGAGGAAGAACTCGGTGTACTCGGCAAGGCCGGGGATGACGTCCAGGTGCTCGCCTTTGACGTAGAAGAACAGCGGGCGAGATACCGGGTATTCGCCGGAGCCGATGGTTTCGAGGCTCGGCTCGACGCCGTCCATGGTCGCCACTTGCAGACGGTCACGGTTCTGGTCGTAGAAGCTCAGGCCGAATACGCCAACGGCGTTCTGCTGGGCGTCCAGGCGGGCCAGGGTTTCGGTGTAGTCGCCGGCGATTTCGACGATACGGCCGTCACCGCGCAGATTGTTGCAGGCGTCCTCTTCCACTTCCGCGACAGTATCGCAGCCGGCGTGCAGTACGCGCTCTTCGAATACTTCACGTGTACCGTGGTTGGAAGCCGGAATGACCAGCGTGATTTCCTGGTCCGGCAGGCTATCGTCGATGTCGGACCAGTTGGTGTAGGGGTTGTCGACCAGCTCGCCATCCTGGGGCAGTTGGGCAGCGGCGGCCTTGAAGACGAATTCCGGCGTCAGCTCGAACGAGTTTTGATCCAGGCGCGAGGCGAAGACGATACCGTCGTAGCCGAATTTCACCTCGAGGATGTCGTTAACGCCGTTCTCGCCGCAGCTTTCGACTTCGCTTTGACGAATCGGGCGCGAGGCGTTGGCGATGTCGATGGTGTTTTCACCCACGCCCTGGCAGAACTGACGCAGACCGCCGCTGGAGCCGCCGGAGCCCACGACCGGCGTGTTGAACTGGGAATAGGTGTTGCCAAACTCTTCTGCGACGATACTGGCAAACGGCAGTACGGTCGAAGAGCCCGCAATCTGAATGGTGTCGCGAGCCATGGCTACGCTGGATACGCCGGCGCCCAGGGCGGCGACTACGGCAACACTTAGCGTCTTTTTGGTTACATTCATCGTTGCGTTCCCCTTGGTGTGAAATCCAGCGCGCCGCTGGAAAAGGTGGCCTTCTGGCCTTCGACACCGAGGAGTCTGCCGCGCTTTGATTGCAATTATATGACAGCGCCGCGCTCACCAACTTTTTTTAACGCGCCCCAACGCACATCAAGGCAGCGTTGCCGGGCGCGGCGTCAGCCAGCGCACGCCCAGGTTACCCATCAGCGCCACCGTTAGCATGGTGAGCAGCATCGGCCACAGGTGATCGACCTCGAATAGCCCAACCACCACCCCGGCAAGCGCTCCACAGGTGAACTGAATACCGCCCAGAAGCGCCGTTGCCGTGGCGCTGATATGGCCAAAGTGATCCAGCAGCGACGAGATGGCGTTGGGCGTGATCAGCCCGATCATGCCGGTGAACAGCATAATCAGCGGCACCACCACGTACAGCGAGGCCAGCCCCAGGGCGTTGACGAGTACCAGCGCCAGCGCCGCCACCAGCTGAACGCCCAACCCCAAACGCAGGTTTTGCTGCGGCGTGCGGTGGCGCAAAAGATAAATATTGACCCGGTTGGAGAGCGCGATGACCACCACGTTGACCCCGAACACCGCCGGGTAGATATGGGGAGAGAGCGAGAAGTAGTCCAGATAGAGAAACGGTGAGGCGGTGACGAAGGCGAACAGCCCGGCGAAGGAGGCGGCGACCGCGCAGATATACCCCATCGCCTCGCGGTGGCGCAGCACGCTTGCGTAATTCCGCAGTACCTGGCGCGGCGAAGCGGCCGGGAGGCTCATGTCACGCGTTTCCGGAAGCTTCGTCCCCAGAAGCCATAGCAAGAATCCGGCATAGACCGCCAGAAACCAAAATATCAGCCACCAGTCGCCGACACGCAGCAGAAGACTCCCCACCGCCGGAGCCACCAGCGGCGCCAGCATCATGATCATCGCCATGGTCGACATCACCCTCGCCGCCTCGCGCCCGCTGAAGCAGTCGCGCACGATTGCCGCCGAGTTCACCACGCACGCCCCGCCGCCCAGCGCCTGCACGAAGCGCCAGGCCAGCAGCGCGCCGAGGCTGTCCACGGTGCTGATCAAAAGGCTGGCTAGCAAAAAGACCACCAGCCCGCCCATCAACACCGGCTTGCGCCCGACTCGATCGGAGAGCGGCCCAAAGCAGAGCTGACCCAACGCGAAGCCGAACAAAAACATGCTGATCGAAAGCTCGGTGCGATGAATGCTCTCATCGATCGCCTGGGCCAGAATGCCGATCGCCGGCAGATACGCGTCGATGGCAAAGGGCGCAAGCGCGGTGTTGGCGGCGACCAAAAGCGCCACCCGGCGTGAGTTGAGCTGCATGGATCTCCCTATCGCATCACTATCCTGGTCCTGGCCCCCGAACCGAAACGGCTCGGCGGGCGTGCCTTCATGATACTGCACTTGTTCACCCTTGAACGCTCGGTTCAAAAAACGGCAACAAATCGCGCTTAGTCTAGTGCTATTTTACTACGCGAGCCTAAATGCCCATGACCCTCAAAGCGCTTCACCATATTTCGCTTCGCACGCTGGCCGTGGCCGCGCTCTCGCTGGTTACGCTTTGCGTCGTGGCCCTCGCCCTGCTCGCCTGGAGCGTGATCGAACGGGGGCAACACGATCTGGCGCTGCTCGAGCGGGTCAACGTCCAGCAGGCGTCTTCACTCAACCGGCTGCATATCGCGGGTCTTGAAGGGCTTCATCGCCTCGACCGGGCGCTCGAGCGCCAGCTCAGACCTTCGCTTGGCGACCCGGTCGAGGCGCTCGAAGCGGTCGAGCGCGAAATCGAAGAGATGGACAGCGCCCTGGCGCGATTTCTCGCCGCCAGCGCCGACTACGCCGGCCGCGACGCGCTCGAAAAGTCGGCCCGGGCACTGATCGCCGCGATGGAGCAGCAGCTTGCGGCGGTTCGCGCCGGCGACCGCGGCGGGTATCGCGAGCTTACCGCCCAAGCACTCACGCTAAGCCAGGCGTTCAGCGAGCAGGCGCGCGCCTTCTACGCCCTGGCCGACAAACAGGGCTCTACCCTGCTCTCGCGCGCCGAGCGCCAAGCCGCCACGCTCGGCCAGGCGCTGATCGCGGGCGTGCTGGCAACGCTCGGCATTCTGTTGATGATTGCCGTGATCGGGCAGCGCTACTTTCTGCGCCCAATCAAAACCCTGGTGGGCCATCTTCGCACCCTCGCCAGAGGTGATTTGAGCCGGGAGGTCGAGAGCCCGGGGCGCAATGAGATCGGCCAGCTCTACGCTGAGCTCGACACCATGCGCCGAGCCTTTGTCGACACCGTCACGGAGCTTCATACTCAGAGCCGCTCGATGTTCGAAAGCGCCCAGCGTTTGGCGCTGGGAAGCGAAGAGCTGACCGCTCAGAGTCGTGAACAGCAGACCTTTCACGCGGCCACGACCACCACGCTCGACGAGCTCACCACCCACACAGCCTCCACCGCCGGCTTTGCCGCCGAGGCGGCAAACCTGACCGCCTCGGCTCGGACGCGCACCGCCGAAGGCAGCGACGTAATGAACGACTTTCTCGCCACCATGGAGCGCATCCAGGCGCGCGCCCGCGAAGTGGACGGGATCGTCGAGACTATCGATGCTATCGCGTTTCAGACCAACATTCTCGCGCTCAACGCCTCGGTGGAAGCGGCGCGCGCCGGCACCGAGGGCAAGGGGTTCGCGGTGGTGGCCGATGAGGTCAGAACGCTGGCCACGCGAAGCGCCGACGCCGCCGGTGAGATCAGAGCGCTTCTGGCGGAGTCGGCTCGTCAGATCGAGCAGGGCTACGCGCGCTCGCGCCAGGCAAGCGACACCATGCACGACATCGCCGACACCGGCGAGCAGGCCAACCGCCTGATGGCGCACATCGCCAGCGCCGCCCAGGAGCAGCATCGCCATATCGAGCGGCTCAACGCCACGCTTGCCGAACAGACCCAAACCCACCGGGCCAGCGCCGAGCGGGTCGAACAAAGCGCCCGGGATGCGCTTGCGCTCGAACAGATCGCCGAGGCGCTCAGCGAAGCCGCCGACGCTTTTCAAATCGACGACGCTCCGCCGGCCGGCTTTAGCTGGCGCCCAGACCAGGCGTTGATGCAATCCGCGCGAGGCAATATCCACAGGCCGGAAGCCTTGCTAGAGTAGGGTTGGACTCAACAGGAGGAGCCTTACATGAGCACGAGCCTACTCGCGCAGCTAAAAGAGATGACCAAGGTCGTCGCCGACACCGGCGATCTGGAAACGATCCGCCGCTTTCGCCCGGAGGACGCCACCACCAATCCGTCGCTCATCCTGCAAGCCGCTCAGCAGGAGGATCGCCGCGAGCGCCTGGCCGTCATCGCCCGCGAAAGCGCGGACATCGACGAGGCAGTGGATCGAGTCGCGGTAGAGATCGGCTCCGAGATCAGCGAGCTGGTGCCGGGTTATGTGTCCACCGAGGTCAGCTCGCGGCTCTCTTTTGATCGCGAGGCGACGATCAAAAAGGCGCACTCGCTGATCGAGCGCTACGCCAAAAACGGCGTGCCCACCGAGCGCATCCTGATCAAGACCGCCTCCACCTGGGAGGGCATTCAGGCCGCACGTCAGCTTGAGCGCGACGGCATTCGCACCAACCTTACGCTCCTGTTCGGCTTCGCCCAGGCCAAGGCCTGCGCCGACGCCGGTGCGACGCTGATCTCGCCGTTCGTCGGGCGTATTCTCGACTGGCACAAAGCACACAACCCGGACGGCGACTTCAGCGGCGACAACGACCCGGGCGTGGCCTCGGTCAAGCGCATTTTTGAGTACTACAAGGCGCAGAACTACGCCACCATCGTGATGGGCGCAAGCTTTCGCAACGTCGACGAGATCAAGTCGCTCGCCGGCTGTGACCGTTTGACCATCTCCCCGGCGCTGTTGAACGAGCTCGATGAAGAGCACGGTACGCTTGAGCGCAAGCTGAGCGCGAAAAGCGCGCAGGCAAACGCCGACGACGCCCTGAGCGAGCAGGAGTTCCGCTGGGCGATGAACGACGACGAGATGGCCCACGACAAGCTTGCCGAAGGCATTCGCAAGTTCATGGCGGATCAGAAAAAGCTCGAGGAGCTGCTGGCCAAACTGCGCCAGTGATCGCCACTGCTGGATGAGCCGTGCCACGCGAGCGGGCAAAACGAAAAGGCCCCGAGGGTTTGCTCCCCGGGGCCTTTGATGTCTAGCGATGGGGCATCGAGCAATGCCCTAGTGCACCGGCGAGTCCTGGGATTCCAGCATGTCGACCAGCGGCTGGAACTGTTCGCGGTTGTGCTCGTTCATGTGCATGAGGATGCGGTGCGCCTCCAGGATTCGGTCACGCAACCCCTCCTCGTCCGAGGGCACTTCGGGCAGCTCGGTCAGCGTCGGATCAATGCCGCCAACGTTTTGAAGCGGCGCCTCGACCAGGGTAAAAAAACGCGCGAATCCCATCACATCCAGCATTTTCTGAATGTCGGGGTTGTCGGCGATGATCGTCGGCGGATGCTCGAGACGCCCTTTCACCGCCATGGCGACCTTGGCCAGAAAGCCCAGGGCGCTGGAATCGACGTTGCTCGCCTCGCGCAGGTCGATCATCACCGAACGAAGCCCGGGGGTGTCGGCAAGACGCTGGGCCTGGACGTCGAGCGTGGCGCAGAGCGTCAAGCGCACGTCGCCACAGAGTTTCAGGATGAAAACCCCGGAATCGAATGCCGCCTTGATACGGCCTTCCTCAATCAGCATGACCAAATCCGCTCACCATCATGATTGTCAGATCGTCGGGCAAAGCGTTGCGGTCCTGGCTTTCATCGTCAGCCGCCTCCCCCTCCATTAGCAGGGCGTTGGTCTGAACCAGCCGGTCGCGCAACCGCTCGAGTGTGTCACTCTCGCTTACTAATTGCTCAAGCTCCATGAGCCGCGTGTCGAGCGTCTTACCCGGCAAGCATTCCAATACGCCGTCTGAACAGAGCCACAGGCGAAAGTCAGGCGGGAGGTCACAGCTAAGGGAGGGATACTCGATATCGGGGAAAAGCCCGACCGGCATGCCCTCGCCTTCAAGGCGCGTCAGGCCCTGGTCGGTCACCAGAATCGGCATCGGTAGCTGTGCACCGAGCGAATAGTGAAGGGTCTTGGCCTCGTGGTCAATCACCCCAACGAAAAGGGTGGCGTGCTTGCCGATATCGGTATCCTGAAGCTCGCGGTTGAGCGCCTTGAGCCAGGTGGCGGCCAAACGCTCCGGCGCCTGGCCGTCCCACTCGTTAAGCCAGCGAATAAACAAGTACTTGAGCAGCACCGTGACGAAGGCCGACGACGCGCCGTGGCCAGATACATCGGCAAAGTAGAAGGCGCTGAAGCGCTCACTGTAGGACTGATAGTCGAGAAAATCGCCGGATAAATAAAGTGACGGCGCGAACCAGTAATCGAATCGAACGCCGTTGATGGAGCGCGCGTTCACTGGCAGCAGCCGGCGCTGGATATGCCCGCCGCTTTGCTGATCCATGCGCAGAAGCGCCAGATGTGTCTCCAGGCTTTCGTTGAGCTCCTCGAGGCGTGCCCGGTCGCGCTCGCGCTCGCGGGCCAGCGCACTGAGCTCGACCGCCTTGCGAATCATGCGCCGTAAAAGCTCGCTGTGGCGCAAGGGATCGACCACGTGATCCAGAAGCCCGCTCTCCACCGCCTGAAAGAGCTCGGTGTCCTCACGGGAGTCGCTGACCACCAGGGTCGGCATCCGGGCGGCCAACAGCGCCCACTGCTCGCGGGGCACCACGCCGACCCGCGCCACAACCAGCGCGACGTTGTCGGGCAAACGCTCGATGTCGCTGGCGGCCAGCACCGCCATGTCGCGGCAGGTGATGGCGCGAGTAAGCGCATCGCGCTCATCGCCGGGGGCATCGATGACCGCGATCAGATACTTGGAGGAATCCATATCAGGCCTCAGTCGGCGACGTTATCGTCACCAAAATCTGCATCGTCGAATTCGAAGCTGTCCATGGCGAAGGGGTCGTCTCCGAGCTCGCCGTCGTTGATCATGAACTGGCGGCGCTGCAGATAGGCGTCGCGAATGAACTGATAGCGGTCGCCGCTGATCAGCGACTCCTGGTCGAGCAGCCTCGCCCGGGTGTCGATGACGTTGAGCGCGGTCAGGCTGATACGTACCGCGTCGTCCTCGACGTAGGTATTGGGATACGCGGCCAGATCCGCCGGCAGGCCCGTGGTGTCGCGCAGCGTGCTCGGGCCAAGCAGCGGCAGCACCAGATAGCGCGAGTCACCCCAGCCCCAGCGCGCCAGAGTCTGGCCGAAATCTTCCTCGTCCGCGGTGATCTCCATGTGGGTCGCGTAGTCCAGAAGACCACCGATGCCGACCGTCGAGTTGATCAAAAACCGCGACGTCGCAAGCCCGGCGTTGGCCGGCTTGCCCTGCAAGAGGCTATTGAGCGCGGTGCGAATCTCGCCGAGGTTGGAGAAGAAGTTGCCCACACCGGTCTGTACCGGGTCCGGGGTGACGTTGCGATAGCCGGTGGCCACCGGCTTCAACGCGTAGCGGTCGAGCACATCGTTGAAGGCGAACACGCGTCGGTTGAAGCTCTCCCAGGGGTCGTCCGGATGCGCCTGCTGCGCCGTCGTTTGGGTGCTGGCGCAGCCGGACAGCCCCATGGTGGCCAGCAGCACGACCGGCAAGACGCTCTTGAGCGCGCCGGTGTTGAGTCGATTGGCCCTTGAGGCAGCTAGTAACCCTGGCATGATGATTCCCTCGTTTTTGGTGTGTCCCTGCTTTATTTAATGCAAGCGCCTACTGACAGCGCAGCACAACGCTGCCGGCGCTATAGCCTGCCCCGAAGGAGCAGATCAGGCCGGTGTCGCCGGCCTTGAAATCGTCGCGGTGCAAGTGAAACGCGATGATCGATCCTGCGGAGCTTGTATTAGCGTAGCGATCGAGAATGATCGGCGCCTGGCTTTCGTCGGGATCAAACCCGAGCACCTTGCGCGCGATCAGATCGTTCATGTGCCGGTTCGCCTGGTGTAGCCACAACCGCTTGACGTCTGCGCCCTTGAGTTCGAGCGAGGCCAGGTGCGAAGTGATCAGGCTTGCCACCATCGGGCACACCTCCTTGAACACTTGGCGCCCCTGCTGCACGAACAGCTTGTCGACGCCGAGCGGGTCACTGTCGGTCACGCGGTTCAAAAAGCCGGCGTTGTTGCGAATGGCGTTGGAGAACCGGGTCACCAGGCGCGTGCCCAGCACCTCGAAGCGCTGGCTCGCCACGGCAAGGTCGCTTCGCTCGAGCACCACCGCCGTGCACGCGTCACCGAAGATGAAGTGGCTATCGCGGTCGGTGAAATTCAAGTGCGCCGAGCAAATCTCCGGGCTCACCACCAGCGCGCGCTTGACGCTTCCTGACGCGATGGCGTTGGCCGCGGTTTCGATGGCAAAGGTGGCCGAGCTGCAGGCGACGTTCATGTCGAAGCCGTAACCCGCGGTGCCGAGCGCCTGCTGGATCTCGACCGCCACCGCCGGATAGGCGCGCTCCAGATTCGAGCAGGCAACGATGACCAGCTCGATCCCCTCGGCCTCGACGCCGGCGTTTTCCAGCGCCTGGCCGGCGGCCTTAACGGCCATCTCGCACTGAATCGACGGCTCGTCATCAGAACGCTGGGGCAGGTTTGGGCGCATGCGCGCCGGGTCGAGAATGCCCTCGGCGTCGAGCACATAACGGCTCTTGATGCCGGAGGCCTTTTCGATGAACTCGCTGCTCGAGTAGGCAAGTGCGGCCTGCTCGCCGGCGGCAATCTCGGCACTAAAGCGCTCGTTGTGACGATCAACAAAGGCGTTGAACGTCGCGACCAGCGCCTCGTTATCAATGGTGTGTTCCGGGGTAAATAGGCCTGTGCCGGTAATCACCACGTCGTTCATGCGTGTTCTCCCTGACGTATTTCCCAACCACCCAAGCCTTCGGCCCTGGTGCATCGAGCTTAATCGTCGCCCTGCGGTGTCAGGGCGCGTTGGCGCCTCAAGGGCGTGTGATCTCTTCCCACTGTTTTTCGAGGCGCTTGACCGACACCGGCATGAGCGTGCCGAGCTGCTGGGCGAACAGCGACACGCGAAGCTCCTGAATCCACCAGCCGAAGGCGACCAGCACCGGGTCCTCGACCTGGCCGCGGCGCTCGCTTTCACGCCGGGCGTCGAACTTCGCCTCCAGCGCCTGGATCTCCTTCATCATCATCTGGTCGCGCCCCCGCTCGCGCCCCGCCTTTTCAAGGCGAATCAGCGCGGCATCGAAGTACCGAGGGTACTCCGAAAGCCACTCCCCCGCATCACGGATGAAGCCAGGATAGACCAAACGCTGCATTTGCGCCCGCACATCGCTGTAGACGAGCGCCTGAGAGAAGTCGAGATTGCCCTTGAGCCGCTTGGCGAGTTCGAGATGCCCCTTAAGCGCCGCCTCGACCTCTTTTAAAAGCTTTTCTGCGCGCTCGGGCAGCTCATGTTCCACCTCATCAAGGCGGGTCTCCAGCTCCCCCGCCGAGCGCGGCAGCGGATCGATGGCCACCACCTGGGTAAACACCGCCAGCAGCACGTCGTCGATGAACGCGGACTTCGCGCCCACGTTGGTGAACAGCAGCGCGCACTTTTCAAGACGCGCCAGCGCACGGATGGCCTTGACTCGCTCACCGCGCTTGGTGATGGCAAGCCGCGCCACGCCTTCACGGTGCGCGGCATGAGCCTTGGCCGGGTGGTCGAACAGCGCCACCTTGAAGGTCTCGCCGTCGACGGTCAACGCCGGGTAAGCCTCAACGCGGATGCCGGCCTGGGTGGTCACCCGCGACTCGGGCAGCGGCGACGAGGGAAGCTCGTTCAGCGCCGGCGCCTGGGTGGCCTCTTTGGCCAGCGCCTGAGCGCCCAGGGTGGCCGCCTGCTCGAAGCGCTTTTCGAGCGCGCGCAGGTCGCGCCCCTGGCCGAGCGTCTCACCTGCGTGGTCGACCACGCGCACGTTCATGATCAGGTGCGCGTCGAGCTGATCCAAACGCCAGTCGTCCGGATGAACGCGGGTGCCGGTACGCTGGCGCAGAAACTCGCCCAGCGCCTCGACAAGCGGTCGCTCGTAAGGCACGAGCGTTTGCAGCGCAGCGTCGACCCAGTCGGGAATCGGCACCACCTGGCGGCGAATGCTCTTGGGCAAGGATTTCAACAGCGCGATGCACTTTTCGCGCAAGAGCCCCGGCACCAGCCACTCAAGCGCCTGGGCTGGCAGCTGAGAGAGCATCGCCGCAGGGACGGTGAGCGTCACGCCGTCGTCCTCGGCACCGGGGGCGAAGTGGTAGCTCACAGGGTAGGCAACGCCGCCCAGGGTCAGATAGTCCGGATACTGAGCGCGGGTAACGTCTTCGGCATCGCGCGCCTTGAGCGAGGCGATATCGAAATGCAAAAGCTCGGGTGTTTCGCGCTCGGCCTGCTTGCGCCAGTGCTCGAAACCTTTGCCGTTGACCACATCAGACGGAATGCGCTCATCGTAAAAGGCAAACAGCGTCTCTTCATCGACCAGAATGTCGCGTCGCCGCGCCCGGTCCTCGAGCGCCTCTACCTCGTCGATCAATGCGCGGTTGTGGGCGAAAAACGCGCCCTGGGTCTGGAACTCGCCTTCGACCAGCGCCCGGCGGATGAAGATCTCGCGGGACTCTTTAGGATCGATGGCACCAAAATTGACCCGCCGGCGCGAGACGATCGCAAGACCAAACAGCGTCACCTGCTCGAAGGCCACGACCTGAGCGCGCTTCATTTCCCAGTGCGGCTCGCTATAGCTTCGCTTGACCAGGTGCCCGGCCTGGGGCTCGATCCACGCCGGGTCGATCTTCGCCACGGTGCGGGCGTAGAGTTTGGTAGTCTCGACCAGCTCGAACGCCATCACCCACTTGGGCGTCTTTTTGGCAAGCCCGGAGCCCGGGTGGATGAAGAACTTGCGGTTACGCGCGCCCAAGTATTCGCGGTTCTCGAGCAGATTACCCAGATTCGACAATAGCCCCGAGAGCAGCGACTGATGCAGCCTGGCCGACGTCTTGCGCCGCGCCTGGCGCGCTTGCTCCTCGCTTTCGTCTTCGTTGGCGGGCAGCGGCCCCGGCACCTCGATGTCCATGTCGCGCAAGAGCTGCCTGAGCTGGCGGAACGTATCGTGCCACTCGCGCATACGCAGATAGTTGATGAAATGATCGCGGCACCAGCGGCGCAGCTGGCTGCTGGAGAGCGAGGCGCGGGCGTTTTCGATGCCGTGCCATAAATTCAGCAGCGCCACGAAGTCGGAGTCCGGGTCGTGCCATTTCTGGTGGGCCTGGTCGGCGGCCTGGCGCTTGTCCGCCGGGCGCTCGCGCGGGTCCTGAATCGCCAGCGCCGAGACCACCACCAGCACGTCGCGAAGGCTCTGGCGCTCGGCACCTTCGAGCACCATGCGCGCAAGCCGCGGATCGATGGGAAGCCTTGCGAGCTTGCGCCCGAGCGCGCTGATCTGCTCCTTGTGATCCACCGCGCCGAGCTCGAACAGAAGCCGAAAGCCGTCCTTGACGAAGCGGCTATCTGGCGGGTCGACGAAGGGAAACGCCTCGATGTTGCCAAGCTTCAATGAGAGCATCGACAAAATCACCGAGGCGAGATTGGTGCGCTGGATCTCCGGGTCGGTGAACGCCGGGCGCGAGAGGAAATCTTCCTCGTCATACAGGCGAATACACACGCCTTCGGCGACCCGCCCGCAGCGGCCCTTGCGCTGATTGGCGCTGGCCTGGCTGATCGGCTCGATGGGCAGGCGCTGAATCTTCGCCCGGTAGCTGTAGCGGCTAATGCGTACAAGGCCCGGGTCGATGACATAGCGAATGCCGGGCACGGTGAGCGAGGTTTCCGCCACGTTGGTGGCAAGCACAATGCGCCGGCCGCGGTGCGGAGCGAACACCCGGTTCTGCTCTTCGTTGGAGAGCCTTGCGTAGAGCGGCAGCACTTCGGTGCCCTTGAAGTCCGCACGGCGCAAGGTGTCGGCGGTTTCGCGAATTTCGCGCTCGCCGGGAAGAAAAATCAGCACGTCCCGCGGGCCGTGCAGCCAGCCGCGCTCGCGCTCCAAGGTTTCGATCTCGCCGACCGCCTGAAGGATCCCCTCCTGGAGCGTGCGATCCTCTTCGTCGTCATCGCTTCGCACCAGCGGGCGGTAGAGTACATCGACGTCATAGGCCCGGCCGGAGACCTCGACCACCGGCGCCGGCTTTTGGCCGTCGCTAAAGTGGGCGGCGAAGCGTTCGACGTCGATGGTCGCGGAGGTGATGATCACCTTGAGATCCGGGCGCTTGGGCAGCAGCCGCTTGAGATACCCCAGCAAAAAATCGATGTTGAGACTGCGCTCGTGGGCCTCGTCGATGATGATGGTGTCGTAGCGCCAGAGCATCGGGTCGTGCTGGGTTTCGGCCAGCAGGATCCCGTCAGTCATCAGCTTGACCAGGGTATTCGGCGCGCTTTGATCCGTAAAGCGTACCTGGTAGCCCACCTGCTCGCCAAGGTTCACCTCAAGCTCTTCGGAGATACGCGTGGCGACGCTGCGCGCAGCAAGACGCCGCGGCTGGGTGTGGCCAATCAGGCCCCGGCGGCCGCGGCCAAGCTCCAGGCAAATCTTGGGTAGTTGGGTGGTCTTGCCCGAGCCGGTTTCACCGGCCACGACGACGACCTGGTGATCGCGTATCGCCTCCAGAATGTCCTCGCGGCGCTCGACCACGGGAAGGTTGGGCGGGTAGCTGACAGATACGTGGGTCGAGGCGCGGCGCTCGAAATGGCGCTGGGCCTTGTCGATTTCGCGGCTTAGCTCGGCAAGGCCGCGGTCGATGGGTTTGTCCTCACGCAGACGCCGCTTGAGCCCGTCGACCCGCCGCGCCAAGCGGTGGCGGTCGCGAAGGGTCAACTCGTCGAGGGTGCGCTCGAGCTGCGTTACCTGGTCGGCGCTGGTCAAGGAGGGCGTCTCGGTGGTCACGTTAGGCTCAAATTCCATCTGGAGAAACAAAAATTCGGCCCGCCTGAAAAAGCGGGCCGAACAGTATAGCGCTTTCACTCGCAACAGGGCGAACCCAACGGGTGCCCTGCTTTTTTAGGCGTTCGCCTGCTCCTCGCCCTGCTCGTCACTTTTTTGCTCGTCGCGAAGCTCGCGACGCAGCACCTTGCCCACGTTGGTCTTGGGCAGCTCGTCGCGGAACTCGACGTACTTGGGCACCTTGTAGGCGGTCAATTCTTTCTTGCACCAGGCACGCAGCGTTTCGGCGTTGAGGCTTGAGTTTTTCGATACCACGAAGAGCTTGATTGCTTCCCCCGCGCCTTCGTCCGGCACGCCCACCGCTGCCGCTTCGACGACGTCCGGGTGGCCGGCCACCACGTCCTCGATCTCGTTGGGGTAGACGTTGAAACCGGAGATCAGAATCATGTCCTTTTTACGGTCCACGATGCGGATGTAGCCATCGTCCTGGAGCACGGCGATATCACCACTGTGAAACCAGCCGCCTTCGTCGATCGACTTTTTCGTCTCGTCGTCCTGGTTCCAGTACCCCTTCATCACCTGGGGGCCCTTGATGCAGAGCTCGCCAGGCTCACCGAGCGCGACGTCATTGCCATCGGCGTCCACGGTCTTGACCGAGGTACCCGCTACGGGCTTACCGATGGTGCCAAGCTTGATGGCGTCGGTGGGGTTGAAGCTCACCACCGGCGAGGTCTCGGTCAGCCCGTAGCCTTCTGCCACCGGGCAGCCGGTCACCTCTTCCCAGCGCTGGGCAACGGGTTTGGTCAGCGCCATGCCGCCGGAAATGGTGAGCTTTAAGTGCGAGAAGTCGAGGGATTTGAAATCGTCGCGCTGGCACAGCGCGTTGAACAGCGTATTGAGGCCGATGAAGCCGGAGAACTTGAGCTTTTTGAGCTCCTTGACGAAGCCGGGCAGATCGCGCGGGTTGGTGATCAGCACCGAGTGATTACCGGTATCCATCAAAAACAGGCAGTTCACCGTGAAGGTGTAGATATGATAGACCGGCAGCGGTGCCACGATGGTTTCGCTGCCATCCTTTAGGTGCTTGCCGATCGCCGCGCGCGCCTGGAGCATGTTGGCGATCAGGTTGGTGTTAGTCAGCATTGCGCCCTTGGGCCGGCCGGTGGTGCCGCCGGTGTACTGGAGCGCGGCCACGTCGTCCGGGGTGCGCTTGACCGGGGTGAACGCTTTCGCGCCGCCGGCTTTCATCACTTGGCGAAAGCCGGTAGCGCCGGGCAGCCGGTAGGTCGGCACCATCTTCTTGACGTACTTGACCGCGGCGTTAATCAGCCAGCGTTTCGGCACGCCGTGAAGATCGGCGAGCTCGGTGACCACCACGTGTTTAATATCGGTTTTATCGAGCACTTTATCGAGCTTGTGCGCCATGTTCGCCAGAATCACGATCGCCTTCGCGCCGGCGTCCTTGAACTGGTGGGCCATTTCACGCTCGGTATAGAGCGGGTTGGTATTGACCACCACCAGCCCCGCGCGCAGCGCACCGAACACCGCCACGGGAAACTGCAGCACATTGGGCAGCTGAATGGCGATGCGATCGCCGGGTTTTAGGTCGGTATGATGTTGTACCCAGCTGGCAAAGCGCCCGGCGTCGCGGTCGAGCTCGTCGAAGCTCAGAGTTTGCCCCATGCAGCTAAACGCGGGCCGGTCGCCGTAACGCTTGACGGCATTGTCGAAAACGTCGACGACGGAATCGAACTTGTCCAGCCCTTCAAGCGTGGGGCCATTTAAAATGGGCGCATCGGCGTGTTCGCTCATGGTGCAATCTCCGCTATCCGTGTCGATAAATGGACCGAAATTGTTGTTTTTTAGACTTTTTTTCTGAACGCTTTAGTGACCGCCTTGGCGATCCCGGGTGTTGACGTCGCTCCAAGATATACCAGGGGCGCAGGGCTGTAAAACGCTCGATTGAAACTACTGTTTCACGGCGACCCTACGCTTTGCTCAAAACTGGCGCAGTGAGCTCATTATGGTGCGTAACGCGCTTTTATGCTTCCCTCTCGCCACACCAGAAGCTCACCAGGCAGCATGGTCGTCCACACCTCGTTATGCGTCAGCGGCGCGGTGGCGATCACCGAGACCACGTCATCCGCGGTGGTGTGCTCGCTGAAATTGACCGTCATTTCGGCATCCGAAAGCTCCGCTTCGCCAAAGGGGGCGCGGCGGGTAATGTGGGCGAGTTTGGTCGAGCAGTAGCTATATAGCGATTCACCGTCGGAGAGCAGCAGGTTGAAGACGCCAAGCCCTCTCAGGCGTTCGCAGAGCGTGTGCAAAAGCGCCGCTACCGGCTCGAAGGACGCTGGCGGCGTAGGGAACGCGCAGCGAAGTTCACTTAAGATCCAGCAAAAGGCGTGCTCGCTGTCCGTCGAGCCGACGGGAGTGTAGACATCGAGCGGAAGCGTTTGCCACCCCTCGAGCTGGCCGTTGTGGGCGTAGCACCAGGGGCGGCCCCACATTTCGCGGGTAAACGGATGGGTGTTGGCCAGGCGCACGCCGCCCACGTTGGCCTGGCGGATGTGGCTGATCACTACGTTGGATTTGATCGGGTAGTCGCAGATCAGCCGTGCGATGGGCGAATCCACCGACGGGTGCGGGTCGCGAAATTCGCGGTAGCCGCCCTGTTCGTAGAAAGCGATGCCCCAGCCGTCGCGATGGGGGCCGGTACCGCCCCCGCGGTGCAGAAAGCCCGAGAAGCTAAAGCAGATATCCGTCGGCACGTTGGCGCTCATGCCCAAAAGCTCGCACATGGGGCTCTCCTTGCCAGGTTTTTTTAGCCTAGTTGATCACTGGCTCGCGACGCTTGGTGTCGCCACCCGCGTTTCGCGTCTTGGGCGCAGCACGTTTGGTGCCAGCGCTTCGCGGCGTGCGCGGTTGATCGTCATCGCCATCGTCTCGGCCGGTCGGGCCTCTTTTAGCCGTGCCACGCTTGGTCGAGGCGCGAGCGGCCGGACGGCGAACCCACCAAAGCGCCACGCCTATCAAGGCGCCCAAGGCGATACCGACTAGTAGCCAGACCAGCCCGCCCCACAGAGCCGAGGCGCTGTGTTCGAGAAAGCCAACCGCCGACACCATCGCCGCCGGTGCCCAACCGGTGTAGAACTCGTTCTCCTCGATCAGCGGCAGGCTAAAGCGCGCCGGTATCCACATCGCACCGGCCACCCCCCAAGTGAGCACTAGCCGCGGCAGGCGCGGTAAAAACGAAAACGCAAAGTACACCGCCAATAGCACTACCAGCGAAACCCCGTAATAACTTAGCCAGAGCAGTGACATTGAGCTTGTAAACAGCATAATACCCTCGTGTGGGTGAACGCACCCGCGGTTGATTTCCCGTTATGGTACCTGTCAATTTATGAAAGCACAGCCTGGCATGCGCAAAGACTCGCCCGTGGCGCGCTACTATCGCGCCGACGACCCCCAATGGCACTGGCTGGAGCAGCGCGAAGCAAGTGAGGTCGACGCCTTTCTGACCGCGGCCAACGAGGAGCACGAGCGCTGGTTTCGCCCGCTAGCGGGGCTTGCCGACACGCTCTATCAGGAAAACCTTGCCCGGCGTGAGCTCGCCGTCAAAAGCCTTGAGACCGCGCTCGACGTATTTACGTTCTGGAGTGAAACCGGTGAAGACGACGACTACCCGCGCTGGTGGCGCGCCCCGCTCGACAACCCCGGCGCCCCGGAGTGCTTTTTCGACGTGGTGGCGCGCGCAGAGGGGCACGCCTTTTTCGAGATCGGCGACATGGCACTCACCCCGGACGAGCAGTGGCTTGCCTGGACGGAAGACACCCAGGGCGACGAGCGCTACACACTTTGGCTGAAAGCGCTGCCCAACGGCGAGCCTCACAAGCTTGCAAGTGATATTGGCCCGGCGCTTTGCTGGGCGGAGGATCAAACCCCGCGTGGCGCCACGCTGCTGTTCACCCGCTTCGATGCCACCCAGCGTCCGGACAGCCTGTGGCGCTGCGCGGTGGATTTCGCCAAACCGCAGCAGGATGCCCCGGCCACGCTCGTGCTGCGAGAAGACGACGCCGAGTTCTGGCTAGGCGTGGGCAAGACGCGCTCGAAGGCCTGGCTTTTGATCGAAACCAGCGCCAAGGACACCAGCGAGATCCTCGCCGTGCCCGCCGACGCCCCGGCCACGCCGCCCACCCTGCTGCATCGGCGCGTGAAAGGCGTCGAGGCGAGCATCGACCACCGCCCCGGCGCCTTCTACCGGCTGCAAAACCAGGCCGGGCCCCACTTCGCCCTGGACGTACTCGACGAAAACGCCTTGATCGATGAAGGCGTAGAAAGCGCCGAGTGGCAAACCCTGCTTGCCCACCGGATTGATCAAACCCTCGAAGGCGTGGACGCTTTCGCTTGGGGGCTGATCGTAGCCGAGCGCGACCATCATCAGGCGCAGACGCGGCTGCGCCGGCTGGTGCTCGAAGGCAACGGCGTCGTCACCAGCGACGAAATGATCGAGCTGGTCGAGCTGCCCTGCTCTCAGCTGATGGAAGACGCCCCGCACTTCGACACCACCGTGGTGCATCTGCGCGAAGAGTCCTTCACCCGCCCGGCAAGCTGGTACGCGCTGGACCTGGACAGCGGCGAGCGCACGCTGCTTAAAACCCTGGCGGTACATGGAAGCCTCAACCCCGAACAGCTTGCCAGCCGCCTCTTTTGGGCCACGGCCTCCGACGGCGAGCGCGTACCGGTATCGATCGTGGCGCGGGCGGATCTGATCGACGCCCCGATGCCTACCCTGATTTATGGCTACGGCGCCTACGGCGAGCCGCTGGACCCCTGGTTCTCGATCGCCCGGCTTTCGCTTTTGGAGCGCGGCGTGGCGTTCGCCGTTGCCCACGTGCGTGGGGGCGGCGAACGTGGCGAACCCTGGTATTTGGACGGCAAGATGGCGCACAAGGAGAACAGCTTCACAGACTTTCTCGCGGCGCGTCAGGCGCTGGTCGACCAGGGCGCGAGTATTGAGGGCAGGATCGTTGCCTGTGGCGCCAGCGCCGGTGGGTTGTTAGTCGGCACCTGTATCAATCGCGCGCCCGAGGCGTTCTGCGCCGCCGTGCTGGACGTGCCTTTTCTCGACGTGCTGCGCACCATGCAAAACCCGGAGCTTCCGCTAACCACCGCCGAGTACAGCGAGTGGGGTAACCCGGCAGAGCCCGAGGTGTACGCGCGCATCCAGGGCTACTCGCCGGTCGATAACGTCACGCCCCAGGCTTACCCGGCGCTCTGGATCGAAGGCAGCTGGTTCGATACCCGCGTCAGCTACTGGGAGCCAGCCAAGTTCTATGCCCATGTGAGCAAAGCTCAGCAGGCCGATGCCCCGGTACTGCTCTATACCGACAGAGAGAGCGGCCATGGCGGCGCTTCCGGGCGCTTCAAGGCGTGGAAGGATGGCGCCCGCCAGGACGCGTTTATCCTGTGGGCGCTGGGCCTCACCGAGTAAGCCCGTACAACAACGTTCATTGCAGGATTCAAAAAAGCGCTCGCGGTTCTCCGCGAGCGCTTTTTATCGAGCGCCAATAATTATATGGAAACGTTTTCCAAAAATACTTTTCAGCCGAACAGGAGTGCGCCATAATAGCCGTTAGTCGCATAGACGAAAGTTTTACAACTTAACGGCGCCTCGGCGCAGGAGAGCAGCATGAAGTATCAGGAACAGTTTCTGACCATTTGGGACACCCCGGCAGCGCAGACCAACCGCCAAGCAAAAGCCGCCAAACCGCGCGTCTCGCTTTTCAAGAGCCTTTCGCTGATGCTGGTAGCGATCAAGCGCTAAATGCTTTGCCTGCCGCTAGCGAATGGGCAGCACGGCGATGATGTGCTCGTCCCACTCGCGTTCGGGCACGTCGAGCTCTGAAACCACGAAGCCGCGCACACTGATGCCCTTGCGATGAACGCGCTCGGCGTCGTTGCTTAAAAGCGGGTGCCAGCCGGCCAGCTTGCGCCCTTCTGCCACCCGGCGGTAGCCGCAGGTCGCCGGTAGCCAGTTGAATTCACGCACCAGCGCCGGCGTTAGCTGGGTACAGTCCGGCACGGTGTCGAAGCGGTTCTCGTAGTCGCTGCACTGGCAGCTGTGCGTGTCGAGCAAACGACACGCCACGTTCAACACGGCGAGTTCGTTAGTGTCGTCGTCGTGAAACTTTAAAAGGCAGCACTGCCCGCAGCCGTCACAAAGCGCCTCCCACTCGTCGTCGGTCAGCTCCTCGAGGGTGTACTTTTCCCAGAAGCGTTCGCGCATGTCATCCTCGTTCATTTAGTGGGGCAAGCCCATTTCGCTTGAAAAGCCCTTGCCAGTCGAGGCGAGCTCTTCGAGACAATCACTCCACAGCGGCTCAAACTCCGCGTTAAGCCAGCGGTAATGATGGGCAAGCCAGGGCGTCAGCTCGGCTAGACGATTGGGTCCCGAAAGCCGCTGTCCAATCCCCGCAATGGCACGGCAGGTGAAGTCGAAATCGGCGTAGCGATGTAGCCAATCCTGCTTTATCAGCGCCGGCATCATCGTGGCTAGCCGGTTGGGGGCGCCTTCACGCTCGAGCAGCGTATAGAGGCGCGTCACCAGCGCTTCGAACTCGGCGGTGTCGATCAGCTCACGCGCTAAAAAGTGATCCCAAAGAACATCCAGCGCGATGCCGGCAACGCGGCGCTGGCCCGCCGGCGCCACTGCCTTGATCCGCTTGACCCGCGCGTGGCTATCGACAAAGGCGTCGACCCGCCGATGGTGGCGAATGCCCGCCGCCACCACCGACGACCAAAGGGCAAGGTCGCTTCCCTTGACGCCATCGGCGATCACGTTGCCCAGCAAAAAGCCGTCGCTGCCTTGGCGGGCAAGCCAGGCGTGGGCCAGAAAGTTCATGAATGGCGATCGACGTGCGCGCGGTGGACGTCCAGCAGATACTCCTCTTTTGCCGGCGGCATCTGCAGGTAAAAGCCCTGGGTCTCGATCGCCTCTAGCACATCGTCGACATCTACCCGAGCGAGTTTTTTATCCGCGGTCAGAATCATGGTCAGCACCGCGACAGGCTTGCCAAAGGTCTCCATCAGCGCCTCGGGCACAGGTGCAAGGCCCTGGCGCTTGTCCACGTAGAGATACATTTCTTCCTTGCGCGAGCTTTTGAATATCTCGCAGACCAGCTTGTCGCTCATACTCCGCTCTCCTGTAGCGCCTGAGACAGCGCATCGTTCAAACACTCCCCCCGCCAGCCGCCGGGAAGCGTCGGCGTTTCTCCGGCCATGTCCTGCATCACCAGCGCCTCGATGTCGCGCCGCCTGAGCAGCACTTCCGGGGCGATTTCCAGCGCCGCCGCCTTTGCGCTGATGACTTTCTTGAGCGCCTTGAAGCGGCGTTTGAAAGCCGGCTGCGCCGGGTCCGGCCAAGGCGCGGGCAGCGCCTCTTCCGGGCAGTGGCGGGCCTGCTTGACGAACTCGAGCAGCGTATCGCCCTCTTTTTTGACGAAAGCCGGCTTTACGCCTTCGACGCCCGCTAGTTCGAAGCGGTTTTTGGGCATCGCCTCGGCCACGGCAAATAGAAGCTTGTCGCTGGCGAGCCAGTTGCGCGGCAAGTCACGCCGGCGGGTTTCGCCTTCACGCCAGGCCGTCATTCGCTGGTAGGCCTCGATCGCCCGGGGCGGCAGGCGCCAGAGCTGGCGCTGGCGGGTGTACCAGAGCGCGTCGCTTTCGCTGCTGCGCTCGGCCTGCTCCAGTACCGCTGCGCACTCCTCTGCCAGCCACTCCCGGCGGCCCAGGCTTTCGAGCTTGCCCGCCTGTAGTTCCCAAACCCGCAGCAGATAGATGACGTCGAGGGCGGCGTAGTCGCACTGGCTCGGCGTCAGCGGCCGGAGCAGCCAGTTCGAGCGCGTCTCCTCTTTCGGCAGAGTCTCGCCGGCCCAGTGCTCGACCAGTTTTTGATACCCCATGGCGGGCACCTCGCTCAAAAGCGCCTGAGCGATCTGGGTATCCACCAGCGGCGTCGGCAGCACGCCCGCCCAAAGCTGGAAAATCTCCAGATCCTCGCTGCCCGCGTGCAGCAGTTTGAGCGCCTGGTTTTGCAACAGCGCCCTGAACGCTTGAGTGCAGGGTGTGGCGACCGGGTCGATCAGGTAGGCAAGATCGCCGGCGCAAAACTGAATCAGCGCCGGAATCGGAAAAAAGGTGTTTTCGCGGAAAAACTCCGTATCGAGCGCGATCACTCTGGCGGTCTCGACCTCCTGACAGGCGGCGTCGAGCTGCTCTGCGGTCTCGATCCATCGATAGGACGGTTGAGTTAAAACGGACACGGTAGACTTCCCTGTGGTGGCGCCAAAAGCGGCCTGGGTGGTAACGGTAAACGGCGCCTCACAGCAGGCTCGCCGCGGGCGCAAGGCAGACCTTCGAGCGTAATGTGGCTATTCGAGACCGAAAGGCAGGCGGCCGTTGAACGCGCGGCTGAGCGTGCCGCCATCGACGTACTCGAGCTCGCCGCCCATGGGTACGCCGTAGGCGAGCCTGGAGAAGGCGACGCCGTACTGGGCGAGCTGCGAGGCGATGTAGTGCGCGGTCGCCTCGCCTTCGACGGTGGGGTTGGTCGCCAGCACGATCTCGCGGATATTGCCGGCGCTGACGCGCTCCTCGAGCAGATCGAGCCCGATCGCTTCCGGACCGATACCGTCGAGCGGCGACAAATGGCCGTGAAGCACGAAGTAGCGCCCGCCAAAGCCGCCCGCCTCTTCGATGGCGAGCTGGTCCGCCGGAGACTCCACTACGCACAGCACGCTGTCGTCGCGCCGCGGGCTTTCGCACAGCGCGCACACCTCGGCTTCGGTGAGCGTGCGACAGCGCTGGCAGTAGCCTACTTCGCTGATGGCGCGCTCGATCACCTGGGACAGACGCTGGCCGCCCTCGCGCTCGCGCTCGAGCAAATGCATGGCCATACGCTGGGCGGTCTTGGGCCCAACGCCTGGCAGCACCCGAAACGCTTCGATGAGCTGTTCGATGAGCGGGGAAAAACGCATCGCTTAAAACGGCATCTTGAAGCCGGGCGGCAGATTCAGGCCCTGGGTAGCCTCTTCCATGCGCGCCTTGGAGTTGGCTTCGACCTTGCGCACGGCGTCGTTGACCGCCGCGGCCAGCAGGTCTTCGAGCAGCTCCTTGTCCTCTTCCAGCACGCTCGGGTCGATGGTGACGTCGCTCACATCGTGGCGACCGTTCATGGTGACTTTCACCATGCCCGCACCAGCCTCGCCGAAGACTTCGGCTTTCGCCGCTTCTTCCTGGACCTGCTGCATCTTTTCCTGCATTTCCTGGGCCTGCTTCATCAGGTTGCCCATTCCGCCTTTAAACATGGTGTCTACTCCCTGGTGGTCAATCGGTGCGGCTTGAAAGCTTAGCGTAAGCCGCAAACGCCGGGCTGTCATGGCGACGTCGAGGTTTTTGGTTTGACGCTCTCTTCGTTGAGCGTTGCGCCAAAGGCCTGACGTAGCTTCTGTATATTGGGGTCGCGCTGCAATAGATCAACGGCGCTGGCGTGGCGCTCGCGCTGAAAGCGCAGCGACTGGTCGCGTGGGGTTTCTAGCCGGGTGTCGAGCTCGCCTACCTCGAAACTCACCGCGCGTGAAAAGCCTTGACCGGCGAGCGCCTTCTCCAGGCGCTGCTGGTGTACGTCCGCCTGCATCGCCGACTGACTCGGGTCCAGGGTCAGCACCAGCGTGCGCCCATCGTCGCTTGCCAGCTGACAGTGCGCAGCCAGGCTGCGGGTCAGGCCTCCAAGGCCGAGCGCGTCAAACAGCGCAAGCCACCCGGCGTGGTCGAGCCGCCCGCCTGGCGCGGGCGCGGTTTTAGCCGCCGCAGCGTCGCTGGGCGCCTGCTCGTCGGCTGGCTCTTGAACTTGCCGGCCCTGTGTCTGAGCGCTCTCGGCGGGCGCATCCGGCGCAGGTGCGCTTTCTGCAAAGGCATCCTCTGATGGCGCGTCCTGTACATGCCCGTCCTCGACAGGCACGTCCTGTACAGGCACGTCCTGCTCATCGAAGTCGGGCACGTCGGCGTCAACCGCGATGGGAGTATCCGGCACGAACGCCGGAGCGGCGGACTCGGGCTCGGGCTCGGGCTCGGGCGCTTCAGTATGCGCGGCGGTGTCGTCCATCGCCCAGGGGGGCGGCGTTTGATCGATCGGATCCGGGGTTTCCTGCGCCGGGACGCTTTCGGGCGCTGGCTCGAACGCCGCCGGGGCAGGATCAGGCTTTTTTGGCGTATCGGCCGCCGGCTCGTCGTCGGCGGGTGTAGCCGTCGTTGCTTGCGCCATGGGTTCCGAGCGCAGCGGCAGCGGCGTTTTCGGCGGCCGGGGCACGCCCTGGGGGCGAAACGCCAGCATACGTAAGAGCGTCATTTCCAGCGCGCTGCGCAGATCCGGAGCGTGCTCCATATCGCCGCGGCCCTGAATACCGATCTGATAGTAGAGCTGGATATCCTCGGCGGTGAAGTGGCCCGCGAGTTCGAGAATGGTCTCGCGGTCGCCGTGGCTGTTATCCACCGCACCGGGCACCATCTGGGCAACGGCGAGCCGGTGCAGAATACCGGTCAGGTCGTCGAGCACCGCGGCGAAGTCCGGCCCCTGCTCGGAAAGCGTGGCGACTTCGGCAAGAATCGCCTGTACGTCGACTTCGGCCAGCGCCTTCGCCAGCGCCAGGATATGGCGGTGATCGAGCGTGCCCAGCATCGCGGCGACATCGGCGTGGCGCACTGCGCCCTGGCCAAAGGCTATCGCCTGGTCGGTCAGGCTCATGGCGTCGCGCATCGAGCCTTCGGCGGCCTTACCCAACAGCCACAGCGCGCTTTCGTCGAAGGCCACGCCCTCCTGGCCCAGCACGAAGGTCAGGTGTTCGACCACCCGCTCCGGCGGCATGTGTTTGAGGGTGAACTGCAAACAGCGCGACAGCACCGTCGGCGGAAGCTTTTGCGGGTCGGTGGTGGCGAGCAGGAATTTAACGTGCGGCGGCGGCTCTTCCAGGGTTTTCAGCAGCGCGTTAAAACTGCTCGTCGAGAGCATGTGCACCTCATCGATGAGGTACACCTTGTAGCGGCCTTGGGTAGGCGCGTACTGCACGTTATCCAGAAGCTCGCGCGTGTCCTCGACCTTGGTGCGCGAGGCGGCGTCGACCTCGATCAAATCGACAAAGCGGCCTTCATCGATGGCGCGGCAGCTATCGCACTGCCCGCAGGGTGTCGAGGTAACGCCGTCGTCGCCTTCGCCATTGGCAGTGCAGTTTAGGCACTTGGCCAGAATGCGCGCCAGCGTCGTCTTGCCGACCCCGCGGGTGCCGGTGAACAGGTAGGCGTGATGAAGTCGCCCCTGGTCGAGGGCGTTGACCAGCGCGCGCTGAACATGGGTCTGCCCCACCAGCTCGTGAAACGTACGCGGGCGCCACTTGCGGGCCAGAACCTGATAGCTCATTGAGCACTATTTCCTTTGGCGGGCTGACGCCCCCGGCTGCTTGCGCCGGGGAGGCCACTTCAAACGATCTGTCGAATGGCGAGCGGCCATTCTAGCGGCTGGGAGGGAGCCCGCCAACCGCGGGCCGGTGTGCGGGTTACTCGCTCGGCGCGTCGCTGCCTTCAGATGCGCTGGCGCGCTGGCCGGCTTCCTTGATCAGCTTCTCGAGCTCACCGCTTTGATGCATTTCCATCACGATATCGCAGCCGCCGACCAGCTCGCCTTCGACCCACAGCTGCGGGAACGTCGGCCAGTTGGCGACCTTGGGCAGTTCGCTGCGGATATCCGGGTTGTCCAGCACGTTAACGAACGCGAAACGCTCGCCGCAGCTCATCAGCGCCTGAACGGTTTGGGCGGAAAAGCCGCACTGGGGCAGTTGGGGCGTGCCCTTCATGTAGATCAGAATCGGGTTTTCGCTGATTTGGCGCTGGATGTTCTCAACCGTTGTGCTCATGGAGTGCTCCTTCGATCGGTGGCGCGTTCATCTAGTGTACGCAACTCGTCACGTCTTTAAAGAGTACCGCCATAAAGCGGTACCTGAGTAAACTGCTCGGCTTTATCAAGCGCCCTATTCTACGCATGCAGGTGGCGTTGCGCATCCCCCGCGCCGTCGCTAGGATGGGGTATTTACCCGGAGAGACGTTATCATGGCGACCCGCCATTTTCTGACCCTGCTGGATCTGAGCCCGGACGAGCTCGACTACCTGATCGACCGCGCCATCACCATCAAGACCGAGCTCAAGGCCGAAGGCCCGGTTTACACGCCGTTCAAGAACCGGACGCTGGCGATGATTTTCGAAAAATCCTCGACCCGTACGCGCGTCTCGTTCGAGACCGGCATGACCCAGTTCGGTGGCCACGCGCTGTTCCTCTCGCCTCGCGATAGCCAGCTTGGTCGCGGCGAGCCGATCGAGGACACCGCGCGAGTGCTCTCGGAAATGGTCGACGCGGTGATGATTCGTACTTTCTCCCACGAAGGTATCGAAACCTTCGCTGGCGCAAGCTCGGTGCCGGTCATCAACGCTCTGAGCGACGATTACCACCCCTGCCAGCTGCTCGCCGATGTAATGACCTGGAAAGAGCACCGAGGTAGCGTCGAAGGCCGCACGGCGGTATGGGTAGGCGATGGCAACAACATGTGCCACTCCTGGATCAACGCCGCGCGCCAGTTCGGCTTCAACCTGCACGTTTGCTGCCCGAAAGGCTACGAGCCGCGCGCCGACATCCTCGAAGCCGCAGGCGATCGCGTGACGCTGTTCCACGACCCGGTCGAGGCGACCCGTGGCGTCGATTTGATCACCACCGATGTATGGGCCTCCATGGGCCAGGAAGAGGAGCAGGCCAAACGCGAAGCCGACTTCGCCGGCTTCCAGGTCACCGAGGCGATGCTGGACGCCGCCGCCAATGACGTACTCTTCTTGCACTGCCTGCCCGCTCACCGCGGCGAAGAGATCAGCGAGACGCTGCTCGACGACCCTCGTGCAGTGGTTTGGCAAGAGGCCGGCAACCGGCTTCACGCGCAAAAAGCGCTGATGGAGTTTTTGCTGCTGGGCCGCATCGGCTAGGTTTTGGTGCGTCCGGTCACCGTGCCGGACGCTGCTTGAAGCCCTGAGCCTTTAACCCTGGGCTTAAGTAGCGCACACGAAAAAGCCCCGCTCGACGAGCGGGGCTTTTAAATCTGGTGGAGCCTAGCGGGATCGAACCGCTGACCTCAACACTGCCAGTGTTGCGCTCTCCCAGCTGAGCTAAGGCCCCAGAACAACCGGCGTTTTTTTGCCGAGTGCGCGGCGAATACTAAGCAATAAATTGCTTTCAGTCAAGGCTTGCGCGGGTTTTATATTTACTAATTCTCCTTTGGCAAAAGCTATGGCACCCTAGGCTCGAACCCTAGGACCGAGCCCCAGGCCACCGACGGCAGAAAAAACGTCGAATAACACAACGTGTGAGTGCATGTATGCAGGAGCGACCACGTGATTAACGTTCTCATCGCCGACGACCACCATCTGGTAAGAAGCAGTATCGCGCACCTTTTGAACGAGGAGCGCGATATCACGATTGCAGGCGAAGCCGTCGACGGCGAAAACGCGGTCACGCTTTGTCGTCAGGTCAAGCCGGATCTGGTGTTGATGGATATCCGAATGCCCGGCATCGGCGGGTTGGAAGCGACCCGGCGCATCTGTCGAAGCATGAAAAACGTGCGCGTGCTGATTCTAACGGCCTACATGGAAGACAGCATTTTAAGGCGCATGCTGGAAGCTGGCGCCTCAGGCTTTTTGAGCAAGAGCGCCAACACCCAGGAGATGACCAAAGCGATCCGCCAGGTCCACAGCGGCGGACGCTACGTAAGCCAGGAGATCGCCCAGCGGCTGGCGCTTGCCCACTTCACCGAAGAGCGCAGCCCATTTCGCCAGCTCTCGCCGCGCGAGCTTCAAATCGCGCTGATGATCGTCAACTGTCAGCGGGTCCAGGACATCTCCGAACGACTGCATTTGAGCCCTAAAACGGTGAACACCTACCGCTATCGTCTGTTCGACAAGCTGGCGGTGACCAGCGACGTGGAGCTGACCCATCTGGCGCTTCGCCACGGGCTGGTCGAGGGCTTTGACGCGCGCGAGGGTTAGGCCTAACATCCACTGCTCGCTCACGCAGATCCAGGTTCCATGACTTTCGATGCCAAGCAATTTTTGAGCTCGGTAAGCACCTCCCCCGGCGTTTACCGCATGCTCGACGATCAGCAAAACACGCTCTACGTCGGTAAGGCGAAAAGGCTCAAGGCGCGCCTGGCGAGCTACTTTCGCGGCCAGCTCAACGCCAAGACCCAGGCGATGGTGGCGCGGATTGCCGACGTTCAGGTCACCGTCACGCGTACCGAAACCGAGGCGCTGCTGCTCGAGCAAACGCTGATCAAGGAGCTGCGCCCGCCCTACAATATCCTGCTGCGCGACGACAAATCCTACCCGTTCGTGTTCGTCACCGACCGCCACGCTTATCCTGCGCTTGAGTACAAGCGCGCTCGCCAGCGCCGCGGCGACGGCCGCTATTTAGGCCCCTACCCTAGCAGCGGCGCAGTGAAAGAGAGCCTGACGCTGATGCAAAAAATCTTTCGCATCCGCAACTGCGAGGACAGCGTTTTCGCCCACCGCAGCCGGCCCTGCCTTCAGTACCAGATCGACCGCTGCAGCGCGCCCTGCGTGGGCTATATCTCACAAGAGGAGTATCAGCGCGACGTCGAGCACGCAGTGATGTGCCTGGAGGGTAAAAGCGACAGCGTCACCGAGGCGCTTGGCCGCGATATGGAAACGGCGAGCCAGGCGCTCGACTTCGAGGAGGCCGGGCGGCTTCGCGACCAGATTTCGAAGCTCAGGCAGCTTCAGCAGCGCCAGTTCGTCGACAACGAAAGCGGCGACGCGGACATCTTCGCCCTTGCCCACCGCCCCGGCGCTCAGGGCGTTTCCATCATGAGTATCCGCGATGGAAGGCTGCTCGGCGCGCGTCACCATACGCCGAAAAACGATCTCGAGCTCTCTGATGAGATGCTGTTGACCGATGTGGTCAGCCAGTACTACTTCGGCCAGCCCCACAACGTACCCGCCGAGGTGATCACCAGCCACGCTTTAGACGACAGCCAACTGATCGCCGATGCGCTCAGCGAGCAGGCCGGCAAGAAGGTACGCGTGGCCCACCAGGTGCGCGGCCACCGCGCCCAGTGGCAAAAACTCGCCATGACCAACGCCGAGCAGCAGCTCGCCTCGCAATTGGCCAACAAGACCCAGCTCATGGCCCGCTTCGAGTCGCTGCAAAAGGCGATGGGGCTCGAGAATACGCCAGCGCGGTTGGAGTGTTTCGACATCAGCCATAGCCAGGGCGAGGCGACCGTGGCGTCGTGTGTGGTGTTCGACCAGCAGGGCCCGCGTAAAAGCGACTACCGCCACTTTCGCATCGAAGGCGTGGCCGCCGGCGACGACTATGCCGCCATGCAGCAGGCGCTGACAAGGCGTTTGAAGCGGGTTAAAAGCGGCGAAGCGATCGCGCCGGACATCCTGATCGTCGATGGCGGCAAGGGCCAGCTCAACATGGCGCGCGGAGTGATCCAGGAGCTCGGCGTCGAAGGCATCACGCTGTTGGGCGTTGCCAAGGGCACCACGCGCAAGGCAGGACTCGAAACGCTGTTTCTGGAAAGCAGCGACAACCCGATGCCGATGGACCCGGCCTCACCAGGGCTGCACCTGATTCAGCACATTCGCGACGAGTCGCACCGCTTTGCCATTGCCGGCCACCGCGCCCAGCGCGACAAGGCGCGGCGCACCTCGACCCTGCAGGACATTCCAGGCGTTGGGCCCAAGCGCCGGCGCGAACTGCTACGCTTTTTCGGCGGGCTTCAAGGTGTACAGAAGGCAAGTCAAGACGAGCTTGCTCGCGTGCCAGGCATCAGCGCGACCATGGCCGCGTCGATATACCAGGCGCTCAACGGATAAAGGTCTTTGCGGCATGGATGCCGCGCCCCAAGGCGGATAGAATAGCCCTACATACGTTTGATTTTCTGATTCTCCGGCAAGGATCGCGCCCTGCGATGAACATACCCAACATATTGACTCTGGCAAGAATCGTTTTCATTCCCCTTATGGTCGTGCTCTTCTACCTGCCTTACAGCTGGAGCATGCCGCTAGCGGCGGGTCTGTTTGCGCTCGCCTCGATCACCGATTGGCTCGACGGCTATCTGGCGCGGCGGTGGAATCAGTCGACGCCCTTTGGCGCCTTTCTGGATCCGGTGGCGGATAAGCTGATGGTCGCGGTGGCGCTGGCGCTTTTGATCGAGCGCTTCGACACCGCGCTTTTGACGCTGCCGGCACTGGTCATCATCGGGCGTGAGATCGTGATCTCGGCGCTGCGCGAGTGGATGGCGGAAATGGGCAAGCGCGGCATGGTCGCGGTCTCCTGGATAGGCAAGCTCAAGACCACGCTGCAGATGGTGGCTCTGCTGGTGCTGCTCGCCTTCCCCTCCGGCCACGCGCTGGCAATGGTCGGCATTGCCATTTTGTACGTGGCGGCGGTGCTCACGCTGTGGTCGATGTTTCAGTACCTGCGGGCGGCCTGGCCGCACCTGAGCCGCTCGATGTAAGCGTTTGCTGAACGCGCGATATCTTATTGGTCGCATTGATCATTTCAGCGATTGACAAGCCCGCGTTAGTGCGTATAATTCGCCCTCGAGTCGAGCGGGAATAGCTCAGTGGTAGAGCATCGCCTTGCCAAGGCGAGGGTCGAGAGTTCGAATCTCTTTTCCCGCTCCATTTTGACTCTAAGCGTAGGTAGCAGGATCAAGAAAAGTCGAGAGCTGGTGCGCCAGTCCGATCAAATCTCTTTTCCCGCTCCAACGACTTGTAAGGCTGGATGGCAGAGTGGTTATGCAGCGGACTGCAACTCCGTGTACGCCGGTTCGATTCCGACTCCAGCCTCCATATTTTCGATAGCAGCGACCAGATGCCCTCCATCGCCTGCTGCTATACGCCCGGATGGCGAAATCGGTAGACGCAAGAGACTTAAAATCTCTCGGGGGTAACCCCGTGCCGGTTCAAGTCCGGCTCCGGGCACCATCCATTATCTCCCGCTATTGAACGATCTCGAAGCCTTGCTTTACGTATCACCTCATGATCGTCTGACCTGTTTGCGCAAAACCTCCCCCGACTTTCATAACCCTGATCTCTTGTCATCGGCCTGTCCGTCAGCCGGGCTAACGACCAGGGCGGTGCAGTAGCCGGCGAAGCGCACGATGATCGCCGGCCGACACGCTATCCGACCAGAGCCAGAGTCGCGCGCCGCCCACGTCCAGCCCCAAAAGCCAGGGCCCGAGATAGTGACAGCGAAGCAAAACGGCTTCACTGGGCTCGCCGCACGCTTTTATCCAGCGCGCATAAAGCACCTCATCGAGCGCTTGAATCGAAAGCGCACCCGCAGGCTGGGCGCGCGCGTGCAAGGCGACCGCTCCCAGCAGTAAAAGCCAAACGGCAAGCACTAGAGGCGGCGGGGCGAACGTCAGCCCCACGCCCGCAAGCCCCGATGCCAGCAGCGCATGGATCGCTAGCGGATAGTTAGAGCGTACGATAGGCACTGTTATCGGTGGTTTCGGCATGCTCGACGATCATCTGTACCAGCCGGCGCAGGTCCGGGTCGGTGGGCCACTCGCGGTGCATCAGCCAAACGAAGAGATCCTGGTCCTCCTCCTCGATCAGACGCTGATAAACCAACCGGTCCTCTTTGGAAAGCGAATCGAAGCGCTTTTCGAGAAAAGGAATCAGCAGCAGATCCAGCTCCCACATGCCGCGACGCGAATGCCAATAAAGCCGTTTACGGAGGATGGCCTCCGGGGAAGTGTCATCGCTCAACGTGGACCTCTATCAAGTCTTGAATGGAAAGCCAGTATACCTGAGCCAAAGGGTCGCGCCAGGGGCCGGCTTCGCCTATGCTGTTATTCGACCTAGAACCTTGTTTTAACTAAAGTACCTTGTTTTGCCCGAATTGTTTTATCACCCGATGCGCAGTATGCTGAAGTAGATGTTATTGCGGCCGTAAGCGCATACGACCTTTAACGTTTGCAGGGAGCCAACCGATGACCAAATCTGAATTAATCGAACAAATCGCGATGCGTCAACCGGAGCTGTCCGCCAGGGAAGTCGAAACGGCGGTGCGTATTATCCTCGACGACATGACCGACGCCCTCTCCAGCGGCGGCCGCGTCGAAATTCGTGGCTTTGGCAGCTTTTCGCTGCACTACCGCGAGCCGCGGGTTGGCCGCAACCCCAAAACCGGCGACCCGGTGGATCTCGAGGGCAAGTACGTCCCCCACTTCAAACCGGGCAAGGAGCTGCGCGAGCAGGTCGACGCTAGCCGTGCGCTGGGGTATTGAAGCCAAACCACTCGAGACGGGCCGAGAGCATTGTCGGGGATGACGCCGCGCCCTGACTCATACACAATAGAGCCCTCTGCACGTAAAAACTTGCACGTTAAAACCAGGAACTTCTCATGCGCTGGATCAAAGGGCTTTTACTAGCCATCGTATTACTCGTGGTGCTGCTGGTCGGCATCCTGTTTGCCGTGAACAACCAGCAGGCGATTGCCCTGAATCTGATCTGGACCGAACTCCCCCCAATTTCGCTATCGGTATGGCTTCTGGCCACGCTGACACTCGGCGTCATACTGGGGATGCTGGCAATGCTGGGTGTCTACATTCGACTGAAAGCCCGCCTAGCGCGCAGCGAACGACACAGCAAGCACCAGCAAAAAGAGCTTGATCGCCTTCGCACTCAGGAGTTCAAGGAACTGGCTTAAATGCAGGATGTCGCGCTGCTCGGCGTGCTTTTCGCTGCCCTGGCCATTGGCTTCGGGCTTGGCGTACGCCATCGCGCCGGCAAGCGTCTCACCCGACCGGCACCCAAAGCGCCGGCGCTGTCGAAAGAGTATTTTGTCGGGCTCAACTATTTGCTCAACGAGCAGCCCGATGAGGCGATCAACACCTTCATCAACGCGCTGGACGTCAATAGCGACACCGTAGAGACGCACATTGCCCTGGGCAAGCTCTTTCGCGCCCGGGGCGAAGCGGACAAGGCCGTCAGCATTCACCAGAACCTGCTCGCCCGCCCCGCCCTTTCAGTCGCGACCAACGATCACATCCAGCTCGAACTCGCCCAGGATTTCATCGCACTCGGCGTACACGACCGTGCCCAGCGGCTTTTGAAAACGCTGCTCAACCACACCACCGACGACACCTACCGGCTGAGCGCCAAGCGCCTGCTGCTCGATCTGCTCGACCGTGAACGCGAATGGCAGGAAGCACTGGAGACCGTTGGCCCCATCCTCAAGCAGCAGCCCGCCCTGCGCTGCCCGGCCGCCCACTGGCTGTGCGAGCTTGCCGTCGAGGAGATTGGCGAATCGAGCCGCGCACTTGCTCGAAAACATCTCAAAAAAGCGCTGCAGATGGACGAGAACTGCGTGCGCGCAACGCTGCTTTATGCCGAGCTCGAAATGGAAAACGGCCACTATCAGCGGGCGATCGACTGGCTCGAGCGCATCCCCCATCAGGATATTGCGCATATACCCACCATGCTGACTGCCTTAAAGCGCGCCTACGAGCGCCTGGAAAACCTGGCAGGCTTCGAGGCGCATCTTTACCGGCTGCTGGGTCAGGCGCCTTACACCAGCGTGATCGTGGCGCTGGGCGAACTCGTCCATCGCCGTGACGGCGTCGACAGCGCCATCGAGCGCACCGGCGAGTGGCTGCGCGAGGCGCCGAGTCTGGGCGGTCTCGACTACCTGATCGATTTGTATCTGGAAAGCGAGCGGCTAAACGGCAAGACCTCGCCGGATACCCGGCTGCTGCTGCTGAAACACCACACCGGCGCTCTGCTCGAGGGCCGGCCGCGCCAGCGCTGTCGCCACTGCGGTTTCACGAGCGATCATCTGGTGTGGCAGTGCCCCAGCTGCCGACGCTGGGGCACGATCAAACCGATTACCGGGATCGAGGGCGAGTAGCGCCAGCGATGTCGGCCTCGATAGCCTTGAGCGCCGCCATGGGCTCCTCGGCCTGGGTGACCGGGCGCCCGATGACCATATGGGTACTGCCCGCGGCTAACGCCGCGCTCGGGGTCATGACGCGCGACTGATCATCGAGGGCGGCAGAGCGCGGGCGAATGCCCGGCGTCACTTTCAAGAACGCCTCGCCGCAGATGCTCTCGACCGCCGAAGCCTCCTGAGCAGAGCAGACCACCCCGGCCAGACCGCTTTCATGGGTCAGCCTTGCCAGCCGCATCACCTGCTCGTCGAGCGCCCCGTTCACGCCGATATCATTAAGCGCCTCGCCGCTCATGCTGGTCAGCACGGTCACAGCGATCAGGTGGGTTTTCAAACCGCTCTGGCGCAGTCGCTCGGCCGCAGTCTCCATCATCGCCCGGCCGCCACTGGCATGCACGTTCACCATCCACACGCCCTGCTCCGCCGCCGCCTGCACGGCGCTGGCCACGGTGTTGGGAATATCGTGGAATTTGAGATCGAGAAAAATCTCGAAGCCGCGCCCGTGAAGCGCCTCGAGCACCGCCGGGCCGCTGCGGGTGAAAAGCTCTTTACCCACTTTCACCCGGCAGCGGGCCGGGTCGAGCTGGTCGGCCATGCATAGGGCCTGGTCCAGCGAGGGGTAATCGAGGGCGATGATGAGGGGAGAATCGGTTGCCACGGGCGCGCTCCTTGTTTGAACCGCGCCATTATACCAGCCTTGCCCCGCGCTTTCGTGTAAGCGATCTCAGGACCGAACCTGGGCATCTGCTTACAGAAGCCGTCGCGTTGAGATGACGGCGGAGTGACAAAAGACTTGCCAGGTTGATCAGGAGCCGTGCCGGCGGGGACCGGGCGGACGGCAAAGAATCCATCGATATTTCAAGGGGACTTACCATGAAGCGGATGATCAAGGGATTACTGGCAGCGGCGGTATTTGGCATCGGCGTTAGCGGCGCGGCACTGGCGCAATCCATGGCGCCGATCAACGTCAACACCGCCGACGAGGAGCTGCTCGCCGAACTGCCCGGCGTCGGCCCCAGCCGCGCGGCGGCCATTATCGAGGAGCGCAGCGCCAACGGCGACTTCGAAAACGCCGATGACCTGACGCGTGTCAGCGGCATCGGCCCCGCCACGGTCGAAGGCATGCAGGATCAGATCACCTTCGAAAGCGACTCCTGAACCGTCGCTCGCCGCCCTGACGAGCATCCTGTCAGGGCGTCATCTCCCATAGATCCATAAAACGATCCACCGGCAACGCCTCGAGACCTGCCTGGTCGTTACAAACCGCCAGCAATCGCTGACAGCGTTTGGCGGGAAAGCGCGTCTTTAGGTGGCGCTCGAACTTCTCCATCATCAGCGGCACCGCCTCATGGCGGCGCCGCTGATGGCCAAGCGGATACTCCACCGTTACCCGCTCGGTATGCGAACCATCGGTGAAAAACACCTGTACCGCGTTGGCGATCGAGCGCCGTTCGGGGTCCAGATACGCCGCAGAAAACGTCGGGTCCTCCTTAACCACCATGTTGGCGCGCAACGCGTCAATCATCGGATGCGCGGCGTGAAAATCATCCTCGTAGTGTTCGGCAGCAAGCGCTCCTTGCATCAGCGGTACCGCGACCATGTACTGCAGGCAGTGGTCGCGGTCGGCCGGATTGGCCAGGGGCCCGGTCTTGGAAATGATACGAATCGCCGCCTCGTGAGTCGTCAGCTCGATGCGCTCGATCTCCTCCAGCCGGCCCTTGACCTGTGGGTGTAGCGCCACCGCCGCCTCGCAGGCAGTTTGGGCATGGAACTCCGCCGGGTAGGCCACCTTGAAGAGCACGTGCTCCATGACGTAAGAGCCGAGCTCGCGCTGAAAACGAAACCGACGCTCGGCCTCGGGTTTCAGGCTCAAATCGCGATTGGCGTGGCTGAATAAGACATCGTAAAAGCCCCACTGCGGGGCGGTCAGCGCGCTCGGGATACCCATTTCGCCGCGCAGGGCAACATCCGCCAGAAAGACCCCGCGCGAGGTCGCATCGCCGGCAGCCCAGCTCTTTCGTGAACCGGCGTTAGGCGCGTGGCGATAGGTGCGCAAACTCTGCCCATCCACGAAGGCGTGGGAGAGCGCCGCAAGAAGCTCGTCGCGGCTCGCGCCCTGCAGGTATGCTGCCACCGCGGTGGAGGCAACCTTGACCAGCACCACATGATCGAGCCCTACCCGATTGAAGCTGTTCTCGAGCGCCAGCACGCCCTGAATTTCGTGCGCCATGACCATCGCGTGCAGCACGTCGCGCATGTAAAGCGGCACCTCGCCCCGGGCCACGCGCTGCTGTGAAAGGTGGTCCGCCACCGCGAGAATCGCCCCCAGGTTATCCGATGGGTGGCCCCACTCCGCTGCCAGCCAGGTATCGTTGTAGTCGAGCCAGCGAACCAAAGCGCCGATGTCCCAGGCCGCCTTGACCGGGTCCAGCCGTAGCGCGGTACCGGGCACCCGGGCGCCAAACGGTACCACGGTGCCCGGCACCCGCGGCCCCAGCAGCTTGGTGCAGGCGGGAAAGCCGAGCGCGAGCAGGCCGCAGCCGAGCGTATCAAGCAGGCAGTACCGCGCGGTGGACAGCGCCTCCTCGCTCGGCGACGTAAAGGTCAGCACGTAGTCGGCCAGCCGCTGAAGCTCTTCGTCGTAATCAGGGCGTTCGTTGCTCTCAAAACTCATGATGACCTCCTTCGTCAGTCGGCTGTCAGGCTATCGCTGGGGACGAACACTCGGCCCTCCATCAACACCCGGGCGCTGCGGCTCATCAACGCCCGGTCGATCTGCCAGCAGCCCTCTACCAGGCTCGCCTTGGCGCCCACGTGCAGCGTACCGGACGGGTGACCAAACGTGACCGCCTCGCGCTCGCCGCCGCCGGCGGCCAGGTTCACCAGCGTGCCCTCGATCGCCGCCGCCGAGGCAATCGCCACCGCTGCGGTGCCCATCATGGCATGGTGGAGCTTACCCATCGATAGCGCCCGTACGACCAGGTCGAGCTCGTTTGCCGCTACGGCCCGCCCGCTTGATGCGGTGTAATCCGCCGGCGGCGCCACGAACGCTACCTTCGGCGTGTGCAGGCGCCCCGCCGCCGCTTCGAGGCTCTCGGCCAGCCCCATTTTGAGCGAGGCATGGGTGCGAATCGCCTCGAACCGAGCAAGCGCCTGGGCGTCGCCGTTGATCGCCTCCTGAAGCTCCGTGCCGGTGTAGCCGATGTCCCGGGCGTTGACGAACACCGTCGGGATACCGGCGTTGATCATCGTCGCCTCGAGCGTGCCGATGCCCGGCACCTCGAGGGCGTCTACCACGTTTCCCGTGGGGAAGATCGCCCCTTCGCCGTCGGCGGGGTCGACGAAGGCCACCGGAATCTCAGCGGCGGGAAAGGTTACGCCGTCGAGTTCGAAATCGCCGGTTTCCTGCACCCGGCCGCCGGTCATCGGCACCCAGCTGATGATCGTCTTTTCGATATTCGCCTGCCAGATGCGCACCTCGACCACGCCGTCATCCGGAATGCGCGCCGGGTCGATGAGCCCGGCGCGTATCGCGAACGGGCCAACGGCGGCGGACAGGTTGCCGCAGTTGCCGCTCCAGTCGACGAAGGGCCGGTCGATGGACACCTGGCCGAACAGATAGTCGACGTCGTGATCCTTTGCGGCGCTCTTTGAGAGAATCACCACCTTGCTGGTGCTCGACGTCGCCCCGCCCATGCCGTCGATCTGCTTTTCATAGGGGTCGGGGCTTCCCATCAAGCGCAGCAGAAAGCGATCACGAGCGGGACCCGGCGCTCTTGCCGCCTCGGGCAGGGCGTCGAGCGTGAAGAATACGCCCTTGCTGGTGCCGCCGCGCATGTAGGTGGCGGGAATCTCGACCTGGGGGCTGGTGGTCATGGCGTGCTCCTGAAACGCCCGGCGCAGGGTCGGGCGTGGGTGAAGAGTGTCAAACGATGCCAGGTCAGGCCGGCGTCGCCTCCAGAAAGTCCTGGGCGAAGCGCTGAAGCACGCCGCCGGCGGCGTAGATGGTGACCTCCTCGGCGGTATCGAGCCGGCAGATCACCGGCACGCGCTCGACGCCGCCGGCGCGGTGGATCAAAAGCGTCAGCTTCGCGCCCGGCGCGGTCTCGCCTTCCACATCGAACACCTCGGTGCCGTCCAGCGCCAGGGTCTTGCGCGTGGTGCCGAATTCGAACTGTAGCGGCATCACGCCCATGCCCACCAGGTTGGTACGATGGATACGCTCGAAGCCTTCGGCGACGATCGCCTCCACCCCGGCCAGCGCCACGCCTTTGGCCGCCCAGTCTCGAGAGGAGCCCTGGCCGTAGTCGTTGCCGGCGATGATGATCAACGGCTGCTTGCGCGCCATGTAGGCTTCGATCGCCTCCCACATGCGCACCACTTTGCCCTCTGGCTCCAAGCGCGCAAGCGAGCCCTGGCGCACGTGGCCGTCGTCGCCCAACGCCATCTCGTTGTAGAGCTTGGGGTTGGCGAAGGTCGCCCGCTGAGCGGTGAGGTGATCGCCCCGGTGGGTGGCGTAGGAGTTGAAGTCCTCCTCCGGCAGGCCCATTTTCAAAAGGTACTCGCCGGCCGCGCTGTCCGGCAAAATGGCGTTGGAGGGCGACAGGTGGTCGGTGGTGATGTTGTCCGGCAAAATTGCCAGCGGCCGCATGCCCTTGAGCGCCCGGGCGGCCGCCATGTTGCCCTCCCAGTAAGGCGGGCGACGAATGTAGGTGCTCTGTGGGCGCCAATCGTAGAGCGGCTCGACCTGAGTACGCTGGCTATTGTCGATATCGAACATCGGGATGTAGGTCTGGCGAAACTGCTCGGGCTTGACCGAGGCCTTGACGATGGCGTCGATCTCGCTGTCGTCGGGCCAGATATCCTTGAGCGTTACCGGGTGGCCACGGTCATCCACACCCAGCACGTCCTTCTCGATATCGAAGCGGATGGTGCCGGCGATGGCGTAAGCCACCACCAGCGGCGGCGAGGCGAGAAACGCCTGTTTGGCGTAAGGGTGGATGCGCCCGTCGAAGTTGCGGTTACCCGAGAGCACCGCCGTGGCGTAAAGGTCACGCGCCTTGATCTCCTGCTGAATGTCAGGGTCCAGGGAGCCGGACATACCGTTGCAGGTGGTGCAGGCGTAGCCCACCACGCCAAAGCCGAGCGCTTCGAGCTCGTTCATCAGCCCGGCGTCTTCCAGGTACATCGTCACGGTTTTCGAACCCGGCGCCAGCGACGACTTCACCCAGGGCTTGCGCAAAAGCCCTAGACGGTTGGCGTTGCGAGCGATGAGCCCCGCTGCCACCATGTTGCGCGGATTGGAGGTGTTGGTGCAGCTGGTGATGGCGGCGATGATCACTGCGCCGTCGGGAAGCCGGCCGTCGAGCTCATCCTGTTGCGCAGCCTCATAGTTGACCGCGATGCCGCGGCTGGCGAGCTCCGAGGTCGGCAAATGGGCGTGCGGATTCGACGGCCCGGCCAGGGTGCGCGCCACGCTCGAAAGATCGAAGCGCAGCGTGCGTTCGTACTCGGCGGTTTTGAGATCACTGGCCCAAAGGCCGGTCTCTTTAGCGAAGGTTTCTACCAGCGCGACCTGCTCGTCGTCGCGCCCGGTGAGCTTGAGGTAGTCGATGGTCTGATCGTCGATGTAGAACATCGCCGCGCTCGCCCCATACTCCGGCGTCATGTTGGAGATCGTCGCCCGGTCGCCGACGCTGAGCGCGTCCGCCCCTTCGCCAAAGAACTCGAGATAGGCGCCGACCACGCGCTCCTTGCGCAAAAATTCGGTGATCGCCAGCACCATGTCGGTACCGGTGACGCCGGCGCCGAGTTTGCCCGAAAGCTCCACGCCGACGATATCCGGCAGGCGCATCATCGAGGCGCGCCCGAGCATTACGCTCTCCGCCTCGAGCCCACCCACGCCCACCGAGATCACACCGAGGGCGTCCACCATCGGCGTGTGGCTATCGGTGCCCACGCAGGTATCCGGGAAGGCGACCTTCGCACCGGAATCGATTTGGCGACACTGCACCACCGGTGACATCTTCTCCAGATTGATCTGGTGCATGATGCCATTGCCCGGCGGAATCACATCGACGTTCTCGAACGCCAGCTTGGTCCAGTTGATGAAGTGAAAACGGTCGTCGTTACGCCGCTCTTCGACGGCGCGGTTCTTCTCGAACGCCTGGTCGTCGTCGCCGTTGTGCTCGACCGCCAGGGAGTGGTCGACGATTAGCTGGGTCGGCACTACCGGATTGACCTGGGCCGGGTCGCCGCCGCGCTCGGCGATAGCGTCCCTAAGCCCGGCCAGATCGACCAGTGCGGTCTGGCCCAGGATGTCGTGACACACCACCCGCGCCGGGTACCAGGGAAAGTCGAGATCGCGCCGGCGCTCGATGAGCTGGGAAAGCGCGTCGGTCAAAAGCGCCGGCTCGCAGCGGCGCACCAGCTGCTCGGCGAGTACCCGCGAGGTGTAGGGCAATGCTTCGTAGGAGCCGGGGGCGATGTCTTCAACGGCCTGGCGGGCGTCAAAGAAGTCGACCGGCTCACCGCCCATTAGAGCGCCGGGCAGCGTCTTGCGGTAGTCGCTGTTCATGGTGGCCTCCTATTCGCGCTCTTCGATCGGCACCCACTCGCTCTTCTCGGGGCCGGTGTAGTCGGCGCTCGGGCGAATGATGCGGTTGTTGGCGCGCTGCTCGAACACGTGCGCCGCCCAGCCGGTCAGCCGCGACATAACGAAGATCGGCGTAAACAGCTTGGTCGGAATCTCCATGAAGTGGTAGGCGCTGGCGTGGAAGAAATCCGCGTTGCAGAAGAGCTTCTTCTCGCGCCACATCACCTCTTCGCAGCGCTCGGAGACAGCAAAAAGCGTGGTGTCGCCAACGTCCTCACTCAGTTTTTTGGACCACTGCTTGATGATCTCGTTGCGCGGGTCGACCTCACGATAGATCGCGTGGCCAAAGCCCATGATTTTCTCCTTGCGCTCGAGCTTGCCGAGCATTTCGCGCTCCGCCTCGTCCGGGGATGTCCAGTCTTCGATCATCGCCATCGCTGCCTCGTTGGCGCCACCGTGCAGCGGGCCTCGAAGCGAGCCGATCGCGCCGGTCACGCAGGAGTGCATGTCGGAAAGCGTCGAGGCGCAGACGCGGGCGGTAAAGGTCGAGGCGTTGAACTCGTGCTCGGCATAGAGAATGAGCGAGACATTCATCACCCGGGCGTGCAGCTCGGAGGCGGGTTCGCCGCGCAGCATGTTAAGAAAATGCCCGCCTACGGAGATATCGTCGGTTTCGGTATCGATGCGCACGCCATCGTGGCTGAAGCGGTACCAGTAGCAGATGATCGAGGGCAGCACGGCGAGCAGCCGGTCGGCGACGTCCTGCTGCTCGTCGAAGCTCTCCTCGGTTTCCAGGTTGCCGAGCATCGAGGTGCCGGTGCGCATCACGTCCATCGGGTGGGCGTCGGCGGGGATCTCTTCGAGCACCGCCTTGAGCGGTCCGGGCAGGCCGCGCAAGCCCTTGAGCTTGTCGATGTAGTGATCGAGCTCGGCCTGGTTGGGCAGCTTGCCCTTCAAGAGCAGGTACGCAACCTCCTCGAATTTCGCTTTCTCGGCCAGCTCCTTGATATCGAAGCCGCGGTAGGTGAGCCCGGAGCCGGTCTTGCCCACGGTGCAAAGGGCGGTACTGCCCGCGCTCTGTCCACGAAGTCCGGCGCCTGCCAGCGGTTTGTCAGCCATGGTGTGTCTCCTCGGAGTTTTTATAAGTGCTTTTTACAAATAAGTTTTTATAAGTGCTTTCTATCAATGCTTATATGGGCGCGCTTTTGTATCGTCGTTTTATGAGTCGTTTTGTTCAGCTCTCTCGCTCGGTGAAGAGCGCGTCGAGCTTCTGCTCGAAGTCGTGGTAGTTGAGAAAATCGTAGAGCTCGTCGCGGGTCTGCATGGTGTCGACCACCTCACGCTGATGGCCGTTGTCGAGGATGCTCTGGTAGACCTTGAGCGCCGCGGCGTTCATGGCGCGAAACGCCGACAGCGGGTAGAGCACCATGGCGCAGCCGGCCTCGCCAAGCTCCGCCTGAGTGAACAGGGGCGTGGCGCCAAATTCGGTGATGTTGGCCAGAATCGGCGCGTCAACGCGGGTGCAGAACGCGCGGTAGTCGTCGAGGGTGTGCACGGCTTCGGCAAAGATGGCATCGGCACCGGCCTCAATGCAGGCGTTGGCGCGCTCGATGGCGGCATCCAGCCCCTCTTTCTGGAAGGCGTCGGTGCGCGCGATCAGGTAGAAATCCGGGTCACGCCGGGCATCCGCCGCCGCCTTGATGCGATCGACCATTTCACTCTGGGAGACGATCGCCTTGTTCGGCCGGTGCCCGCAGCGCTTTTGCGCCACCTGGTCCTCGAGGTGCACCGCAGCCACGCCGGCGCGCTCCATCTCTCTTACGCTGCGGGCGATGTTGAACGCCCCGCCCCAGCCGGTATCGATGTCCACCAACAGCGGCAGGTCGGTCGCCCCGCAGATGCGGTGGGCATCCTCGACCACGTCGTTCATGGTGGTCATACCCAGATCCGGCAGTCCGAAGGAGGCGTTGGCCACCCCGCCGCCGGAGAGATAAATTGCCTTGTGCCCCACCCGCTCAGCCATCAGCGCGGTATAGGCGTTGATGGTGCCAAGAATGGGTAGCGGGCGCTGATCCTGCAGCGCTTGGCGAAACCGGGCGCCCGGGGTGAGCGAGGAAGATGCGTGCGTGGACATGGTCTCTCCTGTCGGCGTTGTTTTGAAAAGAATTGTTATAAAATCGTCGTTATGAATCGGTCTGGCCGTCGGCCAGCATCGCGGCGTAGCGGTCGGCGACGTTTTCGCGGGAGGCGCTGACGTGGCGGCGCATCAAAAGCTCCGCAAGCTCGGCGTCGCCAGCTTCGATAGCGTCGACGATGCGGTGGTGCTCGACGAAGGCGCGCTGGGGCCTAGCGCCGCTGGCGCTGAACTGGGTGCGGTAGAGGCGCACGAGATAGTAAAGATCGTCGCAGAGCAGGTTCATCAGCATCTTGTTATGGCTGCCCAGCACGATGCGGTAATGAAAATCCAAATCGCCTTCGCGCTGGTAGTAGGCCTCGCCGCGCTGCAGATCCGACTGGCTCTCGTGCACCGCCAGCACGTCGCGCAGCCCCTGAATCTCTTCGGCGCCCATGTGCTCGGCGGCCAAGCGGGCGGCCATGCTCTCGAGCGCCTCGCGCACGTCGAACAGCTCGATAAGCTCTTTCATCGAGAGCTTGACGACCCGAGCGCCAACGTGGGGCACACGCTCGATCAGTCGGTGCGCTTCGAGCCGGCGCATCGCCTCTCTCAGCGGACCGCGGGAGATGCCGTAGCTTTTTGAGAGTCCGGGCTCGGTGATCTTGCTGCCCGGCGGCAGCTCGCCGCGCACGATGGCACTTTGCAACTGGTGAAACACCCGCTCGGCTAGGGTGCGCACCTCTGGCGTATCGGAGTCCGGGGCGCTGTCAACGCGCGGCTTTGGCACTTTGCTAATAGCGGTCATGGCTAATTGTCGACAATAAAGAGAGTTACCGGCACTTTAGCCCGCGACCCAGCGAGCGTCAACCGCGCTCCAAGCGCTTCTTATGGCACTTTGGTGGGAGAAGCTGAAAGCGCCGGATCGAAATGTCTACAATGTGGGCCAGGTAAAAATGAAAAATGAAGAGCGTAGCGCGTGGAAAAGAAGCCGAAGCGCGGCTGGCTCTCGGCGAGCGCGCTCACTAGAATAAGCGGCCCAACCGCAAGGCAACGAGTTATGAGCGCGTCGATCACCACTACCGCCCTTCCCTACGCCCAGGACCCGCTGGCGCTGTTTGCCCGGCTCAAGCACCGCCCAGGCGCGATACTGCTCGACAGCGGACGCCCAGTGGCCAAAAGCGGACGTTTCGACATTCTGGTCAGCGACCCTATCGCCACGCTCGAGATCGACGCCGAGGGCGGCGTAAAGCTCGAATCCGACACGCTCGTACCGCCTAAAGCGCTACTGGAAGACCCTTTCACGCTCAAGGCCTGGCTGCTCGAACAGCTCCCCACCCCGGTGGAAAAGAGCGAGCTTCCCTTTCTGGGCGGGCTGATGGGCTACTGGAGCTACGAGTTCGGCCTTGCCCAGCAGGGCATCGACAGCCGCCACGAAAGCGCCACGACGCTTCCTGCGGCGCGGCTGGGGCTTTACGACTGGTGCATCACGCTCGACCATCACGCCGGCAAAGCCTGGCTGGTCGCCTCGTCCGCCCGACGCGACGCGGTACTCACGTGGCTCGACGCGCCAGCGCCCGAACCACGTGACTTCCGGCTGACCGGAGCGTTCGAGGCAGAGCTCGACCAGCGCGCCTACGTCGAGCGCTTCGAGGCGGTTCAGCGCTACATTCGCGCCGGCGACTGCTACCAGATCAACCTGGCGCAGCGCCTGTCCGCGCCTTTCGAAGGCGACGCCTGGCAGGCCTACCAGCGGCTTCGCCACGCCACGCCCACGCCGTTTTCCGCCTTCATGGCCTGGCATGATCAGGCCGTCATGTCGCTCTCACCCGAGCGCTTCATCAAGGTGGAAAGCGGCGAGGTCGAAACCCGGCCCATCAAGGGCACCCGCGCACGGGGCAAGACGCCGGCAGCGGATCAGGCGCTGGCCGAGGCGCTTTTGGCAAGCGTCAAGGACCGGGCCGAGAACGTGATGATCGTGGATCTTCTGCGCAACGACTTGGGGCGAGTGTGCCAGCCGGGCAGCATTCACGTGCCCAAACTCTGCGCGCTCGAAAGCTACCCCAACGTGCACCATCTGGTCAGCGTGGTACAGGGCACGCTTGCCGAGAACCAGTCGGCGCTATCGCTTTTGGCGGCGGCGTTTCCCGGCGGCTCGATCACCGGGGCGCCCAAGTTTCGCGCCATGCAGATCATCGACGAGCTCGAGCCCTGCCAGCGCAGCGTCTACTGCGGAAGCCTTGGCTACGTCGATGTTCGTGGCCATATGGATACCTCGATCGCGATTCGCACCATGGTCGCGGACCAGAGCATGCTGCACGTGTGGGGCGGCGGCGGGCTGGTGGCAGACTCCCAAGCGAATGACGAGTACACCGAGACGCTGGATAAAATCTGCCACCTGATCGGTGCGCTGGAATAAGTGCCGGGCGTTTGCACCTGAAAGTAATATAAAAGCCAAACCAAACGGTATTGGGGCGCAGACTATCTCCTTTGATAGCCTAGCGCCTAACGTTTCGCTTAAAGCGCAGGAGGCCATATGTCGTCAGAACTGGAAGCCATGAACCGCGATCACGCCAACGATCCACACGCCTTGATCGAGTGGGCGTTGAAACAGGGCGAGCGCCCCATCTGTACTACCAACTTTCGCCCCTTTGAGGCGGTCATTTTGCACATGGTGACCCAGGTGCGCCCGGACATCCCGATCGTCTGGATGGACAGCGGCTACAATACCGAGGCGACCTACCGCTGCGCCAACGAGATCATCGAGCGGCTGAATCTCAATATCGTCAGCTTTCTACCCAAACGCACCCGCGCCCACCGCGAAGCGCTCGAGGGTTTGGTGCCGGGTATCGACGATCCGCGCCACGACGCCTTCACGCAAGAGGTCAAAATCGAGCCCTTCGAGCGCGCGCTCAAGGAGATGCGCCCGGACGTATGGCTGACGGCGCTGCGCGCCGAGGACACGCCGGAGCGCGCCAAAATGCAGCCGCTGAGCCAAAACGCCGACGGGCTATTGAAAGTGGCGCCGCTTCTACACTGGAGCGCAAAGGATATGTACGAGTACCTGCAGGCGCACGATCTGCCCAACAACTTCGACTACTTCGACCCCACCAAGGTGGAAGAGAAGCGTGAGTGCGGCCTGCACCTACAGCACTAGGTGCTAACTCGCACCGTTTCTAATGAAAAGGCGTCGCTTGGCGGCGCCTTTTTGATTGACGAGTGCTTATCGATCGCGAAGGCACTCAGTACTCGGGCAGCTCGACGCCGTCGAACAGCCCCTGCTCCTGGCGCGGGCCGATGTTGAGCGCTTCATCGACGCGCTCGCGGGTCAGATGCGGGGCAAAACGGGCGAGAAAATCGTACATGTAGCCGCGCATGAAGGTGCCGCGGCGAATGCCGATCTTGGTGGTGGAACTTGCAAACAGGTGGCCCGCCTCCAGCGCCACCAAATCGCTATCCAGCGCGTCATCGACCGCCATGTGGGCCACGATGCCCACCCCCATCCCCAAACGCACGTAGGTCTTGATGACGTCGGCATCCGCGGCGGTGAGCACCACGTTGGGCGTGAGCCCCCGGGCCTTGAAAGCGTCATCGAGCTGCGAGCGGCCGGTGAAGCCGAACACGTAGGTCACCAGCGGGTGCTCGGCGAGTGCCTCGAGAGTCAGCGGCCCATCGAGTTCAGCAAGCGGATGGGCCTTGGGCACCAGCACGCAACGGTTCCAGCGGTAGCAAGGCAGCAAAATCAGATCGGTGAAAAGCTCCAGCGACTCCGTGGCAATGGCGAAATCCGCTTGGCCTTCGCTGACCATCTGGGCGATCTGTTTGGGCGTGCCCTGCTGCATGTGCAGCGCCACTTCCGGATATTTCTGGGTGAAGGCGCTGATCACCGGCGGCAGCGCGTAGCGGGCCTGGGTGTGGGTGGTGGCGATCGCCAGGCTCCCACGGCGCTCGTCGCTGTGCTCCTGAGCGACCTGCTTGATGTTCTCGGTGAGCTTCAGCACCTGGCCTGCCAGCTCGATGATCGACTCCCCCGCCGGCGTGACGCGGGTGAGGTGCTTGCCGCTTCGAGCAAAAATCTCAACACCCAACTCGTCTTCCAGAAGGCGAATCTGCTTGGAGATGCCGGGTTGGGACGTAAAAAGGCTTTGAGCCGTGGCCGAGACGTTGAGATTATGCCGGTTCACTTCCCAGATATAGCGAAGTTGCTGTAGCTTCATGTGGTCTACCTTGCGTCCCGAAGAAGCTGCTCTAAGCGCCCCTTCCTGCCATACGTTCGCGCGCGGCGACCAAACCGGGCCAAACCGCTAAGCGCATAAATTTGAATAAAAAATATCCCGCTAATTCCCTTATAGTATAAGAAATAGGAACGCCTGGCACCCTATAATTTATTCACCAAAGGCGGTTAGCGCCGGGTGAAAGTTGCCAGTTTAGACGGCGGGCGCTACCATCGTGGCACCTGGCGCGATAATCATGCGCTATTCTATCGCGTAATAGCCGTTGCTCAGTGAAGGCAACGAATCGTAAGAGCAACGTAATCAGGAGATGTAAATGGCTACTAATGTGGATGTCACCAACGCCAATTTCGAGCAGGAAGTTCTCAACGCCGAGCAGCCCGTGCTGCTGAAGTTTTGGGCCCCCTGGTGCGGCCCGTGCAAGGTCATGGCACCGGTGGTCGACGAAGTAGCTTCCGAGCGCGGCGACGGCCTGAAAGTGGTCAGCGTCAACGTCGACGACGCCCCGGAGATCGCCGCTGAGCAGGGCGTGCGCGGCGTGCCGACCGTCATGCTGTTCAAGTCCGGCACCAAGGTCGCCTCACTGGTCGGCGCGCAGTCCAAGTCCCAGCTGACGCAGTTCATCGACCAGAACGCCTAAAGTTTAACGCCCAGCGCCAAGCGCTCACGAGGCGCTAGAACGACACGGGGCTACCGCTTTCGCGGTAGCCCCGTGTTGCGTTTGGGCTCATCTTTTAAGAACTCTTCTTTTAAGAACTCTGCCTTCAAGCGCCCTGCTCTTTTAAGGATTACTCGCTGGTTTCCGGCTTCTTGATTAGCGGCTCGGGGTCCGGCTTTTTGCGCCGCCAGGGCGGCTTTCGGGGATCGCCGCCGTGGTTGACGCTGCGGCGCAGCTGGCGCGTGCCCGGCCCCAGTAGATGGGCGATCCAGCGCGTCTGCGGGTGGCTATCCAAAGCGATTTTGAGCGTCATGGTCAGTACCACCGACAACAGCATCCCCGCCGCGCCAAAGATCCAGCCCCACACCACCAGCGATAAAAACGCCACGAAGGTGGAAAGCCCCAACGCCTGCCCCATGACCCGCGGTTCGATCAAATTCCCCATGACAAAGTTGATCACCAGATATGCCGAGGCCAGCATCAACGCCTGTATCACCCCCCCATCCTGAGCGACCAGCAGCAGCAACACCGGCGGCACCGCCGCCAACGCCGAGCCGATGTTGGGAATGAAGTTAAGCGCAAAGGCCAGTACGCCCCAAAGTAGCGGAAACTCGACCCCGATCATCAAACACGAAAGCCAGACCAACACGCCGGTGGCCAAGCTGATAACGGTCTTGATCGCCAGATAGCGCTTCAAGGTGGCGCTGAATTCGGCGAAGCGCTTTAGACTCGGGGCCGGGTTCTCCAGCGCCCGGGCCACCTTGGAGCGAAAGTTGAGCGTCTCGAACAGCATGAACATGACCAGCAGCGACACGATACTGCCCTGCATCATGATCGCCCCGACCTCGCTGACCAGCACCGCCACCCAAGAGCCATCGTCCTCCATCGCCAGGGCACTGCTCAACTGATCCGGGTCGATGGCCACGCCGCGAGCGGCGAGCGAATTGAGCATACTCCAGTAGTGCTCGTAGAGACGCGCCTCGATATCCGGCAGTGCGTCGATGAAGGTGCTGAAGCTATTGACCACCAGCACGCCGAGCAGCAAAAAGAAGGCGGCCAGCACCACCAGCGTGATCAGCGCCGCCATGCGCATACCGACACCGTGGCGGTGCAGCCAGTGCACCGGCGAGGTACATACCACGGCGATGAAAATGGCCAAAAGCAGTGGCACCAGTAGATCCGAGCCAAGCTTCATCCCCGTGACGATGACCACGAGCGCCGCGATCGCCAGCGTCGCGTTCAAGGGGATGCTGCGATAATCCTTATCCGACAACTTCTGCATGGCTCGTTCCTTGAGATTGATCCTTACATAATGGCTGGTCGCCGTTCAATTAACAAACGGTGCAGATAATAAGCAACTGTTTTACGACTACTCTTGATAAGTGAACTTATCCGCGTCGGGCTCTTCCAAACCATGTTCGCCACAAGCCCTTCACGGATCACTTCGACGAACCTTTCGTCCAGCGCTTTTACAAGGAATCGTTTTATGACTTTAAACCCCTACGCTCGCTCGATGATGAAACTTCGTACCCACGTGGCCGGTACGGCCCTGGCCGCCCTGCTCTGCACCGGCGCCGCCCAGGCCGCTACCTCGATGCCGACCCAACCCCCCGGGCTCAGCGTTCAGGCCCAGTCGTTCGTCGAAGTCGAACCGGACAAGGCGAGTCTCTCCGCCAGGCTTTGGGAAAACACCCCCGCGGTGTCATCACTGGATGACAGCGAACAGGGCGCGCTTCGCGAGGCCCGTGAGCGCCTGGAAGAGCGCTCGCGCCAGCTGATCGAGGCGATGGAAGAGGCGGGGCTTAGTGAGCGCGCCATCAGCGCAGGCTCGCTCAACGTCTATCAGGAGCAGATGAACCAACCCCAGGGCCAAAACGGCGAACAGGAAATGATGGTGCGCACTCGGGTCGAGCGCCCCTTCGATATAGAGCTTTCGGACATCGACCGGCTCAACGATGTTCTCGACGCGCTGGTCGAAGCCGGCGTCAATTCCCTCGACGGCGTCCAGTTCGATCTTCAGGATCGTGAAGAGGCGGCCGACGAGGCGCTGGTGATGGCGCTCGAGAAAGCGCAGCGCAAGGCCGAGCTTATGGCCCAAACCCTGGGCGCCGAGCTCGGCGACGTACAGCATATCACCGAAACCCAGGCCCCGGTATTTCAGCCGCGCATGATGGCGATGCGCGCCGAAAGCGCCCAGGGCGCCAGCGATGACGCCAACGCCGAGTACCGCCCCGGCATCATTCGCATCGATGCCGGTGTCAACGTCGAGTGGGCGCTAGCCGGCCAGAGCGATCATGGTGACGATGAGCGTGGCGCTAGAGAGCAAGACGCTCAAGACCGCCCAGATACGGCCGCAGCGGCTCAGGAATAACGATCGAGCCATCCGCCTGCTGGTGATTCTCCATGACCGCCAGTAGGCAGCGCCCCACTGCCAGCCCCGAGCCGTTCAGGGTGTGAAGCAGCTGGGGCTTTTTCGTGTCCGCCTTGCGGTAGCGCGCCTGCATGCGTCGTGCCTGAAAATCCTCGCAGTTCGACACCGACGAGATCTCGCGGAAAGTTTCCTGGCTTGGCAGCCACACTTCCAGGTCATAGGTTTTCGTCGCGCCGAAGCCCATGTCACCGGTGCACAGCGTCACCACGCGATACGGTAGCTCCAGCGCCTGTAGGATCGCCTCGGCATGGCCGCGCATCTCCTCGAGCGTCTCGTAGCTCTTCTCCGGCTCGACGATCTGCACCATCTCGACCTTGTCGAACTGATGCTGGCGGATCATGCCGCGAGTATCGCGCCCGTAGGCACCCGCCTCGCTACGAAAACACGGCGTATGGGCGGTCAGCTTCATGGGAAGCTGGGCCTGCTCGACGATCTCGTCACGCACGAAGTTGGTCAGCGGCACTTCCGAGGTGGGAATCAGGTGGTACTCGCGCTCGTCGTCGAGCTTGAACAGATCCTCGCCGAACTTCGGCAACTGCCCGGTACCCATCAAGGAGTCCCGGTTGACCATGTAGGGCACGTAGCACTCTTCGTAGCCATGCTGCTCGGTCTGGGTGTCGAGCATGAACTGGGCCAGCGCACGGTGAAGCCGCGCGATGGGGCCGCGCATCACGGCGAAGCGGGCGCCGGTAAGTTTGGAAGCGAGCTCGAAATCGAGATAGCCGGACTTCTTGCCCAGATCGACGTGGTCGAGCACCTCGAAATCGAAGGTTCGCGGCGTGCCCCAACGGTGCAGCTCGACGTTGTCATCCTCGCTTTTGCCCTCCGGCACGCTCTCGTGAGGCACGTTGGGAATGCCGCTGATCGCGTCGTCCCACTCGAGCTGTACCGCGGCAAGCTCCTCCTTCGCAGCGTCGAGGCGATCGCCCAGATCGTTGACTTCGCTCAAAAGCGGCTGAATATCCTCACCCTGGGCCTTGGCCTTGCCGATCGCCTTGGAGCGCGTGTTGCGCTCGTTTTGCAGCTGCTCGGTCCGGGTCTGCAGCTCGCGGCGGCGCGACTCGAGCGCCTCGAGACCCGACGTGTCAAGTGCATAGCCGCGCTTGGCAAGCTTTGATGCCAGCGCATCCAGGTCTGTACGCAGCAGTTTCGGATCGAGCATGAAGACTCCTTGGCCTAAATCGGTTGAACACGGCGCACGCCGCCGATGATAAAGCGCCCTATTGTAGGCAAAAGCGCGGCAAGGGGCTACGCCAAGCCCGCCTTGTAAAGGCCACCATTGAGATCAAACGCATTTATCGGCAACCTGAGGCATCGATTTCCCTTAAAGGCACCGCGCCCATGTCGACCGCTTTTGATCAGACCCTGCAGGCCATCGATGCGCTTCACGGCGAAGACCCTCGCCACGTTGACATTCCCGGCGGTGAAACGATGCCCCAGGAACTCGCCTACGCCCAGCGCATGACCCACTGGCTGTTCGCGCTCGAAAGCGCGCCGGATGAATATCTACAGCTGGCGGTGCGCGCCCAGCACCTGCAGCGCTGGAAAGTGCCGCGCAGCGACTACCCCGAGGGGCGCGTGGGCTATTTGACCTGGCGGCGCGACCAGGGCCTGCGCGCCGGTGAGACGGTCGCCGAGCTGATGCAAAAAGCGGGCTACAAGGGCGAAGAGAGCCAGCGGGTCGCGGCCATGATCGCCAAGAAGGGGCTGGGGCGCGACGCCAACGTGCAGACACTGGAGGACTGCGCGTGCCTGGTGTTTCTGGAGAATCACTTCGCGGCGTTCGCGACCAAAATCGAGCACGACCATCTGGTGCGCATCGTGCAAAAGACCTGGCGCAAGATGTCCGAGCAGGCCCACGCGCTTGCGCTGGCGCTGCCCATGACGCCGGCCAGCGCCGCGATCGTCGAGGAAGCACTGACGACGCAGTAACGCGTCGAAGATGCACCCGCGGCCGGGCTCCGGTAAAGTAGGGCGCCTCTTCTATTCGATGCAATGACGGCTCGACCGACCATGATAGCTTCGCTTGATTCGCGCAAGATCCCGTTTTCCGGCCTGAACGAGCGCTACGTGCGCTTTTTGCAGGCGCTCAAGGCACGTGGTTTCGAGGGTGAAATCGCCCCGGACTACGCCAGCCGCACGGTGCTCGCCACCGACAACTCCATCTACCAGCGCCAGCCTCAGGCCGCGGTGTTTCCGCATCACGCCGAGGATTTGGAGCGCCTTGCAAGGCTTGCCATCGAACTGCCCTACCGCGACATCGTGCTCACCCCGCGCGGCGGCGGCACCGGCACCAACGGGCAGTCGCTGACCGACGGTCTGGTGGTGGACATTTCCCGGCACATGAACCGGATTCTCGACATCGACGTGGAAAACCGCCGCGTGCGCGTTCAAGCCGGCGTGGTGAAGGATCAGCTCAACGCCGCGCTCAAGCCCCACGGGCTCTTCTTCGCCCCGGAGCTTTCGACCTCGAATCGCGCCACCATCGGCGGCATGATCGCCACCGACGCCAGCGGCCAGGGCAGCTGTGTCTATGGCAAGACCCGCGATCACGTGCTCGAACTCGATACCGTGCTGCTCGGCGGCGCTCACCTGCATAGCCGAGCCCTCGATGCCGACGAAGAGGCGAAGGCGCTCGAAGAGCCCGGCGCGCTTGGGCACGTTCACCGCGTTGCCGCCAGCATCATCGACGAGCAGCGCGAGCTGATCGAGGCGACCTTTCCGACGCTCAACCGCTGCTTGACCGGCTACGATTTGGCGCACCTGCGCGATGATGGGGGCCGACTGAATCTCAACAGCCTGCTGTGCGGCGGCGAAGGCTCGCTTGGCCTGGTGAGCGAGGCGGTGCTCAACGTGCTGCCGATTCCCAAACACTCGACGCTGATCAACGTGCGCTACCCGGGCTTCATGGAGGCGCTGCGCGACGCCAAGGCGCTGATGGCCAGCGCCCAGCCCACCTCGATCGAAACCATCGACGACACGGTACTCAAGCTCGCGATGGAGGATTTCGTCTGGGATGGCGTGGCCGCGTTTTTCCCGGAAAGCGACCCGCCCACCGGCGGCATCAACCTGGTCGAGTTCAGCGGCGACGACGAGGTGGCACTCGCCGAGCGGGTAGCGGCGTTCACCGACCACCTCGGCCGCGATGCGACCGTGACGCGGCTGGGCTATACCGAGGCGCGCGGGCGCGAGCAGATTGGCACGGTCTACGGCATGCGCAAGCGCTCGGTAGGCCTTCTTGGCAACGTGCAGGGCGAGAAGCGCCCATTGCCGTTCGTGGAGGACACCGCGGTGCCGCCGGAGCACCTGGCGGATTACATCAGTGAGTTCCGCGCGCTGCTCGATGCCCGAGGGCTCGACTACGGCATGTTCGGCCACGTGGATGCCGGCGTGCTGCACGTGCGCCCGGCCCTCGACATGAAGGACCCGGCTCAGCAGGCGCTTATTCGCGAGATTTCCGACGAGCTCGCCGCGCTCACGCAAAAGTATGGCGGGCTTTTTTGGGGCGAGCACGGCAAGGGCATCCGCTCGGAGTACTCGCCCAAATTCTTTGGCGAGCTCTATCCGAGCCTACAGCGCGTCAAGGCGGCCTTCGACCCGCACAACCAGCTAAACCCGGGCAAGATCGCCACGCCTTTAAGCGATGAGGACGCGCCCTCAGCGCTGATCGCCATCGACCGCGACCCGGATCTGTTGACCATCGACGGCGTCACTCTTCGCGGCGAGCTCGACCGCACCATCGATGAGCGCGCCTGGCAGGCGTATGACGCCGCGGTCTACTGCAACGGCAACGGCGCCTGCTACAACTATGACGTCGACGACCCGATGTGCCCCTCCTGGAAAGCGACGCGCGATCGTATTCACTCGCCCAAGGGCCGGGCGAGCCTGATGCGCGAGTGGCTGCGTCTGCAGTCCAACGCCGGTATCGACGTGGTCGAGGAGTCGCGCAGGAAAAAGGCTGAAACGGGCCTGGGCTTTGTCAAAAGCCTGCCCAAACGGCTCAAAAACACGCTCAGCCGCGAGCAGCACCACGACTTTTCCCATCAGGTGTACGACGCCATGGCCGGGTGCTTGTCGTGCAAGTCCTGCGCCGGCCAGTGCCCGGTGAAGGTGAACGTACCGCAGTTTCGTTCGCAGTTTTTGGAGGTCTATCACGGGCGCTACCTGCGCCCGGTGCGCGACTACGTGATCGGTGCCACCGAATGGACGCTGCCCTGGCTTGCCAAAGTGGCGCCGCTCTACAACGCCGCGATCCAAACGCGCTGGGTGGAGCGCCTGATGCGCCGCGTTATCGGCATGAGCGACTCGCCGACGCTTTCGCGCGCCAGCGTGACAAAGCAGCTGCGTGCCTGGGGCGTGGCCGAGGCCACCCCGACCTCGCTTGCGCTGTTGACCGAGCGCCAGCGGGCGAAAAGCGTGATTCTGGTGCAGGACGCCTTCACTACCCACATGGAGGCGGATCTGGTGCTGGACGTGGTGGAGCTTCTGCACCGACTGGACATGCGGGTGTTCGTGCTGCCGTTTGCGGCCAACGGCAAGCCGCTGCAGGTACAAGGCTTTCTCGGCGCCTTCGAGCGCACCGCCGAAAAGCAGGCCAAACGCCTGCGCGCTCTGGCCGAATTCTCGATTCCCTTCGTCGGCATCGACCCGGCAATGACGCTGACCTACCGTCAGGAGTACGTGAAGGTACTCGGCCGTGAGGCCGTGCCCGACGTGCTGATGCTGCAGGAGTGGCTGGTGACCCAAACCCACGCGCTGGCCTCGCTCAAAGGGCGGCTTATGGATCCGGGCTACCGTCTGCTATCCCACTGCACCGAAAAGACCAACGCGCCGGGCAGCCCGAAAGCCTGGCAGCAGGTGTTCGCCGCCTTTGGCCTCGAGCTCGAGCTGATGGCCACTGGCTGCTGCGGCATGTCTGGCACCTATGGCCACGAAACCCGCAACGTCGCTACCTCGAAGGTCATCTACGCCCAGTCCTGGCAGCCCCAGGTCGAGGCCGCGGAAAACGCCGACAGGCTGCTGGCCACCGGCTATTCGTGTCGCAGCCAGGCCAAGCGCTACTCTGAACGTACGCTCGCGCATCCGCTGCAGGCGCTGCTGCATTGCATGAAAAGCGCGGCCCCCGCGTAAGCCTCACGCAACGAAAAGCCCCAGGCGACGGCGCCCGGGGCTTTGTACCCATACGCTGGCTAATGCCAGGCAGGTGAAGAGGCGCTAGAAGAACAGCGCTTCGAGCGCCTGGCCCGGGTCGTCCTGGCGCATGAACGCCTCGCCCACCAGAAAACCGTTCACCCGGTGCTCGCGCATGCGGATCACATCCTCGCGGGTCAAAATACCGGACTCGGTGATCACCGTGACGCTTGGCGGAATACGCGGCAAAAGCCCAATCGTGGTAGCCAAATCGGTATCGAAGGTGTGCAGGTCGCGGTTGTTGATCCCGACCAGCTTCAAATCCAGCGCCAGCGCCCGCTCGAGTTCCTGGCCGTCATGCACCTCGACCAGCACGTCCATACCCAGATCGGTCGCCTTGCGGTGCAGGGCCGCCAAGGTGTCGTCATCCAGAGCGGCGGCGATCAGCAGAATGCAGTCGGCGCCGATCGCCCGGGCCTCGGTGACCTGGTAGCCGTGGGTGATGAAGTCCTTGCGAATCACCGGAAGCTGGCAGGCGTTTCTCGCGGCGATCAGGTCGTCCTCGTGGCCCTGAAAGAAGTCCGCATCGGTGAGCACCGACAGACACGCCGCTCCGCCGGCCTCGTAGCTTTCGGCGATGGCCGCCGGGTCGAACGCCTCGCGGATCACCCCGCGCGAGGGCGAGGCCTTTTTCACCTCGGCGATGATCGCCGGATCCCCCGCGGCGATGCGACGATTCAGCGCGTCGATGAAGCCGCGTGGCGCGCTCTGGTTTTGGGCAAGCGCGAGCAGATCGTCTTCGGAAACCGCCTGACGGCGGGTGGCGACTTCTTCATCCTTGCGCGCGAGAATGCGTGTCAGGATAGTGGGCGTTGAGGAACTGGACATGAAGTTTACTCTTTGAACACGCTGGTGAAGTGCGAAAGCTCCTTGAGCTTTTCGAGCGGCAGTTTGGAGGCCTGGGCATCCTGGGCGACGGCCACCCCCTCTTTCAGAGAGTCCGCAATACCCGCGCAGTAGAGCGCCGCGCCGGCGTTGAGCGTGACGATATCTGCCTCCGGACCGTCGCCGACCAGCGCGGCCTTGACCAGGCGAAGGCTATCCTCGGCGGTGGCCGCCTTGAGCGTGGCAAGGCTTTGGCGCTCGATACCAAGCTCTTCCGGCGTGATGGTGTACTCGATGATCTCGCCATCCTTGAGCTCTGCCACCTGAGTGGACGCGGCCAGCGAAATTTCATCCAGCCCATCTTCGGAGTGCACGACCATGGCGTGGCGGCTGCCGAGCTTTCTGAGCGCCTCGGCCATCAACGGCACCAGGTGCGGGGCGTAAACGCCGAGCACCTGGTTCGGGGCGCTGGCCGGGTTGGTCAGCGGCCCCAGAATGTTGAACAGCGTGCGCACGCCCATTTCGCGGCGCGGGCCGATGGCGTAGCGCATTGCCGGGTGGTGGTTGGGGGCGAACATGAAGCCGACCCCGACCTGCTCGATACAGCGCGCTACCTGCTCCGGCGAAAGGTCCAGATAGATACCGGCGATATCGAAAAGATCCGCGCTGCCCGACGAGGACGACACGCTGCGATTGCCGTGCTTGGCCACGTGTGCCCCGGCGGCGGCGGCGACGAAGCTCGACGCGGTGGAGACGTTGAACAAGTTCGCGCCGTCGCCACCGGTGCCGACGATGTCCACCACGTTGTCAGTGAAAAGCCGCACCGGGCGCATCAGATCGCGCATCACCTGGGCGGCGGCGCTGACCTCGACGGCGCTCTCCCCTTTCATGGAGAGCCCGACCAGTAAACCGCCGATCTGGGCGTCGGAGGCTTCGCCGGTCATGATCTGATGCATCAGCGTGCGCATGACGTCGAAAGATAGATCTTCACGGCGCATCACCGCGTTGATGGCGTCTCGCATTTGCATGGAAAGACTAGGCCTCTTAACGTGAAAAAGTGAGCGGTTGGCGGCGCCACATTAGCCGCGCTTAGTCAGCCGCGCTCGGTCAGCCGCCCTGTAAAAAGTTGGCCAGCAGCGCGTGGCCGTGGCAGGTCAGAATCGACTCAGGATGAAACTGCACCCCTTCGATATCAAGCGTTCGGTGGCGCATCCCCATGATCAGCCCCGGCGTTTCATCATTAGGCGTCGTCCAGGCGGTGACCTCGAAGCACTGGGGCAGGCTTTCGCGTTCGACGACCAGCGAATGGTAGCGGGTCACCTCGAGCGGCGTTTCCAGGCCGCGAAACACGCCCAAGCCCGTGTGCTCGATACGCGAGGTCTTGCCGTGCATCACCTTCGGGGCGCGCACGACCCGCGCCCCAAACGCTTGGCCGATCGCCTGGTGGCCCAAACACACACCTAGAATGGGCAGCGTGCCGGCGAAATGTTCGATGGCCGCCAGCGACACGCCTGCTTCGTTGGGCGTACAGGGCCCGGGGGAGATCACCAGGTGCGTCGGCGCCAGCGCCTGGATCTCTTCAAGCGTTATCGCATCGTGGCGATAGGTCAACACCTCGGCGCCCAGCTCGCACAGATACTGAACGATGTTGAACGTGAAGCTATCGTAGTTATCGATCATCAATACTCTAGCGTCGCTAAACGACTGATAAACCTTAGCATTGACTTTCGATACCATCACCATTACCCAGCCTGTTACCCAGAATAGCGCGTACTTGAAATTTTTCTCTGGCTGGATTGTATCGCCTGAGCGGCCAAGCTTCTACGGCACAATTTAAGATGAGCCCACTTGAATCATAGCCGGCATTCCACTGATCATCTGTGAGGAAGCGACCGAGCGACTGATAATAAGCTAGGCAATACATTGAGGTTTCATTGGCTAAATTGTGCTTGTGACGGACTTAGGTATGCCTCTTGTAAGGCTAGGTTTTCAATTTCGGTTGAAAAGTTTTCTATCCATTTCAGTGAAAATTCAACTGCTTCAACGGCATACTCCACTGTTGGGATATGTAACTCCCCATGCGCGATTGCGCATCGGTTTTCATAGAGGTCATCCATAAAGGGTCCCTCTATCGACCAGTCAGGCAGATAGCTAACGCCGACTGATTCACATATATTCTTGAAAACTTCCCAGCCCAGATTTGATTCGGTATCGATAGCTGCATTGGCGTCAATACGGATTGACTGATCGGCATTTTCAGTCATCATTTCAACCACAGCTATATGAGGAGCAACTCGTCGCTTCGCCCCCTGTGCAATAGACAAAGTCTGTCGACACGCTAGCGCTCGGAAATTTGGAGATAAGGCACTAAGTGGGCGCGACTTATAGGCAACTAGATGTACGTATGCACGAGCAGCTTCTTTAACAAATCCCTCCCAGTGGGCGTAAGCCAGCAAAATAGCAGTTCGCATAGCATGGGGCACTACCTTACCAGATCGAGATGAAAGATTATGGCGAAGGGAAATCAACTCCCGCTTCCGGCGCTGCTTACGCTCGGCCAAAAAGTCAAGTAACTCATCAGCTGACCGAATTTTCACCGTCGGATCCACTCTTGTCCAAATCGTACTGTTTCAGGAATACGAGTCGACGCGCGAACTCCCGATCCAACAAATGTATTAGCGCTTAGTTCGTTCCAAAGGTGTTTGTGTTTCTCGCGGAAAGCAGCAGCATCAGGAATATTCCCACCGTTCTCGAGATGGACTCCTAAGCTAACCGCAACTACCTCAAAGAGCGAAACGAGCATAGGCCCCACATAGCCCTCTTTTCGATCGTCATATCGTCTAAATGCGTTGGACCCAAGTGTACTGCTCAAGAATTCAAATATTCTTAAAAATATGCTTTCAATATTCTCTTTCGGGAGTGTTAGATCGTTTGCTTGGGCTACTAACTCATGATTAAGATAAGAACCTAGCTCATCAATCCGATGAAGATCATCAAACGTTTTGCGTGTAAAGATAAGATACCTCGAAACAAGCTCCATATCGAAGGCTTCATCGATAGCGCGATCTGTCAGAGATAATGTTTCACGAAACCTTTCAAATTCGCTAAGCGCTTTGACCCAGTGGAAATAATCGATATTTGCCATCACCAATAGGCAGTTACGAACCTCTTGGCCCGTTGCAGTCGCCCCACCAGTGTTGAGCCTTTGAAAAACCTCGTACTTAACCTCACTATCACTCGTACTACGCACAATATTAACGTCAAGCCGCGCACGTTTGAGGCGAATTTGCGCTACATCTGGAAGGCTCGATTCTCCATTCTCACTATTCCAAACGCATTCCTCTAAGTCGGGAAGATAATGGGTTCGAGTAAGCTGTAGAGGATTAATCAACTGATTTTGATCATCTTTAAGCTCACCCATTAACTCCAAAACCGTCGAAAGGCGCTGTAATCCATCTATGACGTCCCATTTTCCATCTGATCGCTCAGAAACAAAAACAGGAGGAACTGGAATACCAAGTATTAAAGACTCGATTAGGCGTGATTTTTGCTCTCTTGTCCATCTGAAGAACCTCTGGAACTCGGGATGCAGCTCAAGCTCACCGTCTTTATACATTGAAACAATCTCACTGACCGACATCGAATAAGACTGCGTCTGCACATTACGGGAATGATCTTCAATTTGCTGGCTTAGACTCACTGACGCCCCCTGCTTAGTGATTTTCACAAAATTAATAGTGGATATAACAAAGAATACATGAATCCATATGCACTATAAACTTGGTTAAGATTAACCTGTTATATGAATTACCTCTACTACGCAGACCTTGATCGCTCACACTGTGCGACCAAACCGGCCTAGACGAGCTTCCTCCTGCATGTCTATACTCCGCTCGAAAGAACTGTATAAATAAACAGCCACCGAGGGAGGGGGCTACTATGTCCAATACCTATCAGCAGCTGGTTGAGCGCGTAAAGCGCAAAATCGGCAGCCCCAAGGCGCAGTCTGAGCACTGCACAGAACTCCAGCGCCAACCAGACGATAGTGCCGAGGATTGGGCGCGCATGCTTAAGGAATTGGGCACGGTCGAGAACGTGACCATGATCCCTCTTGATGATGCCGGCGAGTACGTGCGCATCCGCTGGAATCCAGAGGAGTCGATGGCATGAGCCTGCATCTGACCAACCTAGGCCGCGTCGACCAATTCGCGCCAGCGCTTTCCATTCCCCTTGTTGCTGGCTTCGTTCGTACCGGCTTTCCCTCACCCGCCGATGACTATCTCGAAGGTGAGCTCGATCTGGTCGATCACCTGATCCAGCACCCTAGCGCGACCTATTTTCTGCGCGCCAAGGGTACGTCGATGGAAGGCGTAGGAATCTACGATGGCGACCTCTTGATCGTCGATCGCTCGGTCGAACCCAAGCCCGGTCATATCGTCATCATGAGTGTCGACGGCGAGCTCACATGCAAAAAATTGAGCACGATCGGTAACCGTCCCTATCTGATTGCCGCGAACCCTGAGTTTCGGCCTATCCCGCTATACGGCAAAGAGTGCCAAGTGTGGGGTGTCGTCACACACAATATCCACTCCTTGGCGCCAGGCTTCGCCGTATGATCGCCCTGGTCGACTGCAACAACTTCTACGTGAGCTGTGAGCGCGTGTTCCAGCCGCGGCTCGAGGGACAGCCGGTGGGTGTGCTCTCGAATAACGATGGCTGTGTCGTGGCGCGCTCTCAGGAGATCAAGGACCTCGGTGTCGCGATGGGTGCCCCCGCGCACCAGATCGAACCCCACGTCCGCAAGCAGTGCACGCTGCTGAGCTCCAACTACGCCCTCTACGGCGACATGAGTCGCCGCGTGACCGACGTCCTAGGACAGCACACCCCCCACGTCGAGGTCTACAGCATCGACGAATCGTTTCTCTCGTTCGAGGGGTTCGCGCTCGGCACCCTGACCGATCGCTGCCAGAACATGCGGGCCCAGGTAAAGCGTGATACCGGCATCCCGGTGAGCGTCGGGCTCAGCACCTCAAAGACGCTAGCCAAGATCGCCAATCATCGCGCCAAGAAAGAGACCGGGTTCGCTGGGGTGGCGATCATGCATCCGGATAGCGACGACACCCGTACGTTCCTCGAGCAGTTGCCAGTGAGCGAGGTATGGGGCGTGGCCCACCGTAGCGCCGCGCGGCTGCACACGTTGGGCATTGAGACGGCCTGGCAGCTGCGTGAGGCCTCGCCCAAGCACTTGCGCAAGCACTTCTCAGTCGTGATGGAGCGCATCGTGTACGAGCTCCGTGGCGTTGACTGCATCACGCTAGACGATATGACCGAGCCAAAGAAGCAGATCATGGTGAGCCGCTCGTTTGGGCGCCTTACACAGAACAAAACCGACGTGCACGAAGCTGTGCGCGTGCACGCCGCGCGCGCCGGCGAGAAGCTGCGCAAGCAGCAAGGGCTCGCCCAAGCGATCATGGTTTTCGTGCGCACGAATCGGTTTCGTAACGACCTGCCCAGCTACAGCAAAAGTGTGGTCGTCCCCCTGCCCGGCGCGACGTGCGATAGCCGGGCTCTGATCCACGCGGCCAGCGCCGGACTCGAGCAGATTTTCAAGCAAGGCATCTGGTATCAGAAATGCGGCGTGATGCTCATGGACCTATGCGATCACGAGAACGAGCAGTTGGGACTATTGGGCGAGACAGAAAGCGATGAGGCGCGGGAGAGGAATGAGCGGCTCATGGCCACTTTGGACAAGCTCAACCGGGAGCACGGAAAGAACACCGTGCGGCTGGGAATGCAGCGGAAGAAGAACAACTGGGAACTACGCTGTGAGCACAGGACGCCGCGGTATACGACGCGATGGGAGGAACTGAAAGAGGTTACCCTGTAGGCCATACCGTCCGTGGCATGGCTTGCATCCCTGCCGAGCTTTCCCGGGTGACGCATCCGTCCTGCTCGAAGCGGCGTTCCTGGCGTCACACCCACAACCTAGAAGCCGCGGCTTAGCCCGTCTGTGAGTGAACGATTAAAAGTCCGTAATCCTGCGCTTACGCGGGATTCAGCAGTGTATCGTCCCCGTTCCCTGACGGCTTGTTGATGCGTGTGCTGATCGGCCAGTGAGTAATCAGGCTGGGCTTGATATGCATGATCGCGTCATGAAGCGCTTTGGGATCGGTAAACGCCGGGTCGAGCCACATATTAAGGCTTCCATCATCTACCGCCAACGGCATTCTATCGTGTACATCGCTCGCTGGCCCCCGGCCCGGCTCGGTCACGATCGCGCAGCCCAGTTTGCCGTCGGCGCGCTCGGTGTAGATTGCGGCTAGCCATATCAGCTCGCGGTCCTCGCGGCAAATGAAATGCGGCCGCTTCGGATCCTCGCTCTTATCCCATTCGTACCAGCCGTCGGCCGGCACAACGCAGCGCGCGTGCGCGTAGGCCTGTTTGAAATAACCTGACGTTCCGACCTTCTCGATAGTCGCGTTGATGGGTTCCGGCGCCTTGGCGTTCGCCCAGTGGGGTTTGTAACCCCACCACATTGGCTCGAGCACCGGAGAGTCGTCCACGTTCCTGACGACGGCGACATTCGTGCCGGGCGGTATGTTGTAACGAGGCACAAGATCATCACCCGCGACTTGAGCACCGGTTTTCGCGGCCACGACCGCGGGCGGGGTAAAGAAAGCGAATCGTCCACACATCTGCAAAGCGTAGCGGACAATTACGTGAAGGCACAAAAAAGGCGCTCCCGGGGGAGCGCCTTTTGCGTTATTTGTGCCTTCCTGGCTTGTGATCGCCCTTCCTGAGCGAGACCTCCATTTCTTTCAGCGGCGATCCTGCCACCGACACCCACAGCCTAGGGGTCATAACCCTATGTTGCAAACTTGGTGTGCCGAACGCTCAAGGCGGCCAGCGAACTGGGTCAGGTGGCGCACCGCCGTTTTAGCCCGGTAACTCAGTCGGCACCGGCTCCAGCTCCAGCGCGGCCCGCTGGCCCGCCGGCCTATCGAATCGATCGCCAATGATCACCGCGATCGTGTCGGGGCTTGCCGGACCACCGTTGATCACCAGTCGCGCCTGGGCGCGCCGAGCGGCTTCGAGATCCACGTTCGGCGCGTGGGCCGGGGCCACCAGCTCGCCGGCGGCCAGCTTTTCAAACACGGGCTTCACGACCGTGGACACCGTGCTGTAAAGATGCCCGTCTCTTTGCTGATCGAGAATAGTGAATGTTCGATCATCGGCCGCGAACTCGCCGGCACACAGCGCCAGCTGGTTGGCGTCGTACAAGTGCCCATCGGGGGCTGCGATCGTGACGCTTCGCGTGTACTCGGTACCCATCAATGTAACCTCGCCAGATAGTCCAGAATCACCTGTTCCTCGGCGGCGGGTATCTGGTGCTCCAGGAAGATACCGCCAAAGAATTTCATGTGCGTCGCCGAGCCACCGCCGGGGTACGCGAAAAGGGTCGACGCGCTGCTCATGCCGCTTGTGCTCGCCTCGTCGCTGTTCGTGTACTCGATGTCGGAGTCGTTACGCCGTATGCTGATCGTCCCGCCGTTGAGGTTCACACGCTGGGCCTTTGACGCGTTGATGCTTAACCGCTCAGGCGTATCCACATACTTGAAATTTTTCCGCCACTCGCCGCCGCCCCCAAAGTGGAAATACCCCGAGCCGAAACCGCTCAGAAAAATCGAGGTGCCCGATAGGCTAGGGGCCTCGGCAGCGAGGAACATGGCCCCATTGTTGAGATTCATGGGTTCAAAATTGAAAAACCCGCCGTTAGAGCTATCGAGCCAATACAGCCCGCGCGCTTCTTCCGCCCGGTAGATGACCCGCTTTGCGCTTAAATCCTGCCACCTGTGGAGCTTATGCGGGCCGAGATCCAGCATCAGGCCTACGGGGTCGCCGTCGTAAAGAACGGGGTCCGTACCGGCAGCATCCTTGAAAAGCACCTGCTGGCCCAGCACCCGGGCGCGCGGTATACAAATCGCCCCTCGCCGGCCCTCGCTCAAATGCCGGGCGCTGATCTGCTCGATGATCAGGTGCGGGTCGAGCGCACGCAGGGCCTCGGCGTAGTCGCGCAGCGTCGCATCACCCGGCAGCAACGCGTGGCCGGCGTTATCCAGTGCCGAGTTTGTCGCGATCATGAACGTGTCCAGCGTCTCATTCAGGTACGTTAGCTTGTCTGCGAAAGTCCCCATCAGATCGCCTCTCTATTCATCATATCGAGCACCGCGCTAAGCTGCGCTCGTATCTCGCTGACCGCTGCGTCTGCGGCGCTGCCGGCCGTTTGCGCACTACGGGCGGCCGCCTCCGCGTGCTCGCCGGCTTTAGTGACATGGCTGGCCACCTGCTGCTCGAGCTGCCGGATGGACGCCAGCGACTCGCCCGACACTTTCGCGTCGCGGACGACCTGCTCGGCTTGCTCGCTGACTTGCGTGGCGGCTTCGTCGACCGCTTGGGCTTTGGTATTGACCGTCTCGGCGGCGGTATTTACTTCGCCCGCGCGCTGCTCGACCACGCGGCGCGACTCACTCACCGCGTCGGCATGCTCGCCCACGGCGTGCGCCGAGTCAGATACCGCCTTTGCCTTCGCCTCGACGGTTTGGAGCGCTTGGGCAGTGCTGCTGGCATTCTGCTGAACGGCCGCCGCCAGCTGTTCGACGGTTCTTTGAACACCGCTCACCGATTCGGCGCTTTGCCCCGCAGCCGCGGCGGCTTGCGTCGCTGTTCGCGCTCCGGCTTCGACGACCTGTGTTGACTGTTTAACCGCTTGCTCAGCGGCGAGCAGCTGCGTCAGCAGGCTTTGCGCGCGCTCCTCGGTGATCGGCTCCGGCGCAGCGCCCAGCGCTTGCGATAGTGTCATCACCGAATCGGCGTCGGCAGCGATCGTGCCGAGCTGGATTTGCCGGTGATTATAGCCGTACCACACCCGGTAATACCCGGGCGTCAGGTCGAAGCCATAGCGGCCGTTTTCGTCAGTGACGACCTCGAACTCGGACTGATACAGCACATCGCTCTGGTTCGTCTCGACGGCGCGAAACCCGATCGTAATTGCCGGCAGCGGCCCGCCGCCGTCTTTCAATACGCCTTCCAGTCGCATCTCGGCACCTTGGCTGCGTGAAATGTGGGCACAAAAAAACCGCTCGAGGCGGCGGTGGGGTCATACGGTGGGCTACGTCACCAAACGATCGCGTCCAGCGCCTCAGCGCTTTCCGCGGCGCGCGCTTGTTTGACGAGCCGCTGACGCTTGCCGGTCAACTGCTGCGCCTGGGTAAACTGCTCGGCGTTTTCCATCACCGCCCGGCTCAGCTGCTCGAGCGTTTCCGTGCCGTCGTCGCCGTTGCGGCCGGCGAGAATGTTATCGAGCACCGGCGTCGCCGGGGCGTCGCCCTGAGCGGCACCCAGCCATGCGAGATACGCGCGCGCCTCGGCGTCTTGAGAAGGCCACGTCTGCTGTTCGATTTCAGGGTAATCACGGATTAGTGGGCGCACTTGGCTCTCGTATGCGTCGTTGATCTCGCGTATCTTGTCGGCGCGGGTTGATTCCACTCGCTCGGCGCGCTCTTCGTTGGTCAAGTCTCGCACGACCCATGTCTGATGCCAATTACCATTGTCGTCTTGCTCTAGCGGCCCCCGAAACGGCGGCGCTTGGGTGTCAGGGTCGTACTCGGGTTGTAGCGTCGGCTCGACATAGTGGCCGCGCGCGCGCATGTCCTGCTCGTTTGGCCGCGCGGGGAAAATCGTGCCAGGGTAAAGCGCCTCTACTTGCGAGTATGACGCCAACTTTCCGTCTATGTGTAGAATCACGATTGGAAATCTCCCTAGAGGAAGGCAATGCCGCCTTGGTTGTTTGCGTAAAGTGTAGGCGTATTAGGAATTCTAGTCGGAATTCCGCTTCCCACAGTCTCGTAATCTTTGGCAAAAAAGTAGGGCAACATCGCTCGATTTGACTCCTTGACAAGCCGAACCGTATTCCCAACATTAACGTATGCGTCGCCGGATGGGCTGAACGCCTCTGCGCCGCCGTCTATGCTCAAATAAGAATACGCGATTCTGTTTGTTGGCGGATTGACAACGACGCTCTCAGAAAACTCTCCGCTCCAGGTGAAAATCCTTCCAGGCCCGGCGATTATGAAAGGCTCGCCATCAGCAAGAAACGCTTGAAAACCGTTATTGAATTCAAAGCTATCGGATGATGCGGGCCGGGGCGAGCTAAAATTCCCCCTTGCTGCCCATTTCACGCTCGGATCGCCGGAATCTTCTAGATAGTAAAAGCCCGTGTTAATGTTGCCGCTTGTGCTCAAAATAAGCCCTAGTACATTTCCTGTTTCGGGATGCGTCAACATGCTTTGGAAATAACTACTTGATGAGCTAAGTGTTGCTAAACTAAGGGAAGCTCCTGAGAAAACATCAACTTGGTACAATATATGGCCAAAATTGTTTTTGCATGAGAAACACGTCGAGCCGTCCGATGAAAGCGTAAATGCCGAAGTCACCAGCGGGGTTGCGCACAATGCAGTGTTTATAACCGCGCCTGATAAAGCATCCAAAAAAGTTATTCGCCCGGTTTCATCGTTCCTCCGCGATGTTAGAACTGCGGCGATTGCGCCATTTAGCGAAAACTTCATGTTAAATGATTGGTTTTCGCTAAATTCAGTGATCAACGAAATTGAACCGTTTTCAAACGCGAATAGGCACACTCTATTCGGCAGCCCATACGCGACGGTCGTCCCGAAGGCGGCGAGAATTCTTGTGCGGTCAGGCGACACACAAACTTGAGCGCAGTCTGCCCTGTCAGATGAAGTGAACGGGCTTCCGTCTATTTCTTCTAATGTATCCACATCATAAATATGCATGCCAGTAGGCATTGCTTTTATCAAGTGATCGGGCGTCACGCCGTCGCCCATCATTGCTGCCAACATGACCTAACCTCCAAAGTTGCCGCCGCTTAGGCTCGTGCCTGTGAACATAAAGCGCCAAGTCGTCCAGCCCGTTTTGGGCCTGGGCGGTTTATTTTCAGCGCCGCCGTTTTCCCAGTCGATTCGATACGCGCCAAAATCAAATGCCACGCTGCCTTCGCCGTTAATCCGCACAATGATGGGCTTTGATCTGTTAACCATCGGCAGGTTATAAAACTCAAGAATCAGGCTCGTCGGGTTATCAAACTCGAACACCTGCTGCTTGGCGAGATTGAGCACCGGCGTGCCCGGATCGCCACCCGTCACATCGTATCCCGACGCACTTACCCGCTCCTCGCCGCTCGTTAGCAGCTCGCGAACATCCGCCGGCAGGTTGCGCACCACTAACGCGCCATCTTCATCGGTCGATGGGTAATCGCCCACGCGCGTCAGCGTGCCCGGCTTCAAACTGGTGATCGGCACGTCACCCGTAACCAGTTGGCGTGCCTGATCACGCCACTGTTTCGCATCGTGCTCTGCCGCTTGGCTTTCATCGCGGGCGGCCTGGCTTTCAGTGTTCGCCTTGGCGGCACGTTCGGCATCCTGCTTCGCGTCAGCGGCTGAACTCGCCGCCTCTTTCTGTGACGCCGCCGCACCCTCGGCGCTCTTGCCGGCCGCGCTGGCTTTTTCAGTCGCAGTTTGAGCCGCCCCGGTGCTTTCGGTATGGCCCTGACGCACGATCGCCAGCGCCTGCATCATCCATTGGGTGCTGGCCTTTAAATCCTCAGCAAAGGGACTGACCCGGGGCCAGAAGTCGTTGCTGGCCTCCTCAAAGATCTCGTCATCGCCCATCGAGCGAAGCGGGATCTTTTCGAACTGCTGGACGTCGGGCGCCTCGGAAATCGTTGGTAGGTTCATGTGAGCCCCAATACCTCCATGCTGTAGTTGTGAAAGGCCTTGTTTTCGTAGACGAATGTCAGCCCTTCGTAGATGCCGTAGATCAGCGCGGTTTCGTACATGTCGGTACCCATGAACACCACGCGAAGCCCTTCGATGTCGGTCAAACGCTTGATGATGGCGTCGCTCTCGTCGCCTCGCATGCTGACCCGAAACGAGCCCGCTTTGACGGACTCGCCCCGGCGCAGCTCCAGGCGGCCGCCTCGGGTGCGCGTCGCCTCGGTGAACGACAGCACCTTGCCGCCGCTTTTCCACTCGATGAACCCGTATTGACGCACCGGCCCGATCAGGCACGCGCCACACTCGGCGGCCTGGTCGCCGGCGGCCTGCAAGCTGATACGCAGCTTTGCCGCGTACGGCGGCAGCTTGTCGAAGATCGCATCCACGCGGCGCTCGATCGGCTCAAAAAACCACGACCAGTAGCTATTGATGCCGCGCCGTGAACGCATGCTCCGGGTCTCGTCGAACACCACCCCCTCGCGGGGGTCGATCATCTCCACGCGAATACTGTCGACGTTGCGCAACCCGAAAAACGCCACGCCCCCGGCGCGGCGGCCCAGCTCGATCTCGAACTGGATGCCGCGCCCCTCGCCCTCGAACCAGGGCGCGGCGCTTTTCGTCGCATCGCCGATGATGCCGTTCCACATCGCCGTCGGGTTCGTCGTGCGATGCACGATCCACTGTTTGGGCACCTGCCGCTCACCTTCGCTCGGCGCCAGCCCTGATACCGGCTCGAGTCCGACGTATTCGTAAACGGTGTCGCCCTCGACCGCTAAATCGCCGATCGCGTCGCCCTGGCCGCGCGTGTACGTCGCGGCCGGGTCATACACGGCCACCTCATCGTCGGGCACGTTGCTGCGTTTGATGTGCTCGGCGAGAGTGTTCAGGGGTACCAGAATCCGCATTAAGCGCCCTCCTGTTCTGCTTTACGGCGCATGCGCTCGGTTTCGCTCGCCAACTTCGCGTTGTGCTCGGCGATGGCCACGTTAATGCTGTTCGCCTCCTCGAGCTGCCGCTCACAGCCTTCCAGCCGCTGGGTGACGAGACGCAGCTCCTCGAGCAGCGGGTTTTGCTGATTGCTCGATTCGATGCGCAGCGGGACCGGCCCGTTTTGCAGAGGGATCACCGCTTCGGTGCCGTGTAGCTCGACCTGATAGCCCGACATCGGGCCGCTGGCGATGCCGCCGTCGCGGAACTTCGGCAGCTTCTCGCTGCTCGATTCGAACGAACGCCGCACGTCGTCCAGGCTTGCGCCATCGGCGACCCGCCCGCGCCAGTAATCGAGCCCCGCCGCATCCGGGTCACGCCCAAAGATATTGCGGTAGAGATCCGCCACCGGGCCGGATTCGCCCGTCAGAAGCGGCTTGCCGTAGCTATCACGCGGCGTGGCCGCCGTGGCTTTCGCGCCCTCCAGCGCCCGTAACGCATCACCCAGGCTCAACACGCTGCCGTTGATCGTCTCGAGCCAGCTCTGTTGCCCGAACATCGCCTCGAGCTGCGCCGCTTCCGACGCCAGAACGCCATCCAGGCGCGAAAGTTCACGGTCGTGCTGCTGCTCGGCGGTGGTCAACTGCCGCTCGAGCGCGGCCAGCGTGCGTTGCTCAGTGGTCAGCTGGCCATCGGCCCGGTCGTTCAACTCGGCGATGACGTTCGCGGTTTTCCAGAAATCGCGCTGGTAGTCGCCGAACGACGAGAAAAGCCCCTCGGACGGCTGGGCCACCACACCCAGCGCTTCGTCGAGCTTGTCCGGGTCGCCCAGCCCGCCGCTGGCCAGTACCTGTTGCAGGTAGCCCTGGGCATCCGCGCGCGACGACGCCAGCCCCATTTCCTGCTGGGCCATCCGGTCGAGGGTGCTGGTCAGGGTTTGCGCGGTGCGCTCGGTCGCGGCCATCCCGTCGCGCACGCGTTCGATATTCGCGTTGATGCTCGCGGTAGTTTCGCGGTACGCGGATTCGAGAATCTGCCGCTCGGCGTTTACGCTTTGCGTCAGGCTTTGCCACGCCCCTTGCACGCCGCCCAGCAGATCCTGCTGTGCCTGGGCGGCCCGCTGGGCTGCATCCGCCTCGTCCTGCAGCGCATAAAAGCGCTCTTTCAAGGCACGGTTGGCAGGATGCAACGCGTCCAGCTCGGCCCGGCGAATCGCGGTCGTATCGCCCTGCAGCTGCCAGATCTGCCGCTGGATGTTCTCTGCCTCGCGGGCGATCTCGGCCTGCCGCTGCAGCGCGTTCGTGTTCCCGTCCAGCGCCTCGCTCGCCTCGCCGGCAGCGCTACCCTGCTGCTCCATCGTAGCGATATACCGCGATAGCGGGCCGCTCAGCTCCAGCACGGTGGCCAGCTGGTCCTGCCCGGCATTGCCGGCCAGCGCGAGACTTTCGACGACATCGCGCACGCCCTGCCGCGTCGACGGCAGCTCGCGCCCCATGTCGGCGAAGGCTTGCGTCAAATCCTCGGTCAGGTGCTCGAACTTCTCCGCTTCGGTGTAGAACGCGTCGTAATACCCGGACAGCAGGCTGTCGAGATTGCCCCCACCGCCGACGCGGCTTTGCAGCCGGCTGGCAGCGTGAATCGCACCGTCAGTATTAGCGTCGAACTGCAGGTTCAACCGCGAACTGGCGTCGCGCAGCACCAGCGCCGCTTGCGCCGCCGCCTGCATCGCATTACTGGCGTCGAGCACGCCGCTGGCGGTGTCCTGCCGGTTGACCTCGGCGATGATGTCGTTCATCACCGCGCTACCCAGCTGAGCGCCTACCTGCTCGAGCTGCAGCACGTTGAGAAATCCCGTGGCGAGTTTTTGCGGGTCAGCAATCTGCATCACCGCATCCGCCATCGCCGAGCCGCTGCCGGCGATCATCGCGCGCAAACGCGACTCCACCAGGTCCTCGGGGCCGTCATGCGCGAACCCCGCGATCGACGCTTTGATCGCATCAAATCGCTCGGGCAGTGCGGCGGCGGCGATAGCGTTATCGAGGTCCACAATGCCGTTTAACAGGGCATCCAGCTCGGGCTGCTGCTCGAGCTTGTAGTCCGAAAACGAGGTGATACCGAACTGGCCCAGCGCGCTCTGGCGATCGCCGAACACGCCGTAATTGCCGCCCTGGGCGAAGTCGAAATCGAAGGTTTTTTTGCCGCTTCCGAACAGCGAATCCAGCGCCCCACCGATGGTGCCGCCGGCGAACGCGCCGATCGGCCCGCCGAAATACGTGCCGATCGCCGCGCCGGCGGTCGCGCCAAAGCTGCTACCCGCCTCCTTGCCAAACACCGAGGCGCCCAGCTTGGTACCGATCTGCCCGCCGGCGTAGCCCGCCCCCATGCTGCCAAGGCCCTGCATGCCGCTGAAATTGCGCATGCTGCCGCCGAGGTAGCTCGTGCCCTGCGTGGCTGTGTTCAAGCCAGCCGTGGCGTTACCAGCAAAACCACCGCTGTAGCCGGTCGAGACGCCGCCCCACTGGATACCGCCAAAGCCACTCTTTAGCGCTTGATAGCCGGTTTTCAGCGACCCCAGGTTATTGAGTCCAAACCCACCGCCCGCGCCCTGCTGACCACCCGGGCCAAAGCCCATGCCGCCGGCGATCTGAGTCTGCAGGTTGACCATCAACGGTCGGGTAATCAGCGCGTGCGCGACCTCGGCGACGCTATCGAGCACGATGTTCTTGAACTGATCCAGCGCGCTGCCGGTGCCGTCGAGGAACCCGCGCCAGAAGTCGACGCCGGCGTCGTCCATGCGCTCGATGCTGCGCTCCCACGCCGTCGCCATGGCCCCGAACGTGGTTTCGCTCTCCATCGCCAGCATGTACTGCTGGTGGTTGATCTCGGCGATCATGCGCTCGTACTGCTCGCGGCTCATGTCGATGGCCGGGTCGCGGTACGCGGCGTTGATCGCTTCCAGATCCGCCTGGAGCTTCTTGGCCTGCTGGCTCTGGCGGTCGTAGGTGCCAATCAGGTCGTCGGTTTTCTGCTTGAAATCCTCGACCGTTTTGGCCTGCCGCTCTTTTAGGTCCAGCTCCTCGCGCAGGCCCAGCAGGTGTTCTTTTTGCTCCGGGGCGAGGCCCTGCAGCGCGCCGTGTTCCAGCTCATAGCGCAGCTTGGCGGCGTCGCCGGTCTCGCCGAACAGCGCGATCTCCTGCTCGAGCTGCGCGACCTGGCTTTCGTACGACTTCACCAGCTGATCGGCGGCGCGTTTGGCCTCCTGCGCGGCTTTATCCGCGTCGCGGCTGGCGGCGGTGTTCTGGATCGTGACCGTGGTGGTGCGCTGGATCGCGGCGGCGCGCTCGTTGATCGCCTTGATCGCCTGGGCGACGTAATCCGCCCCCGCGCCAGCCCCGTCGGCGACGCTCAGCGCCGAGGTGAGCGCCACGGCCGACAGCTCGGTCTGCACGCCCTGTAGTAGCCCCGTCAGCGTGGCCATGTTGGCCAGCTGCGCTTGCACCATCGCCTCGGCCTCGGCGTAGCGCGTCGCGCGCTCCAGGTGCGCCGCGGCTTCCTCGGCGTTGCCGCTGGCCACGGCCTGGCGGTAGCTGTTGAGCGCGTCGGTCTGCCCCGCCACGGCGGCGGCCTGATCGGCGTAGAGCCCGGTGTACCCCTCTTGCTGCGCGGCGTACGCGGCAGCCTCGGCGGCGGTCATGCCCAGCGTGTCGCGCGCGCTAGTGAGCTTACCTAGGTATTCGTCCCACTCGGCGCCGCTTTCACCCAGCGAGGCGTTGAACGTGTCGAGTGAGTCGCCGCTTTTCATCAACCACTGGTCGAGCGTACGGAAAATGCTGACACCGGAAACTTGCGACTCCAAAACGTCTTGCCACGTTTGATCGTAAGTCCTAAGCCCTTCTTCACCCGCTCTTACAAGACGTTGCTGCTCTTGCAACTCGGCGCGCAGCTTAGCGAGCTGAGCGGATGCCGCACCGCCGCGACCCTGATAGATAACCCCTTCTTCGCGGCTCTGATCCTGCAGCTCGAGAATCTGCTGTGCGAGCTTCTCCGCTTCAATGCGCGCTTCGGCCAAGTTCTGCACGATCGACACGCGGTTGGTCTCATACTGAGCCTGCGTATAGCTCTCCAAGCTACCGACAAGATCATCGATCTCTTGCCGAGTTTCGCGCGCGGCGGCTGACGTGAAACCCAGCGAGTCGCGGAAGTAGTACGCGGCCGCGCCCGCCAGCATCGCCGCACCCGCGGGGCCGCCCACCAACGCCAGCGAGCCGGCCATCATTCGGGCAGAAACGCTGGCACGGTCGGCGGCGACTGCCGTGGCGTTTGTGGCGGCGGTATGCGCCTGCTGCGCCGCCGTGGCTCGGGCTGATGCCGCCGTCAAATTTTGAAGGGCCAGCCCGTGAGCATTTGTGCCTGCTGTCGCTTTGGTCTCGGCAAGCGCGCGTGAACGTAGCGTAGTGGCCGTCTTTAACTCGGCGGCGGTTCGGCGTTCTTCTTGCTGCGCCACTACCAGCGCTTGCGCGCCAGCGGCACGGTCTGCCGACATTTTCTTGCCTGTCGCCATCGTCGCGGTAGCCAAGGCCCCAACTAAACGACCCGCAAGAATCCCCGACAGCATCATCGTGCCATCGGTTACGTCCTCGACCACTCCGCCCATGCCGCCAAAATATTCCACCACCTCTTTGGCGATTTCCGATAGCTGCACGATACCCGGCGCCCACTCAGCCGCCACGGCGTTGGCAAAGCCGGTGCCCATGGCCGTCAGCTCGTTAATGGCTTGGCTGGCCTGTTCGATGCTGTCGATGTCGCTTTGGGGTACCGTAATGCCAATCTGGTCGGCAATGGCGATCTGATCGCGCAGCGCCGCCGCGTTGTTTTCGAGTAGCGGCAGCAAGCGGCTGGCATCGTTGGCCAGCGACTCCATGAAAAAGATTTTCTCGCCCTGGGTGGCCACGCCATCCAGCGCGGCGCCGATCGCCAATAGCTGTTCGTCCGGCCGCAAAGACATTAGCCGGTTGATGTCGAGGTTCAGCCGCTCGAACAGATCCGCCGCTTCACCACCGCCGGTGGCGACAAAATCACCGATCTTTTCAGCCGTGTCCTTGAAGATGTCGCCCATCTGCCCGGCGCCCATATTCACCGACTTGGCAGCAAACTCCCACTCTTGAAGCGTTTGGACCGATACCCCGACCGAGCGCGCCAGCGCGGCCTGCTCGGCGATCGCCTGCGTTTGGGTGACGGCCATGGCACCCAGGGCGGCCGTCGTCGCGGCGCTGACCGTCGCAAGGTGCCGCGCACGCACAGCTACAGTGTCAAAACTCGCGCTAACCGCTTGGTTCTGACGCTCGGCGTTCTGCATTTCGCGCGTAAGGTCGGTTTGAGCCCGCTGCAGCGAACGGGTGGCCTGCACACCACTGGAGCTATCCCCATTGATGACAAACTCGGTAACAAAGCGCTGGGCCATCGGACTACCTCGAACTCAAATTGCGGGCACAAAAAAGCCCGCTCAGGGCGGGCTTTTAAGCTGTCTCAAGTAAATTTTTTAGCCGGTTAAAGGTACGGCCTCACCTTCGATTTCTAATGGCTGACCGGGCTTTAAGTGCATCCACTTAGTCATCTTTTCACCAGATGAGTCTTGAAACTCAATTTTATTAGGCCTTTTTTGTATAAGCGTGCCAATACCTTCCAAACTGCTAACAGGCACATCGTTAACCGCTGTTACAACACACCCAACCGAAAGCACACTTTGAACCGGCGATCCAGGCGCTACTTTTGCCACCATCAACGCCTTACCGTCGACCTGCTGCGTCGAAGTAACGCCCTCAGTTTTTTGAGTCACAGGTACGTTCACAGGATGCCCGCATGTATTTTGGTAGATAGCATTCAACATACTAAATAAAACAGCCAGCATAATGGCACCGATAGACTGACTAATAGCCAACGCCCAAACAAAGGGACTTGCTTGGCGCTCGGTGCCATAACCACTCACCCGCGGCACATCAATAAATCCAACCGTGACAATCAGGAAAAACCCGGCTGCACACGCTAAAAACGCTAAAATCCAAGCGAATTTGACCCAAGGTGTCCAGCGATCCTTATCGTTATTGATGCTCATTAAAACCTCACAATCGAAACGTTATTTACTTCTAAACGTATCGCGTTTGGCTAAGCAGGACTAGCCTTTCATTACCTCCAACGCCCCCGCCTCAATATGCTGCACCTTGCGAAGCGTCTCGCGCATATCCTTTACGCCCAACATCCGCATCGTGCTTTCGAGCTGCGAGCGCTCGATGCCGAGCGCCACCGGGCTGGCCATGGGCGGGCTCAGGTAGCGCCACTGGCTTGCACAGTCGCGGAACACGTCGAACGCCTCGGCGTTCCACGGCCACACCACTACTTCGGGCCGCTGGGCGGCTTTCTTGAACCGCTCCGGGGTCTTGATGCCCCAGGCGGCCAGGTCGTCGTCCAGCTCGTTCTTGCCGCCCCCTCGGGCGCCCGCCCACGCGCGCCCGAGGGCGTTTAGTTTTTTGCCGTTTCCTCCGGCAGACCCTGCTGCACGCGGTGCCACGCGCGCATGATGCCCATGAACGCGTAGGGGTCTTTCCAGATCTTGTCGATGGTCTCCGGCGTGGCTTCCACGTCGTTGCCCTTGGCATCGGCCAGCCCGGTGATCGCCAGCAGATCCTCGCGCACATGGTCATTACCCGTGACCTCGCCGCTTTGCTGTTTTTCGTGCAGCGCTTTTTGCTCGTCCATATCGCGCACGCGGATCTCGGCGGTGAACTGCTCTTCCTCGCGGCCCGGGCGGTTGACGATCACGGTACTGAATACGGACGCAACGCCGACGGTAAATGCTTGACCCATGGGGTGACTCTCCAATGTTGAACAGTTAGAAACGACGACGCCCGCATCAGCGGGCGTGTCGTCGTTAGGTTTGCGTGATTACGTCACGCTATAGCGGGATGACTACTTGAAGTACAGAACCAGCTCGTCGTCACCCTCGTCCGGCTGGTACTTGGTGTCCAGCTGGTAGTGGGTAATGCCTTCGCTGTCTTGGCGTGAAAACCCTGTCAGCTGAACTTTAGGGCCGCGAACGCCCACAATATTGCCAGGCTCTGTGCCGTGCTCGAACTCGATCGGCCCGGTCGTGACCACTTTGTGGGACTCGATCTTCTGGAACACGTCGAAAACGCCGATACGCGGTGCTTGAAACGACACTTGCCCGGTCGGCTTGCTGTCGGTGATATGCACACCCTCGTAGTTGGGTTTGTTTAGATAAACCACCTGGTTGGCAAGATCGAAGCTAAAGTTTTGTCCGATACAGTCAAATCCATGTAGCCGCCAAACGGTGGTGTTTTGGAAGTTGACCGGCACTTCGTCCGCCCAGTCTTTAGCTGTGAGCGTGCGGACATCGACTGCCTTGGGTCGCTCGTAAAGCCCGGTAAAGGTGATTTGAACGCTGGGCATCGTGCCGCTATTGGCTGTACCCGTAACGGTACCGCGCGCCGCGCGCACACATTGCTCCTCACCATCATGGCGATAATAAAGCGTCAGCGCGTCACCCTCGCCACTAATGCGCCGGTACTGCCATTCGCCGCTTTCAGCGTCGAATGTCTCGCGCATCTTAGAGCCACGCAAAAGCATACCCAGCGCCGGTGCGGTTAGCTCGGTGCCTTCCGCCGGCGGCTTGCCACTGCCACTCCAGGGCACCGTAACCTGAACTTGAGTATTCGGGCCGGTGTTCACCTCCTCAACGTTACCCAGATACTCCCGCATCCGTTCGCGCTCAACGGTGTTGCCCTGGTAGGGCGTCGAGCTAAGCTCAACCACCAGCATCAGGGCGCAATCTTCGGGGGCTACTGGCGCGCCACCGCTTTCAAGCCCGGCTAGAAGTGCCTTTTTACGCTCAAGAAGTGGTACCTGATTTTCCATTGTCGGCTCCCTTGTCTTTTGCAGTGGATTTAGCGCCGCTGGTAGCTTTTGAAGGCGCTGCCTTCGGTGCTACCGCTTTGCTCGGATGCTCAGCGTGCGCGCCGAACTTCTGTTCCTGAGTCGGCTGTTCGACCTGCTTTAGCTCGCCGTTCTTGTCGCGGCGCCAGCGGCCGCCCTGTTGGCTGGGCATAATGCCCTCCTGTTTGGTTATCGGGGTGGGTTACACCGTCATGGTACGCGGGCGCGTAGTGCCGCCGCGTGTGGCCTGCAGCGCGTGGGGCGTCTCGACCGTCCAGAACTCACGCCACCACACGTAACGCCCGCGGTTATCGGCCATTTCGCCGCCCCGGTAGGTCATCACGCCGGTGGTGCCCGGCGGCTGCCAGCCGTAGAGCGCGTCGCGCACCTCTTGGCGCTGCGCGCGGAACGTGTCGCCGCGCTCGGCGATGATGAACACGCCGTAGGTGGTGGTCACACTCTGGCGACCGTTCAGCTCGCTGGGCGTGCCGCCGGCATCCTCAGCGATGTAGATCAACGCTGACGGCGTATCCTGGTCGTAGTCATCGATGGGCTGGGAGAACCACGCCTCCTCGACGTTGCGAAAACCCGGGCACTGCTCGGCGATCCGCGCGATCATCGCGGGCGTAATGTCGTAATCCTGCATCGGTTACTCCTGGCGACCCAGCAGGTAGTCCATGCGGTCGCTGAACTGCCGGGGCAGATCCTCGCGCACCATGGCCTGGGCGCTCTTGATCGTGGATTCGTGGGCGACCATCCCGGGGATCGAGGGGCCAAACTGCATACGCGGCTGGCTACGGTTGTCGGCGGAATCCGCCCGGCGCAGCACGCGCCCCTTGGCAAGCCACCCGCCGTTTACCAGCTGCCGCCCGGTGTCCCTGCGTACCCGCACCGTGGCCCCGCGCCGCCGGGTCTTGAACCGCTTGCCCCGGCGGCTGGTGGCCGTGGTGCGCACCATGCGCTCTTTGGGTTTGAAGTTGTCCAGCGGCAGGCGCCGCCCGGTGTAGAGCAGCGAACGCGACGCGTCACGCCGCGCACGCTGGATCTTGAGCCGGTTTTTAACGTCCGCCGCACTTACGGTGTAGGTGCCGCGAATGTCCCGCGAGATATGCGTCGCGGCTTTACGGGTCGTGCGATCCAGCGCCTGACTAAACGCCTTCTCGACGGTTTTCGGGTCGAAGCGCTTTTTCAGCGCCTGCAGCTCGTTGATGTTGTGCCGGTAGCCGTTGAGCATCACGTCACCTCGAAGGTTACAAAGTAGCCGTCGTCCTCGAGCAGGCCGTTAAAGCGCCATTTCCGATCACCCACCGTGAACGCGTCGTACTCGCCCAGCTCGCCGATCTGATCTTTAGGCAGCGTCAGCGCCCGTACTCGCACGCTAAAGCCCTGCGAGTCGATCGTTTCAAAGGTCAGGTTGAGCTGGTACGGCACGCCTGACACGTCGCGCCCGTTGCCGGGGTGGTAGGTGCCGGTGCCGTCGCTCAGGTAGTCGATCGCCGCCTGGTTCAGGCGGTGCGCGTACTGGTCGAAGAAGGCCATGGCTCACCCGTTACTCGACGGTGCCGCCGGCCACCAGCTTGATACACGACTTCGGCCGGGTGTTGAGGTGCGCGGGGTTGGATTGCGCTTCCAGCTCCACGCCCTTGTTGTGGTCGAGAATCTTGGACGAGCTGTAGAACGGCAGGCCCAGCGTGTTGACGGTGTCCATGTAGTCGCCCGGGGCGAAGCGGCTGATGAACAGGTCATCGCTCCCCATGGGCATGGCATAGGCTTCCTTGGAAGCTACGAAGGGCTCCCCGTTCACCGTGCCGCGATAGCGCTCCCAGAACAAACCGCCGAAATAGAACGGTGTGCGCAGATCGCTACGATTCTTCTCTCCTTCCATGAAGCGCTCGAAAGCCGCCTTGACCGACTTGTGTGTGACGAACATTCGCCAAAACTCTTGCCCACACAGCACACGGCCACCGTCGAAGAACAGATCTCCCAAGCCCTCCTCCATGGCTTCGAGGATGTCCAGAGACTTCCCTTGCAGGTCCGTACCGGGGGCGTCCAGCGCCATGGGAATAACGATTTGCTCCATGCCGAATGCCTTGAACAGGTCATACAGCACGTGCTTACCATCCGCATCGAGCACCAGTCCCTTCACCGCACCAATACGGTGGTACTCATGGGTAATATCGATACGCCGCGCCATTTTGGCCAGCCGTCCGTTGATGACGGTTTGCAGCTGCTCGGCGGTGTCCTCGGTACCGAACGCGCGCACGCCCTGCACCTCATCGGCGAGAATCGTGGCAGTAGTAGGCAAGTGCGCGGTCATGAACGGGATCGCGCTGCGGCGACTTCCGCCCACGACCGTTCCCGGTGCGCCGCGCGGCTTGGACTCGACCAGCGCCAGCTTGTCGCCGTCCTTCTCGATCACTACTTGGGTGGTGGTGATGCCGGATGCTTCAAAAATGCCCAGCTCACCCAAGCGGCGCGGGGTGTACTCGACCTCGTTGATGGCCGCCGTAAGGGATTTCAGGCTGAACGCATCGCTTTCAAAAACATTATCAGACATGGGGTGCCTCTCTTGCTGGATTCAGGGTTACGTGCCGCCTATAGACGCCACGCTCGATGTCGGATTTCAGTCGCGAACGATGACGCCGCGCGTCACAAGATCGTTGGTACCGGCAGCGATGGCGGCCTCGTCGGCTCCCTCCGGCCACGTCAGCGCAGCGCCGTGTACCTCGCAAGCGCGCACATGCACGGTGATCGGCTGCGGGGCCTCGGTGGCGTCGGTGGTGGCGTAGAGCACTGCCTTGGCTTCGCCGGTGCCGTCGTCGGCGCCGGGCTTCACCGCCACGTAGTCGCCGGTGGCATTCAGCGCCAGCACGGTACCCGCGACGTGTTTGCCTTCGGCCAGTACGCCCTGCTCGCGCGAGCGAGCGCCGCGGGCTTCGGAAAGTACGTGCTCGCCCGTGCGCGGGCCTTCGTGTTGAATCTTGGGCATGGGTCATGCTCCTGGTCAGTGGAGTGAAGCGCCCGTTATGCGCCGGGCTTGCGGTTGTAGCGAGCGTAGGCATTGACGTAGTTGGGCTGCGCCTTTTGCTTCTGCCCGCCTTCGGGGGAATGGCTGTTGTGAATGTTCTGGCTGTCGCCGCCGGCGGCCGCCACGTCGTAGATGTATTCGCTGGCCTGCTGCTCGGCCATGCCGTTGCCGATCAGCTTGTCCATCAGCTGCGGCTGGCCGGCGGTCTGGCAGGCCTTGATGATGCTGCTCACCCGAGTACGCTCAGCTGCCACCGCCTGCTCGGGCTGGGCCGCCTGCAGCGTCTGGATGGCGTCGACGGCGGCTTGCGGGGTTTGCTGGATGGCGGACGCTTCCAGCCCCAGCGCCGAGGCGATCAGCGCCAGCGGTTGACCTTCGCCGCTACCGCCGGCCTGTTGGCGTAGCGCGATAATCTGGTCGCCCAGGTCAGCGGCTTGGGTTTCGGCTTCCTCGGGGGTCAGGTCGAACGCCAGCGCCAGCGCGTCGGCGGCGCTCATGGTGGCGTTGCCGCCGGCTACCCGGGCGCGCAGGTTGACCAGCTCGCCGTAGTCCCTGAGCTGTCGCATAAACATGGCCGGGTCACTGCAGGCCACTGCCTCGAGCTTGGCGTCCTTGTCAGTGGCGAAGCCCATTTCGATGGCCTCATCGGCGCCCATGACCGTATCGCCACCGTCCAACAGCGCGTTGATTTCGTCGGCGCTTTTGCCCGTCACCGTCACCATCAGGTCGACCAGCGCGTCGTCGAATTTCGAGAGGTTGTCGGCGGTGTCGCGCATTTCCTGAGCATTGAAAAACCCGACCATGAGCGAACTGGCCCGGTGCGTCATGATCGTGGTGCCAACGCCCATGGTGCGGGTGTCACCCGCCAGCATGATCGCCACGCCGATGCTCGCCGCTTGTCCGGTCACGCGAACGTGAACCTTGGCCGGGTGGTTTTTCAGGTAGTTGAAGATCCGCACGCCACTGGCCACGTCGCCGCCCGGGGTGTTGATCTCCAGGTCGATGTCGTCGAGATCGCCCAGGGCGTCCACGGCGGCGATGAAGTCGCGGGCGGGGCGCTCGCTGACAAAATCCTTGATCCAGTCCGGGGCATAATCCGAACCAATGGGGCGGTCGATCACTACGTGGGCGCGGCGCGGGTTATCCGCGAGCGCCCGGGTTTTAAACCAGGGCTTCATGGTCAGTCGTCCTCTTCTTCGGTGGCGGCCAAGGCTTCCAGCGCGTTGTGGAGCCCGCCATTTTTCGCGGTCTTACGGGGGTCGGAATCCAGCACCAGCCCGTAGCGGTCGGCGCTCTTATTGCCTCTGTCGATCTCGGCGTCGAGCAGCTCGATAGCCCAACCGCGCTCACCGGCCTTCTCGCTGCGCGGGGCGAGGCCAGCGCGTACTTCCATCAGGTCGGCGGATACTTCCTTGAGCGGGTCGACCCACGACCATTTAGGCGCGATCCAGTCGATCGCGAGCAGCTGCTTACGCTTTTGCCAGTAGTCGGGGATGCGTAGCGCGCCGCTGGTCACGGCCACGTCGAGCCATTTGGCGGAGATGCGCCGGCACCACTGGTGGACGATCAACTGCGCCTGGAGCATTTCGGCACGGCGGCGAAACTCCAAAAGGCCCGCGCGGATGCTCGAGTAGTTGACGCCCTTGAGGTCGCCGGTCATCTGCTCATATGTCAGCCCGGCGCCCGCGCCCACCGCCAAAAGCTCACTACGCAGCCACTCGGTGTACTGGCCCTGAATGTCCGGCGGTGTCGAGAACGTCACTTCCTCGTCATCCTCGAGGTAGTGGATGCCGCCCGGCGTGAACTCGTCGAGCTGGTCCATTTCACCGGGGGGGCGCACCAGCGAGCCGAAGTTGGGGCCGTCATCCTCGAGGTCATGACTGGTCTTGCGCTTCACGAACGCGCCGAACAGCTGCGCCAGCTTTTGCCGGGCCAGCGTGGCGTCCTGCATCTCGTCGATTTCGTATAGCCGGACGATGACCGCCGTCAGCTCCGGCACCCCGCGCAGCTGCCCGGGGCGGGTGCGGCGGTACATATGAACGACGTTATCCGCCGGCACCTGCACGCGCGTATTGAGCGAGCTGGTCAGGTTTTCATGCGGGTGGTACCGCCACAGGTGGTACGCGCTGCGCTGGCCGATGGCGTTGAACTCAATGCCCATCTTGATCAGGCGATTGCCAAACGACTGGGAGTAGGTCGGGTCTAGGTGTTCGGCCTCGATCACCTGCAGCTGCAGGGGCACACTCAGACCGTCACTGGTGCGACGGTACCGAAACCGCCCCAGCACCTCGCCGGCCTCGAACTGCGCGCCGGCGGCGAGCGCCTGCTGGCCGTAAAAATTGTCGATGCCGTCGGCGTCGCTTTCGCTGACCCACTCATCCCATAGCGCTTGTATTTTGGGGTCGCCCCACTGGGGCTTGATGCCGGTGCCCACCAGGTTGGAAACGTATTTCTCTTTCGCACTGGCGGCGTAGGCGTTGTTTCGGATCGCGTGGTGACTGCGCGCCTGCAGCGTGGCAAGCGAATTCTCGATGGGGCCGTTCGGGCCGGTCACGGCGGTGCCCTTGCCCGCCATCCGGCGCTTGTGGCTTCCACCTTCGTAATACGCACGTACCGGCACCTGTTGGCCGTCGCGTACCGTCATGCGAATGCGGGGCTTGTTCGTGACCATCAAAGCCCCTTGTTGGTCGTGACCAACCGTGTGCGGCTACGGCGGCGGCGATCAGCGGCCACTGCGCGTGCCATTTCACGTTCGAATGCTTTCAAATCGCCGAGGTTCGCCTGGGCGAACTGCACCGTGCGGCCATTCTGCGTGATCGAGACAACGCGCTGGCCGGTACTCAGCGCAACGATGGCCTGCCGAACCTCGGCAAGCTGATCGGGGGTGTAGGCCATGGGCGGCTCCTAGAGTTTTGGCTTCACGACGCGGCGACGGCGGCGCGCCTGGGGGGCGGGCCTGTCTTTGGGTGGTTCGGGAATCGCGGCGTCGGGGTCGTCCGGGGTGTACACCAGCAAATTGGCGTCCCAGTGATCTGCCCAGGTGGGCGGTGCTTGCCAGTCGATCTTTTCGCCCTGCAGCAGGATGAACACGACCAGGTTGTAAACAAACAGGTCGAACGCTTCGTTCGCCTTGCCGCCGGGCTTCGACCACTTGCCGCTGGCCGGGTCGCGTACCTCATAGGTCAGCTCGTCGAACCACCAGAGCGGCAGCCAGTCCGGCGTGTGCATGTACCCGGCGCCAGGCTGTTCGCGGTCGATCATCGCGGCCACGGTGTCCTTGAGCAGGTCGGTGCCCAGCAGGTACAGCGGCACGTCGCCGCGCGCGCCGCTCTTGCGGTTCTTTCGTTTGGTGTTATCCGGCTCGGTCTTGCGGATACGGCTGTTCGTCTTGCCGCTGCCGCCCTTGAGCAGGTAAACGCGGCCATGCAGGCCGTCGCTCTCGCGCATCAGGCGGCGGTGGTATTCGTAGGCTTGCGAGGTGACGCTTTCGGTGCCCTTGCCCTCGCCGCCGGTATCGACGGCCATGGCCAGTATCGGCATGCGCCGGCCGGTGCCGTCGGCGAGCTTGTAGGTGCGCTTGAGCACGTCGCGCGTGAGCAAATCCCAATCCTCGGGCTGCGTCATCGGGTTGATCTGCCGGGCGAGCTGGTCGTTATCCGGGCCGCGATCTTCCTTGATGTTGAAGCGGTCGATCACCCACGTTTCGCGGTTTGGCCCCCAGCCGTGGATCTGCACGACAAAGCGGCGATTCTTGCCGCCCTGCACGTCGACGGCCGCCGTAAGAAAGCGCACGCCGTGGGGCACGGTGCGCGCCTGGTAGCCTTCGCCGCGATCCTTGAGCCGCTGACTCGAGCGCTTCGTGCCCGGGGTGCGGTTGATGTAGGGCCGACCCCAGTCGACGTTCGTGACCGACTGGAGATCCTTCTGGTTGCCGGTGGTTTGGAACGTCTCCTCGGCGGCGGCCAGCTTGCTCACCAGCGACGCCCACGTTTGATCCGAGGCCGCCGGGCCTTCCATCCAGAACGACGCGATCCGGGTTTGCCGCGGCGTGCCGATCAGCTCGCCGTCAAGGGTCAGCTCGCAGCCCTCGGGTATCCAGCGCCCGGCGATGTTCAGCTCGCGCTTTAGCCTGGGGTCGACCTCGACGGCGCAGTGCGGGCAAAACGCGTGCCCGCTCTCCATGTTGAAATTCTCTTGTATCGGCTGAAACCACTGGCGACACGCGTCTTCCGGGCACTGCCAATAAAGCCGGCGGCGGTCGCCCTGGTTGTAGAGATCCAGCGCGCCGGTGGTGGGCGGTGCCTTGTGTGGCTCGCTTTCCGGCTGCACCCAGTCGGCATCGAGCACCGGACGGCCCGGCGAGCTTTCCACCGCGGTCATCCCGGTGGAGCCGAACGTCTGCGTACGCTTGCTGGCCAGCACCCAGCCCGAGCCCTCGCCGCCCACATTCTCGGTCATCCGGTCGTAGTCGGTCAGCAGCACGAACTGGTAGTCCGACGACGCGAACACGTTTTTCGAGGGGTGCTTGATCGCCAGCATGTTGCCGGCCTTGAACGTGATGTCGTGGACGTTGTTATCGTGCCCGCGCGGACTGAGCCGCGAAGCGATGTCCGGCGAGGCGTTGAAGCTGCGCTTTAAGCGCTTCTTGCTGTACTCGGCGGCCTTGGCTTCGGTGATCTGCACCACCAGCCCATCCGCCGGGTCGTTGATGATCTTGTAGCAAATGAACCCGTCGATCAGGCCGATGGTCTTGCCGGTACGCGCGGGGCCAATGAAGATCACCGCATCGTATTTGCGCGAGCCCATGCAGTCCATCGGCTCGACCATGTAAGGGGTCTTGTCGGGCTTCCAGAGCGTTTTCGTGCCGTTGCCGTGAACCACGTACATGGACTCGGCGACCGATTCGCTCACCCGCACCCGGCGCGGCGGGCGTAGCAGCGTGGCCACGTCGTGGCGGATCGCGGCGGCGTTCGCGGTTTTATCCATCGTCGCCACCCTCCCGATCTGCCACGACCGCCTGATACATCTGCTCGCGCAGCGCGTCGATAACGTCCTGAACGCGAACGATTGCGTCCGGGTCCAGCCCGGCATCGCGCTCGAGCATGTCGGGCAACGAATCCAGCCCCGCCGCCACCGACTTGGCCAGGCTGCTCAACTCCCGGGCGAATTCGTGTGACGGAATCAGCGTCTTGATTTCCTTCTCGAACTTCAGGCGCTCGTTTTCCGACTGGTACCAGGCCTTGCGGGCGTCCGGGTACTGGTCGAGATCCAGACCGCCGGCGACCGCCTGTTTTTCCTGAAAGAGCGCGGGGCCAACATCGGCCAGCGCATATACCGGGTTTCCCCGCTTCGAGCCGGCCGGCAGTACGCCGCTTTCCTGTAGCCGTTTCGTGACCGTTCGCCGGTCCATTCCAAACGCCTGGGCGATACGCGACACCGACCAGTTATAGGCATCTTTGCTGTCCACCACGTCGCACATAGATGCCCACCTCTTGCGGCGCGTTTAACCCCCGCTCACCTGTACATGAATTGATTGAAAACGGGGGCCGCGATGTACAGCTCGCTCAGGTCACGCGCCCAGCAGCCGCGCGGGATTGATACCACCTGCGGCGGTACACCCTGAAAACCCGAAAATTTCACGAAATCCGGGGCTGCTTGCCCCCGTGGACTACGCATTCTTGCTGGGAAGGACCCACGTTTTTTCGCACCATCGCGGTGCATTAATCGCTGTGGTCGACGCGCAGTATGGAGGCGGTCGCCGACCGATCAGCATTCACCCGGCGGCGCAGCGCTTCGTATTGAGCGAGCAGCTCTAGCAGCCCCTTGTTACCTTGCAGTATCAGCCGGGGCGCCGGCAGCTCGCTGGTAAGGTGGGCGGGCACGATCGGGCACTGATCCATAGTCGCGGGCAGCGCCGGTCTGGAGCTGGCGCACCCACTCAGCAATGCCAGCAGGCACAGGCTCATCCATCCAAGCGCGCGATTCTGCATCGGTCTCTCCCAGTTGCTCAAGCGCGGTACGGCTGGCGCTCATGTCGTCGGCGATCTCGCCCAGTAACCTGTCACGCTCAGCCAGCGAGCGGTTGAGCGTCGCGTTCTGCTGGCGTAGGTCGCGTTGATTCTCAAGCAGAATGTCGGCGCGGTTGCGCTCGTGCTCTTCCCTTAGCTCTGCCAACTGGCGCTCGGCATCCATCTGCTGCGCATACTGAAACTGAAACACCAGCAGAGCGATGAGGCCTGCAATCAGCCACGGTGTGAAGCTACTCAGCCAGCGCCCAATCATTTGAGCCACCGACCAATGGCTTTCTCGTACAGCGCGTCGAGCTTGTCCCGCACCCACTCGACACCCAGGAAAGCAATGGCCGCGCCCGCGGCTACCGCCATATTTTGCGAGATACCGAAATACTCGAGCAGCGGCATCAACGACAACGTGAGAAAGCCACACAGCACAGCCTCGAGGAAACTCTTCATGGGTCGCCCTCCTGCGTGAATAGCGCGCACCAGGGCAATGAGCATGGCCAGCCCGGCGGCGTATATCTGCGGCCACACGCTCAGGATGAAGTCCATCAGCGCGTGCCAGTTGCTGGGATCTTTGTTCGGCATCGCATCCGGCTCGTAGGGTTTGTGCATGGTGTGGCCACCTCAGCGGCCGGAGAGTGTTTAAGCAGCGCGACGCTTGAGTAACGCCCGCTCGTACCAGGTCTTGTCTGCATCACACAGCACGCCCCGGGCGCGCTGGTACTCTTTAAGCAAGCGCTCAACGGTGTGCTCGTGCTGACCGTACCCTGCGCCAGGCATCGATGCCCAGATATTCGCGCAGCGGGCGATCGCCTCCTTGATGTGCCCAGCTTGAATCAGCGGCAGCGCCCGCTGTTCGCGCAGCTGCTGGATCGCGTACCGGTCCTGACTCAGCGGCCCGAAATCGGGCAGCGCCAGCGTTTTGCAATAGTGATCCCAGAAGCGGGACAGTATCTGGTATCGCCCCGCCGCCGTGCTGCTCAATCCTTTCCGGATATGAACGAGCTCGCGCGGGTGGTCGTCGTAGCTGTTCATCAAATTCAACTTGCTCGGTAGCGAGCCGACGATGATGCGGTAGCCGTTGTCCGTGCGCGGGTCGATCAGCATCGGCGTATGCAGCTCGGCGAACGCGATCATGTCGAGAAACGCGCACACGTTGACGCCGCCGGCGTGGGCGGGAGTGATAACGGGCATACGGCACCATGGAATAGAAAGACCCCGCACGACGGGGCAAGGAACGCCGTGAAGCGAACGCTGGGAAGTGGTAGCGGCGGCGGGAATCGAACCCGCTCTCTCCGGGATATGAGCCCGGCAACCTGCCAGTGGTCTACAGCCGCTAGAAACGCAAAAGCCCCGCCGGGTGACCGGCAGGGCTCTTTAATGTGTGGCGGCCAGCGTCAGTTAGCGCCAGCCTAGAAACATAGTAAGCCAATCGGGTTATTTGCACAACATGTAGTAGCTAAACTTGCGCCAGTAGCAAAAGCGACGCTCGCGCCTGCTTTCCAGCGTTCTTGATTGCCTCACCGTTCTTGAATATCGCATCCGACCGATGCTTGTTCGGCACCAGGTGCTGCACACCCTTTTTATCGGTCTCCACCACCGTCGGCACAATGTCCCCCATCACCGACAGAGACCCCATTTGCAGCATGCGCGAGTAGATCGGCAGGTGCTTGGCGATGAAATCGTAGGACTCGGCCCAGGGCGCCGCCTGCTGGGTCGGCATCGGGTGCAGCTTCGCCGCGCGGATCAGCACCGCCAGCCGGGCGCGCGGACGCAGCCGGGCCGACTCGAGCCACGCCCGGGCGAACTCATGCGCCGCGCTCACCCGGCTACCCCGCTCATACGCGATCGCCAACGGCTCCGCCGCCGCAGTACCGCCACCGGGCTGCTGCCCCAGCGTCGCTGCCGGGCTGAACGGCTGGAATCCCTCGTTCTCGTGCATGTGCCACGTCACCCGCTCGGCCTCCATGTCGAGCACCCGGTCGACGAACGCGCGGGTCGCCTCTAGCTCGTGGCCGGGGTGTGTCGCGCGCGCCAGCTCCCGCAGTCGCTGAATGCCCATGTTCCGATAATCGCGCATTGCGCCCCCTGTGTTCAGTTGTAGTGCCGCGCTCATTCGCCCCTTCTCCATTCGGTGCCGATCAATTCGGGTCGTTCATCATGATGGCGATACGTCGGCATCAGCTCCGCGTAACGGATCAACACCGCTTTAGCTTCCTCCAGCCCCACCGCCAACACCGCGCAGTAGCCGCGCTTTTCGGCCAGCGCCAGCCAGTCGTGCTGACTCTGCGCCAGCGCGGCGGTGTGCGGGGCCGACGCTTTGAATTCGAGATAGAGACCAAACCAACCGCCCCGGGCATCCATCACCACCAGATCGCTGACCCCACTTTTGACACCCTGGCGCTTCATGGCGGCGCCGGTGGATTTCGAGCGCTGGCCACCGTTGGGCACATGAAACGTCACATCGTAGAGCGTGCCCACCGGAGTGCCGCGCTGGCGCTCGCCGAGTAACCACCGGATCAGCACCGCCTGCTCCTGCCCCTCCCAGTCGACCGGCCGTTTGCGTGGCGCAGTGCTGGCGCCAGCGGGACCGAGTACGCGGCGGGGTTTGCGTGTTGTCGTCATACGTCCACCCGCTGGCGCTTGATTGCATTGCACCATCCACCGCACGGCTTACCCTCATTACCGGCGTGATGGCATGTGAACAGCCCGCGGTCTCGCACGGCCTGCCGAAAATCGCGCTGAGTATGAAGCGCCTGGCTGGCATCGGTGCCCTTTCGCGCTGCGCAGCCACCGCACATTTCCACAGCGTTCTCCAGCGCCTCGTCCAGTTCATCGATCTGCAGCGTTCGAACGTCGCGCGGCTGATACGACAGGCACGTGATACCCGCCCCCGGATCCGTGACCCAACCACCCGCTGGCCAGGGTCCGCCGTCCTTCATTTCGATCATGCCCTCGATGACCTCGCAGCCAGGGAAATAACGGCACTGCTCGCACAGCATGGAAACCGCCTCACGCCACATCGCGTCCGTAGGCCTGAATGCACAGCGCTCGGTGCTCTCTGCGTTATCCGAGGCTATGAGCATGGGCACCTCCTGCTATACGGTCATTCATGCGCTGCTGACGCTCCCAGCGCTGGTAGTCGGCCACGATCTTCTCGAGCATGGCCCGGGCATCATCGTTATGGTCCAGCTCGGAGCGGCTCTGGATGCTGCAAGCCCGGCGTAGGGCGCGGGTAGCGCCAGCGGCATTGTGCGTGCCGTCCGGAAACTCGCGGTACTCGAGCGCGTTCTTCGCGCGCCAGCGGTGGTCGAGGTACAGCCAGAAACGCGGGTTCTGGCATAGCATTGCGGCGCGGCGCGCTTGGGGGCCGCCCTTGGCTTGCTCAGTCATGCCCCACCCCCAACCGGCTCGAGGTGATAGCTCCCCAGCAGCGGCACGGCCAGTGTTTCGCGCGCGCCAAACTCGGTCAGCCGGTACCGATCACCACCGCCGGCGGCGTACTGCTCGGCGACCAGTGCGTCACACGCCACGCGGATCTGGTGCAGCGATACCGGCAGGCCGTGGTCGTGCGCCAACTGCGCCAGGTACTCCGGCGCCGCCGGGCCCGTGCGCGTCAGCAGGCGCAGCACGATGTTTTGGTGATCGACGGGTTTAAGCGAGCGCTTCGACATCGTGTGTGACCTCCTGCTCGGTTTCGTCGGTGCTGGCGTCTCCGCCATCGATGCGCATCAAATCTCTGGCCGGGATGGTCCACGTCATGTTGTCGTCGGATGCAAAATCAACTTCCCAGCCATCGCCCTTGAATCGGGCTAGTTGCTCGCTGCTGCGCGTTCCGTCCGGGTGAATGGTGAACGCCTGCCCGGCGGGGATGAACTCAACAGCTACGCCCACCCAGTTGGCGACCTCGCCGCGCAGCGCGACGACCACGCACCCCACCTCAATCGGCTTTTGCATCACCCACCTCCTCGCCATGCGCCAGCACGCGACCCTTATCGGTCAGCACCAGCAACTGCCGCGCCGGTTTGTCGTTTGTGGTACCGCTTACGGTCACCAGATCAGCATCGAGCAGCTCGGTGCAGCGGCCGCAAATGCTCGATAGCGGGCGCTGGATGCGGGCCGCGAGCTGATTGCGGGTCATCGGCCCGGCGGTGAGCTCCTCAAGGATGCGGCGCTGGTACGCGTTGGCGCGTCCGCTTTTGCGAATCTCGCGAAACGCCTCGGCGGAAACCTCCCGCCCGGTGGGTTGCATTACAGGGTTGGTCATCATCGTTATCGTACTCCCAGGGCGGCACGCAGCATGCGCAGCCCTTGCGTTGAATCCATCCGATCGGGCATGCCCGCTGCGCCGGCTTGGCGCTGCGCGGCTTCCCGGCTGGCGCGCTCGGCTCGCTCGGCCCGGGTCATGGTGCTGTCGTGGCCGATCAGGCCCCGGGCGCTCAGCTGCTCGCCGGCCATGACGCGATTGACCAGCGCGGCGTACTCGCGGCGAAACTGGCGCTCGAGGCGTCCGGCGCGGGTCTCGCCGCCGCCGTGGGTCAGCTCCCACCACCCGACGGCCGCGCCGGCCATGCGAACGGCGTCGTGGCTCCACGTGTGCTGGCCGGGCTGGTGGGCGTGGGCGCACACCTCCCGCCATGCCTCGGCCTCGGTCGGTAGGCCCAGGTCTTCGGGCTTGGGCTGGCACAGCGCGGCGAACTCGGCGGGCATCGGCGGCCAGGCGGTGTCGCTGGCGCGGGCGGCGTCCTGTACGCGTTGGCGTACCCGGCGCAGGCCCACGGCCAGCTGTGTCGGCGCCAGCGCCTGGAGCTCGGCCCACCATGCGCCGGTCTGGTCATACGCGCCCCAGTCGCTCGTGAACCGGGCACCGAACAGCTCGCCCATCACGTTGAACAACTCGTCGATGTCACCAGCCGCCACCGTGGGCCCGGTATTCCCCATCGAGGGTCTGCCCTGCGCCGGTGTCGGGCGCTCGCCCTTCGTCGGCTGCCCGGGCTTCCTGAGCTGTGAGACGGCGTTTGGGAGTACGGTCGCGGCGGTTTGCATGGGCGTTGCCTCCGGTGGTGGCGGGCTGGGTCTGTTGGGCTTGCTGGCGCTTGGTGTTCTCGTGGAGCCACTTGGCAAAGCGGCGGGTCCACTCGGCGTGGGTCATCGTGCGGTGGGCCTGGGCTGCGAAGTGCTCGCGAAAATCCAGCAGCGCGTCAAACACGTTGGCGTCCGGCGCCAGCCCACGTTGCAGGCACGCTACCTGGTAGGTTTCGGGCTCGGGTTCCCAGTCGAGGGTCATCGCGGTTTTGCGATCGCTCACCGGGTCGGCGGCGGGCTCGCCGTCGTCGGCCTGCTGGGCGGCACGTTCGAACACGCTCGGCTCACGCGCGCTCAGAGAGAGAGGGGGTACTCTCTGTTGTAGTCTCTGTAAGAAACCGCCGATTGGGGGATTCTGTGCGCTCCCTTCGGGCGCTTCTTGATTCTCCGAATGGGCGTTTTCAGATTCTCCGGTTGGGAGATTCTGGGCAGCGGCGGGCGTTTGCGGCTGTTGTTCGTCGGTTTCCTCGGCCAGCGCCAGCGCTAATTGAGTGGCCAGCGCCTCGGAATTGACCCGGTACCAGGTCTTGGCCGGTACGCCCTTGCGCACCTCCTCGAGCACGCCAATCTGGGTCAGCTGTTTACGGGCTGTGACCTGCTGCTTGGCGCTCATACCGGTTTCAGATTCCCAGCTATCGTGCTCGCCCTGCTGCTCTTTCCAGAACCAGCCTTCACGGCGGGCAGCGGTGGGCGTATTGGTCAGGAACAGCGCCTGGCTCAGGAAGATAGCGCCCTGCACCGTGACACCCGGCAAGCGGGTAAACACGGCCTGATAGGCCACCGGGCGGCCCAGTAGCGCGGGTAGCATCGCGGCGGTTATGTTCATGTCGCCACCTCACAAATACCTGTACGAATAATCACCGCGTTCACGTGGGCGTAACCGATGGTTCACTCGGGCTAACCTGAGCATCAGCGGTTGACGGCCCGGCATGCTCGAGCAGCCACTCAGCGGTGAACGCGCCACCGCTGGCGGCGGCCATGCGTTCGGCGTGATGGGTTTCACCGGTGTACTCGGTGCGGGGTAATGAGTTGCGATGAATCCACTTGTAAACGCCTCGCTTGCTGATTCCGCAAATGCGAGCGCACTCAGCCACCCCACCCAGTGAATGAATCGCATGACGTAATGGGCTCATGAAATTGCCACCTCCAGTAATGTACTTTGGGTACATACTAGACCTGTACTGCAAGTACAATCAAGCGGTGTAATTATGGAACCTATGGTTCACATAGATTCGCGGGACGGGTTCAGCGCCCGATTAAAAGAAGCAATGCGCTTGGCTAGAGAAGATGGCCATGGGATGGGGGCTCGGCTCGCCAGGATTACGCGCGTCACTCCCAAAGCCTCAAGTAAATGGCTGAACGGTGAGGCACGTCCCGGTCACGACAAGCTTGTAGCGCTCAGCAAGTGGCTAAACGTCAGAGAGGAATGGCTCGAGTACGGCCACGAGCCCATGCGCAAGAGTGGCGCCACGAGCGCGTCATACCGCGTCGAGGAGCACGCGCAAGAGCTGGCGCAACTGGCCTCACCCCGCTCGCTACGCATGCTCAACAACATCGCCCAAGCCGCACAGGATGGCCGTCTGACTGAGGATGACCTCACTCTGCTCGAGCAGATCGCCAACCGTATCGCCGCACGGCCCGCCGAACACACCTACGACCGCCGCCAAAGCCCGCATGAGAGGCTCAAGGCAAAGCTGGGGAACAATGATTCATCTGCTGAACGAAACCGCCCTGCTGGGCCATCTACCGAGCCCGACGCGAACGGGGATTAACCCAATCTTCAAGGCGCGCCTTCATGCCGAAGGAGAAAGCCGGCGGTGTTTCATCAAGCTGCTGCCGGACCAAGTGGTGGAACAAGGGGCCACGGTCGAAAATCGTGAGGCCATTAACGAAACCGTGGGCTATGTGCTGGCAAGGGCTTGTGGCTTCAAGGTGTCCAGCGTGGCGGGCATTATCCACCTGGAGCGCCAGCAGATCCCTTCTGACGTGCTGGCACACGCCGACAGTGAAACGGCGGGGCCGCCGCAGCCCTCCTTCATCGCGTGGTTCAGCGAAGACCTCTGCTACCCGGACCTGGTCGTTCACCACACCACCGGCACCACCTCGCAGGATTTTGAAGACAAGCTGAAAGCGCGCATCGCCAAAGACCTGCTCAAGCGCGAAGAACTCCCCAAACTGGTCTCCTTCGACGAGTGGACGCTCAACACCGACCGCAACCCGGGCAATGTGCTCAACACCAGCACCAGCGCGGTGGCGCTGATCGACCACGGCCGGGTGTTCATGTCGCGCGGGTGGCAATCACAGGCCCTACGCTTTCTCAAGACCCGGCAGGCGAGAAACCTGATGGCAAACTGGGCCGAGCTGGGCGAGCCCGGCTGGAATGAGAAATTGCCCAACATGAGCAAGCGGGCATTGGCCTATACTGGTTTTCACTCATCCTTCAGCGATAGTGGACAAATCGCAGTAAGAGAGGCACTGTCTGACCTCTCGCTACCGGGGGATGAAATCGACTGCGTGCTCGACTTTCTCGAGCAGCGGCTTGACCCGGACCATTATGAAAAGGCAATAGGCCTCATCGCATGACACTGGCAGCTCGACTCAAGGACACATTGGCCGCTGACGACCGCCCCGCCATTACCGGCCACTGGCGACCAATCAGCCTATGCCTCGACGACACAGCGTGCGAGTTCCTGAACGTTGGTGTGGCGTTCGCCCATGGCACGCAGGTCGAAGTGCGCATGCTCGACTCCTTCGATCGACTGAAGTGCCTTTACGACACGCGCATCAACCAGGACCACCTTCAGCACCTGCTGGTAGACATTGAAGCGCACCTGCACACCACGAAAGGCAACCTGCCGGACTGCCTGAGCGATACCATTCGACTAGGCCCTGCCCTGTTCGCCCAAGGCGAAGACCCGGAAAGCATCGTGGATGCGTTTTTCGAGGACGTGGTGACGCTTGCAAGGCCGCGCAAAAACCAGGCGCGCTCGGCGTTTCGATACCAGTCATCGGACAAGGTATGCTCCAGCGTCATCCTGCTCATGCAAGAGCGGCTGGGTCTGAGCGCCAGCCAAGTGATCAGGAAAGAAGCGCTGCAGATTTCGATCGGCAAAGGCCGGATGATGGATGTGGAGGTACCGCTTCTGTCTGCCTCTGCCGTGGGGTCGGTGGTATCCGCGTGGTACAAGAGCCCCATGGTGGTGGAGAACAATATTCTGCAGGCGGGTGCCGATCTCGCGATGGTTGCTGGCCATACGCAACGTGAAGCGGCTATGTCCGTGTTGATCCCCAATGCTGACAGCGGGCTCACCATCAAGGAGCGCAGCCAGGTCGAGAAAGCGGCTTATCGCAAGCTGGAGCGCTTCGAGCGCTCGGGCGTGAAAGTGTTACGCGATGACACCACCGCCGGGCTAGCCGAGCAGACCATTGCATGGTGGAAAGAGCGTGGGGCAGCTTAAACCTTAAATTTTGTGGTCTGGATTAAACAATGAGCGACGATACTGAAAATAATGCAATAGTCAGAGACTCGAGTGAATTTGATCTAACCGGCGGCGAGTTTGCTACGTTTTTGCATGAAAAGTGTCAAGGCATGAAATGCCCCGCTTGTGGTAGCGAAGAAGTGCCAATGTTTGAGGCTGATTCTTTCGATGGACCAGTGCATTTATCATCTTCTCCCATACTGAGTCCTGAAGGATATGGTGCGAAAGGGCACTGTACCGCTATCTGTCAATCATGCGGCTATACTTGGGTGTTCGCCGCAGGTTTTATATTTGACTGGGCCCTTGAGAAGCGTATGGAGGACTCTCATAGTGAAGAGTAACGTTATCAATGGCAGGTTTATTGGGCCCCCTAAATCAACCGGCGCCTCACTTGGTAGTGGAGGCGGTGGTGGCGATAGTTCAGGAGGTGAGCCACCCATGAGCAATCTCGAAAGCCGTGTAGAGCACCTCGAAAAAGACATGCGCTCCGTTCGTGATGATCTCGCGACGATCAAGGCGACCTATGCCACGCGCGATGGGTTGAACGATGTTCGCCTCGAGGTTGAAAAGGTGCGGGGCGAAATGCACTCCCTGGGCCGCCAGATGATCATGTGGAATGTCGGCACCATCATCACCGTCGCCGGCCTCGTCTTCGCTATCATGCGCTTCCTGCCCGCAGCTACCTGACCGACAGCCTGCCCTTCCAAGAACCGCCCCAGTGGCGGTTTTTTTCTACCTGCCCAGCTCAACAGCCTGATTATGTATTCGGCACATTCAATTCGCATAATGTGTACTTTTGGTACTTGACATAAGTGTACTATAGGTACAATCTGTACTTATTGTGAACTGCGCCAAGGGCCAAACCCATGCAAGCCAACGTCACCCCAAACACAGAGATACAGCACATCATCTTCGCCGGCTGGCGCTGCCAGTATGGAGCCCGGAAAAGCGGCCTCCCCACGCAAGTGCAAGCCCAAGTCGTCGCCGGACTCGCAGCAGGTTTGACGCAAAAGGAGATCGCCCGGCTACGCGGCGTTTCACCCGCCTCGGTTCGCACCGTGGTCGAGGCGCTCTATTTCAACTTGCACGCCTACCGCGCCACCGCCGCCGTAGCCGAAGCCATGCGCCGCGGCTGGATCGCCCCGCTACTACTGGCGCTGATGATCAGCAGCATCAGCCCCGACACTCCGGCCCAACGCCACCGCCAGCCGTCGCGCACCCGTACGCCCTATAGCGCCAGCCGACTGATTGCCAGTCAGCGCGGCTCGGAGGGCGTATAGCCATGAGCCTCGACGCCCCCAAAACCGTCACCGAAGTATTCGCCGCTCACGGCCTCATGTCCGGCCAAGTGTGCGTGCTTCTCGAATGCCAGGAGCTGGCGCTGGCCGTCACGCTGCAGAAGAAATACCGCGTTGCATTCACGACAGGTCCGCTGGGCGTTGAATGCGCCTCGTGGCCAGAAGGTACTGCGCCCAAAAACAACCCCGCCTTTCGGTGGTTCATGACCGGCACCGACCTCGCCGACATTCGCTTGGTTCGCGATCACCTGCGCGCCTTACTGCTCGATAGCGCCAATACCGGAGGCGCCGCCCAATGACCACCCGCATTCGACACGCCGTGCTCGCCGGCGGCGCCATCGCCGCCGCCCTCGTGCTGGGCCAGCTCAGCCAAGACGACGCCGAGCGCCGGCAGGACTGGCTAACCAGCTACTGCACCGACGCCGCCGTGTGGCAGGCCGAAGAGGCGCGCGGCGTGCCGCTCAACCAGCGCACCGGCGCGCCGGACTATCGCGGCATCGCCGCCGAGCAATGCCCCGGCATGCGCCCGGCCGGACCCGCGCTCGCTGCCGATCGGCAGGTGCCCGCCCGGTTTACGGTGCCGGAGACCGCCGGCCGCCCTGTTCAGCTTGTTCAGTTTTAGGAGCTCTTTATGCCATTCGTTTCAGTAGAGGTTGAAGTTTCGCTTTCCAAATTTGATACGGAAGAGCTGCTCGAAGAGCTTCAAGAACGCGGCCGAAAGCATGAAGCAATCGGCTTAGCCGATGGCTACGACCCGGTTGAAGGAAAGGGTACCGCCCAGCTCGCCGATGCGCTCTACGAAGCCCGCCGCAACGGTAACGACGCGCGCGCGCTTGAGCTGTGCGACCGACTTATCTACGCCGCCATCGGCCGCATCGTTTAGGGGGTAATGACCATGACCGCACAGCAAAAAACACCGCTCGAACGCTTCCAGGAAACCATCGGCGAGCACCAGCTCACTGTGATTCATGACGATGGCCTGCATCGCCACTTGCGCTGCGCTCGTCCCGATAGCAGCGATCGCTGCTTCAACGTCACCACTTGGCCGGGGTTCCTCTGCATCAGCGGCGACATGGGCTGCTATGTGTTCCAGCGCGTTAAAGACATGTTCGATTTCTTCCGCAGTGGCGAACTGGAGATCAACCCGGGCTACTGGGCCCAAAAGATGCAAGCTGGGCCGCATGTAGCGCCCGACAATCTTTCCCGTGAGTGGGTACCCGAGAAGTTCGAGGCAAAAATCCGAGAGTGGTTCGAGCAGGCCACCGAGGAATGGACGGAGATTAAAAAGGAAAAAGCCTGGGAAGACGTGGAAAGCGAAGTCCTCAGCGAAAGCGAGAACGAATTCTCAGCCTTCCGAAGCGCCTTGGACTTCGAGTTCGATGGCGAACTTATGTTCAACGACTTCTTCGAGGTCGACTGCAAGCAGTGGAAGGGCCACTACCTATGGTGCTGCTACGCCATCGTATGGGCCATACAGCAGTACGACGCAGCCAAGCAGGTGGAAGCATGATCGACGAAGCCGCTTTCGACCGCATTTTCAAACAGCCCGCGCCAGCTCAGGGCGATCAGCCGAAACAGGGAGACCGCAATGACTGACCACCGCCCGCAGGAGACAACCATGGCGATCGACGCGAACTGGTGCCGCGAGAACCCCGAAGAGGCCGCCAAGCAAATTGAAATGCTGGCTGACCGGAACGGCCCGGCGTTCAAGCACGCGTATGACAACGGATACCTGAACGGGCGTGAAGACACGCTCGCCGAGCAAGCAAAGGCTTCGGTCTCTGGCGATACGTCTGAACAGATGCCCGAGTGGCCCGGCCAGCTCAATCGCCAGCAGGCCATCAGCTTGCTGGACTCCATTACCGATCAAGAAGACCCGTACTGGGAAAACGTCGTCGAGGACTTTTACGACGAAGAAACCGACACGATGCCCAGCGTTATGCACCTCTTCGCCGCACTTGGTATTACCGAAGCGGAATACAAAGCAGCGACAGGCGCTCAGAACGTCAACTGGCCGGGAGACCCCAAACAATGAACGATCCGCGCAAAGCCAATATCGAGTCGTTATCCGTTTGGCTCGACAAGCCCGCCGTTCAACAGGCGTTCACCGATTTGATGGCCCCCATCATCGAGGCAGCAGCCACGGCCAAAGCCTACGGCGAAAAAGCCGCAGGCGAGCTCTACGGCGACGACGGGCGGCTCTACCCAAAGGCCGGCAAGGTGGTGATCGGCCGGGTCGGTGGCTTCACGGTGACAATGGAAATTGAGCCAAGCGCCGCCGGCGGCTGGGTAGGCGAAAGCCTATCACTACCGGATCTAAACGCCATCGGCATAAGCAATATGCAGATCGACGGCCAGTTACTCACGCCCCGGAAGGAGTCCTGATCATGTGGTTCAAACACCTTCACCTTTACCGCCTTCATGGCGCTGAATTGCTCAGCCCCGCTCAAATGAGCGAGTTATTGGAAGAGCACGTCGTCAAACCGCTGGGTAGCGCCGACGCCCGGCGCCTTGGCTGGACCGCCCCCGCTGGCCGATTCGGTGGTGGTCAGTTGCTGCACGCCGTGGCGAACGATGGTCACCGCCTGCTGAGCGCACTACGGCAAGAGCGCCTGCTCCCCACCAGCGTCATCGCCGAAGAGCTCACCGAGCGCGTCGCCGACATCGAGGCCGCCGAGGCGCGCAAGGTCACGCGCAAGGAAAAGACCGCGCTCAAGGAGCAGATCACCGAGGAACTGATGCCCCGGGCGTTCGTGCGTAGCCAGAAGATTGATCTCTGGTGGGATACCGAGCGCCAGCTGATCGGCGTCAATACGTCCAGCCGCACCCGCGCCGAGGAAGTGCTCGACCTGCTGCGCGAGACGCTGGGCTCGCTGAAAGTGACGCCGCTGGCGACGCAAACGCTACCGGTGCGCGCCATGACCGACTGGCTCGGTGACCCCGCGACCCGCCCCGCCGACATGCAGCTGGGCGACCAGGTCGTGCTCAAGGCCAAGGGCGACGACGGCGTGGTGCGCGCGCGCCAGCTCGACCTCGACAGCGACGAGATCCAACAGCTACTGGAAAGCGGCCGACAGGCCAGCCAGCTCGCCCTGGGCATCGAGGGTCAGCTCTCGTTCGTACTGCACGACGATCTGGCCATCAAGTCGCTGCGATTCGGCGACGCGCTGATCGAAGAGTCCGACCACGCCGATGACGGCGACGACGCCCTGGTACGGCTGGAAACCGACTTCGTGCTGATGGCGGGGTGTTTGCGCGCCAGCGTCGAGCGGATTCTCGAATGGATGGGCGGCGAGGCCGTGCGGGAGAGCAGCAAGCCGGAGGGCGCCAGCGATGTCTAAGCCCGCATACCGCAAGCACGCAATCTACGTCATCGACCCCACGAACGGCGAGAAAACCTCGCTCAGCGCGTTGGCTAAACGTCATGGCCTCAGCACCAGCCTGGTGAACAAGCGCTACCACGACGGCAAACGCGGCCAGGAGTTGATCGAGCGCTATGACCGCCGCCGCGAAGCTGAGCTACAGCGCCAGCAGCTCAGCGAGCGCGAGGCGCGCATTGATCGAGCGTTTTGGACGAACGCTTGGGGGCTGGCATGCCCGATGAAGCGGCTGGGAGAAGTGGTGCACCGCGGGGGGAGCGTTCAATGAGCAACCTGAACCTTTTCGGACCCGAGCTGGTGGTAGATAACTTCGCCGGCGGCGGTGGCGCCAGCGAAGGTATCGAGCAGGCGCTGGGCCGACCGGTCGACCTCGCCATCAATCACGACGCCACGGCCATCGCCGTGCACACCGCGAACCACCCGGGCAGCGAGCACGCCGTTGCCGACGTGTGGGACATCGACCCCGAGCAGGCCGTGAACGGTCGCCCGGTCGGGCTGGCGTGGTTCTCGCCGGACTGCCGGCACCATAGCAAGGCCAAGGGCGGGCGCCCGGTTTCTAAAGCGGTGCGGGGGCTCGCCTGGGTCGCCGCGCGCTGGGCGGCGAAGGTGAAACCGCGCGTTATCATTCTGGAGAACGTCGAGGAGTTTCTGGACTGGGGCCCGCTGATCAAGGGCGCCGACGGTAAAGTGCGTCCGGACCCGACCCGCAAGGGCCAGACATTCCGGGGCTTTGTCAGCTGCCTGAAACGTCACGGCTACCAGGTCGATTGGCAGACCCTGCGCGCCTGCGACTACGGCACGCCCACCATCCGCCGGCGCCTGTTCCTGATTGCCCGGCGCGACGGCCTGCCGATCATGTGGCCGAAGCCCACGCACGCCGACCCGCGCGTGCCGGCTGTCCAGCGCCGCAAGCTCAAGCCCTGGCGCACCGCCGCCGAGTGCATCGACTGGTCGCTGCCCTGTCCCTCAATTTTCGGGCGCAAGAAGCCGCTGGCCGAGGCGACGCTGCGCCGGATCGCCAAGGGCGTGATGCGCTACGTGGTTGAGCACCAGCAGCCGTTCATCGTTAAGCTGAATCATACGGCCAGCTACTACACGTCCTTTCGTGGCCAGTCGCTGCTACAGCCGTTGCAGACCATTACCACCTCGCCGGGCTACGCCCTGATAGCGCCACATGTCACCAAATTCCGGACGGGCGCCATTGGTCACGGCTGTGACGAACCGATGCACACGATTACGGCTAACAGCAACGCCACCGACTCCAAGGCCAACCCGGGCGGATGCGCTCCCTTCGGCGTAGTCTCTGCCTTTTTGGCTAAGCATTACGGGGGCGTCGTGGGGGCTGATCTGCGCCAGCCGCTACCCACCGTGACCGCGACAGACCACAACGCCCCGGTAGCCGTGAGCCTGCTTAACCTCAAGGGCAGTGAGCGCGGCGGCAGTGACATTACACAGCCGATGCCGACTATCTGCGCCGGGGGCACACATGCGGCAGCGATCGCGGCCTTCCTGATGAAGTATTACGGCAAGGATGTTGGCGACCCTCAAGGCCCTGTCACCGTCTCTATCGAAGGTGAGCAGTACGCCATTGTCGACATTGGAATGCGCATGCTCCAACCCCACGAGCTCGCTGCCGCCCAAGGGTTTCCGGACGGCTACCAGTTCGCCGAAGTCGAAGGCAAACCCGTGCCCAAGTACGCGCAAGTCCGCCTGATCGGCAACAGCGTATGCCCGCCACTGGCCCGCGCGATCGTCGAGGCAAATTTCACACACGAACAGCGGTTCATGCCGTTGCCGGAGGTGGCATGACCTACCCCACCCACACCCACCGCACGCTCGCCGGTGGCTACTTAGAAATTCAACAGTACCAAGGCACCGGGCCGCTCGCCGGCCAATGGCTGGTTGCCTACACGGACTTGATCAAGGGTGTCGATAGCGTCACGACTCAAGAGGATTGGACTACCCACTGGCGCAAGCTGCGCCCCGACGACTGCTCGGTGTGCTACGGCACCGGGCGGGACCACATCAAAGGCAACAACGATAAGCCCTGCGGCGGGTGCTACGGCTTGGGCCGAGTCTGCAACGACGGTCAGGCGCCAGCCGATATGTGGGCACTTTCTGACATCGCTTGGGACATGATCCAGCAACTACAAAACGAGGTCGACGAAATGCGCGAGGCCATCGAGCTCCCGGGTGTGCTCGATCTGATCAAGCGTGAGCGCCAGCAGCGCATTGATGAGAGCGTCGCCCGACAAGAGCAGGAATGGCGCGCCAAGCAGGGTCACGGGCCCGGCGGCCAACGTTATACAGGAGACTGACCATGGCACAGCTATTATCGATGAAAGCCGTCTCCGAGAAGGTCGGTTACAGCGAAAGCAAGCTATATGCGCTGATTCGTGAGGGGAAGTTTCCAGCGGGACGCAAACTGTCGACCGGCGGCGTCCGGTGGCTGAATACCGAGGTTGATGCCTGGATCATGCAAGCATTCGAGCAGGCACCGGCGGCGCGGCTGCACCTTGCATGATCGCATCGATGTAGTCGCTATACCACTGGAGCATTTCGCGCCGCTCCTTCAGGTAGTCGGCGTGATTATACGCAGCGCGCACCTTGTCACCCGGCACGTGCGCCAGCTGCTTTTCGATCAAATCACCGCGCCAGCCGTGTTCGTTCAGTAGTGTCGACGCTGTCGAGCGGAACCCGTGGCCGCTGAACCTGCCCTGCCAGCCCATCCGCTCGAGCGCCTTGTTGATCGTCGTCGCGCTGATCGGCATGCCCGGGTGCCGGTACGAGGGGAACATCAACGGCAGGTGCCCGGTGTAGCCGTGGAGCTCCTGAAGGTACGCCACCGTTTGAGATGACAGCGGCACAACATGGGGTCGGCGCATCTTCATCCGCGCAGCGGGTATGCGCCACTCCGCACGCATAAAGTCGACCTCTTCCCACCGCCCCTGGCGGAGCTCACCGGTTCGAAGCATGGTGCGCATGAGCACCTGCATTGCCAGGCAGTTGATGCGCCAGCCCGCCTTATCATCGATCTCGCTAGCCAACACTGCCAAGTCATCACTGCCTAGCGATTTGCTGTGCTTAACCTGCGGCCGCTGAATGGCGCCCTCGATGGGGGCCGCAGGGTCATGATCAGCCCGGAGCGTGCTGGCCGCGTAACGATAGACCTGAGCCGTCCACTGGCGAACCAGCATGGCGATAGACGGCGCTCCCCTTGCCTCGATCTTTTGCACCAGTCGCAACACATCAGCGGGCGTAACCTCGCGAATGTTTTTCGAGCCAAACGCCGGGCCCATTTCCCGATCGAGCGCCTTCTTGACCTGCTTGGCGTAATACTCTGACCAGCCCTCTTTTTTCTTTTGCCACCATTCGAGCGCGATGGAGTCGAACGTCTCTTCAGCGCTTTGCTTCGCCTTGTCGCGCTCGGCTTGCTGTAGCGCTTTCGGATCGATCCCATTCGCCGCATTGTGCTTTACTTCGTCGCGTAGCTTACGGGCTTCTTTCAATGTGACCTGAGGATACTGACCCGGGGAATACAGGTTTTCTTTTCCATGAAGAAAATAGCGTATCCGCCAGAATTTTTTACCGCTGGGCCGTACGTCCAAATAAAGGCCGTCAGCGTCTGGAATGCGGTAGGGCTTTTCAGCGGGCGAGGCCTTACGGGCCTTGGTGTCAGAGATAGCCATCTGGGTAACGCTCGAGTCAAAACGGGGTTCCCCGTAGTGTTACCCAGCTCGTTACCCGGGTCTAGGCCTAATTTCGATGGAGCGTTATGGAGTGATATACAGAACTGGCGGGGTGCGGGGCAGGCGGAATGCGGACACGTGGAGTTATATACAGTACTATGGAGGGTAGTCGCAATTATCGATCATCGCCACACGCGGTGTCTTGTCCGCTATCGCCACGCTTACCCCATCATACTGATCAATCGGCTAAAAACGATGATACCCTAACCGGGCGGCGCGTTGCAGTGGCCAGGCGATATCGGCGTCGCGCGAATACTGGCAAGACGTTCGTGCAATCATTATGATCTGGCGTTTTTTTAGCGAGGGACATCTGGAATGAAGCACCGCGCCATCCTTGGGAGCCTACTGGTCGCCGGTTTGTTGGCCCTGGCCCTCCCCGTTCAGGCCGCGCCCTCGTATAAAGTGATGGCCTCGTTTTCGGTGATCGGTGATCTGGTGCGCCGTATCGCTGGCGACGACATCAGCGTCGAGACCATCGTGCCACGCGGGCAGGACGTGCACCGCTGGGAGCTTACCCCGCCCAACGTGCTGGCGATCGAAGAGGCGGATATCGTCTTCTACAACGGCTACGGGCTCGAGCCCTGGCTTAGGCACGTCGAGGCGATGGCGGACCAGCGCCTGCGCCTGAAGCCTGTCGCCGAGCGGGCGCAGTTCGAAACGCTGCCGGTGACGGTGGGCCGTCTCAGTGGCAGCATCGACCCGCACCTGTGGATGGACCCAGCCGGCGCCAGCGCTTACGTCGATGTCATTGCGCGCACCCTGGGCGAACAGTATCCGGAAAAGCGCGCCGTGTTCGAGGAGCGCGCCGCGCGCACCCGCGAATCGCTGGCGCTTTTGAGCGCGCGTCTCAAGGAGCGCCTGGAAGGCATTCCCCAGACCAACCGCGTGCTGTACACCAGCGAAGCCGGCATGGCCTATTTTGCCCGCGCTTTCGATTTCGATTACGCCGCCATCTGGGGCAGCAATAGCGAGCGCCTGGGCAGCGCCTTCGATATGGCGGTGATGAGCGAACGGCTGTCCGACACCCGCCCGCCGGCGCTTTTTTATGAGAGCACAACGCCCTGGATTCACATGGACGCGCTTTCGCGGGAGAGCAATATTGCGCTGGCGGGCCCGCTCTACGTCGATAGCCTGGGGGACACCGACAGCCCCGCCTATAACTACCCGGGCATGCTCAACTATAACGCCGAGCTTTTGCACCGAGCACTCGGCGGCGCCCGGCCCTAGGTTCTGTCTGAAAAGTGTCTGCGCTCGACAATACGGCGTTAAAAATTGGCTTAGAATGCTCATTTACTTAACGTAAACTGCGCTTCTTCGCCAATTTTTGCCTTGTCTTGCCTTCGCTCGTCGACTTTTCAGACAGACCCCAAGCCGGGGCGTTTTCAATCGATCAGCGCGGTGAGGCTCGCCACGCAAAGATCCGGCCGGCTCGCCTCGATCGGCTCCCCATGGTTGTAGCCGTAAGGCAGCGCGACGGTGGCGAACCCGGCCGCCCTGCCCGCCTCGATATCGTGTTTGGAGTCCCCCACCATCACGCACGCCTGGGGCGCGGCGTTGAGCGTTTTCGCAACATGCAGAAGCGGCAGCGCGCTCGGCTTTTTCTCGGCCAGCGTGTCACCACCGACACAGAGCGCGAAGCGCTCATAAAGCCTGAAATGCTCGAGAATCGGCGCAATGAAGCGCTCGGGCTTGTTGGTGATCAGCGCAAGCTCGAAGCCAGCGGTGTCGAGGGTAGCCAGCGCCTCTACAACGCCGTCGTACACTCGGGTATGGACAAACGGCGCGGCGCCGTAATGGCGCATGAACGCCTCATACGCCTGGGTCGAAAGCGCATTGTTGGGCGTTTCACCGAGCGCCCAGGTCAGAGCGCGCTCGACCAGCGACCGGGCGCCGTTGCCTACCCAGCTACGCACGTTGGCCTCGTCCGGGGCGCTAACGCCGACCTCGTCGAGCGCTTTTTGTACGCCCACGGCCAAATCAGGTACGGAGTCGATCAGGGTGCCGTCCAGGTCGAAAGCGATGAGCCGCTTGTTGTCTAAAATCGCGTGCATGAAAATCCTTTGGTGTTTATAAGGCGCTGTCGAAAAGCGGCAAGCCTAGAGTGCCAAAAAGCACGGCCCACGTCAGGCAAAAACAGGGTAAAGCCGCGCGCCGCCATTCGTCAGAATCAGTAGAAAGCACTATGCTGAAGCCAAATTTGCCAAGGAGAAGCCAGTGACTCATCCAAGGATCGTCATCGTCGGCGGCGGCGCGGGAGGCCTTGCGCTCGCCACGCGTTTGGGGCGCACGCTCGGCAAGAAGCAGCGCGCCGAAATCGTTCTTCTGGACCGCAGCGCCACCCACGTCTGGAAGCCGCTGCTGCATGAGCTGGCCACCGGCGTGTTGAACTCCGCCATGGACGAGGTCGACTTTCGCGGCCACTCCAGCGCCCACGGCTACCGCTACCAGCGCGGCTCGCTGTGCGGGCTCGACCGGGAAAACAAAACGCTGAGTCTGGCCCCCATTCTCGATGAAGACGGCGTCGAGGTACTGCCGGAGCGCACCCTCACCTATGACTACCTGGTGCTCTCGCTTGGCAGCGTCTCGAACGACTTCGGTACTCAAGGCGTGGCCGAGCACTGCCACTTCATCGACTCGCCCCATCAAGCGAAGCTCTTTCAGCGCGACATGATCAACACCTTCCTGCGCTACACCGACCCGACGCTTCGCACCCACACCACGCTGAGCGTGGGGATCGTCGGCGGCGGCGCCACCGGCGTGGAGCTCGCCGCGGAGCTTTTGGACGTTACCCGCCTGCTCAACGCCTACGGGGTTACCAATGTCGACGACAACCAGATCAGCGTTCACCTGATCGAGGCGGCGCCACGCATTCTGCCCGCGCTTTCCGAGCGCGTCAGCCAAACCGTTCACAAGGAGCTCGAAAGCCTGGGCGTGAACATCCATCTGGAAACCGCCATTCAGGAGGCGCGGGAGTACGAGCTGGTCACCGGCGACGGCGAGACGATCGAAACCGACCTGAACGTCTGGGCCGCGGGCATCAAGGCACCGGACTTTCTCGCCGAGCTGGGGCTGACGGTGAACAAGAAAAACCAGGTGTGCGTCGAGCAAACCATGCAAAGCGTCGACGATCCGAGCATTTTTGCCATGGGCGACTGCGCCAGCTGCCCTCAGGGCGACGACTCGACGGTGCCGCCCCGCGCCCAGGCCGTGCGCCAGCAGGCGGGGGTGCTGGCGGAAAACATCGGCCGAGTGCTCGAAGGCAAGGAGCTCAAACCCTTCAAGTACAAGGATAACGGCTCGCTGGTGTCGCTTGCCCGCTACGACGCGGTCGGCAACCTGATGCGCGGCGGCGCCTCCCGCGGGCTCTTTCTGGAAGGCTGGATGGCGCGCAACGCCTACGCCTCGCTCTACCGTATGCACCAGGTGTCGATTCACGGCGTGCCGAAAACCGGGCTGACCTGGGTGGTGGACAAGCTAAACCGCTACCTGAAGCCGCGCATGAAGCTGCACTAAGCGCTACTCAATCGTCTGCTGGATTAGCGTCCTGCCAGCGCTTGGCGCAGCGAGCCGATGACGCTGTCGTAGCCGTTGGGGTCGCTTTTGCTGTGCGCATTGAAGATCGCGGAGCCGGCCACGAACGTATCCGCGCCGGCCTCCTTAATGGCCTGAATGTTGTCCACCTTGACGCCGCCGTCGACCTCCAAGCGAATCGGGTGCTGGGCGGCGTCGATGCGCGCGCGAGCTTCCTTGAGCTTGTCCAGCGTCGCCGGAATGAAGGACTGCCCGCCGAAGCCCGGGTTGACGCTCATCAGCAGCACCATGTCGATCTTGTCCATCACGTAATCCAGGTATGACAAAGGCGTGGCCGGGTTGAACACCAGCCCCGCCTTGCAGCCGGCGTCGCGAATTAGTTGAAGCGAGCGGTCGATATGCTCGGAGGCTTCCGGGTGGAACGTGATGTAGCTGGCGCCAGCCTCGATGAAATCACCGATCATGCGATCCACCGGCTTGACCATCAGGTGCACGTCGATGGGTGCGGTCACGCCGTGGTCTCTGAGCGCCTTGCACACCATCGGCCCGATGGTCAGGTTCGGCACGTAGTGGTTGTCCATGACGTCGAAGTGAACGATATCGGCGCCGGAGGCGAGCACGTTGTCGACCTCTTCCCCCAGGCGGGCGAAGTTGGCAGAGAGAATCGAAGGGGCGATGAGAAAGTCTTTCGCGGCGGTCATAAACGCTCCAAGGGCAAAGCGGGCGCGCCTCATAGGCGCTGACAAAGCGCGCATGATATCAGAGTCCGACGTCTGGAAGCCCGCCCGCTTAGCGGCGAGAGAACGATCATTATTCCCCAATCGAATATAAAGCCGGATTGTAATTCCCGAAACACAGGACTAACCTTGTCTTATCGCGAAAACGTCTATGGCCAGATCGACTCAACCGGTCTTCATGGACGCCGTGCTTGTATGATCGCTCGGCACCTCGCTCACTCCTGCTTATCCGCAAACAAAAGGAAAGATTCGATGCGCTTACCGCTTGCTCTCTCTGCTCCCTTCACCCGCACCGCGCTGGCCCTTGCGCTCGGCACCGCCGCCGCTGGCGCGACCGGTACCGCCATGGCCCAGGAGCGCGAGCTTCTGAACTCCTCCTACGATATCGCCCGTGAGCTGTTCGCCGCGATCAACCCGGATTTCGTCGAGTGGTGGCAAGAAGAGCACGATGAAGAGGTCAGCGTTAGCCAGTCCCACGGTGGCTCCTCCGCCCAGGCGCGCGCCATCATGCAGGGCCTTCGCGCCGACGTCGTAACCTTCAACCAGGTGACCGATGTCGACGTACTGGCCGACGCCGGGCTGGTCGACGAAGAGTGGCAGGACGCGTTCGACAACAACGCCTCTCCCTACTACTCCACCACGGCCTTTCTGGTGCGTAAGGACAACCCCAAGGGCATCGAGAGCTGGGATGACCTGGTTCAGGAGGACGTCGAGCTGGTGTTCCCCAACCCGAAAACCTCGGGCAACGCGCGCTACACCTACCTCGCAGCCTGGGGCTTCGCCGACCGTGAGTTCGACGGCGACGAAGAGCAGATTCAGGAGTTCATGCGCCAGCTTCTCGCCAACGTCGCGGTGTTCGACACCGGCGGTCGCGGCGCGACCACCAGCTTCATCGAGCGCGGCATTGGCGACGTGCTGATCAGCTTCGAGTCCGAAGTGAACAACATTCGCCGCGAGTACGGCAGCGACGACTACGAAGTCATCGTGCCGCCGATGAGCGTGCTGGCAGAGTTCCCGGTCGCGGTGGTCTCGGAAAACGCCGAGCGTAACGGCAACGAGGACCTCGCCCAGGGCTATCTCGAATACCTCTATACCGAAGAGGCCCAGCGCACGCTGGCCGGCTTCAACTACCGCGTTCACAACGACGCCGTAGTAGAAGAGTTCGCCGACGAGTTCCCGGAAACCGAGCTCTTCAACGTCGATGACGTGTTCGGCAGCTGGGACGAGATCATGGAGACGCACTTTGCAAGCGGCGGCATGCTCGACCAGCTTCAGCGTCGCTAACGGCTCGGCATGAAATCCTTGAGCTTTCGCCAATCCGGCAGCGCGCGCGTGCTGCCGGGTTTTGGTTTGTCCATGGGAATCAGCGTGCTGTTCATTTCGCTGGTGCTGCTTTTGCCCATTACCGGGCTGTTTGGCCAGCTGGCGGGGTTGAGCCTCGCCGAGTACTGGTCGATCGTTACGGAAGGCCGGGTGGTCGCAAGCTACATGGTGACCCTGGGCGCGGCGGCGGTGGCGGCACTGGTCAACGCGGCGTTCGGGCTGCTGTTGGCTTGGGTGCTGGTGCGCTACGAGTTTCCCGGCAAGCAGCTGTTGGACGCGCTGATGGATCTGCCCTTTGCGCTGCCCACGGCGGTTGCCGGCATTACGCTGGCCACGCTCTACGCCAGTAACGGCTGGATGGGTCGGCTGCTCGAGCCCTTGGGCTTTCAGGTGGCCTACACTTGGGTGGGCATCGCGCTTGCGATGGCGTTTACCAGCATCCCCTTCGTGGTGCGCACGGTGCAACCGGTGCTGGAAGATCTACCCGCAGAGATCGACGAGGCGGCGATGTCGCTCGGCGCTACCGACGGCGTCGCGTTTCGCCGGGTGATCATGCCGCACCTGTGGCCGGCGCTGGTCACTGGCACCGGGCTCGCCTTCGTGCGCTCGCTCGGCGAGTTCGGGGCAATCATTTTCATTGCCGGCAACATGCCTTATGAAACCGAAATCACCGCGCTGATGATCTTCGTGCGCCTGCAGGAGTACGACTACGCCGGCGCCTCGGCGATTGCATCAGTCGTGCTGTTTACCTCGCTTGCGCTTTTGCTCGCGATCAACGTTTGGCAGGGGCGCTTCGTTCGCCGCCTGCACGGAGGAAATAGCTGATGCGTCGCGTGGGAGACGCCCCGGCCGTACGCGGCCTGTTGATCCTTGCCGCGGTACTGCTGTCGGCGCTTTTTTTGCTGCTGCCGCTGGTCGCCATTTTCGCCCAAGCGCTTTCCAACGGCGTGATGGTGTTCTGGGAAAACGTCAGCAACGTTTATACCCTGCACGCCATCGGGCTGACGCTTCTGATCGCACTGATGACCATTCCGGTGTGCCTGGTATTCGGCGTCGCGCTTGCCTGGCTGGTTACCCGGTTTCGCTTTCCCGGCCGGCGGATTCTGCAAACGCTGATCGACATTCCCTTTGCGGTGTCGCCGGTGGTCGCGGGGCTCGTCTATCTACTGCTCTACGGGCGCAACGGCTGGATCGGAAACTTTCTGGATGGTTACGATATCCAGCTGATGTTCGCCTGGCCGGGGATTTTGATGGTCACCATCTTCGTCACCTGCCCGTTTGTGGCCCGCGAGCTGATTCCGCTGATGCAGGCTCAGGGCACTCGCGAAGAGGAAGCGGCGGTGACTCTCGGCGCCTCGGGCTGGACCGTCTTTCGCCGCGTCACGCTGCCGAACATCAAGTGGGCGCTGTTGTACGGCGTCATTTTGACCAACGCCCGAGCAGTGGGTGAGTTCGGCGCGGTGTCGGTGGTGTCCGGGGCGATTCGCGGCCAGACCAATACGCTGCCGCTGCATCTTGAACAGCTTTACCAGGATTACAACGCGGTCGGGGCGTTTTCCAGCGCGGCGCTGCTGGCGCTGATTGCGCTTTTGACGCTGGCGACCAAGGCCGCCCTTCAGCGGCGCGCCACCCGCCGGGAGGCCATTTTATGAGTATCGAGCTACACCATATCGCCAAGCACTTCGGCGCCACTCAGGCGCTCGAGCCGATCGACTTGAACATTCACGACGGCGAGCTGGTGGGTCTTCTGGGGCCGTCAGGCTCCGGCAAGACCACGCTTTTGCGCATCATCGCGGGGCTCGAAAGCGCCGACCGCTCGCCCACTCCGGGTAAAATCCTGTTCGGCGAGCGCGACGTGACCCACGTCCACGTGCGCGACCGGCGCATCGGCTTCGTCTTTCAGCACTACGCGCTGTTTCGCCACATGAGCGTGTTCGACAACGTCGCCTTTGGCCTTACCGTGATGCCGCGCAAGGATCGTCCGTCCAAAGGCGAGATTCGCGCGCGGGTCTTTCGGCTTCTGGAAATGGTCAAGCTCGAGCACTTCGCCAACCGTCTACCCGCCCAGCTCTCCGGCGGCCAACAGCAGCGGGTGTCGCTGGCACGGGCGCTGGCAGTCCAGCCCGACGTGCTGCTGTTGGATGAGCCCTTCGGGGCGCTGGACGCCAAGGTGCGTCAGGATCTTCGCCGGTGGCTACGCCGCCTGCACGAAGAGCTCGGCTTCACCAGCGTGTTCGTCACCCACGACCAGGAGGAGGCGCTGGAGCTTTCTGATCGCGTGGTGGTAATGAGTAACGGCCGCATCGAGCAGATCGATACGCCCGAGGCGCTCTATCGGGCGCCGAAAAACCGCTTCGTGTTCGAGTTTCTCGGCGACGTCAACCATCTGGAGGGCCGCGTCAAAAACGGCGTACTCACCTGCGGCGACGCCCAGCTCAAGGTCGATCTACCGGACGGCGACGAGGAGCTGCTGCTGCGCCCCCACGAGGTGCGCCTGGCGGAAACGTTCGAACCCGGCGTTCACCTACCGATGACGATCACCGCGTTTTCGCTGGTCGGCGCCGAGGTGCGCGTGGAGCTCGAAGCCGACTGGCTCGGCGCGCCCTGGCTTGCCACGGTACGCCACTCGGATTTCGAGCGTCTGAAGATTCATCGCGGACAGCGCCTTTACGCCCATCCAAGGCGCTGGCACCGCTTCAAGGACGAGGTGGTGAAGGCGAGCCAGCCCCACTAAACGAACGCGCCGCTGACGAGCGGCGCGTTCGCGTTTATCCAGCGCGCAGCTGACGAAAGGTCAGGTTCACCCGCGCATCGGTACACCGTTTGGTTTTGGGCAGGCTGTGCCACCAGTGGGTCTGGGTCGCGCCCCGCATGATCAGAAGGCTGCCGTGCTCAAGCAAAAGAGAGATACGCTCGCCGCTCGCCTTGTGCTTGAACGAAAAACGCCGCTCGCCGCCAAGCGTCAGCGAGGCGATAACGCCCTGCTCGGCAAGCTCGCTCTCGTCGTCGCTGTGCCAGCCCATGCCCTCCTCGCCGCTGTGGTACAGGTTGCACAGGCAGGAATTAAAGCGCGCCCTACTTGCCCTCTCTACCCGCTCTTTCAGCCCCTGCAACAGCGCCGGCCAAACCTGTGCCCGTTTGGTCTGGCCCGAATAGGTGTAGGTGGCCGGCGCGTCGGCGTACCAGGCGACCTTGCGCCGGGTGGTGATGTCACGGCCGAACATCACCACCCGCTCGTGGGCCCAGTCGAGCTCCAGCATGCAGCGCGTGAAGTAAGCACTCGCCTCGCACTCATCGAGCACCGGGCCAAGGTAGAACGCCTCGCCGTCACGGGGCAGCAGATTGGCCGGCGGCGGGTCGAAAAGCGCCTCTTGCTCCATAAAAAATCTCCAGAAACGTGGCCTTGGGTTTGCATGTACCCGACGCGCGAGCGCAGGCTATACTGGCCTTTTTAACCATTGCGGAGAAACACCATGCTTCGGCGTCATTTTCTAACGCTCACCACGGCGCTTGTCGCAGGCGCTTGGCTTACAGCCTGCGCCAGCCCCCAGTACCTTCAGCTAAGTCCGGAGCGTACCGCCGAGGTTCCCAAGGCGGGCTCGGGGCAGCAGGTTAGCGTTGCGGCGGTCGATGCCCGTGAAAGCGAAGTGATCGGCACCCGCGCCGGCGGCAGCATGTCCACCGCCCAGATCACGGTCAACAGCCACGAGCTGGTGCCCAGGCTTCAGGCGGAAGCCGAGCGTGCGGTGCGCGAAATGGGCTTCAACCCGACCAGCAGCCCGGTGCAAAACGCCCCGAGCCTGACCCTGGAGCTTGCAAGCCTGCACTACGGCCAGGGCGACAGCGGGCAGCCCTTGGTCGACGAGGCGCGCATCGAGGCAGTTTTTCGCGCCATCGCGCAAAACCGCGGCACCACCTACACCGGCACCTATACCTCACGGCGCACCCAAGGCTACGCCATCAAGCCCGGTGAGGCGACCAACACGCGCATGATCAACGATTTGCTCAGCGACGGCATGAACCGCGCGTTCAGCGACCCGGAGCTTGCAAGGCTTCTGGCCCGCTAACCGCGCTGCTACCTGAAGGCGCGGGTCACGCTGGCCCGCGCCGCTTGAGCGCCCATACCTGCTCGCTGACGCCGCGCACATCGCCGTCACTCTGCTCCAGCAGCGTGAGCGCAAAGTTGGGCGACAAAAGCCGTCGAACTTCCTCTTCGGCCACGCTGTAGGGCGGGCCCTCTTCACCGTTTTCGTGGGTCACGCTGATCAAGAGCCCCGCCGCTCCGGGCGGCAGAAGCTGCGCCAAATGAAACGCGTAGCGCGCTCGGGTGGCTGGGGGCAGCGCGATCAGCGCGGCGCGGTCGTAAAACGCGTCAAGTTGCGAGGCCTGGCGTCGGGTGAGATGGAAAAAATCGCCGCACCAGAGCTCGACACTGGCCTGGCGGGCGATGTCGAACCCGGCCTGGCGGTAGCGCGATACTCCGAGCGGGCGCTGCTCCAAAAACTGCACTACCGCTTCCGGGGCGAGTTCGATGCCGAGTACCGCATGGCCGCGCTCGGCAAGCCAGCGCATGTCCAGGCTTTTACCGCATAGAGGTACCAGCACTTTGGCGTTTTGGGCGACGTTCAAATCCGGCCAGTGTCGAACCAGCGACGGGTGGGTCGTCGATTGGTGAAAGCCGATGCGCCCTTCTTGCCAGCGCTTGCGCCACGCGTTCTCCATCGCTACCTCTTGGCTGGGCGCTTAAAACCAGCGGTCGCGTTTTTTACGCCGGCGCGGCAGGTGCGGCACGATCAGCCCCACCAGAAGCCCGGCCCCGGCCACGCCGCCGCCGTACATGAAGTAGCGCATCAAAAGATCCTCTTCCTGGGTATCCAGGCGGGCCTCCAGCGCGCGCACCTGCTGGCGAGACTGGTCGGTGACGCTTTCGAGCTCCTGGTTGCGCGCCTCAAGCTCGGTAATGCGCTGCTCGCGTATCTCGAGCGTTTCGCGCATCGAGGAGACGCGCTCCTCCCACGTATCGTTGATACCGTCGAGTTCCTGGGTAAGTTCATCGACCTGATCTTCGAGTTCGGGCAACTGTTCGCGGGCGCTCTGGGTTTGCTGCAACTCGTCGCTGAGCACCCATACGGCGTCGCCGCCGCTGCCGCGTACGCGGGTGTAATCGCCGCTCTCTTCGAGCACCTCGACCTCTTCGCCGGCGTTGAGCGTGCCCACGATGCGGTAACCGTCGGTGGGGCCGCTGCGCACGAAGGTGCTGAGCTCTTCGCTGACCCAGGCCTGACTATCGCTTTGAGCGAGGGCCTGCGAGCTTGCCGCCCCCATCAATAAACCGGCACTCGCCAAACAACCCATGAAACGAGACTTTTTTACTTGCATGACTAACATCCTGATCAAAAAACACGTACGTCGGGCATCGTTGCTCAAAGGCACGCCCGTACGCTTACCTTTCTCCGCGAGGTGGCAGCGGGAAGGGACGAGTAAATTCCGCGACGCGGCTATCGCTTTTGACGACTTTCAGCGGGCCTTCACGCTCGACCTCGTCGATCCGCACGATGGCGTTAAGCGGCAGATAGCTTCGCTTGACGCCCTCGAAGGTGCGCTGCAGTTTTTCCGCACCGGGGTCGACCACCACCCGAGAAACATCGTCAAAGACAAACTCCTCGACTTCAATAAAGCCCCAGAGTTCGCTTTGAAAGATCTCTCTGACGTATAAATCCCACACTTCACCCTGCTGGTGAACCACTACCCGATAGATTGGCTTGGGCGCCATTCTGGCGTCGTCCTCTTGGCGTTTGAAGGTCAAAAATTCGATCCTAGACTATCATAACTCTGGGCCTGCCCTTTACTGCCGCGTGCACGTTTTATGCGTTACTGCCCATTTTCAGGGCGGCGGCTCGGGTATTTATTGGGTGACCGAGGGTGTATGGTGGCGTTAATGCAGGCGGTTTTTTCCCCACAGGAGTTACCAGCATGGAAAAGGATTCGAGCAAGGGGTATATCGCCCTACTGGGTTGGAGCCTGAACGCCATCGAAGCGGCGGAGAAGTTCGACCGCCGCTATATCGTGGTCGCCCCGGACTGGGCCGAAGAGTATTGCCAGCAGCACAACATCCCCCACGTGGCGTGGAACTTCGAGCGGCTGAACGACCGCTCGCTCGAAATTGCCGAAACCCTGAAAGAGAAAGGCGTCGACGTCGCCATCCCGCTGTTCGAAGAGACCGTGGAGTGGGCCGGCGCGATCAATTCGCTGCTGCTCGACAACCCTCGCCTTTATGGCCAGTCGCTTCTGCTACGCGATAAAGCCTTGATGAAGCGCCGGGCACAGCTGGGTGGCATTCGCGTGGGCATTTTCGAAGAGGCCCACGACAAGGAAGACGTCATCCGCTTTTTGAAGCGCGTCAACCAAACCCTGTTGAAGCTCGACGGTGACCCCAACGACCCGATTCACCTCAAGGCTTTCGACAAGGCGGGCTGTCTTGGTCACCGTGTGATTCGCACCCCGGATGAAATCGATTCGATTCCGGAAGAGGAGTTCCCGGTATTGATGGAGTCGCACCTGGACGGCTGGGAGTTCGCCGTCGAGGCGTGGATTCATAACGGCAAGATCGCGTTTTTGAACATCTCCGAGTACGTGACCTTGGGCTACTCGGTGTTCGTACCCGCCTCACCGGAGCTTGAGAAATACCGCGAACAGATCACCCAACAGATCGAGAAGCTCATCAGGACCTTCGACATCGAGTTCGGCTTGATCCACCCGGAGTACTTCGTCACCAGCGACGGCGAGATGTACTTTGGCGAAGTCGCCTATCGCCCGCCGGGCTTCAAGGTGTTCGAACTGCTCGAGCGGGTCTACGGCTTCAACGCCTACCAGGCCTCGATGCTGGTATTCGATCCCAAAACCACACCGGAAGAAGTCGCCGAATTCTTTCCCAAGGAAGTGGTCGATGCCGACGGCTTCGCCGGCTGCTTCGGCGTTTACCCCCGCCGGCGCGTAGTTAGCCGCCTGGAGATTCCGGAAGAGACCGAGGACCACCCCTACTTCGAGTCACACGAGCTTACCTCGCCGGTCGAGGAAACGGTCACCAAGCGCACCGCTTTCGGCACCCACTGGGGTCTTATTTACTTTCGCGGCGACGACGCCCACACGCTTCGCGATCTGCTGAAACATCAGGAAGACCTCGACTTCTATGTATAATCCCCGCGACTGCAGGGAAAAGGAGTCGCTGTGACGACCGCCGATGATCAAACCCCGTCCCCTCAGCTGAGGGGACTTTTGGAAAAGCTGGACGACGCGCTTAAAAGGCTCGAGGACTCTCCCGGCTTCGCCCGCCCCGACAAGCTCCCCCGCGTTCTGGATACCGCCCGGCGTGTACTGCTGCAACCAGGCGGCTGCCAGGCCTGCGAGGCGCGCGCCGCGGCGCTTGAATCCGCCGCCGTGTTCGAAGGCTCCGACTGGGAAACCCCGCAGTATCTCCAGCCCGCCCTGGCCGCCTTTTCGCTCACAAGTGCCAACGCCCACGCCCTGGTCATCGAGGCGCTCAGCGAGCTGCGTCTTCTGGCTGTGGCCAGGGGCGAGCTCGATCATCCGCTGATCACCCAGGAGCAGGCGCACCAGCACCTCACCCAGGTCATGGCGCTCAACCTGACGCTGCTGTTCGGCGCGCCGTCGGAAGCCGAACGTGAAACCCAGGGAAGACTGGCGACGATTCCGCGCGCGCTTTTTCAGCACTTGGCCGAGCGAATCGGCTATGAGCACGTTATCGACCGGCTGATCGACGAAATCTGGCGCATTCTTCAGCAGCGCCCGGTGCAGGTCGACGGCATCAAGCAGATGATTACCCGCATCGCGCTGTGCCAGGCCGACCCATCGATCGATCTCGGCGCAAGCGGCCAGGGCGCCGACCGGCTGGTCAGTTCCCTGTTCGGCCCCACCCAGGCTTGCCGCGAGGATCCAGGCGTCGAGGTGTTTCAGACGCGGCTGGCCAGCATGGACAGCGCCGCGCTGCAGGCCGAAGCCACCGGCTTTGCTCGCGCCATGCACGACACCGGGCTGGTATCGCCCTACCACGCCGTGCTAATGCGCTTTTGTCTCGATGAAAGCGATTACCTGATCAGCGAAGCGCTGGGGCTCTCTTCCACCGGGCGGGACTGTCTGCTGTGCTACCGCGAGCTGGTCCACGCCCTGATTCGCGAAAGCGTCTATCCGGCGACCGCTCAGGGGGTGTACGGCCTTGCGCTGATGCTCGAGCGCGGCATTCTCTATCAGCCACCGGTGGCCCCGGCAATGTGGCGCCAGCTCAATCTGGCGCTTTCGGCGCCGGCAAACGCTCGGCTGAGCGCGACCTACGGCGACGAGGTAAGCCCGCACGCGCGGCTCATGGAAGGCGTGCTTTGCCTTTTGGGGCTACCGCTGGGCGTGGGCCAAGGCAACAATCCGACCTGCCAGTCGGCACGGGCGCTTTCGATGTGGGCCTACAACGACCCGGACTACCTGCTGCAGATGGTGGCTTGGGCGACGCGAGACGATGAGATCATCATGCACTTCGAAGGCCAGCCGATCTCGTCCAGAGAGAGCGGCGCGGGCGTGGCCACCTCTATTCCCATGGACCTGGACCCGGTCTCGCTGATCGTGGTGCCGCACCTGGATCGCATCTACGCCGAGATGGGGCGCCGCTGTATCGGGCGCGAAGGCGACCCACACCGCTGGGTGAATCCGGAGTTCCACGGGTGGTGGTCCGGGCGCGGGTTTCGTATCAACGTCGATGTACAAAGCGGCCGGCTTTTCGAGGTCGAACGCTTCATTCGCCACTTCTACGCCAGCTACCATCCGTTCTACAACGGCAACCAGCCGCTGATTCACCCCCAGCCCGCGGGCATCGCCGTCACCGACAGCGCCGGGCGCTTCGTGGGCTGGCACGCCATCACCATTCTGCGCGCCTCGCTCGACCCCACGGATACCATGCGCGTCTACTTCTTCAATCCCAACAATGACAGCGGCCAGGACTGGGGCGACGGCGTGCGCGTGAGCACCGCCGGGTTTGGCGAGCGTTTCGGCGAGGCCTCGCTGCCGTTCGAGCAGTTCGTCTCGCGCCTTTATATCTATCACCACGATCCGCTGGAGCGCGGTGAGCCGGCCACGGTCTCAAAGGACGCACTCGAGCGGGTCACGGGCTACCTGCACCGAAGCTGGGGCGAGGCGCGCCTGCCTGAACTTGAACGCTAAAAGCCACTCATCCAACCGCTAGTGAACCGTTTACTACCCCCGATATGATGCGACTCGACCAGCTGCTGGCGACCCTGGGCCTCGCCAGCTCCCGCACCCGCGCCCAGCGCCTGATCAAAAACGGCCGGGTTCGCCTTGAAGACGGCACCCCGCTGACCCGCGCCTCCCAACCCTGGCCGCCCGAAACGCGCTTTGTCATCGACGACGACCCGGAAGAGCGCTACGTCTCCCGGGCCGGGCTCAAGCTCGAAGGCGTGCTCAAAACGCTTGAGCTGCGCCTGGACGACCTTGGGGTACTCGATATCGGCCAGTCCACCGGCGGCTTCACCGACTGCGCCCTGCGCTTTGGTGCGCGCCACGTAATCGGCGTGGAGGTCGGCCACGGCCAGCTCGACCCGGCGCTTCGCGCGGATGCGCGGGTGCGCTGTCTGGAAGGATTGAACGCCCGAGCGATGAGCACCTCGCAAGCGCTTCTGGAGGCGCTGTCAGAGCAGCCGATCAGCGTCGCGGTCATGGACGTCTCGTTCATCTCGCAAACGCTGATCATCCCGGAGATTGCGGCGCTGCTACCGCCGGGCGGCCGGCTGCTGTCGCTGGTGAAGCCGCAGTTCGAGCTCGACCCCGGGGCGCTCGACAAGCGCGGCGTGGTGCAGAACGCAAGGCGTTTTGCCGAGGTCGAGCGGCGTATTCGCCGGTGCTGCGAAGAAAGTGGCCTTTCAATCAGCCACTGGCAGGAGAGCCCGATCACCGGCGGCGACGGCAATCGGGAGTTTTTGCTGTTGGCGAGCAGAACCTGAACGAGCAAGGCGTGAGCGGATAAAACGCGCGCTAGCCCGTCGAAGGCGGCAGCGCATTGGCCGACTGCACCTTGACCGCCTCGTTTTCGTCGCGATGCAGCCACACGTCCATCTGCTCGAAAGCGACCCTAATGCCCGCCTCGCGAAACAGCGCGTCGACCCGGCAGTTCACTTCGTCGGCGGCGAAGAGCCGGTCGAGCAAGTCGTTGACGAAGATGCGCAGCTCGAAATTCAGGCTGTGCGGCCCGTAGCTTACGCAGAATACCTGAGGCTCCGGGTCGGTCAGAATGCGCGCGTTTTCATCGGCGGCCTGGCGTAAAAGCGTGTGAACCCGCGCCAGATCCGAGCCGTGGGAGACGCCATAGGTCAACACGACCCGCGTGACGTTGTCGGAAAGCGACCAGTTGATGAGCTGGTCGGTGACGAAGGTCTTGTTGGGAATGATGATTTCCTTGCGATCGAAATCTGTGACCGTCGTGGCGCGAATTCGAATTCGGCTGACGGTGCCGTGTAGGTTCCCAAGCGTGATGGTGTCGCCGATGCGGATCGGGCGCTCGAACAAAATGATCAACCCCGAAATGAAGTTGGCGAAGATCTCCTGTAGCCCGAAGCCGAGCCCGACGCTGAGCGCGGCCACCAGCCACTGCAGCTTGTCCCAGGAGACGCCCAGGGTGGCCAGCGCCATGACCACACCGGTGCCGACGATGGTATAGGAGAGAAGCGAGGTGATCGCGTAGGCGCTGCCCTGCTTGAGCGAAAGCCTGGAGAGCACCATCACCTCCAAAAGCCCGGGCAGGTTGCTCGCCATGATGAAGGTCACCGCCACCACGAAGAGCGCGGTGAACAGATCCGCGATCGACAGCGTATTGCCGACGATATCACCCTCTTCGGCGTCCCACAGCGACACCTGATCCAGATAGCCCAGCACCGAGAGAAGATCCGACCACACCAGGTACAAAAGCGTCATGAAGCCAATCAACAGAATCAGCTTGGACAAGCGCAGCGACTGGCTGTTGATCTGGTGCATGTCCAGCGGCGGCTCCTCGACCACCTCGAGCCCGCCCTCAGCGCCCTCCTGCACTTGGGCGCGGCGGCGCGCCAGCGCCCGGCGGTAGGCTAGCCGGCGGGCCGCCACGGCCAAACTTCGCACCACGGTGGCTTCGACGATGATCCAAAGCCCGAGAATGTAGATCGTCATGGCAAAGCGCCCGACCAGGCGAAGCGCGGTGTACTCGAACCCCCAGGCCACCAGGCTGAACAGCACCAGCGGCACCGCGGCGATGGAAAGCCCTAACAGCAGCCGAAAAAGGCGCACGCCGAAAAACGGCACGTGGGCGAGAATCAGCTGAGCCAGCCACCAGCTCATCGCCGCCAGCGCGACAAACAGCAGCGAAAGCGCGATGGGGCGCTGGATCAGCGGCGTCTGCATCGGCTCGGAGATCGTCGCGATCACCAGTACCAGCGACAGCATCAGCCCAAGCCCGCCCAGGAGCCTGCGAAGCCGAGCGCTGTAGCCCGCCGACCAGGTGAAGTGGCGCTCGGCCACGCCATCCGGCACCAGAAGCCTTCGCCCCCAGGCGATCGCCCCCCAGCTCAGGGCCAGCTGTAAAAAAGCCATCGACAGGCTTTGAAGCGCCGTGCCCTCGGTGGTTTTGAGTCCCAAACCGACGCCGGCGAGCACCAGCGGGCCGGGGATGGCGAGCAGCGCGTTGAGCAGCACCGCCTTGGGCGTATGGCCTTGGGTGTCGCTTTTGAGCCGGCCGATCTGCGAGTGAAGAAGCGCCAGCCGCGCCTTGATGCGCGCTCTCAGCGAGATCAAAAGCAGGCTGATCAGCATCAGCGGCGCGCCGCTGAACACCTGCCACGAAAGCCCCTGCCAGCGGGTGGGCAAAAGGTTTCGCCACTCGCCTTCACGCCACTCGATGCGCAGATTTTGCGGCAGCTGGTGCAGCCAGGCGAGATCCAGCGGGCGGCTGCTCGCGACCCAGAAAAGCTGTTCGTCGATGGTCGAGCGCAGCGTGCGCGAGATTTCCAGCAGCTGCTGCTGGTTGAGCTGCAGCTCGATGGCCGCGCTCAAAAGCTCACCGTAGGCCTGTTCGAGCTGCTCGACGAGCTCGCGCCGGGACTGGTAGAGTCTTGAAAGAGAATCGATGAGCCCGGCGGTGACGTCGACCCCGGCCTCCTCCAAACGCTGATTGGCCAGCCGCTCCCCCTGTCTGAGCTGGTCGCGCTGGCGCACCAGGTCGAACTGCTTAAGGCGCAGGTCGGCGATTTCGTCCTGTAGATCGCGCCGGGGGGCGATACTGGGCAAGGATTGGCGCTGCTCGACCAGAATGCGCGAGAGCAGCTGGCTGCCGCGGATGGCGTCAAGCTGCTCGTTGAGGCTTCGCTGGAGCTGGCGCACGTGATCGAGCTGGCGCTGCGCCTCGATGTTTTCACGCACGATGCCGTTGGCGCGGTCGGTGGCTCTTAAAAGCTCGAGACTCAAGGTCTGGTTGATCTGCTGTGCGCGCAGCACCACCGGGTGCCCTTCGGCCACCAGCGGGTCCTCGCGGGCGGCATCGGCGATCGCCTGTTCCGAGGCGAGCCGGCGCTGGCGGTCGATAACGCCCTGGAGCAGATTGAGCTGCTGCTCCTTCTCATCGATCTGCATCGACAACAGATCACGGCGGCGCTGGGCCAGCTCACGCAGGCGGCTGTTGGCGCTGAGTTCGCGCTGGTTGAGGCTGATTTCGCGCTCGGCCAGCGCCCGGCCCAAGCGAAGCTGAATCAGCTCGGCATCGCTTTGCGCCGAGAGCTGGCGGTCGTCGAGCAGCGCCTCGCGCTGGTCGAGGTCGCGGCGCAGGCGCTCGCTTCGCTGCAGCGCCTCGGAAATGGCCTGCTGAGCGCGCTCGGGGAGGGTCTGGGCGGCCAGCAGCTGGGAGTTGGCGTCGGCAAGCTGCGCCTGAAGCTGCTGCAGTGCGGCCACGGCGTCGGCCTGGCGGCTTTCCAGCCGCGATAGCGCCATGTCGCTCAGGTCTTCGGCGCTGAGCGCCTGACGCGCCTGCTCGGCCTCGTCGAGCTCGCGCTCCAGACGCGCAAGCGTCGAGGGCGCATCGTCGGTGCGCTGCTCGAGGGTGGCCAAACGCTCCTCCATCGTCTCGAGGCGCTCATAAGCGTCCAGCGCGGCTTGCAGCGACTGACGATCGCTTGCCTGCTGAGTGCTTAACTCCCCCTCCGTCGCCTCGAGCTGGTCAATACGTTCGCTGAGTTCTTCCTTCGGAGGAACGCCTTCGACCTCGACCGCCCAGGCGCTGGTACCCAAGGCGAATAACAGCGCCATCAGCGCCAACCACCCTACCCATCTCCCTACCGCACGTTTCATCTCGTCGCGTCGCTCCGCTGACAGATCGCCCGCCATGGCGGGAAAGGGCGCCATTGTCCTGGGTAATGCGTACTTTCGCAATCATCGCTAGTTGACTTAAACGCCAAGGCTGTATAGAAAGCCCTGTTAACTCACTCCTTCACCTCGCGAGCCTCTTTTCATGGTCAATAAACACCGGTTGTTTGCAGCACTTTTCGTGCTCGTTGGCGCCTCACCGCTCGCGCCGAGTGCTTGGGCGCAGCAGTCGCCTGACGAGATCGAGGCGCGCATTCGCGCGCTCAACGTCGAGCTCTATCAACTGCGCCAGCAGCTTCAACAGGTGGAAGCCCCCGAGGATCGCGCCGCCGGCATCGAGCCCGAGCAGCAGCCGGAAGAAGCCGCGCTGGAAGACTTGAGTGAGAGGCGCATGCTCGAGCAGGAGTCGACGCGCAACCCCTTTGCGATCACCACGCACCGGACCAACTATCTTTTCCCGGTCAGCTACAACGCCAACACGAACACACAGGACTTTCGTGAAATCACCGACGAGGGCGGCCCGGACAACGTCGAGGTCAAGTTTCAATTCAGCGCCAAATTCAACCTGGTGCAAGACCTGTTTGGCGATGTAGGCGATATCTACTTTGGCTACACCCAAAGAAGCTGGTGGCAGGCGTATAACACCGAGGCCTCCTCCCCTTTCCGGGAAACTAACTACGAGCCGGAAATTTTCATCGACTTCGATAACGCTTGGACAGCGCTTGGGTGGGTCAACACTCGCAACCGGATCTCGTTCAACCACCAGTCCAACGGCCGCTCGGACCCGCTTTCGCGTAGCTGGAACCGCTTCTACCTGGAGAGCACTTTCCAGCGCGGTGACTGGGCGCTGACGCTTGCTCCCCACTGGCGCGTACCGGAGTCGGAAAGCAGCGACGACAACCCGGATATCGAGCGCTTCATGGGTTACGGCGACATACGTTTGGCCAAGCGTTTGAACCATAATCACGAGATCGCCGGGCAGCTTCGCGGTAATCCATCGGCAGGCAACTACGGCACGCAAATCGACTACAGCTGGCCGGCGTTCACCAACCTACGCGCGCACCTGCAGTACTATTACGGTTACGGCGAGAGCATGATCGACTACGACAACCGGGTCCACCGGCTGAGCATCGGTTTTAGCCTGAACCCCATGTTTAGCGCCACCGGGCTCGACCGTTAGGCGAGGTTGTCTATTCGGTAAGGGCTGCTATGCTGATAGCGGTTATCGTTTCATTCATACGTCAAAGGAAGACATCATGGCCAAGCGTAATTCCGACAGTTCAGCACGTGCCGACCAGCTCAAAAACGACCTTCGCTACCTGAGCGAAACCGTCGAAGAGCTGGTTAGCGCCACCTCCAAGGATGCCAGCGGTGAAATGCGCGGCCTTCGCGAGCGCGCCGAGCGTCGTTTGAAAGAGACCCGCTCGCGTCTGGAAAGTGCTGGCGAGCATCTTTACGAAGATACCCGCGAGTCGCTCACCAACCAGGTTGATTGCTGCGACCGCTACGTTCGCGAAAACCCCTGGACCAGCATGGGTATTGGTGCCGCCGCGGGTCTGGTAGCCGGACTGCTGCTCGGTCGTCGCTAATGGCCTTGGGTCCTACCCAACGCGTATTCTCTGCCGTCAAACGCCTGCTGGGCTCACTGGTTGCTAACAGTGAAACCCGCCTACGTTTGGCGGTTTTAGAACTTGAAGAGGAACGCGCACGTTTACTGGTACTTTTTCTGCTGGCAGGCGCGAGCCTGCTTTTGCTTTTGCTGGGCGTGGCCACGTTAACGGCGCTGGTCATTATCCTGTTCTGGGATACTTACCGCATCACGGCGATCGTTTTCAGCGCCGGCGTTCTGATTTTCTTGAGCCTGCTTTTCGCCCTGATCGCCTACCGTCAGGCCAAAAGCCATACGCTTTTGAAAGAGACGCTCAAGCAGCTGGCAGCCGACCGGGCGCTTTTGGAGGCCAACCAGTATGACAACCCCGACCAACACCGCTAAACCCAGCCGTGCCGAGCGCAAGGCAGCGCTGTTACTGGAACTCGAGCAGCAGCGCGTCGATATCCTGGTTGATAGCGACTATCTCTTAAACGCCGCTCAGCCGCTCGAAAATAGCCTCAAAAGCTTCAAGCTGCCGCTCTTTGCCATTGGCGGCATTGCCGCGTGGCGTTTGGTTCGCCACCCGGGGGGCGCCATGGCCGCCGGACGCAAGGCGCTGGCAGGCTACATGCTGTTTCGCAAGTTCAAACTGCTGGCCAAGATCGCGACCTAAAGGTTTCGGTTGGAGCTTTCCAAAACGCGCGCCTCGGCGCGCGTTTTCGTATCCAGCCTATACCGAAAGCGATTAAAGCGCTTGGGCGCAGGCCACCCCGCTCGCCCAGGCCCACTGAAAGTTGTAGCCGCCAAGGCGCCCGGTAACGTCCAGCACTTCGCCAATGAAGCGAAGCTGGGGCAGCCCCTTCACCTCGAAGGTTTTCGAGGAAATCGCGTCGGTATCGACCCCGCCCATGGTCACCTCCGCGGTACGCCATCCTTCAGTACCAGAGGGTTTCAACGTCCAGCCATTGAGTCGCTCGGCCCAGGTATCAACGACCTCATTGGAAACCTGCGCCAGCGGTATTTGCGTCTGCCCTTCGGGGTACCACTCGATCAGCGCTTGGGCCAAACGTTTGGGGAAGTGCTCGCCAAGCCAGGTCGACAGCAGCCGTTTGGGCGTTTCCTGGCGCGCCGTCAGGAGTAACTCCCGGGCCTCGCTGTGAGGCAGCAAATCAATGGTGAGCGCTTCGCCGGGCTCCCACACGCTCGAGATTTGCAGCATCGATGGCCCGGAAAGCCCCCGATGGGTAAAGAGCAGCGGCTCTTCGAAACGGTAGCCGCCGTGGTGCACGGCCACCGGCACGCTCACACCGGAAAGGGCGCTGGCACGCGCCTTCCAGGTATCGCTGAGGGTGAGCGGCACGAGCCCTGGCCGGGTGGGCAGCACCTCAAGCCCGAACTGGCGGGCAAGCTCATAGCCAAAGCCGCTGGCCCCCAGGGTGGGAATCGAAAGCCCGCCGGTCGCCACTACCAGCATGCCCGCGTCGATTTTCCCGCGGGAGGTTTGAAGGCGCATGGCCTCGCCACAGCGCTCGACGCGCTCGATGCGGGTGTTGAGCGATACCTCGGCGCTGGCCCACTCGCACTCGGTCAACAGTAGGCGAACCATCTCTTTCGCGGAGTCGGCGCAAAAGAGCTGGCCCGGGGCCTTCTCGACGTACTCCAACCCGTGGCGCTCGACCAGCTCGACGAAGTGCTCCGGGCGGTAGCGCTTGAGCGCCGAGATGCAAAAGTGCGGGTTTTGCGAGTAAAAGTGGTGAGGCGCGGTATCCATGTTGGTAAAGTTACAGCGACCGCCCCCGGACATCAGGATCTTCTTGCCCGCCTTGTTGGCATGGTCCAGCACCAGCACGCGCTTGCCGGCGTAGCCGGCCTGGGCGGCACACATGAGACCCGCCGCACCCGCGCCGATGATCACGACATCAAACACCATACCCGATATCCTCGAACCTGCAGAAAGTCGGCCATTCTATCAGGTATGAAGCGCTTTATTGTGCCAGCTCCTGTTTCGGTCAGCGCGGCGAAAGCGTTGCATTAAACGCCGCGCTGATCGACCCTGCGCTGCACCGCACCCGAGTTGACACGGCCCCTGACCGAGACCCGTATGCCTGCCCATAACCGCTTTATCGCACTGCTCTCAAGCGTCATTATCATGCTTGCCCTCGCACCGCCGGCCTTCGCCCAGCCGCTGCCGACCGTCATTGGCCGCTACGCCGAGGCGGGCAGTTGGTCAGACCCGCTCGAGGCGCTGGGAACGCTCAGCGCCGATGAAAGCGTGACGCTCGCCGCCACGGTGACCGAGCGCATCGCCGAGATCAACTTCGACGACGGTGAACAGGTCGAGCGGGGAAGGCTTTTGATTCGCCTTGACGATGCCGAGGAGCAGGCGCTTTTACGCGCCGCCCAGGCGCTCGGGGCCGAACGCGAAAACGCCTTGAATCGTGCCACGCAGCTGCAAAACCGAAACCTCGCCGCCCGTGCCGACGTCGAGGATAGCCAGGCGCGGCAGGATCAGGCCCAGGCCCAGGTGCAGGCGATCGAGGCGCAGCTCAAGGACTACCGGCTGCACGCGCCTTTCAGCGGCCGGGTCGGGCTGAGAGACTTGAGCGTCGGCGCGCTGGTCACGCCAGGCATGGCGCTGGCCACCCTCGACAAGCTCGACGTCATGAAGCTCGACTTCAGCGTGCCGGAGGTGTTTCTCGGGCGCCTCTCGTCGGGGCTCGAGCTCAGCGCCACCACCGCCGCCTACCCGGAGGAGGTGTTTGGCGGCGACATCGCAAGCATCGGCACGCGCATCGACCCGGTCACCCGCAGCGTCGACGTCCGCGCCCTGCTCGACAACCCAGGGCTGCGCCTTCGCCCGGGGATGCTGATGGAGGTCACCGTGCGCCAGCGCCCGCGCGAGGCGATCATCGTACCCGAAGCGGCGCTGGAGCCCAGCGGCGATCGTCACTACGTCATGCTGGTCCACGAAGACGGCGACACCCACCGCCTGGAGCGGCGTCAGATCACGATCGGCGAGCGCCGCGTTGGCGAAGTGGAAGTGCTGGAAGGCCTCGACGCAACCGATCTGGTCGTGGTTCACGGGCTACAGCTCGCCCGCGATGAGCTTGAAGTGCGCCTGCTCGGCGTCGTCGATGACGATACCGGCGTGCGCGAGCTTCTGGAGGCGGATCGAGGATGAAGCTTTCGGACATCTCGGTTCAGCGCCCGGTACTGGCACTGGTCATTGCCGCGCTGATCATCGCTTTCGGCGTGCTGGCGCTGGACCGGCTGCCGCTGCAGGAGTACCCCACCGTCGATCCGCCGATCGTGAGTATCGATACCCGCTACCCCGGCGCCTCGGCAAGCGTCGTCGAAACGCGCATCACCCAGGTGCTCGAGGACCGTATCGCCGGCGTCGAAGGCATCGAGCTGATCACTTCGCAAAGCGAAGATGGGCGCTCGCGCATCGAGATCGAATTCGCGATCACCATGAATATCGACGCCGCGGCCAACGATATTCGCGACCGCATCTCCGGGGCACTGAGAAACCTTCCCGATGACGCCGACGCCCCGGAAGTCACCAAGGCGGACAGCAGCGAAGAGATCGTGGTGTGGCTGAGCCTTTCCGGCGCCGAGTACTCGATCACCGAACTCACCGACTACGCCAACCGCCAGTTGGTCGATAGCCTCTCGGTACAGCCAGGCGTCGCCCGCATCCGCGTGGGCGGCGGGCGCGACTACGCCATGCGCGTCTGGCTCGACCGCAACGCCCTGGCGGCCCGGGGGCTAACGGTGGGCGATATCGAGGACGCCCTGCGCGCCGAAAACGTCGAGCTGCCCGCCGGCTCGCTCGAATCCGACGACCGCCAGTTCATCGTGCGCCTGCCGCGCGCCTTTGCCACCGCCGAGGACTTTCAGCGCCTGGCGCTGGATCAGGGCGAGAGCGGCTATCTGGTGCGCCTGAGCGACGTTGCCCGCGTCGAGGTGGGCTCGGTGGAGGATCGCTCGGTCTTTCGCGCCAACGGCGTGCCCATGGTCGGCCTGGGCGTGATCATGCAGTCCACCGCCAACGTGCTGGCGCTGTCCGAAGCGGTGCAGGACGAGCTTGAACGGCTGCAGCACACCCTGCCGGACGGCATGACGCTCGAGCTCAACTACGACGCCTCGCTGTTCGTCGCCGGCGCCATCGACCAGGTGGTCTCGACGCTGTTCATCGCCATGGCGCTGGTGGTCGTGGTCATCTTTCTGTTTTTGGGCAACCTTCGCACGACGCTCGTGCCCGCCGTCACCGTGCCCATCGCGGTGATCGGTGCCTTCACGGCGCTGTCGGTCATGGGCTTTTCGATCAATCTGCTCACACTCCTGGCGCTGGTGCTCGCCATCGGCCTGATCGTCGACGACGCCATCGTGGTGCTTGAGAACATCAACCGGCGCATGTTCGAGTACGGCGAGACGCCGCTGGTCGCCGCCTACCGCGGCACCCGCCAGATCGGCTTTGCGGTGATCGCCACGACCCTGGTGCTGGTCGCGGTGTTCGTGCCCTTGAGCATGCTCCAGGGCGATATCGGCCGGCTGTTCTCCGAGTTCGCTCTGACCATGGCCGCCGCGGTGGTGTTCTCGACGCTTTTGGCACTGACGCTCACGCCGATGATGGCCTCGAAAATCCTCAAGCCCGGCATGCACGACAGCCGCATCGGCCGCGGCGTGCAGCGGCTTCTAAGCGCCACCCAGCGCCTTTACCGGCGCGTGCTGCTGCTGACGCTCAAACTGCGCTGGCTGGTGGTGGCGCTGTTTTTACTGTTGATCGCCGCCACCGTCTGGCTTGCCTCCCTTCTTCCAAGCGAATACACCCCCCAGGAGGATCGCGGCAACTTCATCGTGCTGGTCAACGGCCCGGAAGGCGCCACTTTCGATTACATGATGGACTACATGGACGAGATCGAGGCGCGACTCGACCCGTTTCTGCAAAGCGGCGAGTTCGAGCGCGTCGTGGCTCGTGCACCGCGCGGCTTTGGCAACATCGAAAACTTCAACAGCGGCTTTTTGATCATCGACATGGCGGACTGGGGCACGCGGCGAGACGCTTGGGAGATCATGAGTGAGGTGCGCGCCACCCTTTCCACGCTTCCCGGCGTGCAGGCGTTTCCGGTAATGCGCCAGGGGTTTGGCCAGCGCACCCAGAAGCCGCTGCAGTTCGTGCTCGGCGGCGGCTCTTATGAAGAGATCGCCGGCTGGCGCGATACGCTACTGGAGCACGTGCGCCGCGACAACCCGCGTCTGACGGCGCTTGAAAGCGACTACGACGAAACCCAGCCCCAGCTTCGCGTGGAAATCGACTACGCCCGCGCCGCAAGTCTCGGCGTGACGGTCAGTGAGATCGGCCGCACGCTCGAGGTGCTGCTTGGCGGGCGCAACGTGACCCGCTACGTAGACGACGGCGAAGAGTACGATGTGATCGTCGAAGGCGACCGGGCGCGGCAAAACAGCCCTCGCGCGCTGGACAACATCCAGGTACGCTCGCGCCGAAGCAATCAGCTGATTCCGCTCTCGAGCCTGGTGACGCTCTCCGACTTCGCCGGGGCCAGCACGCTCAACCGCTTCGACCGCGTGCGCTCGATCACCATCGAGGCGAACCTGGCCGATGGCTACACCCTGGGCGAGGCGATTACCTACCTGCAACAGGCCGCCGATGAGCTGCTGCCCGAAGCGGCCCAAACCGACCTGGCCGGGCCCTCGCGAGACTACCAGGCGGCCAGCGGCGCCACGACCTTTCTACTGGTGCTCGGCGCGGTGGTGGTGTTTTTGGTGCTGGCGGCGCAGTTCGAGAGTCTGGTGCATCCGCTGGTGATCATGCTGACCGTGCCCTTGGCCATGAGCGGCGCGCTGCTTGCCCTGCTGCTCACCGGGCAGTCGCTGAACATCTACAGCCAGGTAGGGCTGGTGCTTTTGATCGGCCTGGCGGCGAAAAACGGTATTCTGATCGTCGAGTTCGCCAACCAGCTACGCGACGAAGGCGCGGCGTTTCGAGAGGCGCTCGTGGAGGCCTCGGTCACCCGCCTTCGCCCCATTCTGATGACCGCGATCACTACCATGGCCGGTGCAGTGCCGCTGATTCTCTCGACGGGGCCGGGGGCGGAGTCGCGCCTGGTCATCGGCACGGTGATTATAGCCGGCGTCGGGGCGGCCACGCTGTTTACGCTACTGGTCGTGCCGGTCGCTTACGATCTGCTCGCCCGCCACACCGGCTCGCCCAACGCGGTCAAGCGCCGCCTGGAGGCGGAGATTGCCGCCGCCGATCGGCGCAGCTAGTGGCTACCAGGTCGCAGCCACAAAAAAGGCGCCGAGTGGCGCCTTTTTCGATCACACTTCAACGTTTAGCCACAGTCGCCGACGCGCTCGCCTTCGATGGTGGTGTCCATGGTGAGTGCGCCCATCGGGGATTCGGTCAGAATCGTGACGGTGCCGTCGATCTGCTCGCCCATGAAGCTCATTTCACCGTCGATGGTCGCCTGGCCGCCGTCGGCGCTGCAGGCCATGCTGTAGGAGAGGCCGTCGGCGTTCATTTCCTGGCTTAAAAGCTCGCAACCCTGCTCTTCTTCGATCAGACCGAATTCGGCGCTGTCGAGCTCTTCCTGGGTGATGCACTGACGCTCGGTTTCGGTTTGATCCGGAATATCCATATCGCCGCTAACGCTCGTCACGCTCACGAACTCCCACTCGCCCGGCGTTACGTTCGGCGTCTCTGCCAGAGCCGTCATCGGGAGGGCCAGCGCGGCCGCCACTGCCATGTAACGTTTCATCATCGTTGTCTCACCTGTTGATCGAAAAACCGCCGGCCTATCCTACCTGATTCTGGACACCGACGCCCACCCGGGCTCTGCTACACTGAATCCACCCTTGTTTTGCACGCCTCACCTTTTGGGAGAGACCCTCATGGACGACGAAGCGCTCATCGAACACGATTTCGACTGCCCCTACTGCGCCACGGCGCTGACCTTCATCATCGACACGTCTCAGGGTAGCCACACCACTTGGGAGGATTGCCACCGCTGCTGCGCACCGATCCAGGTGCAGGTCGTCATGTCACCGATGACCGGCGAGATCGAGGCGATCACCACCGGGCGCGACGACGACGTGCTCTGATCGCCCCCCTACTCGCCGCCCAGGGCCTGGCGATTCAGCATTAGGCGGCGCTTTTCGCTTCGGCGCATGATGAACCAGGCCAGCAGCGTAGCGATCGCCACGATCAAAATGATCAGCGTGGCCAGCGCGTTGATCTTCGGCGACACGCCAAGGCGCACCGATGAAAACACCACCATCGGCAGCGTATTCGCCCCTGGCCCGGAAACGAAGCTTGCGATCACCAGGTCATCGAGGGACAGCGTAAAGGCCAGAAGCCACCCGGCGACCAGCGCCGGCGAGATGACCGGCAGCGTGATACTAAAAAAGGTCTTCAGCGGCGGTGAGCCCAAATCCATCGCCGCCTCCTCGATCGAGCGGTCCATTTCGCGAAGGCGCGCGGCCACCACTACCGCAACGTAGGCGCTACAAAACGTGGTGTGGGCGATCCAGATCGTCGCCATGCCGCGATCCGCCGGCCAGCCGGTGAGCTGAGCCATCTGCACGAATAGCAGTAAAAGCGAAAGCCCGGTGATCACCTCCGGCATGACCAGCGGCGCGGTCACCATGCTCGAAAGCGCGGTCTTGCCGCGAAAGTGGCCAAACCGGGTCATCACGAAGGCCGCGACGGTGCCCAGACACACCGCCATGCTGGCGGCGAAAAAGGCGATTTTAAGACTCGTCCATACCGCTTCTAGAATCTGGCGATCCTCGAACAGCGCCCCGTACCACTGGGTAGAGAACCCGGCCCACACCGTGACCAGTCGTGAGGAGTTGAACGAATAGACCACCAGCACGGCCATCGGCAAATAGAGAAACAATAGCCCGACGATCAACATGAGTGTCGTAAACGAAGGAACGCGCGGCTTGAACCTCATTTTTCGAGCTCCCGGGACTGATAGCGGTGAAACCAGACGATGGGCACGAGCAGCAGTAGCAGCATCACCATCGCCAGCGCCGAGGCGGTCGGCCAGTCGCGGTTAAGGAAGAACTCCTCCCACAACACCTTGCCGATCATCAGCGTATCCGGCCCGCCGAGAAGCTCGGGGATCACGAACTCCCCCACCGCCGGGATGAACACCAGCATCGACCCGGCGATGATTCCGCCCATGGAGAGCGGCAGCGTCACCTTGATAAAGGTATTGAACCTGCGCGAGCCCAGATCCGCCGCCGCTTCCAGCAGCGCGTTATCGAGACGCGTGAGATGGGCGTAAAGCGGCAGCACCATGAAGGGCAGGTAGGCGTAGACGATACCCAACACCACGGCAAAGCGGGTGTTCATCATTCGAAGCGGCGACTCGATCACGCCAAGCCCAAGCAGCAGGTTGTTGATCAGCCCGCTGTTGCTCAAAATGCCCATCCAGGCGTAAACGCGGATGAGAAACGACGTCCAAGAGGGCAGCATTACCAATAGCACCAGCACCAGCTGCCAGCGAAGCGGCGCCCGCGCCATGGCGTAGGCCATCGGGTAGCCCAGCAAGAGGCACGCAACGGTCGAGATGAACGCCGTCTTGATCGACCCCCAGTACGCCGCGGCGTAAAGCGAATCGGACAGCAAAAACAGGTAGTTGCCCAGGTTGAGAAACACGTGCAGAAACTGATCGCTGTACTCGATCAGCGGGCTAAACGGCGGAATCGCCACCACCGACTCCGCCAGGCTGATTTTCAGCACCAGTGCAAAGGGCAATAAAAAGAACAGCGTCAGCCATAAAAGCGGCAGCGCGATGACCGCGCGGCGGCCAAGCTTCAGGCGCTTCAAACGCGCCGCGAACTCAAACGACTTCATCAAGGGCGCTCCTAAAGCCACGCATTAGCGGTTGAGCACGATGGCGCTGTGATCTTCCCAGTAGACGTACACGCTGTCTTCCCAAGTAGGCCGATCACCGCGACGCTCGACGTTGGCCATGCTCGCCTTGATGATCTGGCCAGATGAAGTGCGCACGTAATAGAGCGAGTAGCCGCCAAGATAAGCGATATCATCGACCTTGCCCGCCTCCCAGTTGTACGCCCCCTCTGGCTTTTCACGCGACAGCCAGATTTTTTCCGGGCGTAGCGCCGCCCATACGCGTCGGTCGACGGCCTGAGTGGTGATACCGTGATCGATGTAGATCGGCCGCGACAGCGCCGGCGTTTCGATGGTGCAGTGATCGGCGGCGTCCGCCACGATCTCGCCTTCGAACAGATTCACCGTGCCGACGAACTCCGCCACCATGCGGCTGGCCGGGCTTTCGTAGATATCTACCGGCGAACCCACCTGCTCGATCCAGCCGTCGGCCATGATCGCCACGCGATCCGCCATGGTCATCGCCTCCTCCTGGTCGTGGGTGACCATGATGCAGGTTACGCCGACCTGCTCGATGATCTCGACCACCTCGAGCTGCATTTCGGTGCGAAGCTTCTTGTCCAGCGCTCCCATGGGTTCATCGAGCAGCAGAAGCCTTGGCCGCTTGGCCAGCGAGCGCGCCAGCGCCACCCGCTGACGCTGGCCGCCGGAAAGCTGGTGCGGTTTGCGCTTGGCAAAGCGCTCCATGTGCACGAGCTTGAGCATTTGCGTGACCCGCTCGTCGATATCCGCCTTCGAGAGCTTGTCCTGCTTAAGGCCGAAAGCGATGTTCTGCGCCACGTTCATGTGGGGAAAGAGCGCGTAGGATTGAAACATCATGTTGATCGAGCGCTTGTGCGGCGGCGTTTGCGTAATATCCTCGCCGCCGAGCAGGATGCGGCCCTCCGACGGCGTCTCGAACCCCGCCAGCATGCGTAAAAGCGTCGACTTGCCGGAGCCAGAACCACCCAACAGCGCAAAGATCTCGCCGCGCTTGACCTCGAGATTGACGGTATCCACCGCCAGCGCGTCATCAAAGCGCTTGCTTAGACGTTTGACCTGCAGCACGACGTCCTCGGCAAAGCGCGGGGCCTTGCCGACGGTACGCATAGCGCCTGGGTCCGGTGTGGTGTCCTTCGACGGGGTCGTCGTGTCCATGCCCACTCCTAAAAAAGGGCCTAATAGCAGGCCCTAACGATAAAGCGCGGACAGCTTAGCCGCCCGCAGTTTGACCAGCGCCTTAGCGGCCGGATTTGACGCGATTCCAGATACGCGTGCGCTGACGCTGGAAATTTTGCGGCATGTCGCGGGCGACATACAGGTTCTGCATCACCTCGGTTTCCGGGTAGATCGCCGGGTCGTTCAGGATCTCCTCGTCAACGTAGGCATCGGCGGCGGCGTTGGGGTTGGCGTAGCTTACGTAGTCGGTGATCTCGGCGGCGATTTCCGGGTCGAGAATGAAGTTGATGAAGGCGTGGGCGTTTTCCGGATTCGGCGCGTCGGCCGGCACGGCCATGACGTCGAACCAGAGCGCGGCGCCCTCTTTGGGAATGGTATAGCCGATCTCGAAATCACGTCCGGCTTCCTCGGCACGCTCGGCGGCCTGGAAAACGTCGCCGGAGTAGCCCGCCGCCACGCAAATATCGCCGTTAGCGAGGTCGGAAATATAGCGCGAAGAGTGGAAGTAGGTGATGTCGTCGCGAACGCTTTCGATCAGCTCGCCGGCGGCTTCGAGATTATCGGTGCTGTCGCCGACCGGGTCGAGACCGAGATAGGCCATCGCCGCCGGCAGCATTTCCTCACCGGTATCGAGCATGGAAATGCCGCAGCCGGCCTCGCTGAGCGCGCCGGTGACTTCCGGGTCGAACAGCAGCGCCCAGCTATCGACCGGCGCATCGTCGCCCAGAATCTCGGTGACGCGCTCGACGTTATAGCCGATGCCGTTGGTGCCCCACATGTAGGGGACCATGTACTCGCTTTGCGAGTCGATGGCTTCCAGGTTCTCCATCAGCTCCGGGTTGAGGTTCTCCAGATTCGGCAGCGCGCTCTTATCCAGCGGCTGATACACGCCGGCCTGACGCTGGCGCGAGAAGAAGTGGGAAGAAGGAACGACCACATCATAACCGGAGCGGCCCGCCAGCAGCGCAGCGTCAAGGGTTTCATTGCTGTCGTAAACGTCGTAGGTGACGTCGATGCCGGTGCGCTCGGTGAACTTCTCGAGGGTTTCCGGCGCAATGTAGTCGGACCAGTTGTAGACGCGCACTTCGTCAGCATGAGCGCTCGCCGCGGCGACGCAGGAAAGGGCCGCAACGGCCGCGGAAAGTTTGTGGATGTTCCCCATCAGGTGGCTCCTTGTAAAAATAATGAAAGACCAGGGCGGCTGACCGCGCGCCCTGAGCCGGCGGCGGGGTATCGCCTGATGGCCGATGGATGTGCCAACACTCAAATTAGCACCTGCTCGCCGCCTGGCAATTTTTGAGCCGCGAATTCTGCGCGGCTGGCCTTCCCACCGCAAGGGCTGGCCAAAAAATTGTTGCATTACCGCCGTCTCGACCCAACCTACATCTGTTAACGGCGTAGTTGGGCGGCTTTAAGAGGCGCTCGAAGCATATTCGACGAGCACACTATCGATAAAGACGCTTTTGATAGCATTAAGCTATGGATCACATGTTCATTCTCAATTTTAGCTATCATCTATTCGCCGTTAGTATGATACCCGTATTTACAAGCCACTACCCAATCACTTGGAGACGATCTTAATGTCCTTGATCAACACCGAAGTCAAACCGTTTAAAGCGACTGCTTACCTCAATGGTGAGTTCATCGACGTTACAGAGGCCGACCTGAAAGGTCAGTGGTCCATTTTCTTCTTCTACCCGGCCGACTTCACCTTCGTCTGCCCGACCGAGCTTGGCGATCTGGCCGACCACTACGAAGAGTTCAAAAAGCTGGGCGTTGAAATCTATAGCGTATCCACCGATACCCACTTCACCCACAAAGCGTGGCACGACAGCTCCGAGACCATCGGCAAGCTTCAGTACCCGATGATTGCCGATCCGACGCTGAAAATTTCGCGCAACTTCGAAGTGCTGATCGAAGAAGACGGCTTGGCCGAGCGCGGCACTTTTGTGGTCGATCCGGACGGAAAGGTACAGATCGTCGAGATCAACGCCGGCAACATCGGCCGTAACGCCGAAGAGCTGCTGCGTAAAGTGAAGGCCGCTCAGTACGTTCGCGAAAACCCGAACGAAGTATGCCCGGCCAAGTGGAAAGAAGGCGAAGAGACGCTGGCGCCGTCGCTGGATCTCGTTGGCAAAATCTAACGCCAACTCGCCGATTCACCTCAACGCTTTTACCGCTTCGTGTTGAATCGGCCCTGCACCCGGGCCCTGCCCGGGTGCATCGTTTTAAGCCTTCGAACATAGCGCTTCGATGGCTTAAAACGCTCCTTGTATTCGAAACATCGTTCGATCTTTTTTAACCGCTTGTGTTGCTCCCGTGAAGGCCGTTTTGGGCCTGTCATCGGTCGAGCTCAATCAAAGCCGATTGCGAGGACCCCGCTGTCATGTTGGACGCCAATTTAAAAAGTCAGTTGAAAGCTTATCTGGAAAAGGTGACTCAACCGTTCGAGATCGTTGCGTCCCTCGATGACGGTGCCAAGTCAAAAGAGCTGCTCGGCCTGTTGGAAGACATCAAGAGTCTGACCGACAAGATTACTCTGCATACCGACGGTCAGGACGCACGCACGCCGTCGTTTGCCATTAACCGCCCCGGTGAAGATACTGGTGTGGTATTCGCCGGCATTCCCATGGGCCACGAGTTCACATCATTAGTGCTGGCACTGCTGCAGGTTGGCGGCCACCCGCCCAAGACCGCTCAGGAAACGCTGGATCAGATCAAGGCGCTCGACGGCGAGATGCGCTTTGAGACCTACTACTCGCTTTCATGCCAGAACTGCCCGGACGTGGTGCAGGCGCTGAACCTGATGGCGATCTTCAATCCGAATGTCCACCACGTGGCCATCGACGGTGCGCTGTTTCAGGACGAGGTCGAAGCGCGCGAGATCATGTCGGTGCCGAGCGTCTACCTCAACGGCAAGCCTTTCGATCAGGGTCGCATGACCATCGAGCAGATTCTTGCCAAGGTAGATACGGGTGCAGCCGAACGCGACGCCAAAAAGCTCAGCGAAAAAGCCGCTTTCGACTCGTTGGTCATCGGCGGCGGCCCGGCTGGTGCCTCGGCGGCGATCTACTCGGCGCGCAAGGGTATCAACACCGGCATCGCCGCCGAGCGCTTCGGCGGTCAGGTCGTCGACACCCTCGGCATTGAAAACTTCATTTCGGTCTCCTACACCGAAGGGCCGAAGCTGGTCGCGGCACTCGAGCAGCACGTCAACGACTATGAAGTCGACGTGATGAACCTGCAGCGTGCAAGCGCCTTCAAGGCCGCCGAAGTCGAGGGCGGGCTGCACGAAGTAACGTTCGAGTCCGGTGCCACGCTCAAGAGCAAGACGCTGGTGCTGGCCACCGGTGCGCGCTGGCGCGAAATGAACGTACCCGGCGAACGCGAGTACCGTAACAAGGGCGTGGCCTACTGCCCCCACTGCGACGGTCCGCTGTTCAAGGGTAAGCACGTGGCGGTCATCGGCGGCGGCAACTCCGGTGTCGAGGCAGCAATCGATCTTGCCGGTATCGTTGGCCACGTCACGCTGGTCGAGTTCATGGGCGAAATGCGCGCCGACGCGGTGCTGCAGAAAAAGCTCAAGAGCCTGCCCAACGTCGACATCATCCTGAATGCCCAGTCCACCGAGGTGACCGGCGACGGCAGCCGCGTTAACGGTCTGACCTACAAGGATCGCAACACCGACGAAACCAAACACGTCGCGCTCGAAGGCATCTTCGTGCAGATCGGTCTGGTGCCGAACACCGAGTGGCTCAAGGGCTCACCGATCGAAATGTCGCCCCACGGCGAGATCATCGTCGACGCCCACGGCATGACCTCCGTACCCGGCGTGTTCGCCGCGGGTGATGCCACCACCGTGCCTTACAAGCAGATCGTCATCGCCATGGGCGAAGGCGCGAAGGCTTCACTCGGCGCCTTTGACTATCTGATTCGTAACTGATCGCTTCAGGATCGCGAAGCGCGAAGGGGCATGGCGCCCCTTCCCGTGTTCGGTGTAAAAACCGTGTCATCACGCCCGCCTTGAGTGGGCTTTTTTGCGTTTCAATCTCAAGGCCGATCATTTTGCTGATTCTAAGGCTTGCTTAAACCCGACGCTGATTTTCGAGGGCACCCTGCTTCAAATAGTGCAGCAAATACGCCACGAATCCGGAGAGGTAGTGCTCGACGTCATCGATGCGTACGCGAAAGCTGTGGTGGCGGATGAAGAAACTGCCTTCGATGCGCTCCGGGCGCTGGAAGAACATCGCGAACTCGGGCCAGAAATGGCCGTTGAGCAGGTAGTGGGCGCGCGTCTCCAGCGCTCGATAGAAGCGCTCGACGTCGATGAACTCTAAAAGGTGGCGATGCTCGGGCGTGGCCTGCAGGCGTGCGATCATCTTGTGCGCTGCCATCATCAGTTCCAAAAGCGTGGGGAAGGTGGTGATCCGCCCCTCCACGAACCCTAGATACCCCGCCACGTTTTGAAGCCCGAAGCGGTAGTAGCGCTCCTCGGGCCGGTAAAGCGTTAGTTCGTTGACGCAGTAGCTCAGCCAGTGATCGTGCGCTTTCCAGTGCTCCTGAATGATGAAGTACTCAAAAGCGCGCTCGACCACCTCGAGCCAGCGGGCATCCCGGGTCAAGCCGTACAGGCGCATCAGCCCAAACGCCGCTTCGCCGTCGTAGTAGATGATGCGAAACGCTTCTTTGACGCTTAGATCAGACGCGTTCAGCACATGGTTGAAACCGCCATTTTCGAGCTGGCACTGACGGATGCCGAGCGCCACCGCCTCCATGAGAGGCAGGTACTGTTCATCGCCGGTGAGCTCGGTGTATTTCGACAGCGCCAAAAGCGTGACGCCGCTGCCGCCGAGCTTGATCTCGCCGTTATCCTCCAAAAGGTATGCCACCTGCTCGCCGCGGTGCGTAAAGCGCTTCAAAAGCCGCGTGGTGAGATGCGAGAGCGCAGCGTCGATCGCGCGCTTGAGCGACGCGCTTTGGGTCACCTCCCAGGCTTCGAGCATGCTGTAGATACTGCTGGCGTGGCGCAGGGTGTTGTAGCCGTTCACCTGCCGGTCAAAACACGGATGCAGACCATAGATAAAGCGCCCGTTCGGCTCGACCTGATCGGCGAGAAACCCGCTGGCGCGCTCGATCAGCGTGCGTGTGATCTCGGGCGTGAGTGTTTCGATGATGCGCCGCCCGGTGTTACGCCCTTCCTTGCCGCCGGAGTAGCCGTGCAAACGCTGCGTTGCTTGGTCGGCGGTGACGAGAAGCGCATCGGTGGTAAAGGTGAATACGCGCTGGTGGGGGTCGAAATCGATCGCCGTTTGAGTTCCAAAACGCTCGCGGGCGTAGCGCAGGAAGTTTTTCTGATTGAGCTCGGCGTGGGGCACCTTGACGCCCTGATAAAGCATGGCGTTGGCGTTAAGTTCCTGCTCGAGAAACGCGCGCTCGCACCCGGCATCCAGCGCGATGCCTCGGCGAAAGTAGTTACGCTTGTGCTTTTTGAGCTCAGCGGTTAGGCCCTCCCAGGTGTACTCGGCAAGCTCGCGAGTCCAATCAATGCGCAGCCATCGTACCGGCGCCTGCCCGCTCAATTTTGTTGCGAGCGCCTCACTCAACGCTTGCCAATGTTCGCTATCCGCCACGCCGTATGCATTGACCACGACGGCACGGTGGGTGGCATCGGTGGCGCAGACGAACAGATGAAGCGGCGCCTCCAGTGGGCCTTCCAACGCCTCGTCAAGCGCCAAGCGCGCGCGCTCAAGAGCTTCGCTTAGCGGTACTGTCGCGGCGTCGCTATGGCCTGAGGTCTTTTTCAACACCGGCACCTTAAACGCCGGCGCCACCTGCTTTTTTTTCCTGGCGCGCTGAGCGCGCCTGGCCTGACCGAGGCTTTTCGAGCCGGTGGATTTCGCCATGATTCACCCTTTTATCGTTGTGTACGCTGCGTTGCCGAACTACCGCGGCCCGCACACCGGGCAGGCCGGGTCGCGGGGGACCTGAAAGTGGCGCCAGCCGCCGCGCAGCCCGTCGAAGGTGGAGAGCCCGCGATGTAATTGGCCGGCGCCGCTTAAAAGCTTGACCGCCTCCAGCGCCTGGAACGCGCCGATCACGCCGACCAGCGGCGCGATCACGCCGCTTTCGGCGCAGCTCAGCGCTTCGTCACCGGTGTCATCCGGCGGGTAGAGGCAGGCGTAGCAGGGGCTTTGGGCATCGCGCGGGTCGAACACGGCGAGCTGGCCAGAGAAGCGGATCGCCGCGCCCGACACCAGCGGCACGCCGGTGCTCACGCAGGCGGCATTGATCGCGTAGCGGCTGGAGAAGCGGTCGGTGCAGTCGAGCACGACATCGTGCGAGGCGGCGAGCGTGGCAAGCTCGGCGTCGTTCAGATGGCGCTCGATCGCGGTGATCTCGCACTCCGGATTGAGCGCGGCCATGCTATCGCTGGCCGAGGCCGCCTTGTTGCGGCCGATGTCGGCGTTCTGGTGAGCGATCTGGCGCTGCAGGTTGGAAAGCTCGACGGCGTCGGCGTCGGCAATCGTGATTCGCCCAACGCCGGCGGCGGCCAGGTAGAGCGCGACCGGTGAGCCAAGCCCGCCGGCGCCGACGATCAGCGCGTGGGCGTCGAGCAGGCGCTGCTGGCCTTCTATATCGACCTCGTCGAGCATGATCTGGCGGCTGTAGCGCAAAAGCGCTTGGTCATCCATCATGGGCTCTTATCCTCGAACTCGCTGACCTCCGGCACGTGCAGGCTAAAGCTCTCTTTCACCTCCTCCATCACCACGTAGCTTTTGGACTCCTTGACGCCGGGCAGCGTCAACACCACGTCGCCCAAAAGCTGCCGGTAGGCGGACATTTCCGGAATCCGGCACTTCAAAATGTAGTCGAACTGGCCGGATACCAGGTGGCACTCCTGGATCTGGGGCAGCGTTTCCACCGCACGACGAAACTCGTCGAACACCGCCGGCGACTGGGTTTCCAGACTGATTTCGACGAACACCAAAAGATTCGCCTTGAGCGCCTGGGGGTCGAGCATCGCCTTGTAGCCGCGAATGACGCCGGCGCGCTCCAGGCGCTTGACGCGCTCGAGGCACGGCGTGGTCGAAAGCCCGACCTCGGCGGCGAGATCCACGTAGGAGATACGCGCGTTGTCCTGGAGCACGCGCAGAATACGCAGATCGATGCGATCCAGCGCCTTGTTTTTTGTTTTCATGGGCGTTTCGTCTTCATGAGCGGTTCGTTTTCATTAGTCACTCGCATCATCGAGCGCCCGCGGCATACGCCCAAGCGTGACCCGCGCGTTCCCGCCCAAGTCGACCAAGCTCTCTACCTCCAGGTAGCCCGCCTTTAAAAGCGCCTGGCGCACCGCATCGGCCTGACGGTAGCCGTGCTCCAGCAGCAGCCACCCGCCCTGCTCGAGATAGTCACGGGCGCTGCGCACCAAATGAAGCAGATCGGCAAGGCCCTCGCCCGCCGCCACTAGCGCCGAGCGCGGCTCGAAGCGCACGTCGCCCAGGGTCAGGTGCGGGTCGGCCTCAGCGATATAGGGCGGGTTGCTGGCGATGATATCAAAGCGCGGCGCGGCGTCTTGCCGCGCCAGGGCCTCGAACCAGTCACTCTGGATGAAGGTGGCGTTTTTGAGCGCCAGCCGCGCGGCATTTTGTTCGGCAAGGGCCACGGCATCAATACGCAGATCGAGCCCGCTCACCTGCCAGCCCGGGCGCTCGCTGGCAAAGGCGAGCGCAATGGCGCCGGTCCCCGTGCCCAGATCCAGAAACCGGCCGCTAGGGGCGCCGGCGCGCGCCAGCGCCGCCTCGACCAGGGTTTCGGTGTCGGCCCGCGGGATCAGCGTGTGGCGCGAGGTCAAAAGCGGCAGCCCCCAGAACTCGCGCTCGCCGGTCAGGTACGCCACCGGCTCGCCCTGAGCGCGAGCGGCAACGAGCGCCTCGAAGCGCGCCCGCGGCCAAGGCTCGCAGTCTCGATCGCCCCAGGTGTAGAGCCAGGTCAGCTCGCAGCCGGCGGCGTGCATCATCAAAAGCTCGGCGTCGCGCCGGGGCGAGGGTGAGCCCGCGTCCGCAAGGCGTTTGGCCGCCGCACTCAACAGCGCATCGAAAGTCATCAGGCGTCCTGAAGGGCGGAAAGCTGCTCGGCCTGGTACTCGTGAATCAACGGCTCGACCACGTCGTCGAGCTGTTCGCCGCTCACCACGTCCAGCAGTTTATAAAGCGTCAGGTTGATGCGGTGATCGGTGATGCGCCCTTGAGGGAAGTTGTAGGTACGGATACGCTCGCTGCGATCCCCGGAGCCGACCAGCGAGCGGCGCGCGTCGGCCTGCTCCTGGCGCTGGGAGTCCACGGCGTTGCGCTTGAGTTTGGCGGCGAGCAGCGACATCGCCTTTGCGCGGTTTTTGTGCTGACTGCGCTCCTCCTGACACTCCACCACGACGCCGGTGGGCAGGTGGGTGATGCGAATGGCGGAGTCGGTGGTGTTGACGTGCTGGCCGCCGGCACCGCTGGAGCGGTAGGTATCCACGCGCAGATCCGATGGATTGATGTCGATATCGCCGACGTCATCCACCTCGGGCATCACCGCTACCGTGCAGGCGGAGGTATGGATGCGGCCCTGGGATTCAGTGGCGGGCACGCGCTGCACGCGGTGCGCGCCGGACTCGAACTTGAGCCGCGCATAGACGCCATCGCCCTTCACTCGGGAGATCACCTCTTTATAGCCGCCCTGCTCGCCGTGGCTGGCGCTGACGATTTCCACTCGCCAGCCGCGTTTTTCGGCGTAGCGGGAATACATACGAAACAGGTCACCGGCAAAAATCGCCGCCTCGTCGCCGCCGGTGCCGGCGCGCACTTCCAGATACACGCCACGGTTATCGTCCGGGTCCTTGGGCACCAGCAGGCGCTTGAGTTCGACCTCGAGCGCATCGCGCTGCTCGCGGCCATCCAACATTTCCATCTCCGCCAGCTCGCGCATCTCCGGGTCGCTGTCGCCGCTCAGGGCCTCGGCGGTGGCGATGTTCTCTTCGACCTCGCGATAGCGCTGCCAGGCCGCGACCAGCTCTTCAAGCTCTGCGTACTCGCGAGAGTAGTCGCGAAAGCGCTGCTGGTCGCTGATGACTTCGGGCTCGGAGAGCAGCATCGCAAGCTCTTCGAAGCGGTCGGCAAAACTGTCCAAACGTTGGCGCAACGTCTCTTTCATGCGGGCGTATCATCCTTCTGGCGTTTAGCCGAGGGCGCGGGCTTCTCAAACGCGGGTTTCGGGGAGAGTAAAACGCGCGGCGCCGCGCTCAGCACTGCGTGATCTTCTTCGGAGGCCGCTTTGCGAAGGGCCAACGTCGGCTGGTGCATGAAGCGGTTGGCGAGCTGATGGGCGAGGCGCTCGACCACTTTCGCCGGGTCTTCGCCGCGGGCCAGGCGTTCAAGCGCCTGGTCGCGGCTTTCGTCGCGAAGCGCTTCGCCGTGGCGGCGGTAGTCGCGGATCAGCTCGCCGCCGCCGCGCACCCGGCGCTCCTGCTCCCAGCTGCCCACGCCGTGTTCGATCAGCGATTCGGCCTGGTCGGCGGCCACCTGGCGGTGGCGGCGGTTCTCTTCGATCACCTCCTCGAGGTCATCGACGGTATACAAAAAGACGTCGGCAAGCTCGCCTACCTCCGGCTCGATATCCCGGGGCACGGCGATATCGACCATGAACACCGGCCGGTGGCGACGCTTTTTCAGCGCCCGCTCGACCATGCCCTTGCCCAAAATCGGTAGCGGCGAGGCGGTCGAGGAGATGACGATGTCGGCGTGTTCGAGCGCCGCTGGAATCTCCGGTAGTGTGATCGCCTCGCCGCCCAGGCTGGAGGCCACGTTCATGGCGCGCTCGCGGGTACGGTTGGCCACGGTGAGCTTGCGCACGCCGGCCTCGCTCAGATGGCGCGCCACGAGCTCGATGGTTTCGCCGGCGCCGATCAATAGCGCGCTGGCCCGGCCGAAGTCGTCGAAAATGCGGCTCGCCATGCTGACGGCGGCGTAGGCGACCGACACCGGGTTCTTGCCGATGCCGGTTTCGGTGCGCACCTGCTTGGCCACAGCGAACGTGTGCTGGAAAAGGCGCTCGAGCTCGCCGCCAAGGCCCTGAGCCTGGCGCGCCTGCTGATACGCATCCTTTAGCTGGCCGAGAATCTGGGGTTCGCCAAGCACCATCGAATCGAGCCCTACGGCCACGCGCATCAGATGGCGGGCGGCGGCGGCGTCGAGATAGTGGTAGGCACAGCGAGTGAGATCTTCGACTTTCAGGCTGTGGAAGCGGCCCAGCCAGTCGAGCACCGCGCGCTCGCCGGCAGCGTCGGTGACGCAGTAGAGCTCGGTGCGATTGCAGGTCGAAAGCACCGCCGCCTCGTGAATTTGCGGCAGACAGCGAAGCTCGCCCAACGCGCTTTCGAGCTGCGCGGGGGTAAAGGCTACCTGCTCACGCACGGCAACGCTTGCGGTGCGGTGATTGATTCCCAGGGCAAGAAGCGTCATGCGTTATGCGTCTTCGCTAGTGGATCGGTCGTGGATAAACGGCGGCTCGACTCTTGAGCGGGCGAGTCCTTGGAGCGTCGAACGCTCGACGGCGGCAGAACCAACAAAACCTGGCCGCGGTGGTCGAAATTGCGCTGACACGAATCGTTTTCAAGGTGTAGCATTCTACCACAAACCACCCGGTTCTGGCGCCACCACTTTGCCGCAGCCGCGCAAGCCGCTATGCTGACAATTCGGCCACCTGATTGAGATACGCATGCCCTTTCGCGCGACATTAACGGGGTTACCCCGCTGGCCTCTGGCGCTCACGCTGTTGTTAAGCGGCTGTCAGGCGACGCCTTCGAGCTCAATGAACGGGCTGCCCGCTTTCATCGATGATCCCATGGCCTCGGCGCCGCCGATCACGCGCGGGCTCGACGCCGAGGGGCTGCGCACGCTTTTGACCGCGGAGATGGCCGGCCAGCGCGGCGATTTCAGCCGCGCGAGCCAAGGGTACCTGGCCGCGTCACGCCGCTACCCGGTGGCAGCACTTGCCGAGCGCGCCACCTTCGCCGCCCGTTTTGGCAACGACACCGCGCTCATGGAAACCTCGGCGCTGCGCTGGCGCGAGCTTGCGCCTACCGCCCAGGGGCCCAACCAGTTTTTGGCCACGCTGTCACTCTCGCGCGGCGACTGGCTCGATAGCCTCGAGCAGCGCCTGGCGATCGTCTCCGCCGGCGGCAACGGCGAAATCGCCGCCTTCGCCGAGCTGGCGGTGGCGGAAAACGCCCCGCTCGGCCTGTTGATCCGTCCGCTGCGTGACTTTCTCGACGAAAGCGCCAGAATCGCGCCGCTGGGTGACGAGCAGGAGAGCCAAATTGACGTGCTGCTGGGCACCGCGCTGATCGAAGCCGCACTCGGCAACACCGCCCAGGCCCAGGCGCGCCTCGACGAGGTCGCAAGCCAGGCCCCGGATATTGAAGCGCTATGGCTCGCCCGCGCCCGGCTGGCGCTGGAAACCGGCGATCATCAGGGCGCGCGCCGCGCCGCGCGCCGCGGCCTCGAACTGGCGCCGGACGATGTGCGTTTCGTGCTCATGCTCGCCCAGGCCAATATTCGTCTCAACAACCTCACCCAGGCCCAGCAGCAGACCGACGCGCTGCTCGAGCGCCACGGCGGCGGGCCGGATCTGCGCGTGGCGCTGGCCCAGCTCTATCTGGAAGAGGGCCACCCGGACCCCGCCTACCGCCTGCTGCAGCCGATGATCGGCGAAGAGAACGTTCCGGATCTGGCCTACTTTCTTTTGGGCGCGATCGCCCAGTCCGAAGGTGACATCGATAACGCCTTGATTTACTACCGTCAGGTGCGCGAGGGCAGCGAATTCCTGCCCGCCCGCGCCGCTGCCGCGCAGATGTTGATCGAAGAGGATCGGCTGTTGGATGCGCGCGCCTTTTTACGCATCGAGCGGATGCGCTATGACGCCTACTTCAGCGATCTGGTACTGCTAGAAGTGCAGTTGCTCGACGGCGAAAATCTCGCCGGCGAAGCCGACGCCCTGCTCGACCGCGAGCTCGCCCGCACCCCCGCCGACACCGGCCTTCGCTACCTGCGTGCCATGCGCGCCTTCGAGCGCGGTGATCTCGCGACCATGGAGCGCGATCTGCGCCAGATCATACGAAGCGAGCCGGATAACGCCAACGCGCTCAACGCGCTGGGCTACACGCTGGCCGACACCTACTCCGGCGAGCGGCTTGACGAGGCGCGAACGCTCATCGAGCGCGCCTATGAACTCGAGCCGGACAACCCGGCAGTGCTGGACAGCATGGGCTGGGTGCTGTTCAAACAGGGCGAGGCCGAAGAGGCGCTCTCCTGGCTTGAAACCGCGTTTACCCAACTACCGGATCAGGAGGTCGCCGCGCATCTTGCCGAGGTACTCGACGCACTTGGCCGAAGCGACGAGGCGCGCGCCATCGTTCGCCGCTTTCAAACCGGCCTCGGCGACACCCCGGCACTCGACGAGCTGCTGCGCCGTCGCCCGACCCTGAGCACGCCTTGAAACACGCTCTTTAAACCCCTTTTATTCTGAATGAATCAGAATGCATCACCGACACGGAGTTTCACCATGCTGACCGCTTACTCGAACGCCCCGTCTTTCAGCGCCTGGGCCCGCCCGGCAAAAGCCTTTCTTACCGGCGCGGCGCTGTTGGCGCTGGCCGGGTGCGCTACCCAGGCGCCGATGGACGAAAGCGGCCGGCAAGAGGGCCAGTGGGAGCGTCAGCAGGCCGAGGTAGAAGCGTTCGATAGCTGGACGCTGATCGGTAAAGCCGGTCTTCGAACCCCGGACGAGAACACCAGCGCCAACCTGGACTGGAACCAGACGCCTTTTTACTTTCGCATGCTGATCAGCGGCCCCTTCGGCGGCGGGCGCAGCGTGCTGGAAGGCCGCGAGGGCCGCTTCTCGCTGACCACCGGCGAAGGCCGTTTCGAGGCAGAAACGCCGGAAGCGCTGATGGAGGAGCAGCTTGGCTGGTCGCTGCCGGTGCGCGCCATGCCCGACTGGGTACGAGGCCTTCCGGGCGATGACTCCGACTACCAGCTCGAAACCGACGAGCTCGGCTTTCCGCGCCATTTGGAGCAGGATGGCTGGGAGATCGACTATCGCGACTGGGAAGAGGTCGAAGAGATGTGGCTGCCGCGGCGTTTGGTCATGAACTATGACGACGTGCGCATCACCCTGGTGGTGAACCAGTGGCGCCCGCGCGACGATCAGGAGTAAGCGGTGACAGGCACGACTTCTGCCATGAAACTTCCGGCACCGGCGAAGCTCAACCGCATGCTGCACATTACCGGCCGTCGTGAAGATGGCTACCACACGCTGCAGACGCTTTTTCAGTTCATCGACCTGCAAGACACGATCACGCTCTCGCCACGAGCCGACGGCGAGATCGCGCTCGAAAACGATGTCAACGGCGTGAGCTTTGACGACAACCTGATGGTGCGCGCCGCGCGCACCCTGCTGCCCTACCGCCGTGACGCGAACCAGGGCGTGAGCCTGGCCATCGACAAGCGCCTGCCCATGGGCGGGGGCCTGGGCGGCGGAAGCTCCAACGCCGCCACGGTACTAATCGGGCTCAACCGGCTGTGGGAACTCGGGCTTTCGCTTGAAGCGCTGGCGGACATCGGGCTTTCGCTCGGCGCCGATGTACCGGTATTCGTTCATGGCCACAGCGCCTGGGCCGAGGGTGTGGGCGAGGTACTCACCCCGGTCACCCTCGATACGCCCTGGTTCGTGGTGATCCACCCGGGTGTGAGCGTGTCGACCCCGGCCATCTTCCAGGACCCGGAATTGACACGCGCAAGCCGCCCCATTACTATGGCGCGCGCACTGCAGGGGGGAGCGGCCACGTGGCGTAACGACTGTGAAGCAACGGTCAAAAAACGCTATCCGCCGATCGCTTGTGCGCTCGAGTGGCTCGAGCAGTTTGCACCCAGCCGCGTAACCGGCACCGGCGCGTGTCTGTTTGCCGCGTTTGAAACCCAACGCGCTGCAAACGCCGTCGCCGAACAGGCGGGCCAACGCTATCAGGCTTGGGTGGCGCGCGGGCTCAACACCTCTCCTCTACACGATGCGCTGGGACGCTGAAAGCGCCCGGTCATCACATTGGGTTATTGCTGGGGTATCGCCAAGTGGTAAGGCACCGGTTTTTGGTATCGGCATTCCCAGGTTCGAATCCTGGTACCCCAGCCAACCTGATGATCCAACGTTTTCTCCCCTGATCCCCAACGCTGCAAAGGTGGCTGCACGTGTCAAAATTGATGGTTTTCACCGGGAACGCCAATCCCGAACTCGCTCGTAAAGTGGCTGAGAGCCTGGACAGCCGGATGGGCAACGCCACGGTGGGCCAGTTCAGCGACGGCGAGATCGCAGTCGAGATCAATGAGAACGTGCGTGGCAAGGATGTCTTCATTCTTCAGTCCACCTGTGCCCCGACCAACGACAACCTGATGGAGCTGATCCTGATGGTTGACGCCCTGCGTCGCGCCTCGGCCACCCGCATCACTGCGGTGCTGCCCTACTTCGGCTACGCGCGCCAGGATCGTCGCGTGCGCTCCGCCCGCGTACCCATCTCGGCCAAGGTCGTGGCTGACATGATGGTCAAGGCCGGCGTCGACCGCGTGATGACCATGGATTTGCACGCCGATCAGATTCAGGGCTTTTTCGACGTGCCGGTGGACAACGTCTACGGCTCGCCGATTCTGCTCGACGACATCGAGCGCCAGAACTACGACGATCTGGTCGTGGTCTCGCCGGACGTCGGCGGCGTGGTGCGCGCGCGCGCCATCGCCAAACAGCTCAACGCCGATCTCGCCATCATCGACAAGCGTCGCCCCCAGGCCAACCAGGCCCAGGTGATGCACATCATCGGTGAGATCGAAGGCCGCACGTGCGTGGTGGTCGACGATATGATCGATACCGCCGGTACGCTGTGCAAGGCCGGCGAAGCGCTCAAGGACCACGGCGCCGCGCGCGTGGTGGCCTACGCAACACACCCGATCTTGTCTGGCCCCGCCATCGACAACATCACAAGCTCCGTACTGGATGAAGTGGTCGTGGCCGACACTATTCCGCTTGCCGACCATGCGCGTCGCAGCGGTAAAATTCGCCAGTTGAGCGTTGCCGGCCTGATTGCGGAAGCGATCCGCCGGGTCAGCAACGAAGAATCCGTCAGCGCAATGTTCCACTAGCCGCTCACGCGAGCGTGGATAATGCCTGACGTTATAGCCCCCTCGGGGCCCTGAAAGCGTCGTCGACTGGTCGCGGTCGGCGGGGTTTTCTTACTTAAACCAAGAGGCACCAACATGTCCGATTTTACTTTGAAAGCCGACGTTCGTAACGACCTGGGGAAAGGTGCGAGCCGCCGCCTGCGTCGTGCGAACCAGCAGGTTCCTGCCGTGATTTACGGTGGTGAAACAGCGCCCGTCTCCATCGCCGTCGAAAAGACCGCCTTCTACAAGGCGATCGAAGACGAGTCCTTCTTCTCCTCGGTCATCACGCTGGACGTCGAAGGCAAGCAGGAGCAGGTCGTCGTTCGTGATCTGCAGCGTCACCCCTACAAGCCGCTGCTGACGCACGCCGACTTCATGCGCGTTGACGCCACCCACGAAATCACCATGAACGTGCCGCTGCACGTCGTGGGCGAAGAGAAGTGTGTTGGCATCAAGGACCAGGGCGGCGAGTTGCACGTGCTGAACAACGAAGTAGCGATCAGCTGCTTGCCGAAAGACCTGCCGGACTACCTGGAAGTCGACATCTCAAGCGTCGAGCTGGGTACTACCCTGCACCTGTCCGACCTGAAACTGCCGGCCGGCGTTTCTTCCGTGGATCTCGCCCACGGCGAAGAGCACGACAACGCCATCCTCAACATTACCGCGATCAAGGATCGTGTTGAAGAGGACGAAGGCGAAGCGGGTGAAGGCGAAGAAGGCAGCGCCGAGTAAGCGCAGCCCTCTTTATCCCCTTGCAGATTGGGCCATGCCCGCATGGCCCATGAATGCTAAAATCAAGCGCTTCGGCGCTTGATTTTTTTTGTCGGGCCAGCGGCCGAGATATTTTTGAACGTTGGAGGTGGGAACATGAGCCAGGTAACGGCGATCATTGGGCTTGGTAATCCCGGCCCCGAGTACGACGCGACGCGCCACAACGCCGGGTTCTGGCTGGTGGACGCGCTGGCGCGACGCGCCCATACCGAGCTTCGCCCGGAAAAGAAGTTCCTCGGGCGCTACGCCAAGGCGCACATCGATGGCCATGAGTTGCACCTTTTGAACCCCACCACCTTCATGAACCGAAGCGGTGGCGCCGTCGCCGCGCTGTGCCAGTTTTTCAAACTCGCCCCGGACAATCTGCTGGTAGTGCACGACGAGCTCGACCTGCCCCCGGGCCAAGCGCGCTTCAAGACCGGCGGTGGCCACGGCGGCCACAACGGCCTTCGCGACATCATCAGCGCCCTCGGCAACCAAAACGCCTTTCACCGACTGCGCATCGGTATCGGCCACCCAGGCGAGGCGCGCCAGGTGGTTCACTACGTGTTGAACCGCCCGGGCAAAAGCGAGCAGGAAGCGATCGACCACGCCATCGAGGCGTGCGAGACGACGCTCCCTTTGGCGCTCAACGGCGACTGGGCGAAAGCCATGAACCAGCTCCATAGCGTAAAATAGCCAGACGTTTCCATTTCAAGGCGGCTTTTTCAAGCGCGCCCCGGTCAGGACATTCCCATGGGTTTTAACTGCGGTATCGTTGGCCTACCCAACGTAGGCAAATCCACGCTCTTCAACGCGCTCACCAAATCCGGCATCGACGCGGAGAACTTTCCGTTTTGTACCATCGAGCCCAACGTCGGCATCGTGCCGATGCCGGACCCGCGCCTCGACAAGCTCGCCGAGATCGTCAAACCCCAAAAGGTGCTGCCCACGACCATGGAGTTCGTGGACATCGCGGGCCTGGTGGCCGGCGCCTCCAAGGGCGAGGGCCTGGGCAACAAGTTTTTGGCCAACATTCGCGAAACCCAGGCGATTGCCCACGTGGTGCGCTGCTTCGATAACGACAACGTGATCCACGTGGCCAACCAGGTCGACCCACGCGCGGATATCGAAACCATCAACCTGGAACTGGCGCTCGCCGATCTCGACACCGTCGAGAAAGCGAGCCAGCGGCTGGTACGCTCGGTCAAGGGTGGCGACAAGGATGCCACGGCCACCAAGGCGATTCTGGACAGGATCCAGCCGCACCTGGCCGAGGGCATGCCGCTTCGAAGCTTCGGGCTAAGCGATGACGAAAAGCATCAGGTGAAAAGCTTCGGCTTTTTGACCCTGAAGCCGACGATGTACATCGCCAACGTCAACGAGGATGGCTTCGAGAACAACCCGTATCTCGATATCGTCCATCAAATTGCCGAAGAGGAAGGCGCGGTGGTGGTGCCTGTGTGCAACCAGCTCGAAGCCGAAATCGCCGAGCTCGACGACGAAGAGCGCAGCGTCTTTCTCGAAGAGATGGGCATGGAAGAGCCGGGCCTCGATCGCGTGATTCGCGCGGGCTACGCCCTTTTGGGCCTGCAGACCTACTTCACCGCCGGGGTGAAGGAAGTGCGCGCCTGGACCGTCAAGCAGGGCGCGACCGCGCCGGAAGGCGCCGGCGTCATCCACACCGATTTCCAAAAAGGCTTCATCCGCGCCGAAGTCATCGCCTATGACGACTTCGTGTCGCTTGGCGGCGAACAGGGCGCGAAGGATGCGGGCAAGTGGCGCCTGGAAGGCAAGGAGTACATCGTCAAGGATGGCGACGTGATCCACTTCCGTTTCAACGTTTAACGCCCGGCGTACTCAGCGGCGGACAAACCCGCCGCCGAACAAGGAAATACTTGACGGGCGGCGGCGGGCTTTGTAATATTCGCCCCCGTTGAACGGCTACATAGCTCAGCTGGTTAGAGCACATCACTCATAATGATGGGGTCCCCTGTTCAAATCAGGGTGTAGCCACCAGCTTCAAAAAAAAACCCGCTAACTTCGGTTAGCGGGTTTTTTGTGCGCCTATGAAACGTGCGGGCCTCAATAAAGCGTCGGACGGTTCAAAAACGCCACCAGCGCCCGCGTCAGGTGCTCGACGTCCCGGGTGCCGGCGGTTTCGCGAATCGAGTGCATCGCCCACTGAGGCACGCCCACGTCGATGGTCGGCACGCCGATTTCGGTGGCCGTGATCGGGCCGATGGTGCTACCGCAGCCCATATCGGCACGGGTAACGAAAGACTGCACCGGCACGTCCGCCTCGCGGCACACGTCACGAAACAGCGCCCCGGTCACGCTGTTGGTCGCGTAGCGCTGGCTGGCGTTGACCTTGATCACCGGGCCGCCGTTGATGGCCGGGCCATGGCGCTCGTCGTGTTTGTCGCGAAAATTGGGGTGCAGCGCGTGGGCGTTGTCGCAGGAGATCATCACGGAGGACTGAATCAGCTGAATCAGCGCTTCCTCTCCGCCCTTCCCGACCTGGGCGTTGATGCGTTTGAGCACGTCGCCCAAAAACGGCCCCTGAGCGCCACAGGCGCTGGCACTGCCCACTTCCTCGTGGTCGTTGGCAACCAGCAGCGCGCCCTGCTCACCATCGCATTCCAAAAGCGCCTCCAGCCCGATGAAGCAGGAGAGCAGGTTATCGAGCCGGGCGCTTGCCACGAGCTCGCGCCCTACCCCGGCCAGCGACGGCGGCTGCAGATCGTAAAAGCCGAGCTCGAAATCGACGATCTCGACCTCTTCCAGGCCGTGCTCCTTGGCAAGCCAGCCCTCCAATAGCGAGTCGAGCGTGGCGTCGCCGCTTTGCATCAGGATGGGCGCCATCTGGGTCTGCGGGTTGATCGCCCGGCCGGCGTTGACGTCACGATCCAAGTGGATCGCCAGGCTCGGGATCATGGCCACCGGGTCCGCCACGTTGAGCAGCACGCTTTCGAGCCGGCCATCGGCGTGGCGAAGATGCACCCGCCCGGCCAGGCCAAGGTCACGGTCGAACCAGGGCGCGAGCAGCACGCCGCCGTAGACCTGCACGCCAAGCTGTAGCCAGCCCGCCGAGCGCTGGGTCGCCTCTGGCTTCAACCTCAGCCCGGGACTGTCGGTGTGCGCGCCGATCATGCGAAGGTTCTCGAGGCCGACTTTATCGCCGGGGGGAAGCGTAAAGGCGATGATCGAGGAGTCGTTACGGGTCACGACGTAACGCTTGCCTGCCTCGAGCGCCCAGTCGGCTCGCTCGTCCAGGCGGATGAAGCCGTTTTCCTCCAGCCGGCGAGCCATCGAGCGGGTCGCGTGCCAGGGCGTGGGCGAGCCCGCCAGAAAATCGCACAGCCGCGCCAAACGCGGCGAGTCAAAAGAAGTGTCGAGCGCGGTCAAATCAATGCCCTCTATCAGAAAATCAGTGAGTATCACAGAGTAAATGACCTGCTACAATGCTCTTGGCCTGCGCAACTCATGGGCTTGCTGAATGTCCAGAGGACACGAGTGACTATAAATTCCGGGAGAGCCTGACTGATGAGCTTGTTTGTAACGCTTACGCGCTCGGCCGCCGTTGCCGTGATGCTGGCCGCGGCCAGCCCGGCGCTTGCGCAACTCGCGCCGACCGACGAGCAGCGCCAAGCGGCAGTGGAGATTGGGGACGCGCTGCGCTACGGCCACTACGCCAATATCGACTTCGACGCGCAGTGGTCTCAGGAGGCCTTCCAGCGCTATCTGGATATTCTGGACAACCAGCGAAGCTACCTTCTCAGACGCGATATCGAGCCCTACCGCCACTTGGAAGAGGACATGGATCAGGTGCTGTTCGAAGGCGATCTCGACGAGGCCTTCGAGCTTTATAATCGCCTCAACGAGCGCCACACCGACCGCCTCGAATGGCTTATCTCGCGTCTCGACGAAGGCCTCTCATTCGAGTTTCAAAGTGATGAGCGCCTGGAAGTCGACCGTGAGGAAGCGCCCTGGGTGAGCCGGGAAAGCGAGCTCGACGAGCTTTGGCGTAAGCGCCTGGAAAACGACGCGCTGACTCTATCACTGGCCGACCAGGACGAGGAACAGATCGAAGAGACTCTGCGCCAGCGCTATGAAGGCCAACTCACTCGCCTCGAGCAGACCGAATCCGAGGATGTGTTCGGCATCCTGATGGCGGCGATTTCCAGCACCATCGACCCGCACACCGGCTATCTCTCGCCGCGTCAGAGCGAATCCTTCGACATTCAGATGAGCCTCTCGCTCGAAGGCATCGGCGCGCTGTTGCAGGCCGACGGCGAGTACGTCAAGGTCGCAAGCCTGGTGCCCGGCGGCCCCGCCGAGCGCGCCGGCGTGCTGGAGCCCGCCGACCGTATCGTCGCCGTGGGTCAGGACGAAGGTGAAATGGTCAATGTGGTCGGCATGCGCCTGGACAACGTGGTCGATCTGATCCGCGGGCCGAAAGGCTCAACGGTGCGCCTGGACGTAGTGCCGGCCCAGGCGGTCGACATGACCCGCTCGCACATCGTCGAAATCACCCGCGACACGGTCAGCCTTGAAGATCAGGCGGCGCAAAGCGAAGTGATCGAGGTCGAGCGCGACGGCGAGCCGCACAAGATCGGCGTGATCGACGTGCCCACCTTCTACGTCGACTTCGACGCATGGCAGGCCGGCGAGGAGGAGTATCGCAGCACCACGCGCGACGTCGCCAGTGAAATAGAAGCGCTGAAAGCGGAAAACGTCGAAGGGATCGTGCTGGATCTGCGCAACAACGGCGGCGGCGCGCTGCAGGAAGCCAACTCGCTGATCGGGCTCTTCATCGACCGCGGCCCGACCGTGCAGGTGCGCGACGCTCAGGGGCGCATTCAGCTCTACGGCGACACTGACGCCGGCACGCTCTATGACGGCCCGCTCACCGTGCTGACCAACCGCCTCTCGGCCTCCGCCTCGGAAATCTTCGCCGGCGCGATCCAGGACTACGGCCGCGGCCTGGTGGTCGGTGCCGATACCTTCGGCAAGGGCACCGTGCAGACGCTCAACGAGCTGAGCCACGGCCAGATCAAGCTCACCCGCGCCAAGTTCTACCGCATTTCCGGCGAGAGCACGCAAAATCGCGGCGTCGAGCCGGACATCACCTTCCCCAGCCTGATCGACCCGGAGCGCATCGGCGAAAGCAGTCTCGATAACGCCCTGGCCTGGGACACGGTGCAAAACGTGCAGTACCGCCGCTACGGCAACCCGGAAGACTTCATTCCCGCGCTGACCACGCGCCATCAGCAGCGTGCTGCCGAGAATCCGAACTTCCGCTACCTGGAGCGCCAATCGACGCTGGCCCGCCAGCTGCGCGAACAGCACACCACCGTGAGCCTGAACCGCGAGCAGCGCCAGCGCGAGCTGGAAGCCCAGGAAGCCGAGCAGCTCTCGCTCGAGAACCAGCGCCGTCGGGCGCTGGGCATGCCGGAGCTCGACGAGTGGCTCGACGCCCGCATGGACAACGTCAGCGGTGAGCCAATCGACGAATCCGAGGAAGAGGATGAAGAGATGCCGGTGGACCGCGCCCACGTGCTCGAAGCCGCCGAGATCATGCTCGACTACACCCACATGAAAAACGCCCAGCGCATGGCTCAGCGCTAAACGCTCCTTCTGTGCCGCGTACCTTGGGGTGCGCGGCTTTTTATGCGAGGCAGCATGTCGTCACACACACATGGCCACGTGCATAGGTCACGAATCTGACGCGAGAGACGGGGCAGTACGAAGCGCCTCACGCGGCCATTTCCTCCCCAAACTGACGGATATCACCCATCGTTGCTCGTCAATCGACGCATTACTCCAGCCAGTGTTTCCAACCTTTCTTTAGGCAGTCTCACGCTTGGGCCACTCAATCCAAAGCCCGCTCGTACTTCGCCCTCCTCTATCCACGGCACGGCGACGCAACTTAGCCCCCGTTGATAGCTCTCCTCGTCGAGGGCGTAACCCCGTTTAGCGATACGGTCGACTTCGTCAACAATGCTAGGCCCCATGTGATTCGCATGCAGCGATAGCAGTTGTCGTCTCAGCGATGGCATGAACGCAAGAAACAGAAGACCGATGGCCGAACCGGCCATCGGCGCACGCTCCCCTTGCTGACTGGATGCACGCAGCGTCTCTTTACTTTCGATGGCGTCGAGAAAGAACACCTCATCACCGGAAGGCACGGCCAGAAATACCGTCTCGCCACTGGCGGCGGCCATTTCCTCGAGCCGCGGACGCAGCTCCCGGCGCAAGCCACTGTCGTCTCCGGCGATACGCGCGATATTGAGAATACGATCACCCAAGTAATAGCGAGTATCGTGTGGCCGACGTCGCACATAGCCCAGCGTCCCAAGCGTCTTTAGAAGGTTATGAGTCGTGGTGGTCTTGAGTTCCGCCGCTTCAGCGATCTGCTGTAGGCGTAGTGCGCCACCGGCATTGGCCATGCATTCCAGAATGTTGAGAGCACGTTCGACCGACTGGACCATGAGACGTCAGCCTCCTATTAAAATTCATCAATAATGAATATCAAAAATTAATTTGAAAATAAATCCCTAGATACTAAATTTAAGAAGACTCGCTTCGGCGAACATTACTTTTTTCATTTGGTACGCTAGGCACTGGTCGCCGAGGAGAACTTAGTATGACAATTTGCATGATGGCGCACATCACGCCTGCCAAGGGCCAGCTCCTAGCCGTTCGCAATCAGATCGACGCGCTGACCCGCCGGGTACGCCGGGAGGCCGGCAATATCCGCTTCGAAACCCACGAGACCAGCGACGCCTCGGGTTTTGTCATCATCGAAGAGTACCGCGACGACGACGCCTTCCAGCGCCATCTGGCCATGCCGCATACGCAGCAGTTCAATGCGGCGCTCGAGTCGCTTGCCGAAGGCGGCGGCTCCAGTGTGACCGAGCTTGCGCCACTCGGCGAGCCGGACGATTCACCTGCCGACATTCGCGCCATTGATCACATCGGCCTGACCGTGCCGGATGTTGAGGCCGCGTCGCTGTTTTTTGCCGACGCCTTCGGCGCCCGTTGCGTTTACGACGTCTTACCGCGCGACGGCGAGGACATGGCGGGCGAAGGCCCGGAGAAGGAGCTCGGCCTGAGCGCCGGCACCCGCATCGTGCACATGCGCCTGATGCGCATTGGCAACGGCCCCTGTCTCGAAATCTTCCAGATGGAAGATGGCGAGCAGCAGGCGCCACCGCGACTGCAGGATATCGGCCTGACTCACTTCGGCCTCTACGTCGATGACATTCAGTCTGCCACGCGACGTTTCGAAGCCGCCGGCGGCGAGCTGCTGTCGCCGACGCACCCGCTGGCCGGGGTCGAAGACGGGCCCCATAACGCCGGCGTCTACGGGCGTGTCCCCTGGGGCATGCTGGTCGAACTGCTGAGCTACCCGGACGGCATCGACTATTCGAACACGCCTAGCGGCGCCGACGAGGCCAAAACCCTGCGCTGGACCCCACACCCCTGAGGTATTTCGCCATGATCAAGATGACTATGCTGCTCAAACGCAACCCCGATATCAGCCACGCCGAGTTCGTGCGCCACCACATCGAGACCCACGGGCCGCTGTTTCGCAGCATTCCGGAGGCGTCAACGCATGTGCTGCGCTATATCCAGACCCATCCATCGGAGGGCGACTTTCCGGTCCCCCAGGCGGACTACGACGGCACCGCCGAGATCTGGTTCGACAGTGCCGAAGGGATGCAGGCCGTGATGGGCTCGCCCACCTATCAACAGCAGGTCTTTCCAGACGAGAAGACCTTTCTCGATCACGACAACACTCTGATTCTGGTCGGTGAACAGACCGAAATCATCGCCTCGTAATCCATCCAGCGTCTTTTACACCACGCTGCTTACTGAACCCGCAAAAGAGTTGCCCCATGGTCAGAAAAACCGACATTCACGCCCAGCAACAGCAACTGCCCGGCCGAGAGGGCCCGATGCAGCCGCAGGCGATGCATATCCGCCCGGACTACCGCGGCAGCGGCAAACTCACAGACAGGATCGCACTGATTACCGGTGCCGACAGCGGTATCGGTCGCTCGGTAGCGATCCACTTCGCCCGTGAGGGTGCCGACGTGGCGGTGATGTATCTGAGCGAAGATGATGACGCCCGGGAGACCCAACGACTGGTGGAGGCCGAAGGGCGCCGCTGCCTGCTGATCGCCGGCGACATTCGCGACGCCACCTTTTGCGCTGAATCGGTCCAGCGCGTCGTCGAACACTTTGGCGGCCTCAACATTCTGGTCAACAACGCCGGCACTCAGCAGGTCAGCAATGACCTCACTGAACTGAGCAACGAACAGTGGGAGCAGACCTTTGCCACCAACATGCACGGCATGTTTTACCTGACAAAGGCTGCGCTGCCGCATCTAGGTGAATACGATGCCATTATCAACACGACCTCGGTCAACGCCTACATCGGCCCCGACTTTCTGGTCGACTACACCGCCACCAAGGGCGCCATTGTCAGCTTTACCCGCTCGCTCTCCAACCAGGTGGTGGGGCGTGGTATTCGCGTCAACGCGGTCGCGCCGGGGCCGGTATGGACACCGTTACAGCCGGCCACGCTGGGCGCCCATGACCCCCAGATGCTGGAGAATTTCGGCTCCGAGACGCCGATGGGGCGTGCCGGCCAGCCCTGTGAGCTGGGCCCCTGCTACGTCTTTCTGGCCTCGCTGGATGCCTCTTTCATGAGCGGCCAGACGCTGCATCTCAACGGCGGCGTGATCGTCAACGGCTGACGCCTTTCAACAGCCAACACCGCTTCGGCGGGTCGCAGCCCCCCCCTGCCTGCGACCTGTACGACTCATCGTTCTTGCAACGGAGATTGTCATCATGATAGAGATTACTGCAGGCGCCACGCCACCCGGCGGCAGCTGGCTGCAACGTGGCTCGCACCGTGACTGGCTCGAAGTCGAGGGGCAGCGCCTGCTGACCTTCTATCGCGCCTCGCGCCATCCGGAGTGCGGCTTTGCGGCGTTGGACGACGACGGTCGACTGCCCGACGACGCCCGTCCCGATACCATGATTACCGCCCGCATGACCCACTGCTACGCGCTGGCGACCCTGCGCGGCGTGCCCGGCGCAGCACCACTGGTCGCTCACGGCGTGGCGGCTCTGCAGGGTGCACTGCAGGACAGCGAGTATGGCGGGTGGTACAGCGAACTGCCCCGCGAGGGCGAGGCGCCATCCAAACAGGCCTATATCCACGCCTTCGTGGCGCTCGCCGCTGCCAGTGCGTGGCAATCCGGCAACACTGATGCCAAAGGGCTACTCGATGACGTGCTCAAGGTGATCGAAGCGCGCTTCTGGTCGGAGGACGAAGGCGGGATGCGCGAGGGCTTCTCCCGCGACTGGTCCGAAGGCGAAGCTTATCGCGGCGGCAATAGCAACATGCACTCGACCGAGGCCTTCCTGCAGCTCGCCGATGTGCTCGATCAACCGCTGTGGCGACAGCGCGCCCTCTCCATCGCCGAGAAGCTCATTCACCGCCACGCGCGCACCAACGACTACCGCATCGTCGAGCATTTCGACAGTGATTGGCACGAGTGGCGCGACTACAACAGCGATAGACCGAAGGATCAGTTCCGCCCCTACGGCGCGACGCCGGGGCACGCCTTCGAGTGGGCGCGGCTGCTTGTGCACCTCGAGGCCGGCTTGCTGCGCCACGGCGAGAGCGCGCCGGGCTGGCTTTTGGAGGATGCCTGCGGACTGTTTCAGCGCGCCACCGAACTGGGCTGGTGCGTCGACGGCGAACCGGGGCTAATCTACACCCACGACTGGGACAACAACCCGCTGGTACACGAGCGGCTGCACTGGCCGGTGGCGGAGGCCGCCAGTGCCGCCGCGGCGCTACACGCGCGCACCGGTGACAGCACCCATGAGCGCTGGTATCGCTGTTTCTGGGACTACATCGAGCGCTTCATGATCGACCGCGAGCGTGGCAGCTGGTGGCAGGAGCTGGACCACCACAACCGCCCCTCGAACCAGCTCTGGAGCGGCAAGCCGGATCTCTACCACGCCTTCCAGGCGACCCTGCTGCCGCGCCTGCCGCTGGCCCCCACCATGGCGCGGGCGATCGCCGAGGGCGCGCTGTAATTTCATTCTATTGATGCGTTGGGCAAGGAAGGAGTGACGCATCGGAATCGTGTCATGGCAGTATTCCAAGCACCTTCAAACAGTGCTATCCACCACGTCCTCTTCGACGCTGACAATCGACATATAGCAGAACATGAAGCAATGATCAGGGCTGGAAAATCACGAATTACAGAGTGTTAAACCCTGTTTTGGCTTTCTGAGGACTCATAAGGAAGGTCTGCTGGCTCCCCGAACAGGACTCGAACCTGTGACCCAATGATTAACAGTCATTTGCTCTACCAACTGAGCTATCGGGGAACATCTTTAAATCGGTGCTTAGCGGCGGTTGGCTCCTCGAACAGGACTCGAACCTGTGACCCAATGATTAACAGTCATTTGCTCTACCAACTGAGCTATCGAGGAACTGTCTATGCTACCGCTTTTGCTAAGGCGTTTGAGGCGAGCCAGATGTTGGCTCCTCGAACAGGACTCGAACCTGTGACCCAATGATTAACAGTCATTTGCTCTACCAACTGAGCTATCGAGGAACTGCTCAAACACGGTGCGTAGTATACTCATGGAATCGCTTGGGTCAAGTATCGATTGTACAGCGCTAGCCGCTGGTTTGTTGTATCCGTATAATGACCGCCACTCTGAACGCACCGGCACGCGCCTGTGCCCGACCGATATTTCATTCATTTTCGTCCCAGACGATTCATAGACGACAGGTACCGATGGCGAAGAAGCTCTTCATCAAAACGCACGGCTGCCAGATGAACGAATACGACTCCTCTCGTATGGCGGACCTACTCGGCGAGTCCCATCAAATGGAACTCACCGACAACGAGAAAGAAGCCGACGTAATCCTGCTCAACACCTGCTCCATTCGCGAGAAGGCCCAGGAGAAGGTGTTTCATCAGCTGGGGCGTTGGAAAAAGCTCAAGGACGCCAACCCGGATCTGGTGATCGGGGTCGGCGGCTGCGTGGCAAGCCAGGAAGGCGAGGCGCTGAGAAAGCGCGCGCCCCACGTGGATATGGTGTTCGGCCCGCAAACGCTGCACCGCATTCCGGCGATGATGGACGCGCGCAACAGCGCGGCGGCCTCTGGCGCCAACATGATCGCCGCAGTGGACGTTACCTTCCCGGAGATCGAGAAGTTCGACCACCTGCCCAAGCCCACATCCGACGGCGCCACGGCGTTTGTTTCGATCATGGAAGGCTGCTCGAAGTACTGCACCTTCTGCGTGGTGCCCTACACCCGTGGCGAAGAGGTTTCGCGCCCGTTTGAAGCGGTGATGGACGAGGTCATCCACTTGGCCGACCAGGGCGTGCGCGAGATCAATCTGCTGGGCCAAAACGTCAACGCCTACCGCGGCGACAACCAGCTCGGCGAGGAGATCGACTTGGCCGAGCTGATCGCCTGCGTGGCGGCGGTGGAAGGGATCGATCGCGTGCGCTTTACCACCTCGCACCCGGTGGAGTTCACCGAGAGCCTGGTCGAGGCCTACGCCGAGATTCCGGAGCTCGTGAGCCACCTGCACCTGCCGGTACAGTCTGGCTCCGACGCGATCCTCTCGGCGATGAAGCGCGGCCACACCCGCGAAGAGTACATCGCCAAGATGGAGCGTATCCGCGCCAACCGTCCGGACATCAGTTTCTCGTCGGACTTCATCATCGGCTTTCCCGGCGAAACCGAGCAGGATTTCGAGGACACGATGGATTTGATCCACCGTATCGGCTTCGACCACTCCTTCAGCTTCGTCTACTCGGCGCGCCCGGGCACCCCGGCGTCGGGCCTCGAGGATGACACGCCGGAAAGCGTCAAGAAGCAGCGCCTGAAGATTTTGCAGGACCGCATTCTGCAGCAGGCCGGGCAGATCAGCCGGCGCATGGTGGGCTCGACCCAGCGCATTCTGGTCACCGGCTTCTCGCCGAAAGACCCGGGCCAGCTGTCTGGTCGCACCGAGAACAACCGCGTGGTGAACTTTCGCGCCGCCAACCCGGCAGAGCTGATCGGCTACTTCGTCGATGTCGAGATCACCGAGGCGCTGCCCAACTCGCTGCGCGGCGAGCTCGCCTCCCCCGAACGATATTGACACCGATTTAGTCCAGGTAATTGCCCAGGTCCCGCCTGGGCATTAAGCTCTGAGTTACACACATCAACGAACGGGTCGACAACTTTTGAGCCAGCCATCCTCTCAGGCCAACCGTATCATCACTCTAAGCCTTGAACCCAATGATCCGCAGCGCCTTGCAAGCCTGTGCGGTCAGCGCGACGAGCACCTGAAACTGATCGAAGACCGGCTGGACGTCACGCTGAGAAACCGCGGCAACATCTTTCAGCTGGCGGGCCCGGCCAACCGTATCAAGGCCGCCTCGAACGTACTGGAGCACCTGTACCGCGAAACCGCGGCCAGCGAACTCTCGCCGGACACCGTGCACCTGTTCCTTCAAGAATCAGGGCTTGAGGCGCTCGAGGACGAGGAAGAGAGCGAGGACGGCAGCGGTGAGGTGATCATGCGCACCCCGCGCACCATGATCAAACCGCGCGGCTTGAACCAGCAGCGCTACGTCACCAGCATCCGCGAGCACGACATCAACTTCGGCATCGGCCCGGCGGGTACCGGTAAGACCTATCTGGCGGTGGCCGCGGCGGTCGAAGCGCTTAACCAGCAGGAAGTGCGCCGCATTCTGCTGGTGCGCCCGGCGGTCGAAGCCGGCGAGAAGCTCGGCTTTCTGCCCGGCGACTTGGCTCAGAAGATCGACCCGTACCTGCGCCCTCTTTACGACGCGCTCTACGAGATGATCGGCTTCGAGCAGGTCGCCAAGCTGATCGAGCGCCAGGTGATCGAGATTGCCCCCTTGGCCTACATGCGCGGGCGCACGCTCAACAACGCCTACATCATTCTCGACGAGAGCCAGAACACCACGCCGGAGCAGATGAAGATGTTCCTGACCCGGATCGGCTTTGGCTCGACGGCAGTGATCACGGGCGACGTGACCCAGGTCGACCTGCCCAAGGGCCAGCGCTCGGGGCTCATTCAGGTGCTCGACGTATTGAAGGATACGCCGGGAATCGGCGTCACCCACTTCGCCGCGAAGGACGTGGTGCGCCACCCGCTGGTTCAGCGCATCATCGAAGCTTATGATGCCTTCGAGTCGCAGCAGGAAGCCGAAGAGCGCGCCCAGCGTGAAGCGCGCCAGCAAGAGCGCGAAGCCCGCATGGCCGCGCGTGACAGCGCCCCGCGCTGGGACGGCGGGCGATGACCGATATCGTGGTCGACCGCCAGGTGGCGGTCAGCGCCGATGATCTCCCCACGCTTTCACAGCTCACCCACTGGGTGGGCTGTGTGTTTTCCGAGCACCCGGAGGATCTACGCCGCGAGCTGACCATTCGCTTCGTCGAACCCGACGAAAGCCAGGCGCTGAACCGCGACTACCGCGGTAAGGACAAGCCAACCAACGTGCTGTCGTTTCCCTTCGAGAGCCCGCCGGGTGTGGAACTTCCGCTGCTGGGCGATCTGGTGATCTGCCATGATGTCGTAGTGCGCGAGGCCGGTGAGCAGCAGAAATCGCCAAGTGATCACTACGCGCACATGGTGGTTCACGGCACGCTGCACCTTCTGGGGTACGATCATATCGACGACGACGAGGCCGAGGTCATGGAGGCGCTGGAGCGAAAGCTTCTGGCCCGCCTTGATATCGCCGACCCCTACTGCGTATAACGTTCACTTTCGACGTTTGATGCCACATTTGTCCGACACACTCGTTCGTAACCAAGAGACCTGACGCAATGAGCGAAGATCCATCGAGCACGTCCAATCAAAAATCCTGGCTCGAGAAACTCTTTAGCGCCCTCACTGGCGACGCCGATGAGCCCAGCTCCCGCGACGAGCTCCTCACCTTTCTGCGCCACACTGCCAGTAAGCTGAAGCTCGACCAGGACGCCATCATGATCATCGAAGGCGCGCTCGAAATCAGCGATCAACAGGTGCGCGAAATCCTCATTCCCCGCTCTCAAGTTTCGGCGATCGCCATCGATCAAGCCAGCGACGGCTACCTGCCCCTGATTCAGGAAACCGGCCACTCGCGCTACCCGGTGATCGGCGAGAACCTCGACGACGTCAAGGGCATCCTGTTGGTCAAGGACCTGCTGCCGCTGCTCTCCCAGTCTCAGGAGCGCCGCGACGCCTTCGTGCTAGAGGACATATTGCGACCGGCGATGTTCATCCCCGAGTCCAAGCGGCTCAATAGCCTGTTGAAAGAGTTTCGCGATACTCATAATCACATGGCGATCGTGGTCGACGAGTATGGCGGCACCGCAGGCATCATCACCATCGAGGATATCCTCGAGCAGATCGTCGGCGACATCGAGGACGAGCACGACACCGACGAAGAGGACGCCATCCGCCGACTCGACAACGGCCACTTCGCCATTCGCGCGCTGACCCCGATCGAGGACTTCAACGAGCGCTTCGATACCGACTTTTCCGACGACGAGTTCGATACCGTCGGCGGGCTCGTCATGCAGCAGTTCGGCCACTTGCCCGGGCGCGGCGAGTACACCTGCTTAGGTGGTTGGCGCTTTACCGTGCTCAACGCCGACAATCGCCGGATTCGCCTGCTCGAAGCGCATCCTGACACCAGTGGCGCGTCCGGCTCGACCGATACCGACGACGCCGATTGACGCTACCGCTAACAGGATGACACCACCGTGTTGACGTCTCCCTTTGCGCTTCAACTGCTGGCCGCGCTCGTGGCCGGCGGCTTTACTACGCTGACAGCCTCCCCTTTCGAACTTTGGTGGCTCGGCCCGGTCGCCGTGGCGCTGCTGTTCTTCGGCCTCGAGCGCCTTACCCCGGTGCAGGCCGCGCTCAAGGGCTGGGCCTTCGGAATAGCGCTATTTGCCACCGGCACATCCTGGGTCTACGTCTCGATTCACGACTACGGCTATACCGGCGTGCCGCTGGCGGTGTTTTTAACCGCGCTGTTCGTGATGGTGCTGGCGCTTTTTTACGCGCTGACGTTGTGGGTATTTCGGCGCTTTTTCGCTACCCGCCTGACGCTTTTGAGCTTCGCCGGTATCTGGGTACTGGGCGAGGTGCTGCGCACCTATCTCTTCACCGGCTTTCCCTGGCTGCTGCTGGGCTCGGGCTACGTCGACTCGCCCCTGGCCGGCTGGGCGCCGCTGGGCGGCGTGTATCTTTTGTCGCTGCTGGTCGCACTCAGCGCCACGCTGCTTGTCGGCGTGCTGCGCCGGTGCTTTTGGATGGCGCTGCCGCTGGCGGCAATCTGGCTAATACCGCTGGCGCTTCCACATCAGTGGACCACGCCGGCGGCCACCCCCACGCGCGTGGCGCTGTTGCAGGGCAATCTATCCCAGCTGATCAAGTGGACGCCGGAAGGCCAGCGCGCTGCCGCCAACATCTATAGCGAGCTGACCCGCTCGGTCGATGACGACGCCGAGCTGATCCTGTGGCCGGAAACCGCGGTGCCAATGTTCGAATACCAGGCGCGGCCGGTGCTCGAGCGTATTCAGGCCACGCTGTCGCCGGACACCTCGCTTTTGACTGGTATCGTGCAGCTGGACGAAGAGAACCGCTACTTCAACAGCGTGATCGGCGTGGGCAACGTCACCGGTAGCTACCAGAAATCGCATCTGGTGCCCTTTGGCGAGTACCTGCCGCTGGAGAGCCTTTTGCGCGGGGCGATCGATTTTTTCGACCTGCCCATGTCGAGCTTCACCAAAGGCGATGCGGTGCAGGTACCGATGCAGGCCGGTGACCTGCGCATCGGCAACGCGATCTGCTACGAAATAATTTATCCACAGCTGGTTGCTAGCCGCGCGCTGGAAAGCGACGTGCTCGTGACGGTCTCCAACGACACCTGGTTTGGCGCCTCGATCGGCCCGCACCAGCACCTGCAGATGGCGCGCCTGCGGGCGCTTGAAAACGGCCGGTTCGTTCTACGCGCCACCAGCAACGGCATTACCGCGATCATCGACGCCCATGGCCAGGTGGTGAGCCGCGCGCCGCAATTCGAAGCCACGGCGCTGACCGGCGAGTTCTACGCCATGACGGGGCAAACGCCCTTCACTCGTCTGGGCAGCTGGCCGGCCTGGCTTCTGGCGGCGCTGATGGGCGCGGCAGGCGTGGTGACCCGGCGCACGCGCACTACGTTGCTCTAAGTCAGGGTGCGGCATTTTGGAGCAGCCGGGGCGCTTGACCGGCCCTGGGGCACTGGCATAATGACGCCATGACTATTTCTCGCCCTTTTTTACTGCTGATCGTCGCCCCGCTCGCCTTCACGGCGATCATCGGGGCGGTGATTTTTGGCAACCAGGCGCTCTCCGCCAACAAGGTGGACGACGAGATTCGCCAAGCGATCGCCGCCGAGCTTGCGACCTCCTCAAGCGTCGAGCTTACCCAGCTCCAGGAAGTGCAGTACGGCTACGGTGTGTGCGGGCTTTACCAGACCGCCGAGTCCGATAAGGGCCTCGCCTCGTTTTTTTACGACACTACCAACCACCGCCTGACCCTGGACGTGAACTCCCGCGCCTACACCGCCAACTGCGGGCTCTCTTCGGTCTGCTGACGCGAATCGGCCGGAGTTTTTCGGTCAATGCCGGGTTCAAAAAAAGCGCCTTTTCGAGGCGCTTTTTGTATGGAACCGATAGCGTTTAGCCTTCGTCGATCACGCGGCGAAGGTCGGCCAATACGTCCTGATTCGAGTGCGGGTCGCGTACCAGAAAGCGCGGCTGTCCTTCGTCGTTGAAGGCGAACACGGCGCTGGAGTGGTTGACGATGTAGTCGCCACGCTCGTTGGGCTCCTCGAAGCTGTAGGCGATGCGGTAGCGGTTGGTCAGCGCGTCGATCTCCTCCTTGTCGCCGGTCAGGCCGGTAAACTCCGGCCCGAAGGCGTCGGTGTAGCGCTTGAGCACCTCCGGCGTATCCCGGTTCGGGTCCACAGAGATCAACAGCATCTGCACGTCGTCGCGCTCTTCGTCGTCGAGTTCGTCAAAAATCGAGGCGAAGCGTGCCAGCGTCAGCGGGCAGACGTCCGGGCACTGGGTATAGCCGAAATACACCAGCGTCGTCTTGCCCAAATACTCCTCGGCGCGGGCGGGCTCGCCGTCGTCATTGGTCAGCGAGAACGCAAGCGGCGGCATGATCTCTTCGATATCCGTGGTGCGAAACTCTTCGTCGCTGCACCCGGCCAGCAAGGCGACCGCCAGCAGCGGCCACACGACTTTTTGCATACTCGGTACTCTCCTGGCGATCGTCACTTTCTCGACAATCAGTTAAGCGGCTCATATCAAAGCGAGGTGGGTGAGACGACCTCGAAGGTCACCGGCAGCGTTTCGCCGTCGAACTCGAGGGTTACCTCGACGCTGTCACCCACGGCGAGCGGTACCACACGCTCCATGAACATCAAGTGATGCCCCCGCGGAGCAAAACTGAAGGTGTCTCCCGCCTCGATCTCGACGTTCTCGACGCTGTGCATGTGCGCCATGCCTTCGTGCTCGCTGCTTTCGTGCATTTCGACCGTCTCGAACGCCTCGGTGTCGGCGCCGGTGAGCATGACCGCCTCGTCGCCGGCGTTTTCGAGCTCGAAGTAGCCGGCCCCCGGGGTATCACCGGGAAGCAGGCTCAGGCGCGCGTTGGATACATTGATATCGCTTGCCTGAGCGCTCGCCGCGCCCAGTAAAACGGCAGCGCCGAACAGCGCTGACACGAGCGTACGCGTGGTTTTGGATAAAACGTTCGCCATGACGTGGCTCCTGAGTGTTGAATCGAAACGACAGCGCCCAGGGCGCTTTATTGATGGCTACCACCTTAGCGCTCTTTGGCGCCGCTGCCACCGCAATGCGACAATTTGTCCGTTAACCGCGCGTAAAAAAGCCCGGCGGCGCCGGGCTTTGAGGACGCTGGCGGCTACTCGCCTGTCGACGGCTCGCTGCTAGCCTAATTCGATGCGTTTTTAGAGGCTGATTCAGGCGCTTCTTCAGGTGCTTCTTTGGATACTTCTCCCAGCACTTCGGGAATGGTCTGGCGCACGTAGCGCCCTGGGGCGGCTTCGATCACGCTGAGCGCGCCGCTGCCGGGTACGCGGGCGACCACGGTTTTCTGCGTATCGGCGTAGCCGTTTTGGGTCATCCACGCCTGCCAGTGCGGCCACCATGAACCTTCGTGCGCCTGGGCACCTTCGAGCCACTGCTCAGGCTCCGCGGGAAGCGAATCGTTGGTCCAGTAGCCGTACTTGTTCTTTTGCGGCGGATTGACGATACCGGCAATGTGGCCGGAGCCGCCCAGCACGAAGGTCACCGGCCCCTTGGGCAAAAGCGCCCCATAATAGGTGCTGTTCCACTTGGCGATGTGGTCCTCCTTCGTGGAGACGAAGTAGCTCGGCGTGGAGACCTTCGAAAGGTCGATCTTCACGCCGTCGAGTTCGATACCGCCGGGCTCGACCAGCCGGTTCTCCAGATACATGTGGCGTAGGTACCAGCCGTGGGTCGACGCGGGCAGGTTGGTGCCGTCGGTGTTCCAGTAGAGCAGATCGAAGGCGGCGGGCACGTCACCCTTCAAGTAGTTGTTAATGAAAAACGACCAGAACAGATCATTCTCACGCAGCAGGTTGAAGGTGTAGGCCATCGAGCGCCCGTCGAGATAACCCTTGAGGTTCATCGAGTGCTCGATCCCCTGAACCACGCCCTCGTTCAGGAATACGCCGATATCGCCCGGGTCGCGGAAATCCTGCAGCGTGGCCATGTAGGTCACCGATTTCACCTTACGCCCGCGCCGAGTGCTGTTGAGATACGCCACCGTCGAGGCGGCCAGCGTTCCGCCGACGCAGTAGCTCATCAGGTTCACCGACTTCTCGCCGCAGGCCTTCTCGATCGCCTCCATGGCGCTGATTGGCCCCAGCTGCATGTAATCCGCCCAGGTGACGTCGTGCTGCTCCGGCCCTGGATTGCGCCAGGAGATCAAAAAGACCGTGTGGCCCTGGTCGACGAGCCACTTCACCAGCGAGTTGTCTTCCCGCAGATCGAGAATGTAGTACTTGTTGATCCAGGGCGGCACGATCAAAAGCGGCGTCTTGAACACCTTCTCCGTGCTCGGCGTGTACTGAATGAGCTGCATCAGCTCGTTTTCATACACCACGGAGCCCGGGGTGACGGCGATGTTGTCGCCGATGCCGAAGGCCTGGCGGTCGGTCATGCGAACGTTGATGCCCTCGGCGGAGTTGGCCAGGTCCTCGCGAAGCCGCGCGAGCCCCTCGACCAGATTCTGCCCTTTGGTTTCCAGCGTACGCCGCACCACTTCCGGGTTGGTGGAGATGAAGTTCGACGGCGACATGGCGCTGACGAGCTGGCGGGCGTAGAAGGTAAGATTGCGCTTGCTCGCCCCTTCAAGGCCGTCGAGGTTGCCGATCAGATCGTCAACGGACTGCGAAAACAGCAGGTACTGCTGCATCAGCGCCAGATAGAACGGCTCCTGGGTCCAGGCGTCGTCCTTGAAGCGGCGATCGCCCTTTGCGGGCTGGATCAGCGGCGCCACCGACTCCCCGGAGAGCGTGCGCAGCCCCTGCTGCCACAAAAGCCACTGATCCTGCATCAGCCGCGCCTGGGTTTCCCACAAAAGCGTCGGGTTACCCATCAGCGACCGGGCGGCGGCCTCGAAGCTTTGGCGCATGTCGCTGTACACGGAATCGGCGGCGTCGCTCGGCGCCATTTTGGCCAGAAGCTCTTCCATCAAGGCCTGATACTGTTCGCCGACCTTCTCCATCGCGCCTCTCCAGACCACCAGTTCATCCTGGTTGAGCCCTTCCGGCGCTACGTTCCACGGCGGCACGTTCCACGCTGACTGCATAAGCCCCTCCCCTCGTGCTCTCTCTTTCGCACCCAGCCCGCACCCGGTGCGCGCTTTATCCCTTGACCCAAAAAAGACGGCGCCCGAAGGCGCCGTATTGAAAGCGTTTACTTTTTACGCGTGGACTGGCTGCTGGGGTCGCTTTTGGCACCGCCCGCCTGCTCGCGCATTTGCTCACCGGCGGCGTTGGCCTGGTCACGCATTTGCTGGCCGGCGTTGCTCGCCTGCTCGCGCATCTGCTGGCCGGCAGCGGTTGCCTGCTCGCTCATTTGGCGGCCGGCGTCGCTGAAGAGCTTCTCCATTTCGGATTTGAACTGCAGGCTCATTTCGCTCATCGCGCGGGCGTCTTCCTGCATCTGCTCGGAGAGCTCTTTCATCATCTCGGCTTGTTTGGCGCCGAAGTTCTTCAGACTTTCCGCGTCGCTGACATCGGTGGCCTTGCGCAGCCGATCGGTGCCCATCTGGCTGTAGCGCTGCATCGCGTCCAACTGGTAGTGGGTCAGCTTTTCCATGTTGTCGAGCATCAGCGAGTTCATCTTGCGCATCGGCTCGAACATCTGGCGGGTCTGGCTACTGAAGGCGTCGAACATTTTATCCTGCATGGTCCTGTCTCCTTTCAAGGCAATGAGGCGGCATTCACGTCGGCAGATGGGTGTTGTAATGCTTTTTATACGCGGCGCTCACAAGCGATACCGCGTACGCAGATCCGCGAAAGCAAAGCAGAAGGCGCGCCTGCCTGCGGCCCAAGCGTTTTACCCACGCGTTTTCTTGCCCGTTCAGCGCCGTTCAAAACCCGCTTTACGCAGCGTTTTTCAAATCAAAAGGGCGCACCCTCTTTTTAACCCGAAACGCTTGCCCGGCGCTATCGAAACAGCGTAGCGATTGCCCTGGCGTTTGGCAACGCAGCCCCGAGCTATTCTTTGGACCGCGAGCGCGACGAAGCGCTGGCCCTTGTTTTGGGCGCCGGCTTCTCTGGCTCGGCCTCCGGCGCCTCGCTTCCCGCATTGGTGCTGGCGCTACCCGCCTGTTTCAGCATATCCAGCATCATCTGCTGGTAGGTACCGAAGTGGGCAAGGCCCTGGGACAGCCCTTGAGAGAGCCCCTGTTGCATCATCGGCTGCTGCAAAAACGGGCGCATCAGGCTCATTGGGTCGTAGCCTTCGACGCCGGACTCCATCTGGCGCTGAATGCTGGTCAACAGATGCTGCTGAAAGGCTTCGACGTCGGGCAGGCCCAGCGACTGGCGAAACTCTTCCGGCGTGAGATCGAACTCAACGTTGATTTTCATGGCCGGCTTCCCTTTGTTGATGTGGCTCGGTGGAGCGTGAACCGTTGAGCATTTTGACGACGCGCCGCCAAAGCGGCGGCGGTCAGCCCTTGAATGAAGTGTAGCAGCGGCCTGCGCTCGGGTTTAGCGCTGACCTTTCAAACTAATCCTGGCACTGGTTCAAGCGCGGCGTTTCAACACGAACGTCGCCGTTTTGGCCGCGATGACGCAGTAGATGATCGAGCAGCGTGATCGCCATCATCGCCTCGGCGATGGGCGTGGCGCGAATGCCCACACAGGGGTCGTGGCGCCCCTTGGTGATCACCTCGACCGGCTCGCCGTGCACGTCGATCGAGCGCCCTGGCGTGGTGATGCTGGAGGTCGGCTTCAGCGCCAGCCGCGCGACGATCGGCTGGCCGCTGGAGATGCCGCCGAGAATGCCGCCGGCCTGGTTGGAGAGAAAGCCTTCCGGGGTCAGCTCGTCGCGGTGCTCGGTGCCGCGCTGGGTCACGCTGTCAAAGCCGGCGCCGATCTCGATGCCTTTCACCGCGTTGATGCTCATCAGGCCGTGGGCCAGATCCGCGTCGAGGCGGTCGAACACCGGCTCGCCAAGGCCCACCGGCACGCCGTCGGCGATCACGGTGATCTCGGCGCCGATCGAGTCCTGATCGCGGCGCAGCTGATCCATGTAGTCCTCGAGCTCGGCCACGCGGTCCGGGTCCGGGCAGAAGAAGGCGTTCTGCTCGACGCTCTCCCAGTCCTTGAAGTCGATCTCGATGGGGCCGAGCTGGCTCATGTAGCCGCGCACCTGAATGCCCTGGGCGGCGAGCACCTTCTTGGCGATGGCGCCGGCGGCAACGCGCATGGCGGTTTCGCGCGCGCTGGAGCGCCCGCCGCCACGGTAGTCGCGGTGGCCGTACTTGTGGTGGTAGGTGTAGTCGGCATGGGCCGGGCGGAACTGGTCCTTGATTTTGGAGTAGTCTTTCGAGCGCTGGTCGGTGTTTTCGATCAGAAGGCCAATCGAGGTCCCGGTGGTCTTGCCTTCGAACACGCCGGAGAGGATACGGACCTCGTCGGCTTCCTTGCGCTGGGTGGTGTGGCGCGAGCTTCCCGGGCGGCGGCGGTCGAGCTCGACCTGAAGCTCTTGCTCACTAATCTCGATTCCCGGCGGGCAGCCGTCGACGATGGCGCCAAGGGCCACGCCGTGGCTCTCTCCGAAAGTGGTCACGCTGAAAAGCTTGCCGAACGTATTGCCAGACATGTCGCTAGTTCCTTACGCAAAAGACGCCGCGTGGGCGTCGAGTTCCGCGGCGCTGATGGCAAAGACGCCCTGGCCGCCGTGCTCGAATTCAAGCCACATAAAGCCGACCTCGGGGAAGGCCGCCTCGACGTGACGATCGGAGTTGCCGACCTCGACGATCAGCCAGCCGTCGTCGGTCAAGTGGTCACGCGCCTGGCGCAAAATGCGCCGTACGATATCCAGCCCATCAGAGCCGGCGCCAAGGGCAAGCGCCGGCTCGTGGCGAAACTCGGCAGGCATGGTGGCCAGATCGCGCGCATCAACGTAGGGCGGGTTGGAGACGATCAGATTAAAGCGCTGACCGGCAAGCCCGTCGAAAACGTCGGATTCGACCGCGCGCACCCGGTCGCCGACGTCGTGGCGGGTGATGTTCTGCTTCGCCACTGCCAGCGCGTCCGGGCTCAAGTCCGCCAGCGTCACGTGACTGGTGGGCAGCACCAGAGCCGTGGCGATACCGATACAGCCCGACCCCGTGCACAAATCGAGCACGTGTTCCGGCGGCTCTTCATCGAACCAGGCGCCGAAGCCGTCGAGAATCAGCTCGGCGATCGGCGAGCGCGGAATCAGCACGCGCTCGTCCACATCGAACGGGAAACCGGCGAAGAACGCCTCGCCCAGCAGGTACGGTAGCGGCGCGCGGGTTTCGACGCGCCGGCGCACCAGCTCGATGATGCGCTGGCGCTCGACAGGCAGAAGCCGTGCGTCCTGAACGCCGGGGTCGACGTTCCAGGGCAGATGTAGCGCGCCCAGGCACAGCGCCACCGCTTCGTCCCAGGGCGAGTCGGTGCCGTGGCCGTAGTGCAAACCGGCGACGTAGAACTCGCTGGTTGCCCAGCGCAGATAGTCGCGCAGCGTGATCAGGTCACTGGCCAGCGCCGACTCCGGCAGGGAAAGCGTTGAGGGGGAAGTCTCGGCATTGAGGTGCGTGGTCACAAGGGCTCCTGGCCAGGCGGGGCCGCAAGCGCCTGGCTTGCGGCCTCATCAAGGGTGAAACGTGAAAAACGTCGTAGGCTTAACATCGGGAAATGATTGTACCTTCGTCGCCGCCCGGTTCACAGCGCCGCCAGGGCCGCTATACTGTGGCGTTCACGCCATCCTCCACACCGCCGTTTTTCATTTTTTGTGAGCCTTTCATGTCGCGACGCCGCCACTCGCCCAACGATGAAGAGATCAGCGCCTTTCGCCAGGCGCTCCAGGAGGCCGGGGTGCGCCAGATCAAAAACGACCTGGCCGACCCCGGCAGGCCCAAACGCGAGCGCGACGCCCAAGCGGCGCGCCGCCAGGCGGCGGTCAAAAGCGAAAGCCAGATAACGACCGGGCGCACTTCTGACGGCCGGGTCGAGGCGGTGCGTCCGTCGGAGTATCTCGAGTTCAGCGTGAACGATCTGCCCTATCGCACCTTTAGCCAGCTCAAACGTGGCCAAACGCCCTGGCAGGCGGGGCTGGACCTTCACGGCTACACCCTGGAAGAGGCGCGTACCGAGCTAGAAAGCTTTCTGACGGACGCCGCCGCCCAGCATCTTCACTGCGTGCTGGTGGTGCACGGCAAGGCCTGGGGCGCGACGGCGGATTTTCCGGTGCTAAAAAGCCACACCAACGCCTGGCTCAGGGAGTGGCCGGGGGTGCTGGCGTTTTGCTCGGCGGTGGACGCCGACGGCGGCACCGGCGCGGTCTACGTGCTGCTTCGCAAGCGGGGCCGTTAACCGGCTACTCGGCAGCGTCCGAGGCGATACTCGGCATGCGCCGCTCCAGCGCCTCGTCGGCCAGGTGGCGGCCGAGGCGAATCAAATCTTTAGCGCGGTGGAACTCGTAGGTGCTGCACACCGTTTTCGGCACTTCGATCAGCACGTCCGGCGGGTAGCCCGCCACCTTGTACTTGGCCAGTGCGGCCTGGGTGATATCAAAAGACTCCAGAATCATGTCGAGCTTGCCCCACTCGCGCTGGCCACGCGCCTCCATGCTCTCCTCTTCGACCCACTGGTCGTCTTGCGCGCCAAAGCCGTCCCATAGCCGCTTGGTCGCCGCGCGCACACCGTCCATCCAGCCGCCCAGGTTGGCGTCGTGATCGCGCTCCAGGCGCGTGCGCTCGTCCTGCTCGTCAACGGGCAGAAGCTCCTCGAGGCTGATGGGCTGAGGGCTCTGAGCGGTGACGTTCACCGCCACCACCAGATCCGCCTCGTGGGCGGAGAGAATCGGCATCATCGGTAGCGGGTTCAAAAGCCCGCCGTCGACCAGCACCTGATCGCCCAGATGTACCGGCGTGATCACCCCCGGCACGGCGATCGAGGCGCGAATGGCGCGCAACAGCGGGCCGCGCTGAAACCAGACTTCGCGCTGGCGGACGAGATCCGTTGCCACCGTGGTCACCGGAATGCGCAGATCCTCGATCAGCGTATCGCCGATCAGCGCCTCGAGCTTGTTCATCACCTTGTTGGCACGCATCGCGCCCATCGGGCTCCAGGTCACGTCGACCAGTTTCAATACGTCCAGATAGTCCAGATTGCAGACCCACTCGCGGTACTCCGGCAGTTTGCCTGAGGCGTAAATGCCGGCGATCAGCGCGCCCATGGAGCAGCCGGCGATCGAGATGATCTCGAAACCGCGCGCCTCGAGTTCTTCGATCACGCCGATATGGGCATAGCCGCGGGCGCCGCCGCTGCCCAACACCAGGGCGACCTTTTTGCCGTGACCGTCACTGCAAGGAGAAATATGGCTTAACGCTTGCTCTGTTGACTTGCTCATTCGACGTTCCGATCTGTTCCGTTTTACACGTTCATCTGGCGTTGGCAGTAATCCACGATGGTGGCCGCGACCGCCTCGACGGCATCCATCTCCAGATGCAGATGATGGCCACCCAAAAGCACCTGCCGCGTCAAATGAGGCACCTGCTGGCGCGCCTCTTGTGCCCAGCGGCGCTCGCCAAGAATGCCGCTATCGCCTTCGACGAGCAGTACCGGCGCCTGAATACTCGCCAGCATCATTAGCACCTGCTCCGGCGTAAAGCGCACCAGCGACGGCTTGAGCAGGCGCGCGTCGGTGCGCATCTCAATTTTTCCATCCGGGCTTGCCCGGGTATTGCGCTCGACCACCGGGGTGATGGTCGAAGCACTCACCGGCGTCACCCCGCCGGCCACCCGCGCGGCCACCGCGCGCTCGAGATCCGCGTAGCGCGGCGTGCGCGACGCCTGACGGCGGTGCGCCAAAAGCCCCTTTCTAAGCTGTTCGGTGCTCTGCTCGGCTTCGGTATTGAGCGCACCCAGCCCGTCGACCAGCAGCAGTTTGTCTACTCGCTCGGGCAGCGCGGCGGCCAGCAGGCAGCTTACCGCTGCCCCCATCGAGTGGGCCAAGAGCGTGGCGCGCTCGATTTCCAGCTCGTCCAGCGCGTCGAGCACATCAAACGCGTAGTCCCACAGCGCGTAGTCGGTTTGGGCGGGCCCGTGGGCGGAGTGGCCGTGGCCGCGAAAATCGAGCGCGACGATGCGCACGCCGAGCGCGCGCGCCAAACGCGGCGCCAAGCGCGTGAAGCTTGCGGCGTTATCCAGCCAGCCGTGCAGCGCAAGCCAAGTCGGCGCATCCGTGCGTCCCCACGCAAGGCCCGCCAGTCGGCCTCCGGCCAGCGACAGCGGCCTGGGCGCGGTGCTTGCCACTTCCACCATAAGCGATCTCTCCGTGTGCGCGTCGTTCGTTTGATGACGCCTTATAGCGTAAACGTTACCATGCCGGGCTCAGTGCCTGGAGCGCTTGGTTTTCAAAATTCTGCGCGCTACGCCTAATACGCGCTGGTGCGCCAACCGTCATCCACCCCTTCGCCAGATGAGTACCGTTATGAAACCTCGCCGTGATACCCGTGCCCGCAATGCCGTCTTTTTCATCGCCGTGATCAGCGCCATCGTCGTGGGGCTCTGGCTTGCACGTTGAAAACCGGACGTTGAAAATCGGGCACGGCGTCAACCTTGCATTTTGAGCCTCGGAAAATAATACTGTATATACATACACTATTTTATTTTTCGAGGACGTCACGATGCCGTCTCAACCTGCCCACGTTGCGACAGCTTGGCCGTTAACCTTTCAACCGCTGGCGTTTCCTGCCCTGTACGCCCGCGCCGGCTTCAGCGGCTTTCCGTCGCCGGCCCAGGATTACGAGCAGCGCACGCTGGATCTCAACACGCGGCTGATCAAGAATCCGACGCAGACGTTCTACCTGACGGCGATCGGCGACAGCATGGAAGGCTGGGGCATTTTCCACGACGACCTGCTGGTGGTGGATCGCAGCATCCAGCCGCGCATTGGCCACATTCTGGTGGCGCTGTTCGATGGCGAAGTGCTGATCAAGCGCTACGCGCTCTACCAGGGCACCCCACACCTGTGTTCGGCTCACCCGCTCTACCCGCCGCTGCCGCTGTCGGGCACCGAGTGTCAGCTGTGGGGCGTAGTGCGCGCGGTGATTCACGAGTACGTGTCGTGATCGGTCTGGTCGACGCCAACAACTTCTACGTCAGCTGCGAACGCGTTTTCCAGCCCGAACTCGAAGGCCAGCCGGTGGGCGTGATGAGCAATAACGACGGCTGCATCATCGCCCGCTCGGAAGAGCTCAAAGCGATGGAGATTCCCATGGGCGTGCCGGCGTTCAAGCTCGAGGGGCTGCGCCGCGCCCAGCGCATTCACCTGAAGTCATCGAACTACGAGCTCTATGGCGACATGTCGGGGCGGCTCTGCCAGCTTCTGCGCGACGCCTGCCCGGCGGTGGCGCCCTACTCCATCGACGAAATGTTCGTGTATCTGGACGGCCTCACCCCCGCACAGTGCCAGGCGGTGGGTGAAGCGCTTCGCCGCCGCATCCGCCGCCACCTGGGGCTGCCGGTCTGCGTCGGGCTGGCGCCAACCCATACGCTGGCCAAGCTTGCCAACCACGCCGCCAAAAAGCGCGCGCGCTACGAAGGGGTATGCCTGCTGGACGCTGCCTCGAAAGAGACCACGGCGCTGCTGAAGGAGCTTCCCGTAGGTGAGGTGTGGGGCATCGGGCGGCGGCTGGCCGAGCGGCTGGCGGTGCAGCGCATCCACACCGCTTGGGATCTGCGCGAGTGCGATCACCACGACCTTCGCCGGCGCTTCTCCGTGGTGCTGGCGCGCACGGCGCTGGAGCTTCGCGGCACGCCGTGCCTTTCCATGAACGCGGTGGACGAGCCGCGCCAGCGCATCATGACCTCGCGCTCTTTCGGCAGGCCCACCGGCGACAAGGCCGACGTGTACAGCGCGCTGAGCCGCCACGCCCAGCGCAGCGCCGAGAAGCTTCGCGAGCAGCGAAGCCTGACCCGGGCGGTGATGATCTTTCTCGCCACCAACCGCCACCGCCAGGACCAGCCTCAGTACTTTCCCCACGCCATGATTCCGCTCGCCGCCCCCAGCGACGACACGCGCGTGGTTCTGGCCGCGGTGCGCGAAGGACTCGAGCAGATCTACCGTCCCGATCACCGCTTCATGAAGGCCGGGGTGATGCTGCTAGACTTGGTCGATGCCGAGCAGTATCAGCTCTCGCTTTTGCATCAGCCGCCTCGCCACCGTCATCATCCAGCGCTGATGGCCACCCTCGACGACATCAACCGGCGCATGGGCCAAAACAAGGTGCGCTTTGGCGTCGAGCCGGAAGAGGCGTCCTGGCACTTGCGCTGCGGCCACCGCTCGGACCGCTTTACCACTCGCTGGGGCGAGTTGATGAAAGCCGGTACGCATCCCGGCGCAATCCAGGCGTGTGCCGAGCGTAAGAAGCCGCTACCCTAAAGGCCCCATTCGAAGTTGCGTTAGTCCTCATGCCGCTTACACGCCCCGACAAGGAATTCGCCCCCGCCCCGGATCGCATTCAGCGTTTCGCACGCCGCTACATCGGCCGCCGCCTGACTCGCCATAAAGCGCTAGGCGCCCCGGATATGGTCGCTTTGAAAAAAAGCCGCCGCTGGGTGATCGTTTGGGCGGCGCTGGCGGGGACCGTTTCGGGCACGCTGATCGGCGGCGCCGAGTGGTGGATGCGCGAGATACTCGTCGACCACTGGGAGGCGCTGTCGCTTCGCGAACAGCTGCCCTACTGGACCGGCTACATGGCCTTCGCTGGTGTGGTGACGCTGCTGGAAATCGGCTTTATTTACTGGAACTCGCTGCGCGGCGTGGCGCGCATGATGCACTTTTGCGGGCTCGACTACCGCCACAGCTCGCCCCAGCCCCCCACGGTGGAGTTGACCCTGCAGGGCGCAGCCCGGGTGGCGCTGGAGTACCCAAGCCCGGGTAGTCTCGTGTACGGCGTCAACCCGCACGCGTATCTTCGCGGCTGGAAGCTGACGCTACGCGCCCTGATCTACCGGCTCAAGGTCAGCCTGAGCAGTTTCCTGCTTCGCATGATCATGCGCCGCCTGCTCGGACGGCTGACCCTGCGCGGCTTCGTTCCCTTTCTTGTCGCACCGCTCTACGCGCTATGGAATGCCTGGATCGCGGCCCGCGTGACCGAGGACGCCTGCCTGCTCGCCCTGGGCCCTCAGCGCATCGAACGGCTGATGCCGCGCATCGAGCGCGCCCCGGAACACATCCGCCGCCTGCTCGCCCAGGGCGTGGGTGAAATGATCATGCGCAACCAGCACCCCCACCCGAACCTGGTGCTGCTGCTCTCATACGTGCTGGCCACACTTCCCGACGCGCCCAGCACCCTGGCCGTGGAATGGCCAAGCGCTCTGGATGAGTTTGCGCGGCTCGACGAGGGCGAGCGCGCACCGCTTTTGGAAAGCCTAACCCAAGCGGTGCTGTTGAGCGGCGGCTATCGCGGCGCGCGCAAGCGATTTTTACGCCAGGTGTTCGCCCGCTGCCAGACACCGCTGACCGCTACGTTCATCAACGAGCAGCGCCGCGAGATGGCGTCGAACAAGCCGTCTTCGACGAGGGCACCGAACGATCAGCGCGGCGCGAGCGCCTGACGCAGCCGCGGGCTTAAAAGCTCGCCCACTAGCATCAGCAGCAGCAGCACGCCGAGCAGATACGGCCAGTGCTGAGCGAACACGACGCTATAAAGCCCCAGCACGTCGGCAAAGATCACCAGAATGCCCAAGGGGCTTACGTAGCGCGCCATCACCAGCCACAGCGCGTAGAAGCGCGGGCCAAGCGCAAGCTCGTCGCGCATGACGTCCTTTTTGAGCATAAATCCGGCGACGAAAATGGTACCCAGCCCGCCCAGCGGCATCAGCCAGCGCGAAGTCAGATAGTCGAGCCAGTCAAAGAAGGTCTTACCCGCCAGAGTCCAGTCCGCGCCCACGTTGAACGAAAGCATCGCCGCGGTACTGATCAGCCAAAGCACGGTGCCGGTACTCCAGGCCGCCGAGCGGCGCGTAAAGCCCTTGTTGTCGCAAAGCCAGGAGACCGTTGCCTCGACCATGGAGATCGACGAGGTGAGCGCGGCCATCGAGAGCATGATGAAAAACAGCGCGCCGAACAGCGACCCCAGCGGCATCGCCTGAAACGCGACGGGCAGGCTCTTGAAGATGAGCCCCGGCCCACCCGCCGGGTCCATGCCGTTGGCAAAAATGACCGGGAAGATCGCAAGACCGGCCATGAGCGCGACGAGCGTATCCGCCATCGCGACGCCGAGCGTGGTGCGCCCGATGGAAGCGGTTTTCGGCAGGTAGCTGCCGTAGGTCAAAATCGCCCCGGCGGCCAGCGACAGCGTGAAAAACGCATGGCCCAGCGCGGCCAGCATCCCCGCACTCGAAAGGCTTCCCGCGTTGAACGAAAACAAAAACGCAAAGGCCTCACCGAAGCCTCCAGAAAGCGCGCCGAAGCCGATCAGTACCACCAGCATCAGCACCAGCCCCGGCATCATCCAGCGTACGTTCTTCTCGATGCCCTCCTGAACGCCCTTGCCGACGATCACCATGGTGATCAGCGTGACCAGCGTGCTCCAAAAACCCAGATTCCAGGGATTGGCGTTATTGGCCTCGAACAACGCCTCAAGCTCCCCGACACTGCCACCGCTGAGCCCGCCGCTAAGCGTCTTCCAGAGATAAGAGAACGACCAGCCCGCCACGACCACATAAAACGAGAGGATCATGAAGCCGGCGAGCATCGACATCCAGCCCAAAAGCGACCATAGCGGTGAGCGGCCAGACTCCGTCGCCATGCGGCGAAAGGCGTCGATAGGGCTGCCGCGCCCGCGTCGACCAAAGGCGATCTCGGCCATCATCACCGGCACGCCCACGGCCAGAATGCAGATCAGATACACCAGCACGAAGGCGCCGCCGCCGTACTCGCCGGTCATGTAGGGAAACTTCCAGACGTTGCCAAGCCCCACCGCCGAGCCGGTCGCTGCCAGCAGAAATCCCCAGCGCCCAAGCCACTGCGCACGCGGTTGTTCAGAAGACGCCATGCCTTTTCCCCTGCCTCGAAAAAAGGCGACATCCTGGCGGATTTGGGCCTAAAAGCCCAGGAGTTTTGCGCTAGAGCGCGCGCGCCTCGGCGTCCAGACGCTGGGCGGTGCGGTCCACGCGCTTGAGCACCAGCAGAATCACGGCGCCCAGCGCCACCAGCGCGCCGGCAAGCCATAGCCCCAGCCGGTAGTCGCCGACGGCTTCGGCAAGCATTCCGGTCACCGCCGGCGCGATGATCTGCGCCGCGCCGTAGGCCAGCGTCAGCTGCCCCATCAGCCGCGCCGGGTTATCCGGATAAAGCCGCCCGGCCATGGTGAGCACTAAACAGACGCACCCAAGAAAGGTACCACCATAAAGCACCGCGCTTAACAGCAGCGCGGCCAGGCTCGTGCTCCAGAGCGGAAGCCAAATCCCCACCACCTGAATGACCATGGCAAGGCAAAGCGCCCCCAGATAGCCAAGGCGGCGGGCGACGAAGTCCCACATCACTACCGTTAGCGCTGCGGACAGCCCCACCAGCGCAAACGCCCAGTTGCCGGTACCAGCAAGCAGCGGTTCGCGCTCGACAATGGTGACGAGAAAGGTCGCGTTAACCACGTAGCCGTACCCGGCGCAAAAGTAGGCCGGCACCATCAGGCGCAGAAAGGTCGCGCTGGCGGACCGCTTGGTGGCCGGTTGGCGCGTGGCGCTGGCGGCAGGTTTCGTAGGAGGCGGCAGCCACCGCCATGCGGGAATCACAAGCCCGGCGCCCAACGCGGTCAGCCAGAGCCACTGGCCGCGCCAGTCGATGGAGAGCGCCAGCAACCCCTCCACCGCCAGCGCTGCCAGCACGATGCCAAGCCCCAGGCCCGCGAAGTGAATGCCCAGCTCACTTCGGCGCTTGTGTTCGATCAGCCAGTGCAGAATCAGCCCCGAGGCCAACAGCATCGAGGCGCTGCTGGAGAGCCCCGCCAAAAAGCGCAGCGCGGCCCAGAGCCAGAGGTTTTCGGTCAGCGCCATACCAAGGGTCGTTACCACCGCCAGCAAAAGCCCCGCGCGGTAGAGCGTATCCTTGAGCGCGAGACTTCCAGTCGAGGCGGCAAGCACCGCGCCCAGCATGTAGCCCGCGTAGTTAAAAGCGGCCAGCCACCCGCCCTCGGCGTCGTTCAAAAGCCCGCCGCCCTGCATCACCGGCAGAAGCGGCGTATAGGCAAAGCGCGCCACGCCGACACACAGAAGCTGGCTGAAAATACCGGCGAGCAGCACCTTATAGCGCTGCAGGGAGATCGAGGCGGTCAAGGGCGGCTCCGTTACCTTATATGCATTATTGTTGAACCATCAACGCATGATAAGGCGTCCGGCGCCGGCCGTCATGACCACCTAAGTCGAGTCAGCGCGTAATATCCACGCCAAGCAGTAGAAAGGAGAGCGTCTTGCCGTGGCCGTCCAGGTTGAGCGCACCGTTGACCCCGCCCTGGAGCACGTCGTCGATGACGAAATTCATGCCCCCCAGCTGAGGCAGCAGGTAGCGGCGAACGCGGCTAGCGCCGCGGTGCTGAAAAAGCGCCAGTACCAGGGCCTCGTCGAGCTCACTCACGAGCAGGTCGTAATCCTCCGGCCGGTAAGCGAACAACGCGATATTGAGCCGGTCGCCCTTGTCCCCGGCCCTAGCGTGAGCCAGCTGGTGAAGTGGCGTCGTCTCCACGGCGCGCGCCGGATGCGACGTTTCAGCCTGCAGCATGGGAGGTTCCTCTTTGGTCATAGGCATTTTGCGGCTGGGCGTTTTGTGATCTAACGTCGAACAAGCGAGCGTAATCGTGAACATCGTCGCGCCGCACCAGATATGAGGCGGTAAACACCCGCCGCTGGAACTGACGCCGCACACCGCCTCCGCCCGCCGGCCCCGCGCAGTAAAGCGCCAATAGCTCCTGGGTTGCGCGTGCGACCCAGCGCCGCTCCGGATGCTCGGCGGCCAAACGCAGGCGGTAGTCGCCGTCGGGATTGGCCGGGGCGGCCAGACGCTGAAGCTCGCCGTCGTCGCTGTCGAACACGCTTGCAAGGCCGATGATGTCGAAACGCGTGCGAAGCTCCGCCGGGGTACGAAACGCCAGCCGCTCGCGCAGCACCCGGGCGGCGAGCCGTGCGCGCTCGAGCGCGTTGGGCCCGGCGTAGGAGATCTCCGCCTCGCTTTGCCAGCCGCCGTCGTAGCACACGGTGGTTTTCAAACGCGCAGGCGCCGGCTTGCCGCGAATGCCGCTCACCTCCACGCAATCCGGGCCGAGCTGACGCACGGTCGCGTTGGACAAATCGACCACCACGTCCGGCGTCAGGTAGTTGGCCGGGTCGTGCACCTCGTACAGAAGCTGCTCCTTGACGGTCTGCTCGGTCACGAGCCCCCCACTACCCTCCGGCTTGGTCACCAGAAGGCGCCCGTTTTCTTCCACCTCGATGATCGGATAGCCGACGGTGGCGAGACTCGGCACGTCCTTGAGCCCCGGATCGGCAAAGTATCCGCCGCTGACCTGGGCACCGCACTCGGCCAGGTGCCCGGCCATCATGCCGCAGGCGAGCCGGTCCCAGTCGTCCCAGCGCCACTGAAAATGGTGCATCAAGGGCGCCAGAAAGAGCGCGGGGTCGGCGACGCGCCCGGTGACTACGATGTCGGCCTCAAGCGAAAGCGCCTCGACCAGCGCCTTGGCACCTAGATAAACGTTCGCCGAAATGAGCGCGCTGTCGTCAGGCAGCGCCTGGCGCTCCGCCTCCCAAGGCGTCAGGTCGAGCGAGCGCAGCCGGTCACGGATGTCGTCGCCATGCACCTGGGCGATGGCGATATCCGGGCGGCCTGCGGCCTCGGCCAGCTTTTTGACCAGCGCGCAGGCACCTTCGGGGTTGGCGGCGCCGAAATTGCCCAGGATGGTGATGCCGTGATCGACGCAGTCGCGCAGCACCGGCGGCAAAAACTCTTCGATCAGCGGCTCGAACCCCTGCGCCGGGTCTTCGCGCATGGCGCGGTGCGCCGCGGCCAGCGTGCGCTCGCCCAGCGTTTCGAAGGCCAAAGCGGCGGGCTTTCCTCGCCGGATGAGTTCCGCCACCACCGCCTCGGCCGCATCGGTGCGATCGCCGGAGAACCCGGCCCCACTACCCAGTAAAAAGCTCATGTGGTGTGCTCCTTGAGAAGTTGAGGGGCAGGTGTGGTCGGCGCCACGCCGTCATCGAGCAGCTGGCGACGGCGCCAGAAAAGCCCCGCGATGATGATCAACGCGCTGAGCGTGGTCAGCCATCCGGGAATGAGCGCCAGGCCGATCACCAGCGCCAAGGCCAGCGCGTCCACCACGCGGTGGCCGGTCATCATGACGCGCGACATGAGCGCGGCGAAGGCCACGACGAATACGATGCCCTGCGAGCTTGCCAGCACGATCTCCCAGGCCGAGCCGAAGCCCGCCAGCGCCGGGTAGATCAACAGCAGAAACGGAATGACGTAGATCGCGGCGGCCAGGCGCACCGCCTCTACCGCCGACGGCAGCCAGTTGGTGCCGGCGATACCCGAGGCGACGAACACCGCGATGCAGACCGGCGGCGTAATGACCGACAGCGTCGCAAAATAAAATACGAACAGGTGCGCGATGAGCGGCTCGACGCCGATAGTGGTCAGCGCCGGCGCCAGCACCGAGGCGACCAGCACATAGGCCGCGGTGGTGGGAATGCCCATGCCAAGAATCAGACAAACCCCGCCGACGATCAGCGCCACGAGAAACAGCGACTCTCCGCCTACGTTGACGATCAGACTCGCCAGCGTCACGCCGATCCCGGTCATGCCGATCATGGCCACCAGAATCTGTGCACCGGCCAGCAGCACGCCGATGATGACCATGCCCTTGCCCGCATCGACCAGCCCGCCCACGAGCTTGCCGATGACCGCCTTGAGCGGCATGCGCGCGATCAGTGCGAAGGGTACGAAGGTCAGCACCGTCATCAGGATGCCGTAGAACGCCGACATCTGAATCGAGCGCCCGCTCAGCACCCCGTAGAAGAGCCCGCCGAGCGCGGCCAGAATCGGAATGATCCGCTCGGGCCGGCGAATTTCCGCCCAGGGCGGCAGCTCGTCTTCGGGCACCACCTTGAGCTCGCGGCGCTTGGCCACCAGATGGATCGTCAAGAACACGCCCAGATAGAAAAGTATCGCCGGCAGCAGCGCCGCCAAAGCGATACGCAGGTAACTCTCGCCGATGATCTCAGCCATGATGAACGCTGCGGCCCCTAAAATCGGCGGCGCGATCTGCCCACCGGTGGAGGCCACCGCTTCCACGCCCGCTGCAAAGGGCCGCGGGTAGTTCAGCCGTTTCATCATCGGAATGGTGAAGTTGCCGGTCGTGGCCACGTTGGCCACGGCGCTACCGCTAACCATGCCGAAAAGCCCTGAGGCGACGGTCGCTACCTTGGCCGCCCCGCCCGGCGAGCGCCCGCTGATGCGCAGCGCCAAATCCATGAAGGTATTACCGCCGCCGGTGTGCAGCAGCAGACAGCCAAAGAGCACGAACGCCGCGATGGTGGTGGCGGCTACGCCCACCAGCATGCCCCAAACACCTAGATCGCCCAGATAGATCGTTTCGGTCATGTAGTAAAGATCGAACCCGCGGTGCCCCAGCGGCCCAGGAATCATCGAGCCAAACCAGGCGTAGGCGAGCCCGGCCACCACCAGAATTGGAAAGATCCAGCCAATCGCCCGGCGGGAAAGCTCCAGAATGGCGATCAGCAGCACCCCGGTCAGCACCATGTCCCGCGGCGTGGCCCAGGGGAGCTCGACCAGAATCTGCTCGTAATTGAGCGCCACGTAGCCGCAGGCGAGCACCACGCCCACCGCCAGCACCAGATCGATGGCGATACCAATCGGGCGCCAGCGCTTGCCGTCGCCCAAGGGGTAGACGGCAAACCCTAGAAGAATGACCAGCGCAAGAAAGAGACTGCGCTGAACCAGGCTTTCAAAAGGCCCGGTCGCAGACGTAAAAAGGATCAGGCCGCCAAGCGTCAGCGCCAGCCCCTTGACGAGTAGGTCTCGCATGAACTTCGTCCTCTATCGGAGACTTACTGGGCCGGCTGCAGCGCCTCGGGAATCTCATAACCCTGCTCTTCGAAATAACGCGCGGCGCCGGCGTGCAGCGGTACCGTGCCTACCTCGAGGGTCATTTGGGCGATGTCCGCACCTTCCATTGCCGAGAAGGCGTTGATCTGCGGCTCCGGATTTTCCATGACCGCCTTGACGATTTCGTAGGCGGTCTCCTCGCTCATGTCCGGATGCGCGTGAACGGCAACGCCGAATGCCCAAGTGGTGTAGGCCGGGATACCGTCCCCTGCGCCTTCGGGTACGTCGACGATTGCCAGATCAGGCATCTCGTCGCGAAGGGTTTGGGCCTGCTCGTCATCGAGCGAGAGCACGCTGATGGGGGTGAACGTGGAAATGTCCATGGTGGAGCCGTCGAGACGGTTACCCACGCCGGACTTCACCGAGCCCATGACGCGACCATCCTTCATCGAATCGACAATGTCGGTAGTCGAGCCGCGCACATAGTCGGGCTCGATGCCCAGCGTCGTCATGACCGCTTCGGTAGTCTTTTCGGTAGCCGAGCCGGTGATCCCCGGGTTGAAGCGCACGCCGTCCAGCTCTGCGAAGGTGGTAACGCCGGCGTCTTCACGCATCACGGCGTTTTGCGGTGCCACGGTGTAGACCCACAGCAGACGGCTATCGACCGGGCGCCCGTCGAACTCCTGCTCACCGGCGTAGGCGTGGTAGCCGATATTGGTGGTGACCAACCCCATATCGATCTGATGGCGGCCAAGACGGCGAAGGTTGTCCACCGCTGCGCCCGTTTCAGCCACCGACGAGCTGATGTTTTCGACCTGATTGTTGATGATCTGGTTGACGGCGACGAAGTAGCTGTAATGGCTCGACGAGCTGGAGGTCGACCCGATCAGTAGACGCTCGTTGGCATGGCTGACAGCGGCGGCGACCAGCGCGGTACTGGCGACAACGGCGGTGAGTAGCGTTTTCATGGTGACTCCCGGGCCCCAAGGGCCGTTTTTATTGTGGGGTAAAAGGTAAGTAGTGGTACAGGAACGCTTTTTTAAGCGATAACTCAAGGTGAGGACTGACAAAAGTTTTGTATATTAAATTGTTTTTAAATTTCGTTTTATTTATTAAAATAAAATAATGCGTCTCTTTAGTGCCTGATATACGGGTGTTTGCTGCAGTACAGCAATAGCAAAAAGTACTTTAGTTAATGGACATATAAACTAAAGTCTCAGAAAAAACGTTCTCTTTAAGGGTCTTGCGTCCGGCGTTATCCGCTCTAAGAAGTCATTCTCGTTACCCTTAAGCGGTCCATAAATGACGGCCTTTCACACACACTTTCTCGTGAGCACGCTCTCTCAGGCCAGGGTTTGATATTCATATGACGACCAGCATCAAGCAGCTTCAAGTATTCGTGGCGGTGGCCCAATCGCGAAGCTTTAGCGAAGCCAGCGAGCGCGTGCACCTTTCCCAACCCGCCATTTCCATCGCGCTAAAAAAGCTCGAGGAAAGCGTGGGCGGAGCGCTGTTTGCCCGCACCAGCCGCCAGCTCGCGTTGACGCCGGAAGGCGAGGCGTTTTTGCCCGTCGCGCAGCGTCTTCTTAGCGACTGGCACGAGGCTTTCGAGGATCTCGGTGAGCAGTTCTCCAAGCAGCGCGGCAAGGTGACGGTTGCCGCACTGCCGACACTGGCGGCGGGGATATTTCCAGGCGTGCTCAAGCGCTTTCACGAAACCTATCCACGCATCAATCTGAGCCTTCACGACGTGCTGGCCGAGCAGATCAATCAAATGGTGCGCGAGGGTCGCGCCGACTTCGGGCTTTCCGTCGAGCCTCAGAACGCAGACGATCTAAGCTTCGAGCCCATTTGGGTCGACCGCTACGTGGCGGTTTTCCCTGACGGCCACGCGCTTGGTCAGCAAACGCACGCAGAGTGGGCGCAGTTGGGGGACTACCCTTTCATCGGCATCAATCGGCTATCGAGCTCGCGTCAGGATATCGACCGTACAGTGGCGAGCGTTGGCGTCAAGCTCGATATTCTTTGCGATGCCAGCCAGATCGCCACGGTGGGCCGTATGGTCGCGGCGGGGCTTGGCATTAGCGTACTTCCTGCGCTGAGCTTTCGTCAGATCGCGGCAGCAGGTATCGACCACCGGCCGCTGGTAGCGCCGAACACGCCCCGCGAGCTTGGTATTGTCTTAAGCCGGCGCCATCCTCTGTCCAGTGCAGCGCGGGCGCTGTTCGAGCTGATTCACGCCGTCGATGATGGCTCGAGGCCGATGAACGGCACACGTTTCCAATAGATTTGTGCCAAACTGGATAGCCTACTCACGAGCCAACATGGAGAGTTTTACATGAGCGAAAGCGCCAAACCCTGGACGCAGCCGATGCCCGAGGCGCAGTTCGATTTGATGCGCAATATCATCGCCGCGCCAAGCCCGGTCGGGCTCGAAGGGGCCATGACCTACGGCGTGCTGAAGCCTTACTTTGAAAGCTTCGCCCCCGAGAGCTGGAAGCTTCATCAGTATCGTGGCAACGCCGGCGTGGTGCTGGATACCCACCCGGGCCAGGACGACATGTTCAAGATCATGCTGGTGGGCCACGCCGACAAGATCCGCATGCAGGTGCGTTCGATCGGCGAGGACGGCAAGATCTGGATCAACACCGACTCGTTTTTGCCGACGGTGCTGATCGGCCACGAAGTCATCCTGTTCAGCGAAGACCCGGAAGCGCCGGGCAGCTATCGCCGGCTGGAAGGCGGCACCGTCGAGGCGCTGGGCGCGATCCACTTCTCGGACCCAGGTGTCAGAAGCGGCGAGAAAGGCATCAAGAAAGAGCAGATCTATCTGGATCTACAGATTCACGGCGAGAACAAGAAACAGCAGGTGCTCAACCTGGGCGTGCGCCCGGGTGATTCGATCATCTTCAACCGCCCGATCAAAAAAGGCTTCAGCCCCAACACCTTCTACGGTGCGTATCTCGATAACGGCCTGGGCTGCTTCGTCACCGCGGAAGTGGCACGCCTGGTAGCCGAAGCCGGCGGCACCAACAACGTACGCGTAATGTTCGCCATCGCAAGCTACGAGGAGATCGGCCGCTTCGGCAGCCGCGTGCTAGCCGGTGATCTCAAACCCGACGCGCTGATCGGTATCGACGTGAACCACGACTACGTGGCCGCGCCCGGCATCGGCGATAAGCGCATGCAGGCGCTGGAGATGGGCAAGGGCTTTACGCTGTCCGTCGGCTCGATCGCCAGCGAGCAGCTCAACCGCATCATCGCCGAAACCGCGCGCCAGCAGGACATTCCCATGCAGCGCGATATCGTCGGCGTGGATACCGGCACCGACGGGATGGCAAGCGTTCTTGCCTCCATCGATAGCGCCGCGACCTCGCTGGGCTTTCCGACGCGCAATATGCATACCATCTCGGAAAGCGGCAACACCCAGGACGTGCTGGCCGCGATTCACGTACTGGCCGAGACGATCAAGCTGCTGGATCAGGTCGACGACGTCAACGGGCTATTCTTCGATCACCACCCGCGCTTGGATCAGGCAAGCGAGCTCGATCATCAGGGCAGCGACAAGCCCAAGGATGAGAAAGAAGACGACGAGTAACCTCTACGCCCCCGGCCACGCCGGGGGCTTTTTTTTGCCCGCCTAATACTCCCAGCGCTGCTCCCGCCTGCTATACACGACCAAAGTCTTACCCCCTGGACAAACGTTTCATAGACGTAAGTGGTAGCATCCAGCCGCCAACGTTATTGCCAAGCGATCTGTTTATTTCTGTCTGGGAGCCAAGCATGAGTTCATTAACCGATCAGTGGCGCCGGTGGGTGCCGCTGCTGGCGGGGCCGTTACTGTTCGTAGTACTCCAGTTGGCGATGCCCGCCACGCTGATCGACCCAATGCCACGCATCGTGCTGGGGCTCACGGTGTGGATGGCAGTGTGGTGGGTCACCGAGCCGGTGCCTATTCCGGTTACCTCGTTTCTGCCGATGATTCTACTGCCGCTGACCGGCGTCATGAGCATGGACGAAGCCGTCGTGGGCTACGCCAACCCGGTCATCTACATGTACATGGGCGGTTTCATACTAGCGATCGCCATCGAGCGCTGGAACCTGCATCGACGCATCGCGCTCTCCATCGTCAACCGCATTGGTAACAGCCTGCGTAGCATCGTGCTAGGCGTGCTGATCGCCTCGGCGTTTTTGTCGATGTGGATCTCCAACGCGGCCACGGCGCTGATGATGCTACCCATCGCCGTGGCGCTTTTAAATGAGCTCGACGAGCGCGACCAGTTCGATAAGAACCAGCGCGACGCTTTCGCGCGCACGCTGCTATTGACCGTGGCCTACTCCGCTTCGATCGGCGGGCTCGCCACGATCATCGGCTCGGTGCCCAACGCCATCGTAGTGGCGATGATTCCGCAGTTCTTCGATGTCGAAATCAGCTTTCTACAGTGGATGATCTTCGCGCTGCCGCTGACGATTCTGCTGCTGGTCTTTCTCTACGCCTACCTGACCCGCGTCTACTCAAAAGTGCCCAACACGCGCCTTGAAGTAAACTTCGTGGCTCAGGAGCTCGAAGCGCTCGGCCCAATCACCCGCAATGAAAAGCGCGTGCTTGGGGTGTTCGTACTCACCGCACTGGCTTGGGCACTGCGCGGCTGGCTGGCGCCGTTTTTCGATCTACCGATCAACGATACCCTGATTGCGGTGATCGCCGCGGTGTCGCTATTCATCATTCCGGCCCATGGTGAAAAGCGTAGCCTGCTGATTTGGGATGACATGAAGCATCTGCCCTGGGGGCTTTTCATCCTGTGGGGTGGGGGCATGTCGCTGGCCGCGGCGTTCAGCGCCAGCGACCTGACCGGCTGGATCAGTGAACAACTCCAGCTGCTCGACGGGGTGAGCTACTTCTGGCTCTTGCTGTTCATGGTGCTCTTGATGCTCTTCCTCACCGAAATCATCTCCAACACCGCCACGGCCAATATGGCAATTCCCATTACCGCCGGGCTCGCCGCAGCGATCACTACCGGCAATCCGCTGGGGCTGATGATCGCAGTGGCGCTGGCCACTACTTGCGCCTTCATGATGCCGATCTCGACGCCACCCAACGCGGCCGTGTTCTCGAGCGGGCGTATTACCATTAAACAGATGGCCAAGGCGGGCTTTGCCATGAACATCGTCAGCGCCGTAGTCATCACGGTGTTCGTCTACTTCATCGTGCCGCTGCTGTTGCCCTCGCCTTTATAAGGCGCAAAAAAAGACCCGGCCATCCGGCCGGGTCCAGTACGAGCATGTCCTCCCTGAAGACTTTCGCAACCTCCTGTCGCGCCTCCCTGGTTTAGCCAGCCTCCTGCTTGCTCCCTCCTACGCCCTCCCGGCGTCTTGACCACCATGCGCTCGCGATGTGTCAGCCGCGTGACAAAATTAAAACGCTATTGTTAACCCAGAGCAGTGGCAGAACGCGGTAAGCCGCTTATGCTTGAAAGGTAGCAAGAGCAAAGGGAATTGAGCTCTTTTACGCGAGACCCCACAACTCAATAACAGCAGGAGGTTAGCGTGCGGGATATCATGATCAGTCATACCGTGGGCGGTTTGGATATTATTTGCCGCCATTGCGGCAACGCCGAAACCCTCAAAACTTTCTATTTCAAGCACTTTCGTCTGGAAGGTACCGGCAAGCAAAGCGCGACTCTGCGCTGCTTGGCGTGCCAAACCGGCATGGACGTACCGCTTGACCAGCTGGGCCCACAGTATTTGGATACGGCCTGCTGAGCGCCAAACCTTTGGCGCATTAAAAAAGCCCCAGCCGCTATCGGCTGGGGCTTCATCGAATCTTCCTTAACCCTGCTCCATAAACATCCCGCTCATGCATCCTTGTGAGTGCAAACCTCCTGTTCGCCTCTCCTTCTCGCTTGTCCTTAAGCAGTGCGCACACAGTGGACCCTATAGAGGGCAAACGATTTATCCTGAGTTAACCAATGCCAAAATTCATCGGGTTTTTAGCTTGCAAAGCGATAACGCCGCAAAATATGGGCAAAATTTGGACAGACACTCTATTTTCTACACCAGCATCATTTACGTACTAGGCAAGTACAATAAAAATACAATTTTATCTTGTACACAACTTGGCGTTGTTCTATAATCTGTAGTGTTCGCGGCAAGGAAACCGCTTCGCGAAGGATCGCCCGTTCAGGAAGAACGAAGTCTTCAAGGAGTGAATGTACTCAGGATGAGTACTTAGCGTTCAAGGATGAAAAAAGCTCAGGATTGAGCGTTTACGTCTCACGGAAATGAGAAGCTCAGGACGAGCAAGCAAAACACACGGATGGCCAGCAGAGGCAACGAAAAAGCACCCTTTTTAAGGGTGCTTTTTCGTATCTGTTCGGAAAACCCGCCATACAGCCCCACCCGCTCACAATAGCTTGAAGGCAGCGCTTTGATCGCCTGCTTAGAAATTTTCAAAAAATAGCAATTACATAATATCACCTCAGGACACTACGCTTAAAAGAGTTAACAAAGGAGGTCGCTATGTCTGAACAACAGTGTGCATGCCCCAAATGCGAATGCGCCGTTAACGCGGAATCCATCGAAAAAGATGGACAACGTTTTTGCTGTCAGTCCTACGCCATTGGCCACACAGACGGCAGCGCCGACTGCGGTCATAACTGCCAATGTGGTTAACGCCCCGTAAAGCGTATCGAAAGCCTAGCGCCCGATTGCCATCGATGATCGGGCGCTTTTTTATAAAGGAGCAAAGCGAGGGAATGCGCCGTGCGTAACCAGGCACCTTGCACTAAGCTTTGAGGGTTTAACCAACGGATCAGGGAAAGAAAATGCCATCAACCACCGCCATCGTTGTTATCATCGTCATCATTGCCGTACTGGGCATCGGCTTTAGCGGCGCACTGCCTTTTTAAGACCGCTAGATCGAATGCGATGATGAGAGGAAGGGGCGCGTGAAGCGCCCCGCTCTCGTTATATCCCTGCTTGAAGCAGGTGCCGCTTTAAACCGCCCCATCGATGACACCAAGGAGCTCCCATGCCACTACTCGATAGCTTTACCGTCGATCACACGATCATGAACGCCCCGGCGGTTCGCGTTGCTAAAACCATGACCTCCCCCTCCGGCGACACCATTACCGTGTTCGATTTGCGCTTCAACAAGCCTAACGAAGACATGATGGGCGAAAAAGGCATTCACACGTTAGAGCACCTTTTTGCCGGCTTCATGCGTAATCACCTGAACGGCGATAGCGTCGAGATCATCGATATCTCGCCCATGGGCTGTCGCACCGGTTTTTACATGAGCCTGTTGGGTAGCCCTTCAGAAGAGCAGGTCAGCGAGGCCTGGCTTGCCTCCATGCACGATGTGCTTGCGCTCAACCGCATGGACGAAATTCCCGAACTCAACGAGTATCAGTGCGGCACCTACGTGATGCACTCGCTGGACGATGCCAAGCAGATCGCCCAAAACATCATCGATAACGGCATCGGCGTAAACAAGAACGCGGACATCGCGCTAAGTGAAGAGCGTTTGTCGGCACTGGGCAACGACGTCAAATAACGTGTAGGTCCAGACACGAGAAAGCCCCGCCATGGCGGGGCTTCTTCATGTCAGGCAGCACCTGAGCTGCCCGTCTTTACATCGCTTAGAGGCGCTCGTCGAGCCACTTCTTGACCGCAAATTGGTCCTGGGAACCTGCGGGCAGCTCGTCACGAATCAGCTCCTCACCCTTGTGTAGCGCGGTGATCGGCGCCGAGGCGGAGAGCACCATGTTCAGCATATAGAGCACTTCATTGCCCTGCTTGGGGTCGAAGGTCGTGCTCTCTTCTGGCTCGCCGCTTACGCGCGGGTCATTGCTCGGTATATCGTCCCAGCTGTAGTGGTCCAGGCTCAGATTGATACGCTGAAAATCCGCCATGTCATACCTCGATCATCCAATGAGTGTCGTTGCTCCATTACCGCCGCCGACCATGGCCGACAGCCCTTTCAGGGTAGCAAAGATGCGTGATTTAGCGCGGTTACCGCGCCGGATCGAGGCAAATGGAGGCGGTTGTTTAACTCATGTAATGAAGTCGGTACTCAAAACAGTCATTCCCGCACCCGCGGCGGCTTCTCGGGCCACTCCGTCAGCGCGATTTCCCCTTCGATGGCATCTACCACCTCCTCGAACTGATCCAGGCAGTGCTTGACGCCACACTCCCAAACGACGATGACTCGCCAGCCCAGCGCCTCGAGTTCGGCGCGCTTTCGCGCATCGCGCTCGACGGTATCGCCAAGCTTTTGCTGCCAAAAGGTGGTTTGACTTGCGGGGGTGGTGGCGTAGAAGCAGCCAGGGTGGCGGTGCCAAAAACAGCCGTTGACGAACAGCGCCATCTGATAAAGCGGCAAGATTACATCCGGCTTGCCGGGAAGCTCGACCGAATGCGCTTCAAACGACAGATGACGTCGCTCGAGTTCGGCCTGGACGAAGCGCTCCGGCGCGGTGTTCTTGCCCTTAATAGAAGCCATCATTTTCGAACGTGTGGAAGGATCGACGATGTCGGTCATGCAAGTATCCGCCAGACAGGTCTTCAAAGCGTAGCACGCCCGGCCTAGCTTCATCGCCGCGTCAAGCGTCTGCCGGCGTCTAATGCGCCAGGGTTATTAAGAGCTTGAGTAACCCTCTGTTTGGCGGTCCGAATCGATTTTAACCGCGGCGAGAATACGCGGTTTCATCAATTGGGCGACGGCTTCGAACACCGGCACGACCACCGAGTTACCGAACTGACGATACGCCTGTGTATCTGAAACCGGAATGACGAAACGGCTTTCGCCGGGGGCGTCGAACCCCATCAGCCGCGCGCACTCTTGGGGCGTTAGCCGGCGCGGGCGATGGCGCTGGTTCGCCTCGCCGTAAAAGTCCTGGGTGCCGTCGAAGCCGCGGTCGACCAGTATCTCCGAGCCATCCTTGTGATAGCGCGCCGAGAGCGTACGGGCCACGTCGCCCTCGCGCGTCAACCCAAATCCGAAGCCGTTGCCTTTTTCGCGATGCTTCTGCGCGTACTTGTAGAGGTACTCCCACAGTTTGGGGGTCAAAACGTACTTGTCGCTGACCTCGGTATCGAGCAGCTCGCCAAAGCTCGGCCTGTGCGTCGGGTAAAGACTTGCGATCTCTTTCAGGCTGAAATCTCTGTGAACGTTCAAGTCGCGGCGAAAGCCGACCAGCACGATCCGCTCGCGGTGCTGTGGAACAAAGTGCCTGGCATCGATCACCTTCGGATCGCGGCCTTTTGGCGCATCGACATCGGCCACCTCGTACCCCAGCTCGTCCAGCGCTTCGCAGATCACCTGAAAGGTCTTGCCTTGGTCATGGCTTTTGAGGTTTTTGACGTTCTCAAGCACGAATGCCGCGGGCCGCTTGGCCGCGAGAATCCGCGCCACGTCGAAAAAGAGCGTGCCTTGGGCGTCGCACTCGAAACCGTGCTTACGCCCCAGCGAGTTCTTCTTCGACACCCCCGCCAGCGAAAACGGCTGGCAAGGAAAACCCGCCAGCAGCACGTCATGATCCGGTACGTGGCGGCCGATATGGCGGTAAGCGGCGTCTTCGTCGACGGAGAGATCCGCGCTCAGGGTCAGCTCGCGAATGTCCTCGTTGAAGCGGTGTTTGATCGGGTCGCAATAGTGGTTCGCCTTGTAGGTGCGCACGGCGTACTTGTTCCACTCGGAGGTCAGCACGCACTCGCCGCCAATCGCCTCGAACCCTTTCCGAATCCCGCCGATACCGGCGAACAGATCGACGAAGCGAAACGCCGGCTTCATATCGTTTGGTTTGGGCGCCGGTAGCATGTCGATCATGCGCTGGTGAGCGGCACGGGAAACCTTGGGCTCGGCCTTGCCCTTCGCCCAGCGGTTGATGGTTTCCCGGCACCAGCTGCCCTTGTCGGCCTCTGACAGTGCTTGGGCGATGGCGCCCTGATCATAGATCTCTAACAGTTTACCGAGCAGCGCGTTTTCATCGAGCGCTTCGTAGGGAGAGGCCAAAGCGCACCTTCGGTACTGAGCAATCGGTAGTTCAGAATCTTGATCGAAATCGGATAGGCGCGACATGGCTTTCTCTGGGTCAAATGTGTGACGAGATACTACGATTATATATTGCTCCCGTTTTAACTGCGAACAGGTCCATGCGCCAATATAGAGCATGATGGTATTGATCTTTTTTCCAAAGAGATCGTTTTATCCATATGCCAAGCATCACCTTTTTCAAGCCTACTGCTCCTTCTGATTAATCAGGCTTTTATTATCCGACGAGGTTACTGATTTAATCGACCCACACTCTGTAACCCATTCATTTCGACTAATTGATACACCTTTTATAAATGAGTCAAACGGCGAATAATTTTCAAACATGAAAAATGCGAATAAAAATCATTAAATAATTAATTCAAGTAAATAGAAAATAAAAAAACTAAAAAAAACATAAAAAATTAAGAAAATTACACAAAAACACAAAATTTACAAAAAAAACCATGCTTTTATCTAGCAAGAAAGTACCCTTATTAAAAAGTGAGGTAGTCCTAAATAATGAAGGGAAATATACATTAGGCTTACATGATCATATCCTCCAGTGAAAGTGACTTGTCTAGCATCCGTCAGCTCAACGAGATAGGTATCGCCCTGTCTTCGGAGCGCAATCTCGACACATTGCTTGAAAGTCTTTTGTACAGTGCGCGTGAGCTAACCTCGGCTGATGCAGGGACTCTTTACATCGTCGATAGCGCACAGAAACAGCTGTCTTTTGCTATCGTGCAGAACGATACACTGGGATTGTACTTGGGGGGCAATGGAGAACCAGTAGGTGCACATTTTCCCACTATCGATCTATTTCAACCCGATGGCTCTCCCAACCATCATTTAGTCGTTGCCTACACGGCTTTGAACGATAAAACGGTCAATATTGAAGATGCTTACTGCGCCCAAGGTTTCGATTTTTCGGGAACCTGCAAATTCGATCAATCGACAGGTTACCGTTCGAGAGCATTTCTGACCGTTCCCATGCATAGCCATGAGGGTGAGGTCGTCGCGGTATTACAACTTCTCAATAAACGCGTGGAGCACGGGCTAACAGGCACTTTTAGTCGAGCCGACCAGCATATAGCAGAGTCTCTTGCCTCTCAGGCCTCGGTCGCTATCACGAACCAACGATTGATCGATGAAATGCGTACGCTTTTTGATAGCTTCGTGCGTGTAATCGCAACGGCTATCGATGCGAAATCCGCTCATACGGGCGCGCACTGCCGACGTGTTCCCGATGCAACGTTGTTGTTGGCAGAGGCCGCCCACCGTTCGATACACCCTGATATCGCAAGCTTTACTCTGACAGATGCTGATCGCTACGAAATTAAAACAGCGGCATGGCTACATGACTGCGGAAAAATCGTTATTCCGCATCACATTATGGAAAAATCCACGAAGCTAGAAGGGCTTTTCGATCGTTTACATTTAATTGAGGCGCGCTTCGCTGCTAAAAAGCGCGAAATCGAAAATGAACAGCTACGCAGAGAATTAAGTGCCTGCCGTAACAACAAGGTAGTGACTCAAATCGAGCGTGATACTTTTCAAGCTGAACTCGACTCGTTAGCAAATCATCTTGCACTAGTGCAGCGGGTCAATGCCGACGGCGCCATCGTGCAAGATGAGGATATAACAAAGCTCGAACTTATCGCTCAACAAGATTGGGAAGATGCCAGCGGTTGTCGAATGCCACTCTTGACGGCAGACGAACTCGAAAACCTTTGCATCCGACGAGGCACGCTCAACCACAATGAACGCAAAATCATAGAAGGTCATGTCCAAGCCACGCTCGACATGCTTAGCGAGCTCCCCTTCCCGAAACAGCTACAGCGCGTTCCTGAATATGCAGGAGGACATCACGAGAGAATGGACGGTAGCGGTTACCCTAAAGGTTTGACACGTGATGAGCTGTCTCTACCCGCCCGTATGTTAGGGATAGCTGACGTATTCGAAGCCCTGACGGCTCCAGATCGCCCTTACAAAATGCCCATGACATTATCCGAGGCGCTTAAAGTCATGGGTCACATGGTTGAAAACCAGCATCTGGATGGAGCGCTTTTTGCGGTATTTATAGAAGAGAAAGTATACCTGGAGTATGCCCATAAGCACCTGCAGAGTTTTCAAATAGACTCGGTCGACGTAGATACTCTTCCGGGACTGAATACAGCTTCATCTACATAACTATTAACCCAATATTATATAAGACGACCCAATGCAGATTAAAACACTTGGTGCAAGCGGCGGACTAGAATCCATTCAAGGTACCAGTGCTTTTCATTTACCTCCACACACGCTTATCGATGCGGGTACGGGTGTTCAACGACTTAGCTCGCATGAGATAATGTCGTTGACAAATGTATTATTAACGCATGCCCACTTGGATCATATCGCAAGTCTCCCCTTGTTGATTGATAGGCAATTCAAGATGCTTGCCGAGCAAGTGCGTACACTCGATATCTTTGCACTGCCAGAAGTACTAAACATGCTCAAACTTCATATATTCAATGAGCATATCTGGCCAGACTTTACAAAACTGCCATCGCATGAATTTCCTGTCATTAATCTTATACCCGTTACCGTTTGGGAGTCTTTTACATTATCGCCTTATACGGATAACTCCTTGCGAGTAATGCCCTTCCCACTTTTTCATGTCGTCCCCACGTGTGGTTATTGCATCATCAAGGGTACTCAAAAAATAGCAATCTGTGGAGACACTGGGCTTTGTGAAGAAACGATCGTTTCGCTTAACCGTCTGGGAGCGTTAAAGCGTTTGGTTATTGAATGCGCTTACTGCGATGATTTGGATACACTGGCAGATGCTGGTCATCATTTGACTCCTCGCCGATTGAGCAGGCTCTTAGCGTCTTTAAATGTTCTTCCGGACGAGCTCGTCGTTACGCATTTAAAACCCAACCTTCGAGATAAGATTACTGCCGAGCTAAAGCGCCAGCTTCCCCGTCAGTTAAACTGGACGCTCCCCACATGAGGCAATTTGGTTTATCGAGCATATTGAAGTGTTTTATAGCGACTATAGGTAGTACAGGTCTGGCTACTTCTTTACAGGCCTATCAGACAGAGTTGTCTCAAGCCAAAATTATGTTGTCTCAAAAAGCTCCTCAATTGGCTTATTCAGAGCTACGAGCAATAGAAGTAGAGAATAGTGGTACTCCAGAATTCGACTACTGGCTTGGTGTGGCCGCTCTTCGTGCGGGTGAAGCAAGCCATGCGTTAATGGCTTTGGATAGAGCGATTTTACGTCAACCCGATCATGCTGGTGCCCGTTTGGAGCGAGTAGCTGCCTTGATGCGCCTGGACCAATTTGAAACGGCCGAACGTGAGATGAATCATTTACGGGACCTTTCTCCTCCGCCAGACGCACTTGAGGCTATTGAGCGTTTTCAAGCACTGATTGATGAGTATCGTCATCAAAAAAATGGCTCAAAACATAATGGATTTTTAGGCCTAGAGGTAGGTTACGACAGCAACCCTCAGCGCCTGCCAAGTGAAATTGCGATTGACCCCTTGCGACCTGAACTTAGACGGCAAGTCGAAAGATTGATCGCCAATGGTTGGCAGCCGCAGGGCGGCGTTTCGGGTCTTGACGAGCAAATCTTCTACCGTAACGGTAGTTCCTATCAACGGATCCAGGGAAGCTATCAAGGAAATATTCCAATTAACGACCACTCCCGTTGGCAGGTGGGCGCGATTAGTCAATCTCAACGCTATACCGAAGAAATGGCTCGAGCCTACGATTTGACGCTGGCTCAAGCCCAACTCGGCTACGAACGTGATATGGCATCGCAAAGTGTACTGGCCTTGAAAGGAAGTGCCTTAATCGGATGGAGTGGAGAGGATCAAAACCACTTGCTGACTCGCTGGCGAAGCGATCTGGATTTCACTCACGCAGTGAGTCTGGATAGCAAACTTGTCTGGCAGTTAGGACTTGAACGTAACGATTTTGATCTCGCCTCAAATGATTATCACGCAGGCAGCCTGGGAATACAGCTGGATACTCTCTACTCGGACTTTCGAATTCGTTGGAGCGCGCAGCTTGAGCATGAATGGGCCAATGATAGCCGAGATGGCGGAGATCTTCTGGGTTTATCGCTTGGCTCTATCATCGACTATCCATTCAGCGAACGTCACCTGATTCGCTCAAGTTTTACCCATCGAATCCGTTCTTATCAGGAAGACGGTTTCGCTTTTTATAACGAATTTTCAGATTCAAATCGCCGTGACCACGTATCCCAAGCGCGAGTTTCCTGGCTTTTTCAGTTCGATCGAAACTGGCTACTGGAGACGAGTGCCGAGGCTGAGCGTCGACACTCTACCATCGAGTTTTTTGATACTAGCCGTTACCAGGCAAATGTAGCGCTTCGCTACCTTTTTTGATGGAGATCATTATGGCCTGTTTTCAAAAGCGCCCCTTGGCTCGTTTAACAAGCATCGGTTTGGGAAGCCTTGCGCTGATCCCATTTCCTACCTTTGCCGACACACCGGCAGGAAGGATCATGTTCGTTCACGGTGACGCCTCTATTGAGCGTGACGGTGAGCGGTTAGTCGCTGAGCGCGGCGATGATTTTTTCACCGGAGATATATTCCATACTGCTGCCGCCAGTACGCTTCAACTACGCTATAGCGACGGTGGTACCAAAGCGATTCGACCCGAGAGCTCCTACGTTCTTGAACGCTACGTACTAGATGAAGACGTTCCCGAGAACTCCTTTCAAAGCGGTGAGCTAATCCGTGGTGGCCTACGATCGATTACCGGTACTATCGGTAAACTAGCGCCTCAAAACGTCACTCATAGAACGCCTGTCGCTACCATTGGAATACGTGGTACCAGCTTTCAAATCCTGCACGTACCTGATGGTGGAACAGCCTCGCTGCCAGGTATCGGTTCAGGTAGCTATTTTTATGTAGAGAGCGGCATGCTGGCGATGTCGACCAACGCAGGCGATACCCTTATACGCCCCGGCGAAGTTTTCTTTACATCGTCGCTTGATTCAGCCCCCCAGTTGGTGCCTAACGGTATTGGTATCTTTGAGCAGCTCGACAGTAACATGCCACAAGGCGAAGAGACTTCCACAACAGAGGCATCGCCACGTTTAGCCCCAACACCAGCGAGTAATAGCGCTACCGCTCAGACTACATCTACTACTTCTATTAACAATGATCCCTCCCCGACCAGTAGCTCGGTAACTAGTTCACAGCCAGCAAATACTTTTTTGGAAAATACGGCGCTAAGTGGCGTAGTCAATAATGACTCAATAGAGAATAGACTCATTGCATCTCAGCAGCGCGAATTGGAGGCAAGTGCTTTTATAGACTCAAGCGAGCGCATCGACCAAGTCCAAAACGCTAATATCGATAGCATCATTGATGCCCGCGATGATTCTCTCGATGCCCCTACCATCACGGAGGAAAGTAATAGCGATGATGATCTGCGTGATGTTGAAGGTCGCCAACCTGAGAACAGTTCTCAAAATTCGGAGCCATCTCTGACCAACGATGATTCTACCGGAAACAACGGTAGCGAGAATACTGGTAACAGCGAGAACACCGGAAATAACAGCAACACCGGGAATAACGCCAACAGCGGTAATAGCGGCAATAGCGGCAATAGCGGCAATAGCGGTAATAGCGGTAATAGCGGTAATAGCGGTAATAGCGGTAATAGCGGTAATAGCGGTAATAGCGGTAATAGCGGTAATAGCGGTAATAGCGGTAATAGCGGTAATAGCGATAATAGCGGTAATAGCGGTAATAGCGGTAATAGCGGTAATAGCGGTAATAGCGGTAATAGCGGTAATAGCGGCAATAGCGGCAATAGCGCCAATAGCGCCAATAGTGAGAATACCGGCAATAGCGGCAACACCGGGAATAACAGCAATACCGGGAATAACAGCAACACAGGCAATAGTGGTAACAACGGCAACAACGGCAACAACGGCAACAACGGAAACAGCGGCAACAACGGCAACAACGGCAACAACGGCAACAGCGGAAACAACGGCAACAGCGGAAACAACGGCAACAGCGGAAACAACGGCAACAGCGGAAACAACGGCAACAGCGGCAACAGCGGCAACAGCGGCAACAGCGGCAATAGCGGCAATAGCGGAAACAATGGCAATGGCAATGGCAATCGAGGTAATGCCTATGGACTTCAAAGGGGTAAAAGCGGCACGCTAGAAGAACCACAGGCGATGTCTGATACGGCCTTCTCCAATACCTTTACTGACTGGGTGGATGCCGTCCCTTCCAGTGAAAATGCACTTTTCAATCGATCCAACGATGACGATATTCAGGAACTTTATCATCAGGACATTTCACCCACCGAGCAAGGCACTTATGCGATAGATGGAGGCGATATTATTTGGGGCTACTGGAAGAGTAGTACCCATTTATCAAGTGATTCGAACACAGAAAATTCACTTGATGAGTCCCTCGTATTTATAATGGTTTCCGATGAGCTTTCCCACTCTTTGACCGACTCACTTAGTCAATCAGCACTTGACGCCTTACGCGATCAGCTCGAAACGGGAGTAACGTTCAATTGGATCAATGGCACTGGCTTAGTACCGAATGATGGGGGAGAAATTATTCCTCTTCTTCCCGAAAGCTCTATCACGCTTTCCAATAGTGAAGGCGTTCAGGTCGAAATTCTTCTTGAGGATTTCGGTAAGCTGATCGGTAGCAACCGCTCCGATACCTTCTCACTCGACGGCATCAACCTGATTCATGAAGCATGTAAAAGCAACCGGTGTTTCGAGAGCGGAGAATTCAACGGCCGCTATATTGGTGAAGAAGCCGCCGCTATCATGAGTTTAATCGAAGCACAGGGAGCGCTAACCGGCGACTACAGCGGTACCGGTATTTTTGTGCGGATGACTCCCTGAACCTACTACTCATTATTTGTCAGTGTGCATCCAAACGCCGTCCCAATTTTGTGGGGGCGGCGTTTTCAGAAAATATTCACTACGTGCGAGATATATTTGCGTTGTCAGATCCTCTTCCCCCAATTCTTTGAAGGCTTGCGCAGCAGATTCGAAATTCGCTGCCTGATAATGATCGAGCGCTGTTTCGAATGCAGCGTGCCAAGTGCAACGCTCTTGCGATAGCGTACTCCAGCGTCCCAAGGGTTCCAAAATCCATAAAGGGGCTCGGCGCCCTTTTACTCGTACTTGGTCTAAACGCCTGTAGCACCAATCCGGCGCCTGCTTCGCGGTGGCTTCGCTAACGATCAAACTCACCCCATAAACCTTAGTCAACCCTTCCAAACGAGAACCCAAGTTCACGTTATCACCCATGACGGTGTACGCCATGCGAAAACCGGATCCCATATTTCCCACGCTCATTGGGCCGGAGTTAAGCCCCACCCCCATCGCCAATGTCGGTTTACCCTCGGCGACAAATTCGCGGTTGATTCTTTCAAGCGCCGCCAGCATTTCAAAAGATGCCTCGATCGCATGATCGGCATGCTTCATATCACGTAGTGGAGCTCCCCAGAAGGCCATGACAGCATCTCCCATGTACTTATCAATAGTTCCCTTGTGTTGATGGATTGCACCTGTCAAGGGTGTCAAAAGACGGTTCATCACACGGGTTAGCTCAGAGGGTGAAAGTAACTCCGAAAAAGCAGTGAAATCACGCACATCGGAAAACAGTACGGTCAGTTCGCGTTCCTCGCCTTCGAGGCCAAAGCTCTCACCACTTTCAACCATGCTTTTGACCAGTTGGGGCGGAACGTATTGTCCAAACCATTCGGCGACCCAGCGCTTTTGCTGTGTTTCGCGCAGCAAATTCATCGACAAATGCCAAAGCGTTTGCGCCAATAACAAAACGACCAAGCCAGCCACGGGTAAAACCCACCCCTGATGCCAGGCCCATACATTGCCCCCTACCGCTGCTAGAAGCAGCGTGCCGCTAACCGCCATGAGCAGTGGCGCGTTCAGTCGTGGGAAAATCACTACGATGATCAAACCCAAAGCACATAGATTCACCAAGTCAAAGCCCTGTATCCAAGGCGGTTGAGCCTTAAAACTCTGATGTAGCATGCCTGCTAGCAGTCCCAAATTGATTTCAGGGCCAGGATAAACCGCTCCTACCGGGGTCGACCTAAGATCCATTAGCCCAGGGGCTGACGCTCCCAGTATGAGAATTTTTCCCTTCAATGACCCAGGCTCGATGCGCCCCTCCAGAATATCGGCGGCTGAAATGTACTCGAAGTGACCTCGCGGTCCATACCAAGGAACCAAGGCACTCCCATCGGCATCGACGGGAATTTGGAATCCCCCAACATCCAGCGCTTCCAGCTGGTCAACTCCGGAACCTTCGCCAATCACGGGGTCGATTTGCGGCTGGCCCAACAAGGCGAGCAACATAGCGAGCGGCAATCCAGGATATAGCTCTCCCTGCCAACGCTGCAGCATGGGAACGCGTCGAAAAACGCCGTCTGCATCGACCAGAGGATTATCGAAAAACCCAGCGCTTAGCGCACCGTTTTGTAAAATCGCTAGATTCGCGGTGTAGCGCTGAGGCTCAGGTAAAGAAAGCAAAGAGTCGGTTGTGAGATGAGCCTGCTCGGGCAGTTGACCTATTACAGGAGGATCTCCTGCTTGAACACTCGATTGAAAATAGTACCCTAGTACTACCGGGTAATTAGATAGCGTGTTGGCTAGCACCTGATCGCCATCAGTTGGGGGCGGTAAAGAAGCAAGCGAGGGATACTCCTCTACCAAATTTTCCCAGTGCCTTTGCCAATGAGAGGCTTCTGGTTCCGCAAAGACGATATCCACACCCAATAAATCGGCGTCATAGGTGGTAAAAAGCGACTCTATCAACGCAGCAACGGTCGTTCTTGGCCAAGGCCACTGACCTATCTCGAAAAGGCTCCGCTCGTCGATGTCGATAATCGCCAGCGAAGAATCAGATTGTCCATCAAGCGTACTTCGCACTCGCCAATCGTATGCCTGCCACTCCAATCGTTGTAGCCCAGGCACATCGATCCATTCAGCACGATCCATCACCAGTAGAGCAGTAAGCAGCAGGCTTACAATGCATTGCAGCCACCACCAAAAAGATCTGATACCAGTATTTGCCTGTCTGAGTTTTTCTGTCGCCACACGAGACACTCTTATTAAGTAAGGATAAAAATCAGCCTAAGATAGGCTAAAAGTTTTACGAAAGGTACTTGTGCCTAACAGCGTACGAGGCGGCAAAGAGGCTCGTTGATAAAAACCCGTCCCGTTAGCTTTAAGCTGTTCGATATATTCAAACAGGCTCTTCAAGGTACCGAATGCGTTTTCTGAATAGCTGTCCAAACCATAGATTTCCTCAAGTTCATGACTCGGCCACACGAGTGAGATTAATCGCGCGATATCATCCTATTCAAACACTTTTCGAAGCCGCTAAAGCGGTCGATAAACAATTACTTCACACTTTCTTTTCGGCTTTTGGTACTTGTGGTTAACTATCGACTTAACGAGGAGCGAGCCGGCAAATTATCGTGATAATTCATTTATCGAAAGCGCCGGGACTTGAAGCCTTAGCATAAGCACTTTAACCAAATTTGTGCTGATGTCTTGCCAATAGATCGAAGCGTGACGGCGGGAAAGAGCGACCATGATATCCGGTTGCGCTTGAGCATTGCATTACAGGATAGCGATTCAGCCTGCCCGTTGCCAAATGGAGGACGTTGCCCGCCACCTCTTTGACAAAGCATGGACTGGGGTATGGTTCAGCTAAATTATAAGCACAAAAAAGCCGCTGAAACCAGCGGCTTAATCTATGTTCTTGGCGGAGGGGGAGGGATTCGAACCCTCGAAGCCTTTCGACTTACACACTTTCCAGGCGTGCTCCTTCGACCACTCGGACACCCCTCCGCATTTTGACTGTCAGTAAGGCGTTGCCTTTCCCAACAGAACGGCGCGTATTTTATGGGTTAAGGTATTAAATAGCAAGTCTTTTCCTTACTCAGCTCAAAACGGCATAGGTGCCGCGGGCCTCCAGGCAGAGCACGTCGTGACAATAAAGCTCCTGCACCAGTGTGATACGGCCCTTCCCGCGGGTTTCGAGGCGGCTTGCGAGCTCGTTCGGGCCTTGAGGGGCTTCGGGCTTGCATATCAACCGATAGTCGTGGGTCACCGGTGCTAGAAAGCGCTGGGAAGCATCCGCGATCACAACGTCACGCGCCAAGCCGTGCTGGCGAAGCCAGAGCGTGGTCCAGCACCAGCCTAGAAGTGTGGTCTGAGCGGTCAGGGCACCGCCAAAGCCAGTGCCCTTATCGTTGAGCGAGGGCTTAAGTGCCAGTTCCCAGACCAAATGGTCGTTGTTGTGACTCATCTTTTTGAGGCCCAGCGCCGCCGCCATGGGGATGGCTTCCATCAGCCAGCGCTGAAAAGCGTCCAGATCCTCCCGGCCCTCTTCAGGAAGTGGCAACCGAGGGTACGCCGTGCCGGGCTCGCGAGACTTGACCATGTGCACTCCTCAAGATGTCAGGGTTAGTTCCAGCGCTCGACGAAGCCGCTAGAATCGTGGTGTGCTAATGGTTTGTGGCGACCACCCAAACTACCTAGATAGATAAACGCTACGACTTCGTCGTCCTCTTCGAGGCTCAGCCCCTTACGCACCACCGGATCGAACGCGTACTTACCGCTTCGCCACATCGCACCCAGGCCCAGCGCGTGAGCTGCGAGCAAGATGCCGTGGGCGGCGCAGCCGGCGGAGATGACCTGCTCTATCTTGGGCACCTTGGGGAGTTCCGGCGTGACGCGAGCGATCACCGCAATGATCATCGGCGCGCGAAGCGGCTTTTGGCGGGCAGCGTTCAGTGTGTCGTCGCTGGCGCTGGGATCTTCCTGAAACTCCGCCTCGGCAAAAAGCTCGCCCAAACGCTCGCGCCCTTCCCCGCTGAACTCGATGAAACGCCAGGGGCGCAGCTCCTTGTGGTCCGGGGCGCGTAGCGCCGCCTGGTAGAGAGCTTCGAGCTGCTCGGCGCTGGGCGCGGGCTCGGTGAGCTTGCCCATGGAGCTACGTTCGTGAAGAAGCGTCAGTGCATCCATTTCGGTCGTCCTGGCCTGTGGTGAGCGCTCTACTTTAGCGCACTGGGTTACTGTCTTGCCAGACGCAGCGACCCCGGCGACGCCATTCCCTTGGTGGCCCGCCAGGGGCTGATATCGAGCCCACCGCGGCGCACGTAGCGCGCCAGCACCAGAAGCTCGGAAGGGGCTGCGCGCTGCATCACATCCGTGAAGATGTGCTCGACGCAGTGCTCGTGAAAATCCTGATGCTGGCGAAAGCCGATCAAATAGCGCAGAAGACCTTCGCGGTCGATCTTCGGCCCTTTATAACGAATCATAACGCTGCCCCAGTCCGGCTGGCCGGTGACCGGGCAGTTGGATTTCAACAGGTGCGAGTAGAGCGTCTCCTCGACGACCTCGCCACCGGCGCTTAGATGATCCGCGCTCGGGGTGTAGTCGTCGATGGCGATATCAAGCGGGTCCAAGCATTCGCCGGGCAGGCGCACCGGGTCGAGGGCGGCATCGTCCACATCGAAAAGATCAACACCGACCGCGGCGCCAGCCACACGGGATAGATCCTCTTTCAGCACGCCGATCACCGCCTCCGTGCTCTCGAAGCGCGTCTGGTTGAAGCTGTTGAGGTAAAGCTTCCAGGATTTGGACTCGATCAGATTGGGCGAGCTGGCCGGCAGCGTGAACCGCGCCACGGCGACTACGGGCTTGCCTCGGCCGTTGAGCCAAGACACCTCAAAGGCGTGCCACTCGTCCTCGCCGATGAAGGGTAGCGCGCCCTCCTCGATGCCCAGCGGGGCTCGGTTGGCGGCGCGGGCGATGGGAAAGAGCAGCGCCGCGTCGTACTGGTCCGGGTAGGCGGAATCGCGCCCCAAGGGCGCGTGTTCCAGAGTATCGGGGCGGTGTGCCATGACGGCCTCCTTAGCTTCGAATGCCGTGACCGCGCTCGAGCATGGTCAGTGCGACGGCGAACAGCACGACGATGAACGCGAATACGGCGGCCAGCGCCCAGACCACGGGAATGTCCGACACGCCCAGAAAGCCGTAGCGGAACACGTTCACCATGTAGAGAATCGGGTTGAGCATCGACACGCCCTGCCAGAAGTCCGGCAGCATCGAGATCGAGTAGAACACCCCGCCCAAATAAGTCAGCGGTGTCAGCACGAAGGTCGGCACGATCGAGATGTCGTCGAACTTGTTGGCCAGCAGCGCGTTGATGAAGCCGCCGATGGAGAACAGTGCCGAGGTCAGCACCACGACCAGCAAGGTCAAAAACGGGTGCTCCAACGAGAGCCGGGTAAAGAATAGCGAGACGACCGTGACGATAAGCCCCACGCCCAGCCCACGCGCCATACCGCCCAGAATGAAGCCTGACAAGATAACCCAGTTGGGCATCGGCGAGACCATCATCTCTTCTACCGAGCGCTGGAACTTGTTGGAGAAAAAGCTCGAGGCGACGTTGGAGTAGCTATTGGTGATCACCGACATCATGATCAGGCCAGGGACGATGAAGTCCATGTAGCTGAAGCCGTCCATCGCGCCGATGCGCGAGCCGATCAGGTTGCCGAAGATGATGAAGTACATCGCCATGGTGATCGACGGCGGCAACAGCGTCTGCGGCCAGATCCGCGTGAAGCGCTTGATCTCCTTGATCACCAGCGTCCAAAGCGCCACCAGGGTTTGCATTGCGTTCATGCGTGGGCCTCCTTGGCGCTCGGCTCGTCGATGGATTTCTGGCCCTGCTCGACCATGGACACGAACATCTCCTCGAGCCGGTTGGCGCGGTTGCGCATCGACACCACCTTTATCCCTTGCGCGCTCAGCGCCTCGAACACGGTGTTGAGCTCCTGGCCCCGCTCGATCGCCAGTGAAAGCTGCGACGGCTCGATCTGCTGGATCGCGAAGCCCTCTATTTCGGGCACGGCGGTAACAGGCTCGGCCAGGTCGAGCAGGAAGGTTTCGATGTCGAGCTCGGCGAGCAGCTCACGCACGCTGGTGTTACGCACGATATCGCCGTTATTGATGATGGCGATATTGCGACACAGGCTCTCCGCCTCTTCCAAGTAGTGGGTGGTCAAAATGATGGTGGTGCCTTCGTCGCGATTGAGGCGACGCATGTACTCCCACATGCTGCGTCTGAGCTCGATATCCACGCCGGCGGTCGGCTCGTCGAGAATCAAGAGCCTGGGGCGGTGCATCAGGGCGCGGGCGATCATCAGGCGCCGCTTCATGCCGCCGGAGAGCATGCGCGCGCTGCCATTACGCTTGTCCCAAAGGCCAAGGTCGGTGAGAAGCTGCTTCGCCCGGGGAAGCGCCTCGCTTCGCTTCATGCCGTAGTAGCCCGCTTGGGCCATCACGATATCCAGCACTTTCTCGAACTGGCTGAAGTTGAACTCCTGAGGCACCACGCCAAGCTGGTATTTGGCCTTCGCGAAGTCCTTGTCGATATCGATACCGAAGATGGAGACCTTGCCTTCGGTTTTTTGCACCAGTGAGCACACCACGCCCAGGGTGGTCGACTTGCCCGCCCCGTTAGGCCCCAAAAGCGCAAAAAAATCGCCCTGCTGGACGTCGAGATCGATACCCTTCAGGGCGTGAAAGCCGTTGCCATACACCTTGGTGAGGCCACGGATAGACAATGCCGGTTCGGCCATGAACATGTCCTGTCAGCAAAAGAGGATAAACAGTATAGAACGCTCAAAGATGGGGGCAGCCGGGATCGTTTTCAAGCTAACGGCTGGGCGCGGCTGCAAATCGGAAACAGCAAAACCGTCGCTACCGTGTAATAGCGAACTGATTGAACAACAGAAAGGAAAAAATTGGAGCGGGAAAAGAGATTTGATCGGACTGGCGTACCAGCTCTCGACCTGCCTTTCTAAACCAACACCCTTAATTGGAGCGGGAAAAGAGATTCGAACTCTCGACCCTCGCCTTGGCAAGGCGATGCTCTACCACTGAGCTATTCCCGCTTAATACTGGAAGGCGGCGAAATTGGCGTCCCATAGGGGGTTCGAACCCCTGTTACCGCCGTGAAAGGGCGGTGTCCTAGACCACTAGACGAATGGGACACATAAGCAAATAAATGCTTGGAGCGGGAAAAGAGATTCGAACTCTCGACCCTCGCCTTGGCAAGGCGATGCTCTACCACTGAGCTATTCCCGCTTATCAATTTTCGCGTTCGGAGTGGCGTCCCATAGGGGGTTCGAACCCCTGTTACCGCCGTGAAAGGGCGGTGTCCTGGACCACTAGACGAATGGGACACTGCTGCACCTAAGTGCTTTGGAGCGGGAAAAGAGATTCGATCGGACTGGCGTACCAGCTCTCGACCTGCACTTGCTTGACCACACAACCAAATTGGAGCGGGAAAAGAGATTCGAACTCTCGACCCTCGCCTTGGCAAGGCGATGCTCTACCACTGAGCTATTCCCGCACTCCGATACCTTGACGATGAAGTGGCGTCCCATAGGGGGTTCGAACCCCTGTTACCGCCGTGAAAGGGCGGTGTCCTGGACCACTAGACGAATGGGACGTTTCATTGCCTCGTCGAGGTGGCGCGTATATTACTCAGAGGGCCTTTTGATGTCAAGCCACTGATTTTCAGTTTGTGGTTTTACCCACACTCGGCCCGAATACCGGCTTAACGTACAGCGGCGGCGCCCTTCTTCTCATTCTCTTGGCGGGCGCTGCTTTTATCGCTAGCGACTGACCGCTCATAGTGCGCTGGTTGGGTAAAGCCGCGCTTATCGCCTAAACTGAACCTCATGCCGTCACCGGTAGTCTTAACGATACCTATCGCATTGAAGAGCCAACTCTTTACCGACAAACGCCATCAAGGAGGCGCCCATGGCCAAGATCGAAAAAACGCCGGAGCAGTGGCGCAGCGAACTCAGCGACGAACAGTACCGCGTGGCGCGGGAAAAAGGCACCGAGCGCCCGTTCACCGGCGACTATCAGGTCAGCGATGAACAAGGCATCTATCACTGCGTCTGCTGCCACGCCCCGCTGTTTGAGAATGAGCACAAGTTCGAGGCCGGCTGCGGCTGGCCAAGCTTTGACCGGCCGCTTGGCAGCCATAGCGTGGAGGAGCACAGCGATACGAGCCACGGCATGACCCGTACCGAGGTCGTCTGCTCGCACTGCGACGCGCATTTGGGCCACGTCTTCCCGGATGGGCCGCGAGAAACCACGGGGCTTCGTTACTGCATCAACTCGGTGTCGCTGGAGTTTCACCCCGACGAGTAACGCGCACCTGGTTTTCCAGAGCATCTGCGTTTGCGAAGCGCCCACGGGCTGGCATTCTGATAGAATGGCAGCCCATTTTTTTGCCCTTTGATTGCGCTTTCAGGAGAGTCCCATGCTCGGCTGGTTTCCCGGACACATGAACAAGGCCCGCCGCCAGATCAAGGAGGCGCTGCCGGAAATCGACGTGGTCATCGAGGTACTCGATGGGCGTCTGCCCTACTCCAGCGCCAACCCGATGCTGGCCGAGCTGACCCGCCACAAACCGGTGCTGAAGATTCTGACCCGGGCGGATCTGGCCGACCCGGCGCGCACCAGCGAGTGGGTCGCCCATTTTGACGCCCAAACCGACACCCGGGCGCTGGCGGTCACCACCACCCAAAGCCGCGAGCTCAAAAAAATCCCCAAGCTCTGCCACGAGCTTGCCGGCGCGGTGCGGGCAGATCGCGACGTGCGCGTGATGGTGATGGGCATCCCCAACGTGGGTAAATCCACGCTGATCAACGGCCTGGCCGGGCGCAAGATCGCCAAAACAGGCAACGAACCGGCAGTCACCAAGCGCCAACAAAAGGTGCGCATCGACGGGCGCGTAGCGCTGATCGACACGCCCGGTGTGCTGTGGCCCAAGATCGAGGATCAGGCGAGTGCCTACCGGCTGGCCGCCAGCGGCGCCATTCGCGACACCGCCATCGAGTACGTGGACGTGGCGATCGTCGCCTGCGCCGAGCTTGCCAAGCGCTATCCCGAGGCGCTCAAGAGCCGCTACAAGCTAGAGGCGTTGCCGATTTATGAGGCCCTCCAAACGCCTCAGAACGTGGACGCCGACGGCCCGACGCGCCCGGACTTTCTCGCTCTGGCCGGGTTCGACGGCCACGCAATCCTTAAGGAGATCGCCGCCAAGCGCGGCGGGCTGCGCCCCGGCGGCGAGGTGGACTGGCACCGCGGCTCCGAGGTACTGCTGCACGAGCTTCGCGACGGCAAGCTCGGGCGCATTACGCTGGAAACGCCCGATGACATTCCCGCCCCGGCGGAAGATATCGCAGCTGATGATACTCACGCCGATAACGCCGAATTGGGCGCAGACAGCGATAGCCCTCACGCGCATAATGACCCGTGACTTCATCGACCGACCCCGTTGACCAATAACCCGACCAACCAAGGTACTCTGGGACACTTCATGGACACGATGCACCCCGTAGACTCATCGCTTACAGAGCCTCAGCCGCTCAAGAAATCGCACAAGCTGCACAACGTCTGCTACGACATTCGCGGCCCCGTTCTCGAGCACGCCAAACGGCTGGAGGACGAAGGTCAACGCATCCTGAAGCTCAACATCGGCAACCCCGCCCCCTTCGGGTTCGAAGCACCCGAGGAAATCCTTCAGGACGTGATGCGCAACCTGCCCACCGCTCAGGGCTACTGTGACTCCAAAGGGCTCTACTCGGCGCGCAAGGCGATCATGCAGGAGTGTCAGCGCAAGAACATTCCCGGCGTGGGCATCGAAGATATCTACATCGGCAACGGCGTTTCCGAGCTGATCGTGATGTGCATGCAGGCGCTGTTGAACGACGGCGACGAGGTGCTGATTCCTGCCCCGGACTACCCGCTCTGGACCGCTGCGGCGCACCTTTCCGGCGGCCACGGCGTTCACTACCGCTGCGACGAGCAGGCCGGCTGGGCGCCAGACATCGCCGACATTCGTGCGAAAGTCACCAGCCGCACCCGGGCAATCGTGCTGATCAATCCCAACAACCCGACCGGCGCAGTCTATCCGCCGGAAGTAGTCGAAGCGGTACTCAAGGTCGCCCGAGAGCACCAACTGGTGGTGTTTTCCGATGAGATCTACGACAAGATTCTTTATGACGGCATCGAGCACACCGCGACCGGCGCGCTGGCCGATGACGATCAGCTCGTGATTACCATGAATGGGCTCTCCAAGAGCTACCGTTGCGCCGGCTTTCGCTCCGGCTGGATGACCATTTCCGGCACGCTGGCCAAAAAGCGCGCGCGGGACTACATCCAGGGCCTCACCATGCTCGCCTCGATGCGCCTGTGCGCCAACGTGCCCGCCCAGCACGCCATTCAAACGGCGCTAGGCGGGTATCAGTCTATCAACGACCTGATCCTGCCCGGTGGACGGCTTCTAGCCCAGCGCGATGTCACCGTGGAGAAGCTCAACGCCATTCCCGGCGTATCCTGCGTAACACCCAAGGGTGCGCTCTACGCCTTTCCGCGGCTAGACCCCAAGGTGTACAACATTCAGGACGATCAACAGCTGGTACTGGACCTACTGCTTCAAGAGAAGATCCTGTTAGTCCAGGGCAGCGCCTTCAACGCGCCGGACACCAATCATGTACGTATCGTTACGCTCCCTTGGGCGGATCAGCTCGGCGACGCGCTCGATCGGTTCGCCAACTTTTTATCACGCTACCGTCAGTAAAAGCGTGAAACTGCCGAGTAATAATCAACTCTAATCGCTGAACTCAACCCGTTTGAAACGCTTAAAGGGAGACCACCACGATGATGCGTATTCTGCTGTTTCTGGCCACTAACCTTGCGGTGGTGCTGGTAGCAAGCTTTACGCTGCGCCTGTTTGGCGTGGAAGGCTATTTACGAAGCCAGGGCATCAACTTCACCGGCCTTTTGCTGTTCTGCTTCATCATCGGTATGGCGGGGTCGATGATCTCGCTGTTCATGTCGAAATGGCTGGCCAAGCGCTCCACCGGCACCGTGCTGATCGAAGCGCCCTCCAACTCCACCGAGCAGTGGCTGGTGGACACCGTCGCCGAGCTTTCTCGGGAAGCGGGCATCAAGACGCCGGAAGTGGGTATCTTCCCGGCGCAGCAGTCCAACGCCTTCGCCACCGGCTGGAATAAAAACGATGCGCTGGTGGCGGTGTCAGCGGGGTTACTCAACCGCATGCGCCCGGACGAGGTGCGGGCGGTGCTGGCCCACGAAATCGGCCACGTTGCCAATGGTGATATGGTCACGCTGGCGCTGATCCAGGGCGTGGTCAACACCTTCGTCATGTTCTTTGCCCGCGCCGTGGCGCACCTGCTCGACGGTTTCCTGAAAAGCCGCGGCAGTGAAGGCGGGCTCGGGTTCATGGGCTACTTTGCGGTGGTCATGGTGGCGGAGATCGTGTTTGGTATCGTTGCCTCGGCGATCGTCGCCTGGTTTTCGCGCTTTCGCGAATACCGCGCCGACGAAGCCGGCGCCAGGCTTGCGGGCACCAACGCCATGGTCAACGCTTTGGCACGTTTGAAAGCCGAAACCGAGATGCCGGATCAAATGCCGGACACCATGCGCGCCATGGCGATCACCAAGGGCCAGACCCGTTCGCTTCTGGAAAAGCTCTTTGCCAGCCATCCGCCGCTGGACGAGCGCATTCGCGCGTTGAAAGAAGCTGCCTACCGTCAATAAGCGCTTGCTACGCGATCGCGAGGCGCCTCAGCCAGCTGGTTCGGCTTAAGGCGCCTCGCTTTTTTATGCCTGCCACACACCTAGACAACCAGGGTATATAGCGCCGAGCGCACGCACCCTCGTCCGGCCGCCTTGGCCTCGTAGAGTAACTGGTCGGCCGCTTTGATCAGCACGGATGGGTCGTCGCCGGCCACCCAGCGCGTGCTGGCCACGCCCAGGCTGATGGTCACCATCGGCGCCACATCCGAGGCGCCATGGGGCAGCGCCAGCGCTCGAACGGCGGTTTCAAGCTCGAGCGCCTTGCGCGTGGCGTCGAATAGGTCGGTGCTCGGCAGTAGGCAAATGAACTCCTCGCCACCGTAACGCGCGACCAGATCCCGGGGGCGATGGATATGCCGCTTGAGCAAGTCGGCGATGGCCTTCAGGCACTCGTCGCCGCTCACATGGCCGTAGTGATCGTTATAGCGCTTGAAGAAGTCGATATCGAGAAACAACATCGAAAGCGAGAGCTGGTCCTGACGACAGCGCTGCCACTCCTGGTCCAAACGTTCGTTGAAGTAGCGCCGGTTGGCAACGCCAGTGAGCCCATCCTTGAGCGCCAGTTCGTGAAGGCGCTGATGCTCCTGCTCGCGGCGGCGCAACACCGCAGTGGAAATCTGCAGCGCGGCCGAACGCAGCCGATCGGCGCTCTCTTCGAGCATGCCCGGGTGAAGGCGCGGCGCTGGCTCGTGGGTACGTGCGATACGAATGACATGACCATTGACGCCGAGTGACTGGGTGACCGTCAGCGAGCGCCGGCTATTGATGTAATCGAATGCCGGCGGCAACGCCTGCGCATCCAGCCAGGAGAGATCCAGCGCCCGTTCAGGCAACAAGCAAGCGTCAAGGATCGCCGCGGCGCTGATGCCTTGGTGAAGAAGCGTCGCGGCATCAGCGAATTCCTCGGCAAACCCCTCATCCCAGTCGATAAGGTGCTGCTGGGCGTCGAAGACGGCCATGCTCTGAACGGACGTTGGATCTCTATTCATGCAGGGTGCCGGCGTGCAGCCGTTCGAGCGCCAGAGCCGTACCCTTCACGCGCGCGCGAATCTTGGCCAGCGCAGTTTCCCGCGAGGTGGAAATATCGTCGCAAAACGGTGAAAAACCGCAGTCGTCGGTGGTGCCCAGCTGCTCGAGCGGGATGAAGCGAGCCGCCTGCAGCACGCGCTCACACACCTCTTCGGGGGTTTCGATACGCGGGTCGTTGACTTCAATTACTCCGATGAAGGCGCGCTGCCAGGGTTTTAGATAGCGCGCGACGATCTTGAGCCCGCGCTCCGGGTCCGCTTCGCAGGCCATGGCGATATAGAAGTTTCCGGCCTTGAGCTCGAACAAGCTCGGTAAAAGCTCCGCGTAGTCGACATCGGCGCTATGGGTAGCATCGTGGTCGGCGCCTGGGCAGGTGTGAACGCCGATACGCTGGCGCTCCTCCTCGGTGAACCTTGCCAATACTCGGTTGTTGAGTTCGATGAAGCTGTCGAGCACGCTGCCACTGGGGTCGAGCTTGAGCGCCAGCCGCCCCTCTGTGAAGTCGATCTGCACCTTGTCGGCCCCCGCCGCGAAGCAGCCGCGAATCTCCTTTTCCTGCTCGTCGATCAGATCCTCAAGAAACTGGTCACGGCTGTAGCCCTCGATAGGCTCGGAGGGATAGAAAAGGCTCACCGCCGAGGCCGAGATGATCGCCTGCTTCATGGGCAGTTTCGTGTAGTCCCTCGCTTTGGCGAGAGTATCGGCGGCGGAAAGCGCGTAGCGAAACGGGCCTGACACCAGCCGCGGCAGGCGGCGCACGTGGCCATCGTTGAAAGGAATTTCGAGACCGTCCGTGGCGAAGTTGTGACCGCCCTCGACCAGATAGGTGGCAAAACCATGGGTCTTGCGCTGCTCGCCATCGGTGATAATCGGCGAGCCGGTGGCCTCCAGCTCGCTCATGGCCTTCTTCACCGCCTCATCATACAGCGCATCCATAGCTGCCCAATCGAGCTGTCCGGCGCTGTACTGGCGCTGCGCCTCCATCAGTTTTTCCAAGCGGGGAAGGCTTCCGATGGCCTCGGTCGGTAGGAGCGTGGTGCGTTTATCCATGGCGTGCGGTCCTCGTCGGGTCGTTTATTCGATATAAAACATCCTGCCGGGCCCAGGCAAGTTTTATCGGTCGCCCTCGCCTCCTGCCGAGCTTACTCGACGCATCGGGCGTTGAAGCCTGCCGCTGACAGCGCCGGTTCGAGTGAATGCGCATCGCCAGACAAGTAAACTTCAAGGGTGGCGAACTCGCGGCGCAGCGGATAGTTCGTTCGGCAGTGGTCGAAACCGGCAGCCTGTCCGCGTTGGCGGCATTCTCGTTTGAGCGCCTGCCCATCGCGACGCACGTCATACACCGCTCTCATACATAAACGTAGCGCATCCTCGATAGGCAGCGCACTTTGGAATTGCAGCGCTCTCAACGCAGGCTTCGGGCAAATGCTGGAAAACGATGGCCCAGCGGGCATTTTTAGCGTTTGTGTCAGCGCCTGTTCAATCATGAAGGTGCCGCGCAGCTTTCCATCCAGGCTGTGCCCGGCAATGTGAGGTGTGCCAAGTGCAACCCGTTCAAACAGGTCCGCGTCGATACCGGGCTCACTCTCCCAGACGTCCAGCACCGCCTCGAGATCACCGCGCGCCGTTAGGCGCTCATCCAGCGCTTGGCCATCCACACAGTCGCCGCGCCCGGCGTTGATCAGCACCGTATGGGGCTTGAGCGCTTCGAGCCGCTCGGCGTTTAGCAGATGGAGGGTTGCATGCTCGCCTTCGCGCACCAGCGGCGTGTGCAGGCAGAGCACGTCGCAGCGCGCGATCAGCTCATCGAGTTCAACGAAGTAAGTCCTCCCCTCACGCTCGGCTCGCGGCGGGTCGCACACCAGCACCGCCACACCCAACGCTTGTAGGCGCCCCACGAGCCGCCCCCCCACGTTGCCAGCGCCCACGACCCCAACGGTGCGCTCGAACAGCGACCAGCCTCCCTGCTCGGCCAAGGTCAAAAGGCTTATCAGCACGTAGTCCACCACCGCCTCGGCGTTACAGCCAGGGGCGCTGGCAAAGCCGATGCCGCGCTCGCTCAAGAAACCGAGATCGACATGATCCACGCCGATGGTGCAGCTTCCCACGAAGCGCACCGGGCTCTTTTCAAGCAGCGCCGCATCGACCTGAGTGACCGAGCGTACGATCAGTGCATCGGCATCGCTTACGTCCTGGGCGCTGATCTCACGGCCGGGGCGGCGCAGGATATCGCCCAAGTGGCCAAAGCAGCTGTCGGCGGCGGGAATGTTGGCATCGATGACGAGTTTCATAGGCGTTTCAATATCCGGGCTTTACAATAGGTTGGAGACGCGCGAGAGGCGTGACAAGAAGGATTCAAGGAGAATAGGCGTTGAGGAGACCATAGTGATCGTACGCTGGGAAACCGACCATGACTATGTGCTGGTGCACATTCACCAGGACATGTTCGGCGACTGGATATTTAGCCGCGCCTGGGGGCAGATCGGCACCCAGTTCGGTGGGCTGAAGCACCAGTTGGCCGATACCCGCGAACAGGCGCAGATGTGGCTCGACGACGAGGCCACTATTCAGGCCTCGCGCGGGTTCGATAAAGTGCTGGAAGCCGACGACCACGCCCCGGAAGCCCAGGATGCGATGCGCCAGCTATCGCTTTTGGACGCGCTCTAGCGTCGTTTTAGCCCTTGTGGCGCAGCGTGAACACGTGGTGCAGGTTCGTTCGCCGCTGAAAGTCCGGGTCGAAGGTTTTAGCGGTGATCTCGTCCACCTCGAAGCGCTCGGCGAGCGCTTCGTCGAGCTTGAAGCGCCGCTGATTATTGGAGAACACCAGCGTGCCGCCGGGGGCCAGGCGCGCCATGGCAAGCTCGATCAGGCGCGGGTGGTCGCGCTGAACGTCCAGCGTGTCGCGCATCTTCTTCGAGTTGGAGAAGGTGGGCGGGTCCATGAAAATCAGGTCGAACTGGGTGTCGGCACGCTCGAGCCAGCGAAAGCAATCCTCGCGCACCACCCGGTGGCGGCGCTGGTCGAGATCGTTGAGCGCAAAGTTGTCCTTCGCCCATTCAAGGTAGGTGTTGGACATGTCCACACTGACGCTGTCGCTCGCCCCACCGAGTGCGGCCTGCACCGTGGCGGTCGCGGTGTAGCAAAACAGGTTCAAAAAGCGCTTGTCCTTGGCCATCTCGCCGAGCATGCGCCGCACCGGGCGGTGATCCAGAAAAAGCCCGGTGTCCAAGTAGTCGCGCAGGTTGACCCATAGCCGGGCACTGCCCTCACGCACCTCGAAACGCTCACCGCTGGCACCGCGCTTTTGGTACTGGGCGCTGCCGGCTTGGCGCTCACGGCGCTTGATGTAGATGGCGCTTGAATGCACGCCGAGCGCCTCGGGCAGCACTTCGAGCGCATCGAAGAGGCGCTTTTGCGCTTGGGCGGCGTTGACCGACTTCGGCGCGGCGTACTCCTGCACGTGCACCTTGTCGCCATAGCGGTCGACGGCCAGCGCGAACTCGGGCATGTCCGCATCGTAAACGCGGTAGCAGGTCTCACCGCTCTGCTTGAGCCACTTCTTCAAGCGCTTCTGATTTTTGGCTAGCCGGTTGGCGAACATGCGGGCGTTCTCCGAGACTTGGCGCTCGCCGCTTGCCTTTGGCGCAGCCGGCTGGCCTTCCATTTCCTCGATATGCTCATCGGCGGAGCTGGCCGGCGGCGCTTCGTCGATCGCCATCAGCAGCAGCTTGGCATCGAGCGCGGCGTTTTTCAGCGCGTACTGCTTGTGGGCGCGAAGCCCCAGCCGATGGCCCAGATCCGGGTTGCCGGTAAATACCGCCAGCGTCCAGCCGGGAAAGAGCGTGCGCGCCTTGTCACCAAGCGTGGCGTACAGGCCAACCAGCTCGGGAAGCTCACCCAGGCGCTCGCCGTAAGGCGGGTTGGTGATGATCAGGCCTTGGGATTCGCGGAGCGACTCGGGCCGGGTGAGCTGCGACAAGCTCTGCCCTGCAAGCTCGATTAGCGCAGGCACACCGGCGCGCATGGCGTTAGCCCGGGCCGAGGCGACCGCCGCCGGGCTCTGATCGAAGCCGTAAAGCGTGGTCTTGCAGCGCTTGCGCCCGATCGAGGCACGCGCCTGAGCTTCGCGCTTGAGCTTCTGCCAAATAGCGGCGTCGTGACCGGCCCAGCCTTCGAAGCCGAAAAGCGGGCGGTGCAAATTGGGGGCCTGGTCGGCGGCCATCAGCGCGGCCTCGATCAAGAGCGTGCCCGAGCCGCACAGCGGGTCGATCAGCGCCTCACCCTGTTTGGCGCGCGCGGGCCAGCCCGCTCTCACCAACAGCGCGGCGGCCAGGTTCTCCTTGAGCGGCGCGTGGCCGACCTCCTTGCGATAGCCGCGCCGGTGCAGGCTGTCGCCGGAAAGATCGATACCCAAGGTCAAATTCGCCCGGTGCAGGTGGGCATAGAGGCGCAGATCCGGGGTTTTGGTGTCGATGTCCGGACGCGGCAAACCCGCCAGCGCCAGCGAATCCACCACCGCGTCCTTGATCGTTTGCGCGCCAAAGCGGGTGTGGCGAATCTGCTCGCTGCGCCCGTGAAAATCGACCGCTAGGGTGTTACCGGCCACGACGTGCGCCGGCCAGCTTACGCTGAGTGCGGCGTTGTAAAGCTCGGCGGCGCTCTCCACCATCGTCGTGCGCTTGATCACGAGCACGATCCGGTTGGCCAGCCGCGACCAGAGGCAGGCGCGGTAAGCGGTTTCGAGATCGGCGCTGAAGTAGACCCCGGCCACCGTGGCCTTGTCCGGGTGGGCGCCCAGCATTGATAGCTCATCGAGCAGAAGGCTTTCGATGCCTCTGGGGCAGGTGGCTAAAAACTCTAGCGAGGCGTTCTGGCTGGGCTCGGTCATAAGCATCGGCGCGCGTAACCGCGCGTAATTCCTGTATATGGCAAATGTATTTACGTTCGATGACAATTTGGGGGTCGACAAGGGCCCATATCATGGGCTAACAATAAGAGAGTAGCTACTAAAACGCATGCGTACATTGTCAGGGTTTGACGCCGAACGACCAACTTTTGCGTCGACGCAAATCCTTGGCTTGTCGAGTTTGTTCAGGGTCGTTATGCACGTGAGTGCCCAACCCGTGGCCCGGGACCCACTCGCTCTTGAAGTAAGCTCCGAGGCTGCTCCCGGCTTTTTTCTTCGCGCCGGTTAGCCGCTTCATACCAAAGGCTTTCATAAAAGAGGTCAGCCAATGAAACGACAAAAGCGTGATCGCTTCCAGCGGGCATACGTGCACGGTTACAAAGCGGGTGTTACGGGTCGCTCTCGTGACGATTGCCCAAGCCAGGACATCAATTTACGCGAGTACTGGATGAGCGGTTGGCGTGAAGGTCGCGGAGACCAGTGGGACGGCATGACGGGCGTCTCCGGTATCCATAAAAACCCGATGGTCATGACCTGACCCGAACGTTTTTTCAAACGAACCTTCAAAACCAGATTTGACCGACCAAGCCCGCCTTCAACAAGCGGGCTTTTTCGTGCCTCAACGTCGGCCTTTACCCCTTCACAAGCGCTTTAGCGCAGCTGCTCACGAGTTTGGGGCCTTCGTAAATGAGCCCGGAGTAGAGCTGCACGAGATCCGCGCCGGCGGCGAGCTTTTCCTGGGCTTTTTTAGGGCTGTCGATGCCGCCGACCCCGATGATGGGCACGTCCGGCAAGTGTGCACGCAGCGCACGAATGACTCGGTTCGAGGGTTCGAACACCGGCCGCCCCGAGAGCCCGCCCGCCTCCTCGGCGTGAGCATGCCCCTTCACCGCGCTGCGCTCGACGGTGGTATTGGTCGCAATGACGCCGTCGAAAGCGTTACGCGTAATACTTTGAGCGACCAGCGCGATCTCATCGTCGCTCATGTCCGGGGCGATCTTGATCAGAAGCGGCACCCGGCGCCCGGTTTGCGCGTCCAGCTCGCTTGCCCGTTCGCGTAAGGGCCCGAGCAGCGCATCGAGCTGGTCGCCAAACTGCAGCGTGCGAAGCCCCGGCGTGTTGGGTGACGAGACGTTCACCGTCACATAGTCCGCCACGCCGTGCACTGCCTCGAGACACGCCAGATAGTCACCCAGCGCTCCGTCTACCGAGGTCGTGAGGTTCTTGCCGATATTGATGCCGACCAGCCCCGCGTAGCGGCGCTTTTTGACCTGCTCGACCAGGTGCAGCACGCCCTTGTTGTTGAACCCGAAGCGGTTGATGATCGCGCCGTGTTTGGCCAAACGAAACAGCCGCGGTTTGTCGTTACCCGGCTGGGGCTTTGGCGTCACCGTACCCACCTCGACGAAGCCAAAGCCGAGCGCGCCCAGTGCGTCCAGATGATCGGCGTTTTTATCAAGCCCGGCGGCCAGCCCCACGCGGTTGGCAAATTTGAGCCCCATCAGCTCTATCGGGTCGCTCACCGCGCGACCAAAAAGCCGCTCGACGCCGCCCGCTTGATAAAGCTTGTCCAGCGCGGTGAGGGTAAGACCATGCGCGGTTTCAGGGTCGAGGCGAAACAGCAGCGAGCGAGTGAGCTGATACATCGAAGGCTCCGGGCAGTCATCGGGGGTGTCGATAGAGTGGGCGACAGAATCGGGCGAGGAGTATACCGCAATGCGATGGGCGCCGCAGACAAGCGCAGAAGCAATCCATCAAAACACGGCCTCTGCTCACAAAAAAGCGCGCCCCGCAAAGCGGGGCGCGCCGGGTCAAGCGAGCGGACGTCCTAGCCTTCGCTACCGCTTTCGGCCAGATCGACGAGTTCGCGTACGGCCACCGCAAAGAGCGCAAAGCCGCCCTCGGTGCCGCCGCGCACCTCCTCGAGCAAACGGCGCCAGCGGCGGTGAAGGTCGGCGTGCTGCTTGAGCCACTCATCCACCAGCTCCTGGGTATCGCGGCTGCCGGCGTCCATGTTGAGCACGCTGATGGTCAGCGCCAGCTGCTGGCGGTCGATGTCGTCGCGGAAGGTTTCCCGCGCCTGGGCCTGCCAGGCATCGCGCACCTCAAGCTGGGTCACCTGACGCGTCATCCAGGGCAGCTCCAGGCGGCTGCCGATTTCGTGGAACACCTCAGCCACGCGCTGGGGCTTTTCGTTGGTGCTGCGCGCAGCGAAGATGATACCGAGCCCGCCGTAAAGATTGGGCGCGCCGGCCACCGTCGAGGCCAGCGCCTCCGGCACGCCCTGCTCGATGAGCTCGTCGCGGCGCTTGAGCCACTGCTTTTGCTCCTCGCCGCTCAAGAGCTCGCCAATGCTCTCCTGAAGCTGCGACAGCCGCGGGCGGAAGTATTCGATCGCATCCTGGGTGGAGAGCCCCATGTGCAGGCGCACGAACCAGCGCGTCGCGCGGCGGATCAGACGCATCAAATCGAGCATCATCGAGTACTGGACGCGGTTGGGCACCTGGTTGTCCAGCGCCTCGATCTGACCCCACAGCTCATTGAAGCTGAAGGCGTCGCGGGCGATGACATAGGCGCGAGTAATGTCCGCGCGGCCCGCGCCGGTAGAGTCGATCAGCCGGCGAATGAACACCACGCCCATGTGATCCACCAGGTCGTTGGCGACCTGGGTGGCAACGATTTCACGCTTCAAGCGGTGCTCGTACATTTCAGTCTGGTAGCGCTCGACCAACAGCGAGGGAAACAGGCGTTCGAGGTGGCGGTCGATGTAGGGGTCGTCCGGCACGTTGGACTCGATCAGATCGCCCTTGAGCGTGCTTTTCGCGTAGGACGTCAGTACCGAAAGCTCGGGCAGGCGCATGCCTTCGTTGTTGCTGGCGCGCTCCTTGAGCACCTCGTCCGAGGGCAGAAACTCGAGTTCGCGGTCGATTTGACCGGCACTTTCAAGCTCGCTGATAAAGCGCCGGTAAGGCCCGGAGCCCTGGCGGGAGAGCATCTCGGAGAGATCGATCGATTGGGTCTGGCGGTAGTTATCCAGAATCACGAGCTCGGCGACCTCGTCGGTCATCTCGGCGAGCAGCTCGTTGCGCTGCTTCTCGGTCATGTCGCCGCGCTTAACCACCTCGTCGATCAGGATCTTGATGTTGACCTCGTGATCGGAGCAGTTCACCCCGCCGGCATTGTCGATGAAGTCGGTGTAGACGCGCACGCCTTTCGCCGCGGCCTCCATGCGCCCGCGCTGGGTCAAGCCGAGGTTGCCGCCCTCGCCCACCACGCGGCAGTTGAGCTCACAGCCGTTGATGCGAAGCCCGTCATTGGCCTTGTCGCCAACGTCGGCGTCGGTCTCTTCGGAGCCTTTGACGTAGGTGCCGATACCGCCGTTCCAGATCAGATCGACCCGCGCCTTGAGCATGGCGTTGATAAGCTCGTTGGGCGAGAGCTTGTCGGCCTCGATGCCAAAGACCTGGGCCATCTCCTCGGAAATCGTGATCGACTTCGCGCTGCGGCTGAACACGCCGCCGCCCTGGGAGATCAGCTCCTGGCTGTAGTCTTCCCAGCTCGAGCGACCCATGTCGAACATGCGTTTTCGCTCGGCAAAGGAGGCGTCGGTATCCGGGTTGGGGTCGACGAAAACGTGCAGATGGTTGAACGCGCCGACCAGCTGGATCTTGTCGGAAAGCAGCATGCCGTTACCGAACACGTCGCCGGCCATGTCGCCGATGCCGACCACGGTGAAGGGGTCGCGCTGGGTGTCGAGATCCAGGTTCTTGAAGTGGCGCTTGACCGACTCCCAAGCGCCTCGCGCGGTGATCGCCATTTTTTTGTGGTCGTAGCCGTTGGCACCGCCGGAGGCGAAAGCGTCGCCGAGCCAGTGGCCGTACTCCAGCGAGATCGCGTTGGCGTAGTCGGAAAACGACGCCGTGCCCTTGTCCGCCGCGACCACGAGATAGGTGTCGTCCTCGTCGTGGCGCACCACGTTCTGCGGCGGCACTACCTCGCTTCCTTCGAGATTATCGGTCACGTCCAACAGCGCGCGGATGAAGATCTGGTAGCAGGCGATGCCTTCGTTCTGCACGGTTTCACGATCGGCGTTTTCCGGCATGCGCTTGCAGACGAAACCGCCCTTGGCGCCTACCGGTACGATCACCGAGTTCTTCACCTGCTGCGCCTTCATCAGCCCCAGCACCTCGGTGCGGTAATCCTCGAGGCGCTCGGACCAGCGCAGCCCCCCGCGCGCGACCTTGCCACCGCGCAAGTGAACGCCCTCGACCCGCGGCGAGCACATGAAAATTTCGAACATCGGCCGCGGCTTGGGAATGCCGGTCACTTTCGTGGGTTCGAGCTTGTAGGCGATGTAATCCTTGAACTCGCCTGCCTCGGTTCGCTGATAGTAGTTGGTGCGAAGCGTTGCCTTGATCAGTTCCATGATGCGCCGCAACAGCTGGTCGTCGCTGAGACTCGCCACGCCGTCCAGGTGCTCGACAAGGCGCGCTTCGCAGGCTTGGGTGTCGTGAGACTCGGCCTCGGGGTCGAAGCGCTGTTTGAATAGCTCAACCAGGCTCTGGGTGATCAAAGGGTAGTTGGCAAGCGTCGTGGCGATGTAATCCTGGGACATGCCAAAGCGAATCTGCTTGAGATAGCGCGCGTAGCCCCGGAGCATGGCGACTTCGCGCCAATCGAGCCCGGCGCCGAGCACCAGCCGGTTGAAACTGTCGTTGTCCGCTTGGCCTGCCCAGATGCGCTGAAACGCCTCGCTGAAGATGTGGCGCATCTGGCTCATGTCGACCCCGGTGCGCGAATGTTCGAGCTCGAAGTCGTGGATCCAGTAGCGCGCGTGGGGGCTATTGATATCGTAGGGGCGCTCGCCCTGCACACGCAGGCCGAGGTTTTCCATCATCGGTAGCACGTCAGAGAGCGGAATCTGGCTATCGCGGTGGTAGAGCTTCAGGTTCATGCCGCCGGCCTGCTCTTCCATCGGCCGGTAGAGTGACAGCGACAGCTTCTTGTCCCCGCGCAGCGTCAGCAGATGCTGGATGTCGAACACCGCCGTACGGGCGCTGAAGTCCTCTCGGTAGCTTGCCGAAAACGCCTGCTGGAACTGCTCCATTAGTTCGTTGGTACGCTCTTCGCCGAAGCCTTCATTCATGGCGTCGAAAAGCTCGTCGCGCCAGCTGCGCGCAAGCTTGGCCACCTTATTTTCCAGCCGCTTTAAATCGTACTGGGTGGGTGCGTCGCCCTTGAAACGCAAAATGAGCTGGATGCGCGCCAGCATCGACTCGGAAAGGTAGGTGTTGAAATCGCCAAAGCGGGCATCAAGCTCGTCACACAGCATGGTCTGGATGCGCTGGCGAAGGTCGGTGGAGAACACGTCTCGCGGTACGAACACCAGGCATGAATAGAACTTGCCGCTGACATCGGTGCGGATGAACAGGCGCACCTGACGGCGCTCGCGGATATTGAGAATTCCCAGCGCCGTTTCAGCAAGCGCTTCAGTATCGATCTGGAAAAGATCGTCGCGCGGGAAGACTTCCAGAATCTGCAGCAACTGCTTGCCGTTATGGCCGCGCGGGTTGAAACCCGCGATATCCATCACCGCCTTGAGCTTGCGGCGCAAAAGCGGGATGTTACGCGGCGACTCGTTGTACACCGTGGCGGTGAACAGGCCGAAAAAGCGCCGCTCGCCGATCACGTTGCCGTCGTCATCGTAGCGGTCAACGGTGATGTAGTCCGGGTAGGTGGGGCGGTGCACGCGGCTGTGATGCGCGCTCTTGGCAAACGACAGAAGCTGCGGCACCAGCACGAAACCGCTTTCGTCGACGCCCTCTTCGGTACGGATACGCTCGCGATAGCGCGTCTGGTTTAGGCGGAAAACGCCCAGCACGCTATTGGGGTCGCGCTCGAGCTCGCCGTCTTTCAGGTAGTACTCGTCGTACCCCAAAAAGGTAAAGTTGTCCTTCAAGAGCCACTCGAGAAACGCGATCGCCTCTTCGTGGTCGTCAGGGTCGAGCTGCGGCGGGCAGTTCTTCTCGAGCTCCTGAATGGCCGAGGTGATTTGATGGCGCATTGGGTCGAAGTCTTGCACCGCGGTGCGCACGTCGCGCAGCACGTTATGAAGCTTCTCTTCCATGTTCGACAGCGCCTGCGGGTCGCTGTGGCGATCCACTTCGATGACGATCAGCGACTCCCGTGCCTCCGGGGCGTTTTCGTCGCGCGGCGTGGTCAGGGTCTCGAGATGGTGGCGGCCGTCGCGGGCGACGGCGAACACGGCGTTTTGAATCGCGTGAACGGTCAAGCCCCGGCGGTTGAGTTCGATGCGCACCGAGTCGACCAGAAATGGCATGTCCTCGTGCAGTACCGCCACGAAGGTGTGGTGCGACTGCCAGCCGTCCTCTTCGAAATCAGGGTTGAAGATGCGCACTTTCGGGCTTTGCGGGTCGTGGTGCAGCAAAAACTGCCAGATCGAAAGCGTGGCGCCGTAAAGATCGTCGAGACGGCGGTCGACAATATCCTCCACCGGGACGGTGGCGTAAAAGTGGCGGGCGAACGCTTCGATACACGCCGCCCGGTCCGGCTCCAGCCGCGCTTCCAGGCGCTCCTGCAGCTGTTTCAAAAGGTCTTGTCGACTCTCAACACTCGCAACGTTGTGCATCCATCACCTCGATTGCCTGGGCCGGTGGGGCCAAAACGAACAATAATCGGCCTTGGGGCCACGATTTCCGTTAGCTTACTGTAGCAGCTCACTCCTCTCTAACCATCTGCCAACTTGCTTATGGAGTATGCCGTACTCGCATCATGCTCATTTAGCGCTTTACCAGCACCACGCCACACTCACAGTGGTGGGTAAACGGGAACTGATCAAACAGCGCAAAGCGCTCGACGTCGTGAGTTTGCGTCAATATTTTAAGATTTTCGGCAAGCGTTCGCGGATTGCAGGAAATATAGACGATCCGCTCGTACTCGCTGATCTGAAGACAGCTCTGCTCGTCAAGCCCCGCCCGCGGCGGGTCTACCAGCACGGTCGAAAAATCGAAGCTATCGAGATTCATCTCCGCGACCCGGCGCCCGGCTTTCTCGCCTTTTAGCGCTAGTGAAAACTCCTCGGCAGACATCCGCGCGACTACCGCGTTCTCAATATGGTTAGCCTCGATATTAACGTTAGCACTGGCCACCGACGTACGAGAAATTTCCGTGGCCAGCACGCGGCGAAAATTACGCGCAAGCGCGATGGTGAAGTTGCCGTTTCCGCAGTAAAGCTCCACCAGATCGCGCCCGGTTTGATCACGGGTCGCCTGCCTTGCCCACTCGAGCATGGTTTGACAGATGTGGGCGTTGGGCTGGGTGAAGCTATTCTCGACCTGCTGGTAGTCAAGGGTGCGCCCATCGACCGTCAGCTGCTCCCAGACGTGGTCGCGAGTGAGCACCAGGCGCTGCTTGCGCGAACGGCCGATGATCATGATACCCAGCGACTTTTCCAGCGCCCGCGCCTGGGCCTCCCAGGCCTCGTCGAGCGGACGGTGGTAGATCAGCGTGACCAGCGCCTCGCCGGACAGCGTGGTCAAAAACTCGACCTGAAAGAGTCGCCGCCGAAGCGTGTCGCTTTGCAAAAACGCCTCTCTGAGCTTCGGCATCAGCTCGTTGATGCGCTCGCTTGCCACCGGATACTGATCCAGGCGCACGACCTTTTTATCCTTGGGATCACTCGGGTTGACCTCGAACATGGCATAAAACAGATCGTCGCCTTCGTGCCAGATCCGAAACTCGCAGCGCTGGCGGTAGTGGCTCGGCGGCGACGAATAGACCTCGAGCGCCGGCGGTGCAAACGGCGCGAACAGCGCCTCGACGAAGGTGCGCTTTTCATCGAGCTGCTCAGCGTAACGTTGGGGGTCGACAGCGGGAATGGCCAAGAGGGCTCCTTAAAAAGTGATCAGCGCTGCCCGCGCTCAGGGCAGCGACAAGCGGTGCGGGGCCTTGAAACCAAAGGCCTCGAAGCCGCGAACGAGGTGGTCGGCGTCGGCGGTGGTGAACGAGCGCCCATCCTGTGGGCCACGGGCGTGGGGCATCACGTCGACGACCCGGCGAGCGATGGCATCGCCGGAGTCGATCCATTGAAGCGGCCGGGGCGCCAGGGTTTCGAGCACCGGTTTCAACAGCGGAAAGTGGGTGCAGCCAAGCACCACGGTATCGAGCGGGCGCGACGCGATGACCGCCTGCCAAAGCGGCTCGAGCGCATCCTGCAGGCGTGCGCGGTCGACGCGCTGACCGGCAAGCCAGGCCTCGGCCTCGGTGACCAGCGCGTCGGCGGCCACTTTGGTGACCTCGCAGTCGCTGGCGAAGCGCTCGATCAGATCCTGGGTGTAGGGGCGGTGCACCGTGGCGCGCGTGGCCAACAGGCCGATATGTCGTGTACGGCTTGCAAGCGCGGCGGGCTTGATGGCGGGCACAGTACCGATCACCGGAATGTCCAGCGTCTCGCGAAGACCGCTTAGCGCCAGGGTGCTGGCGGTGTTGCAGGCCACGACCAGTGCGCTGGCTTGGCAGGCAGTGACCGCCGCCTGGCATACGGCCAGAATACGCCTGGAAAGTGTGACGTCATCGCGCAGCCCGTAGGGCAGCCAGGCATTGTCGCAGGCGTAACACACAGGAATATCGGGATGGCGTGAGGTAAGTGAGCGGGCCACCGATAGCCCGCCGACGCCAGAATCGAAGATCAGGACGGGCCCGCTCATGGCGCCCCGCCCGGGCCAATGGATGAGTAAGCCACAAGCGCTCTCTGGGAGTTTAAAAGGCGCGAGTTTAACACGCCCGAAAGGCTCGGGCGCGCGTGGAATCAGATGTCAGGCACCTCGGCGTTGTTGAGCTCGGCGTAGAGCTCCGGGTAGGCGTTTTGCAAGCGCTCGAGCTCCTGCTGCGCCTTGTCCGGCAGCGCTTGGCGAAGCGCTTCTAGATCCTCGTCGGTGAAGTACTTGTCGATCAGCGGGAACAGGTGCTCGCGCTCGTGGCGAAGATACGTTCGGTGGGCGTCGAGGTAAGTGCTCAAATCCTCGGCGAAGCGATCCATCGGCAGCACGTTATCCATCAGGATCATGTCGATGTCGTCGGAAAGTTGAGCAAGACTCGGCTTGAGTTGGCGGTAGTCCTCGGCCATCTTCTCCATGAAAGGCAGCTCTTCCGAGGCTTTTTCCTCGAGGCGCTCCACGCAAATCTTTTCCAGAGGTGTGGCGAACTCGTCCATGTAGGCAAGGATGTAGTCCACCACTTCACGCATCAGCTTGAAGTTGGGCCGCTCGCCCTGCACCAGCGTTTTCTGCTTAAGCTGTAGCACATGAAGCATGCGCGCCATATTGGCATGGTCCTGACGCAGTTGATTTAACATGAGCCAAACTCCTTAAGTGGTTGTCGAGCCTTACCTTCAAAATCCCTGTCAAGGCATTGGACACGCGCTGGATAAGCAATGTCTACTACACTGTGACAACTGATCTTTAGCAACTGATCTTTAGCAACTGATCTTTAGCAACCAATCTTTAGTAAATACACGATGGCAATGAGAATTTGGCAATGCATGTTGCCAAGCGCTCAAACGCAGTTTTGCAGTCGTGCTGCGCTCGTTGCCTGCCGCTTCAAGACACCGCGTTACAAAGCGTATGTCCTAAGGTAGCCTGCCGCAACGCGCTTTGCCATAGCATGACCCGGCGACGCTCGACGCCCTGACGCACGAAGGATAAAGACATGGACCTTTTTGACAGCGCCGAGGCCCCGCCCGCCGACGGCGCCCCCCTCGCCTTTCGCATGCGCCCGCGCCACCTGGACGACTACGTGGGCCAGCAGGCGCTGGTCGGCCCTCATAAACCGCTGCGCCAGATGGTAGAGACGAAAAGCGTACGCTCGATGATCCTTTGGGGCCCGCCAGGAGTGGGTAAAACGACGCTGGCCGAGCTATTGGCCCGCGCCTCGGACTCGGCGCTTGAGCAGCTTAGTGCGGTGATGGCCGGGGTGAAGGAGATTCGCGCGGTGGTCGAACGCGCGCGACAGACCCGCGCGCAGACGCTGCTCTTTCTGGACGAAATCCATCGCCTCAACAAGAGCCAGCAGGATGCGCTTTTGCCCCACGTCGAATCCGGGCTGTTGACGCTGATCGGCGCGACCACCGAAAACCCCTCTTTCGAGGTCAACTCGGCGCTTTTATCGCGCACTCGGGTCTACGTCTTAAAGCCGCTGAGCGAGCAGGAGTTGATCGACGTGATGCGCCAAGCGCTCGAGGATCGCGAGCGCGGGTTGGGCAGGCGGTCAATCGAGCTCGAAGAAGGCGTGCTACAAGCGCTGGCCCGCGCCAGCGCCGGCGACGCGCGCCGGGCGCTGGGGCTGCTTGAAACCGCTTGCGACTTTACCGAGCAGCGCGGCGAGCGGGAAGTGCTGGAAAAGGCGGCGCTCGCGGATGTGATCGGCCACCAGTCCAGCGCCTTCGATAAGCAGGGCGACGCCTATTATGATCTGCTCTCGGCGATCCACAAATCGATTCGCTCCTCGCGTCCGGACGCCGCGCTTTTGTACATGGCGCGCTTCATTCAAGGCGGCGGCGACCCGCTGGACGTGGTGAGGCGCCTGTGCGCCATTGCCTCGGAAGACGTGGGCAACGCCGACCCGCGGGCGTTACCGCTGGTGATCGCCGCTTGGGACGCCTACCTGCGCTTGGGCGATTATGAGGGCCAGCGGGCAATCGCCCACGCGGCCATTCACCTGTCGGTCGCGCCCAAGAGCAACCGCATCGATCGCGCCTGGAAGGCGGCGCAGTCGTACGTCAAAAGCCAGCCTCAAGTGGACGTGCCGAGCTACCTGAGAAACGCGCCAACGAAGCTGATGGAGGAGCTTGGCCACGGCGAAGGCTACCGCTACGCCCATAGTGAGCCCGACGGCTACCCGGCCGGCGACGCCCACGACTGCTGGCCCGAGGCGCTGCCCAAAACGCGCTTTTTCGAACCGAGCACTTTTGGTCAGGAGAAGCGCTTTGCCGAGATCATGGCCTGGCGCGAGGCCAGAGACGAAGAAGCCAACCAGACGCCGGGAGGCGTTTGATTGGCTCATACGGGTGACTTAAAAGTCGCCGACCAAGGTCAGCGCCGAGGCCGGCTGTTTCCCTAGTAGGTTTCGCGAATAACGTCAGTGCCTTCGGGAATCTCGAAATCGAAGAGGCTGCGGTCGACGCGCCCATTTTGTACGATGTCATCGAAGGTGATCAGCGTGCGCTGGCCGGTGCTATCGGTCATCATCAGCTCGCTCAGGGTCTCACCTTCGAACACCATGGAGAGCTCTTCGAACAGCGTCTCGTTGGAGGTCGGCACGAGCGTGAATACGTCTTCGCTACCCTCCTGGGCGTAGAAGACGTCGAAGTTCTCGGTCAGATCATAAGCGCTACCCGAGAGCAGCAGCGCCGGTGTGTGGGAGACGCGATTGTCCATCGCCTGCACCGTGACCTGCTCGAGATCCGGGTCATAGAGGTAGACCTCGTTTCCGTCGGACACCACCACCTGAGCATAGGGGGCTTCGACTTCCCAGCGCAGCATGCCCGGGCGGGATAGCCACATTTCACCGCGCGCATCCTGCAGGCGCTCACCGCCGCTGCCGCTGATCATCTGTTCAAAAGATGCCTGATAGCTCTCCAGCGGCTCGAGACGCTCGGAGAGACGCTCGGCAGCCTCGTTGGCCAACGCCATCGGTGCTGCGAAGGTCAAACCCAGTGCGCTGGCCGTCAGCGCCAGCGAAGAACCGCGCCGCGTATCTTGATCGCTCATTACCTTACTCCCCAGGCAGTGTTGCCAAATGGCGGCACGTGCGTGCCGCAACGGTTGTGATATTTGGACAGGAACATCCCTGTGTCCACACTCAGACGCTGGTCGCGCCCCGGGGTTTCACCGGCGGCGCGACTTTCACGCTTGTTGCACGATTGACGCCTCACTTACTGGCCCACCGGCGGCGGGGCCAGCACTTCGCGGGCACCGTTGGAACCCATCGACGACACCACGCCGGCGCCTTCCATCGCCTCGACCAGCCGCGCAGCGCGGTTGTAGCCGATCTTGAAGCGGCGCTGCACCGCAGAGATCGACGCCTTGCGGGTCTCGGTAACGAACTGCACGGCCTCGTCATAAAGCGCGTCCTGTTCGGCGTCATCACCGTCGCCGCCTTCGGCTTCGAGCCCGGCCAGCGCATCCGCTGAGACGCCGCCGGATAGGATCTCATCGATATACTCGGGCTCGCCGCGGCGCTTCCAGTCCTCGACCACGCGGTGCACCTCGTCGTCGTCAACGAAGGCGCCGTGCACGCGGTTCGGCGGGCCGGAACCGGCGGGCAGATAGAGCATGTCGCCGTGGCCCAGCAGGCTCTCGGCGCCGCCCTGGTCGAGAATCGTGCGCGAATCGATACGTGATGACACCTGAAACGCCATTCTTGAGGGAATGTTGGCCTTGATCAGGCCGGTCACCACGTCTACCGACGGGCGCTGGGTGGCAAGAATCAGGTGGATACCGGCGGCGCGGGCTTTCTGCGCCAGCCGCGCAATCAGCTCCTCGACCTTCTTGCCGACGATCATGAACATGTCGGCGAACTCGTCGATCACCACCACGATGTAGGGCAGCTTCTCGAGGATCGGCGGCGTCTGGTGCATCTCCCAAGGCTGCGGCTCCCATAGCGGGTCCGCGACCTGGGCGCCGGCGCGCTCGGCCTCGTCAAGACGCCCGTTGAAGCCGGCGATATTACGCACGCCCATCGCTGCCATCAGCTTATAGCGCCGCTCCATTTCGGCCACGCACCAGCGCAGGCTGTTGGCGGCCTCTTTCATGTCGGTGACGACCGGCGCCAGAAGGTGCGGAATGCCATCGTACACCGAAAGCTCGAGCATCTTGGGGTCGACCATGATCAGCTTGAGCTCGTCTGGCGTTGCCTTTAAAAGCATCGAGATCAGCATGGCGTTCACACCCACCGACTTACCCGAGCCGGTGGTACCGGCCACCAACAGGTGCGGCATCTTGCCCAGATTCGCCACCACCGGGCCGCCGCCGATGTCCTGACCGAGCGCCATGGTGAGCGGCGAGCTCTCCTGCTGATAGCGGTCGGAGTCGATGACTTCGCGCAGGCGAATCATCGCCCGGTGCGGATTGGGAATTTCGATACCCACCGTAGGCCGGCCGGGGATCACCTCGACCACGCGTACGCTCTTGACCATCAGCGAGCGCGCCAGATCCTTGGCCAGATTGCTGATCTTGGAGACCTTCACGCCGGGCGCGGGCTTGATCTCGAAGCGAGTGATGACTGGGCCAGGCCAGGTATCGACCACGTCTGCCTTCACGCCATAATCGCGCAGTCGCACCTCGAGAAGCTCCGCCATGTCGCTGAGCTGCTCTTCGGTGTAGTTGGGCTGATGCGGCTCCGGCGGTGTAAGAAGCTGGTAGCTTGGCACCTCGCCTTCGGGCTCGTCTTCGGTTTCGAACGCCGGGCGCTGGTTTTGCAGATGCTCGACGGTCCAAAGCGTGGGCCCGGTATCCGGCTCAGGCTCCGCGCGCTCCTGAGCAAACGTCGGCTCCTGACGCGCTTCCCTCGGCGCGACCGCGGCCGGGGCGGGTGCAGGCGTTGTGGTCGCAGCGGAGGCGGGAGCATAAGCCGGCTCGATCTCTTCGTCGTCTTCCCACACCGGCTCGGGTACCACTTCCGGCACCCGCCGGGTCGCATCGAAAGTTGGGGCGCTGGCGCTCAGCGGCTCGCGCGGCTGGGCGCCCCACTCCTGCGGCGACGCGTCATCATCGATAAGCTCATCGTCGAACGCGTCTTCCTCCTGGGGCTCGTCGATGAAAAAGCGCGCGGGGGGCGCGGGCTCTTCATCGCGCCTGGACGCGCGAAGCGACAGCGGGCCGTCGTCGGCATCGGACGGCGTGCTCCAGGGCGCCGGCTCAATGGGCGTATCCTGCTCCAAAGGCGCCGGATCGAAGGCAGGAGGCGCCGGCCGCGGCTCGGGCTCGGGCTCGGGCTCGGGCTCGGGCTCGGGCTCGGAAGCAGGTTCGTCGGCCTGGGTGGGCGCGGCAAAAGCGCTGGGCACCGACGGTGTTTCCTCCGTCGCTTGCACCGGCGTCACCGGCGCTGGCGCCTCGGTTTTCTCTGCCTCTATCGGTGCTTCGCCGCGTGCGGACATCGGCTCGCTGGGCGCGGCGTCCATCGGGCGCGACGCGCTCAGTGCTTGTTCGGCGCGGGCGTCTTCATACGGCGTCTGCTCGGCGGGCGCTTCTTCAACGGGCGGCACTGGCGTTGCCGGCGTCTCGTCGATCGGAGCGCTTGCCGTCTGCGCCGTGTCGTTGCCTTCTAACGCATCAGAGTTAGAAGCCGAGAGCGTAGGCTCGGCGCGGGCGGGGTTTACCGCCGCTGGCTTGCTCGGGGCGGGCTCGGCGGAAGGTTCTCGCTCGCTGGAAGCCGGCGCGGGCGGCGTATAGTGATGGGCCGCTGCCTCCCAGGGAATCGAGGTATCGGTGGTTTCGCTTTGATCGAAAGCCGCCATGCGCGGCTCGCGCCGGCTGCCTTCGCGAGCCTTGGGTCTGGAGTCAGTACCGGCCGCCGCGCTCGCCGCCGCACTGGCCTCCAGGCGTGCTGCGTCGGCTTCGGCCTCCTGCTGCTCGCGCGCTTCTTTTTCTTGCCGGTTGCGCTCCTTGAACTTGCGCGTTGCCTCTTTGGAGGCAGCCTTGATCGAGGCACGCTCTTCGCGCTTTTGCTTGCTTTTAGCACGACGGGCGCGCCAGCCGGCGCCCAAACGGCAAAAGCGCTTGCCGAGCTCGTCGGCCACGTTCAGCCAGGAAAGGCCGGTAAATAGCGGAAAGCCGATCAAAATGAGCGCGGCGGCAATCAGGCCTACCCCGCCGCTTCCGACCAGCGGGCGCAGCGTGCCGACCAAGCCCTCGCCTAGAATGCCGCCGGAGGCGTAGGGCAAAATGCTGTCGGGATGATAAAAGTGCAGCGCGCCGAGCATGGTGGTGCCGAACATCAACAGCACCAACCCGCCGGCGTGCACCGCGATGGCGACCGGGTCGATTTCAAAGCGCACCTGGCGTGAGCGCATCAGCCACCAGGCGGCGAAGCCGAACATGCCGGGCCACCACAAGGCGCTTGCCCCCAAAAGCGAGTAGAGCACGTCGGCAAGCCAGGCACCGACCGGGCCCATCCAGTTGTGCACGTCGGTTTCCGGCCCTTGGTAGGACCAGCCCGGGTCTTCCGGCTGGTAGCTAAACAGGGCCAGCAATAAAAAGACGCACAGCGCCAGCAGTACCACGACGACGCCTTCGCGCATCGAGCCCTGAAGGCGCAGGCCGAAACGCCGCGCCTTGTCCCTGGCGGCCTTGACCCGAGTGGACTGGGCCGACGTTGATGGTCGACGCGAACCGCCCTGCGTTCGCTTGTCTACCGTCTTGTTTACTTTCAAGCGATTCTCCCTTTACACCTGGTGGCGTCGTTAATCGACTTGCGAGTTTGCATCATACCGAGCATCCTTTCGCCATCACAGCGCTTGTCGCTTCGAGTTGGCGTTCAAACGCGCTGGCGGCATTTTTTGAGGCAATCACAAAGGCTGTTATCAAAGGCGACAAGGAGTCCTTCATGCTGCCCTGGCTTTCATCGCCACTGCCCGCCTTCCCGGCGTCGGCCAGCGCGCTCGACACGCCCAACGGCCTACTCGCCGCCGGCGGCGCGCTCACCCCCCGATGGCTCATCGAGGCGTATCGCCGCGGGATCTTCCCCTGGTACAACGATGGCGACCCCGTGCTTTGGTGGAGCCCCGACCCGCGGATGGTACTGGCGCCGGCGCAGTTCAAGCTGCGGCGAAGCCTTGTCAAACGCCTGCGCAATGGTGGCTTTCGCGTGACTCTGAATCAACACTTCGATGCGGTCATCGATGCCTGCGCTGCGCCCCGCCAGGGCGAGCCGGAGACCTGGATCAACCCGGACATGCGCGCGGCCTACCGCCACCTTCATGGCTTGGGCATTGCCCACAGCGTTGAGGTCCACCAGGACGGCGAACTCATCGGCGGGCTTTACGGGCTGGCGCTGGGGCCGGTATTTTTCGGCGAGTCGATGTTCTCAAAAGCACCGGATGCATCCAAGGTGGCGCTGGCACACCTGGCGCGCGCCATGGCGGACAACGGCGGCGCTCTGATCGACTGTCAGATGCATACCCCGCACTTGGAACGTTTGGGCGCCGCGCCCATCGCCCGCGCGACGTTCGTAAGCTATCTTGAACAGTGGCTGCCGGAAAACGCGTTCGACCTGGACGGTCACTACCCGGTCGTTCCGGCGTCGCCCTGGCTGAACGCCGTACCCTCAGCCTATTGATGCAAGCAGCAACCCTCAAGGAGATAGCCGTGAGCAGCAGCGCCTCCCGCGGCCCGGTCCGCGATCTACGCTTTTTTCTGACCGTGCCCCACGCCTGCAGCTACCTGCCGGATCAAAAAGCGACGACGCTGTTTCTGGACCCCAAGGAAGCGCCCTCCCACGGCGTATACGACGCGCTTTCGCTGCTGGGCTTTCGCCGCAGCGGTCGGCATCTGTACCGGCCACACTGTGAAGGCTGCCAAGCGTGCCAGTCGGTGCGCATTCCCGTCGCGCAGTTCGAACCCAACCGGACCCAGCGCAAAATCGCCAAACGCAACGCCGATGTCACGACCCGCGTCGTGGCCGCTCATTACCATAACGCCCATTACGCACTCTACGCCCACTACATCCGCGCGCGTCACAGCGACGGCGACATGTATCCGCCAAGCCAGGAGCAGTATCGCACCTTTTTGACCCTCGACCAGCCCTACGCCAACCTGATGGAGCTCTATCTGGAAGATCGATTGATCGGCGTGGCCGCGTTCGATCGACTCGAGCACGGTCTGTCGGCGATCTACACCTTCTTCGCTGTAGATGAGGAGCTCGACCGGCGCTCGCTGGGAACGCTTGCGATCCTGAAGCTGATCGAGCGTTGCCAGCAGCTGGAGTTGAGCCACCTTTACCTAGGCTACTGGATCGAGGAGTGTCGAAAAATGCGTTACAAGCAGGCGTTTTCGCCGCTGGAAGTGCTGGACGGGCGCCGCTGGCGTGCGCTCATTCGCTAAAACGGCGCGCTTTTTTGCCTTGACGCCAGCCTTGCGGCACAATATAGCGCTGCTTACCAAGCCCATGTAAACGATTTGGCCAGTTGACGCGTATTTGGCGGCGGCTTTACTTGCCAATCACCGTACCTGGCAACCACAGTGCCGGCGAATCTGTTAAACTGGCCACGACGATATTAAATAAGTGAGGATCTGCCTATATGGCACGCGAAGACCATATTGAAATGGAAGGCGTCATTGTCGATACCCTTCCCAACACCATGTTTCGTGTCGAGCTCGAAAACGGCCACGTGGTGACTGCCCACATCTCGGGCAAAATGCGCAAGAACTATATCCGCATTCTGACCGGCGACAAGGTCAAGGTGGAGCTGACCCCTTACGACCTGTCCAAGGGCCGCATCGTTTACCGTTCGCGCTAAGTATTTAACGCTTTCGTACCCAACGCTTTCGTGCTTATTTAAACCGGCGTAACCCCCCGCCTCCGTTACGCGCACGAGCACGAGCGTTTTTCCTCTTTTACGGCGCCTCAAAATGACAACGCCCCGTCAATGACAGGGCGCTGTATGCGGTTGAGCCTTACGCGTTGACCGTTACGGGGCGTCGGCCATCTCGGCTTCGGTCGAAAGCGAAAGCTCGCCCTCTTCCAGGCTGACATGCACCGTACCGCCGTGCTCGGCCAGCTCGCCAAAGAGAATCATCTCGGCCAGCGGCTTTTTCAGCTTCTCCTGAATCAGGCGCGCCATCGGGCGTGCGCCCATGTCCGGGTCGTAGCCCTTGTCCGCCAGCCAGTCGCGGGCCGAGTCGTCCACGTCGAGCTGAACGCGTTTCTCGTCGAGTTGAGCCTGAAGCTCGATCAGGAACTTGTCGACCACGTTGCGTACCACGGTCATCGGTAGCGCGCTGAACTGGATGATACCGTCTAGGCGGTTGCGGAATTCCGGTGAGAACGTGCGGCGGATGACTTCCATCGCGTCCGTGGTGTGATCCTGAGTCTGGAAACCGATCGAGCGGCGCGACGCCTGCTCGGCACCGGCGTTGGAGGTCATAATCAGAATCACGTGGCGGAAGTCCGCCTCGCGGCCGTTGTTATCGGTCAGACGGCCGTGATCCATTACCTGCAGCAGCAGGTTGAAGACTTCCGGGTGCGCCTTTTCGATCTCATCAAGCAGCAGCACGCAGTGGGGCTGTTTATTGACCGCTTCAGTCAACAGGCCGCCCTGATCGTAGCCAACGTACCCTGGCGGCGCGCCGATCAGACGTGACACCGTGTGACGCTCCATGTACTCGGACATATCGAAGCGCACCAGATCGATCCCCATAATGTGCGAGAGCTGCTTGGCGACTTCGGTCTTGCCTACACCGGTGGGGCCGGCGAACAGGAAGCTGCCTACCGGCTTGTCCGGCGATTTCAAACCGGCACGCGACAGCTTGATGGCCGCGGATAGCGAGTCGATCGCTTCATCCTGCCCAAACACCAGCATCTTGAGATCGCGGTCGAGCTTTTCGAGGAGCTTGCGATCGGAGCTGGAGACGCTCTTGGGCGGAATCCGCGCGATGGAAGCCACCACCGCTTCGACCTGCTCGACGTCGATGGTGTCGACCCGCATCTCGGAGGGCAGCATGCGCTGATGCGCACCCGCCTCGTCGATCACGTCGATCGCCTTGTCCGGCAGATGGCGGTCGTTGATGTAGCGATCCGCCAGGCGCGCGGCGCTTTCGAGCGCCCCGTCGGTGTACTTGAGTTCGTGGTGCTCTTCGAAGCGCGAGCGCAGCCCCTTGAGAATCTTGATGGTGTCATCGACCGAGGGCGCCGGCACATCCACCTTCTGAAAGCGCCGGGCAAGCGCACGGTCCTTCTCGAAGATACCGCGAAACTCCTGGAACGTGGTCGAACCGATGCAGCGAAGCTCGCCAGAGGAAAGGAGCGGCTTCAACAGGTTGGAGGCGTCCATCACGCCGCCGGACGCGGCGCCCGCGCCGATCACGGTATGAATCTCGTCGATAAAGAGAATCGAATTGGGCTGCTTTTTGAGCTCGCTCAGAAGGCTTTTCAGACGCTTCTCGAAATCGCCACGGTACTTGGTACCGGCGAGCAGCGCGCCCATGTCGAGTGAGTAGACCACGGCGTCGGCGATGACGTCCGGCACGTCTTCTTCGACGATGCGCTTGGCCAGGCCTTCGGCGATCGCGGTCTTGCCCACACCAGCTTCACCGACCAAAAGCGGGTTATTCTTACGCCGGCGCGCGAGAATCTGTACCACGCGCTCGAGCTCGTGATCACGCCCGATCAGCGGGTCGATCTTGCCAAGGCGCGCCTGCTCGTTGAGGTTGGTGGCGTAACCGGTCAGCGGGTGTGCGCCGCCTTCGGCACTGGCTTCTTCCACATCGTCACCCTCCTGCTGAGAAGATGTATTCGATGAATTGTGACCGGATACCTTGGAAATACCGTGGGCGATGTAGTTGACGGCGTCTACCCGCGCCACGTTTTGCTGTTTCAGGAAGTAGACGGCCTGGCTCTCCTGCTCTGAGAAGATGGCCACGAGCACGTTGGCACCGCTGACTTCGCTTTTACCCGATGACTGTACGTGAAAAACCGCGCGCTGAAGCACGCGTTGAAAGCCAAGCGTCGGCTGCGTTTCGCGCTCGCTCTGGCCTTCGGGAATCAGTGGCGTGGTCGAATTGATGAAATCCTGCAGATCGGACCGCAGCTTATCGAGATTGGCCCCGCACGCTTTCAGCACATCGACGGCGGAAGCGTTATCCAGAAGCGCTAAAAGCAGGTGCTCGACGGTCATAAACTCGTGGCGCTTTGAGCGAGCCACGGTAAAGGCCGTGTTCAGGGTCAGTTCAAGTTCTTTGCTCAGCATGGCAGTCCCCTTTTCGCTACTCCCCGGGGCGTATTCACCCGGGACTTGCGTCGGATCAGTTTAATCGACCGGCACTTTCAACATCGGGTACAAATGCCCCGCTTGCAAGCCCCACTGCCACTTTTTTTCAACGTTTACCGGGGCGCTTTCACGCGTTGTCCGGGGTTGTCTCAGTCGGCAGCTTCGATATCGCTCATGAGCGGATGCTCGCATTCGCGGGCGTATTCATTGACCTGATGGCTTTTCGTCTCGGCGATGTCGCGAGTAAAAATACCGCAGGTCCCTTTGCCTTGGGTGTGCACGGCCAGCATGATCTCCACGGCTTTTTCGTTATCCATATTGAAAAAGCCCTGGAGTATTTCGATGACGAACTCCATCGGGGTGTAGTCGTCGTTGTGAAGCACTACTTTATACAGCGGCGGCTGGGCGAGTTCGGGCTCTGACGTCTGTACGTCCAGGTCGTCGTCGTGCTCGGTCGACGCCGAGCATGTCATGCCTGACACCAAAGCGTTCAGGCAAGGATTCTCAAGATTGGGCATAAAGCGTTGCGTATCGTCTCTGTGCTGACAGGCGGATGATGTGGCAAGCAGGCTTGCTTTAAGACGCCCATGCGCAGCAAGGGTTCATGGAAAAGACAAAATTATCACACTGAGTCGCACAAAAAACCCCCGCCCGCCGAGCGGACGAGGGTGTGTACCTCAAAGCGAGCGTTAGCCCTTGGCGACCAGCGCCAGCGCTTCGTTGAAGGTCTGGCTCGGACGCATGGCCTTGCTTGCAAGCTCACGATCCGGATGGAAGTAGCCCTTGAGCTCGACCGACTTGCCCTGAGCGCCATTGAGTTCGTCCATGATGGTGGACTCGTTGTCGCTCAAGGTTTTGGCAAGCTTGGTGAAGAGCTCTTTAAGCTCCGCGTCCTGGTCCTGAGCGGCGAGCGCCTCGGCCCAGTACAGCGCCAGATAGAAGTGGCTGCCGCGATTGTCGATTTCGCCGGTCTTGCGCGATGGCGACTTGTTGCTGTCCAGGAACTTGCCGTTGGCTTCGTCCAGCGCACTTGCCAGCACCGTGGCGCGCTGGTTGTCGAAGGTGGAACCTAGATGCTCGAGCGAGGCGGCCAGGGCCAAAAACTCGCCGAGCGAATCCCAGCGCAGGTGGTTCTCTTCGACCAGCTGCTCGACGTGCTTCGGCGCGGAGCCGCCGGCACCGGTTTCGAACAGGCCGCCGCCGTTCATCAGCGGTACGATCGAGAGCATCTTGGCGCTGGTGCCAAGCTCCATGATCGGGAACAGATCGGTCAGATAGTCGCGCAGCACGTTGCCGGTGACCGAGATGGTGTCTTCGCCCTTACGGATACGCTCGAGCGACAGCGCCATCGCCTCGACCGGCGCCAGAATGCGAATATCCAGACCGTCGGTGTCGTGCTCTTTGAGGTAGGTCTCGACCTTCTCGATCAGCTTTGCGTCGTGAGCGCGGTTGGCGTCGAGCCAGAAGATCGCCGGCGAGCCGCTTTCGCGCGCGCGGTTGACCGCAAGCTTGACCCAGTCCTTGATCGGCGCGTCCTTGGTCTGGCACATGCGCCAGATGTCACCGGCTTCCACGTCGTGGCTGAATAGTGTCTGGCCATTGGCATCGCTCACCACCACGGTGCCGTCCGCGGGAATGTGGAAGGTCTTGTCGTGCGAGCCGTACTCTTCGGCTTTCTGCGCCATCAGGCCGACGTTGGGCACGCTGCCCATGGTGGTCGGATCGAAGGCGCCGTTTTTCTTACAGTCCTCGATTACGCTCTGGTAGATCGTGGCGTAGCAGCGATCCGGAATCACCGCCTTGGTGTCCTGCAGCTCGTCGTTTGCGTTCCACATCTTGCCGGAATCGCGAATCATGGCGGGCATGGAGGCGTCGATGATCACGTCACTAGGCACGTGCAGGTTGGTGATGCCCTTGTGCGAGTTGACCATCGCCATCGGCGGGCGCTCCTTGTAGAGCGCCTCGATGTCGGATTTGATCGCCTCACTCTGCTCGGAAGGCAGTTTCTCGATCGAGCTGTAAAGATCACCAAGGCCAGACGCCGGGTTGAAACCAGCTAGCTTCAAGGCATCCTTGTGCTTGTCGAGCACGTCCTTGTAGAACTCCTCGACCACGATACCGAACATGATCGGGTCGGATACCTTCATCATGGTGGCTTTCAAGTGCAGCGAGAAAAGGATGCCGCGCTTTTTGGCATCCTTGATTTCGCTGTCGATGAAGTTACGCAGCTTACGGCTGCTCATGAAGGCGCCGTCGACCACTTCGCCTTCCTTCACCGTTAGGGCCTCTTTCAATACGGTGCTGGTGCCGTCTTTCTGCTTGAGTTCGATCTTGAGCGTGCCGGCGGATTCGATGATCGCGGACTGCTCGCTGCCGTAGAAGTCACCTTCCGACATGTGCGCCACGTGGGAGTCGGAGTCCTTGCTCCACTCGCCCATGCGGTGCGGGTACTTGCGCGCGTAGTTCTTGACCGACTTCGGCGCCCGACGATCCGAGTTGCCTTCGCGCAGCACCGGGTTGACCGCACTGCCCTTGGCCTTGTCATACGCCGCCTTGATGGCCTTCTCTTCGTCGTTTTTCGGCTCGTCCGGGTAGTTCGGGAGATCGAAGCCCTGGCCCTGCAGCTCCTTGATGGTCGCTTTCAGCTGCGGACCGGAGGCGCTGATGTTCGGCAGCTTGATGATATTGGCTTCCGGCGTGGTCGCAAGCTCGCCAAGCTCTGCAAGGTCGTCGCTTACGCGCTGTTCGTCGCTCAAACGATCGGGAAATTGCGCCAGCACGCGGGCCGCCAGAGAGATATCGCGGGTTTCAACGACGATACCCGCCGAGTCGGTAAACGCATCGACAATCGGTAACAGCGAATACGTTGCAAGCGCGGGGGCTTCATCGGTGAGCGTGTAAATGATCTTCGGCGTTTCGGACATTGTGCGTTAACCTCGTTTCTCGCTGTGACTAAAAATTTCCGGGCGGCTCGATGGTGCGGGGCCAGGATAAAGCTTGGCGCTTGGCCACGAATCAAAGCGCTTCATGCAAGCGACGCCATGACTAAAGTGTCATCATAACGTTTAGTATTTGTGTAATTCAGCGCTGCACTTTACTCCTTTATGCGATTGTCGACAAATTCACCCCGCTTCAAGAGAGCCCGATGAGCACGCTCTATCTTCTGCACAAGCCCTACAAAATGCTGTCCCAGTTCACCGATAGCCAAGGGCGCGCCACGCTCTCTGACGTGATCGACGTGCCTGGCGTCTACGCCGCGGGTCGGCTCGACTACGACTCTGAAGGACTGCTGCTGCTTTGCGACGACGGCGCGCTCATCCACCAGATCACCCATCCGCGCCACAAGCAGCCCAAAACCTACTGGGTTCAACTCGAAGGCGAGATCGACGACGAGGCGCTCGCCGCGCTCAAGGCGGGGGTGACGCTAAAGGATGGCCCGACCCGCCCGGCCAAGGCTCGGCGCCTCAAAGCCCCGGCTGTAGCAGAGCGCGTTCCACCCATCGAACCCAAGCGCCACCCTATTACCAGTTGGATCGAGCTCACCATCACCGAGGGGCGAAACCGCCAGGTGCGGCGTATGACCGCCCACGTCGGCTTTCCCACGCTGCGCCTGATTCGCGCGGCCATCGGCCACTGGCGCCTCGACGCTCTGGCCCCGGGCCAGTGGCGCACCGAAACCCTGCACGCGCCGCAAAAGCCCGCTGCGAAGGGCGGCAAACAGCGCCCCGGCAAGAAGCCACGCCCAGGCCAAACGCCCCGTGCGGGTCAGAAACCAGGTCGAGGGCCACGCTCATGAAGCGCATTCACACCACCGCCGCCTGCGTTATAGAGCGCGACGGGCGCTATCTGATGGTCGAGGAGGAGCGCGGTGGCCCGCACACGCTGTTCAACCAGCCGGCCGGGCACATCGAACCCGGCGAAGGCCCGATGGCGGCGATCTTGCGCGAGGTCGAGGAAGAGACCGCCTGGCGGGTGCACCTGAGCCACTATCTTGGCCTCGAGGTATTCCACACTCCGGATAAAACCTTTCACAGCCACGGCTTCATTGCCACGCCAGAGGAGTGGCTCGGCACACCGCTGGACACCGACATCCACGCCACGCACTGGCTCACGCTCGAAGAGGTCAGGTCCCTCGGGCGCGACGACCGGCTACGCAGCCCGCTGGTGCTCAAGCGTCTTGAGGACGCGCTCGCCGGGCGCCACTACCCGCTTAACGTGATCCGCGAGTGAACCACTCGAAGCGCCTGGGCCGCATCGTGTATAATCGTTCCCAACTGCATACCACTTTACGAGGATGGCAATGACATCCACACCAAGCACGCCGAACGGCAAGGTGATCGTCGGCATGTCCGGCGGCGTCGACTCGTCGGTCTCGGCGCTTTTGCTGTTGCAACAGGGCTATGAGGTCGAAGGCCTGTTCATGAAGAACTGGGACGAAGACGACGGCACCGAGTACTGCACCGCGAAAGAGGACCTGGCCGACGCCCAAGCCGTGTGCGACAAACTCGGTATCAAACTGCATACCGCCAACTTCGCCGCGGAGTACTGGGACAACGTTTTCGAGCACTTTCTCGAGGAGTACAAAGCCGGGCGCACGCCGAACCCGGACATCCTGTGTAACCGGGAAATCAAGTTCAAGGTGTTCCTCGACTACGCCAAAATGCTCGGCGCCGAGCTGATCGCCACCGGCCATTACGTGCGCCGCGGCGAGCGCGACGGCCGCCCGCGGCTTTTAAAGGGGCTCGATACCAACAAGGATCAGAGCTACTTTCTGCACGCCGTGCCGGAAGCCGCGATCGCCAAAACCCTCTTCCCTGTGGGCGAGCTCGAAAAGCCCGCGGTGCGCGCGCTTGCCGAAGAGTTCGATCTCATCACGGCGAAGAAGAAGGACTCCACCGGTATCTGTTTTATCGGTGAGCGCCGCTTCAAGGACTTTTTGCAGCAGTACCTGCCCGCCCAGCCAGGCCGAATCGAAACGCTCAGTGGCGATGTCATCGGCGAGCACATGGGCTTGATGTACTACACCCTGGGCCAGCGCCAGGGCTTGGGAATCGGGGGGCTGGCCAACTACTCCGAGGAGCCCTGGTACGTGGCGGGCAAGGATCTCGATCGCAACGTGCTCCAGGTCGTCCAGGGCAAAACCGACGAGCACCTTTATACCAACGCGCTCTCCACCGAGGCGATGGATTGGGTCGCCGGCAAGGCGCCGGTCGCCGAGGGTCGCTTTACGGCGAAAACGCGCTACCGCCAGAGCGACTGCCCCTGCGTCGTTCGCAGCCTTCCCGATGGCGGCGTCGAGGTCGTTTTCGACGACCCGCAGTGGGCGGTCACCCCGGGTCAGTCGCTGGTGCTCTACGACGGTGACGTTTGTTTGGGGGGCGGCGTGATCAGCGCGACCTGGAACACCGCCGAGGTCGCCGCATGAGCCCGACCACGCCGATCCATCGCGCCCCGGACTCCCCTTCCGCGCGTCAAACGCTGGCGCTGGCCGGCGTTTTCCAGGCGGCGAGTCTGGTCGATGAGCTGGCCCGTACCGGCCAGGTCGACACCCGCGCTTGGGAGACGCTGATCAACGCCACGCTCGATACCAACCCGGCCAGCTTCGAGGCGATCTACGGCGGTCACCCCAACAATCTGCGCCGCGGTCTCGAGACCCTCGAAGCACTTTCCGGGCGCAAGCAGGCCAACCCGGTGGTACTGCGCTACGGCTTCTCCATGCTGATGCTGATGAACAAGCTGCGCAGCGACACCGCGATGATGGATGCCCTCGGCGAGAAGCTCGCCCACGCCCAGCATCAGGCGGAGCACTTCGGCCCGACCCACGAAAATGTGATCGCAAGCCTGGGCGAAGCCTACCAACAGACGCTTTCGACGTTCAAAACGCGCATCGTCGTACAAGGCGACCCGTCGCTTTTGCAGACTCGCATGATGCCCGAGCGCGTGCGGGCGTGCCTGATGAGCGGCATTCGCTTTGCGCTCTTGTGGCATCAGCAGGGCGGGCGCCGCTGGAAGCTGGTGTTTCAGCGCAAGGCGCTGCGCCGCGCCCTCGATAGTTTCAATTAGGCCTCTGGCCCCCACGATCCCCTGTTATTTTTGGAAACCTTGCCATGCAACTCACCGCTTTGACCGCCCTCTCCCCCGTCGATGGCCGCTACGCCGACAAGGCCGCCGCGCTAAGGGAACACTTCAGCGAATTCGGCCTGATCCGCGCCCGTGTGATCGTCGAGGTGCGCTGGCTACAGCGTCTGGCCGAACAAGAGGGCATCACCGAGGTTAGCCCGCTCTCACCAGAAGCCACCACGTTCTTGGAAACGCTGATCAGCGATTTCTCGGTGGCCGACGCCGAGCGGATCAAGGAGATCGAGCGCACCACCAACCACGACGTCAAGGCGGTCGAGTACTTCCTCAAGGAGAAGATTGAGGACAGCGAGGAGCTTCACGCGGTAACCGAGTTCATTCACTTTGCCTGCACCAGTGAAGACATCAACAACCTCTCCTACGGCGTCATGCTGGTCGATGGCTTGAATGCCATGCTGCCGACGCTGCACAAGGTCGCCGACGATATCGCCGCGCTCGCCGTGGAGCACGCGGCCCAGCCGATGCTCTCGCGCACCCACGGCCAAACCGCAAGCCCGACCACGCTTGGCAAGGAGATGGCCAACGTCGCCTATCGCTTGAAGCGCCAGCTCAAGCAGATCGAAGCCGTCGAGGTGCTGGGCAAGATCAACGGCGCGGTGGGCAACTATAACGCGCATCTCACGACCTACCCGGAGATCGACTGGGAAGCCAACGCGCGCACCTTCGTCGAAGGGCTGGGGCTTCGCTTCAATCCCTACACCACCCAAATCGAGCCGCACGACTACATCGCCGAGCTGTTCGATGCGATCGCACGTTTCAACACCATCCTGATCGATTTCGACCGCGACGTGTGGGGCTACATTTCGCTGGGCTACTTCAAGCAGCGCACCGTGGAAGGCGAAATCGGCTCCTCCACCATGCCGCACAAGGTCAACCCGATCGACTTCGAAAACTCCGAGGGCAACCTGGGCCTGGCCAACGCGGTGTTGAGCCACCTCGCCCAGAAGCTGCCGATCTCGCGCTGGCAGCGTGATCTGACCGACTCCACGGTGCTTCGAAATCTCGGCGTGGGCCTGGCCTACGCGCTGATCGGCTACCACGCGAGCCTGAAGGGCATCGGCAAGCTTGAGGCCAACCCCACTCGTTTGGCCGAGGATTTGGACAACAGCTGGGAAGTGCTGGCCGAGCCGATCCAGACCGTCATGCGCCGCTATGGGATCGAAAAGCCCTACGAGAAGCTCAAGGAGCTGACCCGCGGCAAGCGTATCGACCAGGCAGGCTTTGCCGCGTTCATCGACACGCTCGAACTGCCCGCCGAGGTCAAACAGGAGCTAAAGGCGCTTTCGCCGGCAAGCTACATCGGCAACGCTCGCGCCCAGGCCGAAGCGCTGCCCCAGCGTCTTGACGCGCTATAACGCGCCGACTCACCAGGAGTTCGCCATGAGTAACCCAAACGAGCCGCTGACCCTTCTGGGCGATCTGACGCCGGAAGAGTTTTTAAAAAGTTACTGGCAGCAAAAACCGCTGTTGATCCGTGGCGCGATTCCGGACTTCGTCAGCCCCCTGGACCCGGACGAGCTGGCGGGTCTTGCCTGCGAGCCCGGCGTCGAGGCGCGGCTGGTCGAGGAGGAAGGCCCCGACGGCCCCTGGCAGGTCAGTGCCGGGCCCTTCGATGACGCTACCTTCGAGCGTTTGCCGGCGGGCCACTGGAGCCTGCTGGTTCAGGCGGTGGATCATTACGTGCCCGGCGTCGCCGCGCTGATGAAAGAGTTCGACTTTCTGCCCGGCTGGCGCCTGGACGACATCATGGTGAGCTACGCCCCGCCCGGCGGCAGCGTCGGCCCCCACGTCGATCAATACGACGTGTTTCTGCTCCAGGGGCGCGGCCAGCGCCGCTGGCAGCTGGGCGGAAAGCAGCCGGACGACGCGCCGATCATCCAGGGTATCGATCTCAAGATTCTCGAGACCTTCGAAATCGAGCCGGATTCCGACTGGACGCTGAACCCGGGCGACATGCTCTACCTGCCGCCGGGCTGGGCGCATCACGGCGTGAGCCAGACCGACAACTGCATGACGTACTCGGTCGGCTTTCGCGCGCTCTCCGCGGACGAGGCGATCACCTCCTTCGCCGATTACCTGGGCGAGCAGCTGCCCGGCTCGCAACGCTATAGCGACGCCGGCATGGCGCCTGCCGAGCATACCGGCGAGCTCGACGACGCCGCCATCGAGCGGATGCGCCACTTCATCCTCTCGACGCTGGACCAGCCCAAAGAGCTCGCCCAGTGGTTCGGCCGAGCAATGACTCAACCAAAGTATATGGACCAGGTCATGCCGCTGGAGGAGCCGCTCGGTGAAGAAGACCTTGTCGCGCAACTACACGCCGGCGAGCCGCTTTTCCACATGCCCGGCTCGCGCATCGCCTGGCGCACCGAGGCCGGGGTGACCACGCTGTTCGCCGACGGCGACGGCCTGCCCTGTACCGAGCCCCTGGCGCGGCGCATCGCGGACCCGGCCCCGTTGTACGCCGACGTTCTCGAGCTCGAGGGCGCCGTGGCGGTGCTCACCTACCTGGTCAATGCGGGAAGCCTCGCCTTCATGGATGACGACGACGAGTAGCGTCGATGTCACAGCCGCCACGCCCAAAGCGCCGCTTCCAAGCGGCGCTTTTTTTATGGATGGTGAAAAAAAACGACCCAGTCGCGCCGTTCGCGTAATGCCGTGTCGTTTAACTACGACGACGCCTGCCCCGAAGTGTCAATTGCTGCGCTGCATCACCTTGTCGATAGTAAAGGCACACCCGCCCCGACTGGCGCGGGAAACGCGGCCCAGGGGCCGACTGCGAACACGACCGGAGAGTGCGACATGACAGGACTTCTCGACGACATCAAGGCAATGGCTCAGCTCAAGGAAGCCCAGGGCGGCAAGTGGAACGCCATCAAGCCCGAGTACGCCGCGCGGATGCGCGCCCAGAACCGCTTTCACACCGGTCTGGACATCGCCCGCTACACCGCTTCCATCATGCGTGCCGACATGGCGGCGTTCGATCAGGACCACGCGCAGTACACCCAGTCGCTGGGCTGCTGGCACGGCTTCATCGGCCAACAGAAGATGATCGCGATCAAGAAGCACTTCGGCTCCACGAAACGGCGCTACCTCTATCTGTCCGGCTGGATGGTCGCCGCGCTACGCTCCGAGTTTGGCCCGCTGCCGGATCAATCGATGCACGAAAAGACCTCCGTGGCGGCGCTGATCGAAGAGCTCTACACCTTCTTGAAACAGGCCGACGCCTGGGAGCTCAACCACCTGTTCCGCCGGCTCGACGACGCCAAAGCGGCGGATGACCGGGGCCAAATCGAAACGCTGACCCGCCAGATCGACGAGCATGAAACCCACATCGTGCCGATCATCGCCGATATCGACGCCGGCTTTGGCAACGCCGAGGCCACCTATCTGCTGGCAAAGAAATTCATCCTCGCCGGCGCCTGCTGCATTCAGCTGGAAAACCAGGTCTCCGACGAGAAACAGTGCGGCCACCAGGACGGCAAGGTCACCGTGCCCCACGAAGACTTCCTCGCCAAGATCAACGCCGTGCGCTATGCGTTTCTGGAGCTCGGCGTGGACGACGGCGTGATCGTTGCCCGCACCGACTCGCTCGGCGCTGGACTGACGCAAAAGATCGCCGTGACCCACACGCCGGGCGATCTGGGCGATCAATACAACGCCTTTCTCGATGGCGACGAGATCGCAAGCGCCGAGGAGATCCAAAACGGCGATGTGGTCATCAAGCAAGGCGGCAAGCTGGTCAAACCCAAGCGCTTGGCCTCGGGGCTTTACCAGTTCAAGTCCGGCAGCGGCGAGGATCGCGTGGTGCTCGACTGCATCACCAGCCTGCAAAACGGCGCCGATCTTCTCTGGATCGAAACCGAGAAGCCCCACGTCGGCCAGATTGCGGCCATGGTCGACCGCATTCGCGAGGTGGTGCCGGATGCCAAGCTCGTTTACAACAACTCGCCGTCGTTCAACTGGACGCTCAACTTTCGCCAGCAGGTGTTCGATGCCTGGCAAAAAGAGGGCAAGGACGTCTCAGCCTATGAGCGCGACAAGCTGATGAGCGCTGAGTATGACGCCACAGAGCTTGGCCAGCTTGCCGACGACTGGACGCGTGACTTCCAACGCAGTGCCGCCAAGGATGCCCACGTGTTCCACCACCTGATCACCCTGCCCACCTACCACACGGCGGCGCTCTCCACCGACAATTTGGCGAAGGGCTACTTCGGCGAGGAAGGCATGCTCGCCTACGTCGCCGGCGTCCAGCGCCAGGAGATTCGCCAGGGGATTGCTACGGTCAAGCACCAGGACATGGCCGGCTCGAACATCGGCGACGACCACAAGGAGTTCTTTCACGGCGACGCAGCGCTCAAGGCCGGCGGTAAGGACAACACAATGAATCAGTTCTAAGGCGCTTACCCAGCGGCGCGCCCGGGCACCCGCCTGCGACGCGCCGCTTACGTTTAAGCACTTACCTTGTACAGCTCTTGCACAAAACGCCGGCGTTGACTAAAGTCTCAACGAGTTACCGCGCTTAAAATGCCGCGTCGGTCGAACGAATGAGGGTCGCGGCCCTCGTGCACGGTCGCTGCACGCTATTTGCTCGATTTGCCTACCCAAGCGCCAAATGTGACCTTTTTAAAGCTCAGTGACCTTTTTTGACCCTTGGGTAGTCAAAGCCTATGACTTTGGTTATCTTTAACGAACACTGTTTGATAACCGTGACGCTCAAAACAGCCGCTCGCGCTGAGAGAACTGGAGGTTTTACATGAAACGACTGTTACCCGTTGCCGCCCTGAGCCTTTTAACCCTGGCCGGATGTGCGAACACCGCGCCTTACTCCGGAGATGTATACCGTGGCAACCAGGCCCAGACCGGTCAGAGCGTGAGCTACGGCACCATCGTCGCCATTCGCCCGGTTCAAATTCAGGCTGACAGCCGTGCAGGGGGCCTTCTGGGCACCGGCGGCGGCGCCATCATCGGTGGCCTGCTGGGCAGCCAAGTGGGTGGCGGCAGCGGCCGTCAGTTGGCGACCGTGGCCGGCGCGCTCGGCGGCTCCGTGGCTGGTAGCTCCATTGAGGATCGCGCCAACCGCGTTAGCGCACTGGAAATGGAAATTCGCCGCGACGACGGCAGCGATGTCGTGGTGGTTCAGCGAGCCGACCATCAGTTCCAGGCCGGCCAGCGGGTACGCCTGATCGGTAGTGGCGGCAATATGAGCGTGGCGCCCTACTAAGCGCTTCTCCAGCGTACGTTCTGGATAGCAAAAGCCCGGCCAATGGCCGGGCTTTTGCATTGGCGCTTGAGCTCTGCGCCGGAATCGATGTAGCGTATCGGATCAGTGCGACAGGCCGCTCGCCCAGTTGGCCAGCTTCATCACGGCAAGCACAATCAGCGCGAGCAAAATGGCGACTAGCAGAATCTCGACAGGGTTGATCAGCGCGGTCGCGCCGAGCACGGCCAGCGCGACGATCCAGACGTAGCGGCTCTCGCCACGGCTTTTCAAGGCGGCGGGTAGCACCTTATCGAGCCCTTCGCTGACGCCGTTATCCCACCCCTTGTAGGCGAAATAGGCAATCAGAACAAAGGCAATAACCCATAAAATCATGACGGTGGTCATAAAAGCTCCCGGAAAAACGGTTTGAAAAAGCGCGAAAAAGTGAGGCTTAGAGTATCGCCGGGCCATTTGACACGCAAGACCGATCCTTGTTCGAAGCGTTGAAAAACCGCTTCGCGCCCCCTGACAAGCGGGCTCACACACGTTACCATTGTGGTACATGCACTCACCGAAAGGTTATTCAATGCAAATTGCGCAGAACTCGGTTGTCGCGTTCCACTACACCCTGACCAACGATGCAGGTGAAGTGCTAGACAGTTCTGAAGGCCGCGAGCCGCTGACCTATCTACACGGCGCTGGCAACATCATCCCGGGCCTCGAAAAAGAGCTCGAAGGCCGTAACGAAGGCGAAAAGCTGAACGTCAAGGTAACCCCGGAAGAGGGTTACGGTGAAGTTCAAGAGCAGCTGATGCAGGAAGTGCCGCGTGACGCCTTCCAGGGCGTCGAGAGCGTCGAGCCGGGCATGCAGTTCCAGGCCCAGACTGAAGGCGGCCCGCTGATGGTCACCGTCAAGCAGGTCGAAGGTGACACGGTTGTCGTCGACGGCAACCACCCGCTGGCTGGCCAGCACCTGAACTTCGACGTTGAAATCGCCAACGTCCGTGAAGCGAGCCAGGAAGAAGTCGAGCACGGTCACGTGCACGGCGAAGGTGGCGTCGAGCACTAAGCTCTTCGCACCTGACTCGAAAGCGTAAAGGGCGGCCTTAGGGCCGCCCTTTTTGCGTCTACTTAAAGCTACCCGCCCTCAGGTTTCCGGGATCAGCACCAGCTGGCCGTGGCGCACGCTGCGCGACGAGGTCACTTCGTCGGAAAACTGCTGCAGCGCCTGGCCGCTGCCTTTCAAAAGCGCCACTTCCAGGCAGCTGTCGGCATTGATGTGTACGTGAAGCGTCGAGAGCGTCAGATCATGGTGGTCGTGGGAGTGGCGCGTCAGGCGCTTTGAAAGCTCGCGGGCGCCGTGATCGTAGACATAGACGAGCGCGCCCATGTAGGTCGCCTCCGGCGCCGCCTCGGTCTTGAGCCGATTGAGCCCGCTGCGCGTCAAGTCGCGAATCGCCTCGGAGCGGTTCTGATAGCCCCGCGCGTGCATCAGCGCATCCACGTCCCGGACCAGGTCGTCGTCCAGAGTGAGCGTTACTCGCTGCATAAAAGCCTCTCTATCGCTGACGTTCGCGCCGCTCGAACCGGCAAAGGCCGAGCGCGATGAAAAAGGTAACGCCGAGCAGCAGCCAGGAGCCGACCGCCACACCAGGCCACTGCGACCAGCGCCAAAAAGGCTCGAGCCAGAACCCGCCGACACTCGCCCCCAGGTAGTAAAACACTAGATAAAGCGCCGAGGCGCTGCCGCGCGCGCCCTGAGCGTAGCGCCCTACCCAGCCTGAGGCCAGCGAGTGGCAAAGAAAAAAGCCGAAGGCGTTGATCAATAGCCCCACAATCACCAGCCACAGCGGCGATGAGAGCGTCACCGCGGTGCCCAGCATCAAAATGAGAATACCCGCCCCCATGCAGCGCGCCGGCGAAAAGCGCTGCGCCAACCGCCCCGACACCGTCGAGCCGAAGGTGCCGCCCAGATAGGTCAAAAAGATCAGCCCCAGCGCGCCCGCGGCGAGCTGATAAGGCGGCGCCGCCAGGCGAAAGGTGATGTAGCTGTACTGGTTGATGAACACCAGAAAGTTGAGCCCTCCCAGCGCGTAGGCGGCCAGCAGCACCGGCGTGCGAAGATGGCCGGCCAAATCTCGCAGCGCCTGGCGAAGCTTGAAGGGTTTGGGCGCGAACGCGTGGCTATTGGGTAAAAGCCGCCAAAAGAGCAGACAGCCCAGTAGCGTCATCGTCCCGACCGTCAAAAATGCCGCGGACTCGCCGCCAAGTGTTGCAGCGAAGCCGCCGACCACGCGCCCGCTAATGCCGCCCAGGGAGTTGGCGCCGATATAAAGCCCCACGGCGCTCAGAAGCGCAGGCCTGTCGAACTCGTCGCCCATCCAGGCGATGGCCACCGCCGGCAGCCCGCCGAGCACGAAGCCTTGAACGAGCCTTAGCAGCAGTAACGTCTCGAAATTGGGCGCCACGGCCAGCAGCAGCGACAGCGCTCCGGCGGCCACCAGCGTCACGCGCATGATCGTCTCGCGGCCGATCGCGTCCGACAGCGGCCCGAAAACCAGCAGCGCAAAAGCCAGCGACAGGGTCGCGGCGGACATCAGAAGGCTTACGCCAAGGGTGGAGACCTCAAAAGTCGTCTTGAGCGCCGGCAGCAGCGGCTGGGGCACGTAGAGATTGATGAAAACGAGAAAGGAGCCCAGGCAGAGCGCCGCCGTGGCGCGCCACCAGGCGCGGGTTTTCGCCTCGATCATGGCACGTCCGGCAACGAAAACGTTTTGGCCCTAGCCACCGCTTCATCCATCTTCAAAAAAATTAGAAACCGCCCAAACTTGCCAGATGCGTAGGCTCCAGCGCGCGGCGCGATTGCCAGTAGTAGCGCTGCCAGTAGCTGTTTTGCATGCTCGAAATGATCACGCCCTGGGAGGAGGACGCGTGCATGAAGTAGCCGTCGCCCATGTAGATGCCGACGTGGTTATAGGGGCCGGGGGGTCGGAAGAAGACCAGATCGCCCGCCTGAAGCTCCTGGCGGTCGATCAAGCGTCCCTCGTGGACCTGATCGGTGGTGGATCTTGGAAGATCCCGGTTGAACGCATCGCGATAAATGTTTCGAACGAAGCCGGAGCAGTCCACCCCGCGCTGGGTGGTGCCGCCAATCCGGTAAGGGGTTCCGGACCATCGCTCGTGCTGGGCGAGCAGCGCGTTCTTGATCATCATTGGTGGAGGAGTCTGGAAACTGCTTAGCGGGTTCAGGGTATTGTCGACGGGCGACATTTGCGCGTTCGAGCCATTTTTAAGCCCGGGAAGCGACATGGCAAAGTAGTCGTCCGGGGGCTCCACGCCCTGATGTGATTGGGAACCGGCACACCCTGCTAACAAGGAAAAAATCACGCAAGCGCCCACTACACGGGCAGCTGTCACAGACCAGTGTGGCAACGAAACCATGCAAACAACCCCTTGAATTAATGACCCGAAACCAAGCTTTTTTTCTAGCCAAGGACTATAAGCCAATTACAGCCCCTTTGGCGAGCCTCAATGTAATATCCGCTGATCGCCCGGGAGCGTGTCGATGTGTAGCGGCGCGAAGTGGCGTGGGCGGGTGCCGGGAAAATCCAGGCTCGTCCAGGGGCCGGCGAGAATCGGCGCGCCGCTGAGCCAGGCGACCATGGCCTGGCGAAAGCCCGCCAGAAACTCCTCGCGCTCCGGGGTTTCGCCCATGAAAAAAGAGAAGCCGGCGTACATGCCCGCGGCATACTCCTGCCAGCCCGCGTAGTGGGTATCGGCAAGCTGGTAGGCACGGTCCAGCGTGCGGTCGAAGGCGTCCCGGTCGAGCCACCCCAGCTGGCGCCCGGCGATCGCCAGGTCCATGAGCTGCGCGATGTCCCAGGCCGCCATGTCGACGTCGTTGCAGCCATCCTCGTTGTCACGCACTCGGCGCAGGCGCAGAAGGTGGTGGCGCTCCTCCTCCACGCACTCGCCGGACTCCAGAATGGCGATTTCGCTTTTGAGCCGCTCCGGGTTCAAGGTATAGGGCGCGTAGTTGATCTGGTACTCCTGACGGTCGCCGGACTCGAGCATGAAGCCGAGAAAATCCTGCATGTCGGCGGCGCTCGCCAGGTGATAGTGAGTGTCGACCCACTCGCGTATCGAGGCCTTTTCGCGCTCACTCTCGATCTGAGGCTCGCTCCACACGGCGCTATTGAGCGGGCCGACCAGCGCCATGGCGGTGAAGTGGGTAAGGCTTGGCCGCTCGCCGGGCTCGCGCCAGCTCCCCGGGTGCCAGTCCAGCCAGTAGAAAAGGCTGCCCGGGTCGTCCAGGTGCCAGGCGATCTCGCCGATCAGCGAGTCGTGCTCGGGTTCCGGCAAACACCCTTCCCAAGCGAACCAGGCTTCCAGCAGGTGTTTGGGCGAGGGGTAAAAGCGGCACAGGCAGCTCTTGAGGGCGTCGGCGTACTCGGTCAGCGCCTTGCTTTCGAACAGGTGGCTATCAAACGCCATGTAAAGATAGAAGGCGAACTTCTCGGCCATGTGAATGGTGGCGGCATGGCGGCTGACGCCCTTGAGGCTTTGAAGCTGGCGGGCGTCGTCGACGCTCGGGCGGCCAAAGACGGTTTGTGCCGGCGGCATGACGCCGTGCACGGCGTCGGCGGCGAGCTGGTTCAAATGGTGCGCCTGAGCGGGCAGCCAGTAGCGCTCCAGCGCCCCGGCCCCCTCGTCGGCGTGCAGCGACAGCGCGTCCTGCAAATAGAGCGCGGCATCGGCGCGACGCTTTTCGCCCATGAAGGCGCCCGGGTCGACCTGGCGCAGCAGCGCATCGGGCTCGCGCACGCTCGCCAGCGCCAGCAGCCAGTGGTGGCCGCTGGCGCGCCAGCCCTTGATGCGCGCGCGCGAGGCGGTTTGGGTGGCGCTGTCGAGCAGCGCGTTGGGCGCGATCTCCCAAGGGCTACAGGCCGCCTTGAGCAGCAGCGTGGCGTGGGTGCTTGGCGTCATATCACGCCGGTCGATGCCCTCGAACAGGCTCTGGCCACGCCGGTAGGCGGCGAGCAGTGTCGGCCAGTCGGCGTAGCGCTGTTGGATCAAATCGGCGCTGTGGGCGGCGATGTCATCCGCCTCGGCCTGGCTTAACAGCCCGCTACAGGCCCCGGCCCAGGCGAGCTCGACGATGCGCAACCAGTCCCAGCCGGCCCAGTCGAAGGGCTCGTTCTGGCTGACGAACTGCACCAGAACCGGCGCGTAGGCGGAGTCGTCATCGGCGCCGCGCTGCCACTCCAGGCGCTGCGCCTTGTCCATTTCGAGCAGCTCGCGGGCTTCGATATCCCAGCGCTGGCGATCGCCCTGAGCGCTGAGCCAGAGCACCACGCCGAGAAGCTGGTCACGATCGTCGACCTGCCACACCCGCGAGAGCCACTGGCGCGCCTCGGGCCAGTCACCGGGGGTGGCCGGGTAGCACATCACCGGATGAAACAGCGCGCCGAGCCGCCAAGGCCGAGCGCTCGGCTCTTGCGGCCAGAGTGCGTCCGGGGCCGGCGCCTTTGCGAGCGCCTCTTCGAACGCCTCCCAGCTCACCGCGTCGGCCTCGCTTTCGCGCTGGGTCAGCGTTTGGCAGGCGTCCAGAAAGCGCTCATGGGCGCGTTTGGAAATGTGGCCGTCAAGCGCCGAGCGCAGATCGATCAGCCAGCTGCGCAGGTCGTGATATTCGCCCCCAATGCGGCGCATGGTGTGGTGCGCCCAAGTGCTGGCCTGCGCCTGGGTAATCCAGCCGGCGGCGCCGGCCAGGGCGCTCCATTCGAGCGCGCCCAGCAGATGGTGTGCCGGGGCGCTCGGCGCCCCCAGCCCGTGCAAAAACTTCTCCACCAGCTCGCCGCGGTGGGAAATACCCAGTGCCTTGAGCCGTTTTTCGGCTTGTACGCTATCCAGCGCTAGAGGATGCGCGGTAGATAACCCATCGCACAGCAAGAGCTGCTGGGCCCACCAGGCGGTTAATGCATCGGACAAAAGACACCTCGAAAACGACACTCGGCAACGCGCCGGCACAAAGCGCCCTAGTGTAACGGAAACTCCTGGCCAGGCCGATAGCGCGCTTGAGGGTTTGAACAAAAACACCGCCCCGGAGAGGCTCCGGGGCGGTGTTTTAAACGCTTGAACGCGTCTGGCCGGGTGAAACGGGCGTCGCTTTCGCAGGCCGTTACCCGGCTCTATTTAGGCTTACGCCTTGCGCACCTTGCTAATGACCCACAAGAGCACGACGGCACCTACGGTCGCGGTGACCAGCGAGCCGATGAAGCCGCCGGCGGAAAGCCCCAACAGGCTGAACAAGAAGCCGCCGATCACCGCGCCTACAATTCCGACGCCAATGTTAGCGATGATGCCGAAGCCGCCACCGCGCATGATGTTGCCGGCAATCCAGCCAGCCAGACCACCAATGATAAGCCACGCTAAAAAGCCCATAATACCTCCCTGGTTTTTCGATATAGGCGCCGGTTTTACCTACCGGGCGCGCTTGTCCTAACATAGCACACAGTCACTGCGATGCGCCTGGTTTATGTGCAAGGCGACTTAGGCCTTGTAACGGCTCGAGACCGGCTTGCTCATCTGCCCACTACCCGCTCTCCACCACTATCCATTCTCCAAAAGGAACGCTCATGATCCCCGATTCGCTGCAAACGCTCGTCGACGACGTCGACGGTCAGTCCAACGCCCGGTGGCAAGACCGCGAGGTCGTCGTCTTCAACATGGCGTGGGGGGAGATGGTCGTGAGCCTGCAAGGCGCCCAGGTGCTGCACTTCAAACCCAAAGGCGATAGCGCCGCTTGGCTCTGGGTCACGCCGACGCCTTCGGCGCTTCCAGACACCATTCGCGGTGGCATTCCGCTGTGCTGGCCCTGGTTCGCCGACGAGCGCTACGCCGACGAGTCTCCAGAGCGCGACGGCCCATTTCACGGCTTGGCCCGCCAGGCGCAATGGCGCCTCGACGCGGTAGATGAGCACGCCGAAGGTATCGAGGTACACCTCTCTCCGCTTGAGCGCCTGCACAGCCTGCTCACCGCGCGGGTGGTCATTCAGGCCAACACCCAGCGCCTGAACGTCGAGCTGATCAGCGAGAACATCGGTGAGACGCCGGTGAAGATGAGCGGCGCGCTGCACACTTATCTCGGCGTGGCGCATACCCACCAATGCCGCCTCGAAGGCCTGGCCGGGGCGCGTTACCTGGACAAGCTCAAGGACTTCGCCGAAGCCGAGCAGCAGGGCGTGCTCGCCGTACAAGGCCCGGTCGATCGCATCTACCACACCAACGAGGCGGTCGCGCTGAGTGACGGCGAGCGCACCCTGCGCGTGGCGAAGCAGTCGAGCGACTCCACCGTGGTATGGCACCCGGGCGATGCCCTGCCCGCGGACACGCCGCTGGATGCCGGCTTTCGCTTTGTTTGTGTGGAAGCCGCCAACACCCGCCTCGACCCGGTGTGGCTGGTGCCCGGCGCGCAGCATCTGTTAGGCACGACACTAAGTCAGGACTAACCGTGGCGGCGTTAATCGCCGGTTAATCAGCGCTTTGCTAAGCTTGAAAGCATCACCTTTTGAGCGTTCACCGCAAGGAACAACACGCATGCCCCAGCCGTTAAGTCGGGAGCTCAACAACCTGTTGGAGCGCGGCCGCGACCGCCAGCTAAGACTTGCCGTTACGGGGCTCTCCCAGGCCGGCAAAACGGCGTTTTTGACCTCACTGGTCAACCAGCTGCGCCATGCGGGCCTCGAGGCCAAACTCGACCTGCTGCCCGCCGCCCGCGAAGGGCGGCTGCTCGGCGCCAAACGGCTCAACCAGCCGGACCTGGGCGTGCCGCGCTTTCCCTATGATCCGGGTATGGCTGCGCTCGACGACACGCCGCCGCGCTGGCCGGCGCCTACGCGCGGTATCAGCGAGCTACGCCTTGAGCTTCGCTTTAAGCCGGCGCAAAGCGGCTGGTTCACGCCGGAAACCGCAAAGCTGACGCTGGATCTGTTCGACTACCCCGGCGAGTGGCTTCTGGATCTGCCGCTTCTGCAGCACGACTTCTACAGCTGGTGTCAGGCCCAGGCGCAGCACCAGGGCCCACACCGCCGGGCGCTGTTCAATGAGTGGCATGCATCAGTAGAGGCGCTCGACCCGGCCAAGCCGGTGGACGAAACCACCCTTGCCAGCATCTCGAAGCAGTACGCCGACGGGCTCAAGCGCGCCAAACAGGCGGGCTTTTCGGATCTTCAGCCGGGGCGGTTTCTGCTGCCCGGCGAGCTCGAGGACGCGCCGGTGTTACAGTTCTTCCCGCTGCCGGATTTGAGCCAGCCACAGGAAACCCTGGACGCGCTGCCAGAGGAAAGCCTTTACGCCACGCTCAAGGCGCGCTTTCGCTACTACCAGCAGCAGGTAGTCCGCCCCTTCTACCGCGACCACTTTCGCCGTTTTGACCGCCAGATCGTGCTGGTCGACGTATTGGGCGCGCTTAACGCCGGGCCCGAGCGCTTCGAGGATTTATCACAGGCGCTGGGCCAGCTGATGCAGAGCTTCAACTACGGCAAGCGCAGCCTGCTTACGCGGATGTTCGCGCCGAAAATCGACCGGCTCGCGATCGCCGCGACCAAAGCGGACCACGTCACGCCGGACCAGCACGCCAACGTGGTCACGCTTCTCGAGAGCCTTTTAGCCGAGCCCTTGAAGGATCTGCGCTACGCCAACGTGCCGGTCAAGGCGTTTTCGCTGGCCGCCATTCGCGCCACCCAGACCCGCGAGGTGCAGGAAAACGGCCAACGCACCCCGGCGCTGCGCGGCACGACCCTGGAGGGCGAAGAGGTGCTGCTCTACCCGGGCGATGTGCCGAGCCGGCTGCCCACCGCCGAGTTCTGGCAGCGCCAGGGCTTCGACTACCCAAGCTTTCGCCCGATGAGCCGCGACACCGATGCGCTCGATCATATCCGCATGGATGCCGCCCTCGACTGGCTGATTGGAGACAAGCTGCAATGACCACACCCAACCCACGCCGCCAGTTCAGCCTCGACGACACGCCCCTGAATGATGAGCCGCTGCGCACCCACGAGCGTTTCGACCCGCTGCGCGAAGACCAGCCGTTGACCGAGCCCGAGACCCGCGCCCTGCCAGAGGCCCATCTGGGCGCGCCGCGCAAGCGCCGCTGGGGGCTGATGTTCGCGCTGATCGGTGCAGGCGGGCTGGGAGCCGCCGAGTTCGCCACCGGCATTCCCGATGCCATCGAGGGCTCGGCCTGGCTAAGCGTGGCCTGGCAGGCGTTTGGCTTGGGGTTGATCACGCTCGGCGGCGTGTCGCTGGTCAAGGAGCTTAGCCGGCTGAAACGCCTCAAGCGTCATGATCGTTTACGCGAAGAGCTCGCCACCCTCCCCCACTGCTCCTTCGAGCAGTCAAAGGCGCTGGCCGAGAAGCTGAAAGTCCAGCTCAAGCTCAGTGACGACGACCCGCACTGGCAGGCGTTCACGCGCGCCTGCCAGCCGCATCACAGCGGCGCAGAGGTGCAAACGCTGCTTTGCTATCACCTGCTCGCGCCTCGGGATCGCCGCGCGCAGCAGCTGATCACGCGCATGTCCGGCGAGACGGCGCTGATGGTGGCGATCAGCCCGCTAACGCTAGTAGACATGGCGCTGGTCGCTTGGCGAAGCCTCGCCATGGTCGACCGGCTCTGCAGGCTTTACGGGCTAGAGCTTGGCTACGCCAGTCGCCTGCGCCTGTTTCGAAACGTTTTGCACAACATGGCCTTCGCCGGCGCCACCGAGCTTGCTTCTGATGTCAGCATGGACATGCTCTCGCTCGACTTGACCGCCAGGCTTTCGACTCGCGCAGGCCAAGGCCTGGCCACCGGGCTCTTGAGCGCCCGGCTGGGCCTTCGCGCCCAGCGCCTGTGCCGGCCGCTGGCGTTCACGCCCGAAGAGCAGCCCAAACTCTCCGATCTGCGCCAGTCGCTTTGGAGCCAGCTCAAACGGGCCGACAAGGAGCCTGCCCCGCGCGCTGACCGCTAACACAAGACCGAAGAGCGCGTCAGGCGATGCGCTGTTCGCTGTCGGCGTCGAACATGACCGCCCGGCTCATGTCGACCCGCAGCGCCAGCCGATCCCCCGGGGCGACGGCACACTTGGGGCCGACTCGGGCGGTGATCTCCTCTTCGCCCAGCGGCAGGCGCAGCAGGATATCCGCCCCGGTCGGCTCGACCACGCTGACCGTCGCCGTCATTGGCGTCCCCTCCGCTTGGGCGCCGAGGCGCGCATCCTCCTCGCTAAAATGCTCCGGGCGCAGGCCGAGAATCACCGTTTTGCCGATCCGCTCGGTAAGCGCCTCGGTGGTTCGCGCCGCGGGCCAAGGGAGCGTCAGGCTCTCCTCGCTCGGGGTTTCGATACGCAGTTGAACCCCGCCGTCACTTTGTTCGAGCGTGGCGCGAATGAAGTTCATCGAGGGCGAGCCCATAAAGCCCGCGACGAACATGTCTACCGGATCGTTGTAGACCTCGTCCGGCGAGCCCAGCTGCAGAATATGGCCGTCGCGCATCACCGCGATTTTGTCCGCCAGCGTCATCGCCTCGACCTGGTCGTGGGTCACGTAAACGATGGTAGTGCCCAGGCGCTGGTGGAGCTTCTTGATCTCGGTGCGCATGTCGACACGCAGCTTGGCGTCCAAATTCGACAGCGGCTCGTCGAACAGATACACCTTGGGCTCGCGCGCCAGCGCCCGGCCCATCGCCACCCGTTGGCGCTGCCCGCCGGAGAGCTGGGCGGGCTTGCGCTCAAGAAGATGCGATATCTGCAGAAGATCTGCTACCCGCTCCACCGCCTGGGCGCGCTCGGCCTTGGGCACCTTGCGCATTTCAAGCCCGAAGCTGATGTTCTGGCGCACCGTCATGCTCGGATAGAGCGCGTAGGACTGGAACACCATGGCGATGTCCCGCTCGGCGGGGGTACGCCCTGTCACGTCCTCGCCGTCGATGCGGATGTGCCCGCTGGTGACCGGCTCGAGCCCGGCGATGGCGTTCATGAGGGTCGACTTGCCGCAGCCGGACGGCCCCACCAGAATCAGAAACTGACCGGACTCGATGGAAAGGCTCACGTCCTTGAGCACCCGCTCGCGGCCGAACTCCTTGCGTACCTGATCGATTTCAAGCGCTGCCATAAATTGCTTTCCCGTTATTGTTGAGTACTTAACCCTTGACCGAACCGGCGGTCAGCCCGCGCACGAAGTACTTGCCCGCCAGCACGTAGACCACCAGCGTCGGCAGCGCGGCGATCATCGCCGCCGCCATGTTGACGTTGTACTCGGTAACACCGGTCGAGGTGTTCACCAGATTGTTGAGCGCCACCGTCACCGGCTGGGTGTCGTGGCCCGAAAACGCCACGCCGAACAGAAAGTCGTTCCAGATCTGGGTGAACTGCCAGATGATCGACACCACGATGATCGGCGCCGATACCGGCAGCAGAATGCGCCAGAAGATGCGAAAAAACCCGGCACCGTCGAGCTTCGCCGCCGACACCAGCTCATCCGGAATGCCGACGTAGAAGTTGCGGAAAAAAAGCGTCGTGAAGGCGATGCCGAACACCACGTGCACCAGTACCAGGCCAGAGCGCGAGCTGGAAAGCCCCAGCCAGCCAAGCGTCTGCGCCATGGGCAAAAGCACCACCTGAAACGGAATGAAGCAGCCAAACAGCATCAGGGCGAACACGATCTCCGCACCCTTGAAGCGCCACTTGGTCAAGGCGTAGCCGTTGAGCGCGCCGAGTGTGGTCGAGATCAGCACCGCCGGGATCACGATGGCAAACGAGTTCCAGAAGTAGCCTCCCACGCCTTCGCAGCGCATGCCGGTACACGCCTCGCCCCAGGCTTTGGTCCAGGGCGCGAGGGTCGGGTTCTGCGGCAGTGACAGCAGCGAGCCGGCGGTGATCTCGGACAGCGGCTTGATGGAGGTGATCAGCATGATCAAAAGCGGCAGCGCGTAGAAAAGTGCGGCCACAATCAAAATGGCGTAAAGCGCGCCGCGCAAAAGGCGCGCGCCAACGGTTTGGCGACGAATGGCATCAGCCATGGCGGCGGCTCCTCAGTTCCGAATAGAGATAGGGAATCAGAATCGCCAGCACCCCGCCCAGCATTAGCATGGCGCTGGCGGAGCCCAGCCCGATCTGGGCGCGGTTAAAGGCGTGGGTGTACATGAAGGTCGCGGGCAGATCCGAGGCGTAGCCCGGGCCACCGCCGGTCAGCGCTACCACCAGATCGAAGCTCTTGATCGCGATGTGTGCCAGAATCATCACCGCGCTAAACACCACCGGGCGCAGGCACGGCATCACCACGCGCCAGTAAATGCGCGGTAGGCTCGCCCCGTCGAGCTGGGCGGCCTTGATGATGCTGTCGTCAATGCCTCTGAGCCCCGCTAGAAACAGTGCCATCACGAAGCCCGAGGCTTGCCACACTGCGGCGATCACCAGCGTATAGATCGCCATGTTCGGATCGACGATCCAGTCGAAGCGAAACGACTCGAAGCCCCAGCCCTGCACCATCGCCTGGATGCCGAGCTGCGGGTTCAAAAGCCACTTCCACACCACCCCGGTGACGATGAACGATAGCGCCATCGGGTAGAGATAGACGGTGCGCAGCGCCCCCTCCTGACGGATTTTCTGGTCGAGCAAAATGGCAAGCAAAACGCCGACCACCAGACACACCGCAACGAACAGCGCGCCGAAAATCATCAGGTTGGTCGAGGCGACCCACCAGCGGTCGTTGGCCATTAGCCGCGCGTACTGCCCGAAGCCGACGAAGTCGTAGCTTGGCAGCATGCGCGAGCTGGTCAGCGACAGCACGAACGTCCAGAGCATGAAGCCGTAAACGAAAAACAGAATCACGGCCGCCGAAGGCGCCAGCACCAGCCGCGGCAGCCACGCCTGCAGTCGGCCGGACGCCGTCGGCCGCCGGGCCTTCGGTGAAATCGAGTGTGTCATGGGGAAATCTCGCCGGTCAGCAAGGCGCGCCGCCGGGCGGCGGCGCGAACATCAAGAAACGTTTAGAACGAGGCCATTTGAGCGGCACTCACTAGGCGCTCGGCGGCCTGGTCGGCGGGCATGTTGGCGTCGTTGAAGTAGTTGGTCACCACATCGAAGATCGCGCCCTGTACGTCGGCGCGTACGGCCATGCCGTGGGACATGCTGGGCACTAGGCCACCGGTTTCAGCGGTGCGCTGAAAATCCGCCAGCGACTGCTCGGCGCAGCTGTCGAACTCGCTCATGTCGAGATCAGGACGGGCGGGAATCGAGCCCTTGGCCAGGTTGAAGGCTTCCTGGAAGGTCGGTTCGAGTACCAGCCGCGCCAGCGCCTGCTGGGCCTCGCGCTCGCCGTCGTCGCTCACGCGGAACATGGCAAGGCTGTCAATATTGAACGAGAAGGCGTCTTCACTGCCCGGTGCGGCGGCGCACAGGTAGTCTTCGCCGGCGGTGAGCCCAGCGGCGGTGAACTCGCCCTTGGCCCAGTCGCCCATTAGCTGAAAGCCGGCTTCGCCCTCGATCACCATATTGGTCGCGATGTTCCAGTCCCGCCCGGGCATACCCTCGTCCATCAGCTCGCGCAGGCGTTTGAAGGTCTCCAGCGCCTCGATCATTTGATCGCTCCCCAGCGCCTCGGGGTCGAGCTCGACCAGCGACTGACGGTAGAAATCCACCCCTTGACTTCCCAGCACCACGCTTTCGAACACGGTGGCGTCCTGCCAGGCTTGGCCGCCGTGGGCCAGTGGCACGAAGCCCGCTTCGCGAATCGCCTCGCCGGCGGTGAACAGCTCGTCAAGAGTCGTGGGCATCTCGACCCCGGCGGCGTCCAGTACCTCCGGGTTGGCCCACAGCCAGTTGACCCGGTGTACGTTGGCCGGTACCGCCACATAGTGGCCGTCGAAGCGCATGATGTCGGCGACCACCTCGGGCAGCAGCTCGTCCCAGTTCTCCTCGGCGGCGACGTCGTCGAGATCTCCCAGAAGCCCAAGCTCGCCCCACTCCTGAATTTCCGGGCCCTTGATCTGGGCCGCCGATGGCGGGTTGCCGGACATGGCGCGGGATTTCAGCACGGTCATCGCGGTTTCACCGCCGCCGCCAGCCACGGCGAAATCTTCCCAGCCGTAGCCTTCGGCTTCCAAAAGCTCCTTGAGCACGTTGGCCGCGCGGGCCTCGCCGCCGGAGGTCCACCAGTGGAGGACTTCGACATCGCTTGCCTGGGCCGAGGTAGTGGCGGCCATCGAAAGTGCAAGGCCGAGGGCGGATTGGCGCAACGTCGGTAGAGGCAGAGTAGACAGACGCAGAGTAGGTAGATGCAAAGCAGGTAGACGCAAAGTGGACATGGTGGCTCCTGGCGTTGTTATTGTCGGCGCCCCGAGTGCGGCGCGGGTCGACTGTTATAAGACGTAAAACAATGGGCCGCGTTCGAGCGTGCCCTTTACGTGAGGGTACGCCGCTGGACAGGCAAACGGGAGTATCGCTTTCCTACAAAGTGTTGGCGCTTTATTACAAGCCGGTAACATTGGCCTGACGGGCAAGCGTCAGCGTGGCGACGAGCCCGCCGGCGGGGTGATTGGCAAGCGTGATATCGCCGCCGTGGGCGCGGGCGATGTGGCGGGCGATGCCGAGTCCCAAGCCGCTGCCGCCGGTGTGGCGGCTGCGCGAGGCTTCCAGGCGCACGAACGGCGAAAAGACCCGGTCGAGCTGTGACTCCTCGATGCCGGGGCCGGCATCTCGAAGGCTAATCGTCACGCGCTCCGGGGCGTCGATGATCTCGACTCGGGCGTGCTGGCCGTAGAACACCGCGTTCTCCAAAAGGTTCGAAAGACAGCGCTTGATCGCCAGCGGCTTGACCACCAAAGGCGCGGCCTGGCCGGTGATCTCGACACCGCCCCCCTGCAAACGAAGCTCCGAAGCAAGATGAAGCGCCAGCGCCCCGATATCCGTGGCCACCGGCTCCTCGTGCAGGTCGAGCCCCTTGACCGAGGCCAGCGCTCCCTTCACCAGCTCGGAAAGCTCGTCGAGCGAAGCGCAAAAGCGCTCACGCTGGCGCGGGTCGTCGAGCATTTCGGCGCGAAGGCGCATCCGGGTAATCGGGGTTTTCAAATCGTGAGAGATCGCCGAAAAGAGCCGTTCGCGCTCCTCGACCTGATCGCGGATGCGCCGCTGCATGCGATTGAACGCCGCCGACGTGGCGGCGACTTCTCTCGGGCCGCTCTCCTTGAGCGGCGGGCTGTCCAAATCGTCACCGAGCTGGCGCGCGGCCCTCGAGAGTCGCGCCAAAGGCCGAGTGGCGCTCTTGATGCTTAAAAGCGAAAGCCCCAGCACGCTGATCAGCACCAGAATTCCCACCAGCAGACGCTCTTCGGACAGCCAGGCACTGGCGCTGAAAATGTCCGGCACGCCGAGCAGCGTGGCGACATAGAGCCACATATCCGGGGCGAGTTCGAGCTGTACCACCATAATCGGCGGCGACAGCGGCTCCATCAAGAGACTGTGCTGGCCCCAGCGCGGCGGCAGATCATGCAGCAGCACCTCGTTATTGAAAAGGCGCAGGGTGTCCGGGCGCGAGAACTCGACGACGACATCATCGATGGCGAGCTCGCGGGTCAAAATGGTGTAGACGTTGTCCACCACCAGCGCCTTTTCCGGGCCGTCGCCAATATCGACCACCGGGATGCGCCGCTCGTTGACGCTGACGAAAAAGCGCGTGCCGCCCATGTTGCGCAGTTGGTCGAGCACGATATGGCGATAGTCCACCGGCAGTGAGCGAAAGTACTTCATGGTCGAGGCGATGCTTTGCGCCATGTTGTTGGATAGCTCGTCGAGCTGTTCGAGCTGGCTGGCGCGCACCTGAGCGCTCCAGAGCGCGTAGCTGCCCGCCTGGGCCGCCAGCACCCCGGCGATCATGATGATCACGAAGCGCCCGCGCAGCGTGGCCGGAAGCAGGCGTTGAAGACGTCGTTTCAGCGTCATCACCCGACGGCATCGACCCGGGCGGTGAGCACGTAGCCCGCCCCGCGCACGGTACGAATCAGTTGGGAGTGCTGGGCGTCCTCGCCCAGGCGCTGGCGCAGCCGGCAAACGTGAACGTCGATGGAGCGATCCAACGGCGGCGCGTCGCGCCCGCGGGTGAGCGTGTAAAGATCGTCCCGGGTGATCACCGTCGCCGGGCGCTCGAGAAATACCTGTAGAAGCTGAAAGTCGGCGCCGGAGAGCGCGACCAGAACGCCGCGCTCGTCCGTCAGTTCACGGGTGGTGCGGTCGAGCTGCCAGGCGCCGAAGCGTACCACCCGGCGTCTTTGACGCTGGCCGGCGCCGGGGCGTGGGCACGGCGCAATACCGCCTTGATGCGTGCCAGAAGCTCGCGCGGGTTGAACGGCTTGGCTACGTAGTCGTCGGCGCCGAGTTCGAGACCCAGAATGCGGTCGGTGTCATCGCTGCTGGCGGTGAGCATGATGATCGGCAGATCCCCCTGGCGGCGCAGGCGGCGGCAAATGGCGAAGCCGTCGTCGCCGGGCATCATCACGTCCAGGATCAAAAGGGTCGGCGTGCTCGTCTCGAGCGCCTTGAACAGCGAATCGGCACCGTCGGCGGTCTGTACCCGGTAGCCGTGGCGGCCCAGATAATCCGCCAGCAGCTCGCGGATCTCCGGGTCGTCGTCGACGACCATGATGCAGTCACTCGATGTGGTCATGATAAGCGGGGTCCGGCTCATTATCGTTGGGCCACGATAATGGTGGAGAGCCCGGTTCATCACAAGCGGCTATCGACCAAGGTGGTAGACGCCCTGGCCCGCTCAGAGCGCTGCAAAGCGCTCGCAGGCCGCCGGATTCTCATATGCAATCACCTTCATATAACTATTGGCTAGTTGTGGCGCGCCGCGTCTTAAAATTAACTGAAGCGGCGCTGGGGTGCCCTTCACTACGGCAACAATAGGCACAACGTTTCATAAAGGCTGCTCGACCGCTCGTCTTTTAACAACAATCAAGGATTACGAATGAGTACTGCCACTACCGCCAGTTCCGCCGGGGCACGCCCCGGCTTTTTCGAGCGCGAAAACACCATCGCCGGCCCCGGGTTCAACCGCTGGCTGGTGCCGACTTCCGCGCTCGCGATTCATCTGTGTATCGGCATGGCCTACGGTTTTTCGGTGTTCTGGATTCCCATGTCCACCCTGCTGCCCTCCGCCGAGACCGCTGCGAGCTGTGGCGATATCGGGCTCTTGCAGGCACTAACGACCACGACCTGCAACTGGGCGGTGGGGCATGTGACCTACACCTTTGGTATTTTCATCGCCATGCTGGGTATCTCCGCTGCGCTTTGGGGTGCCTGGCTCGAGCATGCCGGGCCACGCAAGGCCGGCGCTATCGCCGCGCTCTGCTGGGGCGGGGGGCTGGTGCTGGGCGGGGTTGGCGTGATGACCCACCAGCTGTGGCTTTTGTATCTGGGCTGCGGGGTACTCGGTGGCATCGGTCAGGGGCTTGGCTACATCACCCCGGTCTCGACGCTGATCAAATGGTTTCCCGACCGGCGCGGCATGGCCACGGGTTTTGCGATCATGGGCTACGGAGGCGGCGCCATGGTGGGCGCACCGCTGGCCGTATGGCTAATGGGGCTGTACGCCGACAACGGCGGTAACGGTGTCGCACTTACTCTGATGACAATGGGCGTCATCTACTTCATCGTCATGAGCGCCGGCGCTTTGAGCTTTCGCGTCACGCCCAACGGCTGGAAGCCACAAGGGTGGCAGCCCTCGCCCAAACAGCAGAGCAACACCATGATCACCCAGGGTCACGTTCATCTGCGCAACGCCTGGAAAACCCGGCAGTTCTGGCTGATCTGGTCGGTGCTGTTCTTGAACGTCACCGCGGGCATCGCGGTCATCTCGATGGCAAGCCCCATGCTTCAGGACGTTTTCGGCCCTGCCCTGTTAGGGCTCGAGAACACCGGCGCTGCCTTGACCGGCGCTCAGAGCGCCGCCATTGCCGCAGCCGCTGCAGGACTGGTGGGGTTGATCAGCCTGTTCAACAGCGTTGGGCGCCTATTCTGGGCCTCGCTTTCGGATAAGCTCGGGCGCAAGAACACCTACTACGTCTTCTTCGTCCTTGGGATTATTACCTACTGCTCGCTGCCCACCTGGGGGCACTGGGGCATGGCCGGCATGTTCGTCATCGCCATCTGCGTGATCTTGAGCATGTACGGCGGCGGCTTCGCCACGGTGCCGGCGTATCTTGCCGATATCTTCGGCACCCAGATGGTCGGCGCCATTCATGGCCGCCTGCTCACCGCCTGGACCGCTGCGGGCCTGATCGGCCCGATCGTGATCACGCTCATTCGTGAAGCCCAGCTCGACGCAGGCGTTGCGCCGGCGCTGGTGTACGACCGCACGCTCTACATCATGGCCGGGCTGCTGGCCGTGGGGCTCGTATGCAACAGCCTCGTGCGCCCGGTCGATCAATCGCTGCACATGTCCGAAGAAGAGCTGGCTCGCGAACGCGCCCTGCAAAACGAAGCGAGCGTGTCGAGTGATGCCCATCAGGCCGCCCGGGGGCGCTTCGGCGCGCGCGGCGTGCTGGCCTGGCTTGCGGTCGGCGTGCCGTTTTTGATCGGGCTCTACATCGCGCTGGCCAAGGCCGCCGCGCTCTTCTAGACCACAGTTCTAGACCAGAGTCGCCACCCGCCCGGGCTCTGATCGCCTAGAGCCCGAAACGCTCGCGCAGAAGCTCGGCCACCCCCGCTTCGTGGTGGTGGCCGATCTGACGCCCGCGCCCTAGCCGCCCGGCCATCTCCGGGTGAGCGTTGGCCATGTAATGCGCCTCGCCGGCTAGCGCAAGCATCTCAACGTCGTTCAGGTTGTCGCCAAACGCCAGGCACTCGTCGGCGCGCAGGTTCAGGCGCTCGAGCAGTGCGGCAAGCGCCACGCCCTTGTTTACCCCACCGGCCATGATCTCGAGCGAATTCGGCGTCGAGTAAGTGACGTGCAAGTGTTCCCCGCCGATTTGGCGAACGCTCGCCTCGATGCGGGCAAGCGCTGATGGGTCGCCGCCGTACAGCACCTTGCCGATACCGTTGACCGGCATCTCGCTTGCCGGGACCACCTGATAGACGAAGCCGGTCGCGGCGTGCATCGCCAAATGTCCCGGCGACTCGGAATCGATATACCAAGCGTCGTCCAGGTAAAGGCTCAAGCGCACGTTGGCCGGGCGATCGAGGTCGATCAACGCTCGTGCCTTGTCCGGGTCGACGTGGTGGGCCGCGAGCAGAGTGTCGTCCGGGGCGTGGGTGTAGGCGCCGTTGCTGCTGATCAGGTGCATCGGCACGTCCAGCTCGTCGCGAAACACCTTCATATCGCGGTAGTGGCGCCCGGAGGCGAGCGTGAGCTGGTGGCCCTGCTCGGTGAGCGCGCGCAGCACCTCGATGGTGCTTTCGTGCAGCACGTGATCACTGCCCAAAAGCGTTCCATCCAGGTCGGAAACAATCAGCCGGGGGGTCATGGTGGCTCCTTGGTCGAGGGCGTTAACGAGAGGGTTTATTGAAGGTTCTGGTCAGATGTTCGCGCGCGTCAAACGGCTGGCAAGCTTAACCGATTATCAAAGGCGCGGGTAAGTCATTGACCTTGCGAGCCCCCGGCGATATCGACTCGCTGGGCAATTGGCGCGGTGGGCGGGAATCCGTATAGTGGCAGGCTACTCTCGCCAACTGATTGAACTCATGCTGCAAAATAACTCCGTGCTGGCTCAGCTCAAGCAACAGATTCGTGACACCACGCCGCGCGCCGAAGGCGTGATCAAGGGCACCGAGAAAGGCTTCGGCTTTCTCGAAACCGACGGCGGCGACTCCTACTTCGTGCCGCCCCCCGCCATGAAAAAGGTGATTCACGGCGACCGGGTCGAGGCGGTGATTCACGAAAACGGCGACAAGAAATCCGTCGAGCCGGAGAAGCTGCTCGAAGCCGGCCTCGACCGTTTCGTTGCGCGCGTGCAAAAGCGCGAAGACCGCCTAGCCGTGGTGCCGGACCACCCCTCGATTCGCAACGTCATCAAGTCGCGCATCAAAAACAGCCTCGACGAATCGAGCATCGATGACGGCGACTGGGTCGTGGCACGTCTGGTGCGCCACCCACTGAAAGAGAACGACCGCGGCTTTTTCGCCCAGATCGATGAGCTGGTGGCCAAGGCCGACAACCCGGCGGTGCCCTGGCGCGTGACGCTGGCCCGTCACGCGCTCGAGCAGGCAAGCCCGGAGGCCGGCAGCGACTGGCCGCTGCGTGAGGAAGGCCTTGAGCGTGAAGATCTGACCAATGAGCCCTTCTTCACCATCGACGGTGAAAAGACCAGGGATATGGACGATGCGCTGCGCATCACCACCCGCGACGACGGCGGCTGGGATTTGTCGGTGGCGATCGCCGACCCGACGGCCTACGTCGACGAAGAGCACGCCGCAGATCTGGAAGCGCGGGTGCGCGCCTTCACCGTTTATCTGCCGGGTCAGAACGTGACCATGCTGCCCGAGCAGCTTGCCGACGATCTCTGCTCGCTGTGGGAAGGTAAGACACGCCCGGCGCTGGCCTGCACGCTGACCGTCAACGCTGACGGAAGCCTGGGCGATTACCGCTTCTTCGCTGCCAACGTGCAGTCCCACGCCAAGCTTGCTTATGATCGGGTCTCCGATTGGATCGACGGTGAAGGCGACTGGGCCCCGGCGGATGACATCGCCGAGCAGCTCAAGGCGCTCCAGGCGCTGACCGAGGCGCGCACCGCCTGGCGTAACGCAAACGCGCTGGTGTTCAAGGATCGCCCGGACTACGTGTTCGAGCTCGATGAAGCGGGCAACGTGCTGGCGATCAACACCGAAGAGCGCCGCATCGCCAACCGCATGATCGAAGAGTCGATGATTGCCGCCAACGCCTGCTGCGCAGATTATCTGGCCGCCAACATCGGCCACGGCATCTTCAACGTGCACCGCGCGTTTGAGCCGGAAAAGGCCGAAGCCGCTCAGGAGTTCCTCGCCGGTCAGGAGATCGAAGTGGCCCTCGAGGCGCTGACTGAGCTCGACCACTACAAGGATCTCAAGCGCGCGCTCGAATCCCGCGACGACGCCTGGCTCGACGCCCGCCTGCGCCGTTTCCAGGGCTTTACCAGCATGTCCGCTCAGCCCGGCCCGCACTTCGGCCTGGGGCTGGCCGCCTACGCCACCTGGACCTCGCCGATTCGTAAGTACGGCGACATGGTCAACCACCGCTTGATCAAGCGCGTGTTGAAGGGCGAGCAGGCCCCGGCCGAGGCGAGCCAGGCACTGACCGAGCAGCTCACCGAGCGCCGCCGGCTGAACCGCATGGCCGAGCGTGACGTGAAAGACTGGCTCTACGTGCGCTTTTTGACTCCGGCGGCCCAGAACCAGGACGCGTTCGACGCCGAGATCATGGCGATCAACCGCGGCGGCATGCGCGTGCGCCTGCTGGCCAACGGCGCCACCGCCTTCGTGCCGGCGCCCTTGATGCACTCTGACCGCGACAAGGTCGTGATCGACGACAAGGAAGGCCGCATCCAGATCGAGAGCGAGGAGCGCTACAAGCTCGGCGACGCACTGCGCGTTCAGCTCGTCGAGGCCCGCGAAGAGACCCGCTCGCTGGTGGCCAAGCCCGCCGCCTAAACGGTGTTGAAACGCGAAAACGGCGGCGCCCCAGGGCGCCGCCGTTTTTTTATATCCTGACACTCGCCTCGTCGGGTCAGGTCGTTGCGTGGCGAGACGGCTTCGAAGCCGCCGGGTCGTTTTCTGCGTTGCTACGCTGGGCGAAGAAAAAGCGCAGCATTTCGCGGCTCGCCTCTATTCCTTTGGGGTCGGTATAGCTTCCCGCCGCGCTGCCCCCGGCCCAGGCGTGGCCGGCGCCGTGCAGCGTCCACTGCTCCAGCCTGGCCCCCCCTTGATCGTCGCGATATACCCGGCGCGTATAGCGCTGGCCGGCGCCGGACGCCCCCTGCTCGGTCGTGGCGCTAAGCCGGCTCGCGGCGTACTGGGCCACCACACGCTCGGCATTTTTTGGATGCACGGTGGTGTCGCGGTCGCCGTGGAAAACGATGGCCGGCACGCGGCACTCCTGCCGTTTGGTGACAGCGGTGGCGCCCTGCCCGCCCTGCATCGCGGCCAGCGCGTCCGGAAGGCTTTTGGCAACGCCGTGGGGCAGCCCCGAGTGCAAGCCTACAGCGGTGAATAGCTCCGGATAGATCATGGCCAGGGTGGTCGCCATGGCCGCGCCTGCGGACAGCCCGGCCACGAACACCCGCGAGCCGTCAAGATGATAGGCGTCCAAAACCTGGCGCGTCATGCCCGCCAGAAGCTCGGGCTCGCCGCCGTCGCGCGCCTGGTCCTGGGCCTTGAACCAGTTCCAGCACTTCGAGGTATTGGCGCTTGCCGGCTGGGCCGGGTAAAGCACGCAAAACGTCTGCTCTTCGGCCAATTGGTTCATGGCGGTGCCGGCGGCGAAGTCGTCCGGGTTTTGGGTGCAGCCGTGCAGCATGACCACCAGCGCCATCGGCTGACCCTGATAGCCGCTCGGCGTGTAGAGTTTGTAGTCACGTGCACCGACGCGGTTGGCGAAACGCCCGGCGGTGAAGGTGCCGGGGGTGGCCGGCGCCAGGTGTTCGGACGCATCGTCAGCACTCGTCGCGCCACCTTTCATACCGGCCCACTGCTGGCGCCAATCAAAGGCGTGGGGCTGGCGCGGTGCTTCGAACGGCTCGAAGATGCGCGCCTTCACCTCGCAGGTGCTATCAAACACGTTACCGGTTTCAGTCGACGCGGGCTCGGGGTCGTCGGCGCCAGGCGCGCCCCCTTGCAGCACCCGCATCGCCTCATCGAGCTTTCCGGCGCGGGTAAGCCGCGTCGCTTCTTGCATTCGCTGGGTACGGGTTGCGTCGATCATGATCGATACCTCAAGGATACATCAATGAATACATCAGTGAATGCGGCCTGACAGCGCCGCCTTGACCGCTTTGCTGGCATGCAGGGCGCCGAGCACCACGACGGACTCGATCGTCGCGGCGGCAAGCTCCGGGGTGACATCGTCGGCGATCGTCGCCATGCCGAGCACCTGGATCTGCAGGGTTTCACCCGCCGCCTGCAGCGCTTCCAGATCCGCCCGGCTGTAGTGCGTAAGCCCCAGCACGAAGGCCTTGCGCGACACGGTCTGCTTGACCACCTCGGCGTGGCTTGCCAGCTGGTTACGGATTGCCGTGCGGATCAGGTCGGTGCGATTGGAGTAAAAGCCCTCCTGAACCAGCAGATCGATCTGCCCCAAATCGACCACGCCCAGATTGATGGTGATTTTTTCGCTGGTGTCGCCGGTCTTGCGGCGCAGCTCGTGAACGCTCATAAAAAGCCCCTCTCCACGTTAAAGATGGCGATAGGAATCCATATACCATCCACATGGATGTTATATTAGGCTCAATCGAGCAATAAGCAAGATCTTTCGGTGTAACGGCGGTAATGAAAAGTGCTCGATGCGACAAGCGACACCGCTGTCGCATAACTGACTTGTTTTCTCGCTAGGCTAAGCGATCACTACCGCCGGCGGAGACGACCTTGCACATTGCCGACATCACCATGTTTCACGCCCCCGCCAGCGGCGGCGTGCGTACCTACCTGCAGGCCAAACACCGCGTACTGCAAGCGAGCGGCGTTCGCACTAGCCTACTGGTGCCCGGCGCCGAGCGAGACAGCCTGAGCGATCGCCATACACTGCCCGCGCTCAACCTGCCGCTGGGCCAAGGCTACCGCTTTCCGCTACGCCGGGGACCCTGGCGCGAAGCGCTCATCAACCTTGCACCGAACGTCATCGAAGCCGGCGACCCCTACGTGACCGCCTGGGCCGCGCTCGAGGCAGGCCAGCGTCTTGGCGTGCCGGTGGTGGGCTTCTACCACTCGGACCTGCCCCGGCTGATGGGCGACCGCTTCGGCCACCGCGTACAGCGCCGCCTGATTCGCTACGTGACCGATCTCTATAACCGTTTCGACAGCGTGCTCGCGCCCTGCCAGGCCATGGCGGACCGCCTTTGCGACTGGGGCGTCAGTGACGTGCGCGTTCAGTCGCTGGGCGTGGACCTCGAGCGCTTTCACCCGCGCCACGCCGACCCGGACCTGCGAACGCGCTACGGGATCGCCGAACACAAGCGGCTGCTGATTTTCGTCGGGCGCTTTTCGCGGGAGAAAAACATCGACGTGCTGCTCTCGACCATGAAGCACCTGGGCGATGAGTATCATCTTCTGCTGATGGGCCCGGGGATGCCGACGCGCGTGCCCGCCAACGTCACCAGCGTGAGCCGCTGCTGCGGCGCTTTCGAGGTGGCGGCGGCGCTGGCCGCCAGCGACGCGCTGCTGCACGCCGGCACGCGCGAGACGTTTGGGCTGATCGCCCAGGAAGCGATGGCCAGCGGCCTGCCGGTGGTTGGCGCGCGCGCCGGGGCGCTGATCGAGAACGTGCCGCTGGGTGGTGGCGTGTTATGCCCACCGCTCGACCCCGGCGCCATGGCCGACGCCTGCCGAGCACTGTTCGATAACGACATCGCGGCAAGCGGCCGCTACGCCCGCCACTTCGTCGAGCGCCGGTTTGGCTGGGAAAGCGTTATCCTCGATCTGCTTGGCCACTATCAAACGCTGACCGGCGAGCAACGTCATGCTCCTTCCCGCGCTCTCAGCCGCTAAGCCCGCCCGGCGCCTGCGTGTGCTGCCGGTGGTTTTGCTGCTGGCGGCCATCGTCGCGCCCCTGGTTTTGGTCCTGCTGGCCGGCGGGCGCGAAGCGCTTGTATACGCGAGGGCTTTTCCAACGAGCCTGCTGAGCCTCATGGTCGTCATTGCCGCGGTGTGCTGGAACATCAACGCCCTTCGGCTACGCCTGATGCTGGGTATTGCCACGCTGAATCAGCGCAGCGCGCTCGGTATCGAGCTTGCGGCCAAGTTCGCGCTTTGCGCCACGCCAGGCGGAAGCGGCGGCCCGGTCACGCTGCTGGCACTGCTTTCCAAGCGCGGCGTGCCGCCGGCCAAAGGCACCGCGGTGTTTTTGATCGACCAGGGCTGCGACTCGCTCTTTTTTCTGAGCATGCTGGGCGTGGCGGTCGCGGCCTCGCTCACCGGTGAGACGCGCTGGCCCCATCAGGGGCTGATCGAGGCCGCCCTGCTTGGCCTTGGCGTTTTGATCACGATCTTCGCGCTCGTGATCATCTATCTGCCGGAGCTTTTGCGTCTGCGCCCCAAAGCGAGGCCGCACGCTGCAGGGCGGCGCTGGCTCGCGCGGTGGCTACTGCGCGGCCGGCGGGCGCTGGTGATGACGCTGCGCCTGCCCAAACCCACACTTGCCGCCATTTTGCTGCTGACCGCGCTTCACTGGGTGCTGCGCTATAGTCTTCTGTTCATCGCGGTGATCGGCGTGGGTGGGCAAGCGGACTGGCTCTGGACGTTCATGGTTCAAATGCTGGCAATGGCGGCCAGTCAGCTCAGCTTTTTGCCCGGTGGCGCGGGTGCAGCGGAGCTGGGTGTGGGCACCCTGCTGCTGCCCTTGATGGATCATGAGCAGGTGGCGGCGGCGGTGCTGGTGTGGCGGCTTGTGAGCTATCATCTGTATCTTGCCGTAGGAGCGCCGGTATTTTTGCTGCTGGGCGCGCGCTGGCTCAAACGGGCTTAAACGAGTCTCGATAAAGAGCCAACGGCCAGACACTAAAAAGGGCACCCGAAGGTGCCCTTTTGACGTACGCGTGAACCGAGCGGCAACATTTACCAGCCGGTCGCTTCCTTCAGCGCGTCGCCGATTTCGGCCAGCGAGCGAACGGTTTTGACACCCGCCGCTTCGAGAGCGCCGAATTTGTCGTCCGCAGTGCCTTTACCGCCGGAGATGATCGCACCGGCGTGGCCCATGCGCTTACCGGGAGGCGCAGTCACGCCCGCGATGTAGGCAACGACCGGCTTGGAGACGTTGTCCTTGATGTAGGCCGCCGCTTCTTCTTCCGCGGTGCCGCCGATCTCGCCGATCATGACGATCGCTTCGGTTTTCGGGTCCTTCTCGAACATCTCGAGGATGTCGATGAAGTTGGAGCCCGGAATCGGGTCGCCGCCGATGCCCACACAGGTGGACTGGCCGAAGCCGTGATCGGTGGTCTGCTTGACCGCTTCATAGGTCAGCGTGCCCGAACGAGAGACGATGCCCACGCGGCCCGGCTGGTGGATGTGACCCGGCATGATGCCGATCTTGGTCTCACCGGGGGTGATGACACCGGGGCAGTTCGGGCCGATCAGGCGAACGCCGAGCTCGTCGCATTTTACTTTCGCGTCGAGCATATCAAGCGTTGCGATACCTTCGGTGATGCAGACGATCAGCTTGATACCGGCATTGGCGGCTTCAAGGATGGAATCCTTGCAGAATGCCGCGGGTACGTAGATGACGCTGGCTTCGGCGCCGGTTTCCTCGACCGCTTCGGCAACGGTGTTGAAAACCGGAAGACCCAAATGCGTTTGGCCGCCTTTACCCGGCGTTACACCGCCGACCATTTGCGTGCCGTAGGCAATCGCCTGTTCGGAGTGGAACGTGCCCTGGCCACCGGTGAACCCCTGGCAGATGACCTTGGTGTTCTTGTCGATCAGGATACTCATTACTTGCCCTCCGCTGCTTTGACGACCTGCTGAGCGGCGTCGCTCAGGCTGGTGGCAGCGATGATGTTCAAACCGCTGGAGGCCAGCTTCTCGGCACCCAGCTCGGCGTTGTTACCTTCCAGACGCACGACGACCGGTACGTTGACACCGACCTGCTCGACCGCACCGATGATGCCTTCCGCGATCATGTCGCAGCGCACGATGCCGCCGAAAATGTTGACCAGTACGGCTTTCACATTGTCGTCAGACAGGATGATCTTGAACGCTTCGGCTACGCGCTCTTTGGTCGCGCCGCCGCCAACGTCTAGGAAGTTGGCCGGCTTGCCGCCAGACAGGTTGACGATGTCCATGGTGCCCATCGCCAGGCCCGCGCCGTTGACCATGCAGCCGATGTTGCCGTCGAGCGCTACGTAGTTGAGCTCCCACTTGGCTGCATCCGCTTCGCGCTGGTCTTCCTGGCTCGGGTCACGCATTTCCTGCAGGTCCGGATGACGGTACAGCGCATTGCTGTCGAGGCCGAGTTTGGCGTCGAGGCAGTGCAGGTTACCTTCATCGGTAATGACCAGCGGGTTGATTTCCAGAAGCGCCAGATCCTTGTCGTGGAACAGCTTGGAAAGACCCAAGAAGATCTTGGTGAACTGCTTGATCTGGTCGCCTTTCAGGCCCAGTTTGAAAGCGAGGTCGCGCGCCTGGTAGGGCTGCGCGCCGACCAGCGGATCGATCTCGGCTTTCAGAATCTTTTCCGGCGTCTCTTCGGCGACGGTTTCAATGTCGACACCGCCTTCGGTGGACGCCATGAAGACGACGCGACGGCTGGTACGATCGACGACCGCGCCCAGATAGAGCTCGTCGGCGATGTCGGTGCAGTTCTCGACCAGAATCTTGGCAACCGGCTGACCTTTTTCGTCGGTCTGGTAGGTGACGAGATTCTTGCCCAGCCACTGCTCGGCGAACGCCTTGGCTTCTGCCGGGTCTTTGATCAGCTTGACGCCGCCCGCTTTACCGCGGCCGCCTGCGTGAACCTGAGCCTTGACGACCCACATTTCACCGCCGATTTTTTTGCACGCTTCTACCGCTTCTTCCGGCGTGTCCACGGCAAAGCCCTTGGATACCGGCAAGCCATAATCGGCAAACAGCTGTTTGCCCTGATACTCGTGAAGGTTCATCGATTCATGCCATTGGTTGCATGTGACTCGAACGATGGCCGATGCCGGGCACCGGCCATCCCCGTGCCTCGATCCGCAAACCGGTCGAGGCGTTGCGCCACCTTAGGGTGACGCCTGGTTATTACACATTCTGTATTACACAGCTTTATTAACGAGCGCTGTCACGGACTTACTTGCGCTTTTTGCGGTTCGCCATGTGAATGGCATGCCCGTCCACGGCCAGTGCGGCTTCGTGTACCGCTTCCGACATGGTGGGGTGGGCATAGCAGGTCAACGCCAGATCTTCAGCACTGGAGCCAAATTCCATCGCGATCACGGCCTGAGCGATCAGCTCGCCGGCGTGCTGGCCGACGATGTGTACGCCCAGAATGCGATCGGTTTCGGCGTCGGCGATCACCTTGGCGCTACCTTCGGTGGCGTTGTTCGCCATGGCGCGACCGCTGGCGGCAAACGGGAAGGTACCGGTCTTGACTTCGATGCCCTTGGACTTGGCATCCTGCTCGGTCAAGCCTACCCAAGCAACTTCCGGCGCGGTGTAGATGACACACGGAATGGCGTCGTAGTTCATCTCGGCTTTGTGGCCGGCGATGATGTCCGCCACCATGATGCCCTCTTCCGAGGCCTTGTGCGCCAGCATCTGGCCGCGAACGCAGTCGCCAATGGCGTAAACGCCCGGCACGTTGGTGCGGCACTGGTCGTCGACGAAGATGAAGCCGCGCTCGTCGAGTTCGATGCTGACGTCGTCGGCGATCACGCCCTTGGTGTAGGGGCGACGGCCGACGCAGACGATCAGCTTGTCGAAGGTGATTTCCTGCTCGCCGTCACCGTCGGTGTACTTGACGACGACTTCGTTGTCCTTCACTTCCGAGCCGGTGACGCGGGCGCCGAGTTTGATGTCCAAACCCTGCTTTTTCAGCAGTTTCTGGGTTTCCTTGGCGACGGTGGTGTCGACCATCGGCAGGAAGGAATCCATTGCTTCGAGCACGGTGACTTCAGAACCCAGACGGTTCCAAACGCTGCCAAGCTCAAGACCGATGACGCCGGCGCCGATCACGCCCAGACGCTTCGGCGCGTCCTTGAATTCGAGCGCGCCGGTGGAGTCGACGATCAGGTCGTCGGTCAGCGGCGTCGGCGGGATTTCGACCGGCACGGAGCCGGCGGCGATGACGATGTTGTCGGCTTCGTACTTGGTGGTGTTGCCGTCCAGGTCGGTGACTTCGACCTGGTTGTTGGCAACGACCTTACCGGTACCGTCGATCGCGGTGACGCCGTTGGCCTTGAACAGACCAGAGATGCCGCCGGTCAGGTTCTTAACGATCTTGTCCTTGCGGGCCATCATCTTGGTGACGTCCATGGAGACGTCGCTCGCCTGAATGCCCAGATCGTCGAAATCGTGCTTGGCTTCGACGTACTTGTGCGAGGCTTCCAGCAGCGCCTTGGACGGAATGCAGCCCACGTTCAGGCAGGTGCCGCCGTGAACCACGTTGCCTTCCTTGCCCTGCCACTTCTCGACACAGGCAACTTTCTGACCTAGCTGGGCGGCGCGAATGGCGGCTACGTAGCCACCGGGGCCGGCACCGATAACGATTACATCAAACTTGTCAGCCATGTTGGCTCCTTTCGCTTGGTGACCCTGAATGCGTGCGCTTCAATTGTGCCAATCGAAACACGAATCCGGGGCCTGGGGCGATAACTTGAAACACCTGAACGAAACGTCGGGGTTCGCCGCCGAGTTTCAACCCGGCGGCGCAAGACCTTATACGTCGAGCAGCAGACGCGCAGGGTCTTCGAGCAGCTCCTTGATGGTGACGAGGAACTGAACCGCGTCCTTACCGTCGATCATGCGGTGATCATAAGAGAGCGCCAGGTACATCATCGGGCGCACTTCGACCTTGCCGTTGACCGCCATCGGGCGCTCCTGGATCTTGTGCATACCCAGAATGGCCGTTTGCGGCGGGTTAATGATCGGCGTGGAAAGCAGCGAGCCGAAGATACCGCCGTTGGTGATGGTGAAGGTACCGCCCTGCATTTCGTCGATGCCGAGCTTGCCGTCGCGGGCGCGCTTGCCGAAGTCGACGATGCCTTTTTCGACATCGGCGATCTTCATGGCGTCGGTGTCGCGCAGGACCGGCACGACCAGACCGCGGTCGGTGGACACGGCCACGCCGATGTCCTGGTAGCCGTGGTAGACGATCTCGTCACCATCGATGGAGGCGTTGACGTCCGGGAAGCGTTTGAGCGCTTCAGACGCCGCCTTGACGAAGAAGCCCATGAAGCCGAGCTTGACGTCGTGCGCCTTCTGGAAGGTGTCCTTGTACTGCGCGCGCAGGTTCATCACCGCGCCCATGTCCACCTCGTTGTAGGTGGTCAGCATGGCGGCGGTCTGCTGTGCTTCGACCAGGCGCTTGGCGATGGTCTTGCGCAGACGCGTCATCGGCACACGCTTCTCGGCGCGCTCGCCTTCTGCGGCGGCCGGTGCAGCGGCTTTCTTGGCCGGTGCAGAGGACTTGGAAGACTTCTTGGCACTGCCGTCTTTCACGGCTTTCTGGACGTCTTCCTTCAGGATGCGGCCGCCCTTGCCAGTGCCTTCGATTTTCGACACGTCGAGATCGTTTTCGGCGATCATCTTGCGCGCCGCCGGGGCCACGATCTTGTCGCCCACTTTCTCGTCGGCGCCTTCATCGCTTTCGTTGTCAGAGGCTTTGTTGGCGCTATCGTCGGCCTTGCTGCCACTGTCGCCGCCTTCGCTACCGCCGCCTTCAGAGAAGATGGCCAGTACCGCTTCGGACTCGACCTGGCTGCCCTCTTCGGCCTTGATCTCGGCAAGCGCGCCGTCCGCAGGGGCGACGACTTCGAGCACGACCTTGTCGGTTTCGATGTCCGCCAGCACTTCGTCACGCTTCACGGCTTCGCCGACTTTCTTGTGCCAGGTGGCAACGGTGCCTTCCTGGACCGACTCCGGGAAGCTCGGCGCCTTGACGTCGTGCTGCTTGCCGCCGCCTGATTTCTCCTGCTTGGCGTCCTGTTTCTCGTCGCCGGTGTTTTTCTCTTGCTTCTCGCCGCCGTCGTCTTTCTCGGACTTCTCGGCTCTCTCTTCGCCGCCGCCGCTTGCTTCACCGATCTTGCCCAGCACCTGCTCGGACTCGACGGTGTCACCCTCTTCGGCCATCACGTCGGTCAACGTGCCTGCTTCCGGGGCCACGACTTCGAGCACGACCTTGTCGGTTTCGATCTCGACGATCAGCTCGTCGCGCTCGACGCTGTCACCCGGCTTCTTGTGCCAAGCGGCGACCGTGCCCTCGGCTACGGATTCCGGAAAGGTTGGCGCTTTGATATCAGTTGCCATGTCATTTCCCTTAATAGGTTCTCTAAACCCGGTGGCCGCTTATAGGTTAAAAGCGTCTTCCACCAGCTGGCGCTGCTGTTCAGTGTGAACGGACATGTAACCTGCCGCGGGTGCCGCAGAGGCCGGACGTCCAGCAAATTTCAACTCGCGGCCGAGGCCGTTTTTGAGCATGTCGGCGACGGTGCGCATGTGATGCTGGCTCGGGTACCAGGCGCCCTGGTTCATCGGCTCTTCCTGACACCAGACGACATCCTCGAGGTTCGGATACGTCTCCAGCACTTCGAGAAGCTCTTCCTTCGGGAAGGGGTAAAGCTGCTCGAGGCGAATGATCGCCGTGTCGTTACGCTCGTACTCGGCGCGCCAGTTGGCGAGATCGTAGTAGACCTTGCCGGCACACATGATGACCCGCGTCACTTCTTCCGCCGGGCGCTCGGCCTGGTCGGGCAGCACCATGTGGAATTTGCCCTGAGCCAGATCCTCGAGACTTGAGGTCGCATCCTTGTGGCGCAGAAGCGACTTCGGCGTCATGACGATCAGCGGTTTACGCAGCGGGCGGATGACCTGACGGCGCAGCAGATGGAAAATCTGCGCCGGCGTGGTCGGCACGCACACCTGCATGTTGTGCTCGGCGCACATTTGTAAAAAGCGCTCCAGGCGTGCCGAGGAGTGCTCGGGGCCCTGACCTTCATAGCCGTGCGGAAGCAGCATGGTCAGACCACAAAGCCGTCCCCACTTGGTCTCGCCGGAGGAGATGAACTGATCCACCACCACCTGGGCGCCGTTGAAGAAGTCGCCGAACTGCGCTTCCCAGATCACCAGATCGTTGGGTGCAGTGGTCGAGTAGCCGTATTCGAACGCCAGCACCGCCTCTTCCGAGAGGATGGAGTCGTGAATGGTGAAGCGCGGCTGACCGTCGGCGATGTTCTGCAGCGGAACGTAGGTGGTGCCGTCTTTCTGGTTGTGAATCACGGCGTGGCGGTGCGAGAAGGTACCGCGGCCCACGTCCTGACCGGTGATGCGGATCGGGTGGTGCTGATCCAGCAGCGTGGCGTAGGCAAGCGTCTCGGCGAAGCCCCAGTTCACGCCCATGCCGCCGGCCTGCATCTTGCGCCGGTCTTCGTAGATCTTGGCGACCTGGCGCTGTACGTCGACCCCATCCGGGATTTCACACATTTTCGCGGCCAGCTGCTGCAGGCGCTTCATGTCGACGGTGGTGTCGGCATCACCGGACCACTCATGGCCCAGGTACGGCGCCCAATCGACGAACAGCGACTTGTTGGGCTCCTGAACCAGGGCGTTGGCAACGTGATTACCGGCGACCAGATCGTCGCGGTATGTCTCGATCATTGCCTTGGCGTCCTCTTCCGAAAGCACGCCCTGCTCGACCAGCCGCTTGGCGTAGAGCGTACGCGAAGAGGCGTGGTCCTTGATCTTGGCGTACATCATCGGCTGGGTGCCGGAGGGCTCGTCCGCTTCGTTGTGACCACGACGGCGGTAGCACACCAGGTCGATCACCACGTCCTTTTTGAACTGCTGACGGTAATCGAGCGCCACCTGGGCTGCGTGGATCACCGCGTCCGGATCATCGCCGTTGACGTGGAAGATCGGCGCCTGAACCATCTTGGCGATGTCGGTGCAGTACTCCGTCGAGCGGGCGTCCAGGGGGTTCGAGGTGGTGAAACCGACCTGGTTGTTGATGACGATATGCACCGTACCACCGGTCTTATAGGCACGGGTCTGGGACATCTGGAATGTCTCCATGACCACGCCTTGGCCTGCAAAGGCCGCGTCGCCGTGTACGTTGATCGGCAGCACCTTGCTGCCGTCGGCGTCCTGACGACGATCCTGACGGGCGCGCACCGAGCCTTCGACCACCGGCGCCACGATCTCGAGGTGAGACGGGTTGAAAGACATCGCCAGATGCACTTCGCCGCCAGGTGACATGACGTTCGAGCTAAAGCCCTGGTGGTACTTGACGTCGCCCGAGCCGCGCTCGATGACCTTCTTGCCGTCGAACTCGTCGATCAGATCCGCCGGGTTCTTGCCCAGAATGTTGACCAGCAGGTTCAAGCGGCCACGGTGGGCCATGCCGATCACGACTTCCTTGGTGCCGTAGCCGCCAGCGCGCTGAATCAGCTCGTCCATCATCGGCACGAAGGTTTCGCCGCCTTCCAGACCGAAGCGCTTGGTGCCCGGGTACTTGGAAGCCAGGTAGTTTTCGAGGCCTTCCGCGGCGGTCAGGCGCTCGAGCACGTGCTTACGCACGTCTTCGCTGAACGTGGGCGCACTTCTGACCGATTCGAAACGGCGCTGGAGCCAGCGCTTCTCTTCGGTATCGACGATGTGCATGATCTCGCAGCCGATCGAGCGACAGTAGGTCTGCTCGAGCGCGTCGACGATGTCACGCAGCGGGGCCTTGTCGATGCCCAAAAAGAAGGAGCCGGTCTGAAATTCGGTATCGAGATCCGCTTTGGAAAGCTGATGAAAGGACAGATCAAGATCCGGAATGGGGGTAGGATTTCGCAGGCCAAGCGGGTCGATATTCGCCTTTTGATGACCGCGGAAGCGATACGCGTTGATCAACTGCAGGACTTTGACCTGCTTTTTGTTCTCACCGCTGTCGACCTGGGCCGCGCCCTGACCGGGCCGGCTTTCGCGGCCAAGCTGGTAGAACTGATCACGAATGGGGCTAAGCGGAACATCCTGGTAGGCACTGTCGTCGGACTCGCGCAGCTCTTTGAAATAGCGGCGCCACTCGTCGGGGACAGAATCGGGATCGTCGAGGTACTGCTCGTAAAGCGCTTCCACGTAGTGAACATTGCCGCCACTAACGTGAGAGGAACGCCACATCAACTCCATTATGCCTTGTTGCATCTCTCGGTCACCCTACACTGATGGGGTGGTATCGGTATCGCTGCACCATGCGGCGACATCGCTTGTGCCCTGCCGGCGGGGCGATTCAAAGACCGGCGGCACCGACCTGAGGCCGGAAACCTTCACGTGGCTCAATATCCAGCAATTCGCTGGCAGTTCATGCTCAAAAGCCGGTACAAGGGCACCGGCTTTTAAACGTGGCTGTTTGATACTGCGACGCAGCGTCGCACCACATGTCGTACTCTATGATAACAAGCGAAGCGCCGGGATTTAAGTAACTTTGTACGACAACCTGCACTTCACTTGTCTTTTTTCAAAAGATTAACGAGTTACGTGGCATCCGCCAGCAGCATTTCGCGAATCTTGCCGATCGCGCGGGTCGGGTTGAGCCCTTTGGGGCATACCGCCACGCAGTTCATGATGCCGCGGCAGCGGAACACGGAGAACGGATCTTCAAGATCGGTCAGACGCTCGCGGGTTGCGTTATCGCGGGTGTCCGCCAGGAAACGGTAGGACTGCAAGAGCCCCGCCGGACCAACGAACTTGTCCGGATTCCACCAAAACGACGGGCACGAGGTCGAGCAGCACGCGCACAGAATGCACTCGTACAGACCGTCGAGCTTGTCGCGGTCTTCCGGCGACTGCAGACGCTCGATGGCCGGCGCCGGGGTATCGTTTTGCAGGTACGGCTGGATACGCTCGTACTGCTTATAGAAGATACCCATATCCACGACCATGTCGCGGATGACCGGCAGACCCGGCAGCGGACGCAGCGTCAGCTTGCCGTTTTTGACCACGTCGGACAGCGGCGTGATGCACGCCAGTCCGTTTTTGCCGTTCATGTTCATGCCGTCGGAACCGCAAACGCCTTCGCGACAGCTGCGGCGAAACGCCAGGCCGCTGTCCTGCTCTTTCATCATGTGCAGAACGTCGAGCACCATCACGTCGCGACCCTTGGTGTCGACCTGGAACTCCTGCATGTAGGGTGCGGAGTCGGTTTCCGGGTTGTAACGGTATATCGATACCTGAAGATTGGACATTGTGACTCCCTCTCAGTACACAGACTGACTCAGTACGAAGATTAGTAGGTACGAACCTTCGGCTCGAAAGTATCAACGGTTTTCGGCTTGAAGTTGACGTCGCGCTGCTTCAGCTCTTTGGTGAGCGGGAAGTAGAGCGAGTGTTTCAGCCAGTTGACATCATCACGGTCAGGATAATCGTAGCGCGAGTGCGCACCACGGCTCTCTTTACGCTCGAGGGCAGCAATCGCCGTTGCTTCAGCCACTTCCATCAGGTTATCGAGCTCGAGCGCTTCAACGCGTGCGGTGTTGAAGGCATTAGACTTGTCGGGCAGGTGGGCGTTGGCAATACGCTTACGCAGCTCGGACAGCTTCTGTACGCCTTCCTGCATGTTGTCCTCTTTACGGAACACACCGAAAGAGTTCTGCATGATGCCCTGAAGCTCGGCCTTGAGCTCGGGAATGCTTTCGCCACCTTCGGACTCGTTCCAGCGGGTGATGCGCTTCATCGCGGTTTCGATGTCGGACTCGGAGGCGTCCAGGTACTCGATACCTTCGTTGAGCGCGCCTTCGATGAACATGCCCGCCGCGCGGCCGAATACCACGAGATCCAGAAGCGAGTTGCCGCCCAAGCGGTTGGCGCCGTGAACCGATACGCAGGCCGCTTCGCCGCAGGCAAACAGACCGTTGATGATCTGATCTTCGCCGGACTCGTTTTGCATGATGGCCTGACCGTGAACGTTGGTCGGGATACCGCCCATCATGTAGTGGCAGGTCGGCACGACCGGGATCGGGTCCTTGGCCGGGTCAACGTGAGCGAAGGTCTTCGAGAGTTCGACGATACCCGGCAGACGCTTGCCCAGTACCTCTTCACCCAAGTGGTCGAGCTTCAGGAAGACGTGGTCACCCTCGTCGCCACAGCCGCGGCCTTCGAGGATTTCCATGACCATGGAGCGGGCAACGACGTCGCGGCCGGCCAGGTCCTTGGCGTTGGGCGCGTAACGCTCCATGAAGCGCTCGCCATCCTTGTTGATGAGGTAGCCACCCTCGCCGCGGCACCCTTCGGTGACCAGCGTACCGGCACCGTAGATACCGGTCGGGTGGAACTGCCACATTTCCATGTCCTGCATGGGGAAGCCGGCGCGCAGCGCCATGCCGATACCGTCGCCGGTATTGATCAGGGCATTGGTGGTCGACGCGTAGATACGACCCGCGCCGCCGGTGGCGAGCACCGTGGCTTTGGATTTGACGTGAACTACTTCGCCGGTCTCGATGCACATGGCGATACAGCCCACGACGTCACCGCTGGCGTTCTTGACCAGATCGACCGCGTACCACTCGTTCAAGAACGTGGTGTTGTTCTTGAGGTTGTTCTGGTAAAGCGTGTGCAGCAGCGCATGGCCGGTACGGTCGGCGGCGGCGCAGGTACGCGCGGCCTGACCACCTTCACCGAAGTTCTTCGACTGGCCGCCGAAGGGGCGCTGGTAGATACGGCCGTTATCGAAGCGCGAGAACGGAAGACCCATGTGCTCGAGCTCGAACACCGCTTTCGGGCCTTCGGAACACATGTACTCGGCTGCGTCCTGGTCGGCGATATAGTCGCCGCCCTTGACGGTGTCGTACATGTGCCAGCGCCAATCGTCATCCGGGTCGGATGAGGCGATCGCGCAGGTAATGCCGCCCTGAGCCGATACGGTGTGCGAACGGGTCGGAAACACTTTAGAGAGAACCGCTGTCTTCTTGCCGGACTTGGCAAGTTCCAGAGCAGCGCGCAGGCCAGAGCCACCGCCACCGATGATGATGGCGTCAAACGTCAGGCTACGAAGGTTAGACATGGATTAAGCTCCCCACAGAATTTGAATGCCCCAGACCAGGTAAACGAAGATGGCCAGAATGATGAGCGCCTGGGCACCGACACGCAGACGAGTGGACTTGAGGTAGTCAGTGGTGACTGTCCAAAGGCCAATCCAGGCGTGAGCGGCGATAGAAATGAAGGCCAACAGCGAGAAGATCCGCATCCAGATCTGGTTGAAAAGCCCGCTCCAGGTGTAATAGTCGAGATCGGGGTTGAACAGCAGGTAGCCCACGATGAACAGCGTATAAAGCGCAAGTATCACGGCGGATACGCGCTGCATGAGCCAGTCGGAGAGTCCGCTACGACCGAAACTCGTAATATTGGTTACCATACCCAAACTCCTGCCAAGATGATGAGAACTGCGCTGACGACAACGGTGATTTGCGCTTTTTGAACGCTACCTTCCAGGGTGACACCGATATCGGCATCCATCAGCAGGTGTTTGATACCCGCCACGAAGTGAAAGGCCAGCGCAGATAGCAGCCCCCAGGCAACGAATTTGGCGAGAATGTTGGTGGCCAGCGCGTCGCGTACGGCATCGAAACCGGCCGGTGAAGAGAGGGATTCCCCCAGTGCCCAGAAGGCAAAGATCAGACCGACGAACAGGATGACACCCGTAATACGGTGTGTGATCGACGTCAGTGCCGGCAGAGGAAAATGGATTGTCGAAAGGTCCAGGTTTACGGGTCGTTTGCTATTCACGGCGTTATACACACTCTTTTGGCCCACTCTGCGAAGGTTCGGGCTAACCCCGAGCGGGCAGTGGTTGCTGGAAGGGGCTCGGCCGTTGCCAAGTCGCATCCGACTAACTCGAGGTCGGTCGCGCGCGGTGGATTATAAGAACCTTCGCCCCGGCTTACAAACCGAACGCAGGTCTAACTCGACTGTGACTACAAAAAATTGCCACCAGGTAGAGTCGATTTTGCGTTGCAGCATGACTATAGTATTCGATAGACCGCTAGCTTCATAAGCCTGTTAACCGCTTTATTCTAGTACGTCTGAAGAATAATTTCTTCACCAGCCTCTTAAAATTAGACAAAAGCACGACCAGATAATAGCTTTTGTACAATTACGGCGACTATTAAGGCTAATTGACAAAAAGTCGCACGCTTCTATAGTAGGCGAGCCTTTTCGCCGGCGCGGTAAGCGAAACAACGACTTTACGTCCCAAACCGAATTCGAAAGGAGGCCTTCATGGCTGACAGGAAAGCGACCTTGACGGTAGACGGTCTTGACCCGATCGAGCTACCTATTTATTCCGGCACGCTGGGCCCCGATGTCGTAGACGTCCGTGGTCTGGGTGGCGAAGGCCTGTTTACCTACGACCCTGGCTTCATGTCCACCTCTTCCTGCCAATCCGCGATCACCTATATCGATGGCGGCCAGGGCATGCTGCTGCATCGCGGCTACCCGATCGACCAGCTAGCCAAAGAGTCCAATTTCGTAGAGGTTTGCTACACCCTGCTGTTCGGCGAACTGCCGACTGAAGAGCAGTACGCGGATTTCGAAACCCGCATTCGTAACCACACCATGGTTCACGATCAGATCAACAATTTCTTCAAGGGTTTCCGCCGCGACGCGCACCCGATGTCGATTTTGTGTGGCGTCGTAGGCGGTCTTGCCGCGTTCTACCATGACCACATGGACATCACCCAGCAGGAAGATCGTGAAATCAGCGCCATTCGCCTGATCGCGAAGATGCCTACGCTTGCCGCGATGTCACACAAGTACAACGTCGGCCAGCCGTTCAACTACCCGCGCAACGACCTGAGCTATGCAGAGAACTTCCTCTACATGATGTTCAGCAACCCGTGCGAGGAGTACAAGATCAACCCGGTTTACGCCAAGGCGATGGATCGCATCTTCATGCTCCACGCTGACCACGAGCAGAACGCCTCTACCTCTACGGTGCGTTTGGCAGGCTCGACCGGCGCCAATCCGTTTGCCTGCATCAGCGCCGGCATCGCAGCGCTTTGGGGCCCGGCTCACGGCGGCGCCAACGAAGCGGTACTGGCGATGCTCGACGAGATCGGCGACGACTCGGAAGAGAACATCCAGCGCTTCGTCGATAAGGCGAAAGACAAGGAAGACCCGTTCAAGTTGATGGGCTTTGGCCACCGCGTCTACCGTAACTTCGACCCGCGCGCCAAGGTAATGAAAGAGAGCTGCGACGAAGTATTGGCCGAGCTCGGCATGGCCGACGACCCGCAGCTCAAGATTGCCAAGCGCCTTGAGCAGATCGCGCTGGAAGATGAATACTTCATCGAGCGCAAGCTCTACCCGAACGTCGACTTCTACTCCGGCATCATCCTGAAGGCGATGGGCATTCCGACCAATATGTTCACCGTGATCTTTGCCGTGTCACGCACCATCGGCTGGATCTCGCACTGGAATGAAATGCTCAGCGAGAGCTACAAGATCGGCCGTCCGCGCCAGCTTTACACCGGCCACGACAAGCGCGACTACCCCACCAAAAAGTAACGCGCCACCGCTCTTGAGTGGGTCGCTCTTGAGTGGATTGTTCTTGAGTGCATCGTGCACAAGTGAACCGTGCACAATCAAAAGGCCGCCTCCGGGCGGCCTTTTTGCGTCAGGACAAAGACGCGCGTAATCCCGCACTCCTTGAGCGTCACGCTGTGCACGCTGCAGCGCCCTTCCCGGCTTCTATATAGTACTGATCCATAGCCACTGATAGTACGCTGTAAGCAAGCACGCTGACGGCTTAAGGCGCTTTTCAAAGCCGTTCACACCCCGCGCCCAACAAGTGATCATCGCAAGCCAAAAGTCGGCCCAGCGCTGCCTATTCGAGCGCTAAAAAGTCGGCGATTTCGACCATTTTTGCCTTGACAATTTTCCAACACGGTAAGGAAATTGCGTTTTCCACACTATCTGTGGATAACCCTGTTTACAACCATCATAAAACGTCCCGAAATCGCCATGAACAGTGGCTTTTCTTTAAATTGGTTACTTTTTGACCTAAACTAAGTTATTGATTTAATTAAACTAATCTTAAATCGCTGATTTTTTGGGCAGTTGGACAGCTCTTGTGCACAACCCGCCCTACGGAACAGATCAAGTGGACAAGTCAAGCCCAAAAAGGCAAAAAATGGCTTAAAACGCGGGGTTTAAACGACAAAAATTCTCGCTAACCCATGTTAAGGGTGCGATATAAAAAGAAGTCAAAAATGGTGTTTCTGGAGGAAGGATCGTGGCGTCCCATAGGGGGTTCGAACCCCTGTTACCGCCGTGAAAGGGCGGTGTCCTGGACCACTAGACGAATGGGACGTGTAATCACAAACTTGCGGTGGTGGAGCCTAGCGGGATCGAACCGCTGACCTCGACACTGCCAGTGTCGCGCTCTCCCAGCTGAGCTAAGGCCCCACGTGTCGTGAAGACGATGCGTATAGTACTGATTAGCCTCGCCTTCGTCAACCAGAAAAGCGGCGAATTCACGCTTGGTCTAGAGCACGGCCCGCCCGTTTCGCGGGCCGTGGCTAACAAGCGAGCGCCTAGAGCGCGCGAAACTCTTTTTCGAAGCGTTTCGCCTGCTTTTTGGAGACCCCACCGAGCACGTCGATGGCGTGGCGAAGCCGCGCACGGGTCACGTCAGAGCCCAGAATCGCCATGGCGTCCATGACCGAGGTGCTCGCGCTCGAGCCGGTGATAGCAATGAACACCGGCGCTAAAAACGCCTTCATCTTGAGATCGAAGGCGCCGGCCAGCGTCTGAACTTCGGCCAGAAGCGCCTCCTTGTTCCAGGCCGGCACCGTTTCGAATCGCCACACCAGAAACTGCAGAAGCTTGACCAGCTCTTCGCGCTCGAGCTTCACGCTCTCGAAGTCGGCTTCCGTGATGGCGGGCAGCCCGGAGAAGAAGTGGCCGGCTAGCGGCGCGACCTGGGAGAGCGTTTCCACCCGGGTGCGCACCTGGGGCAGAATCTGGCGCACGTACTCTTCGTTGAACGCCCATTCTTTGAGCGCCTTGAGCAGCGCGTCATCGTCCATGTCTTCACGGATATAGACGCCGTTGAGCCAGGTGAGCTTTTCGAGATCGAACACCGGCCCGCCAAGCGATACCCGCTGAATATCGAAGGCGTCCATCATTTCCTGGAGGCTGAACTTCTCGCGCTCGTCGGGCATCGACCAGCCCATACGGCCCAGGTAATTGGTCACGGCCTGGGGCAAAAAGCCCATGCGGCGATAGTAGTTGATCGAGGTCGGGTTCTTGCGCTTGGACAGCTTCGACTTGTCCGGATTACGCAAAAGCGGCATGTGGCAAAGCGCCGGCATGTCCCAACCGAAGTACTCATAAAGAAGCTTGTGCTTGGGCGCGGAGTTGATCCACTCCTCGCCGCGCAGCACGTGAGTGATCCCCATCAGGTGATCATCCACCACGTTGGCCATGTGGTAGGTCGGCATGCCGTCGGACTTGACCAGAATCTGCGCATCCACCTGGGCCCAGTCGACCTCGATGCGACCGCGCAGCATATCCTCGACCACGCACACGCCTTCGACGGGAACGTTCATGCGCACGACAAACGGCCAGTTCTCGGCTTCGCGGCGCGCCTGCTCGGCGTCATCCAGCGCCAGGTCCGCCGGTTTGAGCGCCAGCTGCAGGCCGGCTTCCTTACGCGCCTCGCGAAGCTCGTCGAGCTCTTCGCTAGTACGGTAGCACTTGAAAGCATGGCCGGCGTCGAGCAGCTTCTGGGCATGCTCGGCGTAAATGTCGCCGCGCTCGCTTTGCCGATACGGGCCGTGCGGGCCGCCTACGTCCGGGCCTTCGTCCCACTCGATGCCCAGCCAGCGCAGCGAGTCCAGAATCATCTGCTCGGATTCCGCCGTCGAGCGCACCCTGTCGGTGTCCTCTATACGCAAAATGAATTCGCCGCCGAGCTTTCGCGCAAAGCACAGATTGAACAGCGCGATATACGCCGTGCCGACGTGGGGGTCTCCCGTAGGAGAAGGCGCTATACGCGTGCGTACGGTCATTCAGATATCCTTTTAACATCGAGCGTGGGCGCCATTATACGCGCCCAATGATCATCAAACAGCCTATCGATGGAACATCCTGGCCGGATTGACGTCCTAACAAAAGTTGCCAGGGATATAGCAGCTGTTTCCGGAGGGTCTTTGCTATTTTGGGCACACTGCCTATGATGCATGACCGTGCTGATGCAACGGCTCGTTGCATCAGCAGGAACAGGCTGACCATTGGCATCAATGGAAGTAAATCAAACGCGTTTGTTTGGCTCATCGATGGGAAAATAAAATGGAATCGCTTGGATCACGTATTAAACAGCTCAGGCAACGGGTGAAGCTAAACAAAGCTGCCCTTGCCCGAAAAGTTGGCGTGTCGGATGTAACGATATCGTACTGGGAGTCGGGGGCGATCAAGCAGATCGGTCACGAACGCCTAGTGGCGCTGGCCGACGCACTGGAGTGTTCGCTGGCCACGCTGCTCGAGGGTGACAGCGCGCCGCCGTTACTGACACTATCGCACCAGGGCCCCCTTCCCTGGGAGCAAGTGCAGGCGACGATGCTCACGCCGCCGGCTCACCTGCCGCTTAAAATTGATTGGAAAGCGCCCTGCGTGATGACCACGCCCGGTGCCAAAACGGATTTCGCTCCCGCCTCCCCGGGCGATCTTCTGTTGCTTGGCCCGACGCACGTGTTCCACAAGGCCGGGCATTATCTGGTCAAGCGTGACGATCAATTCCAGCTCGTGCATTTTGCCAAAACGCCGAGCGGTGAAGAGATCCACGCCGTTGTTATCGCTCACTGGTGTCCTGCCTAAAGCACCCTATTCACTCTTCAATCACGTCCACCTGGTCACGCGTACGTCTTGGCTCACTCCCCACCAAGAAGCGCCGTGAGTAGGTGGCTACCTGCCCCAGTCCGTGGCGAGTTTGGGTAACGAGCTCGCCTGACAGGTACTCGCCTTCACGACCGATCACATTTTGGACGGCCTGAGGCTGAACACTGCCCTCGCTCGACTGCACCTGTACGAGGTACCCGCCGTCCGGCAGCCCGCTTCCCGAGCCAAACGGCCCGGCCGTAAACTGGCCGTCGCTGATTGTCGTGCGCGACTGCCAGCGCACGCTACTGATTTCACGCTCCACGATCACCTGAACGCGCGTGCCGTCCGGCAGGTTGGACGTACCTTCGACGGTTAAACGCCGATCGCTTCTCAACCCGGCGTGCAGCGAAAATTCGACATCGATCAGCGCGCGCTCGGGTTCGCTCGCCACGTCCTCGACCACCGCGTCGCTGGGCACTTCCTCGACCACCCGCGGCGCTTCATCCATCTGTTCGTTACAGCCGGAAAGCCATAGAAGACTCACCGCTACCGCCGCGATACCACCGCGTGCTTTCAACATACCCGCACCTCTCAACGAACCCGACCTCTACGCTATACCATTAAAGGTGGCGGCGCGTCATTAGCAGTCGCTTTCCAACCAGCGGTATTCGCTCAGCGTTTGCGCGGTGTAGCCGTGGGAATGGGTTTTTAGCTCGCTGGTGACCGCGGAGGGGCTATCGAACGTCAGCGTATCGACAGAGCGCATAGCGCTGTCGTTTGCACCACAGCCCACCGACACCTTCGCCCCACCGTTGCGGTAGTCGATCTCGACATCGTCACAGGAGAGCTGACCCCAAATCGCTTGTACCATGCCCTGCGGGCTCTGCGCCTGCTCCGGCGTCAGGCACAAGGTCTCGGTTGCGCTAGAGACCGGCGCATCACCTTCAGCGCGTGGCAGGTTGAACGTCGTCATGTCGACACGCCACAACCCGGGTTGAAAATCGTCCCGCGCCCACAGCGTGCAGGGCAGAAAAAGGGCTAACAAAGCCAATGAATGAATACGAGGCATAGCGTTCTCTTGATGGCATGGTGAAGACCGAGCATAGAAGATTAGACAAGAACTTGAATACTCTTTTCAGTGACCTAGCCGATCATCACCGGATACTTTCCTTGGATTAATACCGCTGACTCAATGTGATTTCCCACACTATGCCGCCCGGAGAGCATATTAAACGGGCGGCAGATAATTGAGCGAATTGTGGGAACGTACATGATTGTAATGGTCTTGCCGCGCCGCTATCTCTGCTCTTGCCTCAACTATCGTCGTGAAGCATTGACGATTCAGACATGCGTTCGCAAACTGTCTGTGGGCAAGCCGTGCACTTCTTGACGATAGCATCAGCGTTGCAATCTTTTTGCTTCTTCGCCGTAGGCAATCACACCCACGTCATCCGTTTAGCACCGCGCCTGTCCTACCACCATCCCGTTGAACTGCTCGGCATTAATGCCACCCTCGCCGTCTACCACTAGCTAATCGATAACTAGTCGAAGCTGAAAGATTTCAGGGAATTGGCGGACTCATTTTCAGCATCAGTTTCATCCTCTATACAAAACAGCAGCACCTCATAGCTATCGCCAGCTCCCTCGGTGCAGTAGCTCATCGTTCGCGCATCAATCGATTCGGCTTCATCGCGCAGCTGATTGTAGGATTTTTGCTCCTGCTCAATGCAGAAATTGAAAATATCGTGGCTACCGCCAGAAATTTCTTTGCAAATGGCCTCAACTTCAAAGCGCGGTATATCGGCAGCTATTGCCAGGCTTGATAGCGCTAGCGTAGATAACGCGAGTACGGTTTTAATGACCATCGTTTCCCCTGTATCGGTCCACACAGTTATTTACAGCACCTGCCCCGTATTTATCAAATAACGTTCCAGCACTTCTACTGCTGAGTATCGAGAAGGCCATGCCCGTCCACTTGGCGTGTGCTTAGGTTGAGCCCGGCGAGATCCTCTGTACGCCTCCAGCTACGAGCTATTCGGCTATATGCCCTACAGGGTGCGAAGCATTCTTGAGCAGGAAACTGCCAAAGTTGAATCCTACTAGATCGACGAGATGTTCGTACTATACACAGGTGCCCTGTTCTACCAAGCCCAGCGCGGTGCTTAGAAGCTTAGCACGCAAAAAAGCCTCGCCCGCGCCGTGCTGGTGTTTCTCAAAACCGGCCGATTCCGACAGGACCAGCCCCAGTAATCCCCCAGCCCGGTGGTGGAGCTCGAACGCGCCACCCAGTACACCCGAAAGATCCTTCACATGGCCAGCACAGCGCTGCAGAATATCTACCGGCCGAAGTACGCATATAAGATGCTCGACCTCACCGATCAGCACCGCCAGCAGCTCAGCCTGATGCACACCCCGCAAACGGAAGAGGAACGCCAGCACAGCCAGCAGCTCATGACCATCATGGATGCGCTGAACGAGAAGATGGGTAAGGGAACGGTGCGGCTGGGGCTACCGGAGAAGAATGCGCCGTGGCACCTGCGGTGTGCGCGTCGCAGCCCGCGGTATACGACCCAATGGGGGGAGTTGATGCGCGCTTATACGGACAACAGTGCAATAAAGAACGGCTGAAGAGCATGCTAAACAAAATTAATCAAGGTAATGCGTAACGTATAGAATTAATATTCCGGTCGTGAATTGCTAAAACCGACTCTTTTTCACTATTATATAAAATCACGTAATCACCTAGTTTCCCTAGCGACTTCAACTTACAGGCCTTACAATAAGCTAAAGAAACAATAGGAGATTGGTAGCTTTCATCAAGCATTCGCTAAAAATCTTGTTTAGCACTATGAGCTGGCCAAATAGTTAAAATGTAAAATCCAGCCACGAAAGTGGCTGAATAAACTATTGCTTCTTGCGCGCTAGAAAAATACTTTTCAAACCATGGGCAAAATGTAAAGAATATTGGTATTAAGAGTATACTCATGGAAAATAAAGGCATTACGAATTCATGCAAAACAGCATGACCTCGATTAAGCAAAATAAAGAAACTGACTACCGAAACAGCCACTGAAAGCAAAAAATAAAGCTTGGGATATTTTACCTCTTTTCTATCATTCCTTTTAAGATAAGAAAAATAAGCAAAGATAAGAAAAGCAAGTACGCAGACAAAGATCACAACATTAGTGGCTTGTGAAAAAACGATATCGCCATACGTCATATAACCTTGAACATTAATACCAAACTGACGCCAGTAAATATAAGAAAAAGAAAAAGAAAATATTTGGAGATAGAAAAAAAGGTAAATTAAAAACCCTTTAAGATTATTGATATTTTTCAATATAAATATCTCTCATAATAAAATTAGAAAAATGCAGTTTTCCGTACCTGACATTCACCACTCCCTGTAATTTAAAAGCTTACGCGCGTACTTCCCCCGTAGCCACCAGCCACAAGAACCCCTCTTTATCGATCACACTGCACCCGGGCTTGTTTTCCGCGTCGCTCAGTTTGGCGGCGCTGCGCCGAGGACCTGAGACAAAGTAATCAAGGTTCTTGGTCACTGACTTACGAACGAGGAAACCATGCGCCGTGGCCGTTTTCTCAAGCTCGGCACGGGTCTTGGCATCAAATCCAGAAAAGGTAATTTCGGGATCACCTTCACGCATCAAGCCTGGCGCTTCGCTACGCTGGCCCCTTCTAACCTCAGTGGCATATAGCCGTTCCTCGCCTTCCAGAAATGCAACAACGCGATCCAGCTTAAAAGTACGAATTGCGTTTCGCTCAAGGCAGATACCTCGAATGGTTCCTGAGGTGAGCTTGAAATTGATCAGCTCACGGGTGCTTTCCTTCCCATTTGCATCGCGGTAGATGAACCGCAATCCGCCCGGTTCATGAGACGGCGGTACTTCCGTGGCGTCCGGTTCGTCATCAGCGTCACAGAGGTCATCAGGATAGTGAGTCAGAAGGTGATCGCGCAGTTGGTCGACAGGTAACTCAACCTCATCAAGTGGAAGCCGAACGGGTCCTTGCATATCGCGGAGCGCGAATTCACGTTCGGGAGCGTCGAGAGGATCGTCTTCAAGCGTCCCGGCAAGATGCGAATCGCATACTCTTGCCACATGAACGCCAAAAGGTTCAGCTTCACTTGGGTATGCAATCTCAATGAGAGGCGTTGCAATGCGATGCCATGAGCCGACCGGCGCCTGAACGCGCTCTGGCTCTGGCTCTGGCTCTGGCTCTGGCTCTGGCTCTGGCTCTGGCTCTGGCTCTGGCTCTGGCTCTACAGGGTGATGTTGCGCAGACGGCGGCACTAACAGTGTGTAAGGTGTGCCCGACACCGTAGTGGGGGCGTTTCGTTTAACAGCCCGCCAGGAAAGAACTAACGGTACAGCTAGAAGTGCGAAGAAAATCAAACCAGCGATCATGCCAGCCAGGCCAACCGGCTCACCTTCCGCATCAGGCGCCCCGATTAGCGAGCCAAAAAACATGGCGCCGCCAATCAAGGCGAGGGGCGATAAGAGCATGGCGCACAAGTGGCGCAGCCACCATGGCCTTCCGTTCCGCTTCATTGATCTAGTGAGTAACCACCAAAACGCTATGCAGATCAAAGCGCCTGCTAAAGCTGCAAGTTCCCCCATCCCCCTACCTCATTTTTTAGTTGTTCAAACCACCCGACAAACCTAAATCCCACACCGCCCCAAAATCTCCAAATCCCTCATACACCGCGACTCAAAAAGGCCACTGCACAAGTACCCCCTCCTGTTCCGAATTGATGCATTCGTATAGAGACTGGTAACTCTCCCAACCATCGTGTTGCATGTTGCCCATACACCAGTCGACGACAGGCGGATAGATCCTGTCCCATGCCTCGCGCAACAGCTGATAGGCGATCTTTTCTTGCTCCAAACACGACTCATAAACATCGTGTTCGGAGTACTCGTTCGTTTCACGGCAGTCGGTCTTGATATCGAGGTGAGGCACATCATCGGCGCTAACGGGTAATGCCAGTGCCCCCCATAAAGCGACCCACCCGACGCTAGCTGCTCGAACCGCGCTCTTCATCATCACACCACCCGCTCAGTACGAATCTCACACTGCCCCAGAATCTCCAGATCATGCATATCCTAGGGATTGATCATCTCCGGCTGGAACAGCTCATTATCACTCATCAAACACAGTGCACGCCCCGGCTAGCCGCTGAACCCGCTCTATACTAAGCTCGACACTCACCGGTAGCAGAAATACCCCTTTCTACTCCGGGCCATGGTTTGCTCGGTTCCCCGCGCCCGCCCTTCTGTACTCATCAACACATAACAAACAGGGCAGCTCTACCGCTCGCCACCTTCGGTTCTGTTAAGCAAGCTTAACCCACCATCCCTTACATCACTATCGCAATAGCGTCCAGCGGATATCGGCAGCAGCGGCCGTCGAAAATAACAGCCCGAGCAGTAAGCAGAGCCTGGCTAAAAATTTCATGTCAGGTTCTCAGGTCTATTTGCATGAATTGGTGCAGTAAGGCTTTAGCTCATTGATGAGCGCATCAAGACCGGGGCTCTCGTGTTCGTAGTAAATGCCAAGAAAGTTCTCGCTCCACTGCGTGCCGTACTCAGTTTGCGTTTTGACATCCGCGAGTGAGTCGATATCAATTAGGCTGGCCATGGCATCCAAGGCCTGCTCGCGTTTGATCTCGATATCGATTGAACGGTCCTCGAGAAGCTGGCCTTCCTCTTGGTTATGCAAGTTCTTTACCTGGTATGGAACGGCCGTAACAGAAACGCTTTCAATAGGGGTATGGGCAAAAACGTTATAGATACCGTATGCCGCCGCGCGCCAGTTCTCATAGTAATTAAAGATATCCGGCGTACCTTCGATCATTACCTTTGAAAGACGATAGTGCGGTATCGAAGCGTCCAGCATCTCGAACGTATTGTTTTCAGCGTGGTAGTCATTGTGAGCCTCGATCAGTTCCTCGACCGTTTCATACTGCTCAATGGCATCACCAAACGCGGCACCGGAAAAAGTTACCAGTCCGGCAACCAGTAGTTGTCTGTACTGCATTGCGTTCCCCTTCTTGTAGTTCTACAAACTTGTTTAAAGCACCTGCCCCAAATTCACTAAACAGCGCCCCAGTACTTCTACAAACTGTTTTTTATCCGGCGCGATCAGCTCCTTATCGTAGCGCGGGTTATCGCTGATCAGCAGCCACCCGCCCCCGGCTACGCGTTGCATTCGCTTAAGCCGGCGCTCGCCGTCCATCAAAATCAAATAGACGCCTTCCCGGCTCGGGTCGCGCTGGGTGAAGTCCACAAAACGTAATCCCCGTCGTCGATGGTGCCGGTCATGCTATCGCCCCGCGCCCGAACCCACGCGCCGGACTCTGCAGGCAACTTTAATTCGGCAAGAACGGCCCTGTATGTGGAAGTAGCCCAGCACCTTCTCGTCTGCAAAATCCCGGCCGCTACCAGCAGCGCACTCGACGTCGTACATGGGAATTGAAGCGACATCGTTTGATGCCCTACCCGATAAATCCAAAACACTCCCACCAGAAGTCGAACGGCCATTCTCGATAATGTATTTGGTGTCTACACCTATTTTTGAAATAGCTGCCAAATAGTCCGCTTTAGGGCTCCTTTTGTCGCTTTCGTAAAGCATTTGTGTGTTTTTGGCTATGCCAGCCAATTCTCCAAAGCCCGTCTGGGAGAAGCCTAACCTTAGCCTTTCTTCCCTAAACGCGTTCCAATTGAACTCATATAGTGTCAATCCCTATTGAATAATGAAATCGTTCGATTCCATTATTCAAAACATCAGCCCAACGTTAACCAAATTGTACCACTCAAGGAGCCCCGACCATCAGGACTCGACGGCAAAGCGAATCAAGTCGTGGTAGCGAATTCGACGAAGAGCTCGATTATGCAGAGTATGGACCAACAATAGATCCAGCTCGTCTTGGGTCGGCCGCCGTTCCCGATCTTCAGGGTTGCCAATCAGACCCGCCCGTTTCAGGCCCGACAGCCACCCACTCACCTTCGTCTTGAAGTCAGCGTTCAAGCGTTCTTCTACCACTGCCGTCGTGATCGCCCCAGAAAGGAAAAGCACGTCGAGCAACGTGGTGGATGGCTTGACGCCATCGACTGCAATGCGAGTTTCACAGAAAACCTGTAGTTTTAGAAAATTCAGCTCAGTGATCAACGTTTCACCACCCAGACCCCGCTTGATATTGTTGGCCCCTGTCTGGTTTTTACGGCCACGGTTAGAGGTTCGATCCAGGTGGGCCAAGTGCCATTGGCACAGGTCATCGAGAGTCGGCACGCTACCCTCAACCCACGAGCCCCGCTTCGATGAGATCTTCGACCTGGCGTGCCCACTTCTGGGCCCGGGCTTTGGTGCTGAAGGTTTTGCTCTGGGAGGGGTGGCCTTTCTTCCGTACAATAGCCCGCCAAGCCCCACCACGCCGCTGAAAACTAGCCATGAATGTACCAAGGTTTTCGAAAAATGAGTGTCAGCCACCTATTGGTACACTGGCGGTACACAAGGAGCGGTTTTATACAGTACCCAGTGGTATTATATATGTATATTTACACAGTTAAAGGCTTTGCCTAAATGACTGAATTTACTAGAAACACCAGTGCCGACACCGCCCGCCGGTTTTCTGTAGCGCCCATGATGGACTGGACGACCCGCGATTACCGCGCGTTCGCCCGTACACTGACCCGCCGCACCCTGCTCTACACCGAGATGGTGACCACCGGGGCGATTCTGCACGGCTCGCCGCGCGAGCGCTTTCTGGGCTACACCGAGGTGGAGCATCCGATTGCGCTGCAACTTGGCGGTAGCGACGCGGGTGAATTGGCCGAGTGTGCGGCGATTGCCGAGCAGTGGGGCTATGACGAGGTGAACCTGAACGTGGGCTGCCCCAGCGATCGGGTGCAGAACAACCTGATCGGCGCGTGCCTGATGGGCTACCCGGAGAAAGTGGCGGCGGCGGTGAAGGCGATGCAGGCGGCGGTGTCGATTCCGGTCACGGTGAAGTGTCGTATCGGCATCGACGACCAGGACGAGGACGCGGACCTGGCGCGCTTTATCGCTATGGTGGCCGAGGCCGGCTGCACCACGTTTACCGTACACGCGCGTAAGGCGTGGCTGCAGGGGCTGTCGCCCAAGCAGAACCGCGACGTGCCGCCGCTGAACTACCCGCGCGTACACCGCTTGAAAGCCGCGAACCCCGAGCTTCATATTGGCATTAACGGCGGCATCAAGACGCTCGAGGAGTGTCAGACGCAGCTTGCGCACGTCGATAGCGTCATGGTCGGGCGCGAGGCGTATCAGAACCCGTGGCTGCTGGCCGGAGTCGATCAGGCGATTTTCGGGGAGCCCGGCCCGGCCATGAGCCGGCTGGACGCGGCGCAGGCGTTTCGCCCGTACATCCAAACGCGGCTCGATGAAGGCGCGAAGCTCAACCACATCACCCGCCACCTGCTGGGGCTTTTCCAAGGCTGCCCGGGCGGGCGACGCTTTCGGCGTCACCTTTCCGAGCACGCTCACAAGGAAGGTGCGGGCCTGCGCCTTTATGACGATGCTCTCGGTCTGATCCGCGAGCCCGAAACCGCGGCATAAAAAAACCCGCCACGGCGTACCGTGGCGGGTGGGGCTTACTTAGCGCTTGAAAGGCTTGGCTTACTTGCCGGCCTTCTGGCGGTTTTCCATCACGCCCTTCTCGACTCGCTCGCCGATGGCCTGGTCGACGTTCTTCCAGTATTCGAACACCCGCGACAGCACCGGCTCTTCCACGCCGCCGGAAACGTGCCCGACGATGTTGTTCACCAGGCGATCACGCGCGGCGTCGTCCATGACCTTGTTGACCAGGTCATTGGCCTGATTGAAGTCGCCGTCGTCCGGGCGCAGCGTGTAGGCGGCGCGAACGAACTCGCCATCCGCTTCCCATACCGCGTCTTCCGGGAAAGCCTTCGGGTCGGCGTGGGGGCCGCCTTTGCTGTTGGGTGCGTAGACCGGGTCGGTCGAATTGGAGATACGCATCCGGCCGCCCTGGGCGTAGCTGTTCACCTGGGTTTTCGGCGCGTTGACCGGGATCTGCTGATAGTTGACGCCCAGGCGAGCACGGTGTGCATCCGCGTAGGAAATGACGCGCGCCAGCAGCATCTTGTCCGGCGAGAAGCCGGTGCCCGGCACCGAGTTGCTCGGCTGGAACGCCGCCTGCTCGATTTCGGAGTGGAAGTCCGTCGGGTTGCGGTCGAGCGTCATCTTGCCCACTTCCTGCAGCGGGTAGTCGTCGTGCGGCCACACCTTGGTCAGATCGAACGGGTTGATGCGATAGGTCTTGGCGTCCTCGAAGGGCATGATCTGCACGTGCAGTGTCCAGGTCGGGTTGTCACCGCGCTTGATCGCGTCGAACAGGTCGCGACGGTGGTAATCCGCGTCGGTACCCGCCATTTCGTCGGCCTGTTCCTGGGTCATGCACTTGATGCCCTGGTCGGTCTTGAAGTGGTACTTGACCCAGAAGCGCTCGCTCTTGTCGTTGACCCACATGTAGGTGTGGCTGGAGTAGCCGTTCATGTGGCGCCAGCTAGCGGGTACGCCGCGATCGCCCATCAGCCAAGTGACCTGGTGGGCGGACTCCGGCGAGAGCGTCCAGAAATCCCACTGCATGTCGTGATCGCGCAGGCCGTTATCGGCGCGGCGCTTTTGCGAGTGGATGAAGTGCTGAAATTTGAGCGGGTCGCGCACGAAGAACACGGGGGTGTTGTTACCCACCATGTCGAAGTTGCCGTCTTCAGTGTAAAACTTCAGCGAGAAGCCGCGCGGGTCGCGCCAGGTATCCGGGCTGCCCGACTCACCGGCAACCGTCGAGAAGCGCGCCAGCATTTCGGTTTTCTTGCCCGGCTGCAGAAACTTTGCGCGGGTAAACTTGCTGACGTCGTGAGTGACTTCGAAATGGCCAAACGCGCCGCCGCCCTTGGCGTGGGGCTGACGGTCCGGAATCATTTCCCGGTTGAAGGCCGCCATCTGCTCCATCAGGTAGTGGTCGTGCAGTACGATCGGGCCGTCCGCGCCGACGGAAAGCGAATGCTCGTCGCTTGCTACCGGAATGCCGGCGTCCGTGGTGGTGTAGTTGGATTTACCGTTTGTCATACCCTTCCTCCATGTCACGATCCGGGGCCTCGAGGGGCCACCTTTGTACGGGCCTTCTTGGCCACTAATGCGTTCTAACTGGCGCTTTGATCCACAGTTATAGCCAGGATGTGACCATCATGCCACGTGGCGGCGCCAAACCCTGCCTATAGTGTCCATAGCCTTAGACGATCAACTTCGCTTCTATCCGCGGTTTTAAACTATGACACTTTGGCGCCGAATTCGTGGCGCCGCTGGCGAGCTTTATTCTCGACGGCCGGCGGCGCACGCATTTCGGTACGACACTGCAATACATGGGCTTCAATACATGGGCTTCAATACAGGGCTTCAATACAGAATTTAATACATGGGATCGGTGACCGGCTCGAGACTCGACTGAAAGCTCTCGATGGCGGTTTCCGCCTCTTCGATCTCGTCGAAGCGGGCAATGTGGTAAAGCGCCTCGCCTTCGTTGGCCAGCGGCAAACGGCTCATGCCGATCACGATGCCGTCCGCCATCGAAACGACATCGCCCTCGTCGTTGCCGAAGGGGTCCGCCACCCGGCCCAGCACTTCGCCCTTGGCGACCCGCGCGCCCAAGCGCACCTTGGGTCGCAGGATGCCGTCGATCGGCGCGCGCGCCCAGCTCGAGCCGTTAGCGAGCTCCGCCGGGGCGGGCAGGCGGCGGCGCTGCTCGCCGGAAAGCATCTTGAGCCTGCGCATCACGCGTAGAATGCCGCGCACGCCCGGGGCGATCGCCCACTCGTCAAAGCGCAGCGCCTCGCCGGCCTCGTAGGTGAGTACGGGAATGCCGCGGGATTGGGCGTAGTGGCGCAGGCTGCCCTCGCGAAGCTCGGCGTTGAGCACCACCGGCGCGCCGAAGGCGTCGGCCATGCGCGCGGTTTCGCTGTCGGGTTCGAGCTGAGCGCGAATCTGCGGCAGGTTGGTGCGGTGAATGGCGCCGGTGTGCAGGTCGATAATGTGCGTGGCGTGATCGACGATCTCCTCGCGCAACAGCGCGGCGATGCGCCCGCCGAGCGAGCCCTTGTCACTCCCCGGAAAGCAGCGGTTCAAATCGCGCCGGTCGGGCAGATAGCGGGTTTGCTGCAAAAAGCCGAAGACGTTGACGACGGGCACGGCGATTAGCGTACCGCTCAGGCTATTGATCGAGCGCGAGCGCAGAAGCCGGCGCACGATCTCGACACCGTTGATCTCGTCGCCGTGAATGCCGCCGCACACCAGCATGACCGGCCCCTCGCGGCGCCCGTGGACGACCTCGATGGAGATATGCAGCGGCGTGTGGGTGTAAAGCCGCGCCACCGGCACGTCGATTTGTAGCCGTTGGCCGGGTTGAAGGGTGTGGCCTGCGATCTGAAACGGGGCTTGTGCCATGAGCACTCCTGATGGGGCGTGGGCGCGCACTGCGAGCGCCGGTGCTGGATAATCTATCGCTTATCGGCCGCTCCAGGCGTTGATTGAGCGCGCGAATGACGTCGGTCAGTTAACCATACAGTTTTGAATGTAAAACGGCGGTGTTTAAGATAAAATATCGCTCCTTCGACGTCGTTACCAGGGTTGCGTTTATGGCTAGAAAAACCAAGGCAGAAGCGGCCGCTACGCGCGAAGCGTTGCTGAACGCGGCCGAAGAGGTGTTTTTCGATAAAGGCGTCGCGCGTACTTCGCTCGAGCAGGTGGCCCGGCACGCCGGCGTTACTCGCGGAGCGGTTTACTGGCATTTCAAGAACAAGGGCGATCTGTTCATGGCGCTGATCGAGCGCGTGCGCATGCCCTTTCAATCGCTGGTCGAAGAGGTGCAAAACGTCGACCCTGACATTTTGCCGCTGGATGCCGTACACCGCGCGTGCCTGGCCGGCATGAGCCGCCTGGAGCAGCCTCACTACCGGCGCACGCTCTCGATTTTGCTGCACCGCTGCGAGTTCTTTAGCGATATCAACCCGCTCGAAATGCAAAACGAAATCAACGAAGAGTGTTTCGACGAGATGCTTTGTCTATTCGAAACGGCCCATGAGCAGCACCAGCTTCGCGAAGGCCTGACCCCGGAAGTGGCTACACGGCTTTTGCAGGCAGCGCTCGGCGGATTATTTCACGACTGGCTGCGCACACCGGACCGCTACTCGCTCAGCGAGCGCGGCGCCGAGATCATCGATGCCCTCATTTTGCTTATACGCCGTTAGCGTGGTTATCGCCCACAGCGTCCAGCAAAAAGCCCGCCTTTCGGCGGGCTGTTGCGTGATAGCCAGAACAGAAACCTTTTAGTTCGAGTGCGCCGTTTCCTGATGCTTGTGACGCAAACGCAGCTGGTTCAGGCGCTCGCGCGTCTCCATGTAGGTTTGTACCTGCACGCTACGGTACGCTCCCTCCTCTTTTAGATATTTCACTAGTACCCGGCGCTCGCCTTCGGTAAAGGCATCGTCGTGTTTGCAGTGAAGGTTTACCTTACAGCCCGGTTTCCCGTCGACCACGGCCTCGGCATGCTCTGCACCGTCGAGCGCGGTCACCTTCACGGTCACACCTAAAAGGCTTCGCCGCTTGAAGGGCGCGAAGCGATAAAGCCCGCGTGCCAGGCCCTGGCAAATAGCGGCGGCCAAGGGGGATGCTACGGCCAGTGTGGCCCAGAGAATCACCACGCCCAGCGGCACGCGCAGCATGCCCAGGTCCAACGAGCTCAGCACCAAGAGCTCCAGGGCCAGCGAAAGCGCACCGGCGAGCAGTATCAAAACGGTCAGCGCGAGCGTGGCGGGTACGCCGATAAAGCCAAGCGATACCAGCGTGCTGGCCATGTGGTCATCGCGCAGGCTGTCGCGCTCGAAAAGCTCCAGCGGTGCCAGCCGGATCAGTACCAGCAGCCAGTAAAGCGCCAAAAGGCCCAGCACGAAGGTGAAGACGATGGTCGGAAAGTTCAGAGCGGCCGAGAGAATCGGTTGCATGGCGTGCCTCCTCCAGGTGGTTGCCTGGTCGGTTTGGCCTGCTGTTATGGTATTGGATGCAGACTCAAACGTTTCATTAGCAAGTTTAGATCAAACTACTCGCCTCTGCCCAGACGCGCCTTGACACCAATCAAGCGGGCAAAAAAAGCGGGCCCGAAGGCCCGCCTGCATTACCGCGCGATCACTGAGGATCGTGGGCGATGCGATCATCATGCTCGCCGCGCCCGTCACTTTGGTCGCGCCGGTCGTTTTGATCGTGCTGTTTGCCCCGCGTCTTGCGCCGCAGCCAGTCGGCGCTGTAGGCGATCATGGCGTAGAACGTGGGAACGAACAGGCTGCCCAGGATCGCTACCGACGCCATGCCTACGGCTACCGTGGTGCCGATATGGTGACTGCTCACGTCACTCGCGCCGGTAGCCAGTGCCAGCGGCAGCGTGCCGAAGATGAACGCGAGCGAGGTCATGACGATCGGCCTAAAGCGCAGCTCCGCCGCGGTAATGGCCGCTTCACGAATGCTCTTGCCCTCTTCCTTGCGCTGAAGCTCGGCGAACTCGACGATCAGGATGGCGTTCTTCGCCGCCAGCCCCACGACCACCAGCATACCGATCTGCACGTAGACACTGGTGTCCAGCCCACGTAGCGCAATACCGGCGATACCGCCAAGAAAGGCGAACGGGGTGGCGGTCAATACCGCCAGCGGCAGCGCCCAGCTTTCGTACTGCGCCGCCAGGATCAAAAACACCATCAGAATACCGAACACGATGGCAATCATGGCGGCATTGCCCAGGTTCGCTTCCTGATACGCGGTACCAGTCCAGCCCATGCCCCAGTTGGGACCGAGGGTGTCGAGCACGACCTCTTCCATCGCCTGGATCGCCTGCGCCGAGCTGTAGCCCGGGGCGGCGCCGCCCTGGAACTGGGCGCCGGTGTAGACCCCAAAGCGCGAGACCACCGACGCGCCGACCTGGCGCTCCAAAGTCACGAACTCGGAGAGCGGAATACGATCGCCGCTGCCGCCACGCACATAGACATTGTTCAAATCGTCCGGCGTTTTACGGAATTCGTCCTCGTTTTGCAGATACACCTGGAAATTACGGTTCTGGTAACTGAAGTAGTTAACGAAGCCGTTACCGAAGGTGTTGGCGAGCGCCGAGTTGATGTTCTCGAGCGCGACGCCATAGCTCAGCGCCTTTTGCTGGTCGATGTGGGCCTTGTAGGACGGCACGTTGACGTTGAACGTCGAGAAGACCCGGGAGAGCATCGGATGCTGATTCGCCGCGCCCATGACCTGGAGCGAGGCTTCGTAAAGCTCGCGGGTCGAGGCGCCATCGAAGGACTGCAGGTAGCCGGTGAAACCGCCGGTGGTCGAAAGCCCCATGATCGGCGGCACGTTGAAGGCCATGGCGCTACCGCCATCGATACTGGCCCCCAGCTGCATGATGCGCCCGACCAGCGCGTCGGCGGTCAAGTCACGCTCGCCCCAGGGCAGCATGTTGACGAAGATGACCCCGCGCGCGGTGTTGACCGCACTGGCCAGAAGATCATAGCCCGCCACGGCCGAGGCGTACTCGACGCCCTCGATCTTTTCGATCTCGGCGCTGAGTTTCGCCATGTAGGTCTGGGTACGGTCGAGCGAGGCGGCGTCCGGCAGCGATACGCTGGCAAGCACAATGCCCTGGTCGGTTTCTGGCACCAGCGTGGAGGGTGTGGACACGTACATCCAGTACGAGCCCGCGCCGATGGCCACGGTGATCGCCAGTGCCAAGAGCCAAAAGCGTACCAGCTTTTTCACACACCACATGTAGGCCGCGGTAATACCGGCGAACAGGCGATCGAACAGGCGCAGCGGCGTGCGAATGGCGCGGCGAAACTTCGACGGCCGGTCGTGATTCAGGTTGTGCTTGATGAAGATTGCCGACAGCGCCGGGGTGAACGTCAGCGCCATCAGCGCCGACAGCGCCACCGAGATCGACACGGTAATCGCGAACTGCTGATAGATCTGCCCGGTGAACCCACCCAAAAATGCCACCGGCACGAACACCGCCGCCATGATGAGCGAGGTCGCGATGACTGGCCCGCCCACTTCGCGCATGGCCTGAATCGTCGCATCGCGCACGGTAATGTCTTCGTCTTCGCTGATGACACGCTCGACGTTTTCGACCACCAGAATCGCGTCATCGACCACGATCCCGATCGACAGCACCAGCGCGAACAGCGTCAACAGGTTGATCGAGTAGCCGAGTACGTAAAACCCGGCGAAGGTGCCAATGACTGCCACCGGCACCACCGACATGGCGATGACGGTAAAGCGCCAGTTCTGCAAAAAGATGAACAGAATCACCGCTACGATCAAAAACGCTTCGATGAAGGTGTGAAGCACCGTTTCCACGGAGGCATCGATGAACAGCGTCGTGTCGTAAGGCGTGACGTACTCGAGCCCCGGCGGGAAGCGGGATTTCAGATCCTCCATGGTCGAGCGCACCGCTTCGGCGGTGGAAAGCGCGTTGGCGCCGGGCTGCTGGTTGATGATGATCGGCGTCATGGTGGCGCCGTTCAAACGCGCATCCACACCGTAGAACGACGCACCGAGCTCGATGCGGGCCACGTCCTGCAGGCGCAGCGACGAACCGTCCGGATTGGTACGCAGGTAGATGTTACGAAACTCGTCCGGGTCGGTCAGTCGCCCGCCGGCGGTGATCGTATAGGTGTAGGCGCGCGGCTCACCCTGCGGCGCCGAGGCCAGGTTACCCGCGGGAATCTCGGTGTTCTGCGTACGCACGGCGCTGGCGACTTCGCTCGGCGTCAGGTCGTACTGCGCCAGCTTGTCCGGGTCCATCCAGATACGCATGGCGAACTCGCCGCCGCCGAGCACCTCGGCATTGCCCACGCCTGGCACCTGACGCAGCTCATCGAGGATGTTCAGCGTGGCGTAGTTCTGCATGTAGACGCGGTTGTAGTCGCCGTTGGGCGAGATTAACGCCACCAGCATCAGAATCGAGTCCGAGCGCAGTTCGACCTGCACCCCTTGTGACTGCACCTGCTCGGGCAGTTGAGAAAGCGCGCCCTGAACGCGGTTGTTGACGTTGATGGTGTTGATGTCGCCGTCGGTGCCGATGTTGAACGCTACGCTCAGGCTCATGGAGCCGTTGTCGGAGCTGTTCGAGGTCATGTAGAGCATGTCCTCGACACCGTTGATCGCCTCGGCCAGGGGTGCTGCCACCGTTTGCGCCACGGTTTCGGCGTCGGCGCCGGGGAACTGCGCCTGAACCGACACCGTTGGCGGCACCACGCTTGGATACTGCTCGATCGGCAGTATGCGCATGGACATCGCGCCGATCAGCGTGACGATAATCGCCAGTACCGTGGCGAATATCGGTCGGCTGATGAAGAAGTTAGAGAAGTTCATTATTGCGCACCCTCTTCTCCCTCACCCGTCGGCATGCCGCCGCCGGCCATGTCGGAAGCCTCCTCGGCCTGCTCACGCTCCTCACGCGCCTCGGCTTCTTCGACGTCCTCGACGATATCGTCGGCGTCGCCATCGAAAGGCTGCGGGTCGATGGCCATGCCCGGCTCGATGCCGGAAGGATCGCCGACGATCACACGTTCGCCCTCTTCCAGCCCGTCGACGATGATCTGCCAGGGGCCGGCCACGTCACCGAGCTGAACGGTGCGCTCGCGGGCCTTGTCTTCGTCGTCCAGGGTGTAGACCCGCGGGCCCATCAGGCCCTGAGTGACGGCGATTTCCGGCACGGCGATCACGCTATAGCGCTTGAGACCGTCCAGACGTACGCGCACGAACTGGCCCGGCAGCACGGCGGCGTCCGGGTTATCGAAAGTGGCCGACGCCTGCACGGTGCTGGTGCCGTTGTCCACGCGCGAGCCCAGAAAGTCCAGCTCGCCGGCGAGTTCGGCGTCGTCGCTGCCGCTCAAGCCCGGCACGCTCAGCCGCGCGATGATGGTCGAATTGGTGTCGCTGTCGCGTAGCTGGCGGCGAAGCTCGAAAGCGTCGCGCTGGGGCAGTTGAAAGCGAACTTCGAGCGGATCGAGGGGGGTGATGGTGGCAAGCTCGGTGCCGCTGGTGACCACGTTGCCTAGGTTGATCTGGCTCAGGCTGATCATGCCGCCGACCGGGGCGGTCACGTCGGCGTAGTCCAGGTCCAGGTTGGCGCTGGAGAGCGCCGCTTCGGCCTGGGCGACGCTTGCCTGGGCGACGCGCTGGTCGGCCTGGGCCTGGTCGTACTGCTGGCGGCTCACCGAGTTCTGACGCAACAGCTGCTCAAAGCGCTCGGCGTCGCGCTGGGCGCGCGCGTATTCGGCCCGCGCGCTTTGCAGATCCGCCTGACGCTGATTCACCGTCGCCTGATAGCGGTCGGGCTCGATGGTGTAGAGCGAATCGCCCTGCTCGACCATCTGGCCGGGCTCGAACAGTCGCTCCTCGAGCGCGCCGTCGACCCGGGCGATGACCACGACTTCATTGTCGCTTCGCAAAAGCGAGGGGTAGGATTGATCGATCGGCAGATCTTGGCGCTCCACCTCGGCTACCGCCACCTTGTGCGGTGGCTTCTCCTCGGAGGATTGCTGCTGCTGTTGAGGCTCTTCATCACCACCGCAGGCCGTCAGCGCCAGCGCCGCGATCAGCGTCACTAGACTCGCTCTCGTTGAGTGAATCGCTCTTCTCATGCGTCGAATTCCCATGTATGACTCTTTTTTGGCGATCGATGATCGATGGATCGCACTTCTGACGACCGGCGTTCTGGTGACCGGTGTTTTAATAACCAATGTTCTATTCAACACGGCTTCAAGGGCCTGCCAGGCGATGCCGCCGGTCAGGCCCTCTAATATCAATACCCGCCGGGCTGACCGGCACCCACGCCGCCGTTACCAACTCCAGGCTGGCCCGGACCCTGCTGATAGCCGCCGCCCTGCTGATAGCCACCCTGCGAAGAGCCGCCCGGGCCGTAGCCACCGTCGTAACCGCCGCCATAGCCACCATAGCCGCCGGGCTGGCGACGCGCGGGGGCGTACTCAGCCGCAGAGTAGGTCGTGGAGGAAGAAGAGGATTCGCGCCGTGGCGGGGCGCCGATGTCCATCGCGTTCTCGTAGCGGTCGCCGTCGCTGGTTTCAGGCAGCGTGAAATTGACGTCTTCGCCGGTCAGCCAGCCGTTGACCTCCTCGAGCGCCGCCACGTCCAGAAGCCCGGACTGCTGGCGCAAAGAGAGCAGGTTGATGACGTAGTCGTAGCGTGACTCGGCGTAGTTGGCGATCGCGTTGTACAGGTTCTGCTCGGCGTTGAGCACGTCGACGATGTTACGCGTGCCCACCTCGTAGCCGGCCTGGGTCGCTTCCAGCGCGCTTCGGGTGGAAACGATCGCCTGTTGGCGCGCGTCGACGGTTTCGACGTTGTTGCTCACCTGAGTGTAAAGCGAGCGCACCTGCTGAATGGTGGTGCGGCGCTGGGATTCGAAATCGTACTGGCTACTTTCGAGCTGGAAGGTGTTCTGGCGAATGTTGGCGCTGGTGCTACCACCGGTGTAGAGCGGCACGCTCGCCGACACGCCGACCTGGCCCGAGGCGTCGTGGCCGCTCAGGTAGTCGATATCGGAATCTGCGTACTGGTAGTTGGCGAAGGCCGAAAGCGTCGGCAGCCGCCCGGCGCGGGCGATCTCGACGCCGGCGCGAGACACCTCGATACCGGCGCGCTGGGCCAGCACTTCGGGGTTTCGCTCGAGCGCCTGGTCGACCCAGTAGTCGCGCTCGCTAGGTGCGGGCAGGCCAATGGGCATGTCGCCCAAGGATTCGATATTGGCGTAGCGGCGCCCGGTGAGTCGCTCCAGGGCTTCGAAAGCGACCTGCAGGTTGCTCTCGGCGGTTATCCGCTCGGCGCGGGCCTGGTCGAAGCTCGAACGCGCCTCTTCCACTTCGGTAATGGCGATCAGTCCAACCTCGAATTGTTCGCTGGACTGCTCGAGCTGACGGCCGATCGCCCGCTCCTGGGCGCGCCTGGCTTCGAGCACCTCGTAGGCGCGAAGAATATCGAAATAGGCCGTGACGACATCGATCAGAAGCTGCTGCTCGGTCGCCGCCAGGATGTAAACCTGCTGGTCGATCTGGCGCTCGGCCTGGTCGACCTGACGCGCCGTCGCGGCGTTAAAAAGCGCCTGAGTGGCCTCAAGCGACAGCGACAATGAGTTGTAGCTATCCTCCTGGCCACGCCCGCCGCCGGTTGCGGCACCTGCGCCGCCGCCGGTAGGTGCGCCGGTTTCCAAACCACCCGCTGACTGGCTTTCGAACTGGCGATTGTGCGCCGCGTTACCCGAGGCGCTCACCTGGGGCAAAAGCTCGCCGCCCACGACGTCGCGAGCCGCTTCGACACCGGAAAACTCGGAGCGGGCGGAGGCGAGTTCGGCGTTGTTATTGAGCGCGTCGCGGGTAATGGTGATCAGATCCGCCGCTTGAACGGGCAGCGCGATCGAGCTTGCCAGTACGGCTAACATTAAAGGGCGAAGGGGGGCATTGACTGCCCAGTGTGCCAGTCGCATGGGAGTGCCTCTAGGTGTCAACGTGGAATGGTGCGCCACACAGTGAGCGTGTGAAAGGGTGGCATTATAGTTACATTCATGTATGTATGCTAGCCTTGAAGTTCGACCAAAACTGTGTCCGGCCAAACGTCAAGTCTAACGCAACTTACTTTAGTCAAACGCGTAAAAAGTACGCTTTTCTCGCGCCCGTTTTTCGCCCGCCCTTCCCTATCAGACGCTCGAGCGCTCCAGCGTTTTTACACAGCGCTCGACCCCGCCAAGGTACATGTCGCCAAACAGCAGCACGTGATTGAGCAGCGGATAGAGCTGAAAAAGCGCTTCGCGACGGGGCCAGTCCTGCGGGGCGAAGCCGTTCCAGTAGGCATCGAAAAACGCAGCGCCGGGCTCGCCAAACAGCGTCAGCATGGCGATATCCACCTCGGGATAGTGGCGATACACTGCGGGGTCGATTAGCGCGGGACCCCGAGCGGTATAAAGCACGTTACCCGTCCAGAGATCGCCGTGCACTAGACACGGCGAGGCGTCCGGCAGCCACTGTTCGAGCGTTTGCGCCTGAGTGTTGATGCGCGCGTAAAGCTCAGGGGTGATAAGGCGCTGATCGAGACAGGCGCGAGCGAGTGCCAGCAGGCGGCGCTCGCGCTGGAAGGCGCGGCCGTCGCTCATGGGCGCGTTGGGTTGGGGCGTGCGTCCGCAGGCGTTGTCGTGTAGCCAGCCGTGCTCGCTGCCGATCACGCCGTGAAGCTCGCGAAGCCCTTCGCCAAGCTGGATATCCCCCAAACGAGAGCGGGGTACGGTGTGCAGCGCCTCGATTACCAGCCACTCGCCAGCCTGGCCGAGCACCTCGGGGATGATCAGCGAGCTGCCCGCTCCTTTCAGCGCGCGAAGCCCTTCGGCCTCGCCGCGTAGGCGCGCCGGGTCGTCCTGCTTGATCACCACCGTCCCCTCGGCGGTGTCGAGCTCGAACACCGCGGCGATATCGCCGCCGCTCAAGGGCGTCAAGCCACCGCGGGGCGAAAGCTGCAGCACGCTTAGAATCTCGAGTAGCTCGGCGTTCATGGCGCTCTCCCCGTGGTCGATGGCAGCCTCGATCGAACAATGGATCGAGGGATGAATCGTGCGGTGCCAAAACCCTACAGGGATAAGCTTATATCAGGCAATGCCGTGGCGCTCGTCGAGCGCCTGGCGATAGCGCCGGTAGACGTGGCGGTAGGCGTCGACGCGCTCGGGGTCGGGTTCGGCAAGCGAGGCCGCATCCAGATGCACCAGTCGCTGGCAAAGCGCCTCGAGTGTGGTGCCCTGTGACTGCTGCTCGCACCAGGCCGCCTGCAGGGCAGCGCCGAGCGCGGCGGCGTCGGTGATGTCCGGGCACACCACCTCGGTGCCGGTGATATCCGCCACCATCTGGCGCCAAACCGGGCTTTTGGCGCCGCCGCCACTCAGACGAATCTGGCTCGCCCCGGCGGTCAGATCGCCCAGCAGATCCAGCCCGTAGCGAAGCCCAAAACTCGCGCCTTCGACCACCGCGCGGCACAGATTGGCCTGAGTCATGTTCACGCTCGTAAGGCCTAAAAAATCGCCGGCGGCGTTGGGCAGCATCGGCACCCGCTCGCCGTTGAAAAACGGAAGGCAGGTCACGCCGTCGGCGCCGATCGAAGCCTTTGCTACCCGCTCGCCAAAGGCGTCGAGATCGAGCCCAAAAAGCTCGCGCACGCGGGTCGTGGCGGAGGTGACGTTCATGGTGCAGATCAGCGGCAGCCAGCCGCCGTGGCTTGCGCAGAAGTTGGCCACCATGGCGTTATCGCTTTCGACCGGCTCGGGCGAGTAGGCGCACACCGTGCCGGAGGTGCCCAGGCTCAGCGTGACGATTCCGCGGGCGATATTGCCGGTGCCGATGGCGCCGAGCATGTTGTCGCCGCCGCCGCTCGAGACCACCACGCCGTCACTTAGGCCAAGCTCCGCGGCGATGCGCGAGCGCACCACGCCCGCGGGCTCATAAGGCTTTAAAAGGCGCGGCAGGACCCGGTTTGGGTCGAGCTCCGGGGCGATCTGGCCAAACACCTCGGTTTGCCAGGTGCGGGCACGGGTATCGAAATAGCCGGTGCCCGAGGCGTCGCCGGCCTCGGTGACCCGCTCGCCGGTGAGCCAGAAGTTGAGGTAGTCGTGGGGCAGTAGAATCGTGGCGATGCGTCGGTAGGCGTCGGCATGATGGCGTTTGAGCCAGGCGAGCTTGGAAGCGGTATAGCCGGTTTGCAGCACCAGGCCGAGTTTGTCCAGACACCCCGCCTCGCCGCCCAGGCGCTCGACAAGCGCGGCGTTCTCGCCGCTGGTCTCGGTATCGCACCAGAGCTTGGCCGGGTAGACCGGCACTCCGTCGGCGTCGAGGGCCACCATGCCGTGCTGCTGGCCGGACACGCCGATGGCGCGCACCGCGCGGGCGTCGATCCCGGCGCGCTCGATGGCATCAAAGAACGCGCCTCTAAAGGCAGCGAGCCACTCGGCGGGGGCCTGCTCGCGGCGCCCGTTCGGCCCTTCTTCGAGTCGGTGGGCGCGGCTGGCTTCACCGAGAATGCCCCCTTTCTCGACGTCCAACACCACCACCTTGGTGCTTTGGGTGCCGCAGTCCACACCGATGTACATCACGAGCTTCCTTTAGAGGCGATCAGTGCTTGAAGCGTAGCGCGCGCTCCGCGTTCGTGCAGCAGTGAAAGCGCCTCACGATACGCTGCCATGAAGCGCGGGCTGTCGGCCAGATCGCCAAAGAGCTCGCGGTTTTCGACGAACGCCTCGGGCCGGGTACGGTTGTTGCGGGCAATCGCCATCAGCGGCTCGCGCAGCGCATCGACCACCTCGATCGGCTCGCCCTGCTCGTCCACACCCTCGGCGTAGCGCGCCCAGCTGGCCACGACCGCCGCGCTCAGCGCTATTTCACCCTCGTGGTCGAGCTGGTGGCGAATCACCGGCACCAGCCACTTGGGGATACGATCCGAGCTTTCGGCACAAAGCCGTGCCAGGGTGTCCCTGATTTCCGGGTTGGCGAAGCGCTCGATCAGCGTGCGCTGGTAGGCGTTAAGATCGATGCCCGGCACCGGCGCCAGCGTCGGCGCGCCCTCCTCTTTCATGTAACGGCGCAAAAACTCGACGAACAGCGGGTCCTGGCAAACCTGGTGGGCGTAGCGGTAGCCCGCCAGATAGCCAAAATAGGTCAGCGCCTGATGGCTCGCGTTCAAAAGCCGCAGCTTCATCAGCTCGAACGGCTCGACGTCGTTGACCAGCTGCACGCCGGCCGCCTCGAAAGGCGGGCGGCCCAGCGGGAAGTAATCCTCCAGCACCCACTGAGTGAAGGGCTCGCACACCACCGGCCAGCCGTCCTCGACGTCGAAGCGGCGGGCAAGCTCATCGATATCGTCGGCCACGGTGACCGGCGTGATGCGATCGACCATCGAATTGGGAAAGGCGACCTCGCGAGCGAGCCACTCGCCGAGCTCGCGCTCACGCGCCGCCGCAAACGCCGAGAACATGCGCCGTGCCACGTCGCCGTTGCCCTGGATGTTGTCGCAGGACATGACCGTGAACGGTGAAAGCCCCCGCGCGCGGCGGCGCACCAGCGCCTCGACCACCAGCCCAAAGGTACTGGCCGGGCGATCCGGAGCGCTCAGATCGCGCTTTATGAGCGGGTTATCCAGATTGAAAGCGCCGCTGACCGGGTGAAAATTGTAGCCGCCCTCGGTCACGGTGAGCGACACGATCCGGATGGCCGGGTCCGCCATTGCCTCGATCACCGCGTCCGGATCGTCCGGGGCGAAAAGATAATCGACCATGCTCCCGATCACGCGGGGCTCAAGCGTACCGTCGGCGTGCTTCACCACCAGCGTATAAAGGTGATCCTGGCGTGACAGCACCTCCTGCATGCGCTTGTCGCCGGGCATTACGCCCACCCCCACAATGCCCCAGTCGAGCGCCTCGCCCTGGTTCATCAGCGTGTCGAGATACATCGCCTGGTGGGCGCGGTGAAAGCCACCCACGCCGATATGCACGATGCCGGCGCTCACGGCGCGGCGATCATAACTCGGCACAGTCACCGCGGCGTCAAGCGCGGTCAGCGCGTTTTGCGTGAGCCTAACCATGGAAGTCTCCTGAAAAAAAGGGGGCTGAACGACAAGCGTTAGGAGCGCTTACGCGGAGGAGTTGGCGGTGAGCGCGCCGGCACTCCAGGACGCGACGAGCGCGCCGAGCTCATCGAAGCGCGCGATCACCCGCCAGGCGCCGGCGTCACGTAGCCGCTCGGCCTGGCGCTCATCCAGGTGGCTGGCACCGACGAAGCCGACTACGGTCAGCCCGGCGGCGACGGCGGCGCGAACGCCGGCCACGCTATCCTCCACCGCCAGGCACGCCTTCGGGGAAAGCTCGATGTTTTTTGCCGCCAGCAGGTAAAGGTCCGGCGCGGGCTTGGGGTTTGCCACCTGCTCGGCGGTCACGATCAGCGCCCCATCGAGTACCCTGTCGAGCCCCGTGGCGGCAAGCGAGGCCTCGACCCGGCGGCGGTGACTGTTGGAGACCACGGCGGTGACGAAGGGACACGCTTCGATCGCCTCAGCCGCGCCTTCGATGGCGCACAGTTCACGGCTCAAACGCGCCTCGATGGCCGCATCCACCTGGTCGACGGCATTATCTGGCAGCGCATGGCGGCTCAGCGTCTGCAGTTGGGCGACGATATTGGCGGTGGTCATGCCGAGCGCCTGATTCAGCTCGGCGGCGACGTCCACGTCCGGCAGCCACGCTTGAAGATGCTCTTGCAGGGTATTCTCGGCGAGGATTTCGCTGTCCACCAGCACCCCGTCGCAGTCGAAGATAACGGCTCTCATGGCGCCGCCTCTTCGCTTTGGGTACCGGCCTCGGCGCGGTTGTCCTGGCGGGTGAGCGCGGCCAGCGGGTGCGCCTTCAGGCTTTCGAGCGCGCGCCCGGTTTGGTCGAACAGGTGCGCCCGGCTCGCGTCGAAGCCAAAACGCACCGAATCGTGCACGCGGTAGGCGACGTCGCCGTCGGCCATGATCGTCAGAAGCTGGCCCTCCATCTCGACGTAGAGCGAAGTTTGCCCGCCAAGGCGCTCCAGTACCTGAATGCCCCCGCCGAGCGTGCCGGCCTCCTCGATCAAAAGGTGCTCCGGGCGCACCCCGAGCTCGAGCGTGGCGCCAGGTGCGACGCCTTCGCCGTTGACCGGCACATGGCAGGCAGCGCCGCCGGGCAGCGTCACCTCGACGCCGTCCGCGCCGGCGGACACTACTGTCACCGCGAAGAAATTCATTTTCGGCGAGCCGATGAACCCCGCCACGAAGCGGTTTCGCGGGTGATGATAAAGCGCCATGGGCGAGCCCACCTGCTCGACCACACCGTCGTGAAGCACGACGATCTTGTCCGCCATGGTCATCGCCTCGATCTGGTCGTGGGTGACGTAAATCATCGTGGCGTCGAGCTCCTCGTGGAGCTTGGCGAGCTCGATGCGCATCTGCACTCTGAGCGCGGCGTCCAGATTCGACAGCGGCTCGTCGAACAAAAAAATGCTGGGGTTTCGAACGATCGCCCGGCCGATGGCGACCCGCTGTCGCTGGCCGCCGGAGAGCGCCCGGGGCTTTCGATCCAGAAGCGGCTCGAGCTGCAGAATCTTCGCCGCCTCGAGCACCCGGGCGCGGCGCTGCGCCTTGGGCACCCCGGCCAGGCGCATGGAGAAGCCCATGTTGTCCTCAACGCTCATGTGCGGGTAAAGCGCGTAGCTTTGAAACACCATGGCCAGGCCCCGGTCGGCGGGGCCGACGTCGTTCATGCGCTCGCCGTCGATCAGAATATCGCCGCTGGTAGCGCTTTCGAGCCCGGCGATCATGCGCATTAAAGTGGATTTGCCGCAGCCGGAGGGGCCGACGAACACCACGAACTCGCGGTCCTCGACGTTCAGATTGACGCCCTTAATGACCTCGGTGTCGCCAAAGCGTTTGACGATGTTGTTGAGCGCAAGCGTTGCCATGAAAAACTCCTTACTTGACGGCGCCGAAGGTCAGGCCACGGACCATCTGTTTTTGGGTCATCCAGCCAAGGATCAGAATGGGCGCGATCGCCATGGTCGAGGCCGCCGAGAGCTTGGCCCAGAAAAGCCCTTCGGGGCTTGAAAACGAAGCGATGTAGGCGGTTAAGGGCGCGGCCTTGGACGAGGTCAGGTTGAGACTCCAGAACGCCTCGTTCCAGCTCAGAATGACCGACAAGAGCCCGGTGGAGGCGATGCCGGGCAGCGTCAGCGGCAACAGCAGATACACCACTTCCTGAAGCGTGGAGGCGCCGTCCATCCGCCCGGCTTCGAGGATGTCCCGCGGCATGTCCTTGAAGAAGGTGTAGAGCATCCACACCACGATGGGCAGGTTCATCAGGGTGTAGACGAGAATCAGCCCGGTGCGCGTGTCCAAAAGCCCGACGTCGCGAAAGATCAGATAGATCGGCACCAGCACGCCGACCGGCGGCAGCATCTTGGTCGAGAGCATCCATAAAAGCGTGCCCTTGGTGCGCCGGGTGGGTAAAAACGCCATGGCGTAGGCCGAGGGAATGGCGATCAAAAGCGCCAGTGCCGTGGAGCCGAAGGCGACCGCGACGCTGTTGAGGGCGAAGCGCGCGTAGCCCGAGCGCGCCTGCACCGCCTGGTAGCTTTCGAGCGTCGGCGAGAAGAGGAAGCTTGGGTCGGCGATCGCCGCGGTTTCGGTCTTGAAACCGGTGAGCACCATCCAAAGGATGGGAAAGAAGATCACTAGCGCCACCGCCCAGGCCAGCAGCGCAAGCAATACCCGCTTGAAACGACCCGAGCCGCCGGGGGCGGCGTAGGAATTGGGCGTACTCATAAACAATCGCTCATGTCAGTCATCCAGGTTCTTGGCAACCATGCGCACCAGAAAGATCGCCACGATATTGGCCAGAATGATGGCGACCACCCCGCCGGCGGAGGCGATGCCGACATCGAAATCCAGCAGCGCCCGGATATAGATCAGGTACGCCAGATTAGTGGTGGCAAGCCCGGGCCCGCCGGAGGTGGTGACGAAGATCTCGGCGAAGATCGTGAGCAAGAAGATCATCTCGATCATGATCACCACGCTGATCGCCCGCTTGAGGTGCGGAAGCGTGATGTAGAAAAAGATCGCCACCGGCCCCGCGCCGTCCATGCGCGCCGCCTCGACCTGATCCTCGTCCAGCGACTGGAGCGCGGTGAGCAGAATCAACAGCGCAAAGGGCAGCCACTGCCAAGCGACGATGATGATGATCGAGGTCAGTGGGAGTGACGAGAACCAGTCGATTGCCGGCAGGCCGAACTGATTGGAAAGCCAGGCCAGCACCCCGCTCGAGGGGTGCATCATCATGTTCTTCCACACCAAGGCGCTTACCGTGGGCATGACGAAAAACGGCGAGATCGCCAACACCCGGGCCACGCCCCGGCCCAAAAACGGCTGCTGGAAAAGCACCGCCAACAGTGTGCCGCCGACCACGGTAATGGCGAGCACCCAGCCCACCAGCAAGAGCGTGGTGCCCATGGCGGACCACAGCGCCGGGTCGGTGAGCAGGTACTCGTAGTTTTCGAATCCGGCGAAGCCGGTCATCCCCGGCATCAAAAGGTTGTAGCGCTGGAAGGAGAACCAGACGGTCATCCCCAGCGGTATCAGCATCCATAAAAGCAGCAGCGTAACGGCGGGCGCCTGAAGCGACAGCGCCCTGAACCCGCCGACCCTGCGGCCCGACGCGCGTGTTCTGGTCATGGCAAAACCTGCCCGCAAGCGTGAAAACGAAAAGGCGCCCGCGGTGGCGGGCGCCTGAGGGTCAGTCGTAGTAGCCGGCGCGCTGCATGGTGCGCTCGGTGGCGCGCTGAGCGCTATCGAGGGCCTGCTCGACGCTGGTGTCGCCGGTCAGCGCGGCGGCGATGCTCTGGCCGACCTGAGTGCCGATCGACTGGAACTCGGGAATGTTGACGATCTGCACCCCGGTATAGGGGTTGGGCTCGAGGGTCGAGTCGGTGGGGTCGGCGTCCTGAATCGCCTGAAGCACGAAGTCGGCAAACGGCGCCGCGTCCTGGTACTGTTCGTTGGCGTAGGTCGACTCGCGGGTGCCCGGCGGCACGCTGGTCCAGCCCTCGGTGTCACCGACCAGCTCGATGTACTCTTTCGAGGTCGCCCAGGTGATGAACTCTTTCGCGGCGTCCTTTTTCTCCGAGGAGGCCGGGATCGCCAGCGCCCAGGTCCAGAGCCAGTGCGAGCCCTTGGGCGTTTCAGCCACCGGCGCCGGCGCAAAGCCAAGGTTGTCGGCCACGCTCGACTCGTCCGGGTCGTAAAGCTTGCCGGCGGCGGAGGTCGCATCGACCCATATGGCGCAGTTGCCGCGGGCAAAGAGCGCCAGGTTCTCGTTGAAGCCGTTGGAGCTCGCCCCGGGCGGCCCGTAATTACCCAGCAGATCGACATAAAATTCGATGGCGTTCTGCCAGGGCTCGGACGTGAGCTCCGGCTGCCACTCCTCATCGAACCAGCGCCCGCCGTAGGTGTTGACCAGGGTGGTCACTAAGGCCATGTTCTCGCCCCAGCCGGGCTTGCCGCGCAGGCAGATGCCCGCCAGCCCCTCTTCGCTGCCGTGCAGCTGCTCCGCCCAGTCGCGCACCTGATCCCAGGTGGGCTGATCCGGCATCTCGATACCGGCCTGCTCGAACAGATCCTTGCGGAAATACATCATCGAGCTTTCGGCGTAGAACGGCAGCGCGAACGGCGTGCCATTCAAGCTCAGGCCATCGCGCACCGAGCCCAGCAGATCGTCGATGTCGTAGTCACTCGGCAGGTCGTCCAGCGGGGCCAGCCACTCGCGCTCGGCCCAGATCGGCGCCTCATAAGCGCCGATGGTCATGACGTCGAACTGGCCGCCGCCGGTGGCGATGTCGGTGGTCATGCGCTGGCGCAGGACGTTCTCCTCGAGCACCACCCAGTCCAGGGTGATGTCCGGGTGCTCGCTTTCAAACGCGTCGGTCAAACTCTGCATGATGACCATGTCGTTGTTGTTGACGGTGGCCACGGTGATTTCGGTTTGGGCCTGGTCTTGTGACTGAGCCTGGGCCTGACCTGCCAGCGCGATACCGGCAGCCAGCGCGCAAAGCGGCCAATGAGGGGCGAAACGCATACGGCACTCCTTGAACGGATAGTGTCTTGTTATGGTGCTGATGTTTTTGATCATTGTTCGAACAAATGATCGACCTTAACGCAAAAAAAAGCAAAGCCCGCAGGCTAAGACTTTACGCTAACACCGCCAGGCGAGCGCCACGCTCGTCAGGACGACGGCTCACGGCGCCTCGAGCACGTAGCGCGCAGCGGCTTCGTCGGTGATTAGCCCCTTGAGCCAGCCGCCGCGCAGCGCCGCCAGAATCGCTGGCCCCTTGTCGCGGCCGCCGGCGATCGCCACCATCGTCTGCTGGGAAAACGCCGTCAACGGAAGGCTGGTGACGCGCCGGGTGATCGAGCACTCGATCAGCTCGCCATGCTGGTTGAGCGGCCAGCCCAGAAGCTCGCCCACGGCCTCGAGCGCCAAAAGCTCGTCGAGCTCGGCCTGGCTAATGAAGTGATCCTGATAGAGGGTTGCCTGGCCATCGATGCGCCCTACCCCGATGAACGCCGCTTTGGAAGCCGCCGCGACCTCTCCGATCGCCTTGAACAGGCGCTGGTCGAGCAGCGCGCGCTTCTCCTCGATCGACTGCGCCACCACCGGCGCCGGCAGCAAAAAGCGCTCGCCGCCGGTCTTGTCCGCCAGCGCCATCACCGCGTCGAACCGGTTGGCCGAGCCGTCCCGGGCGACGTTGCCGATCAGCGACACAAAGCGGTGCTGGGCGCGCTCGATACGCCCCAGCGCCTCGACGGTGGCGCGCACCGAACGCCCGGCGCCCAGCGCCAGCGTCAAGGGCTCGCTCTGCTCCACGAAGTGGGCAAGGCGCCGGGCGCCGGCCACCGCCAGATAAAAAGCCGCGCTTTCCGGGGCGCCGGTTTGGGCTGGCACCACATCGCAGTAGCCAAGCCCGAAGCGCTCGCCAAGCGCCCGGCCCAGGGCCATGCACGACGAAATGGGGTGATCGATCTGCACCTTGATCAGCCCCTCCTGGCGGGCCAGCGAGAGCAGGCGCTGCACGCCGGGGCGCGAGACACCCAACTGAGCGGCGATGTCGTCCTGGGTCAGCCCGCCCACGTAGGAAAGCCAGGCCGCGCGGGCGGCCTGATCCAGCTTGACCTCGAATTTATCCATGGCGTGACTTGGTTATCATCGTGAAAATGCCATTAAAAAAACCCACTGACTGCGACCCCGCGCTCAAGCCCTGTCGGCGTCGATTCGCTAATATGGGTCTACGCCCGATTGTTAGAAGAGTGACTCGCGCTGGCGCAGCCATCCCGAGCGCCTCAGGCGCTGCCGAAATAGCGCTCGCGATCTTCCGGGGTAACAGTACTCATGTGTAGCGGGAAGCGGCCGCTTTTGCGGTCCTCGAAGAAGTGCTTGAGCGTGCGCTCGATGGTGGGAAAGGCAAGTTCGTCCCAGGGGATGTCCTGCTCGCCGAACAGCGCCACCTCGAGGCTCTCTTCGCCAGCGCCGAACTCGCCCTCTAGCCCGGCCAGAAAGATCATGTAGACCTGGTTGATATGGGGCAGGTCGATGAGCGTGTAGAGACTTTCGATCTCGACCTCGGCTTGCGCCTCTTCGCGAGTTTCGCGAAGGCCAGCCTCGCGGGTGGTTTCGGCGTTTTCCATGTAGCCGGCGGGTAGCGTCCAGTAGCCCTTGCGCGGTGAGATCGCGCGCTTGCACAGCAGCACCTTGTCGCCCTGCACCGGGAGCGTTCCGGCCACGATACGCGGGTTTTGGTAGTGGATCGTGCCGCAGGCGTCGCACAGGTAGCGCGGGCGGTCGTCGCCTTCGGGAACGGCAAAGCGGACTTTTTCACCGCACTGGCTACAAAAATTCATGTTGGTATCTCAACTGCTGATAAGGTGTGGCGATCGACCCGGTGCCGACTGCCCTTTCGAGCGCACATTCGACGGAAATGCCATGTTAGAGAAACTACGTAAAGAGCTGCAACACTATCGACCAAAAGAGTTGAGCCGCGCCAAACTTTTACAGGCGGCGGTACTGCTGCCAATCGTCGACCGCCCCGAGCCTACCTTGCTGTTCACGCGCCGCGCGAGCCACCTTTCGACCCACAGCGGCCAGGTGGCCTTTCCCGGCGGCAAGCGCGAACCGGGCGACCGGGATCTCTACCACACGGCGCTGCGCGAAGCAGAAGAGGAGATCGCCCTGGCGCCGAACGAGGTGGAGCGCATCGGCCAGTTATCCGACATTATTTCGCTGCACGGTCTCTGCGTGACGCCCTGGGTAGGCATCATTGCGCCGGATCTCGAATTGAAAGCCGACCCCGGCGAGCTCGACGCCATTTTCGAGGTGCCCTTGAGCCACTTTCTACAAGACAAGCGAACCTACACCGACGTCATCAACGTGGACGGCGTTGCCCACTACGTGCCGAGCTATCAGATCGACGATCACGTCATCTGGGGGCTTTCCGCCATGATACTGGTCGAGCTTCTGGCCAAGGGCTTCGGCATGGAGATCGACCTTTACCAGCGCCCGGCCGGCACGCTCAAACACCACCCGGAGCGCACCCAGCGCGTGCCACAAAAAGGCGATATCGACGCGGCCCCGAAACGTCGGAGTCGATCATGACGCAAGCCAATCTTTCTTCCATCGAGGCGTTCGCCTCCCGCGCCGAAGGCGAGCTGATCGACGCGCTGGTCGAACAGGGCTGGTACGTAGGCAAAGGGGTGATCGACGCAGGCCTTTGTGCGAGCCTAGAGCGGGAGCTTTACGGGCTCAAGGAGGCCCAAGCGCTCGAAGAGGCGGGGATCGGCCGCGGCCGCGAGCACCATCTGCGCAAGGACATTCGCGGCGACGCCATCCACTGGCTGAACCGGGAAAGCGAAGCGCAGCGCGCTTATCTCAGTGCCATGCAGCGCCTGCAGGTCGCACTCAACCAGACGCTGTTTCTGGGGCTGTTCGAGTACGAGGCGCACTTCGCCCACTACCCGACCGGCGCCTTCTACAAGCGCCACCTGGACAGCTTTCGCGGCCGCGCCAACCGGGTAGTCTCAACGGTCGGCTACCTGACGCCCGAGTGGCCAGTCGATGGCGGCGGCGAGATGGTGATTTTCGATCCCAACAATCCGGAGCGCGAAGTGGCACGCGTGGTACCCGAAGCCGGCACCTTCGCCTGCTTTCTCTCCGACACCATCCCACACGAAGTGCTGCCCACCCGCCACCCCAGAAGCAGTATCGCCGGCTGGTTCCGGCGCAACGCCTCCTTGGGCGGCGTACTCGATCCAGCGCGTTAATATAAATTAAAAAAAAGAGCCAAGTGGTTGTAAAAAAATTAGATAAAGGCTTTTTAGAAAAATCAGCCTGTATAGCTATTGCAAAGCCATCCACAGCGTCTACCTTGAGAAGTGTCCGCGCAGGAAAGCGCACGACAAGGTCAACGAGCTACCCCCCGTAGTTTCAAGCCTGATCGCACGACACGCCCTAACTGCCTTTTGGCGCGCAGGGTGTAAAGCAAGAAGTGGTTTTACCACCAGGAAAATAGCCAGCTGTCTTTTAAAGACCTTTTCAATCGCGTTTTTAAAGGCGGTGGCTATTCAAGGTTGAGGTATCGGTTTAACGCCCATGCCTTACTACGAACGCAAGGAGCAATCGCAATGAAAATGATCAAACCCGCTTTTCTCGGCACGCTGATGGTACCGGCATTCATGTTCGCTGCAGGCGCCAACGCTCAGTCCGACAACGCCGCCGAGCCGAACGCGCAGTCCGACAACTCAGCGACCATGCAGCACTCTGGCGACATGGATGCAACCTATATCACATCCGCGCCGCAAAACAGCTTTCACGCTGATGCACTGACCGGCAACTCGGTACTCAGCGCCGTTGAAGAAGACGAAGAGATCGGCACCATCAACGATCTGATCATTGATATGGATGGCCAAATCCAAGCGGTCGTAGTAGGTGTAGGCGGTTTCCTGGGTATGGGCGAAAAAGACGTCGCCATCGAGTGGGACTCTCTGGACCTGACCATGGACGAAGACAACGATGATTACGTGATTCGTGTCAACGCCACCCAGGAAGCGCTCGAAGAAGCCGAAGGTTACGATCGTGACGGCGATCGCGAAGAAATGAATGATGACGGCATGAACAGCGATACCGGCATGGAAAACGATGCCGATATGGACGACGAAGAAATGGACGCCAATAGCTAATTCTATTAGGTCCACGCTAAAAGCCCCGACCCAGGTCGGGGCTTTTTTATGGGTATAAAATGAAGTGAGACCTATCGCCTGCCCTTTCAGGGTGGCACTGGTGCTAAAGCGGCCACTATTTTTGCATTAAAAAGGCGCTGTCGAAGACAGCGCCTTTAATCGGACTCGAACTAACCCACCAATGATTTAGCCTTTGAGTTTGGCGTTCATGGTCACTTCGGCTTTCAGCACCTTGGAGACCGGACAGTTGGCCTTGGCGGTTTCCGCGGCTTCCTGGAACGCGGCGTCGTCGGCTCCGCTAACGGTGGCCTCGACGTCCAAATGAATTTTAGAGATATCGAAGCCCTGGTCGCTTTGTGACAGCGTGACCGTGGCTTGGGTGTCGATGGCGTCGGCGGTGTAGCCTTTGTCGCCTAGAATCATTGAAAGCGCCATCGAGAAGCAGCCCGCGTGCGCGGCGCCGATCAGCTCTTCCGGGTTGGTGCCCTTCTCACCTTCGAAACGCTGCTTGAAGGAGTAGCCGGCATCTACCGCGCCGCTTTCGGTCGCGATCTTGCCCTTGCCATCTTTTAAGCCACCTTCCCAATGCGCATTCGCTTTACTATCCATGGAACACTCCTGTTGCAATCAATTGCCTGGTTACTCAAAAGGGCCGGGAAACCATCCCGTTATCCCATCCCCAAGCGTAGCCTACTTTCAGCGAAAGTGCCGAAAAGCGGCTTTTTCACAACGTAAATGCCCTACTTTGAAAGGGTCACCATGGCTCGAAGCGAGCGCTATCGACGTTCCTGTTATTTTCACGTGCGTAGCGGCACTGGTGCAGCCGCCGCCCCCACACGAAGTGTCGTTTCAGCGCGCTGGTCGAGCGTGGCGTTTTGACCAAAGTAGCCGCCCTTGAGCGCGGGCTGAGTCTTGAGCTTGACCAGCGTCGCTAGCGGCTCGGAAGCGACGGGGATGGCGCCCAGGCGTTGGTCTACGGTAATGATGGTGCAGCGCTTACAGGGTTTTCGAAACGTCAAACGCGCCGCGCCGTCGATATCGAGCGCCTGCCAGCCGTTTTCCGCCCAGGCCTCAAAGCCGTCGAGGACGATATTGGGGCGAAAGCGCGCCATCGGCACCGCGTCCTGGCCTTGGGCCTCGAGCGCTTCGTTGAGCGCGGCGAGCGAGCCGGTGGTGGCCACCAGATACGGATAGCCGTCGGCGAAGTGGGTATCGGCGACGTCGCCGTCCATATAGTCGGCCTCCACGTAACGAGTGAAGCCCTGGGCAAAGCGCACCAAACAAAGCCCTTGGGCCTGCTCGCCAAGCGCCGCCACCAGCCAGCGCGACACCTCTTCACGCTCGGCGATGGCCTTGCAGTGATCCTGCCACACCGTGACCAGGCGGATTTTGCCCGCAGGCTCCTCGAGCGGTATTTCGATCTCGCCGGCGCTTCGGTGGGAAAGCACCAGCGCCGTGTCGGTGAGCGCCACACCGATGCTTGCAAGCGCGGGGAGCTGGCGCTGGGTGACGAAGCGCTGGGCGGAATCGACCCACATCCAGCGACGGTCCCAGGCCAAGCCCTGGGGCGTGGCCACCGCCTCGTCAAGATCGATGCCCTGAAGGGATTTTACCGGGTAGATGGTCAACTGCTGGATCTTCACATTAACGCTCCGTGGCGATATCGAGCCCCTACTCTAGCGAACTCCCCGGGCACCCACCAGCGCGTCACAGCGTCTCGCCCAGCTCGATGCGATAGCCCAGATCGAGCATCGGGTGGGCGTCTCTGTCTTTACCTGTATCGCTATCGATGCGCTCCAGCAGCGCTTTCGCCGCCGCCTCGCCGATCGCCCGGCGCGGGGTGATGACGCTGGCAAGCCTGGGCGTCATCGCCTGGCCCACATCGTGACCGTGAAAGCCTGCCAGCGCCATCGCCTGCGGTACGCGTACGCCCAGGCGCAGGCACTCGTAGTAGGCGCCGATGGCGACATCGTCGTTGGTGCAGAAAAGCCCGTCGGTGCCTGGGTAGTCGCGCAGCACGGTCTGCATCAGCGACGCCCCGACGCTGTAAGAAGAGCGCTCGGCGCTTTGCAGCGTGACCGGCTCGAGCCCGTGGCGAGTCATGGCGCGGGCGTAGCCCTGCTCGCGCTGGCGGGTACGCTCGTCCAGGCGAACGGCAAGATAAACGATGCGCCGGCGCCCGCGTGCAATCATGGCGCTGACCATGTCGTCGGCGGCCTGAACGTTGTCATAGCCCACCGCCTGATGAAGCGGCAGGCGGTGAGTATCCATGATCTCGACGATGGGAATACCCGCGGTTTCCAGCATGCGCAGGCTGCGCGGCGTGTGTTCGTGATCCGACAAAATCACGCCGTCGACGTTGTAGGACAAAAGCGAGGCGAGGCTTTGCTCTTCGAGCGCCGGGCTGTAGCCGTAGTGCGAGAGCATCAGATGAAAGCCCGCAGGCTCGGTGTGGGTCTCGATCCCTAGGATGACGTCGGCGAACACTTGGTTGGTCAGCGAAGGTACGAGCACGCCAATGGAGCGGCTTTTCGCTCGCGAAAGAAGCTCCGGGGCACGATTGGGAATGTAGCCCACCTGCTCGGCGGCGCTAAAAATCCGCTCGCGAAGGCCTTCGGACACCGTTTGCGGGTCGCGCAGACAGCGGCTGACGGTCATCTTCGTCGCACCGACGCGCTCGGCGATGTCCTGCAGGGTGGGACGTTTTTTCTTCACAAGTTACGGGCCTTTTATCGAACGCGCCAAGCCAGCCTCAAACGTCGGCGCGAAAAGTGCACCGTGTATCAGCGCTTGCCGGCCAGGCGCGTGATGAAGCGCTCGGCAATGAGTTCGGGTGTCAGCGCAATCGACAGCGCTATCGCCTCCTGCTCGTCGGGGGCCTCCAACGCTTCGAGCTGGCTCGCCAGCATCGCCTCGCCCTTGAAGAAGTGATCTTCGCGGGTGGTCAGGCGCTTTTTCAAAAGCGCAGGCTCGCCTTCGAGGTACAAAATTTCGAGCGCCGGGTCGCCGGTGCGCAGACAGTCGCGATAGCGCTTTTTGAGCCCGGAGCAGGCGATCACCACGGTTTTTTCCTCGCGGCGATACGTAGCGAACAACCCGGCTAGGGTTTCCAGCCACCCTTGGCGGTCGCCGTCGTCGAGCGGCGTGCCGCTGGCCATTTTAGCCACGTTGGCCGGCGGGTGATAGTCGTCGCCATCGATGAACTCGGCACCCAGCTCGGCAGCGAGGCGCTGGCCCACCAGGGATTTTCCGCAGCCGGAAACGCCCATGACCAGAATACGGCAGGAAGTGGCGGTCATTGGTTTCGTCTCCCAGGGGTGCGCGGCGCTCGACCGACGTATGAAAAGAGAAAAGCACTACACCGGCAGCGCATTGCTCGACAGCGCTTTGTTACCGGTAACAATACAACGCAGAAGGCTAACCAGCCCCCGGTAGCGTGTCAAAGCAAAACGCCTTTGCTACGACTAACGTCCAATCATAGCGATATGGGCGCAGAGGTACTACATTACCTCCAGCTTATGGGCACCCACGACCTGCCCTCGCTTTTTTGTTCACGATAAGGAGAAGTCATGTCTATCGAAAAAATCGCTTACCGCGCTGAGGCCCACGTTAGCGGTGGCCGCGAAGGTCACGCAAAATCCTCTGACGGCGCGCTGGATGTCGATCTCAGCACGCCCAAAGAGCTTGGCGGCGCCGGCGGCAGTGGCACCAACCCGGAGCAGCTCTTCGCCGCCGGCTACGCTGCGTGCTTTCTCGGCGCGCTCAAGCACGTCGCAAGCCAGGAGAAGGTCAAGCTGCCCTCGGATGCGAGCATCGATGCGCTAGTAGGCATCGGCGCCGTCGAGGTTGGCTTTGCTATCGAAGTCGAGCTGCAGGTGAGCCTGCCCGGCATGGACAAGCCCGCCGCTCAGTCGCTGGTCGAGAAGGCGCATACCGTCTGCCCCTACTCCAACGCCACCCGTGGCAACATCGACGTTACTCTGACCGTCGTTTAAGGCTTAGCGGCGCCTTCCAGCGACCAGGCCACCGCCTTCGCCGCGTGCAGGGCGGTGGTATCGAAAAGCGCGACCCGGGTGTGGCTCTGCTCCACCAGCAGCGCGATTTCGGTACAACCCAGAATCACCGCCTCGGCGCCCTCGGCCTGCAGGCCTTCGATGATATCGAGATAGCGCTTGCGCGACTCTTCCTTGATCTCGCCGCGGCAAAGCTCCTCGAAGATGATCCGGTGAACGCTTTCGCGCTCGTCGTCCGTGGGAATGACGACGTCGATGCCGTAGCGCTCCTTGAGCCGCGCCTTGTAGAAATCCTGCTCCATGGTAAAGCGCGTACCCAGCAGCCCGACCCGCTTGATGCCGTCCTTCAGGCACTGCTCGGCCGTGGCGTCGGCAATATGTAAAAGCGGAATGTCGATGGCCGCCTCGATCGCGGGCGCGACCTTATGCATGGTGTTGGTGGCCAGCACCAGGCAGCCCGCGCCGGCGCGCTCCAAACGCTTTGCCGCCTGAATCAGGTACTCGCCGGCCGTGTGCCAGTCGCCGGCGCGCTGCAGCGCCTCGATCTCGGCAAAATCGACGCTCTCCATGATGAGAGAGGCCGAATGAAAGCCACCCAGCGCCTCATTGACGCCTTCGTTCAACGCCTGGTAGTAGCTTTGCGTAGACTCCCAGCTCATGCCGCCCAGCACCCCGATCGTTCGCATCCGCCTCTCCTTTCGTGCAGCCCTGTCGTGCAGTTTTATCGTTCATTCGTTTGTTTGCATAAAAACTAATACAACATACACCCTTGTAGCCGGGTTTCACTAGCCCCATTGATGACCAGAGGCTACGTTACAAGGGTCGGGTTTCAAGCGCCCATCACCTCGATGCGCCACCCTATCGATAGGCCACTATTGAGCGACAAGGAGCAGTGACGATGAGCGATAGCTACACGCCGCCCCGCGTATGGGAGTGGGAAGCCGGCAACGGCGGCAAGTTTGCAAACATCAACCGCCCAACGGCGGGCGCGCGGGAAGAGAAACCGCTGCCGGTGGGCAAACACCCGCTTCAGCTCTATTCGCTGGCCACGCCCAACGGCATCAAGGTCACCATCATGCTCGAGGAGCTGCTGGAAAAGGGGATAGAGCAGGCGGAGTACGACGCCTACCTGATCAACATCGGCGAAGGCGACCAGTTCGGCAGCGGCTTTGTCGAGATAAACCCGAATTCCAAGATCCCGGCGATGATGGATCACAGCGTCAACCCACCCCAGCGGGTCTTCGAATCCGGTTCGATTCTTCTCTACCTGGCTGAGAAGTTCGACGCCTTTTTGCCGCATGAGCCGGCCAAACGTACCGAAACGCTCTCCTGGCTTTTCTGGCAGATGGGCAGCGCGCCGATGCTCGGCGGCGGCTTCGGACACTTCTATGCCTATGCGCCGGAAAGCTACCAGTATCCGATCGACCGCTACACCATGGAAGTGAAGCGCCAGCTCGACGTGCTCGACAAGCATTTGGCCGAGAATCGCTACATGGCCGGCGACGAGTACACCATCGCCGACATGGCGATCTTCCCCTGGTACGGGGCGCTGGTGAAAAACCGCGTGTACGAGGCGGCGGAGTTTTTACAGGCCCACACCTACGAGAACGTGATGCGCTGGGCCGACGAGATCGACGCGCGCCCGGCGGTCAAGCGCGGGCGTATGGTCAACAACATCAAGGGCGACGAAAGCGAGCAGCTCAGAGAGCGCCACGACGCCAGCGACTTCGAGCACAAGACTCAGGACAAGCAGTAAGCCTGATGCACTAACGCAAAACGGCCCCTTTCGGGGCCGTTTTGCGTCAACGGGTGCCGCTTAGTGTTGACGACCCGTCACGGGCGGCGCACGTCCTCAAGACTCGAGCGCTCCCGGGCAAGCGTTTGGGTCACCACGCTGAGCGAGCCGTCGGTTTCGAGCACCACCGCGGACACGTCGGCCACGCTCGCAAGCCCGCTTGCGCGCACCGCCGAGCGCACCTCGTCTTCGGTGACCCGCGCCCGGTAGAGCGCCCGGGTCAGAAACTCGCCTTCGTAGAAAAGCATCAAGGGCTCGCCGGTGACGGCGCGCTTGATCCAGCCGACCCGCACGCTCAGCCAGGTAATCAGGTACTGAAGCGCGATCAAAAGCGCCAATGCCAGCGTGCCTTCGGCCAGCGCCACGTCTTTTGAAAGCAGCACCGTGGCAAGCGTCGAGCCCAGCGCCACCGTGACGATCATGTCGAAGGCGTTCATCTTGGAGAGCGTGCGATTGCCGGAGACGCGCAAAAACGCGATCAGCACGACATAGGCGAGCACCCCGACCACCAGCGTGCGTACCAGGCTTTCCCAGCCGCTAAAGAACATCATATCCATCGGTAATCGCCGCTTTTTGATCCATGGACATTGAGTGTAGTCACTCAAGCCAAGGTGCCAAAGCGAGCGGCGTCGATTGCGTCAGGTCTTATCGCCGTGGCGCTTTTGATACTCGCGCCACCACTCGGCGTAGGAGCTGTTTTCCGGGGCGCGCTCGTTTTCGTCCGGCGCGCCGTCGTGCCACCACACCGGGCCGCGCTCGCCAAGCGCGACCTTCGCCTTTTGCACGTCGCTTCGGGCTTTTCTGAGCGCCTCGTCGTCCTCCTGGTCCTTGGCGGTCTTGACCGCGCGGCGCGCCTTCATTAGCGCGTTGACGTGGGTTTGCTCTTCGTCCTCGTCAAGGCTTGGATTGGTGGCGCGCCACAGTCGGTTTTTGGCCACGAAGTAACGGCCATCCGGGGTGTGGGGAAACGGCGCTTTCGGCATGAAGCGATCCTTTGAAGGTGTAACCACTCTCAGGATAGATCGCCCCGGTGATTTAGAAACGTTTGGTCAGGGTAATCGAGCCGATATCGTCGTGGCTTTGCTGGCCGTCGAACTCCCGCGTGCGCGCGAGTACGGCGTAGTTGACCTGCCAGTCGTTCCAGCCAAGCGCCAGCCCCGCGGAGGCGTCGCCCACCCACTCCTTGCGATCCACCGAATGGCTCGACGAGAACACGTTGCCGTCCAGCGTCAGGTTGTGCGCCATGTAGTAGCCGTCGACGCTGGCAAACAGATACCACTGCCACCCGCGGGTCGTGTCGAACTGCCCACGGTTGCCCGGGTTGGGCGTCAGCGTCGGTACGCCGCTGGCGTCGTCGCCCCAGCGTACGCTGTAACCGGCGCTGGCGTAGGTGTAGAGATTTCCCAGCGCCGCGCCCATGCTCGGCCCGTGGGCGAACTGCTTGCCGGCCAAGGGCGTATCGATCCACCACTGACGGCGCAGGGTAAGGTTCAAAAGCGGCTCGTCGCTTAGCTGGTTATCCCAGCCGCGCGGGCGGTCGCTGCCGGTGACGTGGTGCACCTCGCGCTGAATGCTGTCGGCCAGAGACGACGGCCCCACCAGCCCCACGTCCAAATGCAGATCCGTCGACCGCGTGATGCTCGAGGTGATCGGGGCATCTTCGTAAAGCGACACGCCGCCGAACACGAGCCCGGCGTAGGGGCGATCGCTTTCGATCAACTGTGGCTGTTCAATATCGTTCGGGGTATAGATTTGATGCACCAAACGAAATGCCGCTTGGTCGGCTTCACCGATGATCGGCTCGGGCAGAGCCGCAGCCAGCCGCTGTGTCCAGCTAGTCGGCGCCGGCGTGTAGCCGTAGTTGAGCTCGAATCCACTGGTGAAATGGCCGTCGGCGTTGCTTGCCAGGCCGTCGTTTTCGATCTTGAACGTAAAGGCGCTGTCGTCTGCCAACGCCAGTGGCGACGTCAATGCCAGCGTAACGGCCAAAGCCAGCGGGTTCCGCCTTGCGGCAGAAGGAATGCGCATGTCTCTTTCCTTGGGACTCGGGGGATCGGGTAAGCATAGCCACAAATAAACGTTTTTGATTGTATGTAATCAAACAAGCGTTCGGCAAGCGACTTCGATGGGCCTGACCTTGATGACCCCTGGGGCACGTCCTCACCCGCCCTCCTTCGATTTCAAACGCGTGGATCGATTTCTTAACGCTCGCGCACAAGCCACTGCGGGGTGATTTCGTGCTGGCCACGATCATCGGTCACGTAAAGCGCGCCGTCGCTGATCATGACCGCCCAGTTGATCGCCCGCGGCAACGCTGTCGCTATCTGCGCCAGCGCCTGCTCCGGCAAGCTCGCCACGTGCAGATTCTTGAGCGACGACACGCCGGGCAGCACTTTCGCCTCCCACTGCTCCGTGCGCCCGTAGGCGAGCAGCGATACCCGCTCGGCGCGCCGCGAGCACCAGGTCAGGCGCTCGGCGTCGGGCTGGCCCACCTCGATCCAGTGCAGCACGCGCCCGTCCAGGCTTTTCTCCCAAAGTGCCGGCTCGTCGACATCGGAAAGCCCCCGGCCAAAGCCCAGCGCTTCGCTGTACCAGAGAACATACGCCAGCAGCCGCGCACAGAGCCGCTCCTCGGTTTCGGAAGGGTGGCGGGCCACGGTGAAGCGCAGCGTTTCAAACACGTTGCGATCCAAATCCGTCAGATTCAGATCCACTTTATAGGGGGTCGCACTTAAAGCCATCGGTCGTATCCAGAGTCGTTTGGCGGTCAGTGTAACGGATTCGCTCACACGGGTCTTAAACGAAGGTCGAGTGTATGCGGGACGTTAGGATGATCTACCATGCGTACGCCTCGATGTTACCGATAACATTGCGCGTTAATCGTCCCACTCAAGACCCCGGAGCCTGCTTATGGACGGATGGATACAAACGATGTCAGCAGGCCCCTTGCTGGGCATTGCCGCCGCCGCCGTGCTGCTACTGCTGTTGATGATCATCAGATTCAAGGTGCACGCCTTTCTCGCCTTGATCGTGGTAAGTCTTTTGACGGCGCTGGCTACCGGCATCCCCTTCGAGGCCATCGTACCGACGCTGGTGCAGAGTTTTGGCGGCACGCTCGGGGCCGTGGCGCTGCTGGTCGGCCTGGGCGCCATGCTTGGCAAGCTCGTCGAGTACTCCGGCGGGGCGCGGGTGCTGGCGGATCGCATGATCGCGCTGTTCGGTGAGACGCGCGCGCCCTTCGCGCTGGGTATCGCCTCGCTTTTAATGGGCTTTCCAATCTTTTTCGACGCCGGATTGATCGTCATGCTGCCGATCATTTTCGCGGTGGCGCGCCGCCTGGGCGGGCCGATTCTCTTGTACGCCCTGCCCGCCGCCGCCGCGTTTTCGGTCATGCACGTGTTCTTGCCGCCGCACCCGGGGCCGGTTACCGCCTCGGAGTTTTATGATGCCAACCTGGGGCTTTTGATGGTGACCGGCGTGGTGCTCGCCTTTCCGATATGGTGGTTGTCCGGCTACCTGTGGGGCAAGTTCGTCGCCAAACGCTACCCCTTCGTGCTGAGCAACACGCTCTTTAACGAGGTCAAGGAGGAGGAGATCACCAACCCGCCCGCCGTGAGCACGGTGCTGTTCATGCTGATGCTGCCGCTTTTGCTGATCTTCATGAACACCGGGCTCGATTTTCTGCGCTCGCTGGGCGCGGTGGATGTAAACCAGGCCTGGTTTTCGCTTTTACGCGCGGTCGGCACGACCCCGGTGGCGCTTTTGATCTCGACGCTCGTGGCCATGCTGGTGCTGGGCCATCGCCGCGGGGTCGAGGGCAACGCGCTTGAGAAAGTGCTCGATTCGGCGCTGGCGCCAATCTGCTCGGTAGTGCTGATCACCGGCGCCGGCGGCATGTTCGGCGGCGTGCTGCGCGCCTCCGGCATTGGCGATGCGCTCTCCAACTCGCTCGGGGATCTGGGCCTGCCGGTGATCGTGGCGGCCTATCTGGTCGCGGTCATCCTGCGCCTGGCCCAGGGCTCGGCTACCGTGGCGCTGGTGACCGCCGCGGGGCTGATGGCGCCAAGCGTCATCGGCGCCGATTTCAGCGCCATGCAGGTCGTGGCGATAACGCTTGCCACCGCCGCGGGCTCGGTCTTCGCCGGCCACGTCAACGACTCCGGCTTCTGGCTGGTGGGAAGACTTCTGGGCATGGACGTCAAGACCACGCTCAAGACTTGGACGGTGCAGCAGGCGCTCGAGTCTTTGGTCGGCTTCATTTTCGCCTGCCTGATTTTCGCGCTGTTCTAACGCAACTTCTTTAACGCCACTCACACGCGTTCACCAACGAGCGCATCAACGAGAAAGCGGGCCAAGTGGCCCGCTTTTCATGTTCGCTACTTTCAAGCGAGCGTTAGAAGTTGGCCTTGCGCTTCTCGACGAACGCGCTCATGCCCTCTTTTTGCTCTTCACCCGCGAAGCAGAAGGCAAACAGGCTGGTTTCCAGCGCCAGCGCGCTGTCCAGATCCTGATCCAACCCGTCGTGAACTGCCTGCTTGGCCGCGCGCACCGCCTGGCGGCCGTTGCCCTTGAGCTGCTTTGTGAGCTCCTCGGCGTAGCTTGAAAGCTCGTCCTGGGTCATGACGCGGTTGACCAGCCCAATGCGAAGCGCCTCTTGAGCGTCGATTTTGCGCCCGGTGGTCACCAGATCGATCGCCAGCGCCGGTCCGACGCGGCGCGGCAGGCGCTGGGTGCCGCCGAAACCTGGAATCACGCCGAGCAGCACCTCGGGCTGGCCGAACACGGCGTTGTCGCTTGCCACTGCCCAGTCGCAGGCCAGCGCCAGCTCGCAGCCGCCGCCCAGACAGAACCCGTTGACCAGCGCCACCACCGGTACCGGCAAGGTTTCCAGCCGTTTGATGGTGGAAAGCGCCTGAGCAGCGAAGGCGCGCGCCTGCTCGGGGGTCTTGTCGCGCATTTCAGTGATATCCGCCCCGGCCACAAACGCTTTCTCGCCGGCGCCGGTCAGCAGCACCAGGCGCAGGTTGGGCTGACGCTCGAGCTCGTTGAGGTGAGTATCCAGCGCTTCGAGTACGTCGCTGTTGAGCGCGTTCAGCGCCTTGGGACGGTTGATCGTCAGCGTGACGATGCCGTCGTTGTCCTGTTTTTCGATCACTTTCTCGCTCATACCGGCTCCTTCATTTAAACGGGTGGGTGGGCGTTAGAGTTGGCATTTTTCGTAGAGCTGTCAAACACGCAGCCCTATCCATCGAGTCCTCGCGCCTGGTCGCGCAGCACGAACTTTTGAATCTTGCCCGTCAAAGTCTTGGGCAACTCGCTGAACACGACGGTTTTGGGCACCTTGAATCCGGCCAAGCGCGTTCGGCAGTAGTCGATCATGTCCGCCTCGCTCACCTCGATGACATCGGACTTCAGGGTGACGAAGGCGCAGGGCGTTTCGCCCCACTTTTCGTCGGGCCTAGCGACCACCGCCGCAGCTTCCACCGCCGGGTGGCTGTAAAGCACGTCCTCGATTTCGATGGTCGAGATGTTTTCACCGCCGGAGATGATGATGTCCTTGGAGCGGTCCTTGATCTCGATGTAGCCATCCTCGTGCCACACCGCCAGATCGCCGGTGTGGTACCAGCCGCCGGCCAGCGCCTTTTGGGTCGCCTCCGGGTTCTTTAAGTAGCCTTTCATGACGTTGTTGCCGCGCATCAGGATCTCGCCGATGGTCTGGCCGTCGCGGGGAACGGGCTCGAGCGTCTGCGGGTCGGCGACGCACAGCGCCTCGAGCATGTGGTAGCGCACGCCCTGGCGGGCCTTGATTTTGGCCCGCGCCTCGAGCGGTAACGCATCCCAGGCCTTGCGCCAGGCGCACACCGTCACCGGGCCGTACACCTCGGTCAGCCCATAAACGTGAGTGACCTCGATGCCCAGCTTCTCGACCCCGGCAATGATGGAGGCCGGCGGCGCAGCACCAGCGGTGGTCGCCTTGACCGGATGATCGAAGACGCGCTTTTGCGCATCGGGCAGATTCACCAGCGCGTTGAGCACGATGGGCGCGCCGCTGAAATGGGTGACGCCCTCTTCGACAATGAGCGCGTTGATGCGCGCCGGATCCACCTTGCGCAGGCACACGTTGATCCCGGCGCGGGCGGCAATCGACCAGGGAAAGCACCAGCCGTTGCAGTGAAACATCGGCAGGGTCCAGAGATAGACCGGATGGTGGGGCATCGCCCACTCCATGATGTTGCTCACCGCGTTGAGATACGCCCCGCGATGGTGATACACCACGCCCTTGGGGTCGCCGGTGGTGCCGGAGGTGTAGTTCAGCGAAATGGCCTGCCACTCGTCTTCCGGTAGCCGGTAGGCGTAGCCCGGGTCGCCCTCTTGCAGCAGCGCCTCGTACTCTACCTCGCCGATGCCTGCCGACTCGCCGAAAAACTCATCGTCACGCACGTCGATGAGCAGCGGTTTGTCGGTAAGCCCCTCCACCGCCTGTTTGATGACGTCACCAAACTCCGGGTCGACCAGCACCGCCCGCGCCTCCCCGTGGGCGAGCATGTGGTGAATGGCGTGGGCGTCCAAACGGATGTTGAGCGTGTTGAGCACGCAGCCGGCCAGCGGCACGCCGAAGTGCGCCTCGAACATGGCCGGTACGTTGGGCAGCATAACGGCCACGGTATGGCCGGGTTCGATGCCGCGCTTTTCAAGGGCGCTGGCAAGCTGGCGACAGCGCGACCAGGTCTCGGCCCAACTGCGTCGACACCCACCATAGACCACGGCCGGGTAGTCCGGATACACCGCCGCCGAGCGCTCGATGAACGTCAGCGGCGATAGCGCCACGTAGTTCGCCGGGGTCGGCGGCAGATCCTGCTCGAAGATCGTGTTCATGGAGGCATCCTGTTGTCTTTATTGTGTTGGAATGGTCGGGTACCGGGCGTCGCACGCCCGGCGCCGTTTCGCCCTAGTGGGCGCGGCTATCGAACGCTTCCAGACACTCGAACCCGGCCTCGATCACCGCGCGCTGGGCAAGGCCGACCGGCAGCCACTGGGTGATCGCAAAGCGGGCGCTGGCAAGCTTAGCCTGATAGAACGGATCATTCTGGTCGGCGCGGCTTGCGATCAGCGCCGCCTCGCCCATCTGCCAAGCGCACAGCACGTGGCCGGCCAGGGTAAGAAACGGCGTGGCGTAGGCCTGCACGGCGTCGACGCCGCGCGTCTCGTGCCGGCCCTCTTCGAGCAAGATGGCCATCGCCGCGCGCAGATCCTCGGCACCTTGACCAAGTGTTCTGCCAAGCCTTGCAAGCGCGGCGTCATCACCGAGCGCCTGAGCGTTCTGCTCGACCCGCTCGATCAGCCGCGTCATCGCCTGGCCGTCGTCGCGCTGCAGCTTGCGACCGGCCAAATCGAGGGCCTGAATGCCGTTGGTGCCTTCGTAGATCGGCGCGATGCGGGCGTCGCGCAGAAGCTGAGCGGCGCCGGTCTCCTCGACGTAGCCCATGCCGCCGTGCACCTGAATGCCCATAGAGGCGATCTCCACGGCCTGATCGGTGGAGAAGCTTTTGACGATGGGAATCAGGACGTCCACCAACGCCTGGGCCGCACCGCGCTCGCTGGCCTCTTCGCTTTTGCGCGCGATATCGAGCTGGCCGGCGCAGTAAAGCGCCAGCGCCCTAAGTGCGTCGGTGCGCGCACGCATCGAAAGCAGCATCCGCTTGACGTCGAAGTGCTCGCCAATGGCGGTCTCGACGCCGCCGCGCGCCTGGGAAAGCTTGCCCTGCACGCGCTCATTGGCGTAGGCCAGGGCGTGCTGGCAGGCGCGCTCGGCCACGCCAATGCCCTGGATACCGACCTTGTGGCGCGCCTCGTTCATCATGGTGAACATGTGGTTGAGCCCGCGGCCCTCTTCGCCGACGAGATAGCCCACGGCCCCGCCCTGCTCGCCGAAGCTGAGCGTGCAGGTGGGCGAACCGTGGATGCCGAGTTTGTGCTCGAGCGACGCGCAGACGACGTCGTTGCGCTCGCCAAGCGAGCCGTCGTCATTGACGAGAAACTTCGGCACCAGAAACAGCGAAATGCCCTTGTTGCCTTCCGGGGCGCCCTGCTTGCGCGCCAGCACCAGGTGGACGATGTTTTCGGCGGCGTCGTGTTCGCCCCAGGTGATATAGATCTTCTGACCGCTGATGCGGTAGTGATCGTTATCGGGAACGGCTTTGGTGCGTACCTTGGAGAGATCGGACCCGGCCTGGGGTTCGGTCAGGTTCATGGTGCCGGTCCAGCGGCCTTCGACCAGCGGGGTGAGGTAGACCGCTTTGAGCGCGTCGCTTCCGTGGTGCGCCAGCGCTTCGATCGCGCCAGCGGTGAGCATCGGGCAAAGGCCGAGGGCCATGTTGGCGCCGTGGAGCATCTCCTGCACCGCACTTGCCACCACTTCCGGCAGGTTCTGCCCACCCAGCGCATTGGAGACGCCGATGCCGTTCCAGCCGCCTTCGACATAGGCCTGGTAGGCAGCGGCGAAGCCCTCGGCGGTGGTCACGCTGCCGTCCGGGTGGCGCGTCGCACCCTGCTGATCGCCTACTCGGTTGAGCGGGCCCCAGACGTCCCCGGCCAGTTTGGCGGCCTCTTCGAGCACCGCCTCGACCAGATCCGGCGAGGCCTCTTCGAAACCGGGCAGCGACAGCGACCGATGCGAAAGCATCTCCTCGAGAACGAAGCGCAGATCACGAACCGGCGCGACATAATCCTTCATGGCAACCCCTTGGCTTGAATAGAGTGACGGCCAGGCGCGTCTTAAAGCGCTTGGCCGTTAAGACCGCACGATCGACTCATGGTAGTCAAACGAGCGTTTTGACACTATTCATCCAAGGTATCACGTCAGCCGGCAAGCGGCGCTCAAGGCGCGCGGTGGGAGCGGTGAAGCTCGACGGTTTCGACATCGTCAAAGTAGGTGACGTGCGCCTCGTCCGCCGCTGGCGGGCCGACCACCGGCTCCGCCACGTCAACCTCCGGCAGCACCTGAGAGAGATCCTCCAAGTGCTCGTGCTCCAGCGCCCCCTGGACCAGTTCTTCGGTGATGACGAGCTCGGCGCCGGCGCTGGACATCGGGGTCGTGGCGGTGAACGGCGCCACCGGCAGCGGCGCCGGGCGCACGCTGCGCCGCCAGCCAAAGAACAGCAAAAAGAACAGGCTCATCGCGCCGAAGGCCCAAAAAAGCCCGGTATCGCCCACCGCCGTCATCACCGGCGAGATCAGAAGCGGGCTGATAGTGGCGCCAATGGAGTTGATCAGCAAAAGGCCCTGGCTCATGCGCACCAGAGCGCCCGCCGGGGCGCGGTCAGCGGCGTGGCTCACCGCCACCGGGTAGAAGGCGAACACGCCGCCGCCGAGCAGAAACAGCAATACCGCCAGCAAGGGAGTAGAAAGTGGCAGCCACAGCATCGCCCCGGAAATGACGATACAAAACGCGCTAATCCCGATCAGCACCATTTGGCGGTCGTGACGATCCGACCAGCGCCCGATCGGGTACTGAAGCAGCATCGCGCCGAGAATCACCACCGCCATCATCTGCCCGACCTGGCTCACGCTCATGCCAATGCGCTGCAAATAAAGCGGCAGCAGCGAGTAGGCCGCGGCCACCACCATGCCCGAGCCCAAACTTCCCATCACGCCGGTCGGGGTCATGGTGATCAGCCGGTGCGGCGGCAAGGGCTCAGCGTGCTCGATCAAGGGCGATACGCGCGGAATCATCGCCATGGGCAGCACGGAGAGCGACGCTAAAAGGCCAATGACCATGAAGGGGGCGGAGTCGCCCATGGCGTTGGTCACGCCGAGCAGCAGCTGGCCCACCACGCCGGCGGCGTAAAGTGAGATCATGTAGAGCGCGAGCAGTCGGCCGCGCACCTTTTGATCCCCGGCGGTCAAAAGCCAACTCTCGATGACCAGATACACCCCGACCGTGGCCCAGCCGCCGATCAAACGCAGTACGAACCAGGCCCAAGGGTCGAAGAAGAGCCCTTGCAGCAACACCGTGACCGCCACCAGCGAGGCGAAGCTGCCGTAGGCGCGAATGTGACCGATGCGCAGCAGCAAACGGTCGTTGAACATGGCGCCAAAGGCGAGCCCGATGAAGTAGGCCGACGATACGATACCGATCAGCGTGGCGGATTCGCCCGCCGCGTCCAGGCGCAGGGTGATCAGCGTGGCCAGAAAGCCGTTGCCGATGCCCAGAATGAAAAGTCCTAAAAGCGGCGCAAGCGCCATAGCCAACAGTTGCCGCGACATGCCCACCTCACCCTGCCCTGTTCAAAAGCGCTGAAACCCATCGGCCCCTTCGCTGCCGACCGTCGCTTGATTTAACAACCGATCGGTAAAAATCGATTGGAAAACACAGTCTGGCAGGAAAACGGGCGCGCAATTATTACGTGCAAGGCCCTAAAGTCAACGCTTTTTATCGCTTGAACTTATTCCTTGGATACTCGCCGCGACGCACCACGCTGGTGCAGGCGTCATTTTGCATGCCCGGCGAAGGCGGCCAGGGTAAGATGGGGCTTTCAAAACGGATCGAAGGAAGGTGGCATGCTCTCAGGCCTGGACCATTTGGTAGTCACGGTGACCGACATGGGGCGCGCGGTGGATTACTACTCCCGCGTGCTGGGACTCGACGTGCGCTACCGCGACGCCCAGCGGGTCGATTTGATGCTGGGCGACACCGCGCTCAGACTGCACGAGACCGACACCGACATCGCGCCGATCTCCGCCACCCCTACCCCCGGCAGCCTGGATCTATGCCTGCGCTGTCAGCTGCCGCTTGCCGAGTTCATGGATCACCTGGCCGCACTCTCCGTCGAGATCGAGCTTGGCCCGGTGGAGCGCCAGGGTGCCAATGGCGCCATCGAGTCGGTCTATCTGCGCGACCCGGACGGCAATCTGCTGGAAATCTGCCGCCCGCTCGGGCGCTGAATCGCTGCTGACGTAATGATAAGCCCCGCCCGGCACGCTATCATGGGCGGCCCGGGCGCCCGCGAGGCGGACATCTTTGAGTGAAGGAGCGCGCATGCGCCACAACGCGAAGGAAGAGCCCATCGAGGGCGAAGTCGTCAACGAGCGCGTTCATGATGAGCCGCGCGAGCCGGCTCCCAAGGCCGATACCACCGTCGCGCTGGTCGTCTACGCGCTCTATCTGGCCAACTTTTTCACCGGCTTTACCGTGATCGTCGGCGTGATCGTTTCCTACGTCTATCACGGCAACGGCCCGCACTGGCTCGATGAGCACTACCGCTACCAGATCCGCACCTTCTGGATCGGTCTTTTGTATCTCAGCGTGGCCTCGCTGCTTACTCTGGTGCTGATCGGCTTTCCGCTGCTGCTGGCGGTCGCAGTGTGGTTCATCGTGCGCTGCGTAAAAGGGTTCAAGGGCATTCAGGAAAAGCGCCCGCCGAGTGACGTCAACGGGTGGCTGTTGTAGATAATGAGTGACACGACCTCTTCTCGTCGGCAGGCGCTGCAGGCGCGCACCATCAATGCGCTGTGGCGGCGCTTGTCGCGCTGGTCGCTCGCCTCGCTCTGGCGCGGGGCGCGGCTTTTAGGCCCGGCGGTTTACGGGCTCAGCAAGCGCGAGCGCCGGGTCACCCACACCAATCTGGCCGTGGTCTACCCGGACATGCCGACCCGCGAGCGCAAGGCGCTGGCCCGCCAAAGCCTTTGCCACTCGGCGGCCACCATGCTGGAGCTGGGCCACGCCTGGCTTGCCCCGCCCGACACGGTAGAGGCACACATTCTCGAGGTGCACGGGCGCGACAAGCTGGACAGCGCCCGCTCTGACGGGCGCGGGGTGATCGTGCTCGCCCCCCACTTCGGCAACTGGGAAGTGCTGAACTTTTGGCTGTCGAGCCACTTTCCCTTCACCGCCATGTACGAGCCGCCCAAGATCGGGGAGCTCGAGCCGATCATCCGCCACGGCCGCGAGCGCATGGGGGCGAGTCTTGTGCCAACCAACCCACGCGGCGTGGCCGCGCTTTTGAAAGCGCTCAAGCGCTCCGAGGCGATCGGCATTTTGCCGGACCAGGAGCCGAGCTGGGGCAGCGGCGTGTTCGCGCCGTTTTTCGGGCGCAGCGCCTATACCGCCACACTCTTGCCCAAGCTCGTCGCCCGCACTCAGGCGCGGGTGGTGACCGGCGTGGCGCTGCGCCTGCCGGGCAAGGGCTTTGCGATTCACTTTCTCGACGCCGACGAGCGCGTTTATAGCGAGGAGGACGTGGTGTCGGCCACCGGCGTCAACGCCAGTGTCGAGGCCTCGATCTCCCTCGCCCCGGCGCAGTATCAGTGGGAGTACAAGCGCTACCGCAAGGTGATCGAGGAGACCCAGGGCGTGGCCAACGTCAAGAGCTACCGCCTTTACTGAGCGGCTCTACCCGCTTGCGCCGCGTCCTTAGAGGCGGCGCCTTCGCCGAAATCCTCCTGCATCCAGTGGCGCAGCTCGCTCATGTGAGGCGCGTGTTCGGCGTTATCGAGCGCCGGTAGCGCCCCATCAACGAAGCCGCGCTCGCGAAAGGCGCTCAAAAGCCCGGGGTCGCGGCTGAACACGTGAACCGGCACCGCCGCGCTTGCGTTCTCTCCGGTGATCAAGGGCGCGGCCTGATGATCGCCCATCACGATCAGAAGCCCCGTTTCATCCAGCGCGCGTTCGGCAAAACCCGCCACGCTTGCCACCGAGTAGTTCACCGACCAGCCGTAGTGATCGCGAATGCGCTCCAAATCCTGCCACAGCACCTCGGGCGGGTCGGCGGCGTTTTCCCAAGGGCCATAGATCGAGCCGTCGCCGATCATCGCCCAGTTCTCGAGCACCGGCAGAATCGGCGTCCAGGGCGCGTGGCTCGAGATCAGCGTGATCTGGGCGAACAGCGGCGCCCGGTCGAGCTGGCGCCGCGCCACGTAGTCCAGCGTGAACTGATCCGGCATGGTCACCCAGTTCAGCGCCGGGCCCTGATAGGGCATATTGCGCGCGGTGCGAATCTCCTGAAAGCCGTAGGCGATCCCCTCAGGCCAGGCCAGCGTAATGCCCGGCATGACCGTGAGCGAGCGCTGGCCGGTGGCGTGGAAGTCGTCGACCAGGCTCGCGTGGGGGCTTTCGAGCATCAGCCGGTACCAGAGCTGGTTGTCGATCCAGCGCCCGCTGAGCACGCTGGCGTGGGCAAGCCAGGACTGCCCGCCGCGTATCGGCGCCTCCAACAGCCCCGAGACCACGCCGATCCCCCGCGCCTCGAGGCGTGTCTCCATCTCATCGAGGGTCGCTCCAATCAGCTCGGCGTAGCGCGGCTCGATCAGCGCGCTCACCCCGTAGGACTCGATGAAGGTCAACAGCACGTTGCGCCCGGCAAGCCCGGGCAGCGCCTGGGCCTCGAGCGGGCGCTGCTCGAGCTCGGCCTCGAACGCCAGCCGCGCCTGGTGGGTCGCCCGCACTTGCTCGATTTGAAAGCGGGTGGTGTCGATGAGCGGCAGCGCCGCACGCTCGACGACTCTCAGGCCCTGGTAGTGGAGCCCGCAAAGCACCAGCGCTAGCGCCGCGAGCGCGGCCGCCGCCTTCCCCGGCCGTCGCTCGAGCGAGAGCGCACGCTGGGGCGCAAGCAGCGCGTAGATCGAAAGCAGCACGCCCGCGAGTGAAAGCGCGCCCAGCGCCATGATCAGAGTGCCGGCGAGTTGGCCAACGTTGCCAGAGAGCAGATGATAGATCGAGCGCACGAGCGGCACGTCGAGATACAGATTCAGCGCGCGGCCGAAAGCGGCGTGGGTGGCGGCGTCACCCAGGTTGGCGGCGCTCACCAGCCCCACCCACACAACGACCAGCGCCGCCAGCAGCCGACGCCAACCGCGAGCGGGAATCAGCGCCAACGCGGGGGCGAGCATCCACACCTCGAGCGCGACCAGCGGCATCCCCAGGCGTTCAAAGCGCCACCAAAGCGGTGCGACCAGCACGATATTCAGGGCAATGGCGGCGATTAAAACGCGAAGCATGGCATCGTCAACGGCATGAGAAAAAACCCTGTAGGCGGGGCGAAGAGTTCCCTTTATAGTGAACGCGTGGCGCACGAACTTTCGTTAAACGCTCACGCATCGCTATAGTGGCTTGAACGTTGGACAAGGGCGGTCGAGCTTGCCCGGGAACATAACGATAGTCAAAACGCCGGCTGCCATCATAGTGATAAAAATAGTGATAAAAACCGATTCCGGTGCCAGGTAATTGATTACCCATGGCCTTTGAAGGAAGGGACCCCGTTTATGAAAGGTCGTATTGGCACACAGTGGCTTATCGCGCTTGGCCTGGCGAACGCCTCGATCTCCCAGGCAAACGACACCTTTTTCGATGACGTCATCGAGCGCGCCAAAACGCTGGCCGAAGCCCCGTACACGCCCCCCGACACCCCGCTTTCAAGCGCTCTCGAGAACCTGGACTACGATACCTACCGCCAGATTCGCTTCGACCCCGAACGCGCCTACTGGCGCGACGACAGCCCGTTTTCGCTGCAGCTATTTCACAGCGGTTTTCTGTTCAAGGAACCCATTACCCTCAACGTCATCGACGATGACCAGAGCGAACCGCTGCCTTTTGAACGCGACGATTTCCGCTACGAGGGCGAGGCCCAAACACTTTCCAGCGAAGACCTGGCCGATAGCGGCCACGCCGGCTTTCGCCTGCACTACCCGATCAACGGCTCCGACTACCGCGACGAAGTCGCCGCGTTTCTCGGCGCCAGCTATTTTCGCCTGGTCGGGCGCGACCAAGTGTACGGCCTTTCCGCCCGCGGGCTCGCCATCGATACCGCCTCAATCAAGCCAGAAGAGTTTCCCCGGTTTAGCGAGTTCTGGTTTTTCAAACCCCAGCAAGGCGATCATACGCTCACCTTTCTGGCGCTGCTGGATAGCCCCTCGATCAGCGGCGCCTACCGCTTCACGCTCACGCCGGGCGAGCAGACCAACCTCGAGGTCGAAGCCGAGCTCTTTGCTCGCGAGGATATCGACAAGCTCGGCGTCGCGCCGCTGACCAGCATGTTCACCTTCGGTGATGTCACCGCTAATCGGCCGGACGATTTCCGCCCCCAGGTGCACGACTCCGACGGGCTTTTGATGCACACCGGCCAAAACGAGTGGATCTGGCGCCCGCTCTCGAATCCGGACGACACGCGCCTGTCGCTTTTCAGCGACGACGACCCGGCCGGGTTTGGCCTGATGCAGCGCGAGCGTGATTTCAACCGCTACCTGGACATGGAAGCGCGTTACCATCGCCGCCCAAGCCAGTGGGTCGAACCGCTGGCGAACTGGGGCCCGGGTCATGTCGAGCTCGTCGAACTGCCTACACCGGACGAGACCCACGACAACATCGTCGCCTACTGGGTCTTCGATGACCCGCTCGAGGCCGGCGAGTCGCTTGCGCTTCACTACCGCACCTACACCCTGAACGACACGCCCGAGGCCAATCAACTGGCGCACGTCTTTCGTACTCGTCAGGGCCAGGCGGGGCTCGCCAGCGACCCGGCCTCGAAAGAGCAGCGTCAATTCATCGTGGATTACGAAGGCGGCGAGCTTGAAGGCCTAAACGACGACGCCCCGGTGACGCTTTTCATCGACGCGGGTGACGTTGAGGCGCGCGAAGCCCACTTGCTCGCACTGCCGGAAAACCGCTGGCGCGCGAGCTTTCGCGTTCCGGCCAACGCGACGAGCGACATCCGCCTGCGGCTCGAGCTGAACGGCGAGCCGATCAGCGAAACCTGGAACTACGTATGGACTCCTGATGACTGAACAGCCGACCACCGCCGTCGCCATTCCCGGGCTTTTCTGGCGCCGCGCTTTCTATACGCTGGCCGTGCTCACCACCAGCGTGGTGGGGCTGGTGGCGATGTACCACGTCGTCGAGGATCTTGCGCTGGGGTGGCAAATCGCTTTGCTGGCGCTATTCGCGCTCACCTTTAGCTGGATCGCCATGGCCTTTTGGGGCGCGGTGTGCGGATTCGTGCTCTGTGCGCTGCGCCTGGATCCACTGTCGCTACGCCGCCAGCGGCCGACCCCACCCAGCGCCTACCGGCTTTTAAGCAAGACCGCGCTGGTCATGCCCATTTATGCCGAGCCGCCGGTGTCGACCATCGCCGGGCTCGAGGCGACCTGCCGTTCGCTGTTGAGCCAAGCCCGCACCGAAGGCGGCGGCGAGCTCGCCATCGGCGAGCACTTCGACGTTTTCATCCTAAGCGACACCCAAACTCTCACCCAGGCCCGCGAAGAGGCGGCCCACGTGGCGGCGCTACAGCAGCGTCTGGCCGGCCAGATCAACGTCTACTACCGCCGCCGCGAGAAAAACGAGGGGCGCAAGGCGGGCAACATTGCCGAGTTCTGCCGGCGCTGGGGCCGGCGCTACGACTTCATGGTGGTGCTCGATGCCGACAGCCTCATGAGCGGCGCCACGCTCTTGCACATGGTGCATCGCATGCAGCGCGAGCCCCGCGTGGGTTTGATCCAGACCGTGCCGATCCCGGTAGGCCAGCGCACGCTGTTCGGCCGCTGCCTTCAATACGCCTCGGCGCTTTATAGCCCCATGCTCGCCGCCGGGCAAAGCTTTTGGCAAGGCGATGCGGCCAACTACTGGGGCCACAACGCCATCATTCGCACCCGCGCGTTCATGGCCCACGCCGGGCTCCCCGCCCTGCCCGGCAAGGCGCCGCTTGGCGGCGAGCTTCTAAGCCACGACTTCGTCGAAGCTGCCCTGTTGAAACGCGGCGGCTGGCAGGTGCTGCTGGATACCTCCGCCACCACGGCGGTATCGCGACAGGCGCCGCATACCGGCGCCTCGCACAACAGCTTCGAGGCAATGCCGAGTAACTTTCTCGATTTCGCCAAGCGCGACCGGCGCTGGCTGCAGGGCAACCTGCAGCACCTGCGCCTGCTCTCTGGCGCCGGGTTTCACCCCATTAGCCGGCTGCACTTTCTGTTTGGCGCCTTTGCTTATCTCTCATCGATCGTGTGGCTAGGGCTTTTGGTCTGCACGAGTTTGCTGGTTGGCGTGCAGGCCCTCGCGCCGCCTCAAAACTCCGAGCTCCCCCCGCTACTGTCGTTCGGGCTTTTGTGGATCACCCTGTTAATGCTGCTCGCACCAAAACTTCTGGGCTATCTGCTGACATTGGCGCAGTGCCCACGCGCCTTCGGCGGACGTTTCAAGCTGACGCTTAGCGTGCTGTTCGAGCTCGCCTTCGCCGCGCTCATCGCGCCCTTGATGATGGCCTGGCACAGCCTGTTCATCGTCAACGTGCTGCTTGGCCGCTCGGTCGAGTGGCAAACCCAGCACCGCGGCGAGCGCTCGCTTGCCTGGCGCGAAGCCTGGCGCCACACCTACTGGATGACGGTGTGCGGCGTACTTTGGGCCGGCGCCATGGCGGCGTGCTCGCTGCACGCCTTTTTCTGGCTGACACCGGCCTGGGCGGGGCTCGTGCTGGCCACGCCCATCGTCAAATACTCCAGTAGCGGTACCTGGGGCGGCGTGGTCAGCCACCGGCTGGGGCTTCTGAAAACGCCCAGCATTAGCTACCGCCCCACGCTTCTGGACGACTTCGCCGCCCTCGGCGCCCGAGGCGATACGCCCGGCCACGCCCCGCTCGAAGGCGTCATCGCTCCGCTTCCCGGCGAGCTGGTAGGCGACATGCCGTGTCAGTCGTTTCGATGTTTCGACAACCGCCCTGCCAGCGCCTCGGCCCGTGAGCCCCACTGATGCGCCTTGCGCTCGGTCAACGGCTTAGAAGCAGTGGCGGACTAGCGCGCTCGCTGATCATCTACTGGCGCCCCGGGCGGCAAAAAGGGCTCAAACGGCTTTATCATCCGTTCATCGTACCCGGCGAGGTCGCTTTCGATATCGGCGCCCACTTGGGCGATCGCAGCGCCGCGTTTCAGGCACTCGGCGCCAGGGTCGTAGCACTCGAGCCGCAGCCGGAGCTGGCGCGCTGGTTTCGCCGTATCATCAAACACGACGACATTACGCTGTTGCCGGTAGCGGCGGGCGTGGAGTCGGGTCACGCCGAGATCGCGATCAGTAGCGCCAACCCGACCCTTTCGACCCTCGCCCACGACTGGCGCGGGCGCATCGGCACGGAGAACCCGGCGTTCAAGCACATTGCCTGGGAGCGCACGCTGCGCGTCGAGGTGACCACTGTGGACCGGCTCATCGAGCGTTTCGGCATGCCCTGCTTCATCAAGATCGACGTAGAAGGGTTCGAGGCCGACGTGCTCAAGGGCCTGAGCCACGCCGTAGCGGCACTGTCAGTGGAGTTCGTCGCCGGCGTGTTGCACGTAAGCCACGCTTGTATCGAGGAGCTCACCCGGCTCGGCGATTACCGCTTCAACGCCATTGCCGGCGAGCAGCGCGCCTTTCGCTTTGCCACGTGGCAAACCCCGGGCGCCATTCGCCGCTGGCTCGACGACGGCGCCGACGGGCTCGCCTCCGGCGACCTTTACGCCTGCCGCGTCGACCATCCGCTGGTGGCCAACCACGTCTGACTCTGACAAGGAATTGCATGATCTACCACTGGCAAGCGCTGAGCGCGCCCCAACTCAAAGCGGTGGCTGCCAATGAGGCGGTCGCGGTGCTCACCCTGGGCGCCACCGAGCAGCACGGCACACACCTGCCGCTCGCCACCGACCTGATCATCGGTGAGGGGCTTCAACGTGCGGCGCTGGACGCGCTCGACCCCACCATCGACGCGGTGTGTCTACCGCCGCTTGCCGTCGGCGCAAGCGATGAGCACGCAAGCTTCGCCGGCACGCTGAGCCTTCCGCCTTCGCTTGCCATCGCCACGCTCGAGGCGCTGGGCGAAAGCGTGTGGCGGGCGGGGTTCAAGAAGATGGTGTGGATCAATAGCCACGGCGGTAACAAGGCGGTGATGGATTTGGCCGCGCTCACGCTACGAAAGCGCTTTGACATGCGCGTGGTTAAAGCGACCTACACCCGCCTGCCACCGCTCGAGGGCGCCATCGACGCCGAGGAGCTGCGCTTTGGGCTGCACGGCGGGCTGTTGGAAACCGCCATGATGCTGCACTTGGCCCCAAAGCTGGTCGACCTGCAGGGCTACCGGCCTGCGGAGCCTGCGCGCCCGCAAACCCCAAACTACCTGGTCGCCCCCGAAGGCGCGGCGGCGTTTGCCTGGCTGGGCGAAGATTTGAGTACTCAGGGCGTGGCGGGCAACGCATCGAATGCCGAGGCCGCGCTTGGCAAGCGTCTGGTCGAACACTACGGCGCAACGCTTGCCCGGGTGATCGAGGAAACCGCGGCGCTCCCCCCTTTCGAGCCGACCCAGGGCAATTCTTGAGTCTTTCTCGCCCTTAAAAGCCAGCACGTGGGCCGAACACTCGCGCTGACAACGGCTTAATGGCCGCGACTTTCCAGCACCTCGTCGAGCAGGTGGCCGGCGCGGTTAGCCTTGGCGCTCAGGTAGCGGTGGTTTTGATCCGTGACGCTGCCGTAAAGCGCCTGACGCGAGGCGACTTCGACGCCGCCAGCCTCCAGCGCCTGCATCTTGAGCGGGTTGTTGGTGAGTAGCTGCACCTTGTCGATGGCAAGCGCTCGCAGCATGTCCACCGCCACCGCGTACTGACGCTCGTCGTCGCCAAAGCCGAGTACCTGGTCGGCATCGACGGTGTCGAGCCCGCCGTCCTGCAGGGTGTAGGCACGAAGCTTGTTGGCAAGACCGATTCCCCGCCCTTCCTGGGCCAGATACAACAGCACCCCGCCGCCCATCGCCTGAATGTCCGCCACCGCGTTTCTCAGCTGCTCGCCGCAGTCGCAGCGCAGGCTAGCGAACAGATCACCGGTCAGGCAGGCCGAGTGCATGCGAAGCGGCACCGGGCCTTTCATGCGTTCAGGTTCGCCGATCACCACCGCCACGTGCTCGCGCAGTCCGTCCGGCTCGCGAAACAGCACGAAACGGCTCTCGACCGCCTCTTCCAGCGGAATGCGCGCTTCGCTGACGCGCTTGAGCATCCCCGGCGCCCCGGCCAGGCACTTGGCTGCCTCATCGGCGTCGATCTCCAAAAGCTCCGCTTTCGCGAGCTTTTGATCGATCACCGCTGCCTGGGCATCGCTGATCTCGGCGCAGAGCGCGGCGGGAATGAGCAGCGCCCGGCGCATCAGCGTCAGCGCGGCGCGCTCGCCGCTGGCGGCGGGCTTGAGGCCGGTGAGCAGCGTCGACGAGGAACTCGCCTCGCCCTTGGCCACGGCCAGCCGGTGCAGGTCGCTTTCGCTGATCTGCTCGTGAAGCGGCAGGCTCGCCGCCTCGGCCTCGAGCGATATGCCCATGGCCTCGAGCCGGTGGCGTGTCAGCACCATCGAGGGCCGGGAGCCCGACAGGCTCGCCAGCGTATCGATCGAGTCGCTGCCTTCCAGCGCCTGCACCAGCAGGCGCTGATCGCCGGTTTTCAGAATGACGGGAAGCCCGCGGCGAATATCGAAAATAGCGCGTTCAATGTGATACATGTAGGCCTCCTGGTTGCCTGGTCGAGCGAGCAAGGGTCGCTGCTTGCGCAGGGCGTGTGCCCCTGGCATGATTCCACGTTGTTCTCTTCATGGAGGCGTCATGCCCCACTCCAACGGTGTTGTAGGTTCTGACGGTGCCGGTTCCGGCGGCGAGCACGGGTCGATCGACGGTGAAACCGCCTGGCGTTGGCTGCTCGACCGGCGCGCCGGCGTTTTGAACGGCCCGCTTCGCGTCGACGATGAAGGCCAGTGGCAGTGCGGTGACGCCGTGGGCCTGACTGATGAGGCGCGCTCGATGCTGGAGTGCCTGGCGCCGCTGGCAGTGCGCGAGCGCTGGACGCTGGCGCAGCTGGGTCAGAGCCTTGACGGGCGTATCGCCACCGAAAGTGGCCACTCCCACTACATCAACGGCTTCGAGAGCCTGGTGCACCTGCACCGGCTTAGAGCGCTGGCGGACGCCGTGGTGGTCGGCGCGGGCACCGCGGTGGCGGATGACCCTCAGCTCACCGTGCGCCACGTCGAGGGGAGCCACCCGGTGCGCGTGGTGCTCGACCCGCGCGGGCGCGCGCCCGCTACGCTCGGCGTGCTGCAAAGTAGCGAGCCGCCCACGCTGCACGTGACCGGCCCCGGCGTCGAGACGTTGGAAAGTCGCGCTACGCAGTGCGTGCTGGCCCTCGATGACGCCGGCCAGTTCGCCCCCGCTGATGTCGTTGCGCTGCTTCACGAGCGCGGCTACCAACGTATTCTGGTAGAAGGCGGCGGCATCACGATTTCGAAATTCATCGAGGCCGGCGCCATCGACGCGCTGCACCTGATGGTGGCCCCGCTTTTGATCGGCTCCGGCCGGCCGGGGCTCAAAATGACGCCGATCGATACGCTGGAGAGCGCGCTGCGCCCCCGGATGCGCACCTTCCGCTGCGGTGACGATACGCTGTTCGATGTTTGCCTGAACGCCGCCGCCGTTTGACGGGGTTGCCCGGCCGCGACGGCTTAGGGCGACCCAAATGCCCGGCACGCTAGAAAGCATCACCAGTACTCCGTAAGCGAGCGAAATGGCCACGCCCTGGGAGGACGGCAGCCCGACGAACATCCAGATCGTGGCCGCCGCCCCCTCGCGCAGCCCCCAGCCGGCGATCGACAGTGGAATCAGCATGGCCAGCAACAGCACCGGCGCCAGCGCCAGAATGCTCAAGGCGCTTTGCTCGACCCCGATGGCGCGGGCCGCACAGACCATGACCAGGCCGTAGCTAATAACAATGGCAAGGGATGAAGATAACTGCCAGTACCAAACGCTGCGCCCTAAAAGGCTTCGGCGCAGATCGCGCCCAAACGCGCTACACCAAGCCGGCAACGCCTGGCGGCGAGAGAGCCCCACCCCGAGTGCCACCAGCCCCATACCGACAAGCGTCAGGCACGCCACCAGCGCCACGATGCTCGTCACTCCCAGCGAGCGGTGCCAAAGCGGCGACGTACAAAGCGCCAGCACCATCAAAAGCGCCACTGCGGCCTGGCCCGAGGCGCGCTCGAGCACCACCGCGCGCCAAGCGCTTGCACTGCTAGCGGACTGCGTGGCGTGACGGTGGGCGCGACCGGCATCGCCCAGCACGCCGCCGGGGAGCAGCTGGTTGACCAGTAGCGCCAGATAGTACTCGGCGAGCGCGTAGCGGTAGCGAAGCGGCACCTCCAGGCACGCGGCGGTGAGCCGCCAGCGCCAAGCGCTCAGCATCACCTGCGCCACGCTGATAAGCAGCGCCAGCGCCGCCCAACCCGGCGAAAAGCGCGTGACCTCGCGCATAATGTCGCCAGGGTTGACCCACAGCGCCACCGCGCCCAGCAGCGCAAGGCTCAACAGCGCCCGCTGCACCCAGGCGGTCTTGAGCCAAGCGAGCGCGCCCACCGGCTACGCCTTATCCGCGGGCAGGGCGAGCAGGTCCCGGTGGCCGACCCAGACCCCGAGCGTCCCTGCGCGAACGCCTTTCAAGCGCGCATCGCGCCACTGGGCGATCCGGCTCGCCTCCATCGGTACCTGCTCGGTCATCGCCTCGGCAAAGCCTTCGATGAGCGAGCACGCCAACGGCCGCCGGTCGCTGTCGCCGGCCTCCAGCCGCCAGGGCGTGTCGGCCTGTTCGACGCGGTAGCCGCGGGCTTCGAGCGCTTGGGCAAGCGCCGTTTGCGCCGCGCCGCCGAGCGCGCTGCCAAGCCCCTTGTCGCGAGCCTGGTGGGCGTTGAAAAGCGAGCGCGCCCACAGATCGTCACCGTCCTCGAGCATCTCGCCACGCTCATCGAGAAAGCACCAATGACCGGTCACACTCAGAGCGATCAACACCGCCTGACACTTGTCGGCGCACCGCTCGGCCAGCGACTCGATCCACTCCTGTGAGACCAGATCTAAAAGCGCCGAGGCGCTGACGAGCCGAACGGAAGCTAGCGCCGGGTGATCCAGGTCCGCAATCGAGGCGCAGTGAACTTCGACGGATACCGGCTCATTACTCGCGCTGCCAAGCGCCTCGGCCCGCGCTTTCGCTTCATCGAGAAGCTGCTCGTCATGATCGAACAGCTGCCAGCTGTGCGCGCCTTGAATCAGCGGCGCGAGAAACTGCAGGTTGCTGCCGCGCCCGCAGCCAAGATCGGCGATGACCACCTCACCGGGCTCGCGGCCGAGCCACTCGCTGGCCTTTTGCGCAAGCTCGCGGCTTCGCGCCCCAAAGTCGACGCTTTCTCTAAGCGTCAACCAATCGGCGGCGAAGCGACTGCTCGCCGAGAAGTGCGCCGGGCGCATCAGTGCTTGGGTGAAAGCGGCGCCGGCGGCCTGCCAGTCACCGAGCGCCTCGCGTGCCTCACGCGCGCCTTCATAAAGGCGCGCACGCAGCGAAGCGTCGCTCAAAAAGCGCTCGATTGCCTCACCCAGCGCTTGGCTGTCGCCGGGGGGCACGCCGAGGCCGGCGTTGTCGGGCAGCGTATCCGCCAGTGCCCCGCCGGTGGTGGTGATGACCGGCAGGCCATGCGCCAGCGCCTCGGTCACCACCATGCCGTAACCTTCGTACCAGGACGGCAGCACCAGCGCGTGTGCACCGCGATAGGCGGCTTCCAGCGCTTCGGCGTCGCACTCGCCGTGAAGCGTGACTTGTGACAGCTCGTGGCGCTCGATCAGCGCCGCGACCTCGGCGGCAAACGCCTCGTCGCGCGGGGCTCCGTAAAGGTCACACTGAAAATGGCGCGTCTCGAGCCCGGCCAGCGCCTTGACCAGCACGTCCTGGCCCTTACGCGGGGTGAGCGTGGCCACGCACAAAAGCCGAATCGGCTCGCCATCCAACGGTGCCGGGCTAACGGGGCCCGGCTCGACGCCGGGCTCAATGACCGCGATGGGTGCGCTCAGAGGCAGTTGATAGCGCTTTGCAAGCTCGTCCAACCGATGCGCGGTGAAGCGGCTGGTGACGACGATGCGAACCACGCTTTGAAGCCCTTCGAGCTCGCTTGTGTGTAGCTGCGCTTGGGTTTCTTCGTCCAGGCCCTGCTCGTCACCGAGCGGATGGTGCAGAAGCGCGGTAATATCCAAACGCGCGCCGTGGGTAGCGACGATGTCCGGCAGGCTTCCCATGACCAGCCCATCGATGATGACGCGCTCGCCGTCGTCGAGCTTGGCAAGCGCCTCGGCGAACTCTCCCGCGGCCCGGTCGCAAGCCAGCGGAAATTGGCCGCCGAGCTCGACCACCTCGACCATGTGGCCCTGGCGGCGCAGCGCCTCAACCATACGCGCGTCATACATGTAGCCGCCGGTGCGCTGGTCGAGCGCGCCGGCCACCAGCAGCGTGAAGCCCTCGCTCAACGCGCGGCTTTCGTTCAAATCGCCGCTTTCGCTCATAGCGCGCCTTCGTAGCTTGCCCACGCCACGTGGGACTCGTGAAGCTTCACTTCCATATGAGTAATGCCCTGGGCGGTGGTGCCCATCCTGCCCTCCTTGATCCCCTTGGCTAGCGCATTGAAAATCACGCCGGCCATGAATTCGGTGGTGGTGTTCTTGCCCTTGAACTCGGGCACCTCGTCCAGGTTTTGGAAGTTGTAGCCCGCCAGCACTTCCTTGAGAGTTTCGCTGGCAAGACCGATGTCGATCACCAGTCCGTCCGCATCAAGCTCTGGCCGCTTAAAAACTACGTCGACCACGTAGGTGGCGCCGTGGGTGCGCTGGGCCGGGCCGAAAATTTCGCCGTTGAAACTGTGGGCGATCATGAAGTGGTCGCGAACGCATAAACGGTACATGGAAAATCCTTTTCTAATGTCGTTAGACATGAATGGGCGTAAGCGGCGCGGGATTTAGCCGGTCACGGAATAGGTGATGCGGTGGCAAAGCGCCTGGCTTTGAGGGCCGAACAATGAAGGCGCCACTTGGGGGAACTCGTCGAACGTGCACTCGCCGCTGATCAGATGATCGAGCCGCTCATCCTTTAAAAGCTCGAGCGCAAGCCCTAGGCGCCGGCGGTAGTCCCAGCGCGGCTTTAGCGCGGCGGGCAGTTGGCCGACCTGGCTTGCCTTGATGGAGAGCCTTTGTGAGTGGAAAGCGCCGCCGAGGGTAAGCGCGGTGTCGCCTTCGCCAAACCAGCTCATCTCAATTAGGCGCCCTTCGCTGCCTAAAAGCGACAGGCCCAGGCGCAGCCCTTCGCCGTGGCCGCTGGCGTGAATTACGCCGTCCTGGTCGGTAGGGGCGCTATCCGGGGTGCAGAACCCGACACCTAGCGCGGCTGCCAGCGCCTGTCGCTCGGGGTTGATGTCGATGAGATGCACGCGGGTGCCGGGAATTTGCGCACAGAGATAGGCCACCAGCGCGCCGACAACGCCAGCCCCCACGACGCAGAACCGTTCGCCGGGCAGGACGTTTGCGTCCCACACACCGTTGATGGCGGTTTCCATGTTGGCGGCCAGCACCGCGCGCTGAGCTGGCAGGCCGTCCGGTAGCGGCATGACTGCGCTTGCCGGCACGACGTAGCGGGTTTGATGCGGGTAGAGGCAGAAAACGGTTTTATCGCGCAGCGTTTCTGGCCCCTTTTCGACCACGCCGATGCTGCAGTAGCCGTACTTCACCGGCGTTGGGAAGTCGCCTACCTGAAAAGGCGCGCGCATGCGGGCGTACTCGCTTGGCGGCACCCGGGCATTAAACACCAGCGACTCCGTTCCCCGGCTGACGCCGCTATACAGCGCACGCACCTGAACCTGGTCATCCAGCGGCGCCTCAAGCGTTTCAGGTTGGATCTCGGCCGCTTGAGGGCGTGTGATCCAAAGAGCACTGGCGGTTTCCGTCAGCGGCATAAAAACAATTCCCTGTGATTAATCCGTTCTTATCACTCATCATTCAAGCATTGCCAGGTTTTCGTCACTTTTCAATGCCATCGGTGCTTTTCATTTGCCTTCGGTGGCGGTAGCCTGGAAGCTTGAGCGCCCACCTCGGTCAAAACGCTTGCTCAGTAACGTTCGCATTGGGGCGCGAGCTCGCTCATCGTCACGCCCCAATGCAGCATAATTTTGATAACGATCGCGCGGTCGAGCGCCGCTTTGTGAGTCGCCATGCCCTTCGTATCACCCCTTGCCAGCACGCACCCACGCCTTTTTACCGCTTTCGAGCTGGCGCTGGGGGCAGGATTTTTGATCGCCTCCGGCAAGGGCCTTTCGCCGCTGCTCGTATCCCCGGCGACTTGGGCGATTACGGCGGCGCTTTACGGCGTCATCGCCTGGCTGACGCTTTGCTTCTGGGATCGCGGGCCGCTTGGCTGGGCCAACCGGGTGACGCTGGCCCGCGCCATCCTGGTCGCCATCGTGGCCGGGGCGCTGGCCGAGCACGCCTTTATCGAGGCGATCTGGCTGTGGCTCGCCGTGGCGCTGGTGTCGCTGGCGCTCGACGGCGTCGATGGGTTCGTGGCGCGCAGGACCAATAGCCACTCGCGTTTCGGCGCGCGCTTCGATATGGAGCTCGACGCGCTGATGATTCTGCTGCTGTGCGTTGCGCTGTTGAAGCTCGAGTCGCTCGGTGCGTGGGTGTTAATGATCGGCGGCATGCGCTACGCCTTTGTGCTGGCAAGCTGGCGCCTTGAATGGCTGAGCGCGCCACTGCTTGAAAGCTTTCGCCGCAAGACGGTGTGCGTGTGGCAGGTGGTAGCGCTGCTTCTAGCGCTCACGCCGCTGACCAGCCACACCGTCGCGACGCTTCTGGCGCTGAGCGCGCTGATAGCCTCGCTTTACTCTTTCGGTGTCGACGTTCGGTGGCTTTACCGGCGCCGCAATGGATCCTGAACGCTCGCCTCGCGGTAGCAGGCAACTGCTACACTGGGCGCCGTGACCCTGTCGGAGCCCGCCGTGACGCGTACCCATCACCCTACCCCTACTTTTCAACTGCGCCTGGCGCTGCACCGCGACGTGATTCTGGGTCCGGGCAAGGTGGCGCTGTTGGAAGCCATCGACGAGACCGGCTCGATCTCGAGCGCCGGGCGCGCGCTTGGCATGAGTTACAAAAAAGCCTGGCAGTTGATCGAAACCATGAACGGCCACTTTCTCGAGCCGCTGGTTGAAACCCACGCCGGAGGCAACGAGCGTGGCGGCGCGCGACTCAGCGCCACCGGGCGCCAGGTAATCGCCCACTTTCGCGCCCTGGAGCGGCGCTTGGCCGAGGAAGACGCCGAGGACGCCCGCGCCCTGCTCGATCTTCTGGCGTTTGAAGCGGCCGAGACGAGCGCTTGTGATAACGGCGCTTGATCATTGATCCGGTTGGCTTTAGTCTCCGCTATATCCAGACGGAAATAACGGGAATTCATACAATGCCTCTCGCCTCGCCCCGCACGCTCGCTGCCCTTGCGCTGGTCTGCGCGCCGCTGTCGGCTCACGCCGCCGACAACGTTCAGATCGCCGCTGCCGCCTCGCTGACCGATGCCATGAACGAGGCCATCGCCGCCTTCGAGGCGACACATGATATCGACGTCACACCGGTCTACGCGTCCTCATCGACGCTGGCGCGCCAGATCGACAGCGGCAGCCCCGCCGAGGTATTCGTCTCCGCCAACGTCGACTGGATGGACTGGCTCGAAGCGCAAGGCGTTGACGTCAGCGCGCGTGAGGATCTGCTGCAAAACCGCCTGGCGCTGGTCAGCGCCAGCGACGCCGCCCCTGAGACGTTCACCCCAGGCAGCGGCGCGCCAATCGAGGATCTGCTCGGTGCGGGTGATCGCCTGTCGGTGGGCGACCCGGACCACGTGCCGGCGGGCATCTACACAAGGCAAGCGCTGGACACGCTCGGTGAGTGGGATGCGCTGGAGCCGCGCCTGGCCCGGGCAAGTGACGTGCGCGCCGCTCTCGCGCTGGTCGAGCGCGGCGAAACGCCGGCCGGCGTGGTCTATCAGACCGACGCCTTCGCAAGCGAGGCCGTGCGCGTACTGGGACTTTTCCCGGCGGATAGCCACGATCCGATCACCTACCCGGCGGCGCTGATAGGCGAGAGCGAAAACGACGCCGCACAGACGCTTCGCGACTGGCTTAAAAGCGACGCGGCACTGGATATTTTTGAAGCCTACGGCTTCGACACCGCCATCAGCCGGCCCTGATGCTAACGCCTGCGGAGTGGGAAGCGATTCGGCTGAGCCTGTTGATCGGGCTGGCCGCAGTGGCCTGGATTTTGCCGCCGGGCATCGTCATTGCCTGGTGGCTGGCGCGCTTCGAATTTCGCGGCAAAGCCTTGGTCGACGGGTTGATCCACCTGCCGCTGGTACTGCCGCCGGTGGTGGTAGGCTATCTGCTGCTGGTGGCGCTGGGCCGCCAGGGGGTCATCGGGGCGTGGCTTTATAGCGCGCTGGGCGTATCGCTGCCGTTTAGCTGGCAGGGCGCGGCGGTGGCCAGCGGCGTAATGGCGTTTCCGCTGCTGGTACGCGCGCTGCGCCTGTCGCTCGAGGCGGTGGACCCGAAGCTCGAAGCCGCGGCCAGAACGCTGGGCGCCGGGCGGCTGCGTGTCTTCACCACGATCACCCTGCCGCTGGCGGTACCGGGGCTTTTGACCGGCACCATGCTCGCCTTCGCCCGGGCGCTGTCCGAATTTGGCGCCACGATTACCTTTGCCTCCAACATCCCTGGCGAAACCCGCACGCTGCCGCTGGCGCTCTACACGCTGATCCAGAGCCCTGGGCGAGAAAGCGCCGCGGCCAGGCTCTGCGTATTGGCCATTCTCATCGCGCTGGTGTCGCTGATCGCATCGGAGTGGCTGGCCAGGCGAACCAAACAGAGAGTGCAGGAGCGCGATGCCTACTGACCGCCCTTCGGCCGCCGGTTTAACGCTTGAGGTCGACCAGCGCCTGGGGGCTTTTCACCTCGGCGCCGCACTTGAACTGCCCGGGTCCGGCGTGACCGGCGTGTTCGGCCCCTCAGGCAGCGGCAAGACCAGCCTGCTGCGCCTGATCGCCGGGCTCGAGCGCCCCAACGCTGGCCGAATCCAGCTTGGCGAGCGGGTGCTAGTGGACAGCGCCAGGCGCGTTTTCGTGCCCGCCCACAAGCGCCGGGTGGGCGTGGTGTTCCAGGAAGCGCGGCTTTTCCCCCACTACCGGGTGCGCGGCAACCTCACCTACGCCATGCCGGCGCACGCGGCGCCGCGCTTTGACGACATCGTCGAGCTTTTGGGGATTGGGCACCTGCTCGAGCGCATGCCCGGGGCGCTGTCCGGCGGCGAGGCGCGCCGGGTCGCCATCGGCCGGGCGCTTTTGAGCGACCCGGAGCTGCTGCTGATGGATGAGCCGTTGACCGGGCTCGACGGCGCGCGCAAGCAGGAGCTTCTGCGCTATATCGCACGGCTCACGCGCCAGGTAGACATTCCGGTGGTGTACGTCAGCCACGACGCCGACGAGATCGCCGCCATCGCCGACCACCTGGTCGTGATGAGCGCCGGGCGCGTGGTGGTAAGCGACACCCTGAGCGCGCTTTTGCAGCGCCTTGATCTTACCCAGACGCTGCAGGCGTTCGAGGCCGCATCGCTGCTTGATGCGATTGTTGTCGATCACGACGCGGCCTATGGGCTCACCCAGGTGGCTCTCGACTCAGGCGCATCCAACAACCACCCGAGCCTTTCAATCCCCGCACCGGCGCTGGACAGGGGGCAGCGCGTTCGCCTGCACGTAAAAGCCCGCGACGTTAGCCTGTCCCGATCAGTCGAGCCTGCCACCAGCGAGCTCGACGCGCTGCCCGCCGTGATCGAGGCGATGAGGTACCTGGCGCAAACGCCTCATCAGGTCGAGATCCGCCTGCGCGTGGGCACGCAGACGCTTCGCGCGCAGCTTTCGCGAAAGGCCTGCGACGCCCTGGCGCTCGAAGAGTCCATGGCGGTCACCGCACTGATTCGCCGAGTGACGGTCTCGCCTATTTGATCGCCCATGGTCGATAAACGTTTTACCCACCGCCAAAAACGACAGCGCCCCGCCCGGTTGACCGGGCGGGGCGCTGTCGCGCTATAGCGCGGCTAGAAAGCCTTGGGGAACATCATCTGCGGCAGGTACATGAAGATACCGGGCAGCAGGATCACCGCGATGATCACCGCGAGGATCAGCCCAATCAGCGGCATGACCGCCACGAAGGCGCGCGGCATGGAAACCTCGCCGATCTGGGTGGCGATCAACAGGCAAATACCGTAAGGCGGCGTGATCAGCCCAAGGGTGAGCGAAAGAATCACCACCAGCGCCATGTGCACCTGGTTGATATCCGCGGCAACGCAAAGCCCCTGGATGATTGGCAAAAAGATGATGACCGCGGTAACCGGGCTCAGCACCGTGCCGATGATCAGCATGCAGACCATCACCATCAGCATGATGCCGATACGCGTCTCGGTGACCGAGAGGATGAAGTTGGCGACCTCCTGAGCGATGCCCAGATACGAGATCAGCCACCCCATGATGCCGGCGGAGGCCACGGCGAACATCGGCAGCGAAAACGCCACCACCGAGTCGCTGAGAATGCCTGGCAACTGGCGAAAGCGAATGGCGCGGTAGAACACGAACGCCAGCAGCATGCCGAGCAGCACCGCGACTGAGGCCGCTTCGGTGGCGGTAAAGACGCCCAGCGTGATGCCGCCCAGAATGATCAGCGGTAGAAGCATCGGCGGGGTCGCGGTGACCGCGGTTCGACCCATCTGGGCAAACGAGAACTTGCCCGTCGCCTTGATGCCGTGCTTTTTGGCAATGTAGTAGACGTAGCCCATCTGCATCAGCCCGACCAGCACGCCGGGCAGCACCCCGCCCATGAACAGCGCGCCAACAGAAACGTTGCCGAAGGCGCCGTAGATCACCATCAAAATCGACGGCGGAATGACGCCGCCGAGCACCGAGGACGCCGCGGTCAGCGCGACGGCGAAAGGCGCCGGGTAGCCGGATTTCTTCATCGCTGGAATCAACACCGCGCCGACGCTTGCAGTATCCGCCGCCGCCGAGCCGGACAGGCTTGCAAACATCATCGACACCATGACGTTGATATGACCAAGCCCGCCCCGGACATGGCCCACGGTGCTGTCGGCGAAGCGCAGCAGGCGGTCGGTGATACCGCCGTCGTTCATCAGCCGCCCCAGCAGCAGGAAAAACGGCACTGCCAGCAGCGGAAAGGAGTTGATGCTGGCGAACATCTGGTTGACCACCGAGGTCAACGGCAGGCCCAGCTGCAAAATGGTGATGATGGAGGCAAGCCCAATGGCGAAGGCGATCGGCACGCTCAGCGCGATCAACAGCAAAAAGCTTCCGATCAGAGTCAGTAAGGGAGTCATGAATCGATGGCCTCGCTTTGGCTTGCGGCGTCTTTTCCGCGGGCCAGCATCTTGATGTCTTTCAAAAGAATTTCGATGGAGAACAGAAACATCGCCACACCGGCCACGGGCATGGCGGCGAACACGTAGGACATCGGCGTGCCGAGCGCCACCGAGCGGCGGTGCCAGCCCATGTCCACCAGCACGTTGCCGTTGACCACCAGCACGTAGATGACCGGCAGGCAGGCGATACTGCCAAACAGGCGTAGCGCGCGCTGGGTGACGACGAAGTGCGAGGGGAAGACGTCGACCACATAGTGCTGGCGCCGGCGCAGCGCCACCGCGGCGCCAAGAAACACCGCCCAGACGAAACAGGACATGGCGATCTCGTCGGTCCAGGAGACCGAAATGGCCAACACGCTGCGGGCAAACACCTGGTAAAGCACCGTCAGGATGAAGATCGCAAATAGGCTGCCGGCAATCAGCGTCAGCACCCTTTCCAGCACATCATTGATCAATCGCATGCGTTCATCCTTTCCAGCCAACGGCGCCTCCCCGGAAGGCGCGCGATGTGCGGCGTCTCTTAAAGGTCGCGAATCGTCTCGAGCAGCTCGGTCAAACCGCGCTCTTCGGCGAACTCGTCGTGAAGCGGCAGCGCCCGGTCGATGAAGGCCTGCTTGTCCACCTCGGTGACCGTCACGCCCAGGTCTTCGAACTGATCGATGAACTCGGCGTCGTACTCTTCGCCCTTGTCGGTACCCACCTCGCCGGCGTGCTGCGCAGCTTCCATAATGAGCGCCTGGTCCTCTTCAGAGAAGCGGTTGAAGCGGTTCTCGCCGATCGAGATGTGGCTCATCATGATCTGGTGCTCGGTCTTGGCGTGGTACGGCGCAACTTCGTACAGGCGGCTGGAGAAGTAGCCGCTGATGGTGCTTTCGAACGCGCCGACGACGCCGGTCTGCATGCCGGTGTAAATTTCCGTCCAAGGCAGCGACGTCGTCAGCGCCCCGTAGGCCTGCCACATGTCGGCGTCCAAACGCGAGCCGGTCACGCGCATTTTCACGCCTTCCAGATCAGAAGGCTCGGTGACCGGCCCAACGTTGGTGCTCAGGTTGCGCGTGCCACCGCCGGTCAGGCTCAGAAGCTTGAGACCCACATCAGCTTCGGTCACGGCGTTGTCGAAGTACTCGAACACCGGCGAGTCCGGCGCGGTCGCGGCGCGGAACATGTCCATGTCTTCGAACAGGTAGTTGAGGCTGAAGATCTCGAAGTCCGGCACGTAAGGCGAAACGTTCATGACCCCGCCAATGATCATGTCGGTGGTGCCAATGCGAATCTCGTCGACCATGGTCTGGTCGTTGCCGATCTGACCGCCCGGGAAGATCTGCACGGTGATGCGATTATCGGTGGCTTCCTCGATTTCAGCCTTGAACGCTTCGGCGGCATCGATCCAGGGGTGCGGCGCGCTGACCACCGTTCCAATGCGTAGCGTTTCGGCCAGCGCCGGTGTGGCCCCCATCATCGTGACCGCGCCGAGTACCGCAAGCGTCGAAATAGAGCGTTTTGTCATGATAGTTCCCCTGTCAAGCGGTTTGTGATCATTAGTGAACGGTGGCTGGTAATGAACGGTGACGACTCAGGCGGTGGACACCGGCTCGCCGAGCGTATGCATCAGCCGGTTGGCCCAGCCGAAGAGCGTCGTCGACAGCGTCAAATCCAGTATCTCCTGCTCGTCGAGCCCGACGTCGCGAAGCGCCTGGATATCGCTCTGATCGACGTTCGGCGGCGTCTCGGAAAGGCGCATGCCAAAGCGCAGAATAGCGCGAGTCCGCTCGTCGAGCTCGGCCTCTTTGCCGCGCAGGAAGATATCCTTCATCACCGCATCATCGCCGACGATGTTGTTGTAACGGTGGGCGTGCACCGCCGCGCAGTAGATGCAGCGGTTGACCACCGAGGCCGCCACGGCGCCGAGCTCGCGCTCCTCGCGGCAAAGCCCACCCTTGTCGTACATGATGCCATTGAACAAGGAGGTCCGAATACGCAGCGATTCCGGGTCGTGGGCCAGCACCAGCACGTAGTCGGAAATTTTGGTATTCGACGGCGTCTCCTTGAGCGCCTCGCGCTGGGCCTCATTGGCGTTGTCGAAATCGACCGGCGTGACATGGGGCCGCCAGGTAGGAATACGCGTGGTGAACTTGTGAATGACGCGACTCATTGCGTTTCTCCCATGACGCTCAGCACCGCGGTGACGCGCAGCTGATAGTTGACGAAGGCGACTAGCCCGGCCAGGCGTACGATGTCGGCATCGACGAGCCCCGCTTCGCGCAGCGCTTCGATATCGGCTTTGGTGGCGTCCTTGGGCGAGCGCGTGACCAGATCCACATAGGTCACCATCGCCGCCAGGCGCGGGGCATCCGCGCCAGGGGTGGCGTCGGGGTCGGCCAATCGATGCGGGTCGGCGTCGGCACCGTAGCTTTCCAGCAGCGCTTGGTAGTGGCTAACGAGCCCAGCCTGGCGACAGATTTTCGCCATGCGGCAGGCCAGTGCGGCGCGCGCGGCGCGCGGCACGCCGCCTTCATCGGAGGGCAAAAGCGCGGCGTCGTGAGACTGCTCGGTAAGATCCATCAGTTTGCCGCGCATGGTCAGCGCCTCGAACAGCGCACCGCTATCCGATACGTTAGCCGCGGTCTCGATTACATGTGCCATTGATACACTCCTTGGGCAAGTGGACCATCAATCATTGGGTAGCGGCGAAGCCGTCCATTCGTCGCCCTGGAGTTCCGGGGCATCGTAGTGCTGTAGCTGCTGCCAGTGGCGCTCCACGTCCTCCTGGTAAAAGCGCGAGGCGATGGCGCTGGCAAGCCAGCTCGCGCCTTCGCTGATACCGGGAATATCGCCGCTCACCTTGCCAAGGCTGACCGATGCCCCGTAGTTGAAACAGTGAATGTTCGAAAGCCAGGGGGCGCTGCCGGGTTCGCGCTCCTGAAAGGCGAAATCACGCCCCACGTAGGGAAATTTACCCAGCTCGTCGTGGGCCAGACCTTCCGGGGGCTGGTAGCGGTCGCGCCAGAGCAAAATGCGGTCAGCGTAGCCAGCAAGCTCGGTGCGCGCCAGCGGGTCGATCTCGAAGCCCGTGCCCAGAATCAGAAAATCGCCGCGCACCTCGCCCTGGCGGGTGGTAACGACGATCTCATCGCCCTCAATTCGGGTCGCTTCGACGCCGCACTCGAAGTGGAAAAAGGCGTTTTCGTGACGGCTGACACGCATCGTCGAGCCCCGTGGCGGCGGCGTCTGGGTGATGAACGAGTAGTGCATGATCCGCCAGCGCCAGGCATCACTGAGCCCCGCGTAGCCGTGCGTAAAGCCGAACGAGCCGATGCCCATCATCTTGTTGATGGTCGGCATCTGGGCGCGGCGGATCAGAAAGCGGACCTCGGAGGCGCCGTGCTCCAGCGCTTCGGCGGCGTTGTCGACCGCGGACGCGCCCACGCCGACCACGATCACCCGCTTGCCTTCCAGCGCCTTGAAGTCGATGTCGTCGGCGGTGTGCGCCCAGGCCTTTTCCGGCAGGCTCTTGACGAAGCCGGGGATCTTCGGCGCGCCGGTGCCATCGCGCCCGGTGGCCATAATCAGCTTGCGCGTCAGCACCGTTTTGGCGGATGCGCCGGACAGCTCGAGGCGCAGAAGATCGCCTTCGGGCGTGACGCGCTCGACGTTGACGCTGTTTTCGACCGGCAGCGCCAGCACCTCGCGGTACCAGTTGAGGTACGCCATCCAGGTGGGCCGCGGAATCTTATCGAGCGCCTCCCAGGCGTCACTTCCATACTGCGCCTCGTACCAGGCGCGGAAGGTCAGCGAGGCAAAGCCGTAGCTCGGCCCGGGCAGGGTTTTGGGCGAGCGCAGGGTTTCCATGCGCGCGTAGTTCAGCCACGGCCCCTCGAGCCCTTCCGGGTTGCGATCGAAGATGCGCAGATTGCGAATACCGCCGGACATCAGCGCGAACGCCGCCACCAAACCGCACTGGCCACCGCCGATGATGATGACGTCGTGAACGTGCTCGCCCTGTTCACCGGTACGGGCGGGCACCCAGTTCGCGGGTGGCAGGTTAAGACACGCGAGATCAAAGAGTACGCGCTCGTTGAGCGCCTCCAAACCGGCACCCGAAAGCGTAGGGGAAGAAGTCGTCGTCATGGTGTCATCTTATCCTGGGAGTGCACGGCGTCCTCGGCCTCATGAGGCCACCAGAACCAGCGTATCGGGGTATCGAAGCCGTGAGGGTCGGCGGGAGGCGCGGCGCGTTTAGCCAGCTCGACAAGGTGTTCGGCCTCGGCAAAGGGGTCGCTTTCGTCTGCCAACGCTTTGCGCGCGCTCGCAGGTTCGAGCAGCGCGTCCAGCGTCGTGGCCGCGGTATCAATCGAGGGGGTCGGATAAACGCCGTCGCGCACCGTCCAGGTGCCCGAGCGTTCGTCGACGCTGTAAAGCTTCATGAGTAAGGCCGCGTGACGTGCAATAAATTCGACCGCCGATATTACATAGTTAGCCGTCTCATTGCTAAAAAAGAAGTGAAATCCGAGCCTTACCCAACCTGGGCGATATAAGCTTCTTCCATTTTGAACTAACGATTCGTGCTCGAAGGCGGTGTCGGCGTCGATATTCAAAAGCGAATGACCGTAGGGGCCGGCGCAGGAGCAGCCGCCGCGCGCCTGAATACCGAACAGGTCGTTTAGCAGCGCGACGATGAGATTATGGTGCACCTCGCGCTCGCCGGCGCGCACGTTGAACGAGAAAATCGAAAGCCTGGGCGCGTCGCTCGGGCCCAGCAGCGTCAGGTTATCGATGCACGACCAGCGCGCCAGCGCCAGCTTGGCAAGTTCCGCCTCGCGCGTCTCGATCCGCTCTTCGCCGATCAACGCTTTAATGCGAAACGCGAACCCGGCGCGAATGTCGCCCAGAATGTTCGGCGTGCCGCCCTCTTCCCGGCGCTGAATGTCGCTGACGTAGCGATGGCCATCGGCGGTGACATAAGACACCGTGCCGCCCCCGGCGACCGAGGGTACGGCGTTGACACACAGCGCCCGGCGCACGATCAAAACGCCAGAGCTTCCCGGCCCGCCAACGAACTTGTGGGGCGAGACGAACACGCCGTCCAGGTGATCGTCACGGCCGGTGCCGGCCACGTTGATGGGCACGTAGGGGCCGCTGGCGGCGTAATCAAACAGCGCAATGCCGCCATGGGCGTGCATCAGCCGGGCGATCGCCGCCACGTCGCTTTTGACGCCAGTGACGTTGGAGGCCGCGCTGAAAGCGCCGATCAGCCGCCGGCCCTGAAAACGCGAAAGCGCTTTTTCCAGCGCGTCCAGATCGACCAGCCCCGCCGCGTCGAGCGGGATGCGAGTGATCTCGGCGTCGCACTCGCGCCACGCCAGATCGTTGGAGTGGTGCTCGTAAGGCCCCAAAAACACGACCGGGCGAGCCTCGTCTGATGTCTGATCAAAGCGGGCGAGGCCCAGCATCTTCCAGCAGCGGTCGATAGCGGCGGTGGCACCGGCGCCTGCAAAGATCACCGCGTAGTCGTGGGTGGCGCCAACGGCGTTTGCGATTTGGCGGCGGGCGTCCTCGCGCAGACGCGTGGTGATGCGCCCTGTGTAGGAAGTTTCGGTGTGCGTGTTGGCGTAATACGGCAGCACCTGCTCGCGCATTGCCCGCTCGACGGTGCCCAGCGCGCGCCCGGAGGCGGTGTAGTCGGCGTAAAGCAGCGGGCGCGGGCCGAAGGGGCCAGCGATAGGCTTACCCTCGCCGATGACGTCATCGGCAAGGATCGTCATCCAGTCAGACGCCGCCGAGGGGCAGCTCGCTGGTTTTCTTGACTTGTTCCATGGAGAAGCAGGATGTGACATTGCTGAGCTCTATTCTCGCGATGAGTCTTTTATAGAAAGCGTCGTAGGCAGCGTTGTCGCGCGTGATGACCTTGAGCAGATAGTCGAACTCGCCGGCCAAACGGTTCACTTCCATGATTTCGGGGAAGGACTGGACCACGTCCTGAAAGGCGTCCAGCCAGGCCTGAGTGTGCTTGTCGGTCTTGATCATCACGAAAACGGTCAGGCCGAGATCGAGCTTGTGGGGGTTCAATACGGCGATACGCTTCTCGATCACGCCCTCTTTTTCCAGGCGCTGAATACGGCGCCAGCAAGGGGTGACAGAAAGCCCCACTTTCTCGGCCAACTGCGCAATAGATACGCTATCATCCCGCTGAAGCTGTTCAAGAATTTTTAAATCGAAACGATCAATAAGCAATTTGTTTCCTTTTTATCTTTTAAAAAGAAATATTATTCCTTATAAGACGTTTTGAACTCGATCAAAAGAAATAATTTTTCAACCCCGCTTTGCGAGACTCAAGCGGCCTCAAATTCAATGACAACAGGCCCTTACTGGCCCCGATTCTAGGTATTCACCCAGCGCTTAAATAGTTAGCCAAGGCTATACAAGTTATTGGTTATAAAGTTTATTTTTCGAGACATCCCCTCAGTGCAAGAGGCTGCCGTGCTAGTATCTCGATACTTGAACGGCAGGGTTCGTCGCCCTGCTCGTCAACCGTTTAGAAGCGCCTTTTAAGCCACACGAGTTCCCCCGCCATGACGCCCGTTGCTCTTGTCCTGCTCGCTTTTTCCATGTCGGCAGATGCGTTCGCCGCCTCGATCAGCAAAGGCGCAGAGCTTCGCCGCCCGCGCTTTCGCCACGCGGTGGGCATCGGGCTGGTGTTTGGCGTGGTGGAGGCCATTACCCCGCTACTGGGGTGGGCGGCGGGCGTGGCCTCGCAGCGCTTCGTGCAGGCCTGGGATCACTGGGTAGCGTTTGCGCTGCTGACGGCCATTGGCGCGCACATGGTTTACGCCGGGCTTAACAAGGAAGAGAAGATTGGGCATCGCCGGCAAACGCTCTGGCTTTTGATACTGACCGCCACCGCCACCAGCCTGGACGCCATGGCCGTGGGCGCTAGTCTCGCCTTCATCGACGTCGATATCGTCACCACGAGCCTCGCCATTGGCCTTGCCACCACGCTGATGGCCTCGATCGGCACGGTGCTCGGCCACCGGTTGGGCCGCTTCGTCGGCCACTGGGCCGAGCTAATCGGCGGCGTCGTGCTGATCGGCATCGGCTGCGCCGTGCTGGCCGAACATACCGGCGTGTTCAGCTGATCAGCGCTTTCAGCCACTCGAGCAGCGCCTGGTGGTTCAGGCTGTAGTCCCGCCAGGGTGCCGGCGTGTAGTAGCAAAGAGGTGAGTCGACCGCCAAGGCCACCTCGACCAGCGTGGCGTTGCTGACGTGTTCGGCCACCAGCGTTTGGGAACAGAACACCAGCCCCTTCCCGGCCACCGCCTCGGCTATCCCGTAAAGCTCCTGATCGAAACCGATAGTCTCGAACGCCTCACCGGCGAGGCCGCTTTGCGCCAGCCACTGAGGCCAGGGCGGTGACGGAAGGCGCTCGTTTTTCCAGCGGGTCAGGTAGACCGGCATCGGCTGGGTGTCTTTCATCGCCTCGACGACGGACGCCGCTCCATAAAGGCCGAAGCGCTCCTTCTTCAGTACACAGGCGGCCTCCACCCGGCGCGCGTCGCCCAGCCGGATGCAGAGCTGGCTAACCGGGGAGCCTATCGTTTCGCCGGTCGAAACGTTCACCTCCAGATCCGGGTAGCGGCGTTGAAAGTCGTGAAGCCCAGGAATCAGCACAAGCGCCGCAAACGAGGAGGTAGTCTCCACGCGCAGGTGCGAGGCGCGTTGAGCGATGTCGTCAAGTGCCGTCTCGATGGTTAGAAACCCGCTGGTCGTCGCCTCGGACAGCCGCTGCCCTGCCGGGGTCAACGTGATCTGACGGTGGTGGCGATGAAAGAGCCGAACGCCGAGCCGCTTTTCCAGATTGGCCACGTGGTGGGACACGCCGGTAGGTGCGATTGCCATCTCTTCCGCGGCCTTCTTGAAGCTGCCCAAGCGTGCCGCAGACTCGAACGCCTTGATTGCGTGCAGTGACATTTTCAATTACTGGCGTCCCGTTCTAAAAATCTGGATGATTTTAACTCATCTATACGCCGTTGTTACTCGTTTGTCCCGTGTCGCTTTGAAGCCCAGCATGGCGGCTTCTTTCCAGCAACGGCAGAGCCCACCATGCGTACCCTCCTTCATCTGGACGCCAGCGTTCGCAAAGTATCCAACCCCATACCCGGCCATGATTCCCTTTCCAAAAAGATCGCCCGCGCGTTCATCGACGCGTGGCAAGGCGTAGCGCCCGACGACGAGATCATTCACCGTGACGTCGGTATCGAACCGCCCGCCTTCATCGATCAGAGCTGGATAGGCGCCGTGTTCACGCCCGAGGCTAATCGGAGCGAGGAGCAGCATCGGCACCTGGCGCTTTCCGACCGGATGATCGACGAGCTGACCCGGGCGCACTTCATCGTGATCTCGTCGCCCATGTACAACTACGGCATGCCCGCGCCGCTGAAAGCGTGGTTCGATCAGGTCATTCGCATCAACAAGACGTTTAGTTTCGACCTGGCGCGCGGCGATACACCGCTGGCGCCGATGCTCTCGAGCAAGACGCTGATACTACTGACCTCGAGCGGTGAGTTCGGCTTTGGCAAGGGCGGTGTGCGCGAACACATGAACCATTTGGGCCCGCATATTAAAACGTTGAGCCACTACCTGGGGGTCGAGACCTTTCACGAGATCGGCGCGGAGTATCAGGAGTTCAACGACGAGCGCCACCGCCAATCGCTGAATCAAGCGTTCGACGAAGCCAAAGCGCTGGCTATCAGGCTGAGCGCCGAGCCAAAAGGACCGTTCATGGAGGGGGCGAGACGTGATGCTGTGTAGCTGAACCACTCGGCAAAAGATCAAAACGATCACGGGGCGCCAAGGCGCCCCGTGATCTTATGCGTCGAGGGTGAACCGCGCTTGTCCTATTGGGATCAGAACGTGTACTCGATACCCACAACGGCCACCGGGTAGATGTTGTACTTGTCGAGTTCGTCTTTAAGGTCATCTTCTTGCTCGCGCGCTTCGCGCTCGGCGATCGCTCGAACGAACGGAATATCGAGCGCATCGCCTCGCGGGGTAAGAGAGACGCTGGGGTCGATCCAGAAGGCGCCAACTTCGGCATAGAAGCCAAGGCCCTGCTTGGCGCTGTTGCGCCAGCCTATGCCCAGGTAGGGCTCCACGCCGTCTGAAAGTTTGCCCACGCCGTCCAAACGAGCGCTATTGGCATCGATGGGAATACCGCCAAATTCATCGAACGTTTCGCCGCCCGTATAGCGACCCACCGCCTTGAGCTGGATATCGGGCCTGACGGCGCCGGCCGAAACGAAGAAGCCGTTTTCGGCCCACGGATAGACATCGAGTTTGAGGCTGTAGACATTCATGTCGACTTCGCCGGTATAAGTGAAATCGCCGTTGGTATGATCCAGGTCATCATAGTTGAACCCGCTATAACCCGCGGTCAGCGCCATGTGGTCGTGAAAACGCCAGCTGGCGTTAGCACCCAGGCCGGTGGTGCCGGCACTACCCGCGACCGACCAGCGACTATCAGCCATGGTAACGGCACTGGCCGCCAGCAAAAACGACCCGGTCAATAAAGCGGTGGCAAATCGATACATGCAGCAGCCTCAACGTGAGAATTTTTTGGGCGGCGCCGGTCGGCACCAACTGTTTGGTTGAAGCGAGTTTACGTAAGAGCGCTTTAGTCTATTGAAAGAAAAGCGAAGTGTTAGGCCAGTATTTACCCAACGACACTTAACGTTACCAAACAGTCAGCACTCGCCATTAACAAGTAAGCCTCCTCGATTCATCATCGAGGCGATTCAAGTGGCTCGGGGCTGTCGGCTGCATTTATGTCCGCGCGCCAAACGCCTAGGCAAAATTCCACGCCGCTTTGGGGCTGAAACCCTGCCAGGGGTTTTCGCCATTGAAGGGGCCGACGTAGAGCACCTGATTGTCGCGGATGATCCACTCCATGCCGTGCTCCGGCTCCCACTCGCATTCGAGTTCAAGATGCACCACCGGCGTCGATTGCTCGGGGTATGGCACGATCATGACGCTGGGTGTGATCAGTTTCAGGACATCGCGGGGGGTGGCGAACTCGATGAGCGGCTCGCCGATTTCGCTCAAGAAAGCGTCGCAGTAGCGAATCGATGAGCGGCAAAGGTGGTCGATGATCGGCGCCTCCAGCGTATCGAGGTAAGCGGCGCAGCGATGGATAAAATCGACATCGTCCTCTTCGCTGACGAGCGAAAAGTAGCGCTCGAACAGCGCGCTGTGCACCTCGCCTTCCAGCCCAAACTCGCCCACGGTCAGCCCGCGAATGCGTTCCATGCTCTCTCCTTTGCTACATTGAAGTCACTGCTGCCAGCGCAAGCATTCGTGCGATCAAGCGCTGGCGATCGGTGAAAACGCTTCTGATAGCGGCTTGAACGTCGAATCATCAACACCCTCACACAAGGAAAGTACGATGGCAACGAATCTCCCGCGAGTCGGTGACGGGCTGGGCGCCATGGACGGCGCGCGGCTGTTCGTGGCGGGCGGAAGCTCCGGCATGGGCGCGGCGATCGCGCTGATGGCCGCCGCTCGCGGGGCGCAGGTCGCAATTGCCGGGCGATGTGCGCAGAAGCTCGACCGCGTCGCTGACCTGCTCGGCGATCAGTGTTTGGGGCGCTACGCGCTGGACGTTGGTAACGCCGAGGCCGTGAAAAGCGCGCTCAAGGAGCACGGCCCTTATGATTTCATCGTATGCAGCGCGGCGGATTTGACCTTCAAGCCGTTTTTGCAGCTCAAGGATCGCGAGCTCGAAACGATGCTCTCCTCAAAGCTGATGGGGCCGATCAACCTCGCCCGCGCCGCTGCCGAGCATTTGAGCTCCGCCGGCTCGGTGCTGTTCTTCTCCGGCGTGGCCGCCTACCGCCAGACCGAGGGCACCTCGCTGGTCGGGGCGATCAACATGGCGCTGGAGAGCCTGGTAGCGAATTTGGCCATCGAGTTGAAGCCCAAACGCTTCAACGTGATCTGCCCAGGCGTGGTCGACAGCACCACGTGGGACAAAGCGTGCGCGCCTGTGGAGGCGGCGAACATCCCCGCCGGGCGCCGCGGCCAGGCCCAGGACATCGCACACGCCGCGCTGGCCATTCTGGAAAACAACTTCATCAATGCAAGCGTGGTGAACGTCGACGGCGGCGCCCACGTTAACTAACTCGGCCTCAAGCAGTGGCGCCTTCGTCGCTCCCTTCCGCGAGCGCCATGTGCAGCAGCGGGTACGGCTTGCCTAGCCCATCCAGCGGCGAGCGGTCGAGCACCGTAAAGCCCAAACGCTGATAAAAGCCGAGCGCTTGCTCATTTTGCTCGTTCACGTCGACCCGGCTTACGCCCTGCTCCCGGCGGGCGTACTCGACCAGCGCTTGGCCGATGCCCTTGCCCCGCGCCGACGGTGCGATGAAGAGCATTTCGAGCTTGCCCGCCGCCACGCCGCTAAAGCCCAGAATCTCGCCGTTCGGCGCTTTCGCCACTCGAAGCGTCAGCGCGTCGAAAAACTGCTCGAAGATGAGCGGCTTGAGCATCAATAGATCCTCTTCGGCCAGAAAATCGTGGGTAGCGCGCACCGAGGCTTCCCAAAGTGCGATCAATGCCGGGTAGTCGGACTGGGTGCTCATGGTGATCTCGAAGTCCGCACGCGCAGGCGGCGTCACGGCGATGAACCAGGCCGGATGCATGGCATCGAAATCGGTACGCACGTTGGCGGGCAGATAGCTGGCGCTGTCCAGCACTACCGCTTGCCCCTTTTCGCGCTGAAATACCGCCCAGTGCCAGAAGTGCTTGCCGTCGCGCTGGTGGGGCTTGATCGCGATCAGCGCCAGATCCGGCAGCGCCTGCCAGCCCGTGAACGGAAGCTCTTTCGGTGAGGTTGCGACGTGTTTGTGCGCGAGCAGACGGCGCACGTAATCGGTGCTCGACCAGAGCGACTCATCCTCGGCGTAGATGCCCATCGCGTTAGCGCGGGCCTTCATATCTTCATAGGTAAGGCCGAGAATCGTGGCGGCGGATGCGATGCCGCATCCGGTGGGTTCTTGCTGTATGACAGGAGTAAGCAAAAGAGTATCCCGTTGTGCGCGTGAGAGGCTAAAGCGGCGGCGATATTTATATTAGAAATGTATCACGCAAGCCGCCGCGATTTAACCGACACGCTATTGGGTTGACCGCCTGATACCGGCCATTGCGAGAATGTCCTTGGTGGGAACGTGTACCAGTGCCGCCGCTGAGAGGCCTGCGGCGCGAATGGCCAAGTCGGCGATGTACGTGCCGGCCCGATAGCCAATCCAGCGCCGCCCATCCTCGTGTTGAATCATCCATCTGACATAGTGCGCGCCAGCAGGCAGCGCTAGAAGCTCCTGCACCCACGTCTCGACTTCGTCCGGGTAATCGCCCCAGGGCGTTTGCCGCCCGGCCACGTCGCGCTCGAATACGGTCGCCAGGCCCTCGCTCACCACGCCTTCCATGAAGTCGACTACCGGCGCTTGGCGATGAACCGTCCATCCCCGTGCCAGGTGATGGCACTCGTGAAAGAGCGTGTAGTAAAGCTGCGCCTGGGCGATCGCTTCGACGCCGCCTTCGCGTGCGGCGTCCACCGTCCAGCCCACGCGGGTGGCGGTTAGCGCCAGCCCCATCTCGCCGGTTTCGGGAATCACCGTTTTCCCGGTCTGGCAGGCAAGCTCGATCTCCTCGGCAAGCGTCGGCAGGTGCGCGCGTATTTCGGGCTCGGCCTCGCGGCAGACCTGCTCGATCGTCTCGCGGGCCTGATTCGAAAAATGACGCCCGTCGCGGGTATCCAGAAACAGCGGCGTTAGCATGGGCGCTGCCCGGTCGGACGGACGCGATTCAAGCAATCATCGTTGGGCATGGGGGCTCCTTTCAAACGGGTCGTCATCTTGTCTCTTACCACCACCGCGAATGCAAGCAGGGTTCGGCTTCCGGGCGTTGATAAAGCCATTCGTCTAATCCCACTGCGTTTAACGCATCAATCATCTACATTCGCCATCATACGGCGATCTCGCGCGCTGACTCGGTTCGCTCGTGTAACGTTTTTCGTCCTCTTATGAGAAGGAACATCATGCGCGCTATCTCGAGTACCTCCTTCGCGGTGTTTGGGGCTGGCCTGGTGGCCATCAGCTACGGCTTGGCACGGTTCGCCTTCGGGCTGTTCGTGCCGCCCATCCGCGATGAGCTTTCGCTGAGCACCTCGGCGATCGGCCTGATCGGCGCGCTTCCGCTGATCAGCTTCGTGCTGGCCACGCTGGCCGCCCCCGCCGTGGCCAACCGTTTGGGCGCGCGTTTGGCCGCGGTGCTCTCGGGCATATTTGGCGTGGTGGGCCTGGTATTGATTAGCCAAGCCGACAGCGCGTTCACGCTGGGCAGCGGCGTGTTTGCGTGCGGCATTTGCACCGGCCTGATGATGCCGGCGCTGACCACCGGTATGCAGGCGATGGTAAAGCGTTCGCTGCATGCACGCGTGAGCTCCGTGATGAACGCCGGTACCAGCGTGGGGATCATCGTCGCCGTGCCCACGGTGCTGCTAATGGCGGATGCCTGGCGGCTGGCGTATCTGTCGTTCACCGTGCTGGCCGCGGCAGGCGTGGTAGCCACCTGGTTTTTCCTGCCGTCGGTGTCGCCGGTGGTGCCGGCCAACGCCGCCCCGCCGCCGCCGCTTTGCGAGCTCCCCTGGTCGCGGCTTTCACGGCTTACCCTGTTCGCCTTCTTGATGGGGTTCGTCTCATCCGCCTACTGGATATTCGCACCGGATCTGGTCATCACGCTGGGCGGCCTGCCACCCAGCACGACCGGCTGGCTGTGGTTCGCGGTTGGACTTGCGGGATTAGGCGGCGCCTTCGTCGCGGATCTGGCCGATCGCAATAACCCACCGATCACCCAGTCACTGATGCTGATGATGCTTTCGGCAAGCCTTTTACTGCTGGCCGCCAGCCCCTCGCACCCCCTACTGGCGATCTTTTCGGCGCTGATTTTTGGGCTGGCCTACATGAGCCTGACCGGGCTCTACCTGATGACCGGCATTCGCCTGCTGCCCGGGCGGCTATCAATAGGCCCGGTACTGCCGTTTTTGGCAGTATCGCTGGGTCAGGCGACCGGCTCGCCCACCATAGGCGCGCTGATCAACGCGTTTGATTACGCCGTTACGTTCTCGATCATCGCCGTGCTGGGCATCGTCATTGCGCTACTCTCGCCGCTGTTTCCGGGCCATATTCATCAGGAGGCGGATGACGCGCCGGAAGAAGAAACCGGCCTTCAGGCGGCCTTCGATCACCAGCTACAAAACGAGGACGGCGAGCCGCTTGAAGACCTTGAAGAGACCAGCGAGGCCGCAACCGATGGCACATCAGATAGGCGTTAAGAGCCACATGCTAAAGCGATAACCCGGCGCGGGCTTGATACGCCCGCACCGGGTTGACCCCTACTGTTGATTGAGCCCTTCGAGTAGCGCCTCGTGAAAGCGCGCCGGCGCCTGGATCTGCGGCGAGTGACCAAGCTCGGGAAATTCGACCAGCGTGGCATCGGGAATGGCATCGCGCGCCTGTTCGCCCAGCACATCGTAATGGCCCAAGGTGGCCTGAACGTCTTGCGAGGCGCGGCCCTTGCCGATGGCGGTATTATCCTGCTCACCAATCAGCAGGAGCGTGGGTACTTCGAGCTCGCCAAACTCGTGCACCACCGGCTGGGTGAAGACCATGTCCGAGGTCAGCGCCTGGTTCCAGGCCACGCGCTCGCCGTCTTCGCCTGCGTACATGCCCGCCAGCATCTCGACCCAGCGGTCGTATTCCGGCTCCCAGGTATCCGCATAGTAGGTGCTTCGCTGATACTCGCGAATGCCTTCAGCGGTGGTTTCCAGTTCGCTTTGATAGCCGTCATCGATACTCTGGTACGGCACGCCCATCGCCTTCCAGTCCTCAAGGCCAATCGGGTTGACCATTACCAATTGCTCGGTCGCTTCCGGGTACATCAGCGCAAAGCGGGTGGCGAGCATGCCGCCCATGGAATGCCCCATTACGGTCACGTTTTCCACCCTCAGTGCGTCGAGCAGCGCGTGGGTGTTGGCCGCCAACTGATGGAAGCTGAACTGGTAGCGCTCGGGCTTGGTGGATTTGCAAAAGCCAATCTGGTCCGGCGCGATGACGCGGTAGCCGGCGTCCACCAGCGCCTCGATCGTTGCCTCCCATGTACCGGCGCAAAAGTTCTTGCCATGCATCAGTACCATGGTGCGGCCGTTGGCGCTGCTCTCCTCAGGCGCAACGTCCAGGTAGGCCATTTGCATCTCTTGGCCCTGGGATTCGAATTCAAACCGCTCGACCGGGTAGGCATACTCGAAACCGGAAAGCTCGCCGTCGAAAGTGGAGACCTCACCCGCGGTGGCACTGACGATAGTGCTAAACGCGAATACAGTACCAATGCTGCTGCTCGCCAGGAGTGCTGACTTAAATAGTGGGCGTACCATTGTGTCGCTCCTCTCGTCCATGGATTCAGTGGCTTGGAAGAGTATGGCAGGATTTTTTGGGGCATATTGATTTAAGCGATTACGTTGCGGGATGCTTTCTCCAGTTACATGTGCCAAACAGCGAAGCACGCTTTGCCAGTAGAAAGCTCGCTCAGTTGCCAATATGTATTTACAGTAGGGCGGCGTTAAGTGCTTCCAGGCTTTTGGGGGCTTTATCAAGCCATTGGCAGTAAGGCGCCTCCTGATCCCACTCGGGAGCTGATTCGAAATGAAGATGAACCGCAACACGGGCGGAGGTTTCTTCATTCAGCAAACCTGCTGGTACCCACATCATCGCCGTATTGCGCAGCTTGTTGGGTACCGAGCTGCCACATAGCGAGCAGAAATCATTGCGATAGCCCGTCGGCCGCTGGAAGGAACGGATACTGGCCTGCTCCGATACCCAGCGAAAATCGATCTCACTGACAAAGGTGGCCGCATTAGCGGTTGAGCCAGTTGTTTTGCGGCATAAAGAACAGTGGCATTGATAAAGATTAGGAAGTTTTCCATCAATCTCGAATTTCACCTCACCGCATAGACACTCGCCGGTCATGATCAACCGCCTTAATTGTTAAACGTATTAATATACAGCGCTTCCACTTTATCACGCGCCCAGGGCGTTTTGCGCAGGAACTTGAGCGAGGACTTGATGGAGGGGTCATTGTTAAAGCAGTTGATGCGCACTTTCTCGTACAAAGCCTCCCAGCCGTAGTGCTCGACCAGGCGAGTCACTATCGTTTCAAGGGTTACGCCGTGAAGAGGGTTATTGGGCTGTGGCGGGTTCATCGAGTCACTCTCCCTATCGGTTTAAAATGCCTTGGCAAGCCAGGCAGGCGGTTTCGTACTTTAACAGACCCGCCCGTGGCTGAGTTCGCCAGGTTGCACTACGATTGACACCGTTTTCCCTGACATCGGCAGATACACGAATGCGCACACTTTCCCGAAAGCAGCAGATTCTCGGCCTGGCCGGTTGGCTGGTGCTGGCCTATATCGCCGCCGCCATTGGCGCCGTGGCCTCCATCAACGCAGCAGATTTCTATGCATCGCTCGAGCAGCCCAGTTGGGCGCCGCCGGCTTGGCTATTCGGGCCGATGTGGACGACGCTTTATGGGCTGATGGGTATCGCTGCCTGGCTTGGCTGGCGTGAACCCGGCGCGAAACCGGCACTGACCGTATTCGTGATACAGCTTGCGCTCAACGCGCTGTGGAGCTGGCTGTTTTTCGTGTGGCAGTTGGGAGCGATTGCGTTCGTGGCCGTGCTGGCGCTATGGGCGCTGATTCTGGTGACGCTGATCATGTTCTGGCGACTCAAGGCCTTGGCCGGGATGCTACTGGTGCCTTATCTCGCGTGGGTGGGCCTGGCCTGTGCGTTGACCTGGAGCGTGTGGCAGATGAACCCCCAGATACTGGGGTAAAGCTCGAACGTTTTTTCACGCCCTTTCTTCAAAAGAAAAACTCAACCAGCACCTGATAACAATAAGCAGGTGCTGGTTGAGTTTGCAGGATACCGCTTTATTAATGAGCGGGCTCTAAAGCCAATAGACGCACCCACGCGCCAGAGGCGCCCTCCACCGCAGGTACCGTACCGATAACAAACGTTTTGGAAGAGCCAATTTTGTCGAGATCCTTCAGGTTTTCCACCACAAGAATGCCGTTTTCCAACAATACCCTATGCGCGTCAGGCTCCGGCCCGTCGGGAGAAATGCTTTCCACCCCGATATAACCGATATCTTTCGTGACTAGATACCGAGCGGCCTCGACAGAGAGCGTAGGATAGCCCTGATCGATATATTGTGCGTTGCCTAACGGCCACAGCGCATCCTGCTGTGTATCGAATAAAACCCCTTCACCTTGTTCGATATCCCCGTGGTTCGCTTCCCATGTCTGAATATCGGCCAAACTGATCAAATAGTCGCCGGATACTGGAAGATCAATAACGTTGGCTCTGCCTATCAACACAGCGGGGTCAAAACCCTCTACCGTCATACCGTCTTGTATGACGTGATAAGGCGCATCCACATGGGTTCCCGTGTGCGGCGCGTAGGAGATCACTTCGATATTGTAATCATCGCCTTGCTCGATGCTCATAAAAAACTCTTGCTCCGGGAGTTTCAGTACTGAGGCAGCCGGCATATCGGCGCTTTGAACACGGGATAAATCGATGATTCGATAATCGCGGATATCAAAACTGTTCAGGAGCGAATCATCGGAGTGACTGCTTTGAGAAACACCAGCACACCCGGACAAAAGCACCGCTAAAGATAGTGTTGAAATGGATGTTTTCATTTTATGGCCTATCGATGAGAGTTGTAGTTAGAAAAAGCACTCACTTGATGTTCGCTGAGCGAAAAATGTGCGTTTAGTGAATATAGAAATAGTAATTTTATATTTCTCTAATGTAATTTACCCTAAACTTTACTAAACATAGTATTCATCAGGTCGTACCAGGATATATTTTATTGAATACGGCCTTCAACACCCATAGTTAAAGAACCGAGAATCAACGCAAAAGCGTTATTAATACGCTTCGCCGGCTCCTCGACCATCACCATCACGGCCCACCACGACCTGATTTCGGCCGGCTCGTTTGCCAATGTAGAGCAGCTGATCGGCCTGTTTGATCAAGGACTCGAGATTCTTCCCGTCAGCGTTGGAGGCTGCCACGCCGATCGTCACACTGGGGCCTTGAGTGCCCATTTCGCCCGGAAGTGACAGGTTGGACACCTCCTTTTTCAACCGCTCGGCCACTCTTTGCGCATCGTCGAGGCTGGTGTCGGGCAGCGCCACGATGAACTCCTCGCCGCCAAAGCGCCCGATCACATCCGTTGGGCGCAGGGAGACTTCGCACACTTCGGCGATTTCCGCTAAAACCTTGTCGCCATGGCAGTGGCCGCAGGTGTCGTTGATGCGCTTGAAGTGATCTACATCGATCATGAACAGACTAAAGGGCGTTTGGCCGGACTGGGCGCGTTGCAGCATTTTTCCGGCCAGCTTCATGAAATGACCGCGATTGTTAAGCTTCGTCAGCGCGTCGCGCTCGGCACTCATGCGCAGCTGCTCTTCGAGCAACTTGCCTTTGGTGATCTCTTCATGCAGCGCCTGGTTTTGGTCGCGCTCATCCCGCAGTAGCGCAAACTGGGTGCGCTGCAGCCTCTCTAACCGCAGCAGGGTGAAAAACCCTACAACGTTGGCGATGAATAAAAGAATTGCGGTGCGGATGACATCGACCACATTAGCGTTCGTGAATACCACCAAAGCCGTCAAAAAGCCAAGGGTCAGGTACAGGCTGACCAACGTCACCACGGTCAGCCGATTGGGGATGAGGAGATAGAACGCCAAGGCCGCAACGACGGCCGCGGTAATTTGAGTGGAATAACTTTCAGGGCGTAAGGGCACGATCAAAATGATGCCGGTCGCAATCAGCCATAGCGGTAGCGCGTACCACCCGCTCACGCCACCCTCGACCGCGCCGAATTTTGACGGCGATGAGCAAGCAAGCGCTCACGACCGCAAGACGCAGGGCCAAAAGCAGAAAAAACCCAGGAACTGGCCCCAGTAGAAAATAATCCGATAGCACGAAAATGCCATAGGCAAACGCCGCAATGCTCAGGGCCAGACTGTACTCGTTACTCAGGCGCTGCTGAATGGACTGGCGATATATTGATTCCCGGTCAGGGTCGCAGAACTGCCCCGTCAACCAGTGGACGCGATAATGATCCTGCTTTATTCCCAAACACCCTCCCCGTAACGCTGCCACCTTTTATCGCCGTTAACGGCTCATGGCGCTTTCAAACAGCGCCTGACCCGACGTGTAGCATAACGTTATACCTTGCGATTTTTTGGCCACTCGACACTCAAAACCAAACCTTGCTGAGCTCTAGCGGCTCATTGAACCCCAGACTAAAGGCAGGTACATGTCCTCACGATACCTGGCCTGCCACTGTTTTCAGTCGAATCTTAGCCGGAAACACGGCGTTGTCATACATTTCTCGCGCTGGTTATTTTCAACGCCCTTTTCCGGATTAAAGCGCATTTCAAAAAAGCTGTGAGCCCAGTGACTATCGACATTGCAACCGCTTATTTTGAATGGTTTTCAAGCCTGCCCTTTGCACCAGAAAGCTTTAGCATGCTAACAATACAAATACTTCAATAATGAACGGGAACGATCGCATGGAAGCACTCATTTCGTTACTGCCGCCCATTGTGGCGGTTGCCTTGGCCCTTGCCACCCGCCGGGTCAACGTTTCGCTATTCGTAAGCATCTGGATCGGCGGCTGGCTGGTGGCGGGCAACCCCATCGCCGCCGTAGGGCAAACTTTCGACTGGTTCGCCGAGGTGATGACCGACGAATGGAACGCCCGCTTTCTGGTGCTGGTGGCACTGCTCGGCGCGGGGGCGGCCTTCATGCATCGTACCGGCGGCTCCCAAGCGCTGGCCCGTGCGCTTGCCAAGCGCATTCACTCCGGGCGGGCCTCGCTGCTGCTCACTTGGGCGCTGGGCGTGGTCATCTTTTTCAACGACTACGTCAATTCCGTCATCGTGGGTAACGCCACGCGCGATTTGACCGCACGCCAGCGCCAGTCCCGCGAGAAGCTTGCCTGGGTGATGGATGCGACCTCCGCGCCCATGGCCACTCTGGGGCCGGTGTCGGACTGGATCGGCTACCAGGTTTCGCTGATTGCCGGGGCACTCGTGGGGCTGAGCTTCGCCTCGGCGGAGCCCTACCGGCTCTTTCTGCTGTCGATTCCCTGGAACTTCTACGCCCTGCTCTGCCTGGCCTCGGTGCCGATGATTCTGCTGGCCGGGGATTTCGGCCCCATGGCAAAAGCCCAGCGCCGCGCCGAGGAGACCGGAGAACTAGTCGCCCCCGGCGATACCCCGCTTTCCAACGTGGATGCAGACCTGGGCGAAGTACCCGAAGGCCGCGGGCGGCTCTGGCACTTTCTGCTGCCGTTGGTGGTGCTGATTAGCGTGGCCTGCTGGGGGCTTTGGTACACCGGCGGCGGCGCCGAGGGCGCAACGCTCATGGACGCTTTGGAAAATACCGATGTGAGCGTCGCGCTCTCTTGGGCGGCGTTCGCCATGGTGATGACCGGCATGATCATGGCGCTTTTCCAGCGCCAGACGCTGAAGGACTGCGAAGAAACGCTGCTGGCCGGGTTTCGCACCATGCTGCCAGCCTTGGTGATCATGGTGCTGGCCTGGAGCATCGGCACGGTGACCGGGGCGCTGGGCACCGGCGAGCACGTGATCGATGCGACCCGCGACTGGCTCTCGCCCGCCCTTCTGCCGCTGCTGATTTTCTTGATCGCCATGGTGATCTCGTTCGCCACCGGCAGTTCCTGGGGCGCGATGGCGATTCTCACGCCGATTGCCGTGCCGCTGGCCTTCGAGCTTTCCGGCGGCGACGTGGCGCTGGTCAGCATGGCCATTGGCGCGATCTTCTCCGGCTCGATCTTCGGCGACCACTGCTCGCCCATTTCCGATACCACGGTAATGGCCTCGATTTTCGCGGGCTCGGATCACATCGCCCACGTGCGCACGCAAATTCCCTACGCGCTGGTGCCTGCCAGCATCAGCGGGCTGCTGTATGTGGCCTCGATGGTAGTGGAGTCAGTCTGGGTGCTGCTGGTTGCGGGGCTGGTGGTGCAGTTTGGGGTGTTGATGGTGCTGGGGCGGTTGAACCAGCGCCAGTACAGAGGATAAACACTACTCCGGGCGTTTGTTGTTCAAGCGCCCGGAGTGAGACCCAACCTGTAAAAGCCGCGAAGTGTTGGAGAAATATTCGGCAACTTCGGCTTATGATTCACTATTCGTAGTGGCTCCAAAGCCTTAGCACTTTGATCACTCGCTCATCTTCAAGCACCTGGTAGACCAAACGATGTTGAATGTTGAAGCTGCGCGAATACGCCCCGGCAAGATCACCAACGGGTTGCTCGAAAGGGGGCGGTTTGCGGTAAGGATCTTCCGCTATCAATGCTAGAAGTTCCCGGGCTTTAGGCTTGAGGCCGCTGGATGCCAACGTTTTGGCATCCTTCTGCGTCTGCCTGATGGAAACCAACGCCCATGTCACCAGTTCGGCTTCCCAAAGCAGTCATCCAAAGGGATATCCACCTCCTCACACATACCCGGCACGGAGAGCAGGTAAAGCGTTTCCTGAGTGGCCGACCAGTCCTCTTCCGATACCAGCACGGTTCTGCGGTGTCGGATGAAGCGCGTAGTGACACCACTATAGCCTTCGAACCCACCTGCGAACGATGTCTATCGCTTCCTCATCCACAACGAGGCCCAAGTGGGACGCCCCATTAACCGTCTCAACGATTGCCTGCGGTACCAGTGGCTTAACAGTACCCTCGAACTCGGACGCAACGAGTGCTTCGTCCTCTGAACCGGCTACGAGAAGAAGAGGCACTTCTACCGCGCCCAGATCCGTTCTGAAATCCGAAGTGCCGAATCCGGTCATCAGCCGGTATGAGTAGGACAGTGTCTCGGAGCCATCGCGATAGTCGGAGGGCAAATCGAATTGCAGCACGTGGACGCCGTTAAAAAGAGTGATTCCAAGGCCATTCAGCATGGAAATCGGAATGATCCTGGAGAGATTCGGAGCTGCCCAGCCGCCCGCGTTCTCCCGCACTGTTGGCGCATCGTGACCAAGATACGGGGCGAGCAAAAGATACGCTGACGCAAGATCGCCATGATTCCCGCCCGCAAAACGTACGGCCAGCCCCCCGCCGGAGGAATGACCACCAACAACGACTGTCTCCAGCCTGTCATTGACCGTCCTAACGTGTGAAATGAAGTCGGCCAGGTCATCTTCCAATTGCTCGATATAATCGATGTCGCCGCGCTTGACGGGAGACAGACCATGCCCGCGCATATCTGGCGTATAGACAGTAGCGATTCCCGACTCTGCCAGGGTCTGGGCGAAAAAAGAGAGATACTTGCTGTCGGTTCCGGACCCGTGCACAAGGATGAGCGCGGTATCCGACTCGCTCGGATAGTGCCGATACCATAGACGTGTTTCGTCGCGCGCTTCAAACGCATCACGCAAGGGTATTTCAGATGTAGGCGGCAGTTTCGAAAAAAGAGTCCTAAAGTCAAGGCCTGCCGTGTCTGCTCCAGTCGACATGGTGATTAACGCTCCGATCAACGCAACGAAAAGCGGTGCTTTTAACATTAAGCGCCCGACCTGTTTATGCAACGGCTTGATCCGATACACCTCTTTCTTTATCGATGATGCAGCCATCCAAAATCAATGGGATAACGGCGTATTTAGTCAGAATTCCGGCGAATCATCAAACAAACGGGCAAGCCGCAGCGCCATTTCGAGATTGATCGCACGCCGCTCGTACGGCGATAATTTATCGTTATCGATTATCAACATTTAACACCAATATTAAGCGGCGTCCAGGGGGGACGGCCGCCGGCCGCCTGAAATGCACTTAAATGGCTTTTTGGGCGTTAAACCCACCGGCGCACCTTTGCTTCATACTGCCTGTAAGACTCACCAAACTTTTCCCGCATGTGTCGCTCTTCTGGGACGATTTGGAATCGATTCATATAAATAACAAATGCCGGAAGCAGTACAAGACTTGCTAGATTGCTGAGAAAAATGACCCAAGCACTCAGAACGAGCAAGAACCCAACGTACATTGGGTTTCGACTTATTCGATAGACCCCGCGCACGACAAGGCTGACGGATTGATTTGGCACTCGCGGGTCGACGGTTGTGCCCGCTGAGCGGAATTCCCATACACCAAGTAACGCAAAAGCAATTCCAGTTGCCGCAAACACCAGCGCTACAAGTGGAGAAGCGGACAAAGTGAAACCAAGACTCGGAACAGCTACCGCCAATGTCCACATAAGGCTTGCGGTAAAAAGCACCAGAATAACTGGTGGGATTTTTAGCTCTAATGTCTGCACGATGATCCCTTGAGCATCCAACGCCCAAGCTCAGTTGCCGACCGAAGCGCGGCAGCGCTTTGGACGGTCAACTGCAGCGATACGTTAGGATAAAATCGTTATTCCGAGAACAGGTTAAGCCGCCGCCCAATAGGATTTAATTCTATCGGGAGATTGCCGAAAGCTTTGAAGTTCGATTCAACATACCGCTTCACTGTTTTCGGCCAGATGCCTCGCCGGTCAGCTTCGATGATAGTTGCTTTTGCGGTCTGATAGTTCCCGTAAACATCACCTAGTGCCTCCTCAAGCGCGCGTTCGAATTCAGCGTACGACCAATCGTCTTGTCGTTTTTCAAATTTATCGAGCACCCCAGACTTGGTTTTCGATATCTCATTAAAAGCTTCTTTAAACTCATCAGAGCCTTCAAATTCGACAGAAGCACCGCGCGTAAACTCCAGCATTTCTGTTATTTTATCTAAGTGCCACTTGAGTCTACTATGGGAGTTGCCGTCTTCGGCTTCATCAACATCGATGTCGCTGCCGTAATCTCTACAAAGCTCATCTTTGAGAGCATCTAGTTTTGCTTCGACAAGCGCCAAATTACTTTTTGCGAAATTTGCGTAATTCGCAAATTTAAGAAAATTTTTTTCATCGTTAAAGTCGCTTGGCGCATAAAGAACTTTATTATTAAAATTAAGTGTTAAAAAGAAAACCGATACTATTAAAACGGGGAAAAGCATTACAAACCAGACAAAAATTTTCTGTACCGAGGGATCCAGTAGACCGAGCGAAATAGTGCTGGCAACCTCTGCGAAAGCGGCGAATAAAGCGATAATCGTTAACGGGTTGTTGACCCGATTCATTTTTTCAATCAAAGCACATCTCCCTCGATGCTACGCCCGGCGGCGCTGTCCTAACGCCAAATTCAGCGGCTGCCGAAGGCTGTCCGCTGGAATTTTTTGTTATGTATTTTAATCAGCTTTAATTAAGTCATAAGCAATTGTTTTATTGTAATTACTGGCAGCGGTGGACATCAGAAGATCACGTAGAGCATGGCCTGTTGGAGAACAGTACCTTGCGACAATAGGAGCTCTTCCTCCTTCCATCCCTATACCGACACTATCGAGTGAAAACTCAACAAGATGATTGGATTTTATTTCTTCACATTCAAATTTAATCTTCGCATTTGGATTATGAAACACATATAAACCATCGAGTAAATCTTCTGGATGATCAGAGCTAACCTCATGAATTTTATAATGTGGTGCTTCTCTGTCATACCTTACATTAAGCACATGAGCTAGATCGTGTCCTGTAGACTTACTTAGTGAAGATAATTTCCCCAGTGTTAGTGCATTGGTAAATATAATCGCTGATATATCCTTCATTTCCTCAGCATTGAAAATGCCTATTTGTATATTGGAGTCGGTATTTGGTTTTTTTACATAATCTCTTTTCTCATACTGATCTCTTTCAGGTGAGTAATATAAGCCGTACAACAATGCAAACATTGAGTAAATGTATTCTTTTCCATACTGGATCTGATCGTAGGAAGATAATGCGACAATATAAGGCTTCGAGTCGTTTATCCAGTCACAACTTTTATATCCACCGACCCATTTACCTTTATTATTTGTATATCCATTATACTTTTTTAGTTTCGAATATATTGAGTTCGAGTGTCTCACAACGGCTTCGTCTATTAGTAGTGAGAACTCTTTGTCAGTTTGAATCGGCTCAAGCATACTTAATATGTCATTTGGCGACCTCTCTGATTCAGGAGTTCCTCCTTGCTTTATTTCAGAAACAACAGCTTCAACATAAAACTCTCGCTCACCATCTATAATAAAATCTGGTCTACTGTATTTCTCATTTATATTCAGTCCAAGTCTTTGAAAAACAGCGTGTAGATAAAACTCCCAAAAAGATGAGTGAAAAGTTGTTTGGAATTCGAGAGCAATTTTATTATCTCTATCGTGGAAGTCCTGTGTCCACTCTTCAATGATTCTTTTGGCTCCAGCGTAATATGGCTCATCTCTCAATAGCTTAAATTTTTCATGTAACTTATCTTCAGATAGTCCCGAAATATTCGAAAACACATCCATTTGAGTACTCCTCAATTATTTCGGATGACACATAACAGTGATTATATAGCCGGCTGCATAACCTCAATGAACGTGCCAGCACGTTCATTGAGGTTATCTAGCCGCTCTGATCAAATCTACCTCATTGATTCTATTGCTAGCAAAGCAAATTTTGGCTGCCTATCCAAAATTCGCGTGCTGGCGCGATTTGCTATTTTCAATAATACTGTATATAAATACATATAAAATTAATACAAAGGGATACCCCCATGAAGCTAATGGATAGGGTCCGGGCTACCTTACGGGTAAAACGCTATAGCCTCCGCACTGAGAAAACGTATTGCTACTGGATTCGCTTTTTCATTCGTTTCCACAAAATGCGACATCCTGCCAATATGGCGGGCAATGAAGTGCGCCTATTCTTGGAATATCTCGCAGTAGAAAGACGCGTTGCTGCGGCGACGCAAAACCAGGCTCTCAATGCCATCGTATTTCTTTATCGCCACGTTTTAGATCAGCCGTTGGGTGAAATTGGTCATTTTAGCCGAGCTAAACGCCCTCAGCGCTTGCCTGTCGTGCTTTCCCACCAAGAGGTTATGGGTGTGTTTGAGCACCTATCCGGTTCCATACACCTGATCGCATCGCTGATGTACGGCGCTGGATTACGCGTATCCGAAGCTTGTCGGTTACGCGTAAAAGATATAGATTTTGCACGTCAAATCATTACTATCCGTTCAGGTAAAGGCGATAAAGACCGCACTACGCTATTGCCGCCTTCTTGTGAGACAGCGTTAAGCACTCATATTCAGGTGGCTGAACAGCAGCTTTTAGCTCGTATTGAAACTAACGCTATTCCTGTATCCCTGCCCTATGCTCTGGATCGCAAATACCCGAACGCAGGTGTGTCACTCGCATGGCAGTGGCTTTTTCCTTCTTCAAAGCCCTGCTTCGATAATGAGGGCCGCATCGTGTTGCATCACCTTCATACTTCTGTCGTACAAAAAGCTGTTAAACATGCCATGCGCGCGGCGTCTTTAACTCGCCCTGGATCATGCCATTCTTTGCGGCATAGTTTCGCGACTCATTTGCTTAGCCAAGGGACGGACATTCGCACGTTGCAAGCATTGCTGGGGCATAAAAGCGTCGAAACCACTCAGATATATACGCATGTGCTGGGTAATGACTTTGCAGGGGTTAAAAGTCCGTTGGGTTAGCGGCACCGCCTGAGTCACCTGAAGCTGTGCGGTTTTCTTCCCCTTGCATCTCTCCCCGCCCAGCCCTAGACTCGCCGAGACTACTTGCTTGACGGGGTGCCGGTGAATCCGGCTGAGATGGCGCAGGGCGTGCTCTTTTAAGAGCTCCAAGCGCTGGTCCCGCTGAACCTGATCCGGCTAATGCGCTTATTCAAAAAAAGCGCGGGTACCGGCGTAGGGATCAAGCGATGGCGACGGTGCAATGCTTCATTCCCCTTCCGTGCCATTTCCTCGATCTTCTCGCCTGCCCTTCGGATCTCTACCCCGGAGGATATATGGGCTACTGCTTTACCGATCTGACCACCGCCTGCCAGGACGATTGGCGCGCCTACATCGAGCACGATTTCGTGCGCCAGCTGGGCACCGCGTCCTTGGCCGATGACTCCTTTCGCCATTACCTGAAGCAGGACTATCTGTTTCTGATTCACTTCGCCCGCGCCTACGCGCTGGCCGCTTATAAAAGCCCTACCCTTGCCGACCTGCGCCAAGCCCACGAAGGACTGAAAGCCATTGTCGATGTAGAGCTTGGCCTGCATATCGGCTTTTGCCGCGAGTGGGGTATCTCGGAAGAGGATTTGGCCAAGCTTCCCGAGGCGCGGGCGACGATGGCCTACACCCGCTACGTGCTGGACACCGGCAGCCGCGGCGACCTGCTGGACCTGCACGTGGCGCTGGCGCCGTGCCTGGTCGGCTACGGCGAGATCGCCAACTGGCTCAACGCCAAGGGCACCACGGTGCGCGGCGGCGATAACCCGTTCGACGCCTGGATCGCCATGTACGAAGGCGAGGAGTTCCAGGCGGCGATGCAAACGGAGCTCCAATGGCTGAACGCCCGCTTGAAGGACGTCACCCCGGCGCGCTTTGAAGAGCTTTCAAAGATATTTCGCGATGCCACCCGCCTGGAGATCGACTTCTGGCAAATGGGCTTGGACCTGACCGACTAGCGCGACCCTAACGATAACCATAACGAGAGACTCTCATCATGAGCCGCACCCAGAACTTCCTGGCCGAAACCGCCAAAGTCGACGCCGCCGCCATCGCGCCGCTGCCCGCCTCCCAAAAGCGCTATATCGAGGGTTCGCGGGCCGACATTCGCGTGCCGTTTCGCGAAATTACGCTTTCGCCGACCACCACCAGTGGCGCGGCCGAGGAGAACCCGCCGCTGCTGGTCTACGATACCTCCGGCCCTTATACCGACCCCGCCGCGCAGATCGATCTGCGCCAGGGCCTGCCGGAGCTGCGCCGGGCGTGGATCGAGGAGCGCGGCGATACCGAATTTCTCGAGGGCTTGACCTCGGAGTACGGCAACCGCCGCGCCAATGACCCCATGTTTGCCCAGCTGCGGTTTGATCTTAAGCGCACGCCGCGCCGGGCGAAAGCCGGCAAGAACGTGACCCAGCTTCACTACGCACGCCAGGGCATCGTCACCCCGGAGATGGAGTTCATCGCTATTCGCGAGAATCAGCGCCGCCAAGCGCTTGGAACGGCGGAAGTTGAGCGCATTCTGGGCCACCAGCACCGCGGCCAGAACTTTGGCGCCAGCATTCCGGAGGAGATCACCCCGGAATTCGTGCGCGACGAGGTCGCCCGCGGCCGGGCGATCATCCCCAACAACATCAACCACCCGGAAAGCGAGCCGATGATCATCGGGCGCAACTTCCTGGTGAAGATCAACGGCAACCTGGGCAACTCGGCGGTTACCTCGTCCATCGAAGAGGAAGTCGACAAGATGACCTGGGGTATCCGCTGGGGCGCGGATACCATCATGGATCTTTCCACCGGTCAGAACATTCACGAAACCCGCGAGTGGATCATCCGCAACGCCCCGGTGCCCATCGGCACCGTGCCGATCTACCAGGCGCTGGAGAAGGTCAACGGCGTGGCGGAAAACCTCACCTGGGAGGTGTTCCGCGACACGCTGATCGAGCAGGCGGAACAGGGCGTGGACTACTTCACCATCCACGCGGGCGTTTTGCTGCGCTACGTGCCGCTGACCGCGAATCGTGTCACCGGCATCGTCAGCCGCGGTGGCTCCATCATGGCGAAGTGGTGCTTGTATCACCATCAGGAGAGCTTCCTGTATACCCACTTCGAGGAGATCTGCGAGATCTGCAAGCAGTACGACGTGGCATTTTCACTGGGTGACGGCCTGCGCCCGGGCTCGATTGCCGATGCCAACGACGAAGCGCAGATGGCGGAGCTGAAAACCCTGGGCGAGCTGACCCACATCGCTTGGAAGCACGACGTGCAGGTGATGATCGAAGGCCCCGGCCACGTACCCATGCATCTGGTGAAAGAGAACATGGACAAGCAGCTCGAGTACTGCGACGAGGCGCCCTTCTATACGCTGGGGCCGCTGGTGACGGATATCGCGCCCGGTTACGATCACATCACCTCCGGCATCGGGGCGGCCATGATCGGCTGGTTCGGCTGCGCGATGCTCTGCTACGTGACGCCGAAGGAGCACTTGGGCCTGCCCAACAAGGAAGACGTGAAGACCGGCATCATCACCTACAAGATTGCCGCCCACGCGGCGGATCTCGCCAAGGGCCACCCGGCAGCGCAGCGCCGTGACAACGCGCTCTCGAAAGCGCGCTTCGAGTTCCGCTGGGAAGACCAGTTCAACCTGGGGCTGGACCCGGACACCGCGCGGGAATATCACGATGAAACCCTGCCGAAGGATTCGGCGAAGGTGGCACACTTCTGCTCCATGTGCGGGCCGAAGTTCTGCTCGATGAAGATCAGCCAGGAAGTGCGCGATACCTACAAGGACCGCGACCCGGTCAGTGAAGCGCAGCAAGGCATGGAAGAGCAGGCGGAGAAATTCCGCCGCGAAGGAAGCGCGCTCTACCAGAAGGTGTAGCGCCGGGCGCCACGCCGAATGCCCCTGACCGTTAGCGCGGTCGGGGGCATTTTTTTAAAGGTGCATGCCCCCGCCGTGCATCAGGCGGGTTATGCTTTTAAACCGCTACTCCCATCAGCCAACGTGTACACGCTAGTGGATTTAACATGATGAAAAAAGTACCGCTGTTCACCTCCCTCGCGCTGCTGGTTGGCGGCGCAAGCCTCGATGCTCAGGCCGCCGAAACCGATATGCTCAGCTATATTCCGGCCAACGCCCCCTACTTCATGGCCACGCGGGAGACGCTGGACCAGCAAGAGGTTTTCGAGTTTTATCAGCGCACGATGCTGCTGGGCGATGGGCTCGAGCGAGACCTGGAGATGCTGCGCGAGCAGCGGCGAAATGAGCCTAACGAGCAGGCGCAGGCCTTTTTGTCGCTGATGATTGCGCTGGGCGAAGAGTTCGAAGACGTTGACACGCTGGCGGACTTTCACGCTCGCGGCATCAACGTTTCGCCGAACGTCGCGCTTTACGGGCTGGGCATTTTGCCGGTGATGCGCTTCGAGCTGGAAGACGAAGCGGCGTTTCGCGATACCTTCGAGCGAGTAGTGGAGCGGGCGGGACTTGAGCCGCGCACCGGCCGTGTCGAGGGCACCGACTACTGGCGGATCACGCCGGAAGACGACGTCGAACTCATGCTCGCCATCGTCGACGGCCAGGCGCTGGTCTCCTTGATACCCGGGGATGCCAGCGACGAGCTACTCACCCAAATACTTGGCAAGCGCTTGCCGGATGAGAGCATGGAAGACTCCGGCGAGCTTGCCGAGATCGAGCGCCGCTACGGCTTCACGCCGCTCGGTACAGGGCAGATCCGGACCGCGCGGGTGTTGAGTGAGCTCGGCTCGCCCAGCCACCCCGCGACGCGCGCGCTGCTGGATGCACTCGGCGAAGAGCCGCTGGATCTGAGCGCCTGCCAGGCCGATATCGACCGTTTGACCGGGCGCTTTCCCGGCCTGACGGTGGGCTCGCGCGCGTACGATTTGAGGGGCCGCTCGGAGGTCAACATGATCGTGCAAACCGACGACGAGATCGTGCGCGACCTTCGCCGGCTGGTGACCCCGGTGCCGGGGCTGGGCCAGCGAGAAGGGTTGGCAAGCTTCGGGCTGGGGCTCGACCTGCCGGTGCTTTTGGAGCTCGCTGACACCTACGCGCGCCAAATTCGCGAGGCGCCGTTTAGCTGCGACGACCTCCAGGAGCTCAACACTCTGTGGGACGAGACCAGCGCGCTGACGAGCGACCCAATGGCGATGATGATCGCCCCGGCGCTTTCGGGGCTCCGCGCGCGTATCGATCGACTCTACCTTGCCAAGGGCGACCCCATGGCCACAGGGCTTTTGACCCTGGCGTCATCGAATCCCTTAACGCTATTGGAAAACGCCGTCGCCTTCCTGCCGGAGCTCAACGAGGTGGCGCTCACGCCCAACGGCGAGCCCCAGCGGATCAAGAGCCGCCACTTGCCTCCCCAGGTATCGAGCCTTTACGCGGCAATGTCGGAATCGGCGCTGGCCTTGGGCGTTGGACTCGATGACCCGGCAGAAGTAACACGCGGGCTACAGTCGCCGGCCGCCGATGACGACCTGCTGCTCAATATCTTCGCGACCGGTGATCTTTACACAGCCCTGGCAGACCTGCTGACCAAATCGCCCCAGGAAAACGTCTCGGAAGACGACATCGAATGGCTTAACCATTATGGGGAGATCTACGACAGCCTGGAAGTGCGGGTATCGGTGGGTGATGCGGGGCTTGAAACGAGCTTTGCCATCGAGATGGCCGATTGAGCGGGCTTGAACAAATGGTTCGCGAGCATCAAACGTAGAAAGCAAAACAGGGGCCCGAAGGCCCCTGTTTAATATTTTGACGGTGTAGTTACTTCTTGGCAGCGTCTTTCAGCTCGCCTTTACCTTTTTGCGCTTCGCCTTTTGCCTGCTGAGCGTGACCCTTGGCTTCGGTCTTATCGCTGCCGGTGGCTTTACCCACGGCTTCCTTCACTTTGCCAGCGGCCTTGTTAGCAGCACCTTTCGCTTTGTCTTCGTTTGCACCTGACATGATGATTACCTCTAATCCGTTAGTAGGAAATACGCTGCATGCGAGGAAGACGTCGATGTCTATCAGCAGTGCAGGTATTTCTTAGAGTAGACGGTGCGAAAAAAGTTGCCTCAATTTCTTTTTGGCAGCGCAGTGGCCGTCCAGACATTGAGCAAGGAGTGAAGGCACGACATTACCATCAGCGTGATCGCCAGCGCCACGAACATGGAGGAGAACCGATAAAGGGCACTATAAACAAGGTCCTGGCTCGGCCCGAGCGACTGGCCAAACAAAATACCCAGCGTCGTCATGCCACCAAATCCGACGCCGGAGCCACCGGCTTCGCGCACGTGTTCGCGAGCAAACAGCATCAATCCCAACCAGTAAATCATGATCACCAGCAAAAAGTGGTGGCTCTGACTGTAAAGCAGAAGCTGAATCAAAAGCGCCATATTACAGCCCAAAAGCGTGCCGATGATGCGCCTGATCGATGACACTTGGGCGCCGGCATAGCCCATCGCGAACAGCACTAGCACCGTCGCCATCTGCGCGGAGAGCGAATCGCGCAGATCGAACGTCTGAAACACGACAAACGATAGCGTGGCGGTAATGCCGCCCAGCAGCGTTTCATGACGAATCTGTGCGGCGGTTTTCTCCGCGCGTGGCGGCGGCTGTCGCGGCGAGACGTCAGGAAAGAGCGTGTGCATGAGCATGGCGATGATCACCGCCAGCACGCTCGCCAGCAGGTTCGCGGTCAAAAGTTCGCTCAGATCCACGCCTGGGTAGCTTGCGAAGTGCAGCAGGATACTGAGCGTGACCACGCCGTTGGCCGCGTACAGAAACAGAGGCCCTTTCGCCATCAGGTTGAAGCGAAACAAAAAGATACCCAGCACCACCAGCGTCATCACCACCGGCATATGCTGCAAAAGGCCGATGATCAGGCTGACCTCGACCACGTTGAAAGCGGCGTTGCCCAGAAACTGGCGGATGATCCCGGCGTTGAGCAGCGGCACCATGCCAAGCAGAAACATCGGAAACACGGTAAAGAAAACGCCGTAGTTCCAGCCCATCAGCTTGCTGATCACAAAGCCAATCGTGGCTCCACCGGCGACCCGCAGACACTGCCGCAGGCCGTTTTCATCGAGAATCGCCGCGCGAGGGCTTTTCGCAGGCGAGCCTTCACCGCGCTTTCTCACCCAGGGCATGATCGACCAGGCACGACGGCGGCTCGAACCTGTCGACGAGCCGACCTGCGCGGTCTCCGGGGCGCTCGTGCCGGTGGGCTCGGTCGGCTCGATTGGCTCAGTAGACATAGTGTAGCCAGCTGATCAGGTGTACCTGCAGCCAGGCGAACGGGTGCGCCAGCGTATGCTCGCCGGGTAGAAGCTGAACGCTGGCCCTGGCGCCGCTCGGCGGCATCTGCTCGAGCGGCGCGTCGAGTGCTACGTGCAGGCGCAGGCGCTGAGCATCGCGCACCCAGCGGTCAGAGGTGGGAATATCCGCGAGCTGGCCGTTGGCGCTGACCTGCCCCTCGCGCACGCCGGCATCCAGCGCCGTCACGTGGCCGGCGAAAATATGGCCGGGCAGCGCGTCCAGCACGACCTTCGCTTCATCGCCCACGCGCACGTGGCGCAGGCTCTTTTCACGAAAGTCCGCCACGATGTCAGCACCGTTACCGACCAGCGCCAGCACCGGCTGGCTCGCCTGAACGTAGTCGCCGGCCTGAAGCTGCAGGTTGGTCACCTGCCCCGCCTCGAAGGCGCGCACCTCGGTGCGCTCCAAATCCAATCGGGCGTTGGCCAGCGCATTGCGGGCCTGGCGCAGGCGCAGGTTGGCATCCCCTTCTTCACCAAGCTGCGCCTCGAGGCTGGTGATCTTCGCTTCGGCGGCGCGCACGTCGGCGTTGGCGGTATTCGCCGCCGACACCCGCTGCTCGTACTGCTGGCGCGAAATGCTCTGGCGCCCCACCAGCGACTGCGCGCGCTCGCGTTCGCTGTTGAGCTCGCTCGCGCTTGCCCGGGCAGCGCTGAGTGAAGCCCGCGCTGCGGCCAGGTCGGCCTGCAGGCGGTCGTTCTCCTGGGCGGCCTGCTCGACGTCGAGCTGGGCTTTCTCCACGGCGATTTCGTAGGGCGCGGCGTCGAGGCGAAACAGCACGTCGCCCTTCTCGACGAGCTGGTGATCGCGCACGACCACCTCGACCACCGGTGCGCTGAGCTCCGGGGCGATGCGCGTAACCGGGCGCATGATGCGCGCCTGCGGGGTCAACGGCATGAAGCTGTCGGCCACCAGAAAATAGACGAACAAAAGAGCAAAGGCAGCCAAAGCTACCCTTACCCATCGGGTAAAGCGCTGATCGGGAGACATCGGAATTCACTCATCAAAAAACCCCGGCGTGGCCGGGGTCTGTTCAAACAATACCTTAGTCTACACCATTATTAGCGTGCTAACAATATGCTCGATTTTCGTTCGCCCATAAAAACCCCACCTCGTGGGTGGGGCTTGCAGCTTTGGCGCTTTTTTATCGCACCGATTAAAAACGGTAGCGAAGCCCCAGGCTCAGGGCGTCGAAGTCGTATTCCGATGGGCTCAAGTACCTCATCAGGTCGGCGCTTAGCGCGAAAGTGTCGTTGATATCGACCTCGGCCCCGCCGCCAAATGAAATGCCGTCGTCGCGGTCGCTGCCAGCACCGTCCGCCGAGAGTTTGAGCTCTGAGTAACCCAGCAGACCGTAAAAACGGGCACCGTCGGCTACCGGAATGATACCTTTCAAAAAGCCGCCGATCAGATAGTCCATTTCGATCTTTTGACCGAAGATATCGTCGGAGCCGCCTGTCGCCCCATGAAACTCGACGGCCAGATAGTCATCCAGCTTGATACCGCCCACCAGCCGTAGCGCGGCGGATGTCAGGTCGTCATCCACGCCGCTGACATCCGCTCGCCAGGCCATGGCATCGGTGCCAGCATACGCCTGCGGATACCCGGCTTGAAAAGACTGTGCCGACGCCCCCGCGCTAACCCACAGTGCCGCCACGGCGGCTAATTTGACTACATACTTCATACCCAACCCCTAACTTTTCAGTCTTATGTATTATTTCGAGCAGGGGAAGACTAACCAACATTAACTCTGTGGGCAATGTCACATACAGGCCATTTAACGACATGTACTGCCGGAAGCCGACGCGTTTGAACGGCCTGGCATCAGCCGCCAGGCTCAACGCACTTTTGAAAGGCTGAGAATTACGATTCCTCCGACCACAACGGTTCCGCCCAGTAGCTGCACCGGCCCAAGCGTTTGCCCCAGTACAAAATAGCCAAACACCAGTGAGGCCACCGGCTCGATGTTCATGACCGGCGCGTTGCGCGCCATATCCAGGCGCGGCACGCAGATCAAAAGCGTCGAAAAACCGGCGCCGTACAAAAACGCCAGCAGCACGAGCCCGGTCCAACCCTGGGAATTTTCCGGCAGGTTCATCCCGCCCGGAACGACCCCCAGCGCGGCGCCGGCGAGCATGGCGATAAACACCGTCTGCATGGTCAGCAGGCTTCTTAGCGTGCTGCCCACTCCTGAAAGCCGGTGTTCGGTGATCCAGAGCGCGCTTGCGAACACGAACGCCGAGAGCAGCCCAAAACCGATGCCCAGCGTCCAATCACTTCCCAGCGCCTCGGCCTGTATCAGCCAGGCCGGAATGTCGAGCACTACGAGCAGCCCGAGCAGAATGATGCCCATGATGACGCACTGGCGAAGCGTCGGTCTGGGGCCGCCCAAAAGCCAGGTCAGCAGCGCAAGCTGAATGGGAAAGGTGTTGGTCAGCAGCAGCGCGATGACCACTGGAAGCCGCGCCACCGCCGAGTAGAGCGCTAGGCTCTGCACCGTGATCAAGGCACCGACCATCAGCTGCCAGGGCCAGGTGCGCCTGGGCAGCCAAAGCCGCTTGCGCTTGAGAATGACCAGCGTGAGCAAAATGCTACACGCCACCCCGGAGCGCGTCAGGATGGCCAGCAAGAGCCCGGTTCCGTTGTCGAAAGCGAGCCGCGCCGAGACGTGATTGGCCGCGAACATGCAGGCCACTGTGACCAGCAGCGCAATGGCAATGTGTCGCGGCAGGGGCGAAGACGTCGTTTGCATGGCGAAAATTGGCCTTGAAAAGGGTTAAGGGCGACTCGACGGCCCATGTTACACGCACCGGCTCGACGCTTGGGTGCGAGAAAACCGAAAGTCTTGAGAAGATAGAAAACCTGGCGTTGCGTCGCCCATAAAAAAACGCCCAAAGGCCAGGCCTTCGGGCGTTTTTCGCGCAAGCCTTGAAAGGCGAGCGGACTAGGCCATCGGTACCACCGCTTCGAGCACCATGATAATGCTCAGCGCGGTAATGGTGAGAATCGATACACCAAATACCTGACGTGCCCAGCGCACGTCGTCTTCCAGGCGGTAGCCTCGAAGCGCCAGGTAGAGCCAGTAAAAGCCCATCACCAGCGCCACGCAGAGATACCCCAGGCCCGCCTGACTTGCCAATCCCAGCGCCAGCGAGGCCGGGATGAAGGCCACGATGTAGCCCAGAATGTGGTGCTTGGCGGTCTTGATACCGCGCACTACCGGCAACACCGGAATGGAGGCGCGCTGGTAGTCCGCGTAGCGAAAGATCGCAATCGCGTAGGAGTGCGGCATCTGCCACAGGCAGAAGATCACCAACAGCGCGATCGCGCCGCTGTCGAACGTGCCGGTCACCGCGCAGTAACCCACTACCGGCGGCATCGCGCCGGAAAGGCTGCCCACCAGCGTGCCGTACTCGGAGTGGCGCTTCATGTAAAGGCTATAAATGCCCACATAAACGCCCCAACCGATCACGGCCAGCGCCACGGTCAGGCCGTTGGTGCCCAGCGCCAGACATACCACGCCGCAAACGCCCAACAGCGCCGAGAGCCCCAGCGCTTGGGTGATCGACACGCTACCGCGAACCAGCGGGCGATGGCGCGTGCGCGCCATCAAAGCGTCGATATCCCGGTCGATTACGTTATTGCAAGCACAGGCCGACCCAATGATCAACGCGATACCGAGCAGCACGGCGGCGAAGGTCACCAGATCGAACTGTCCTTGGGCGGCCAGGAAGTAGCCCCCGATGGCGGCAATTAGATTGCCGCCGATGATACCGGGTTTGGTTAGTTCCAGCAGATCCTGCCGCCGGCTAGGCATCGTGGTTAGCCGATCATCATGTTGATGTGCAGATGATGCATGATCCACAGGGAGCCTCCTACCACGAGGGCGAGAATAGAGACAGTGAACACGAAGGACATCATGCCCCACCCTTCGTCCGACTTGGTGTTCAGGTGCATGAACATGACCAGCTGAACGAGCATCTGCATCACGGCCGTGATCACGATGATCCAGACCGTGACCGGCGTGCTGAATAGCCCCATCATGACCGCCCCGAAGGGAATGATCGTCAGTACCAGCGACAGGATCAGACCCAGTACGTAGGACTTGGTGGAGCCGTGATCGGCCGACGGTTGGCTAGAAGAAGAACTCATCTCAAAGCACTCCCATCAGGTAGACGAAGGAGAAGACGCAGATCCAGACGATGTCCAAAAAGTGCCAGAACAGGCTCAAGCACAGAATGCGCGGACGCGTCGCAGGATTGATGCCCTTGGTCTGAAGCTGAACCAGCATCACCAGAATCCAGATCATGCCGAAGGTCACGTGCAGACCGTGCGTGCCGACCAGCGTGAAGAACGCCGACAAAAACGCGCTTCGATCCGGGCCATAGCCTTCATGAATCAGGTGATTGAATTCGTAGAGCTCCATGCCCAAAAACATCAGGCCCAGTACGAACGTGACGATCAGCCACATTTTCACTTGGCCGACACGGTTGGCGTTCATTGCCAGAACGCCCATGCCGAAGGTGAAACTACTGATCAAAAGCGCAAAGGTGCCGAACAGGATCAGCGGCAGCTCGAAGATATCAGCGCCGCTCGGCCCACCTGCCGTGCCCCCCATGAGCACGGCGTAGGTGGCGAACAACGTGCCGAAGATCACCAGGTCACTCATCAGGTAGACCCAGAAGCCGAATACTTTCGTACCCGCTACGTCATGATGATCATGATCGTGGTGTTCATCGGCATGGGCGCCATGGTGCATTGTATCTGTCGCCATTACGAATGTGCCTCCAAACGCTTGAGGTGCGCCTGCTCGATCCGTTCGACTTCGGCGGCCGGCACGTAGTAGTCAATGTCGTCGTTGAACACGCGCGCGATGAAGCTCACCAGCGTACCCACGGCGCCGACGATCGCCAGCCACCAGATGTGCCAGATCATCGCAAAACCAAAGATCATGGCGAAGACACTGATGATCGGGCCAGCCCAGGTGTTCTTGGGCATGTGGATGTCCTTGTAGTCCTTCTCTTCAGCCTGCTCGATGCCACGCTGCTTTTGCGTCCAGAAGCTGTCGATATCACCCACTACCGGCTCGTGCGCAAAGTTGTAGAACGGCGGGGGTGAAGACGTAGACCACTCAAGGGTACGCGCATCCCACGGGTCGCCGGTCACATCCTGGTTCTTATGACGGTCGCGAATACTGACGTAGAACTGAATCAGGGTACAGGCGATACCGATAGCGATCAGCACCGAACCGACCCACGCAACGATCATCCAGGGCTGCCATTCGGCGTTCGGGTAGGACTGCATGCGGCGCGCTGCACCGTAGAAGCTCAGCACGTAAAGCGGCATGAACGCGGTGTAGAAACCGGTGATCCAGAACCAGAAGGAGCGCTTGCCCCACTTCTCGCTCAGCGTGAAGCCGAACGCTTTCGGGAACCAGTAGGTCAGACCCGCCAGCATGCCGAATACAACGCCGCCGATGATTACGTTATGGAAGTGCGCGATAACGAACAGGCTGTTGTGCAGCACGAAGTTCGCCGCCGGCAGCGCCAGCATGACACCGGTCATACCACCCAGGGTAAAGGTGATGATGAAGCCAAGCGTCCACAGCACCGGCGAGGTCAGTTCCAGACGACCGCGGAAGATGGTGAAGATCCAGTTGAAGACCTTAACCCCGGTCGGAATGGCGATGATCATCGTCATGATGCCGAAGAAGGCGTTGACGTTGGCCCCTGCCCCCATGGTGAAGAAGTGGTGCAGCCAAACGATGAACGAAAGCACGGTGATGGCAACGGTCGCCCACACCATGGTGTGGTAGCCAAACAGACGCTTACGCGCAAAGGTCGCGATGACTTCAGAGAAGACACCGAATGCCGGCAGAATCAGGATGTAAACTTCCGGGTGACCCCATGCCCAAATCAAGTTGACGTACATCATCACGTTGCCGCCAAGCTCATTGGTAAAGAAGTTCATACCGAAGTAGCGGTCAAGCGTCAGTAGCGCGATGGTCGCGGTCAGAATCGGGAAAGAGGCGATGATCAGCACGTTGGCGCACAGAGCGGTCCAGGTGAAGATCGGCATGCGGAACATGGTCATGCCTTTGGTGCGCATCTTCAGGATGGTCACGAAGAAGTTGATACCGGTCAGGGTCGTACCGATACCGGAGATCTGTAGCGCCCATATCCAGTAATCCACACCGACCCCGGGACTGTACTCTATCCCCGATAGCGGCGCGTAGGCGAGCCAACCGGTTTTGGCGAATTCACCCAGTACCAGCGAGATGTTGATCAAAAGCGCCGACACGGCGAACAGCCAGAAGCTCAGGTTGTTCAAGAACGGGAAGGCAACGTCGCGCGCGCCGATCTGCAGCGGTACGACCAGGTTGATCAAACCGATGACCATCGGCATCGCCACGAAGAAGATCATGATCACGCCGTGGGCGGTGAAGATCTGGTCGTAGTGATCCGGTGGCAAAAAGCCCATCGAGCCGCCAGCGGCCAAGGCCTGCTGGCTACGCATCATAATGGCGTCGGCAAAGCCGCGCAGCAGCATGACCAATGCGACCGCGAAATACATAATACCGAGTTTCTTGTGGTCTACCGAAGTGAACCACTCATTCCAAAGCCAGCCCCACTTACGAAAATAAGTGAGTGCGCCTAACAGCGCGATGGCTCCCACAACCATTCCCAAACCCACGACCACAATAATAGGATCGTGTAAGGGGATTGCTTCTAAGCTTAGTTTACCGAACACGGCTTACCCTCCCGCCTCGTTGCTGATGAGCTGGTCGTCGTCTGACCGCTCACCCTCTTGGTTGTCGGTCGATTGATAGGCTTCATTGGTATCAACGGCCGGTGCACGGTCTGCGTCCTGCGTTTCCGTCTCAGGGTCGGTTCCCGTATGGAAACTGCTTACTAGCCGCTCGTAGAACTCCGGCGTCACGTCCGAGAAGTACCGGACATCGACGAACGAGGAGCGTTCGGCAAGCTCGGAGTAGCCTTCCGGGTAGCTCAGCGGCTCACCCTCGGCACGCACTTGCTCTACCCACGTATCGAAGTCTTCATCGGAAGTCACCAGCGCATCGAAGACCATGCCAGCGAAACCTGCGCCGCTGTAGTTGGTCGAACGACCCCAGTAGGTGCCGATTTCATTACCGACGAGGTGAACATCGTTATCCATACCCGCCATCGCGTAGATCTGAGTACCCAGGCGCGGAATGAACAGCGAGTTCATGACCGAGCCGGAGCTCACACGAAAGCGTACCGGGCGATTGACCGGCATGGCGACTTCGTTGACCGTGGCGATGCCCTGCTCGGGATAGATGAACAGCCACTTCCAATCCAGCGAGATCGCCTGGATTTCGAGGGTTGGTTCATCGCTTTCCAGCGGACGGTGCGGGTCGAGCTCGTGAGAAGAGCGCCAAGTAATCACCGCCAGAATCGCGACGATGACAACGGGCACCAGCCACACGATGGCCTCGATCACGTTGGAGTGCGCCCAATCCGGCAGGTACTGCGCGACGGTGTTGTTACGACGGTAGTGCCAGCCGAAAGCGACCGTCAGCACGATGACCGGAATAACTACGATCATCATCAAACCAAAGGAGCTCAAGATCAGCGAACGCTGTGCTTCACCAATATCGCCCTTGGGGTCCATCAGGGCCGAGCTACAGCCTGCAAGGAGCAAGCACAGCGCGAGGAGCACGAAGAAAGTGCCACGCCTGCGCCATTGGGAGGGTTGTTGCATGGTGCGATCTCGTCAGAGTTGCGTTTCAAAACTAGTCGCCAGACAGCAAGCCAAACGATATGCCATATAGCAGACCAACTAGCACCCCATATTTTTCCCAGGGCACTAGAACAACGCCTGATAACACCGGGAAAAATATGCGCTACCGCATGGGGTTGGTAGCGAACCTGGCGTGCGTTTCACGCACAAACACAAGCACGAACATTTTCTACCGATTACGTGCGCGCAGAAAGCGACGCATTGCCGCACCCTGCTCGTTCAAAACCGTTAGTGATCGCGCTTAAGGCCAGGTGATTGCGATGTCCGGCATAGAGGCCAAGCCGGCCTCAAATCGCTTTGAAACCTGCTCATCATCTGTCACCAATACATCGAAGTTGCCAAGGGTAGCAAAATAGGCCGGTCGAACAACACCCATTTTGCGCGTATCGGCGAGTAAAATTCGCTTTTCGGCGGTCGCGATGGCCGCCTGCTTGGGCGCGACTTCGTGAAAATGAAAGCAGCTCACGCCCTGCTCATCATCGACGCCGGCCGCCGTTATCAGCGCCTTGTTGATTCCAAGGCCGCGGATTTGCTCCGCCAGACGCTCTCCCCCAAAGGACTGAGACGCGGGATAGTAGAGCCCTCCCAACACGATGAGCCGCACGTTGGGAAGCGCAGCCACGCTCGTGGCCACGTTGAGCGCGTAGGTGACGACGGTGAGCGCCTCGAAACGCGCCAAAAAGCCAAGCAGCGGTAGCAGCGTCGAGCCGCAGTCGATGAACAGCGTATCGCCCTCGTCAATGAACGAAAGCGCGCGCTGGCAAAGCCGGTACTTGGCCGGATACCCCAACGCCTGCTGCTCGATGAGATCGTACGCGCTCGCCTGGATCGATGCCTTGATCAGTCGCCCGCCAATCAAACTGATAGACTCAGGGCAGGTGTGCAGATCGCGTCGGATGGTCATTTCGCTAACGCCGCAGAGTGTCGCCGCATCGCGCAGATGCAGCGTGCCTTCGCTGATCAGCGCCTCTGTTAAAAGATTGAGTCGCTCCTCACGACGATCGCTCATGCTGTTTCTGACCTCGCTCAAACCCTGATCGCAAACGACGGCTGCCAGTAATGGTTGCAAATGTTGGTTGCAGACGATGACTACCAATAACGGTTACTGGCGATGACTACAAACACTGCTTTCAAACACTGGTTTTGAACAATGGTTTCAAACAATGGTTGCAATTCGGTGTTAACGGAATAACACTAAATGTTATAATTATAACATTCGCCAGCCCGCACCGATGACCACACTTCAGCGCATACTGATTTCGCACCCTATAAAAACACAGGGCGGCGGCGCTATTCCGACCATTTGAGGCCATATGACTGCTCAACGCTTTATCCTTGATTCGCGACGCACGGCAACCCGAGGCGCCCTTACTCTACTCGCCGGCGCCTTGATCGCGCCTTGCGCACTGGCCGATGAGTCCGAGCCGCAAACGCTCGACCGGCTCTGGTCGTTTGGCAACGTCTCGGTGAACTACCTGGACTGGTCCAACGGCACCGAACGTCGTACGGCGAGCAACGCCGCCAAGAGCGATTTCACCTATGTCGAACTCGAAGGCGGCGTAGGCTTTAGCTGGGGTGAATTCTACGGCTTTTTCGATTTCGAGAACCCGACCAACGACCAGTTCGACGAATCGAGCAACGGCCAGGACAACTTTCGCACCGCGGGCAAGGTCACCTCGCATATCTACTTAGGCGACACGCCCTTCTCGATCTACGCGCACATCTACGATTTCCGCGACTACGGCTTCAACGGCCGCGAGCAGGATCAAATCCTCGGTTTCGGCTACCGCGCCACCTTCGATAACGGCTTCTGGTTCAAGCCCTTCATCGGCCCGGCGCGGGTGCAAAGTGACGGCTACACTGGCATGAACGGCTACATGGCCGGCTGGGTCGCGGGTTACGACTTCACCGCGTTCGGCCAGGGCTTTGGCATCACCAACTGGCACGAGCAGACCTTTGATCGCGACAGCGACTACCTCGAGCAGAACTACGTCAACGGCACCGCGGGCAGCACCGGTACCAACGGCGCGGTCGGTCTTTGGTGGCATCCGGCGGACTTGATCACTACCGGCATTCAGTACCGCTACTCGGACAACAAGTTGGGCGCGCCAGACGTGTATCAAAATGCGATGATCTATTCGGTCAAGCTCAACTTCCTGTAACCCGAGGCGCGCCTCGCGAACTCAAGGGATCTTCTTATGACACTCCTTATGAGCCTGGTCGGCATGGCCACCCTGGTGATCATCGCCCTGATTTTCTCCTATGATCGCAAATCCATACGCCTGCGCACGGTGCTCGGCGCCTTTGCCATTCAGGCGGGTATCGGGGCGTTCGTGCTTTACATTCCCTTCGGACAGGTCTTTCTGGAGACGATCTCCGCCGGGGTGAGCCAAGTGCTGGTCTTCGCCAACGACGGTATCGACTTTCTGTTCGGCGGCCTTGCCGACGTCGAAAGCATCGGCTTCGTCTTTGCCGTGCGCGTTCTGCCGGTCATCATCTTCTTCTCCTCATTAATTGCCGTGCTCTACTACTTGGGCATCATGCAGTGGATCATTCGGATTCTGGGCGGGGCGCTACAGAAGGCGCTGGGCACCTCGCGCACCGAGTCGCTCTCGGCCACGGCCAACATCTTCGTAGGCCAAACCGAGGCGCCGCTGGTAGTGCGTCCGTTCATCGCGCGCATGACCCCTTCGCAGCTCTTTGCCGTGATGTGCGGCGGGCTTGCCTCGGTCGCAGGGTCGGTGCTCGCGGGCTACGCGCAGCTCGGTATTCCCATGGAGTACCTGGTCGCCGCTTCGTTCATGGCCGCACCCGGCGGGCTTTTATTCGCCAAGCTGATCATGCCGGAAACCCGGGACAACCAGGATGCCGACAGCATTACCAAAGTGGACGAGGAGCTCAAGGAGCAGGAGGACAAGCCGGTCAACGTGCTCGACGCCGCGGCCTCCGGGGCAAGCTCCGGGCTGATGCTGGCCGCCAACGTGGGCGCGATGCTGTTGGCGTTCATCGGCTTGATCGCGCTGGTAAACGGCATTCTGGGCGGGGTCGGCGGCTGGTTCGGTTTCGAATCGCTGAGTCTGGAGCTGATTCTGGGCTGGCTCTTTGCGCCGCTGGCGTTTTTGCTCGGCGTGCCCTGGTCCGAGGCGACGCTTGCAGGCTCCTTCATCGGTCAAAAAATCGTGGTCAACGAGTTCGTTGCTTTCATTAACCTGGCGCCCTACATCGATGGGGAACAGGTGGTGGCCGCGACGGGTCAGATGATGACGCCGCACACCCAAGCCGTTTTGTCCTTTGCGCTTTGTGGCTTCGCCAACCTGTCCTCGATCGCCATTTTGCTGGGCGGGCTTGGCAGCATCGCGCCGACAAGACGCAACGAGATTGCCCGTTACGGTGTCAAAGCCGTACTCGCGGGGACGCTTTCGAATCTCATGTCGGCGTCGATCGCGGGCTTTTTCATTGCCTTGGGTAATGTCGCGGCGTAGGCCCCGCCGCTAGCGCTAAACTGAACGGGCACGGCCAAGCGCAGTGCCCGTTCGTTTTTTTATCGGCATGCTTTTTGTGCACATGCTTTTTACACTGTTTCTCTTAACACATTTTCTTAATACCAACGCGAGAACGCCATGACTGCCTCTTCCGACCTGATTCAAGCCGCTAAACAAGCGCTCGCCCTAATGGACGTCACCAGCCTCAACGACGACGACACCGATGCGCGCATCGAGTCGCTTTGCCAGATGGTCAAAACCCCGGTCGGGACCCCAGCCGCCGTTTGCGTCTACCCGCAGTTCATCGTCACCGCGGCGCGCGCGCTCACAGCGCACAACTTGAAAGACCAGGTAAAAATCGCCTCGGTCACCAACTTCCCCGCCGGGGGCGACGACATCATGGGCGCGGCGCGGGAAACCCGTGAAGCCGTGGCCTCTGGCGCCGATGAAGTCGACGTGGTCTTTCCCTACCGCGCACTGATGGCCGGCGATGAAGAGACCGGCCGCGAGCTGGTCGAAATGTGCAAGGCCGCCTGTGGCGGCCAGGCGCTGTTGAAAGTGATTCTGGAGACCGGCGAGCTGAAAACGCCGGCGCTGATCAAGCGCGCCAGCGAACTCGCCATCGAAGGCGGCGCCGACTTCATCAAGACCTCCACCGGCAAGGTCGCCACCAACGCAACGCTCGAAGCCACCGAGATCATGCTCAGCGCGATCAAGGAGAGCGGTCAGGACGTCGGCTTCAAGGCCGCCGGCGGCGTACGCACCGTCGAGGAAGCCGCCGAGTACTTAAAACTCGCGGCCGACATCATGGGCCCGCACTGGATCACCCCCCAGCACTTTCGTTTCGGCGCCTCGAGCCTTTTGGGTGACGTGCTGATGACGCTGAACCCCGACGCCGACGCCGCGATGCAAGAAGGAGGCTACTAATCATGGCACACCTGCTCCCCCAGGAATTCATCCGCCTCAAGCGCGACGCTCAGGCGCTGCCGCTCGAGGAGATCAAGCACTTCGTTCAGGGCGTGGCGGACGATCGCATCAGCGACGCCCAGATCGGCGCCTTCACCATGGCGGTGTATTTAAACGGCATGAGCCGTGAGGAAGTGGTCGCGCTGACCACCGCCACCCGCGACTCCGGCCACGTCATGCAGTGGGATTCACTGAACCTGCCAGGCCCGGTGGTCGACAAACACTCTACCGGCGGCGTCGGCGATCTGGTGTCCCTGGTACTCGGCCCATGGGTCGCCGCCTGCGGCGCTTACGTGCCGATGATTTCCGGGCGCGGGCTGGGTCACACCGGCGGCACGCTCGACAAGCTCGAATCGATTCCCGGCTACGACCCCTACCCCGCTCCCGAGCGCTTCGGCCAGGTGGTGAAATCCACCGGGGTCGCCATCATCGGCCAGACCGGCAACCTTGCGCCTGCCGACAAGCGCATCTACGGCGTGCGCGACATCACCGCCACGGTCGAGTCGATCCCGCTGATCACCGCGTCGATCCTCGGCAAGAAACTCGCCTCGGGCCTGGATGCGTTGGTAATGGACGTTAAAGTCGGCAGCGGCGCCTTCATGCCAACGCCGGAAAAATCCCGCGAGCTCGCCGAAAGCATCGCCAACGTAGCCACCCAGGCCGGCACGCCGACCACTGCGCTGTTGACCGACATGAGCCAGCCGCTGGCGCCGTGTGCCGGTAACGCGGTGGAAATCGTCGAGACGCTGGCGCTTCTGCGCGGCGAGCGCTCCACTAGCCGCGTGATGGAGGTCACCCGCGAGCTGGCCGTCGAGATGCTGATGGCCGGCAAGCTCGTCGCCAGCCGCGACGAGGCGCTGACCAAACTCGACAAGGCATTGAGCTCCGGCGCCGCCGCCGAAATTTTCGCGCGCATGGTGTCCGAGCTCGGCGGCCCGAACGACTTCATGGAGCGCTCGGAGCACTACCTGCCCAAAGCGAACGTGGTGAAGCCGGTCTACGCCGATGACGGCGGTATCGTGAGCCGCATCGACACCCGCGCGGTGGGCATGAGCGTGGTCGAGCTCGGCGGCGGGCGCCTGCGCAACGATGCCAAAGTGGATCACAGCGTCGGCTTTAGCGAGATTGCCGACATTGGCGCGCGCGTTGACGGCGACCGGCCGCTGGCGATGGTGCACGCGGCGAGCGAAGAGGCCGCCAACCGCGCCGCCGAGCAGCTCAAGGCCGCGATCACTCTGGGGCAGAACTTTGTTGACGCCGACACGCTGATTCAGGACACCTTTAGAGGAGAAGCCTAATGCGACGCGCAATTGTAGTGGTACTCGACTCCTTCGGCATCGGCTCGGCGCCGGACGCCGCCGCGTTCGGCGATGAAGGCGCCGATACGCTGGGTCACATTGCCGCCGCCTGCGCGCGCGGCGAAGCCGACACCGACGACCGACGCGGCCCCTTGAAGCTACCCAACATGGCCAAGCTTGGCCTTTTCCACGCCCATCGTGATGCCACCGGCAGCGTCGCTGAAGGTGTCGAGCTGCCTGAAGAGCTGACCGGCGCCTACGCCCACGCCCAGGAGATCTCCAGCGGCAAGGACACGCCGTCCGGCCACTGGGAGATTGCCGGCGTGCCGGTGCGCTTCGACTGGGGCTACTTCCTCGATAAGGAAGAGAGCTTTCCGCCGGAACTTCTGGAACAAATCGTCGCGCAGGCCGAGCTTCCCGGCACGCTCGGCAACTGCCACGCCTCGGGCACCGAGATCATCGCGCGCCTGGGCGAGGAGCACGTCCAGTCCGGCAAGCCGATCGTCTACACCTCGGCAGACTCGGTGTTTCAGATCGCCGCCCACGAGGAGCACTTTGGCCTCGAGCGCCTCTACGCACTGTGCGAAACCGTGCGCGAGCTACTCGAGCCCTACAACATCGGCCGGGTCATCGCCCGCCCCTTCGTTGGTGAGAACGCGGGTAGCTTCGAGCGTACCGGCAATCGCCGCGACTACAGCATCGAGCCGCCCACGCCCACGGTGCTGCAAAAGCTTACGGAATCTGGCGGCGAGGTGGTGTCGATTGGCAAGATCGCCGACATCTACGCCCACTGCGGTATCACCCACAAGGTGAAGGCGAGCGGCCACGACGCGCTGATGGAGGCAACGCTTGGCGAAATCGCGCGTACCGACCGCCGCGACAAGCCAACGTTCATCATGGCCAACTTCGTCGACTTCGACTCGCTCTACGGCCACCGCCGCGACATCGCGGGCTACGCGAGCGCGCTCGAGCACTTCGACGCCCGCCTGCCGGAGCTTTTAAACGCCCTCGATGAGGACGACCTGCTGGTGTTGACCGCGGATCACGGCTGCGACCCAAGCTGGAAAGGCACCGAGCACACCCGCGAATACGTGCCGATTCTGGTACGCGGCGCCACCTTTGCACCGGGCCCGCTTGGCAAGCGCGACACCTTCGCCGATATCGGCCAGACCCTGGCCGACTACTTCGTCCTGCGCGCCCTCGACGACGGCGAGAGCTTTTTGCCCCGCGTCGCGTGATCTTCAACCGGTTACTCAAGGAGTTTTCATGGCAACGCCGCACATCAACGCAGAACAAGGCGATTTCGCCGATACCGTGCTCATGCCCGGCGACCCGCTGCGGGCCAAGTACATCGCCGAGACGTATCTGGAAAACGTGCGCCAGGTGAACGACGTGCGCGGTATGCTCGGCTTCACCGGCACCTACCAGGGCGTGGACGTCTCGGTGATGGGCCACGGCATGGGCATTCCGTCGGTCTCGATCTACGCCAAGGAGCTGATCACCGATTACGGGGTGACGTCGATCATTCGCGTAGGCTCCTGCGGGGCAGTACGCGACGACGTCAACGTGCGCGACGTGGTGATCGGCCTCGGCGCCAGCACCGACTCCAAGGTCAATCGCATGCGCTTCAACGACCACGACTTCGCCGCCCTTGGCGATTTCGAGTGGGCGAGTCACGCCGTTGCCGCGGCCAAGGCCCAGAACGTGCCGGTCAAGGTGGGCAACATCTTCTCCGCCGATCTGTTCTACAACCCGCAAACGCACATGGCCGAACTGATGAAGCGCTTCAACATCGTTGGCGTAGAGATGGAAGCGGCGGGACTTTATGGCGTTGCCGCCGAGTTCGGCGCCCGGGCGCTGACGATCTGCACCGTCTCGGACCACATCCTCAAGGGCGATTCGCTTTCGAGCGCCGATCGCCAGACGACCTTCAACGACATGATGACCGTCGCGCTCGAGGCCGTACTACGCGACAAGGGCGTGCGCTAAGCGCCGGGGAGAGACCATGAAGGTAGAAAACGCACTGCTCGAGTCGCTCACCCAGGCGCTCGGGCGCGCCTACGTGCCCTACTCCGACCACCCAGTGGCCGCCGTGATGGAGACCCCGGACGGCGAGCGTTTTGTCGGCTGCAATGTCGAGGTAGCGCACTATAAAGGCATCTGCGCCGAAGGGTCGGCGATTTCCGCCATGGTGACTGGCGGCAAGCAAACGCTCTCCCGCGTCTATGTGATGGGCCCGGGCGAGCACCTGTGCACGCCCTGCGGCGACTGCCGCCAGCGCATCCGCGAGTTCGCCACACCGGACACCGAAATACAGGTCGTCTCCCGCGACGGCCGCGTGCTCAAGACCTACACCATGGAGACGCTGCTGCCGGACGCCTTCGGCCCCGAGCAGCTGCCGCCGCGCTAACGCCTGCCCGTATCAGGCGCCGGTCGAGCCCGGCTGGCGCCTGTTTTCGAATCCTCGTATGCTGAGGCCCCTTTCCTTATCGCCTGTCTCAGGAGAAACGCCATGGCGGCTTTGTTGCCCAACGTCGACCCCAACGGTCTGCTCGAATACTCCGTGGTCTACACCGACCGCTCGCTGAATCACATGTCCCAGCGCTTTCAGGACGTGATGCGCGATATCTCTGCCACGCTCAAGGAGGTGTACAACGCCGACGCCAGCGTCATCGTGCCCGGCAGCGGCACCTTCGGCATGGAGGCGGTGGCCCGCCAGTTCGCCCTCGATGAAAAAGTGCTGGTGATACGCAACGGCTGGTTCAGCTACCGCTGGACGCAGATCATCGAGATGGGCCGGCTGACCGACGACCACACCGCGCTCAAGGCGCGCCGCCTCGACCCCTCAAATGCCCGCTCGCCCTTCGCGCCGGTGCCGGCCGCCGAGGTCGCCGAGCGCATTCACGCGGAAAAACCCGCGGTGGTTTTCGCCCCCCAGGTAGAAACCTCGGCGGGCGTGCTGCTGCCGGATGACTACATCCGCGAGGTGGCCAGCGCCGCCCGCGAGGTGGGCGCTTTATTCGTGCTCGATGCCATCGCCGCCGGCACGCTGTGGGTCGACATGCAGGATCTGAACGTCGACGTGGTGGTCAGCGCCCCGCAGAAAGGCTGGAGCGGCCAGCCCTGCTGCGCCATGGTCATGCTGGGTAGCCGCGCCGTCGAGCGCTTGGAGCAAACGCAAAGCAACAGCTTCGCCTGCGACCTGGGCAAGTGGCACGCCATCATGCAGGCGTACGAGAAAGGCGGCCACGCCTACCACGCGACCATGCCCACCGATGCCCTGCACACCCTGCGTGACATCATGCAGGAGACCCGCGAGTACGGCTTCGACAAGGTGAAGCAGGAGCAGATTGACCTAGGGATCGAGGTACGCGCCATGCTGGCCCGCCAGGGCTTTGACAGCGTAGCCGCCGAGGGCTTCCAGGCGCCGGGCGTGGTGGTCAGCTACACGGGCGACGCCGGCATCGTCGGCAAACTGGCCGGAGCCGGCGTGCAGGTCGCCGGCGGCGTGCCTCTAATGTGCGACGAAGGCGACGACTTCCAGACCTTCCGCATCGGACTGTTCGGTCTGGACAAGCTGCACCATACCGAGCGCAGCGTCGACAAGCTCGAGCGAGCGATCGAACAGGTAAAAGCGTGAGCTGTGAAACGTAAGTGGTAAACCGTTGAGCGCCCTTAGGGGCGCTTTTCGTTGCCGGGGGCAATTTTCTCATCGACCCGTTCGACGTCGACGATCCCCGAACGGCTGACCACCACTTTCCAGCGCGCCAGGTGCGGGGTATCTTCGCTGCCGGTTTCGCGAATCACCAGGTTGAACAGGTGGCGCCGCTCGACGCTTTCCCGCACCGCCTGTCCCTCCTTCAACCGGTAGATATGGTGCTTGCCCTTACTCATCAGCCGAGTGAGCAGCGAAATATCCAGCGTCAGCGTTTCGCGGGTGTGCTCGTAGCCGCTCAAAAAGCGCGTGGGTGACATGCGCGAACGCGAACGGTAGTGCAGCACCTGCTCCTCGCGCTGGGTGACGCTTCGGTGGCGCAGATTCTTGATCTCCTCGTCGAGTGATTTAAAGCGCTTATAGTTGAACCACTCGAGCTGGCGCCCCACCATCACGTCGCGCGTGGCGTCCTTGTACTGGCGGCGCCACTTGGGGCGCCCCTTACGCAGAAGCCGCCACAGGGTATTGCGTAAATCATCCTTGAACACCTCGCGCATGGCGTACAAAAGCGCCATGGCGAGCACGAACAGCGCGGTGACATCGCCCACCACATCGCGCAGCCGTAGAATTCCCATCATCACGAACACCATGACCACCGCCGTGGCGAGCCCCTTGACCACGCGCTGCTCGCCTTGGCCAAGCTCCAGCGACTCCTGCTTGAGCGTGATCGGATACTCGATCAGCCGGCGCAACAGGCGCATCTTGTTGGACATGCGGGTCGGATCCGCCATGACGCGCTCGGCGTTGTACTGCCGCTCGCGCCGGTGGGCGTTTTCGACTTCGCAAAGCTCGATCAGCTTCGCGCGCACCGGGTTGAAAACCCCGCCCCGTGGCAAATGCGCCACCAGCGCCAAACGCTGCTGTTCGGTGAACCAGGAGAGGTAATTGTCGATGTTGGCGAAGTACTTGTAGAGCGTTTCGTCGCTGGGTTCGTTGCGTCGCAGCCGCTTGAGAATGCCTTCGCTGAGTTCGTTGACCTCGTCGACCTTGTCTAGCAGCGCCTGGCGGTCCTCATACTCGGACTCCGTTGGCGGCTCCTTCTTGTCGAGGCGCAGCGAGCGGGTATCCGATAGCACCGTCTGCACCGCCTGCTCGAGGGCGATCACGTACTGGTAGGCGTACAGGCTCAAACTCAGCCGATAGGATTCGCTGCCCAGCCGATTGCGGCTCGCCAACCGGCTGTGCACCAGCGGCAGGTGGTACTGGTCGCTGTGATAGGTGCGCGAGACGTGAAGGGCGCTGTGGAAAAAGGCGTCTTCGCTCACCAGCTGGGTGCTCAGCCCAAGCTCGCCGGGAACGAACAGATAAACATCCAGCGTGTGCGACGTCTCCTCTTTCAGCCGCCGAGTCAGGCGAAGCTGGAAGCTATTTTTACGCTCGACGTTGATCACCTGGGCGCGGACTCCCTCGCGTTATAGAGCGGACGAGCAGCTCTTTAAGGCATTGACCTTGTTAATGATCTCTTAGCATAGACCAGAATGGGGCTTGCCATCGATCAAGGGGCGGGCGAGTATTGCTCGTTGACTCTTCACCACCGCAGGGAGCCCGAATGTCCGCCGCCCGCTTCTCTCGTTTCGAGCGAGTGCTGATCGAAAGCCGTAGCCGGGTGGACACGGCGGCGCTGTTGCTGCTGGCCTGGGTGTTGTGCAAGCGCCCGGAACTCTCGCCGACGCAGCGGCTTCAACGCTTGGCCCGGGCGGGGGCACAATTTCGCCACGCCACCGGGCTCAAACAGCTGCTCGAGATCGCCGGTGAGCAGGACGTGAGCGCGCTGCAGCTGGCCGCCGAGGTGGTACGCGACGAGTCGACCCCGGCGCGGCGGTTGACCATCCTGCAGCAGGCCATCGGGCTTGCCACCGACGACGGCGCGCTGTCGCCTTCCAACCACTACGTGCTGCGCTTTCTGGCCGACGTTTTGGCCTTCGACCCCACCGCTCTCGCCACGCTTTTTAGCGAGCTGACCGGCCACGCGCTCACGCCGGCCGAAGACATCAGCCGAAGCGACTATTGGCTGCGCGAGGACGCCGCGTTTCGGCAGGCCCAGGCCGAACGCGCCCGAGCCGAACAGCAGGCCGAGCAACAGCGCGCCCGCGAAAGGGAAAAGGCGCGGGAAAAAGCCGAGCAGGCCAACGAGCAGGCGCGCCGCGAGCGCGAACGCCATGAGCGCGCATCCAGAAGCACACCGGACCCGTCCGGCGCCTACAAAAGCCGCCGGGCGCTGGCGGTGCTGGGCCTTTCCCCCGGCGCTACGCGCGAAGAGATCCGCCGTGCCTACCGGCGCCTGGCGCAGCTTCACCACCCGGACCGCGCCTACGCCAAAAGCGAGCACCACGTGGCGCTGGCCTCCCAGCGTTTTCAACGGATCAAAAACGCCTATGATTATCTGATCAAGGCGAGCACCTGACGACACCGAAAGATACGCTTTAGCACGATACGATCCAGAACAACACGAGACCGAACAACCGAGACCCCTGCCATGCGCGATCTTTACCAACGCCTCGCCCTTTCGCCAGCGGCCGACCAGCCCACGCTCGATTCGGCATTGAGCCGCTGCCCCAACAGCGCCCTTCGTCGCGACGCCGAGGCGGCGTTGGGCGTTGAAAGCCACCGCGCGCGCTACGACGAGGTGCACCAAACGCTTGGCGACATCGGCCGCCTACGCGCCGGGCTTGGGCTCACCCACGCCCCGCACTGGCAAACTGACGCGGCCAATGACTTCTCGATGCCGGCGGACACCGCCCCGCCGCGCGTTGAGACGCTCGGTCGTCGCATCGCCGCCGCGGTGTCGTTTTTCGATCGCTGGCGCAGCGCTCAAGGCGTCTGGCTACTCATCACCGTGTTCGCCATGGGGGCTGGCGTAGGCCTCGCTTTGGGGCTGCCCCTGCTCGCGTGGCTTGGTTTTTTGTGACGTAGTACTCTGCGATGTAGTCCTCTGCGATGTAGCCTGCTGTGATGTGCGCTCGTCCTTGCGCTTCTCCGCCTGTGTAGGGCGCGGTGCGGGCTGGGGCGGTGTGGGGCGCTGACGCGGGCCTTGCGGATCTTCGCCGCTGGCATCGATGAAGAAATCGGTGCCGGCGCTCTCCTCGATCTCTTCCTGGGAGCGCGGCTCCATGCTGAGACTGAGCCGCGGCACGCCAAGATCGATGTTCTGCGCTTCCATCCGCTGCTTGAGCATCAGGTTGAACGCCCGGGATACGTCCCACTGCATCTCCGGGGCGGTGCGAAAGCGCATGCGCAGAATCGGGCAGCCATCCTCGAAGCCCTGCACGCCCTGCATCTCCAGCGGCGACCAGATGTAGTGGCGCATCATCGGGTCCTTTCTGAGCTCCTGGGCGGTCTCCTGCATCAGCGTGATGGCATCATCAATGCGCATGTCATAGGGAATGCGTATCCGCATCAAGGCGATACCGAACTGGCGCGACATATTGTGGATCGACTCGATTCGGCTAAAGGTGATGATGTGCACCACGCCGTCGAGATCGCGCAGCTTCACGGTTCTTAACGTCAGGCCTTCGACGGTACCCATGTGGCTGTTGATCTGGACGAAATCGTCCACCGCCAGCGAATCCTCGATCAAAATGAAGATGCCGGTGATCAAATCCTGCACCAGGGTCTGGGCGCCGAAACCAATCGCCAGACCGATGACACCGGCACCGGCCAGCAGCGGCGTGACGTTGACGCCGATATTGGCCAAGCCCACGATTACCGCAATGATCAAAATGGTGACGAAGATCACGTTGCGGATCATCGGCGTGATCGTCTGGGCGCGGGCCTGATTGACCCGCCGCCCGCGCGAGCGTGCCGACGAGGTTAGCGCTCGTGAAATAGCGGTGTCGGCGAAAATCCACACAAGCCAGGCGATCAACACGGTGGCGCCCAAACTCACCAAGGCCTGACCGATGCGGGCGCTGGCCACCGCCTGCTGGCCAAGACCGAACAGCGAGCCGCCCCACACCTGCATCGAGAGCTCGGCGAACACCATCCACGCGCAAAGATGCGCCAGAACGAAGCCAAAGCGCTCCAGGCGCTTGCGGTACTGGCTGTGGCGGCGGCGATGGCGGCGCTTGGTCAGCCGCTCGGCCTGGCGGCGCAAAAGCCCGGTCACGACCAGCGTGACGACCAGAAGGCTCGCCGAGACTATCGAGCGGGCCAGCGCCGTGGCCACATCCCCCACGGTGATGAAGATCGCCAACAGCGAGCCGCCCACCATCAACAGCGCCGGAATGTGCCAAAGCCCGCCCAAGGTGCGCACCATCTCCACCGCGGCGCTGGCGTCGCGGCGCTGCTTGTAGGGGCGGTTGCAGATCAGGTGGCGAATCGGGCGCTTGAACTTGATGATGAAGCGCGCCGCTAAAAGCGCCGCCAGCATGTTAGTGAGTACCGACACCAGGCCTGCAAGCTCGCCGCCTAGCAGGTCGACCAGCCGAGCCGAATTGACCGCGTCGCCCAGCGCGATCAGCGCGCCGATCAAAAAGAGCCCGCGCAGCGCCTGGTTTTGCAGCTGCTGTACCGCAGTGAAGCGGTGCCCGCGACTAAAAAACGCGATGACCGTTTCGAACACCACCGACAGCGCCCGCCCGCAAAGGCAGATATAGGCGACGACCAGCACCAGCGTGCGCCCGGGGCTGTAGGGTAAAAGTTGGCCGATGCCGAGCACGATCGCAAAGGAGAGCGCCCAAGGCAGCATGCGGCGAAAGAAGTGCACTACCAAAAGCCGGGCTTTGGGATCGCGGGGCAGATCCAGCGGCCAGTCGCGGCGGGTCGCGATCAGCCGCCCAAAGGCGATCATGGCGATCAAAAGCGATACCCAGATGGCGGCCAAAATGGCAGCCTCGACGACCTCTCGGATCGCCTCGCCCTGGTTGGTGCCGTCGTTGAGTGCGCGCAGATCCTGCGCCCCTTGTAAGAGCTGACGCGACCACTCGTCCACCGGCGAGTGGCCGGACTGCGCCTGGTCGCCGAGATCGCTCAGCGTGTCCGCCAGTGCTCCTAGCAGCCCCTGACGGTCAGGGCTCTGCTCCTCGGCAGCCTCGGATGTGGTTTGCAGTTCGCGAAGCGATTGCAAAAGCGCTTGGCGCTGATCCTCGTTCTCTAAAAGTTTGATGACATCGGACAGCGAATCCTGGAACTCGTCACTGCTGACCGACGCCTGCTCGTCGCTGCTGCTTTCGCTGCCGGTGAGGCCGGGCAGGCTCACGCCTTGCGCCTGCGCGGAGCCCACACCCAAAAGCGCCCAAAGCGCGATACCTAAAACGAACGTGATCAACCAGGGCTTTCGCACATGCTCCTCCGGGCGTAATGGCTGCGAGCCGGTGTGGGTAGTCGGCGTTGGGGCGCGATGTATCCACCGGCCGGAACGAATACCGCTTAGCCTGCCGCCTGACTATGATAGGCTGACAGCTTAAACGTTCACCTCAAGGATATAGAGATGACGCTCCAGGCGCCCCCCCACCGCTCGACCCGCCGCGGCCAAACGCGACGGGTCGGCGTGGAAATCGAATTTGCGGGACTGCCCCCGCAAGAGACCGCACAGCTCGTTCAGACGCTGTTCGGGGGCGAGCTTAACGTGGTCAGCCCGCACAGGCTACTGGTGAGCGAAACGCGCTGGGGTACCTTTGGCATCGAACTCGACACCCAGTACGCTCACCCTGACCAGGCGCTGGTCGAGGACGCGCACGCCGACGATAGCGAATGGGCGCGCCAGCAACATCTTAGACGCGTCGAGTTTCATCGCAAAACCCGCGAGCTGATCGGCGATATGGTCACCGGGCTCGTGCCCACCGAAATCGTCTGCCCGCCGGTGCCCTGGGACGAACTCGAAGAGCTCGATACGCTGTTCAAGGCGCTACGCGAAAAAGGTGCCAAGGGGACCGACGCCAGCCTGCTCTACGGTTTTGGCCTGCATTTGAATCCGGAAGCCGCTGCGCTCGATGTCGACTATCTGCTCTCGATGCTGCGCGCCTATCTGCTGCTGGCCCAGTGGCTGCGCGATGAGATCAAGGTGGACATCACCCGTGAAGTACTGCCTCACGCCAACCCGTTCCCCAAAGAGTATGCCCTGAAAGTGCTCGATCGGGACTACGCGCCGGACCTTGACGACTTCATCGACGACTACCTGCACTTCAATCCGACCCGTAATCGCGAGCTGGATCTTTTACCGCTGTTTGCCCACCTGCGCCCGGAGCATCCTCACGCGCTGTTGCACAACCAACTGACCAAACCGCGCCCGACTTTTCACTACCGACTGCCCAACGCCGAACTCTCGAAGCCCGGCTGGGGCTCGGCGGTCGAATGGAACCGCTGGGCCGAAGTCGAAAAGCTCGCCGCCGACCGGCAAGCGCTCGACGAACGCTGCGATGAGTATATCGCGCGCAATGCCCAATCCCTGACCACGCGCCTGAAAAACACCCTGCTGCGCTTGTTCAAGCGTCGCTGACATTAGTAGACGAGATACGGTTTTTATGACGCGTCCGCTCATTGGCATCACGACTTCCGATCGAAAAAGCCACTTGGCCTGGTGGTTCGACTGGTTCGCCGTTTGGCGCCACGGTGGAAAGCCTGTGCGGCTTTCACCGTCGCGCCCGAGGCCCGAGGCGCTGGATGGCCTAATCATCGGCGGCGGTGACGATATCCAGGCGCACCTCTACGGTGGCGAAGTGCAGCTCAACGTCCGCCTCGACCCGGCCCGCGACGAGCTCGAGCTTGCGTTGCTTGCGCGCTTCATCCCAAGCCACACCCCGGTGCTGGGCATCTGTCGCGGCGCGCAGCTGATCAACGTGCACCAGGGCGGCACGCTGGACCCGGACATCTACACCACGCACGAAGGCTTGAAGCGCCGGCGCACGGTACTGCCCAGAAAAACGGTGGATATCGTCACCGGCAGCAAACTGCACGGGCTTTTGAGCGTGAGCTGGTGCCGGGTCAATAGCCTTCACCACCAGGCGGTAAACGCGGCCGGGCGCGGTATCAAAATCGTTGCGCGCGACCGCGACGGGCTGGTGCAGGGCATCGAGTCCGAAAACCACGACTTTTTGATCGGCGTGCAGTGGCACCCGGAGTGGCTGATTTTCAACCGCCCCCAGCAGCGGCTGATCAGCGCGCTGGTGAAGGCGGCGAAAAAAAGCGCCGCCAGGTCTTAACGCTCAAGGCTTAAAACTCACGACTTAAAGCTCAAGCCTTAAATCTCGAGGATTAAACGTCAAGCCTTGAGTGAGGCAATGGCGGCGTCGTAGTCCGGCTCGTTCTTGAGTTCGCTGACCAGCTCGCTGTGCAGCACGGTATCGTGCTGGTCGAGCACCACCACGGCGCGAGCGCAGAGCCCCTTCATCGGGCTGTTGGTTAGCGCCACGCCCCACTGTTCGAGAAATTCCTGCTGGCGAAACGTCGACAGCGTCTCGACGTTATCGAGCCCTTCGGCGCCGCAAAAGCGCACCGCAGCAAAGGGCAGGTCGGCGGAGACCACCAGTACGACGGTGTCCGGCAGGCTCGAGGCCAACTCGTTGAAATGGCGCGTCGAGGTCGCACAGGTGGGCGTGTCGATACTCGGGATGATGTTGAGCACCTTGCGCTTGCCAGCGAAGCTTTCAAGCGTCACGTCTTCGAGATCGCGGTTGGTCAGCGTCATGCTGGGGGCCTTTTCACCGGCTCTGGGAAGAACGCCGGCCACGTCCATGGGGGTGCCGCCCCGGGTAATCTGCTGCATACTGATGGCTCTCTATCGTCAATGTCATTGTGAACCGGGTCGAGGTGTCGAACCCCACCGGCGTATCGGGCTTATGCCCTGAACGATACGGCTGCTCGTACCACCCTGGACCCACTTATCATGAACACGCGTGCCAGACGCTGTCGAACGCACTTCGTATTCACCACAAAGAGTATGCCATGCCCTCCGTACTGATCGTTAAGACCGGCGACGCGTTTTCTGAAGTGACCGAACGCCACGGCGATTTTGACGCCCTTTTTGAAGCGCCCATGACGCGTGCCACGCAAAACGTCACGTTCCAGGTGTGGGACCCACGAGTACAAAGCGCGCCCTTTTGCCTGGACGGATTGGACGGCATCGTGATCACCGGCTCCAATAGTATGGTCAGCGACGCCGAGCCCTGGAGCGAGGCGTTGAAACCCTGGTTAAGAGACGCTCGGCAGCGCGACATTCCCATGCTGGGTGTTTGCTACGGCCATCAACTCATGGCGGAGGCGTTTGGGGGAAAAGCAGGCAACCATCCCGATGGTCGCGAAGCGGGCACCTTCGAAATCGAGCGCAATGAGGCCTCCAACGCCGACCCGCTCTTTAGCCAGCTTCCGACCCGCTTCATGGCGCACCTCACCCACGGCCAAACCGTGCTGAAAGCGCCGGATGACGGCGTCGTGCTGGCCTACAACCACCACGACCATCACCAGGCGATCCGCTACGGCACTCGCCAGTGGAGCGTTCAGTTTCACCCTGAATTCAATGCCGACATTCTGCGCGTCTATATCGAGCGTGTGAAAGACGCGCTGATCGACCAGGGCGATGACGTCAGCGAGCTGATCAACCGCCTTCGCGAAACGCCGGAAGCCTCCAGCCTGCTCGAGCGCTTTAGCCGGCTGCTTTAGCTGCCCGCTTCTCGTCACGCCGAGAGGCGAGCCGGTCGGCAAGCCGAGTGGGCTCGGGCAGCTTGGTACGCCCAAGACAGCACATCACCCAACCCAGCGCGGTGTCGACCGACACGCGATGACCCGGTGATACGAAGATCGGCTTGACGTTTTGCCGCGAGCGCAGCACCACACCCAGGGTTTCGCCCTTGGCCGTCAGCGTGCTGTAGTCGCCGCGCTCGCTGCCCACTTCATCAAAGCGCCCGTAAAGACGCGACTTGGCGACGCCGATGGTGGGCAGGTCGAGCCATAGCCCAAGGTGGGCGGCCACGCCCAGCCGCCTGGGGTGAGCGATGCCCTGCCCGTCGACCATCACCAGCTGCGGGGTTTGCGAAAGCTTGTCGAAAGCGCCCAGGGCCGCAGGAATTTCGCGAAACGACAAAAGCCCGGGCACGTAGGGCATGCGGGTTGGCTCGCGATGAACGACCTGCTCGACCACTTCCAGCGCCGGCGCTTTCTCGGCGTCCCACTTCAACAGCACCACCGCGGCGCGAGTGGTCTCGCCCTGGTTCTCGAAGCCGATATCGACCCCGGCGATGAGGTTGACCTCATCGATACGATCACTGGATTCCAGCCGCCCGGCCAGCTCGCTTTGCAGCGCGACGGCGGCTTTGGGCTCGAGATTCCAGTCGTGTAGCGGTGCCTCCATGGCTCTTTACTCCTGTAGCGATGTTGATCAAGCAGTCTAGCGGGCAATAAAAAACCCCGCTCGAAAGCGGGGTTTTGGGTCGTGCGAAAAAGCGCTATTTGATCAGGCGCGTTCGCGGCGACGAACCGGCGCATCGCCGCCTTCGTCACGACGACGGCGCGGCGCGCGTTCCGGCGCGCTGTCTTCGCTGATCTCCAGCGGACGACCGGCGACGCGAGCGCGGGCCATCTTGGCCAGAATCGTGGACGGCAGGTTGCTCGGAAGCTCGACTACCGAAAAGGCGTTGCGAATATCGATACGGCCGATACGCGCGCCTTCGATACCGCCTTCGTTAGCCAACGCACCGACCAGCTGACCCGGCTTGACGCCATCCTTGTGACCGACCGAGACGCGGTAACGCGTCATGCCTTCGCTCGGCGTGCTCGAACGCTCGCGGCGCTGCGGCTTGGCGCCGTCACGACCGCCTTCACGAGCCGGACGCTCCTTGCGCGGTGCCTGCAGGCGACCGATCGGCGCTTCGTCGGCGCGCGCCATAGCGGCGAAAGCGCAGGCGAGCTCGATCGGGTCATGGCCTTCGGCGACCAGACGCTCGACCAGCGTGCGCTGCTCTTCGGCGCCCGCAGTCAAGGCAGCGACAACGCGCTGATGGAACACTTCATCACGGTGCGCGCGGATGGCGCTTTCATCGGGCAGCGGCATCTCGGTCATTTTCTGACCGGTAGCCTGTTCCATCCAGCCGACCTTACGGCCTTCGCGGAAACCGGCGAAGGTGATCGCGATACCGCTGCGCCCGGCGCGGCCGGTACGACCGATACGGTGGGTATAGGCTTCCGCGTCCTGGGGCAGGTCGTAGTTGACCACGTGAGTGATACGCGGAACGTCAAGACCACGCGCCGCCACGTCGGTGGCGATCAACACGTCGACCTTACCACGCTTCAAGCGGGTAATGGTGCGCTCACGGAGGCTCTGATCCAGATCACCAGAGAGACCGGCGGCGTTTATACCGCGCGCGGTCAGCTGCTCGACCAGGGTGGTGCACGCCGCACGGGTACGCACGAACACGATCGCCGCATCGACGGGCTCGACTTCGAGAATGCGCGACAGCGCCTCGAGTTTGGCACCACCATCGACGCGCACGATGCGCTGCTCGATGTTCTCGCCGGTGGTGGTCTTCGACTCGATGGCGACCTTGACCGGATCGACCAGATAGCGGTTGACGATGCGCTCGATTTCCGTCGGCAGTGTTGCCGAGAAGAAGACACGCTGGGCATCTTTCGGGGTATCGGCGACCACGCGTTTGACGTCGTCGATAAAGCCCATACGCAGCATTTCGTCGGCTTCGTCGAGCACCAGTGCCGACAGGCCGTCGAGCTTCAGGCTCGCACGGTCCAGATGGTCGATGATACGACCCGGGGTGCCGACCACGACCTGAGCGCCGCGCTTGAGTGCGCCCAACTGTTCACGGTACTCCTGACCGCCGCATAGCGTGGCGACTTCCAGGCCCTTGAGGTTTTGACCATACTTGGTGAACGAGACCGCGACCTGCTGAGCGAGCTCGCGGGTCGGCGCCATGACCAGCACCTGAGGCGCGCGGCGGTCGAGGTCGATACGTGACAAAAGCGGTAGTGCAAACGCCGCGGTTTTACCGGTACCGGTTTGGGCCTGGCCCAACATGTCACGGCCTTCCAGCAGCGCAGGAATGGTTTGCGCCTGGATCGGCGAGGGGGTTTGGTAACCCTGTGCTTCAACAGCAGAGAGAACGGCAGGCAACAAAGCCAGATCGCCGAAGCTCGGCGAGGCGACAGAAGTCGAGGTCATTAATCACACCTTGGTAGGCCGGCATGGCCGGCAAAAAACATCTAAAGCGTCTTCGACACGTTGAAAAGCGCAGTCGCGCTGTAGGCAAACGCCGCCTTGCGGCTGAATGGCTAAAGGAGTCAAAGACGCCGGTCGCACCTGGCATTCGGTTGGCAAAACAATGAAACGCGCCAACCTCTGTGGCGACCTTCTGCGTCGATTTCACCCGGTTGGTGAAATACTAAAAACGCGCCATCTTCACAGCATCGAACATCGCGTGGGGATGTTCCTGCAAGCGTACTGCGTCGTGGCAGTCAAACGCTTAGCGTCATGATGGAGGGGTCAACACATGCGAGGAGCGCGAATACTAACACCCTTAAACACCCCTGACCAGTTTTTTTACTTTACCCAACCTGGACAGCCGCGCTTGCGCTTGTCGACATATGGTCTAAAGTTTTAGTGGCAATACCGCGTTATACGATCAAGGAGAGAGACCATGAACTGGGATCAGATCGAAGGTAAATGGACCGAAGTCAAAGGCAAGGCGCGTTCCAGCTGGGGCGAACTTACTGATGATGAGCTGGACCAGGTTGCCGGCAAGAAGGATCAGTTGGTAGGTAAGCTGCAGCAAAAGTACGGCCTCGAGCGTGAAGAAGCGGAAAGACGTGCCGACGACTGGGCCGACTCGCTCTAAGCGGCTCGCCTTAAACATTCGTCAGCTAGCCGTAGCAATCAGCGACAACAGCTCTTCAGGACCCGCCCCGTCACTTTATTTAGGCGGGTCCAATCAACGAAGAGTCAGGTTTGAGTTAAACCCTCCCGGGTTAAAGGAGTAACGCGATGAAAAAATCACTGTTATTGACTGCCGTGAGTGCAGCTTTACTGGCCGGCACCACGCTGAGCGCCCAAGCGTCTCAGGAGCCGCAAGGCGTTTACTCCGCAGACGACATTCTGGATGCCGACGTCTATTTCGCTAATGGTTCCGGCGAAGAGATCGGCGATGTCGACGATATCCTGTTCGACGATGACATGCGCATCACAGCTTTGGTGATCGAAAGCGGCGCGGTACTCGGCCTTGGCGGGCGTGAAATCGTGGTCGATACCGACTACTTTTCGCTCGAGACCAGTACCGAAGGCGATGGTGAAACCGAGCATCGCATCATGCTGAACGCGACGCCGGAAGAGGTCGAGGATTTCCCGGCCTATGATCGCGACTGGTGGGAACAGACCCAAGCCAACGCACGCGACGCGTGGCAGACCACCCGTGACGGCGCCCAAAGCGCGTGGCAGTCCACTCGTGAAGCGTTCGACAACGACGACGAGCCGCAGCCCCAGCAGTAAATCGTCAACGATGTCTTTTTAAGATATCTCACTAAAAGGCCGCCCTTCAGGGCGGCCTTTTTAATTTAGGAACAAATTGATCAGCGGCGGCGAATGCCCTGCCCGCTCAAGCGCTCGCGGTCATGGGGGCGCTCGAGATCCAGCTCAGGCCCAACCGGCACGATACGCGTGGGGTTGATCGACTCGTGGCTGTAGTAGTAGTGGCGCTTGATGTGATCCATATTCACGGTCTCAGACACGCCCGGCCACTGATAAAGCTCTCGCAGATAGTTCGAGAGATTCGGGTAATCCTCTATGCGCCGAACGTTGCACTTGAAGTGGCCGTGGTAGACCGCATCGAAGCGAATCAGCGTCGTAAAGAGGCGAATATCCGCCTCCGTGAGCCACTCCCCGGCCAGGTAGCGCTGATGCTCCAAGCGTGCTTCGAGCCGGTCAAGCGAGTCGAACAGTGCCTTGACGTGCTTCTCATACACCGACTGCTCGGTAGCGAACCCCGCCTTGTAGACGCCGTTGTTGACGTTATCGTAGACATCTTCATTGATCTCGTCGATGACGTCACGCAGGTCGCTCGGGTAGAAGTCCAAATCGTTGCCGGTCAGCGTATCGAACGCGCCGTTGAACATGCGTACAAGCTCTGCCGACTCGTTATTGACGATAGCGCTACGCTTTTTGTCCCACAGTACCGGCACCGTCACGCGACCGGTGTAGTCGGCCTCGGTCATGGTGTAGAGTTCAAAATGACAGGCCACCCCGTTGACCCGATCGCCGCTTGAGCCTTCGTCTTCTTTGTAGGTCCAACCGCGATCGAGCATCAAGGGACTGGTATGGGAAACGCCAATCAGCTCCTCCAGACCCTTGAGCTTGCGCATGATCAGTGCGCGATGCGCCCAGGGGCAGGCCAGCGATACATAAAGATGATAACGATCCTGCTCGGCGGGGAAGCTTTTGCGATCCGCATCGTCGGTTTCGCCGACCCAGTCGCGCAGCTTGGCCGATTCCCGGACGAACTCGCCGCCGTGTTTTTTAGTGTCGTACCACTGATCGACCCACTCACCTTCCACCAATAGTCCCATTGGGCGGCTCCTTTAGTTGCATTGAATTGATGCCCTAGAGCATAGCGCGCCATGAAAACGGCTCAAGCGGATGTTTTAACCTTTATCGTTCGAGAAAATAGAATCGCGTGTGCAGCGCTCGGCGACCGCCTCTTTCAGCACTTGGGCCATCGCGTGAGTCGCGGGGCCCGCCCGGTCCCGGTCCTTGAAGATCAGTTGAAACGGCGCTTCGCGCGTGCCGCCAGCGGAAAGCGGCAAAGCCTTGAGCTCGCCGCGCTCGAGCTCGTTGGCGATGCGGGTGATCGGCATCCACGCGAAACCGAGCCCGCGCTTGATCATGTCCAGCGACGTGTTGAGATGGCTCACCGTCCAGCGCTGTTCGGCCTTGAGCCAGCCGGCATCGACGGACTCCCGAGTCGCCGAGTCGCGCACTACAAGCTGGCGATACTGCGCCAAATCACGCAGATCGAGCGAGCGCTCCAGCCCGTGAAGCGGGTGCGACGGGTGGGCCACTGCGATAAAGCGCACGTTGACCAGCGGCTCGCCCAGAAAGCCAGGCACTTCCATACCGGAAATCACCAAGTCGGCGCTGCCGTCGAACAGCATCTCGACGCCGCCGTTGAGCACGCTTTCATAAAGCTGAACCCGCACCTGCGGGTAGGCTTCGGAAAAGCGCTCCAGCGCCTTGGCTTGGGCGTCGGCCGGGAATACCTGATCGATGGCGACGGTCACTTCGGTTTCGAGCCCTTCGGCCAGGCTTAAGGCAATATCCTCGATAGAAGCGGCGCTTTCGATGAGCTGACGCGCCCGACGCAGCAGAAGCTCGCCGGCCTCGGTCAGCCGCACCTGCCGCCCGACCGGCTCCAGCACCTGCACGCCCAGCTGCTCTTCGAGTTTATGCACCGCGTGATTGAGTGTGGAAGGACTTTTATGGATGGCTTCAGCGGCGCGTGCAAAACCGCCATGATCCACAACCGCAGCGAGCATGTGCCACTGAGCAAGGGTTACCCGAGACATTTCGATTTCCTCGACGCTTAAAGCGTATTTGTGCGCTTGGCCTTCGAAAAAACCATACCAGAATGGCAGCGACGGCGAATAGACACGTTACGCTCTCCTTCTAATTAAAAAATTAAAAAAATAAGGGAACTTTTCTTTTAATATGTATAACATCGCCTGATATTACTGGCGCGAGCGTTTCACTATCGAGTAAACTCGAACGTTACAAAAAAAAACAAAATATCGGAATGTGTACCCTTCATTTCTAGCGCACGTTTAATTAGCGGCCTAACAGGCAAGCCGAACCGCTAATCAACCGTGCTCGATAGCGAACACCGGGCAAGCACTCTTGTACAAAAAGCGCGACGCAGATTGTACTCGCTGTATGCCAAACGAGCGGTGAACTTCGTCCTTTTACGGAGCCGAAGGGATAAAACCGTCAGCCACCATTGAACCGATCTTGTACATCGAACTTTACAAGCCGCCACTCTTGTCTATATCTTAAAGGTGAAACGATACAAGCGGCCGTCCTTGTACAAGCTGTTTTCAGCGATGGCGAGATAGGCCCAAACATTGAAGCAGAATTAGCAAACACTGTTTCCTTTGAATGCCCCGTCTCACGGGCTTTTGCACAAACGCAAAAGTTCGCTTTCTGTATGGAAATACAGTCTATTCACCCCCTACCCCATGGGGTATTGTTCCCGAGCTTGTTCACTTTTACGTTCATTTTAACTTCGAACTCGGCGGTCAATTTACCCATGTTGCGAATCCTCCATTCGCTGCCTCGCACGCATAAATTATTACTTTTACCCGTGGCTACGATGGTCACAGTGCTGGGCACACAGAAGCTGTTAACGACGTATCAAGACCTGAACTCCCCCCGTACTTCGCTGGAAAGCGTGCTGGTTCCGCTTTCAAGCGACGCCGTTGCAACGGTCCCCTCCTTGCATCAGGAGCGTCGTCCGGTTGCCGAAGCGATCGACCGCGCCTCTCGCGCCATCGACGCCACTCGCGAACAAATTCCGCTCAAGGATCTCGCGCCTCGCGAAATCGTGGATCTCGACGTCATTGCGACCGCCGAAGCCTCCATGGCCAGCGAAATCGACGCCCGGCCCCAGCTTGACGACGGCGCCATTCACATGGCGGTCGTGTTCGGTACGCTGACCAGTGGCATGCTCAATATCGACGACCCGAGCGGCTACGGCCCGGTCGAAATTGCCGATGCCTCTTCTGTCGACGCCGTCGATATCGATGACGCCACCTCTTACGAGGACTACGGTATCGAACTGTTCGACGACATCTCGTTTCTCGATCTCGAACTCGCCGCCGAAGAGCCTTACGTTCCCGAGTGGAAAACCCATATCGTCGAGTCCGGCGAAACCTTCGCTCTGGTGGCGCAAAACGAGCTGGGGCTAGGCTACAGCGAAGTCGTCGCGCTTCTGGACGACATGCCGGACCCGCAGATTTTGACCAACTGGCGCGCGGGTAATAGTTTCGACTACAAGGTCGACGAAGATGGCCGTCTGCTTTCGCTTCGCATGATGAAGGATATCCGCGACGGCGTGCTGCTCGAGCGTGACGACAACGCCTTCGCCTCGACCGTGATCGAGCGCCAAGGCGAGCCGGTACAACGCCTGTTCGCCGGCAGCGTCAGCGGCAGCTTCGCACGCTCCGCTCAGGCGACCGGCCTTTCGAGCGGCTCGGTGACCGAACTGACCCATCTGCTCGAGCAGAAGCTCGATTTTCGTCGCGACAGCCGCCGGGGCGACCGCTTTAGCGTGCTGGTCGAGTCCGACATGATCGACGGCGAAACGCTGGATTCGCGCGTGCTGGCGGTTCAGTACGAAGGCGAGCGCATGGATCTGACCATGGTACGTAACGCCGCGGACGATCACTTCTATACCCCGGAAGGCAGCGGTTTGGAGCCGGGCTTCGCGCGCTATCCTTTTGAGGGCAGCTACCGGCTCTCCTCCAGCTTCAACCCGCAGCGCCACCACCCGGTGACCGGTCGGATCAGCCCGCACAATGGGACTGACTTCGCCATGCCCATCGGCACGTCAGTGGTCGCGCCGGCGGACGGCCGCGTCGAGCGGGTCGCCAACCACGCCGCTGCGGGCCGCTACGTGGTCATTCGCCACGACAACGGCTACCGCACACGCTATCTGCACCTCTCCAAGCCTCTGGTCAGCGTCGGCGAGCGTGTGACCATGGGCGAGCGCATCGCGCTTTCCGGCAACACCGGCCGCAGTACCGGCCCGCACCTGCACTACGAAGTCATCGTGAACAACTCGCCGGTCAACGCCATGACCGTGGACCTGCCGGAATCGTCAGGCCTCTCCGGCGACACGCTGATCGCGTTCCAGAACCAGGCCGAGCCCATGCTGGCCGCGCTTGAAAGCGGCGAAACCGGCACCGTTAGCGTTGCCAACTACCAGCGCGGCGAATAGCTTAATCACCGCGCACGAAAAAGCCGCCTATCGAGGCGGCTTTTTTCGTTCCACGCTTTTTTCCTTCTACGTTTTTTACGCTCAATGCTTATTGACGCTCGACGGTGGCAGCCAGGGTTAAACCGGACGGCTTAGCGCTGCGAGAAGCGCATCGTCGTGGCGGTAGATATCGTCGCGAAACTCGATGTCCCCCTCGGCGTTGGGCCAGGCCGTTAGGTAGTGAAGCTGTACCGGAATGCGCTGAGGCAGGCTCACGTTCTGATCGCTGCGCCCACGCTGTATCAAGGAGTTGACCTGATGCTGACTGCCGCTATCACGAAGCAGCAGCTGCGCCAGCTCGCTGATGCCCTCGACCCGGATACAGCCAGAGCTCAGCGCACGGTCGGCGCGCCCAAACGCCGCTTTTGAGGGCGTATCGTGCAGATAGATCATGTCGTCGTTGGGAAAGCGCACGACCAGGCGCCCCAGCGGATTGCTGCTGCCCGCAACCTGGCGAAGCATGACGCCTCCAGGGCTTTGCCAGTTGACCGACGACGGGTCCAGCCGCTCGCCGCCGGGGCTCAACACCTGAATGTTACGCGCAGAGAGATAATCGGTACTGCTGCGTACTCGCGGCAGCACGTCCTCACGCATGATGGTCGGCGGAATCGTCCAGGTCGGGTTGATGGTGAGATGGCTGATCGAGGAGTGGATCATGGGGGTAGCGCGCTGAGGCGAGCCCACCACGACTCGGGCATTCCACTGCTGGCCGTTGGGCCGCTGGTAGTGGAGTTGGTAGCCGGCCACATCGACCCATACACGTGACTCGCCGTCGAAATGCGCCAGCCAGCGCGCCCGCTCGAGATTTATGCGCAGTTGATCGATACGCGCCGACAGCGGCGTATTGAGCGCATGCCGGGTGCGCTCCCCGACGACACCGTCCGCCTCGAGCTGATGGCGGCGCTGAAAGCGCTTGACCGCGCTTTCCACCGTAGCGTCGAAACGGCGCTGATTGTCGTCGCGCACTCGGGCGTCGATCATGGGGTAGGCGTCTTCATCGGCGGTGACCAGACCACTTTCGCCCCAGAGGGCGAGCCGCTCGCGCAGCGTGACGACGTCATCATCGGTGTCGCCAAGTCTGAGCGCGGCTTCGCGGCCGCCGAGATAAGGCGCCGGCGCCCCGCCGCGGCGCTCGAGCGCGCGGTAGTCACTTAGCGTCTGGCGAAGCTCTCGGTAGGCACTCGTCTGAGGCCGAGCCGCCTCAAACGCCGCCTCCACATCGCCCTGGGCCAGCGCCATGCGTACCTGGCTCATGCTGTAAGCGCGCGCTGGGCGCTCGCCGCTCCATTGTGACGCGAGCGTCTGTGGATCCACTTTGCCACGTGAAAGATGGTCGAGTGCCAGCAGCAGCGCTTGGGTGGCCTTGATATCGAAGCGCGCCTGAGCGTTGCTTCCTGCTTGCTGGCTCAGCTGGAAGTCGTCGACGAGTTCCGCGCCGCGGTAGTCGCTGGGGGTCAGGCCGTCTTCGTCGAGTCGCGCAATCGCTGCCGCGAGAGACTCAACGAGCGCAGCGTCTTGCCATACCAGTTGATCTTCACGGCCCTGATAGAACTGCTGGAGCGGCTGATCGTTGGCGTAGGCGTTTAACTGCTGGGCAAGCGCTGGTTGAGCCAACGTGTCGGCATAGGCATGATGGATGGCGTGCGGCAGCGGCAACAGCGCGGCAACCATAACGGCGCGCATCGCCCAGTGGTGGATCGACGGATTCTCGTTCATAACCCCTCCATGGGTTACTATGCGGTGTCGCATGCCAACCCAATAAAGATACAACATGCGCACACCGATGTTTGGTTTGGCCAACGCCGTTTTCAGCCTCGAACTCGGCGCTCCCATCCTGTAAAAGGAACCTGCAAGCTTAGGCTACCGAAAACAGCCTCTTGCGAACAGGCTCGGCGGGCATTGGCGCGACCAACAATGGCTTTATCGCTCGGCGTATCCCTAATGATAGTAGGTCTGACACTATGCGGCTCGGATTAGGCTTTTTTTCAAGTTTACTCGTTCTTTCTACCCCGCTGGCAAGCACCGCGGCTCACGCGGACTCCTCTCCTTTTTATGCTCAAATGGACGCGTCGAAACCCGCCGGCGTCTCTTCACTCAACCACCAGCTTCAGCTACTCGCGCCGGAGGCCACCCCCAGGGCACTCGAGCTTGCCGCCCAAGCGCTTTCCTGCGCCGACCCCGGCGCCGAGCGCTTGGCCGTCATCGACTACTCGCTTCCTTCGACCGAAAAACGCCTGTGGGTCTTCGATCTGGCGCACAACCAGCTGCTGTTCAAGGAACTCGTGTCCCACGGGCAAGGCTCCGGCGACGCCAATGCCGAGGTATTCTCCAACACCCCGGAGAGCCATCAGTCCAGCATCGGGCTCTTTCGGACCATGAACAGCTACTACGGGCGCAACGGCTACTCGCTGCGCCTGGACGGGCTCGAGGCCGATGTCAACGACCAGGCCTTCGATCGCGCCATCGTTATTCACGGCGCAAGCTACGTCAGCGACGACTTCATCACCCAGACCGGACGGCTGGGCCGAAGCCACGGCTGCCCGGCGGTACGCGAAGAGGTCACCTACCCGCTGATCGATAGCCTAAAGGAGAACCAGTACGTGTTCGCCTACTACCCGGACGCGCAATGGATGGAAAACTCCGCGTTTTTGCGCTGCCCAAGCGGCGGTGCCGGCATTTACCAGCTCGCTGCCGCGACGCGCTAGCGGCAGGTCAAGACCGCAGTGCGGCGCCGTTGAAGCGCTCGCTTTCGTCTCAGGGGTTTTATGCCAGGCTTAGGCTTGCCTTTCAACCAAGCGAGGAACTGGCATGGCGAACGCGAAAACGCTGGACCTGGCGCTACAGGGCGGCGGTGCCCACGGCGGCTATACTTGGGGGGTGATCGACCGCCTGCTGGAAGATGACCGCATCGAGATCGAAGGTATTAGCGGTACCAGCGCCGGCGCCATGAACGGGGTGGTCATGGCCGATGCGCTAACCCGAGGCAACAAGGAGACCGCCCGCCAGGCGCTGCGCGACTTTTGGCAGGCGGTCAGCCGCGCCGGCATGACAAGCCCGATCCGCCGCTCGCCGCTGGATATCCTTACCGGCAACTGGAGTCTCGATCAGTCGCCAGGCTATATCGCCATGGATTTGATGAGCCGGCTCGTCTCGCCCTATCAGCTCAATCCTCTGAACCTCAACCCACTGCGCACCATCGTCGATGAGCATATCGACTTCGACCGGGTACGTAGCTGCGATCAGCTCAAACTTTTCGTCACCGCCACCAACGTACGCACCGGCAAGCAGCGCGTCTTTCGCCGCGAGGAGATGACGTTGGACGCGGTCATGGCGTCCGCCTGTCTGCCCTTCGTCTTTCAGGCCGTGGAAATCGACGGCGAGGCTTACTGGGACGGCGGCTACATGGGCAACCCTGCGCTGTTTCCGCTCATGGAGGAGTGCGGCGCCCGCGACATCATGCTGGTGCAGATCAATCCGATTAGCCGTGACACCCTGCCGACCACCGCCTCGGCGATCATGAACCGCTTGAACGAGATCACCTTCAACGCTGCACTGATCAAGGAGATCCGCATGATCGCCCTGCTCAAGCACGCCCTCGACGAGCAGGGCATCGAAAACTGCTACCAGCAGGCGCTGTTTCACCGCATCAGCGGCGAGCAGGCGCTCGAGGATCTGTCGGTGTCGAGCAAGATGAACGCCGAATGGCCCTTTTTGTGCCACCTGTTCGAGCTGGGTCGCACCGCCGCCGAACGCTGGCTGGAAGAAAACTTCGATGCCCTTGGCGAGCGCTCCACGCTCGATATCGATACCGTCTACATGAACGAATAGCCGCCCCGGGCGCCCCATTTTGATGCAGTGACTCCGTATCACGGCGCGCCCACCCTTCCCTTCAAAACGCTAATACGCTGTCATTTCGATAAAAATCGCTGGCTGGCGACATAATTGCTTTGTATTTATCGACAACGACAGGCGTGGACCAGGCCCAACGGGTACGAGTGCGTCGAGTAGGCCTTCAAGGGCGAAGGCGTCCTCTCGTACGCCGCCAGCGCAAACGCGCGGCGGTTTCAAAACTCGTTCGCGCTTGGTGAGGTCCTCATGGATATTCGCAACAAGGCTAATCGTATCCGCCTGTTCAGCTTTTCGACGCCGCAGATGCGCGCGTTTCACTTTTCCTGGTTTGCCTTTCATATCTGCTTTTTCGGCTGGTTCGGCATCGCCCCACTCATGGCGGTGGTCCGCGAGGACTTGTCGCTCACCCAAACCCAGATCGGTAACACCATCATCGCCTCGGTGGCGATCACCGTGATCGTTCGGCTCTTGATCGGCGTGCTGTGCGACCGTCTGGGCCCGCGCAAGACCTACACTGGGCTGCTGCTGGTGGGCTCGCTTCCGGTCATGGGCATTGGCCTGGCCGACAGTTTCGAAACCTTCCTGCTGGCGCGCCTGGCGATCGGCGCGATCGGCGCCTCGTTCGTCATTACCCAGTACCACACCACCGTAATGTTCGCCCCCAACGTGGTCGGTACGGCCAACGCCACCAGCGCCGGCTGGGGTAACCTGGGCGGCGGCACGACCCAAATTCTGATGCCGCTAATCTTCTCGGGGCTTTTGATGCTTGGTGTCAGCGAGACGCTCGGTTGGCGCCTGGCCATGGTGGTGCCGGGCGTGGTGCTCTTTTTTACCGGTATCGGCTACTGGTTCTTCACCCAGGATGCGCCGAACGGCAGCTTCGCCGAGCTTAGAGCCCGCGGCGAACTGCCGGAAGCCTCCGGCGAATACGGTGCGATGAGCAGCTTTTTATCCGCGGCGAAGGATATCCGCGTGTGGGCACTGTTCGTCGTGTACGGGCTCTGCTTCGGGGTCGAGCTCACCATCAATAACATCGCCGCGATCTACTTTTTCGACCACTTCGAGCTAACGCTGGCCACCGCCGGCCTGATCGCGGGCCTGTTTGGCCTGATGAACATCTTCGCGCGCACCCTGGGCGGCGTGCTTTCGGATCTGTTCGCCAAGCATGGGGGGCTGAAAGGCCGGGTGCGCTGGCTTTTCATCGCGCTGGTGTGCGAGGGCATCGCGCTGATCGCCTTCTCTCAGATGCACGTGCTGAGCTTTGCGATCGGCATCATGCTCGTGTTCAGCCTCTTCGTGCAGATGGCCGAAGGCGCCACGTTCGGCGTGGTGCCGTTCATCAATAAAAAGGCGCTCGGCGCAGTGGCGGGTATCGTCGGCGCCGGGGGTAACGTCGGCGCGGTACTGGCGGCGTTTCTGTTTCGAAGCGAAAGCCTGACCTATCAGCAAGGGCTTTTCTATCTGGGCCTGTGCGTACTGATGCTGGCGGGCAGCGTGCTGGTGGTGCGCTTTAGTGATGCCACGGAAGCCGAAGAGGCAAAGGCCTATCAAAACGCGCTCGGCGAGCAAACCGGCGCGGGGGCGCTTTCGCTGCGCTAGACACCCACTCCCGGCCCTGCAACGCCGCAGGGCCGGCCACACAAGGAGCGCCTCATGGCTTCTGGTCGCACACTGTTACTCATGGCGCTGCGCTTTGATATCGACAACCTGCGCCACCTGGCGGCCGCGTGCGACATGGTGGGCGACATCAGCCGTTTCATTCACGTGCTTCAGCGTGAGCGCGGCGCCTCGACCATTTATCTTGCCTCCAAGGGCAAACAGTTCGCGACCCGGCGGACCGAGTTCATGGCCTGCAGCCAGCAGGCCGAAGCGCTAATGCGCACGCGCCTTGAAGCGCTTTGCGAAAAGCCGCGCCCCGAAGCTGGGGCGCGGCTTTTGCGTCGTATCGCCACCGTCTGGCTGGCGCTCGATGACCTGCCCCGTCTGCGCGCGGCGATCGACGCGCGCGAGCTAACGCCGGACGGCGCCACCCGCGCCTTCAACGACTTGATCGGCGGGCTTTTGGCGATCGTGTTCGAAGCCGCGGACACCGCCGCCGATCCGGACATCACCCGCGCGCTTGTCGCTATCTTTCACCTGATGCAGGGCAAGGAGCTTGCGGGCCAGGAACGCGCCTGCGGCGCCTTCGGCTTTACCTACGGGCACTTTGACGAGCCGCACCGGGCGCTGCTTGAACGGCTGACCCAGGACCAAAACCGCTGCTTCGATACCTTTCTCGAATTCGCTGGTGCCACCACCCGGGAGAGCTGGCACCAGACACTTTGCAAGCAAACGCTTACTTACATCGAGACGCTGCGTGAAAGCGCCCACCGCGGCGAACGCGCCCGCTCGGATAGCGACGCACGCATGAGCGAAACCTGGTACGCGCTCACCACGCAGCGTATCGATAGCCTGAAGCAGGTGGAGGACACCGCGATCGACGAGCTGGCCGCGCTATGCCACGTAAAAATCGAAGCGGCGCAGCGGGCTTTTGATGAGGCGCACACGCCCCGCGTGCGGGCACAGCCTGCGCCGTGCGAGCAGCTTCTGGCGTTGGGCGAGGATCGCGCGCTCGGTGATCTCACGCTCAGCGCGCTCTCCTCGCCGCTCGGCCGCTCGCTGATCGAGCTCACCCACGCCCAGTCCAGCCGCCTTCAAGGGCTTAGCGATGAGCTGGAAAACACCCGCAAGGCGCTTCGGGAGCGCAAGCTGATCGAGCGGGCCAAAGGGTTGATCATGGCGCACCAGTCGATGAGCGAAGAGCAGGCGTACCGTTTTTTACGCAAGACCTCGATGGATCAGAGCAAAAGCATGGCGAGCATGGCGCAGTCGATTTTGGACCTTTCGAGCATGCTGTCCCGCCAAGCGCCGTGACGACGGGCCTTGGCCGGGCTGGCCGGTTTGCAACATCAAGGCCCATTGGCCATGCTAAAAGGCCCCTTGAAACATTGGCAAGGAGCGCTACCCATGCATGACCGTGTCATTCTCATCACCGGTGCCTCGAGCGGTATCGGCGCCGCCACGGCGCGCGCAGCCGCGCGTGAAGGCTACAAGCTAATACTCGCCGCGCGCTCGACGGATAAGCTCGAAGCCCTCGCTCAGGAACTGGGACGGGAAAAGTTGTTGACCGTCGAGCTCGACGTCACCGATATGGAGCAGCAGCGCGCCATGGTCGAACTGGCGCTGGAAACCTTTGGCCGCATTGACGCAGTGTTCGCCAACGCCGGGCAAGGCGGCTCTAGTGGCGGCTTCAGCGAAGCCGACCATCAGCAGTGGAAAGATATGATCCTTACCAACGTGTACGGTGTGGGGCTGACGCTTCAGGCCTGTCTGCCGGCGCTCAAGCGCTCCGCTGGCCACGTACTGCTCACCGGCTCCGCCGCCGGGCGCACCACCATTCCAGGCTCGATGTACAGCGCCACCAAGTGGGCGGTTACGGGCATTGGCTACAATCTTCGCGAAGAGCTTCGCGGTACCGGCATTCGCGTCACGCTGATCGAGCCCGGCATGGTCGATACCCCGTTTTTCGACGAGCCCCCGGAACAAGCGCTGGAGGACAAGGATATCGCCAACGCCGTCGTCTACGCGCTGAACCAGCCAGCCCATGTTGACGTCAACGAGATTCTCATTCGCCCCACTCCGCTGCGAGAATAGCTACCCCCGCTTTTTCGTTCGGCGGTATCGATAGCGTCACCAGCGAGCTATCGATACCGCTCCCTTGTTTTAGGCTTGGCTCGCCCGCATAACAGTGTATTAACAAGCGCGCTAATGAATTTAATGAAAAGGCGTTCGTCAGCCGCTTCTCACTCAACGTGCAGGTGAATCATGAGCCAACTCGCCGAGACCGCCCTATCGGTACTGGATCTGGCGCCCATTCGCGAAGGCAGCAGCGCCGCGGAGACCTTTGCCAACAGTGTCGAGCTTGCAAAGCGCGCCGAAGCGCTGGGCTACACGCGCTACTGGCTAGCAGAGCATCACAACATCGCCGGCATTGCCAGCGCAGCTACCTCGGTGCTGATCGGCCACGTCGCGGGCCAAACCTCGACGATTCGCGTAGGAAGTGGCGGCATCATGCTGCCCAATCACGCGCCGCTGGTCATCGCCGAGCAGTTCGGTACGCTGGAAACGCTCTACCCCGGGCGCATCGATTTAGGCCTTGGCCGGGCGCCGGGCTCGGATGGCGCCACCATGCGCGCCATGCGTCGAAGCGCCCAAGCCGGGGTGGACGACTTTCCCGCCCAGCTCGACGAGCTGACGCGCTACCTGGGCGACGCCGCCCCGCATCAGCAGGTCAAAGCGGTGCCCGGCCAGGGCACTCACGTGCCGATTTGGCTGCTAGGCTCGAGCGGCTACAGCGCCCAGCTCGCCGCGCGCCTGGGGCTACCGTTCGCCTTTGCCGCCCAGTTCGCGCCGGGCTATCTGTTTGAAGCACTGCGCCTTTATCGGGACAATTTTCGCCCTTCTGATGTGCTCGACAAACCCCACGCCATGGTCGGCATGCCGGTGATCGCCGCCGATACCGACCAGATGGCGCACTACTTGGCGACGACCGCTCAGCAGAAGTTTCTCAACCTGATTCGCGGACGGCCCACCACCTCGCAGCCGCCGGTCGAGCAGCTCGACTGGACGCCGATGGAGCAGGCTCAGGTCAGCCAGTTTTTAGGCGCGGCCATCATCGGCGGCCCGGATACCGTCAAGGCGGAACTCGAGGCGTTCCAGGCACGTACCGGCGCCGACGAGCTGATGATCAACAGCGACTTCTTCGACCCGCAGGATCGGCTGAGAAGCTACGAAATCGTCATGGACGCCGCGCGCTAGCGTCGTTTCTTCTATAGCGGCAGCGGCTTTGAACGTCGCTGCCTGAAAACTTCAATCTTAGCGGATAGCGCCATGTCTGATCACACCATCGCTCCCATGACCCGCGAGGACTTCACCGCCTTTTGGCCGGTTTTCCACGACATCGTCAAGGCGGAGCAGACCTACGCCATCGATCCTTCGATCGACTTCGACTCGGCCTACACGCTCTGGTGCGAAGCGCCAGCAGCCACCCGCGTGATTAAAAACAGCGAGGGCGAAATACTGGGCGCCTACTACCTGAAAGCCAACGCGGCAGGCCCGGGCAATCATGTCTGCAACTGCGGCTACATGGTCTCCCCCGCCGCTCGCGGTCAGGGCGTTGCCCGCACGCTGTGCGAGCACTCGCAAACCCTCGGTAAAGCGCTTGGGTTCAGCGCCATGCAGTTCAACGCCGTGGTGGCCAGCAACGAGGTCGCGGTGGCGCTGTGGCAGCGGCTCGGCTTTGCAATCGTAGGGACGGTGCCCGGTGCCTTTCGCCATTCGACGTTTGGGCCGGTCGATACTTACGTGATGCACAAGTTTTTGTAGGCTCGACTGCTCCACTACGGCTTCTGGGATGACGGCTTGGCTGGGCGCTCCAATAATTTTACCCATGGTTGCAATCGGTTACATGCAAACGGCGCGCTTTTAGGGTAGCTTCACAAGCATATCCGGCGGCAATGTGTCGCCTGCTCTTCTCAACCGGCTGGCCGACGTTCTCCCATGGGGCATTTTTTCGCAGAGTGGTCCTCGCGCTTTTCACTGCGCACGCGCTTTATCGCCCTGATCGCCGCGCTGGTGTTTGCGACGACGTTGATGCTTGGCTGGGTGGCCTCGCGCGAGTCGGCTCAGCAGCTTAAAGCGCAGATCGGCTCGGCTTCTTCCCGAGAGGCTTATCAGATGGTCAACCTGCTTGATCGCATCATGGATGCGCGCGTCAAGCAGGTAAAACTTTTACTGGCCATGCAAACGCTCGGAACAGAAAACGATTCGCGGATGCTGCAACGTCAGCTCGAGCGCTTGCAGGACAGTTTCAACGTCGTCTCCTGGATCGGGCTAACCGATACGCAAGGGACGGTGCGCGCGGCCACCAACGGTATTTTAGAAGGCGTTTCCATCGCACAGCGTCCGGTATTTCTCGAAGGCCAGCATAAGCTTTGGGTGGGCGACGTGCATGAAGCGGTTTTGTTAGCGAGCCTGCTTCCAAGCCCTACCGGCGAAGCACTCAAATTCGTCGATATCGCAACCCCAGTGCATGACCGCAACGATCGCTTTAGCGGTGTACTCGCGGTGCACTTGAGCTGGGAGTGGGCGGAGTACATCGAGCGCACCCTGTTCTCGCACGTAAAGGCAAAAAGCGATACCGACATACTATTGCTTTCGCAGGACGCAACGGTACTGCTCGGTTCCGACGATATGCTGGGCCAATCGCTTGCATCGCTTAAACACGTCCCAGGCCTGGGAGATACCACGCCAACCTGGGCGGTCGAAACTTGGCCCGACGGCCAGCGTTACGTGACCGGGTACGCTCGCAGTGGCGGTTTCGAGGATTTCAGCGGCTTGGGCTGGGTCGCAATCAGCCGCCAACCCATTAGTAACGCCTTTGCTCCGGCCCAGCGGCTGCAAACGTCGATCATGAGTATCGGCCTCTTGTTGGCGCTCGTTTTCGCGACAGTTGGGTGGTGTGTAGCCTCCTCCATCGTTGCACCGATCAAGCGTCTGGCGCGCGCCGCCGATCGTATCGAAGAGGGGGAGCAAGCGAGTACCATCCCGCTTGAGCGCGGCGCCAGCGAATTCAAGCGTCTTTCGGTTTCGCTGCGCAACATGGTTGGCCGACTTTCGGATCAACGCCAGACCATCAGCCGGCTTGAGGATCTGGCCAACACTGATCCACTGACCGGCCTGCCTAACCGCGCCTTTTTGATGCAGTACCTGCAGCATGCCGTGCCCGAGGCGCAGCGCCACCTACAGAATATGGTGGTGATCTACATCGACCTGGACGGTTTTAAGCGAGTAAATGATGAACTTGGCCACCACGCCGGCGACCTGCTGCTCATCGAGATCACCTACCGGCTGAAAAACGCGCTGCGAAGCGGCGACGTGGTGGCACGCTTGGGCGGTGACGAATTCGTGATGGTGCTCAAGACCCAGCCGGAGTATCTCGAGCCTCTCACTCATGAAGTGGGAAGGCGTCTGCTCAATGCCATCGAGCGCCCCATTCAACTCGTAGAGGGGCAAACGGCCACCGTAGGCTGTAGCCTCGGCGCGGCCTGGTGGCCGCAACACGGCGAGCACATCGAAACGGTGCTAAAACTGGCCGATAGCGCGCTCTACGCGGCGAAAAGCCAGGGCAAGCACCGGCTGGTCATTCATCGCCCCGGCCGCTAGCGTCACAGCACCGTTCGAGCGCGGCCTGGGCGGCATCGCTTCCCATGGCCGTTAGCTTCTCGATGTTGCGTTCGGGGATCGCATCGGTGTCGCCGTAAAACGCGATCGCTTTCTCGACGCTCGCCTCGCGCAGTATATGTACCATGGCGTAGGGTGAACGGTTGGTGTAGTTGGCGGCGTCTTCCGGGTCGGCATCGGCGAAGCAGTAGTCCGGGTGAAAGCTTGCCAGTTGAAAGACACCTTCGAATCCGAGCTCTTCGACCAGGTGTTCGGCGAGCTCCAGAAAATCCAGGTAGTGATCGAAGCTCTTGAACAGCGTCGGCAGCACCAGAAGCGTAGTTTCGACCTCGTCGTGTTGGGTTAGCCACTCGAGCTCCGCGGCCAGCTCCTCGAGCGCCACTTCGATCTTTTTGGAGCGTACCACCTGCACCCGCACGCGATCCGCGTCGAGCTCACGCTTGGCGAAGGGGCAAATATCGTGCGCGACGATAAACGTTCGTACCCAGCAAAGCGTTTGTTCGATTACTACATCATCCGTTACCGCCATGTCGCCCTCTTCTGTGTCACTGCGTCTGTCGTCACTGCCCGTTAGAGCCGCCAGCCTACGTGTGCTGACGGTAGTGCGCCAGCGCCACGTCAAAAGATTGGCGAATATGATCGTCCATCAGCGCACGGCCGGCCTGGGCATCGCGGGCAAGCGCCAGCTCCACCAGTTTTTGGTGCTGGTCGTCCAGCGGCTGGCGGATCACCGGGGGGTTGGCGCCCAACCGGCGATAGCGATCGAACTGGTCGTGGAGTTGCTCGATGAAGCGAATCAGCCACGCTGAGCCGCAGGGCGCTACCAGCGTGCGGTGAAACCGAGTATGCAGCGCCTCCCAGGCCTCGCCCATGTCCTGGGTTTTATCCGCGCGCTTGAGCCGGTGGGCCGCCCCAAGCAGATCCGCTTCCCACTGAGCATCGCCCTGGACGATGGCGCGCTCGAACGCCATACCCTCGAGCTCGATGCGAAGCCGCGCGATGTCTTCGAGCTCGGCTTCGCTAAGCCCGGGCACCCGAAAACCGCGCTGGTTCTCCTGTACCAGCAGGCCAAAGGCGGCGAGCTTGTTCAGCGCCTCGCGCAGCGGGCTAAGCCCCACCTGATAGCGCTCTCTCAGCGCGTTGATCGCCAGTTTCTCACCCGCGGCGAAGCGCCCGCGCACAAGATCCTGGCGTAGCGTCTCAAAAATGCGGCTCGACGCCGTGCCGCCGGACGGCAGCGCATCGTTGTTCATGGTCGCCTCTCCAGGCTGTGATACGAAATACGTGGTGACACAAGATACGCGATAATACAAATCGGCGCGGCAATCCGCTTTTAAAAATAATCGATTTTTTATAAAAGATATGATAAAACGCCTTTACCGATGGCGTACCGCTTTTCGCAAAAGCCTTCGACACAACGACGACGTACAAGAGCGATTACTTCCATGACACTACCGGCACTTTTTTGGGCCTTTTTCCGCGTGGGTATTTTCGGCTTCGGCGGCGGACCGTCGATGATTCCGCTGATCCACGCCGAGGTCGTCAAGCGCAACGCTTGGCTGACCGATGAAGAGTTTGCCGACGTCTTGGCGATCGGTAACACCCTGCCCGGCCCGATCGCGACCAAGATACCAGGCTATATCGGCTACCGGGTAGGCGGCGTTGCCGGCTGTATCACCGCGGTATTGGCCGTGATCGGCCCGATGATCGTCGCCATGATCGTGATGCTCGGCGTGTTCAGCCGCTACCGCGATGTCGGCTGGATTCGCGGCATGGGCCAAGCGGTGATTCCGGTGGTCATGATCATGATGGGTCAGCTCACTTGGGATTTCCTGGAAAAATCCAAAGCCTCGCTTGGCTGGCTTGCCAGTATCCTCCTCGCCCTGGTAGCCGGCGGGCTGATCTACGGGCTTGGGGTACACCCGGGGCTCATCATCGGCGCCCTTCTCGTCTCGGCGCTGCTCGCGCCCAAACGCAAGCCCAAAGCTGCCCGACAAACGTCCTCGGAGGAGTCCGCATGATCTACTGGGAGCTTTTTCTGGCGTTCTTCATTCCCAACATCATCGGCTATGGCGGCGGCCCCGCCATCATTCCGCTAATCGAAGCCGAGGTGGTCGGCCGCTACGGCTGGATGACCTCTCAAGGCTTCGCCGAAACCCTGGCGCTAGGCAACGCGCTGCCAAGCCCTATCGCCACCAAGATGGCCGGCTACATCGGTTATGAGGTTGCCGGTGCCCTGGGGGCGCTGGTGGCGGTGCTGGCCACCGTGGTGCCGTCGCTTCTGCTCATGCTCGGGGCGCTTGGGCTTCTTTACCGTCACCGCGAATCGCCACGCGTCAAACGCATGAGCCAGTGGGTGCGCCCGGTCATCGCCGTCATGATGGCTTGGCTCACCTTGGGCTTCTTTCTGCAAGGCATGGAAAGCGCCGGTCTCGTGCACACGTTGATCATCGGCGCCGTGGCCGCTGCAGCGCTGGTGTGGCTGAAAGTCCACCCGGCGTTTGTGGTGATCGGCGCGCTGATCTACGGAGCCCTTTTACTGGGCTGATTCAAAAGGATTTAGATATGCAACATGACGCTCTCTACTACCCCAGCGCCTCACGGCGTATGACCACGTTTGGCAAGCGTGGCATGGTCGCGACGTCTCAGCCGCTGGCCGCCCAGGTGGGCATCACCATTTTACAGCAGGGCGGCAACGCCGTGGACGCGGCAATCGCGACGGCGGCGGCGCTGACCGTGGTGGAGCCAACCTCCAACGGCATCGGCAGCGACGCCTTTGCGATCGTCTGGGTGGATGGCAAGCTGCACGGGCTGAACGCCAGCGGTCAGGCGCCCAAGGCCGCCACGATCGAGGCAATGAAGGCGCTGGGGCATGATCGGATACCGAGTCACGGCATGCTGCCGGTCACCATTCCCGGCGCGCCGGCCGCTTGGGCGGCGCTGTCCGAGCGCTTTGGCAAGCTGCCCTTCGCCGAACTGTTGGCACCGGCCATCGCGCTTGCCGAGGAAGGCTTTGCGGTCACGCCGGTGATTCATCAGATGTGGGCCGAGGCGGTTAAGACCTACGGCGCTTATGACGACGCCGCCTTCACGCCTTGGTTCGACACCTTCGCGCCCAACGGCCGCGCCCCGCAGCCCGGCGAGATATGGGCCTCTCCCGGCCACGCGGAAAGCCTCAGGGCGATTGCCGAGACCCGTGCGCAGGCGTTTTACACCGGCGAGCTCGCCGAGCGCATCGACGCGTTCTCCCGCGAGCACGGCGGCTTTTTGCGCAAGGAGGACCTGGCCGGCTACGCGCCGGAGTGGGTCGACCCGATCGGCGTGCGCTACCAGGGCCATGACATCTGGGAAATTCCGCCCAACGGCAGCGGCCTGATCGTACTGCAGGCGCTGGGTATGCTCGACCAGCTCGAAGAGAGCAGCGATACGGTCGAGACCCTGCACCGGCGTATCGAGGCGACCAAGCTCGCCTACATGGATGGCTTCAAGCATTTGACCGAGCGCGGCGCCATGGCGCACACCACCGAGCAGCTGTTGAGCCCTGAGTACCTGAAATCGCGCGCCGCGCTGATCGATGAGCAGGCCATCGACCCGACCCACGGCAACCCGTTTCAAGGCGGCACGGTGTATCTGGCCACCGCTGACGATGAAGGCAACATGGTGTCGTTCATTCAGAGCAATTTCCACGGCTTTGGCTCGGGCATGGTCGTCCCGGAAACCGGTATCAGCCTGCAAAACCGCGGTAGCTCCTTCTCGCTCGACCCGGACCACGCCAACGCGCTCGCACCCAACAAACGTACCTACCACACCATCATCCCCGGTTTTATCACCAAAGGCGATCAGGCGGTCGGCCCCTTCGGCGTCATGGGCGGCTACATGCAGCCCCAGGGCCACGTGCAAGTCGTCACCGGGCTTTTGAACGACGGGCTCAACGCCCAGGCGGCGCTGGACGTGCCGCGCTGGAAATGGGTCGAAGGCAAAACCATCGAGGTCGAAGCCGACTTCCCCAACCACCTGGCGCTGGCGCTTGCCCGGCGCGGGCATAAAATCGTCAAGGTCGCCGATTCGATCAGCTTCGGCCGCGGCCAGGTCATTTTGCGCAATGCCGAGTCCGGCGTGCTCCAGGGCGGGACCGAGCCGCGCACCGATGGCGCGGTGCTGCCGCTTTAAGGTGCTAAACGCAGGATCACCTGGTGGTCCGAGGCAAAGCGTTGCATCATGGCGCTTTTCTTCGCGTTAAAGGTGGTCGAGTAGCCATGGCCTTGTTGGGCTCTTCATCGTCGCTTGCCGGCTTTTTCAGCGTGTTTCGCTACAGCCGGCGGGCGCTTTCGCTAGTGTGGGACACTTCGCGCTGGATGACGCTGGGGCTTGCATTATGCACGCTGGTAGCCGGAGTGCTACCGGCAGTCGCAGCCTGGGTGGGCCAGCTGATCGTCGACGGCGTGGTCGGCGCCATGCAAGCCTTCGAGGCGGCCGAGGACCCGGTGCTTTGGATCATTCTGGTGCCGGTGCTTTGGCTGGTGGCGCTCGAGGCGCTGATCATCGCGCTGATGGCACTGGCCCAGCGCGGGCTCGCCGCTCAGCAGTCGCTTTTGCGCGCGATGCTGGGACAGAAGGTCAACGTGCTGATTCTGGAGAAAGCGGGCACGCTGTCGCTTTCCCAGTTCGAAGACTCCGAGCTTTACGACAAGCTAACCCGCGCCCGGCGCGAAGCCTCGACCCGGCCTTTGGCGCTGGTGACCAAAACCTTCGGTTTTCTGCAAAACGCGATATCGCTGGGTAGTTTCAGCGTGCTGCTGGTGCAGTTTTCGCCCTGGGCGCTGTTGATTCTGGCCGCTGGCGCCGTGCCGGTGTTCGTTTCCGAGGCGAAGTTCTCCGGCGACGCCTTTCGCCTTTTTCGCCGCCGCTCGCCGGAAACGCGTATGCAGAGCTACCTGGAAACGGTGTTGGCGCGCGAGGACAGCATCAAGGAGGTCAAACTCTTCGGTCTGGAGCCCCTGTTTCTGCGCCGCTACCGTGACATCTTCGATCGTCTGTTCGCCGAGGACCGCCTGCTAACCCTAAAGCGCGAAGGCTGGGGGTTTCTGCTGGGGCTTTTAGGCACCGCTACGTTTTATATCGCCTATGGCTGGGTGGTACTCGAAACCGTAGTCGGCGCGATTACGTTGGGCCAGATGACGATGTATCTGATGGTCTTCAAGCAGGGGCAATCGGCGCTTTCCGCGATTCTCACCGCCATTAGCGGCATGTACGAAGACAACCTCTACCTCTCCAACCTTTACGACTACCTGGAGCACCCCACCGAAGCGGAGGGCGGTACGCTGACCGAGGGCAAGGTGCCGGGCGACGGACTGCGCTTCGAGAGCGTCACGTTCGCCTACCCGGGCGGGCGCGTTGTGCTTCGCGATATTTCACTGCACTTGGCGCCTGGTCAGAGCCTGGCGCTGGTGGGCGAAAACGGCTCGGGGAAGACGACGCTGATCAAGCTGTTGACGCGGCTTTACTCGCCCGTTGAGGGGCGCATACTGCTCGATGGCAGCGACCTGCGCGACTGGGATGCGCAGACGCTAAGAAAGCGCGTGGGCGTGATCTTTCAGGATTTCGTGCGCTACCAGCTACCGGTGGGCGAAAACCTGGGCGTGGGCGACATCGACGCCTTTGATGACGAGACCCGCTGGCAACAAGCGGCGCACTTTGGGTTGGCCGATGGTTTTATCGAACAGATGCCCGCCGGCTATCAAACTCAGCTTGGGCGCTGGTTCAAAAACGGCCAGGAGCTTTCCGGCGGGCAGTGGCAGAAAGTAGCCCTTTCGCGCGCCTATATGCGCAAGGAGGCGGATATTTTAGTGCTCGATGAGCCTACCGCCGCCATGGACGCCGCCGCCGAGGCCGATGTGTTCGCACGCTTCCGCGCCCATAGCCGCGACAAGATGACGATTTTGATCTCGCACCGCTTCTCCACCGTGCGAAGCGCGGATCTGATTCTAGTGATCGATCAGGGCCACATTATCGAACGCGGCACCCACGAAGCGTTACTTGCAGAGAATGGCCGCTACGCGCAGCTTTTTCGTTTACAGGCAGAGGGTTATCAATAGCATACTCAAAATATTTAAGTGAGATTCTATCGCGCCTGTCAACTCAGGCGCATCAAAAGGTAAACAAGTGTGAACACTGTTGCAGCGCGCTCGCCAAAACTCACACTTTAAGACTACTTTCTACTCATTACCTCCTACCTAATGGGTATTTATCATGAAACGTTTCCATCTTATAAAAGTGAAGTATGCGCTGGTGTTCATCGCCGTTGCCGTGTCTCTTCTTGCGGTCGTACTGGCTGACACGCACCTGGTCAATACGATCAAACATCGCCTGGATACGTTTATCGACCACTATATTCCTGCCTCAACGGCCTCGCTCAACGGCGATCGCGACCTCTACCAGGCAAGGCTTGCCGAAGTAACGACACTGCTTACGACCGCAGACTCGCAGCGCGCCAACGAGCTTTTCGACGAGTTTCGCGACAACGCGCAGCAGGCCCAGGAGCGAATGGCGCTCTATCTCGAACGGATGCAGGACTACCCGGCGCTGACCTCGCAAACCAGCGGTTTCGAGGCGCTTTACAATGACTGGCACTCGAGCGCATCAGAGGTATTCGAGCTGCACCAACGGGGCCAGCTAGCCGACGCACTGGCGCTGATGAACGGTGAATCGCTCCAGCGCTTCAACGAGCTGCGCGCCGTTTATGACATCGCGGGGGCGAGTATCGAAACCGCCATTCACGAAGCCGAGGCGGCAGTCGTCGAGCGTATTCAGTCGCAACAGATGGCGACGTTCCTCTTTGCTTTAGCGGTATTCGTCATCGCGTCACTGGTCGCCGTGCTGGGCCCTCGGATGATGTCCAGGGCGCTTCGCCAGATCAGCCGACGTATCGATGAAATCAGTAACGGTGATGGCGATTTGACCGCCCGTATCGATAGCCAGCGCCGCGATGAGATCGGTGAGCTGGCGCACGCCTTCGACGGTTTCATTCGCCATATCGACAAGACGCTTCAAAGCGTCAGTGCGAGCACCATAAGCCTTGCACACGCCTCGACGGAGATCGCTACCGGCAGTCAGGAGCTTTCCGCGCGCACCGAGCAGGCCGCCGCCAACTTGCAGCAGACGTCAGCCTCGATGGAGGAGATCTCTGCGGTCGTTAAAGCCGCCTCGGACTCGGCCCAGCAAGCCGACCAATTGGCGCTTTCTACGCGTGAGCTCGCACAACAGGGCCAGCAGGCCATGCAGAGCGTCGAGCAGACCATGGAGGACATCAGTACGTCCTCATCGGAAATTAGCAATATCGTCACGCTGATTGAGGGCATCGCGTTTCAAACCAACATTCTGGCACTCAACGCCTCGGTGGAAGCGGCGCGGGCTGGCGAGCATGGCCGAGGCTTTGCAGTGGTCGCTCAGGAAGTGCGCATGCTTGCCAGCCGTTCGAGTGAAGCCTCCAAGAACATCGCCGCGCTGATCACTAACTCCATGAGCCGAACCGAGGCAGGCGTCGACCAGGTCAAGGATACCGGGCGGCTGATGGTGGAAATGGTAAAAAGTATCGAGCGCGTCTCTGACGTCATCGCGGAAATCAGCGCCGGTGCACGAGAGCAGAGCGTGGGGATCGGTCAGGTCAACGATGCCGTCAGCGAACTCGATGGTATGACGCAGCACAACGCCTCGATGGTCGAACAGTCAAGCGCGGCGGCGGCAGAGCTTAGTGTTCAGGCCGCCCGGCTTGGCGAGCTCGTGGGCGCATTCAAGCTAAGTCAGGCGCCTTCAAAGGCCGAGGCTCCCGAGTTAACGACTCGCGCGGCTCGACCTGTAACGCCTCGCGAGCGCGTTCTTCCAAGCGTCGCAGCGGAGCCTGAATGGACGGCCTTTTAATGAATCGCTACTTGTACTTGAAACGTCCGCGGGTGTCTCCCTTTCAGCCCCGGTCGTTAATATGGCCGGAAAGCTCCCAACGAATTATTGATAAGAAAAAATACTTTAAGGAAATGGCATGGCTTCCACGGCGTTAATCATCGACGATGATAAGGACGTTCAGCTTTTGAGTAAGCTGCTTTTGGAGCAGCGCGGCTTCAAAGTCGAGACGGTAGGAAGTCTGGGAGAGCTGGTGCGCCAGCCCTCACTACTTCACGTAGATCTTATCCTGCTCGACCTTGAGCTTGGAGAGTTCACAGGGCTCGACATTCTGGACTATCTGCACGACTTGCGGCTCAATGCGACGATCCTTCTAATTAGCACCAATGCCTCCGATATCGTGACGCGTGCCATGGAGGTTGGTCGGTCGAAAGGTCTCAAAATGCTGGGCTTTTTACCCAAATCCAGTTTCTTAAAGGGCCTTTTCGCATTTTTATCGCCGTTAAAAACCTCTGCCAGGGCGCCTACCAGGGAAGAACTTGTTCAGGCGATAGCATCCAACGAGCTTTTTCTGGTGTACCAGCCCCAGCAGGATTTACAGCGTGGCCATATCGTGGGGGTCGAGGCCCTGGTGCGATGGCAGCATCCAACGCTTGGGCTGTTGTTTCCGGATAGCTTTATCCCGATGGCAGAAAGGCACGGCCTGATAGGCGCGCTGACTTGGCGAGTGCTCGAACTTGCGCTAGCCCAGCAGGCCAGGTGGCAGGACAAGGGTTGGGGTTTGAACGTTGCCGTCAACATCCCGGCGGATTTTATCAAGGAGGAAGGCGTCATCGAGTCGTTCAGACGGCTCAAAAACCGTTACACCATAGGACCGGCACGCCTCACGCTGGAATTGACGGAGTCGGTGGGTATCGAATGCTTGGGCTATGCGCGCCACGTACTGGAGGCACTGCGCGACTTGGGTTGTCGCCTGTCGCTGGATGATTTTGGTACGGGCTACTCCTCGCTGAGACAGCTTTACCGGCTTCCCTTCGGCGAGCTCAAGGTGGATCGCAGTTTCGTTTCGGCGATGGAGCAGGACGATGCCGCGCGCGCGATTACGCTTTCCGTGATCGACCTGGGCAAACGCATGGGGCTCGAAATCGTCGCTGAAGGCATCGAAACACAAGCGCAGTTCGATCTGCTGGTTGAAGCGGGGTGCAGCCTGGGGCAAGGGTATTACCTCGCCCGGCCGCAAAGCGCGGCGGCTTTTGAGCAGTGGCTGGGCGAGCGGCGCTCATACGAGCCGACTCAACCCGCCAGTACGCCCTCCTTCTCGAGCGCCTGCTGAGTCAACGTTTTCAAGGCAGGCAGACGTTCCACCCCGCCGCTCAACTCCTCCAGGGGCGCCTCGTGCGCCCGGCGCTCCATCTGGCCTGCCCACTCGGCGATGGCCGAACAGCCAAGCGATGACGCCGCCCCCTTGAGCGAGTGCGCCTCCTGTTGAAACGCCTCGCGTCGCTCGCCCTCGAGATGACTCGAAAGTTTTTCCCGGCGCTCGTCCAGGCGATTCAGAAAGGTCATCAAAAGGTTATCCAGCGCTGCGGCGTCGAATGTCTCCTTGAGCTCCGTGCAAGTATCCGGGTCGACCAGGCCGGCCATCGACGGTGCCGCACTATCTATAGTGCACGCTGGCTCGGTCATTTCTGTGACCTCGTCGGATAGCTCGGCTAACGGCGCGCGCGAGGGCGATGTCGCGAGATGGCGGCAGAGCACTTGATACAGCTCGTCGCGGGTGAAGGGTTTATGGATCATGTCGTCCATGCCGCTTTGCATGCAGCTTGCTCGATGCTCCGGCATGACGTTAGCCGTCATGGCCACGACGGGAAGACGCTCGACATCATGTTCGCGCTCCCAGGCACGCCACTGCTCGGTGGTTTGCAGCCCGTCCAGCACCGGCATCTGCATATCCATGAGCACCAGATCGATCTCTTCATGCCCCTTGGCCAGCAGGGCCAGCGCTGTCTCACCGTTTTCAGCGACGCTTGCCCGTTGGCCCAACCGCTCGAGCATTTGGCATGCGACGGTTTGATTAAGCGGGTTGTCCTCGACCACCAGAACGTGCCGATCACGTATGTTGCACGGCCGCTTGCTTTGGGGAGCGTAGACTTCCGCTGCCTCGGCGCTCGGCAGCGCCAGCGTGAACCAGAAGCGGCTGCCTACGTCTTCCACGCTGATGACGCCGATCTCGCCCTCCATCGATTCGACCAGCCGCTTGCAAATCGCAAGCCCTAGCCCTGTGCCTTCATGACGGCGGGACATTGATGTATCGACTTGGGAAAAGGCCGAAAAAAGCCGGGCCTGGTTTTGCTCGCTGATCCCGCAGCCGGTATCGCGTACCTCGAAGCGAACAAGGCCCGGCGCTGAAACGGTCACCGCACATTTGACGAACCCATCCTCGGTGAATTTCAGCGCGTTGTTGATCAGGTTCATCAAAATCTGGCGGATGCGCGCGCGGTCACCTACCACGTAGCGCGGAAGATCGGCGGCCTGAGTGTAGTCGAACGCAACGGTTTGGGACTGAGCCTGCAGCGCGTAGCCTGTACAGAGCTCGTCGATGCACTGATGTAGATCGAAGGGCTGGGAGTTGAGATCCAGATAGCCGGACTCGATCTTGGTGTAGTCCAGAATATCGTTGATCGCGCAGCGAAGGCTCTCGGCGCTTCGCTTGATGGCCGACAGATAGTCGTTGGCCGCCGGCGTTTTAACCTCATCTGTGAGTAAGTCAGCCATGCCGACGATGCCGTTGAGCGGGGTGCGTATTTCGTGGCTGACGATCGCCATGAATTCCGACTTGGCGCGGCTGGCGGCTTCGGCTTTTTGCGCGGTCGCGTTGAGCTCCAGGCTCTGCTTTTCCAGCGCCCGCGCCTTGGCCAGATTCGAGCGACCTTCGAGCACCAGCGCCCGTACCAGCAGGGCGCCGGAGAGCATCAACAGCGTAATCAGTATCAGCGCAAGCCCATAGAGCCGGTTCAAGCTCTCCCGCTCTTGGGCGCGTGCTTGCACGACGCTCGTATTGGTTTCGACCAGTACTTCCGCGGTCAGCGCTTGCAGGCTCGTTGCCCGAGCACGCAGCGATTCGAGCAGCGCCGGTGAGAGCCCTTCCGGGTTGTCCCACAGGTCCTCCATCAGCGTATCCAGCGCCGTGATCTCGATCAGGGAGTTTTCTACTCGCGTGCGTAAACTTTCAACTCGGTCGATCTCCTTTCCCATGTCACCGCGCTGAAGCAGCATCTGCCGGCTATAGAGAATTTCGAAGCGGGTCAAAAGCGTCTCGGCCGAGGCGCTCTCGGGAGCCGCCTGTAAAAGCTCCAGCCGAAACTCCTGCGCCTCGCGGTCGAACTGATAGGCGGACCAGAGCAGGTTTTCGAGCAGGCGATTTTCCAACGCGTACTGGCGGTAATAGATCATACCGCCGGTGGCCAGCGCCGAGAAAAAGAAAAGAATCGCCGAAAACGTGGCGATTCTGGCCCCATTGGAAAAGTAGCGCTGAAGTATCTTCATCGGGCAGCCTTCCCGTATTGGCTTACTCGATGTTGAGCCGATTGACCTGCCACACCGAGCGGTTGAGCGTAATTTCGTTCAAAAGATCCGGATCATCGTCGAAGGGGTAGATGACGAACAGCGGCCCCTGGTCGCGTACGCGAAGCGGCTCACCGTCGGCGCGCATCGCAAAGATCAGGTCGTACTGATAGAAGTCGCTGACCGGTATCGTCGCCGCGTAGTCGTTCAACGCCGTGACCCGCACCTGATCGCTGTCGCTGCCAACGGCTTCGAGTAGCGCACGGCCCAAGGGGCCCGAGAAATTGACGGCGCCGTCGTGCCAAGGCGTATGAGTGTGGGTTTCGTGCTGTTCGAGTGCTTCCAGCATCGCGCGATCAAAATGCGCCTCGTCACCTACGTTGGTGTTGTCGAGCTGTCCCGACACGACGAGCAGCACAGGTCCCTGCGGCGGCTCAAGATTTTCGCCAGCGGCCGATAAAGAGAGTAACAGTAACGCAGGGGCAAGAGCGATCGGGTAGCGCATGGTTAAAAGACTCCTGATAAGACGCGGATCTCCAAGCCTTGATTATATATCGGCCGTTCAACGCCTAACTGTGAACCTTTGTGTCGAAATGCTCGGCGGCGAGACAAGGGAGCCTTTTGGCCGAGAGCGAAGCCAGACAGCGAGGACTCACCCATGCATATTGGTGTATTGGAAGACGACCCGGATCAGCAGGCGTATATCGAGCAGTGTTTAGCGGCCGAGCAGCACCAGGTATCGCTGTTTGGGCGGGCAAGCGAACTTCGACGGCGCATGGATCAGCAGCTTTTCGATTTTCTGATCATCGACTGGCGACTGCCCGACGGCTGCGGCATGGACGTGGTAGGCCACCTGCGGCACAACGATGGCTGGAAGGGCCCGATTTTATTCATTACGGCAAGCCAGCAGGAGGAAGACGTGGTGCAGGCGCTGGAACAGGGCGCCGACGACTTTCTCGCCAAGCCGCTGCGCCCCAAGGAGTTACTGGCGCGGATCAACGCGCTCGGCCGGCGCACCTGGCAGGTGCCAGCGCCGGCCGCCGCGAATATTAGCGATGCCTACTCGGTGGATAGCGATCAGCGCCAGATTTATCTCAACGCCGAGCCCACCGATCTGACCGAGCGCGAGTACCGCTTGGCCGCGCTTCTCTTCAGTAAGCCCGGGGCCACGCTCACTCGGCCGCACCTGCTGGAGCTGGTATGGGGCCTCAAGGGGGACCTGCCGACCCGCACCGTCGATACTCACGTGAGCCGCTTGCGGCGCAAGCTGGAGCTCGACGGCCGCCACGGGCTGCGCTTGAGAAGCGTTTATCAGTCCGGCTACCGGCTGGAAACCTGCGCGCCGACAGCGTAGGCGCTACTCATCCCACTCCGGCGCCATGTCCGGATTGGCAATGCGCTCACCGCGATCAAGCGTGGCGATGTCGTTCATCTCGGCTTCGGTCAGTGTGATGTCGAAGGCCTTGATGTTGCTTTGAATGTTGCGCGCCTTGGTAGAGGACGGAATGGTTACAAGCCCACGCGCCTTGATCCAGGCCATGGTGATCTCCGCCGGGCTGACGCCGTGTACGCCGGCGATCTGCTTGAGTACCGGGTCGTCCATCACTTTGCCTACTGCCAGCGGCATAAAAGCGGTCACCTCGATACCGTGAGCCTTGCAATGCTCGACCAGCTTTCGGTTTTGCAGGAATGGGTGCACTTCGATCTGGTTGGTGAGGATTTCGCCCTCGCCCAAAATGTCGATAGCCTCGCCGATCTGGGCGATAGTGAAGTTGGAGACGCCGATATGGCGCGCCTTACCTTCCGCCTTTACTTCCTTGAGCGCGGTGAGATAGTCGCGCATCGCCACCTCGTCATTGGGTGACGGCCAGTGAATCAGCAGAAGATCCACGTATTCGGTCTTGAGTCTGGAAAGTGACTCATCGACGCTCGCCTTCAGCGCCGCTGGCTCGAGCCGGTCGAACCACACCTTGGTGGTCAAAAAGATGTCGCCCCGCGGTACGCTCGAGTCACGAATTGCTTCGCCGACGGTCGACTCGTTGCCATAGAACTGGGCGGTGTCGATATGCCGGTAACCGGCTTCAAGCGCGGTATGAATGCCTTGCTTGAGCGTGTCGCCTTCCAAGCGATAGGTACCGAAACCGGGATTGGGCAGTGTGCTTGCGGTCATGATCAGTCATCCTTTTCCAGTGAGACACGTACGTGTGCCATCGACACACTCAAGATATGGGGCAACTCGCGCCGACTTCAACCCACGAGCGAGGCGCGCCACCCGCGGTTGAGGTAGACTGCTCTCTTCGCCTGCTAACGAAAAGCCCGCCATGCCCGCCCTCGACACCACAGCCCTGCCCCTTCACCGCCAGCCTGGTTTTCTGAGCTTTCTGCTGTCGCGGCTGGCGGCGGTGTTCGCCATGCAGATCCAGGCAGTGGTGGTGGCCTGGCAGGTGTACGACATCACCCGCGATGCTATGTCGCTGGCCTATGTCGGGCTTGCCCAGTTCATTCCCATGGTGCTTCTGCTGCTGCCCGCCGGCGACGTGGTGGACCGTTTTGCGCGCAAGCGCATTCTGCAGCTTAGCTGGGCGGTGCAGGGGTTTTGTAGCGCGCTGCTTCTGCTCATCGCGCAGACCGACCCGCAGAACGTGGTGCCGATCTATCTGGTGCTGGCGCTGTTTGGCTGCGGGCGGGCGTTCACCGGCCCGACGCTTCAGAGCATGCTGCCCAATCTGGTACCGCGCGCGCAGCTGCCCCAGGCCATTGCGCTGAACAGCTCGATCATGAAAATTGCCGTGATCACCGGGCCGCTGCTCGGCGGGGTGCTCTACGCACTCGGCGGCGGGCGGCTGGCCTACGCGGTGTGTCTGGGCTGCTTCATCGTCGCGCTCGTCTTTTTGCTGTGGGTGCCGGTGCGTTTTGTTGAGAAAGCGAAGGCGCTCGAAAGCACCGCCTGGCAGCGCTTCTCGGCGGGCATCGCCTACATTCGCCATCAACCGATCATTCTCGGCGCGATCTCGCTGGACCTGTTCGCGGTGCTACTCGGTGGCGTGGTGGCGCTTTTGCCCATCTATGCCCAGGAAGTGCTGCAGGTCGGCGCCCAGGGGCTTGGCGCGCTTAGAAGTGCCATCGCCGTCGGAGCGCTGCTAATGGGGCTCTATCTCGGCGTGAAGGGGATCACCCGCCGGGCGGGGCACGTGATGTTCGCCGCCGTGGCCGTGTTTGGCCTGGCGAACCTGGTGTTCGCGCTGTCGCATCTGTTTTGGGTTTCGATGCTCGCCATGCTGGTCGCCGGGGCGGCGGACATGGTCAGCGTCTACGTGCGCACCACGCTGATTCAGCTGGCAACGCCGGACGCCATGCGTGGGCGGGTGAACGCGGTGAACATGCTGTTCATTGGCTCGAGCAACGAGCTTGGGGAGTTTCGCGCGGGCAGCATGGCGGCGGCGATAGGCGCTGTGCCCGCCGCGCTGATTGGCGGGGTGGGCACGCTCGCCGTGGTGGGCACCTGGATGAAGCTTTTCCCGACGCTACGCCGGGTCGATCGTTTCGACGATGCCCGCTGAGTGCGCCGCGGGGCTTTGCTCCACCATGCGCACTACGCTTCCCACAACGATCAAACACGGCGACGGCAGCGGGTTTGCGGCGAGTTTTGCGGGCATGCTCTCGAGCGTTCCGAGAAGCGAGCGCTGCTCGGGCTGGCTGGCGTTGGCCACCAGCATGACCGGCCAGTCGTCCGGCAGGCCCGCTTGGCGCAGGCTTTGGCAGATCGCCTCGACTTTCGAAAGCCCCATGTAGAACACCAGGGTTTCGTCCTTGCGCGCAAGGGCGGCCCAATCCGGCGCGCCGCCTTCACGGCAGAGCTGGGCGGTGACGAAGCGAAGCTGCTGGGCGTGACCGCGGTCGGTCAGCGGAATGCCCATACTGGCCGCCGCCGCCGAGGCCGCGGTAATACCCGGCACGATGCGCGCCTTGATGTTCGCCTGGGCCAGGCTCGCAAGCTCTTCACCCATGCGTCCGAACACGCCCGGGTCACCACCTTTCAAACGCACCACCGATTTCCCTGCCTGGGCAAGCGCGACCAGCCGCGCGCCGATCTCGGCCTGGGGCACGCTGTGGTGGCCGCGGCTCTTACCCACGTAGTAGCGCTCGGCGCCGGGATTGATCAGCGCGAGCACGTCGTCCTCGACCAGCCGGTCATAGACCACCGCGTCGGCCTGCATTAAAAGTCGCGCGGCCTTGAGCGTGAGAAGCTCCACGTCGCCGCTGCCGGCGCCGACCAGATACACCGTACCCTTCTCGCACTCGCCACGCATCGGCAGGCACCGCCGCTCCTTCGCGGGCGTAACCGAGGACCATACGTGCTTGCCCACGCGCGCGAGCGCTTCAGGCCATTTGTGTCGCAGGTGCTTGTTCAAAACGCGCACGGCCCCGCTCCTCTTCCAGTAGTGATTTGAGTTCCGGCAGGCAGCTTCCGCACTGCGTACCGCAGGCAAGCCGTGCGCCCAGCCCCTCGACGCTGTCGTCGCCCTGGCGTATCGCCTTTTTGATGACGCGCTCGCCCACCTGGTGGCAGCTACACACGATGGGGCCGGTGTCCTGGGCGCCGCTATCGCAGCCAGCCAGCACGCGCCGACGATATTCAGGGGCCAGCGCGTTTTCGTTGAACCGCGCCGACAGCCACTCGGTGCCGGGAAGCTCTTTAGGCGGGCCCACCATGAGCCACCAGACTAGGCGGCCATTATACACACCCGCGCCACGAAACCTGTTCGCCGCCGTGTCTTCGCTGAAAAGCGTGGCGGGCGCGCCCAGCCACGCCTTTACCTGGGCAGGCCAATCGCGAACCTCAATGGTGCTCGCCAGTTGAAAGCGCACGCAGCCGGCCATGGGGATACGCGCCCAGTACGCGAGGCCTTGCCAGGGCATCTCTTGCGGCAGAGCATCCTCGCGCAGGATCAGCGTGGCTTCCCAAGCAGGCGCGAGTGCCGTAATACCGACCGCGCCGTGCTTGGTTTCCGGCTGGCCGGAGACCGGGTCGGTGCGCCCGACAAGCAGCGTTCCGCTGCGCCCGGCGCCGGTGAACTGATCGCTCCAGTGCATGGGCACGAACACCTCGCCCGGCCGCTGGGCGCTTGAAATACGAACGCGCCCGCGATACTCGCCGTCTTTAGAGCCGAGGATCGCCAGCGCCTGATCATCAAGCCCTGCCCGCTTGGCATCCGCCGGGTGCAGCTCGATGAATGGCTCGGCGCGGTGGTTCATTAGCCGGGGCGCGCGGGCGGTGCGGGTCATGGTGTGCCACTGATCGCGAATGCGCCCGGTATTGAGCCGCAGCGGATAGCGCGCGCAAAGCGCCTGCTGCGGCGGCGCTGGCGTAATGGGAACGAGTCTGGCGCGACCGTTTGGCGTGGCGAAAATGCCCTGCTCGAATAGCCGCGCCGTGCCGCGGGGCGCGTTTTTCGTAACCGGCCACTGAATCGGCGACAGCGCATCATAAGCGGCCCGGTCGCGACCGGCCAGCGCCGAGATATCGAAAAGCCGCCGGGTGGCGCCTTCGTTTTCAAAGCCTGAGAGCCTTGCGTGCTCGTCGAAGATCTCCCAAGGGTGGGCGTAGGAAAACGCCTCGCCAAAGCCGAGGCGACCAGCCACGTCGCATAGAATCTGCCAGTCGTGGCGCGCCTGGCCTGGTGGCGGGAGCAGGCCACGCTGGCGCGAAATGCGCCGCTCGGAGTTGGTCACGGTGCCATCCTTTTCCGACCAGCCGCTCGCCGGCAGCACGATGTCCGCAAACGCCAGCATATCGGTGTTCGCCACGCACTCGGAGACGATCACCAGTGGGCACTTTTCGAGCGCCCGGCGCACCCGCGCGGCGTCCGGCAGGCTCACCGCCGGGTTAGTCGCCATCACCCACAGCACGGTGATCTCGCCGCGCTCGATCGCCTCGAAAAGCTCGATCGCTTTGTAACCTGGGGCCTCGGGAAGCACTGGTGTGAGCGAGTCGGTCGCCCAGAACCGGGTCACGCAGTCGCGCGCTCCGGGAGTGTGGTAATCCATGTGGGCGGCGAGCTGATTGGCGAGCCCGCCCACCTCGCGCCCGCCCATGGCGTTGGGCTGGCCGGTGATCGAAAAAGGCCCGGCGCCGGGCAGGCCGAGCTTGCCGCCGGCCAGGTGGGCGTTAATGATCGCATTGCACTTGTCGGTGCCGCTGGTGGACTGATTCACTCCCTGGGAGTAGAGCGTGACCACGTGCAGGTGACGGGCGAACCAGTAGTAAAACGTCTCGAGGCGCTCGGCATCGATATCGCAGGCCGCCGCGACGTCCGCCACGCTGGGGGCGCTCTTTTGCGCCGCTTCGAGCGCCTTATCGAAGCCGTCGGTATGGCGCTCCAGATAGATACGATCGACGTGGCCACGCTCGGCCATAAAGGCGAGCAGGCCGTTGAACAGCGTGGCGTCGCTGCCGGGTTTGAGCCCGAGGTAGAGATCGGCGATATCGCAGGTATCGGTCACCCGCGGGTCGATCACCACCACCCGCATCAGTGGATTGCGCTCCTTGGCAAGCTTCACCCGCTGATAGAGCACCGGATGGTTCCAGGCCAGATTCGAGCCGACCAGTACCAGAAGCTCCGCCTCTTCCAGATCCTCGTAGCTGCACGGCACCGCGTCGGCACCGAAGGCGCGCTTGTAGCCCGCCACCGCCGAGGCCATGCAGAGCCGCGAGTTGGTATCCAGGTGCGGCGTGCCGAGAAAGCCCTTGAAGAGCTTATTGGCAAGATAATAATCCTCGGTCAAAAGCTGCCCGGAGAGATACGCCGCCACGGTATTGCGCCCGTGGGCCGACTGCAGCGCGGTGAGCCGCTCGACCAGCGCCGAAAGCGCCTGGTCCCAGCTGACGGGGGCGCCGTCGAGGCGCGGCTGCAACAGCCGCCCCTGCTCGCCCAGTGTTTCACCCAGGGCGCTGCCCTTGACGCAGAGCCGCCCGTAGTTGGCCGGGTGCGCGGCGTCGCCCTCGACGGAGCAGACGCGCCCGCCTTCAACGGTCGCGCTGACGCCGCACCCGACGCCGCAATAAGGGCAGGTGGTGGATACGGTATGCGTACTCTCTGGCGCTTTGTGCATCGAATCTCCCGCGTTTTTGGTCCAAACGCAAAAAGCGCCCAGGAAGCCTCTTTAGAAGCTTGCCTGGACGCCGTTGTCTCAGGGACACCGAGCAGGTGCCGTATTCATCGATTTGTGGGCGCTTGAACTTATTGGTCGCCGCTCTTTTTTGTTATCGGGCTGCGCTTATTATTGGAGTGCGCAAAACCGCTCATAACGCTTTGTATGTTTGTTACTTCACCTTCACTGCAAATGCCGGACCCGATCGCTAATAAATAAAAATACCCCTTTTAAAACAGTCACATTAAAAATTGGTGAAAAAGGAATTTTAAGCGTCAGGCTCATTCAGCTGATAGGCCAAGAGCCATTGGCGTGCAGCGTAAACGCCCTGCGCACCACAAGAGCGCAACTGACATTGAGCGATCACCCGTCGCGGCTATTCAAAAAACACTCAAGCCACTGAAAAACCGCTTTAAAACAGCTGCGGTAGCGCGCTTGGCGAGTTTTTTGCCTTGAGTAATAGAGCGCGCCGCCAACGAAGGCATTTAGCGCCTGATTCGACATTTGGGCAACGACGCCCCTAATCCCGCTTTCACCGGCGGCGTTAGGGGCGTTTTTCGTTTTGGCGCCCGTGCCGGCGTCGCCCCGAACAAGGAGGCCCCATGCGCTCTTCTACATATTCAAACGTTTGCCGTGACGACGAGCTGCTCGACCGCGAACCGCGTCACCTGATCATCGTGGGTAACGGCATGGCCTGTCACCGCCTGCTCGAAGCGCTGGTCAAAGCACCCGGCCGGCCGGCAAGCATCACCGTCATCGGTGAAGAGCCGGTGCCCGCTTATAACCGTATTCTGCTGTCGCCGCTTTTGAGCGGTGAAACGAGCCGCGACGCGCTCACCCTGCGCGAGGCGCGCTGGTACGCCGATAACGCCATTACGCTTCGCCTGAACGAGCGGGTGCTGGCCATCGATACCGCCGCGCGTCACATCGATATCGACCGGGGGCGGCTCGCCTTCGACGAGCTGGTGCTCGCCACAGGATCAACACCGGCGCTGCCCGAGATTCCCGGCATCGAGCTCGACGGCGTTCACGCCTTTCGCAGCGTGAGTGATGCCGGCGCGCTCGACGCCATCGCCCGGCGCGGCGGTAAAAGCGTTGTCGTCGGCGGGGGCCTGTTGGGGCTCGAGGCCGCGGAAGGGCTGCGCAAACGCGGCGGCGATGCGCTCGAGGTCAGCGTGCTGCACCGCAGCGCCTGGCTGATGAACCGCCAGTTGGACATCTACGCCGGCGGGCTTTTAAAAACCACGCTGGAGCGCCGCGGGCTTGCCATTCACACCGACGCCTCGATCGTCGCGATCGAAAGCGACGCCCAAGGGCGCGTGGCCGAGGTAACGCTAGAAGATGGCCGCACCCTCGAGGCCGCAAGCGTCATCATCGCCGCCGGCGTCACGCCCAATATGGCGCTTGGCCAGCGCGCCGGGCTCGACTGCGAGCGCGCGATTTTGGTGGATCACCACCTTCGCACCTCGCACCCGTCGATTTTTGCTCTCGGCGAGTGCTGCCAGTTCCAGTCGCACACCTTTGGCCTGGTCGAGCCGATCTGGCGCCAGGTGGATACGCTCGCCCAAGTGCTCAGCGGCGCCCCCATCACGCCCTACGTCGAGGCTCCCACCGCTACCCGGCTCAAGATTAGCGGCATCGACCTTTATGCCTTCGGCCCCGTAGAGCAAAGCGACGCGCACGACACGCTTTACTACTGCGACCCCGAAGCCAACGAGTACCGCCGCCTGCTGCTCAAAAACGGGCGAATCAAAGGCGCGGTGCTGTTCGGCGATACCGCTCAGGGCCCGTGGTATTTCAACCAGGCACTGAATGCGGCGGATCTCAGCAAAGCCCGCCCGGCGCTGGTGTTCGGCCAGGCAGACGTAGAAACGCTGTTGGCGGCGGATACCGCCCAGCCCTCCCCCACCCAAGAGGCGGCTTAACCATGACAACCAAACAGAAACTGCTGATCATCGGTAACGGCATGGTCGGCCACCACCTGGTCGAACGGCTCGTCGAGGCCGGCGCGTGCGAACGCTTTGCTATCACCGTGTTTGGCGAGGAGCGCCACCGCGCCTACGACCGCGTGCATCTCTCCGAGTACTTCACCGGCCGCGACGCCGAGTCGCTGGCGCTGTGTGACGCCGACTACTACGACGTTCAGGGCGTCACGCTCAAATCCGGCGAAAAAGTGCTCGAAATCGACCGCGAGGCAAAGCACGTGATCACCGATCAGGGGCGCTACGCCTATGATCACCTGGTGCTCGCCACCGGCTCCTACCCGTTCGTGCCGCCCATCGAGGGCCGCGATGAGCCGGGGTGCCTGGTCTATCGCACGTTGGAGGATCTCGACGCCATTCGCGACGCCGCCGAGCATGCCACCAACGGCGTGGTGGTCGGCGGCGGGCTTTTGGGCCTCGAGGCTGCCAATGCGCTGCGCGGCTTGAACCTCGACACCGCCGTGGTGGAATTCGCCCCGCGCCTGATGCCGATGCAGGTGGACACCGATGGCGGCGCGCTGTTGAAGGAAAAGATCGAGTCGCTGGGCGTACAGGTGCTGACCGAGCGCGCTACCCAGCGCATCGAAAAAGGCGAGCAGAGCCGCCTGCGCATGGTGTTTCAGGATGACAAGATACTCGAAACCGACCTGATCGTATTCTCCGCCGGGATCCGCCCTCAGGACGACCTGGCCCGCGCCTGCGGGCTTACGCTTGGCGAGCGCGGCGGCGTGGTGATCGACGATCACTGTCGCACCAGCGATCCGGCCATTTTCGCCGTCGGCGAAGTGGCGCTTTGGAATCAGAGCATCTTTGGCCTCGTGGCGCCGGGCTATCAAATGGCCAAGGTAGCCGCCGCTAATCTGACCGGGGGCGAGGCCCGCTTTGGCGGCGCCGACATGAGCACCAAACTGAAACTTTTGGGTGTGGATGTCGGCGCCATTGGCGACGCCCACGGCGACCGCACCCCCGGCGCGCGCATGTTTCGCTACCTTGACCCGCTCACCCAGGTGTATCGCAAGCTGGTGGTGTCGAGTGACGGCAAAAAGCTCCTCGGCGCGATGCTGGTCGGCGATAACGCCGCCTACGACACGCTGCTCCAGTACTACGCCAACGCCCTGGAGCTTCCCAAGGAGCCCGCCTCGCTGATTCTGCCGCAAAGCGGCGCGGCGCCGGCGCTTGGGGCGGACGCGCTGCCGGACACCGCCATGATCTGCTCGTGTCACAACGTGACCAAGGGCGGCATTCGCGAGGCGATCAACGAAGGCGCGCTGGACCTGGGCGGCGTCAAAGGCGCCACCAAAGTGAGTACCGGCTGCGGCGGCTGCGCCACGCTATTAAAGTCGGTCGTGGATCACGAGCTTGCCGCCCAGGGTGTCGAGGTGGATCACTCGCTGTGCGAGCACTTCGCCTACACCCGCCAAGCGCTTTTCGACATCGTGCGCGTGGAGGGCATCAAGACCTTTAGCGAGCTGATGGAGAAGCACGGTAGCGCAGGCCGCGGTCATGGCCTTGGCTGCGACATCTGCAAGCCCACGGTCTCGTCGATTCTTGCCTCCTGCTTCAACGAGCCGATCATGGACGCCGCCCACGTGCCGCTGCAGGACACCAACGACACCTTCATGGCCAACATGCAGAAAAACGGCACCTACTCGGTGGTGCCGCGCATCGCCGGCGGCGAGATTCCCCCGGACAAACTGGTGGTGCTGGGCCAGGTGGCGCAGAAGTTCGATCTCTACACCAAGATCACCGGCGGCCAGCGCATCGACCTGTTCGGCGCGCGCCTGGACGACCTGCCGGCGATTTGGGGCGAGCTGATCGAAGCGGGGTTCGAAACCGGCCATGCCTACGGCAAGTCCGTGCGCACGGTGAAGTCCTGTGTGGGCAGCACCTGGTGTCGTTACGGCGTGCAGGACAGCGTCGGCATGGCGATCAAGCTCGAGCACCGCTACAAGGGCCTGCGCGCCCCGCACAAGATCAAGTTCGGCGTTTCCGGCTGCACCCGCGAGTGCGCCGAGGCGCAGAGCAAGGACATCGGCGTCATCGGCACCGAGAACGGCTGGAATTTGTACGTCTGCGGCAACGGCGGCATGCGCCCACGCCACGCCGAACTCTTCGCCACCGACCTCAACGACGAGGCCCTCTACCGCACCATCGACCGCTTTTTGATGTTCTACGTGCGCACCGCCGACCGGCTGCAGCGCACCTCGGTGTGGCGCGAGAACCTCGAAGGCGGGCTCGATTACCTCAAGGAAGTGATTCTGGAAGATAGTTTAAGCATCGGTGACGAGCTCGAGCGCCAGATGCAGACCCTGATCGAGCGCTACGAGTGCGAATGGGCTAACGCCCTCAGCGACCCGGAAAAGCTCAAGCGCTTTAGAAGCTTCGTCAACGACGAACGCCCCGACCCGTCCATCATCATGACCTCCGAGCGCGGCCAGCTGCGCCCAGCCTGATCATCGACCGATTGCCTTTCAAGGAGACCGTTATGACCTCAGCCGCTCTCGCACTCAAGGATGTATCAGCGCCCGCCTGGCAGCCCCTTTGCCACCGATCGGACCTGGTAGCGTTTTCCGGCGTGGTGGCCTGGCGCGAAACGCCCCAAAGCAAGCCCTGCCAAATCGCGCTTTTCTACCTGCCGGGCCACACGTCGGAACTCTACGCGCTGGATCACTTCGATCCGTTCTCCAACGCCTTCGTGATCGGCCGGGGGATCGTCGGCGATCTCGACGGCGAGCCAGTGATCGCCTCGCCGATTTACAAGCAGCACTTTCGCCTGAGCGACGGCCAGTGCCTCGAGGATGAAAACGTGAAGCTTCGCAGCTGGCCAGTGCGCTTCGAAGACGATCGCGTGCTGATCCAGGCCTGATCTTCACACTCATCAACAAAAGCGCCGCCTCTGAAGAGAGGCGGCGCTTTTCATTCCGGTGATCGCGGCCGAACCCTCATCCGGCCCTATCGGGGTTACTCGTCGCTATCCAAAAACGCGATCAGCGCCTCGTTGAACGCCTTCGCGTGCGTGACGTTCAGCCCGTGGGGCCCGCCTTCGATCACTTCGAGTTTTGAGTTCGGCAGCGTTTCGCTGGCGCGCTTGCCGCTGACCTCGAGCGGCACGATGCCGTCGGCGTCGCCGTGAAGCACCAAGGTCGGCAGCTTCATCTTTGGCAAATCGTCGCGAAAGTCGGTATAGCTAAACGCCTTGACGCAATCATACGTCGCTTTTGGCGAGGCGAACGCCGCGATGTCGCGGTGGTAGCGGCGGTTGGGTTCGCTAATCAGGTCGCTCTTATCGCTGGCGGTGAAGAAGTTTTTGGTGAAATCTTCCAAAAACGCCAGGCGGTCGCCGCGCACGCCGTCGAGAAACTCGTTGATGGTCGCATCGTCGAGGCCACCTTCCGGGTTGTCGTCGGCCTTGTACAAGTATGGTGGCACGGCGGCGGCCAGCACCGCCTTGCTGACACGCTCGGTGCCGTAGTGAGCGATGTAGCGCGCCACCTCGCCGCCGCCCATGGAGAAGCCGACTAACGTGGCGTCGTGAACGTCGAGCGCATCGAGAAGCTTCTTGAGATCCGCCGCCAGTGTGTCGTAGTCGTAGCCGCCATCGGCCTGGGTCGACTTGCCGAAACCTCGGCGATCATAGGTGATCACCTTGTAGCCCGCCTCGACCAGCGCCGGCACTTGCGGCTCCCAGGAGCGGGAGCTGAGCGGCCAGCCGTGAATCAGAACGACGGGCTTGCCCGCTCCGTGAACCTCGTAATAAATCTCGACCGGCGTTCCCTGTTCGGTTCCAGCGTTCAAAAGCGGCATCGAGTCACCCTCCAGATTGGTTGAGCAGTCGTGTGAACACGTGGTTGAACGTGCTAACGGCTTGTCTTTAAAGGCTAGTACAACTCCCAAAAGCTTTCCAAAACGTCGCCGGGCGGGAAAATTGCTATGCTGAGGCGGTGTCGAATTGACGCCAACCTTGCTACAGGAGAGCCAGCATCGGTGAAGACAGAAGCGAGTACTCTGGGATTTTCCGCCTTGATGGCGCTGTTGATCGGCGTGGTCGGCATCGCTGCAACGCTTGCGACCAACTCCCAGGCCATCCTGCTGGACGGGCTTTTCAACCTGATCTACTTCGTGGTGGCGCTGGTCACCATCAAGGTAAGCCGGCTGGCGAGTCAGCCGGACAGCGATGCCTACCCGTTCGGCTACAGCTATTTCGAGTCGCTGGTCAATTTGTGCAAGGGGCTTTTGATTTTTGGGGTTTCGATCTTCGCGCTGGTGGACGCCATAGCGGCACTGTTGACCGGCGGGCGGGAGATCGCAGCGGGCATCGCCGTGCTCTACGCCATCTTTGCCACGCTCGTCTGCTCGCTGACCGCTTGGGTAATGCATAAAAGCGAGCGCCATGTCGCAAGCCCGCTGGTCGCCGCGGACAAGCTCAACTGGGTGGTGAACAGTATCATCTCCGCGGCGGTGCTCTCGGCCTTCTGTCTGGTGGTGCTGTTTCAGTACCTGGAGTTCGAGCGCGTTCTGCCTTACATCGACTCGATTCTGGTCATCGCCGTGGTACTGCTTTGCTTGGGCGTGCCGGTTCGCATGGCGGGCCAGGCGCTCGGTGAGCTGGTCAACAAGGCGCCCACGGAGGATATAGCGGCGCCGGTTCGCGCGGCCGTGGCTCAGGGGCTCGAAGGCGTCGAGGCGCTGGAGGTACGCGTGCGTATCGTGCGTCCGGGGCGGCTTTTATATGTGATGGTGCACGTAGTGCTGCCCAGGGAAGACGATTCGATGTCGCTCACCACACAGGATAAGCTTCGCGACCGGGTCGACGAGCAGGTGCGCCGCCACTATTCACCCGCGGTGTGCGATGTCGTCTTTACCGTCGATACCCGCTGGGCCGCGCCCACCAGCGGGCTGTTGGTTCGCCAAATTCATTGACCGGGCTCGATACAGGCACTAATGCAGCCGGCGCTTGAGCGTATCGGACGGGCGCTCGTTGAAGAGGCTTTTATAGTCGGTGGCGAACTGGCTAAAGTGGGAAAAGCCGTGGTTGGCAGCGACATCCGAGATGGTGACGCCGCTTTGAGACAAAAGCTCGCGACGCACGTCGTTAAGGCGCGTGGCGCGAAGAAACTGAACCGGGCTGATCCCCAAAATGCTCTCGAAGCTGTACTGCAGCGTGCGCCGGCTCACACAGGCGACGCTGCAAAGCGTGGCGATATTCACCGGCGCCTGCTCGACGCTTTTAAGGTAGGCCTGAACGCGGTCGACCACCGCGCGCCGCCGGGCGTAGCTGGGCGCGGCGCGGGTATCCAGCCGCGCGTGCCCGAGCAGGGCGAGCACGCCGTGAAGCAGCGCTTCTTTCTCCGGCAGGCCGTCAGAGGCCGCGCCGCTGCCACCCAAAATGCGCGTGACCTGCTCGGTGAACCAGCGGATACGACGATCATCAATGGCAAGGCGCGGCGTCGAGGCCAGGCTCAAGTGCGCCATACTCACGCCTTCACGCTCGGCGAGCTCGAAGAGCTCCTCAAGCGGCACCAGCATGTTCATGAGATGGCAATCGTCCGGCGTCATCAGCTCGAACGCACGACTGCCCATGCGCCACAGCACTTCGTTGCGTTCGACGCACTGTCCATCGATGCGCACGCCTTCATGACGAATCGGCAGCCCGATCCAAAGCGAGTCCTGCCAGGGCGCACAGTGCTGGTGAAGCGCCAGGCGGGTATATTCATTGATGACCTGCACGCCGTCGAAGCAGCACTCGTCCACCCGCCCGGTAAAGTGACCGGCGCTGCACTGGTTGTACTCCTGCTCCCAGCGCGTCAGGTTGAGCGCCTGCTCGTTGACTTCGCGGCTGACGATGCTGCGCCGCCTGGGTGCAGGCGCAGGGCCCGCTGGGCCATTATGGGGCAACGGGGCGAAGCCGGTTGGTTTGCTCCCAAACGCCAGCGGCGCCAGGGTACTCGCCTCACAGCGCTTGGCGGGATTGCGCGCCGCGGCGCTATTGGTTGCTGCACTGGTTATCATCACGCTGCCCGGACCACTTTTGCCAAATTTTGATACCGCTCTCGGATGAGGCTCTCTACTCTCAAATAACAAGCAATATTCATTCCTTTTACATCGTGTTTGCGCGAGACGATGTAAAAGGCGCAGAAAAAGGGCAACGGCGCGGCCTTCCGCGTCATCTAATAACGGGGAGAAGACCCATGGGGAACGCAGTCGATCAGGAGTACCTGGCCAAGCGCCAGCTCAAAAAAGGCACTGCTGGCTGGATGTTGCTGGCCGGGCTCGGGGTGTCCTACGTCATTTCCGGCAACTTCGCCGGGTGGAACTTTGGCCTGGCCGAGGCCGGCTGGGGCGGCTTTTTGATCGCCGCCGTGCTGATGGCGATCATGTATTTCACGCTGGTGCTTTCGCTCGCTGAAATGTCGGCGGCGATTCCCGCCGCTGGCGGCGGCTACAGCTTCGCCCGCCAGATCATGGGCCCGGCCGGCGGGTATCTCACGGGGCTGGCCGTATTGATCGAGTACGCTCTGGCGCCAGCGGCCATCGTGATCTTCATTGGTTCCGCCGTCGAGGAGCTCGTGGGCCTCAACGGGCCTTTCGTCTACGCGCTCTTTTACGCCGTGTTCATCGGGGTCCACCTGGCTGGCGTCGGAGAGGCGCTGAAGGTCATGGTGGCCATCAGCGCGCTGGCGGTCATCGCGATTCTCGCCACCGCCGTGGCATTAGTGGGCGATTTCGATAGCGCCAACCTGTTTTTGATCACCGCCACCGACGGCGAAGGCGGCTGGCTGCCCTTTGGCTGGTACGGTGTGTGGGCGGCGCTGCCGTTCGCCATGTGGCTCTTTTTGGCGGTCGAAGGCGTGCCGCTGGCCGCCGAAGAGGCGCGCGAGCCCGCGCGCGACATGCCGCGCGGCATCATCGCCGCCATGGCGTTTCTACTCTTCACCGCCGCCCTGGTCACCTTCCTGCTCGCCGGTGCGGCGGGCGCCGACGTCATTGCCGACAGCGCCGTGCCGCTGGTCGATGCGCTGAACGTGACCGGACGCCCCGGGCTTGCCACCGCGATCAACGTGCTGGGCCTTGCCGGCTTGATCGCCTCGTTCTTCTCGATCATCTACGGCTACAGCCGCCTGGTGTTCGCGCTCTCCCGGGCCGGCTACCTGCCCAAGGCACTGTCACTGACCAGCAAGCGCAAGGCGCCGGTGTGGGCGCTAGTGGTGCCCGGCGCGCTCGGGTTTCTGGTTTCGCTGACCGGTGAAGGCGATCTCATTCTGGCCATGGCTGTGGTCGGCGCAACCCTCTCCTACGCGCTCATGGCGCTGAGCCATATCCTTTTGCGCCTGCGCCGCCCGGAGCTTGCTCGCCCCTACAAAACGCCCGGCGGCGTGGTTACCTCCGGTATCGCGCTAACTCTCTCGCTCGTTGCGCTGACCGGGGTGTACGCGTTCGACCCGCGCGCATTCAACTACACCATCGTGCTGTTCCTGTTGGGCGCAGCCTACTACTTCGCCTACGCCAGGCACCACTTGGTGGCGAAAACCGCCGACGAGGAGCTGGCGCTGATTCTCGACGCCGAGCAGGCCGCCGAGAAGCTTGACCACACCACCGCCGCCTCGCGCACCTGAGTTAGTGCCCCAAGGAGAGACGCGATGTATACCTCGACTCTGCTGGCTCGACTCGAAGAGCAACTGAGCGCCTCGCTTGGCGAGTGGCGCTTGCCTGCCGACACCCACATCGAGCTTCTGACCACCTCGGAAAACGCGACGTTTCTGGCGCGCTGTCCGCGGACCGGGCGCCGGTACGTGCTACGCCTTCACCGCCCGGATTACCACAGCCGGGAAGAGATCGAATCGGAGCTTGCCTGGACGGCGGCGCTGCGCGCCGACGGGCGCATCACGACACCTGCGCCGCTGCCGACCACCGGCCAGAGCCCGGTCGTCACGTTCAACCTCGACGGGCAGCGCTTTTACGCGGTGGCCTTCGAACACCTGCCCGGTGACGCCCCAGCCATGGACGACACGCTGCCCGCCTGGTTCGAGAAGCTCGGCGCCCTCACCGCCACGCTGCACGACCATAGCCGGCACTGGGCGCCTCCTGCGGGCTTCGTGCGTAAGCGCTGGCATTTGAATTCGATGATTGGCCCCGAGGCGCTTTGGGGCGACTGGCGCCGTGCGCCGGGGCTTTTGAAAGCCGACGAGCGCGCAATCGACCAGGCGATCGAGCAGATTCACCGCGTCATCGACACGTATGAGGCGCGCGAAGGACGCTACGGGCTCATACACGCCGATCTGCGTTTGGCCAACCTGCTGGTCGAGGGTCGCGAGCTGGCAGTGATCGACTTCGACGATTGCGGCTTTTGCTGGTACGCGTTTGATTTTGCCGCCGCCATCAGCTTCTTCGAGCTCGACCCGCTGATTCCAACGCTTCGCGAAGCGTGGATTCGCGGCTATCGGCGCGTTGGCGACTTCGACGCCGAGGACGTTGCCGCGCTCGACACGTTCATCATGATTCGCCGCGTCATGCTGAGCGCCTGGCTTGCCACCCACGCCGACAGCCAGGCCGCCCAGGCGCTTGAGAAGAACTTCATTGCGGGTACCGCCACGCTCGCGCGCGCCTACCTGAGCACCGCGCGCCACGCCGCTCGCGTTTGAGGAGACCACCATGAGCGATACTCGCGGCATTCTCGACCAAAACGCGTTCCGTCTCGAGCAGCTCGACCCCAACGAGACGGCGCTGGGCGACCTGGTGCAAAAGCGCCTAGCCACCGTCGGCCCGACCTCGATGCTCTTTTATGAAAAGCCCCTGCACCTGGTGCGCGGCGAAGGCGTGTGGCTCTACGACGACCAGGGCCGGCGCTATCTCGACATGTACAACAACGTCCCCTCGGTCGGCCACAGCCACCCGCACGTCACCCAGGCCGTGGCCGCGCAGATGGGTACGCTCAACACCCATACGCGCTATCTGCACGAGGGCATTCACCGCTACGCCGAGCGCCTGCTGGCCACCCTTCCCGATTCGCTTTCACGTCTGGTACTCACCTGCACCGGCAGCGAAAGTAACGACCTGGCGCTGCGCCTAGCGCGCCACTGGACAGGCAAACGCGGCGTTATCGTATCGGAAGCGGCCTACCACGGTAACACCGCGGCGGTGACCGAGGTCTCGCCCTCCTCCTACAAAAAGGGCGCCCCGCCGGACAGTGTTTACGTGATTCCCATTGCCGATATGTTAGGCACCTCCGACCCCGCCGCCTGGTTTCAGGCGCAAGTGCAGCGCGGGGTAGAAATGCTGGATGCCCGGGGCCACGGCTGCGCCGCGCTGCTGGTGGATTCGATCTTCTCGAGCGACGGCATCGTCGCCGACCCGCCCGGCTTTATGGCGCCCGGCGTTGCCTGGCTGCAGGCCAAAGGCGGGCTGTTGATCGCCGACGAAGTGCAGCCCGGTTTTGGCCGTACCGGCGCCGGGATGTGGGGCTTTTCCCGTCACGGTGTGACGCCGGATATCGTGACGATGGGAAAACCCATGGGCAACGGCTTCCCCATGGCGGGGCTTGCCGCGCGTGACGATTTGCTGGCGGCGCTCAATGCCGAGGTGGGCTACTTCAATACTTTCGGCGGTTCAACGGTGGCGGTCGCCGCCGGTATGGCGGTACTCGACGTGCTGGAAAACGAAGCGCTGATCGACAACGCCAGGCGCCAGGGCGACACCCTAAAGGCGGCGCTGGCAGCACTCGTCCCCCGCTTCGAGGCGATTGCTGCGGTGCGCGGCGCGGGGCTGTTCGTCGGTCTCGATCTCGCCACGCCCGAGGGCGCCCCCGACGCGGCGCTGACCGCTCGAGTGATCAATTCGCTCAAGGAGAACGGCGTGCTGATCGGGGCGGCGGGCCGCTTCGGCCATACCCTAAAGATTCGCCCGCCGCTGTGCATTAACAATGAAGAGATCGCGCTGTTCGTCGAACAACTCACTCACGCACTTGAGGTGACCACGCGTTAGTATCCCGCCATCGCTGGCTCGGCCAGACGCCGTGCCTGCCGGGTCATCATGATAAACAGCAACGCGCTCCCCACCAGCAGCAGCGCACCAAAGATGCCAAACGCCACGCGGTGGCCAAACGCGTCGATCAACCAACCTGTCGTCACCACGGGCAGGCTGAAACCGATGTAAGCCAGCAAAAAGAAACCGGCGCTGGCCTGGGTGGTGCGCTCGCCAGCCCTGGCCAGTACGCCTCTTAGACCGCCCAGATAAATAAACCCGTAGCAGGCGCTGCTGGCAAAAAACGCCCCCAAGAGCACCGCCAGCACGACGCCCTCCAGCGCCCCCCAAATAATGAGAGAATAAGCAATTGGCAGTACCACCAACCCACGCCGGACGGCGCTTGCCGGGGAGAGCGCGCGAGCCCAAGGCTGAAACAAGACGCCGGCACTGCACACGCCGAAGACCGCAAAGCCGCTATACGCGCCCAGTTGATGGGTCGCAAGCGCTGAGGGCAGAATAGCGATCACAAGCCCAACGGTACTCCAGGCAAGCAGTATGGCAAGCCCAAACGCGAGCGCTCCCGGCGGATAGCCGGGTAGGCGCAGCATCGAAGAGCCGGTCTGTTGACCGACAGGCACAGGGCTGGGCAGCTTCATTACGCCGACCAGCGCCACCACGCCCGCACCAAGGGCAAGCCCCAGACTCCAGGACGCGGCCTGCGGCGAGTAAAGCAGTGCCACGCTGGTCAGCGCAGCGCCAAGGCCAAACCCCAGGGCGCTACTCAGGGTCACGTAACCCAGCGCTTTTTGCGAAGGCTCGCCGCGCCACAGCCACTGCATATAGCTTGGCGCGACGCTGGACACCAGCCCCATGGCAATGCCCAGCAGCCAGCGTGCACAGCCGAGTGTGACCATGGAAGGCACAATGAGCATCAACAGCGTCGCGACCAAGCTGAGCAAAAGCGCGGCGACGATCAGCGCCTTGTAACCCACCCGCTCAGCCAAGCCGTTGAGGCCAAACAGCACCGGAATAACGCCCGCCACGTAGCAGGCAAAGGCCACCGTGGTGGCCGTTACGCCCACCCCGGATGCCGCGGCTAGACGCTCGTAAAGCGGGGCGTAAAGATTGACCGCGCTGGTCACCATGCAGACTCCCAATGCCAAGCGCAGCGCGCGATGCTCTCTCATGGGTTCGCTTCCTCGATGGCTAAAGAAAGCTACGTTCTCACCTCGAACCTCGCTGAGTAAGATACACTGCGGTTTGTTTTCAAAGCACTGTACAGGCGTATTGGGGGAACAGTGGCATCGACGGGCAACGCATGAAACTCATCCTGGATCGCGAGGGCAGCACCCCTCTCCCGCGTCAGCTCGAGACCGGTATCGTTGAATGGATCGATCAACACAATCTCGCCAGCGGCTCTCGCCTTCCGTCCATTCGCCAGTTGGCCGGCACCCTTGGAGTCAGTCGTAACGCGGTGATCGAGGCCTACGAGCGCTTGGTGGCCAGTGGCCACGTGCGTGCCAAACCCGGCAGCGGCTTTTTCGTGACCACGCCGAGTCGCGATGCCAGCCCGTTTGGGGAGATCACCAACGGTCTGTGGGGGCTTTTCAATCAGCAAGATGAAGCGCTCAACCTGGGCTGCGGCTGGCTGCCCAGCCACTGGAGGGAAAGCAGTGAGCTGACCTACGCCGTGCGACAAGTAACCCGAACGGACCGCTCGGCGCTGCTTGATTACGGCACGCCCCATGGCTCGCCACATCTTAGGGCGCTATTGCAGGAGCGCCTGCGGGCGCTGGCGATTCACGTCAACGCCCAGCAAATCGTTACCACCGCCAGCGGCAGTCACGCGCTGGATCTTCTGCTCAGGCTATTGGTAAAGCCCGGCGACACGGTGTTCGTGGAGTCGCCGGGCTACTACAACCTCTTCGGCCTTCTGCATTTGCACGGCGTTCGCGTTGTTGGGGTGCCGCGCTTGGCCGATGGGCCGGATATCGAACACCTGCAAACGTTGTTAGAGACCCACCGCCCCACGCTTTTTTACATCAATAGCGTGTTTCATAATCCAACGGGCAGCACGCTCTCCCCCTCAGTCGCCCATCAACTGCTACGCTTGGCCGAACGACACGACTTCAAGCTGATCGAAGACGATATCTATGCCGACTTTCAGTCCACCCCGAGTACGCGGCTGGCATCGCTGGACGGTTTGAATCGCGTGATCTATCTGGGGAGCTTCTCTAAAAGCCTTTCCGCGTCACTGCGCGTGGGGTTTATCGCCGCGCCGCCTGCGCTTGTCCAGCCGCTGGTGAGCATCAAGATGCTCACCAGCATCGTGGGTGCGCCCTTTGCCGAGGCGGTGGTGGCGCTAATGCTTGAAAATGGCAGCTACCGTCGACTGACCGAGCGCTTGGCCACCCGTCTCGAACGTTATATGGGCGAGGCAATCCAGCTACTACTTCATCAAGCGCGTTGGGAAATATTCACCGCGCCGACAGGCGGGATGTTCGTATGGGCGAAACCGGCCGGGAAACATAGGACGAGACTCGATGAGCTCGCTCGCGACCACGACATTCTCTTGTCACCCGGACAGCTTTTCTATCCCGACCAGGAAACAACACCTTGGCGACGGCTGAACGTCGCCTATATGAAAGACGCTCGCGCCTTGAGGTTTTTCCAAGCCTTTTAATGAGTTCGGGCACACGGTGAGATGCCCAATAACGTTGCGCAAAAACATCTAAAAAGCGAGCGTTGCTCACTATAAGCCACCGTCCTCAGCTCACCAGCGCCTTCAGTTCGTCAACCAGTGTTTTGGGGAGCGTTACTCCGTTTCGTAGGCTGTTCTGGCGCGCCTCGAAGCGGCGCTGGGAAGGAAGCCGGGCGCCCTGGCCCAGAATCCTGTCGAACAGCGCTTCGGCGTGCTCCAGATGCTGCGCCGCGTGCTCGCCTAGAAACGCGTCTGGAGACAGCGCCAGGATTAGCTCGCCATGAAACGGTTTACCGGTCTGTTCGGCGTTCGCCGCTTGGGTTTCATGGCCGAATACGTCACCGATCAGCGGCCCGGCCAGCAGCTCGATCATGGTTGAAAGCGCCGAGCCCTTGTAGCCCCCGAATGTGCGCATGGCACCGGCCAGCGCGGCGACAGGGTCGGTTGTTGGATTAGCCTCGGCGTCCATCGCCCAGTGATCAGGAATGTCCTTGCCCGCACGCCGATGCAGTTCTATTTCTCCGCGCGCCACGACGCTGGTGGCAAAATCGAACGTATAGGGCGAGCCGCCCGGGCGCGGCCAGGAAAAGGCGATGGGATTGGTGCCCAAAAGCGGCGCAACGCCCCCGGCCGGCGCCACGAAGGCGTGGGTCGGGGTCATGGCGATCGCCACCAGTCCTTCGCTTGAAAGCGCTTCGACCTCGGGCCACAACGCTGAAAAATGAAAGCAGTTGTTGATGGCAAGCGCCGCCAAACCGCTCTGACGCGCCTTTTCGGCCAGCAGCGGCTTACCCATTTCAAAGGAGAGCAATGAGCACCCCTGATGGGCATCGATGCGCAGAACCCCTGGCGCCTGATCCACGATGCTCGGCTGGGCATGAGTATTCACTGCGCCGTTTCGCGCGGCCTCGACGCAGTTGATCAGCCGGTAAAGGCCGTGGGAGTGACATTCGTCACGCTGAGCGGCCAGCACGCTGCGCATAATGGCGTCGGCGTGGGCTTGGCTATAGCCGTGATGCTGGAGAACGGTCAGGCTTAAGGACTTCGCCTCCTCAAGCGACAAGGTGATCGTTTCGCTCATATGGTTTCTCTCCTGTTGGCTATGGGTAATCTGGAAGCGCAGGATCGATGTGCACATCAAGCCACTCATCGGCGCGTACGTAAAAGTCCAACAGGTTCAACTATTCAACGGGTGTTTCAATCTCGTTCGCAATTGTTCCAAATAAGCCAGCCCAAGCTTCGAGCGAGATTACGCGGCGGGTATCGAAGTCTTCTCAGTTAAGTGCATGTGTTAATGACCGTTCGCTGGTCGACCAAGAACCTGCTCTTCCAATGGCATGGCCGCTCTTTGGATAGATTCCATTAGGGCGTCACCCTCAAATGCATCTACTTGTATGTATAGTAGGTCTTATAAGCACGGTTGAGATGCTGAAACATGGCGGCGTTGGCCGCCTTGGCATCTCGTGCCAGAATCGCTTCGAGAATATCAGCGTGCTCTCGGCTCACTTTCGCCAGATACTGATGGGTCGTCTGCGTATCGGCTTGAACCGACATGAGCTTTGCCCGCGGTATGGTGCCTACATCCCACTGCTCATAGATCGTCACGAAAGCCGGGTTGTGGGTGGCTTGCGCGATAGCCGCGTGAAAAGCAAGGTCTTCGTCACGTGCCTGTGTGGCATGCTGGCAGGCCTGCACGAATTCCTCATGCAACCTGATAAGACGCTCCTTGTCTTCATCGTCGTGACGCCTGGCGGCCAACGCGGCAACTTCGGGCTCGATAGTCAACCGCAGCTCGAGAATATTCAAAATGTCCTCGATCGTTCGCAGTCGTATTTTCTTCTCGGGTGCGCGGGTTTCGGGTGTAGAACGCAAGACCCGCGTGCCGATCCCCCTACGGGTTTCAACCAGCCCCTGCGATTTCAGGTGAGTGATGGCTTCACGTATGACGGTACGACTTACGCTGAACATGTCGCAGAGTGCGCCTTCGGGCGGCAGCTTGTCCCCTACCGGAATTTCTTCGCGTGCGATGATATCTTCCAGCTGTTGAGATACCTGTCGCGACAGGCTGCCACCATGAACCAAAGGTTCTATGCCCAGCTTTTTCATTCTTGTCCGACTCTCACTTGAAAACTGAAATTCAGGGTTTTATTGCGCCCTCCCTCATGCTCGATACTATATCGTATTTGCTGCAGTTTTTAATCATACATATGACGATCAGTCATCGGGATGACTGGCCGACGCGAACTTCCCGCCCTGGTAAACCACCTCAGCGGCATCAGCGGCCGGAACATCGCCCTTGGCCTCGACCTCTTCGCGCCACTGCTCGGAACTGTGCTCGGGTTTCCATCCCAGAAATGAAACCAGTTGGTTGTCCCACCACTGCTCGGCGTTGTTTGATGCGCCGTAGATGACGGTATTGCCAAGCTTGGGTGCCTGAAAGGCCCGCTCGAACATACCCATCAAATCCTCGACGTGAAGCCATGTTGCGAGCATCCGAGTATCGGCGGGTTTGGGAAAGCAGGATCCAATACGTACGCTCAGCGTCTCGATGCCAAATTTATCGTGATAGAGGCTGGCGAGGTCTTCACCAAAGCACTTGGAAAGACCGTAGATGGAGTCCGGGCGATGCGGCACTTGAGTGTCGATCTTGCGAGTGCGCTCGTAGAAACCAATGGTATGGTTGGAGCTTGCGAAGATGATGCGCGGTTTGCCCAAGTGACGCGCGGCTTCGTAAAGGTTGTAGGTGCCGATGATGTTCGCCTGTAGGATGCCCTGCCAGGGTTTTTCGAGCGATACACCGCCCAAGTGGATAACGCCATCGCAACCGTCGAGTAATGCCTTGACGCCTTCGTAATCGGCCAGATCACACGTGACAACCTCTTCATGAGAAGCGGCGTCGGCGATATCGGAGATGTCGGAAAGGCGAACGTTTTTAGCAAGCTTTTGAAGATAAGGACGAATCGCCTTGCCAACACCACCGGCGGCGCCCGTTACCAATAATCTGTCGAGCATCGTGATCTCCTTCGGTTTTTACGTTTGAAATCGAATCGTATTGAGCATTAAAAGTCGTAGAGCAGTGCCGGATTATCGACCAGGATTTTCTGACGCGTTGTTTCGTCGGCCCAATCCAGCAGAATATCCAGCTGTTCGGCGTCACTTGGGTACTGCTCACGCTTGACGCCGACGTGCGGCCAGTTAGAGCCCCAGATGACGCGATCCGGCGCGTGGTCGATCACACGCTTGGCGATGGGCGATACATCGGAGTAATCCGGCCCGCCGGTCAGGCTGGTTTCATAGGCACCGCACAGCTTGAACCAAGCGTTACCTTTGTCGATCAGACGCAGGATATCGTCGACGCGCCGATCATCGGCGTCTACCGGATCAATGAACTTGCCGATATGATCAATAATGTAGCGGCCCTCGATCTTTTGCAGTTCATCGAGGTAGTCGGGCAAATCACGGCCGTTAAACTGCACCATCAAATGCCATCCCATCCCCTGAATGACTTTCTCGACGGCCAGCATGTGGTCGATTCCTACTGCACCGCCGGGGAGTTGCATGATGCGAGCGCCGCGTACTCCGAGCTCGTGAAGCCGCTCGAGCTCTTGTTGTGAAGTCCGTGGTGTTATGACCGCAATCGCCCGCGCCACGTCAGGGCCAAGCAGTTTCAGCGCCTGAACCAAAGCCTCGTTGTTCGCCTGATAAGCATTGGGCTGTGTTACGACCACCCGCGAAAGCCCCAGCCAACGCTGCAGTTCCCGGTAGTTCTCCACCGTTGCGAGCTCCGCGATGGCCGGCCCTCCTTTTTGGGCTTCAAAGCCCGCCAGAAAGATATGGGCATGGCAATCGGTTGCGCCCGCGGGTGCTTTTAAACGCGGAGCGGGACCAGTTAACGGTCGGGTATTTTCTGGAATCGACATCATGGCTCCTGTTGACTTAATAATAATCGCGACCTGGTTTTAACTTTGTCGGGCAATGTCGATCAGTCTGGAAAGTTGATCACGCTCTGACGACGTCGGCATCACCAGCGGCGCTCGTACTTGTCCGGCCGGTTTACCAATGATTTCCGCGCCTAGCTTGATCAGGCTGACGGCGTAGCCTCTTTTCTGATCGCGCAGTTCCACAAAGGGTATGAAGAAGTCCTGAGTAATTTTTTTGACGGTTTGATGTTCGCCGGCTCGCAGCGCTTTATAGAACATCGAAGCCATGTCAGGTACGAAATTAAACACTGCTGATGAATACGTGTTCACGCCGATCGAGAGGTAAGCTTCGGCAAATATCTCAGCGGTAGGGACACCACCGATATAGGCGAGCCGATCGCCCACGGTTTTGACGATTTTGTTCAGCGCCTGGATATCGCCTTTGCCGTCCTTGAGCCCGATGAAGTTCGGGCAGGCGTCTGCCAGCTTTTTGACAGAGGCGGCATCCAGGACGCCGTTACCGCGGTTATAGTAGATGACGTTCAGCGAGGTGCTGGCGCAAATCGCGCGCGCGTACTCTACCAACCCGTTCTGGGGACATTCGGTAAGGTAAGGTGGCATCAGCAGGATACCGTCAGCGCCGGCCTCTTCGGCGATTTTCGCTTGCGCCTGGGCCTGCTCTACGCTTTGACCGGCGCTTGCGATAATAGGAAGCTTTCCGCCAATGGTTTCGACCGCCGTGGTGACGACATCGCGAAAATCATCAAGCGACAGGCTGAAAAACTCCCCTGTTCCTCCGGCAACGAACACCGCAGAAATGTCATGGCTTACAAACCACTTCAGCCGGTCCTGATAGCTTTCGCGGGCGAAACGCCCTTGACTATCGAAGTCCGTGACCGGGAATGAAAGCAGGCCATTTGAAATGGAGGCCAATGTTTTTTCACGTGAAAAATGCATGGAAGAAATTCCTACATGATGTCTCGTTGTGATACATCACACAACCATAAGTGGAAGCCAAAGCTGGATCAATATAAAACCGCTCCTGGGGATGTACCCCAGTCCCTTGCAGCCGATACAGACTATCCAGCCTCGACTCGCCAGGATACCGGATTCAAAACCTGTAGCTATAGGTCAGTTGCACCGCATCGTTGTGTTCACCGGCATTGAAGGAAGCCCCCTCACGGGTCTCATCCTTTCGCTTGTAAGTTACCGCCAATGTATTTGCCGAGTTGACCCGGTACGCTGCGCCGAACTCATGTTCCCAGCGGTCGCTGCTACCGGTATACATGCTGCCCGTGTCGCCGAGCACGTAGGCGTAGCTTGAGTTCCAAGCCAGGCCGATCTGATCGGTCAGCGCATAGCCGATATAGCCATCGATTCGATTGATGCGAGAGCGGTCTCCGCCGCCTTCGCTAAACGTCTGATACTCATAGCGATAGCGCGCCCCGACTCGCCAGTCGTCATTGACCCTGTAGTTGAGCCTGACCATGGGGCGCATGGTTTCCGATCCCGGATTGAACTTGTATTCGATCTTGGGCTGGATCGACCAGCGGTTATCTTCATCCAACGAATAGGTATAACCGAACCCGAACAGGTTTTCCGCTAATTCAGGTCTTCCGCTAACTTCATCCCTCCAGCGACGCTGATGCTCGAAGGCAATACCGATGTCGTTATCGAACACGTGCCCAACCCCGAACTTCACCTTGAAGTCCTGACTTTCTCGGAAGGTCTGCTCGTATTTGGTCGATATCGTTGTCGAGCTAGCGTAAGCAGCGCTACTCGAGAAAGCCGCAAGCGCAAGAAGTCCGATAACCAGCTTATTGTTTTTCATAAAAACCACCTTGTTGAAAAGTTTGTTGTTGTCGCGAGCGTTTTGGTCTAGCAAAAAATGACTCCTTGATATCATTTATGACGTATTACCTTTGAGGACACCCTCGCCTCGCGTTTTAAATTGATGCTGCCCTCTTGGTGTTTTGCCTATCTGTAGGCGACCTGACCCTTCTCCTCGGACTCTTTCATGGCTCGCTTACTGGATCGGGCCGAAAAGAGCATGAGCACTGCAGGAATCATGAGAAGTGCGCCGCACAACAGCATCACGAGGCGACCATTGGTGGAGTTGGGCAGTAGCGAAAGCCCCATGACCATGATGCTGCCGATCAGAATCAGACGTCCCAGGATGATTTTCTGGCCATAGTCCACCGCATCGGCTGCAGGATCGGCATCGGTACTTTCGACAGGCGTTTCCCAGCGACGCCACATCTCCTCGCGCTCGGCCGCACGCTTTTCGGAGTGTGATTCGGACTTGTAGAAGAGGCTGCTGAGCAGGAAGAAGCCGCCGGTGATAATAGCGTGTGCGCCAATGGCAAACGCGACGCGGAAGTCAGACCACTCGCGCGGGCTGATTTCCATGCCCATCACGCTGCTCACCAGCCCCGGGCTCAACCAGGCACCAACTGCGTAGGAAACCATGCAGCCCACCACGAGTGTTCCCCAGCCCGACCAATCCGGTGTCTTGCGCACGATCAAGCCGAGCATGGCCGGAATGGTAATCGGGAAGGTGATCAAGGCGCTGGCGGTTAACAGAATCTCGAACAGGCTCATGCTTTTGAGCGAGTTGATGAACAAACTGATACCGACGATGATGGCGCCAAAAATCAGCGTGACGATGCGCGAGACTCGCAGCATTTCCTGCTCGTTCGCATGCGGTTTGATAACCGAGAGATAGAAATTGCGTACGAAGAAGCCGGCGTTACGGTTCAGCCCCGAGTCCATGGAGGACATGCTGGCGGCAAACATCGCGGCCATCAAAAGTCCCAGCATACCGGCGGGCATGTATTCGCTGACGAACGCCACGAAGACCGCCTCATTGGCGCTGGCTCCCAGCATGCCAAAGTTCTGAGCGAAATCCGGACTGTAGGCGTGCATGAACCACGCCGGAAAGAACCAGACCACCGGTCCAATCAAGGCCAAACAAAGCGTGAACAGCGCGCCATAGCGTGCATTCTTGCTGTTCTTGGCGCACATGTAGCGATAGCCGTTGAGCGTGTTGTTCATCATGAAGATCTGCTTGATGATCAACATGAAGACCCAAAAGCCGAAGAGCCAGGCATATCCGTAGCCACTGCCGGTCAGGAACTCGCCGTCATAGCTCGAGACGATACTGCCGATGCTGTCGGTATTGCCCCAGGCTACGAAGAAGCAGACGAACGTCACCGACATGATGATGAGCATCTGGACGTAGTCGGAAGCCACCACGGCCCAGGCTCCGCCGGTCACCGACATCGCGACCACGGCGATGCCCGCCAGCAAGATGACCGTCTGAAGCGGCACATCGAACACCGCCGAGGTAATGATGGCAAGCGCACTCAGCCACGTGGCAGCGGATACCAGTCCATCGAACATGCTGAACCAGATAAACGTTTGTTCACTGGGCTTGCCGTAGCGCATCTTCAGCGCCTCTGCAGCGGTGACCACACGTAATTGTCTGAATCGCGGAGCGAAATAGACATAGTTGAGGAAGTAACCGGCGGCGTTGGCCATGAACAGAAAGATGATGGCAAAGCCGCTCACGTAAGCCTGAGAAGCCGCTCCCGTGAACGTCCAGGCGGAAAACTGCGTCATAAAGGCAGTCGAGCCGACCAGCCACCAAAGCATGTTACCGCCACCGCGGAAATAGTCACTGGTATTGGTGTTAAAGTTCTTGAACACCCAACCAATGACCACGAGAAAGACGAGATAGATGAGTATTACCCAGACATCGATGCTCATGAAGAGCCCCTTATACTTTATTATTGGAACATCGGCGTTGCCGAATAGTGAAGCTGGCGTCTTGCAGTTTACGTTGTGACCGAGCCCTTGAAAGTCCCCGGGATCAGTAGCTTTCCAGCGTGTTGTCCCCGATATAATCGAAGTTGATGCTCTCACCCAGGCCCGGACGATCGGGCAAGTGAACGAAGCCTTGTTCGTCCATTTCATCGACAATGACGTTCAGATAACCCGGCGCTTCGTCGTAATCCAGGTGAGGATGCAGCAGACCGCGCTCGTACCACTGACAGTTGGTAATCGCACCGACTACCGCCAGGTTGGGAGCGCCGTTGCCATGAATCTCGCAATCCATGCCGAACGCTTCTGCCAGGTGCGCGGCCTTGATACAAGGCGTGATGCCGCCACCGTTGGCAACACCGGCGCGCAATATGTCGCAGGCATTGTGCTGCACCCAGCTGGCGCGACTCTGATGCTTGCCACCGAGGGTTTCCGGCCCGATCACCGGCACATCCACCTGCTGGGTCAACCAACGGTAGGACTCCATGGAATCTTCGGGCATCGGTTCTTCGAACCAAGCAAAATCCAGTCGAGACAGTGCGCGCCCGACCTTCAATGCGTCCAGCCGGTTGTACCAGTGGTAGCCGTCCAGCATTAGGGCGATATTTGGCCCCACGGCTTCACGCACGGCTTCACAGGCGCGAATATCCATCTCTACGCTCGGAGCGAAGCTGACCGGCGGCATCCAGGTATGCAGTTTGATCCCTTGATAGCCGCGCGCCACCAGATCCTGAGCGAAACGAGCGTACTCCTCGGGGGTCGATAAGCCGCCCGGGGTTTCATCGCCACACATGGTGCTGGCATAAGCCTTGACCTTCGTACGGGCACCGCCCAACAGTTGATAGACCGGCACACCAAGCTGACGACCCGCTAAATCCCACAGCGCCTGGTCAAGAATCGCCATTGCGCGGTCGGTCAACTGCGCACCGCTACCACGCTGGCGAAGCCAAAGGTCCTGCCACACCATCTCGCGCGCGTGAACCGGCTTGCCAAGCGCCGCTTTCTTGAAATACTGCTCTACGATATAGGGACGAATCAGCTCTTTCGGCGCGAAGGCGTAACCCTTGCTGCCGTCGTCCGCCGTAACGCTGAGCATGGCGATCTGAGCCTCGCTGGGGTGGCCGGCATGGGCATGGCCCGCACTATCCCGCCCCAGCTTGGTTTGATAGCGAATGACATCGACGGAAATGGCTTCGATTTTCATATTTGCGAGACCCTTGTTTACGTTTGATTGACATCTAGCATTAAACCCAATGTCATACATAATATGTTTATATATTAAAGATACCTCACACTTACAACAATATAGACAATGGTATGAAACGACCGATGAACTACTTCCAATCGATAAATTTTTTAAGAGCTGACAAGCCAAGCGCCCGAACTAGCGAAGACAATCAGACCCTTTATATAGGCTGTGCCCATAGCGGGGATATTTATACCGCTGCGTTATCCATGGCGACGCGCAAGCATGAATATAGAGGTCATACACACCTACCGATGCTCGAGAATGTTGATCGACCCCGCCTTTAAGATGCCTGGACTCGTCGCCAAACTTGCTCTACTAGCGGGCACCGGACCACGGCATATTGCCCATCATCCCGCCATGACCGTCGCTTACATCATCGCTGAGCACAACGGTACCATCAACGTCGTGGAGCACAGCGCCTCAGGGTTGAGACAGGTGCCAACAGACTTTATGCACGCCCAGCCAGCGCCTTTCGAGCGGCGGACATCCATGTCACGGCGAACGGGCGCTTCATTTATGCTTCAGAAAAAGCGACATCGACGCTGCTGCTATTTAATGTCCACTCCAATGGCACGCTCGAATTCGAGAAGCACTTCATTACTGAAAACCGCCCATGCAACTTCGCCATTACAAGCAATGATCACTATCTCGTAGCCGCCAGCCAGTTCTCCAATCATATCGCAAGGTACCGTATCGACCTTGATACCGATGAGCTGACTCCATAGGATCGATTAAGCGTCGGTGATAGTCCCGGTTGGGTAGAAATGCGCTAAAAGCAAATCTTTTGAGAACATGCGCCCCTCATACTTAAAGCTAATTTTTGCCTCAAAACATACTATGTATTATTTTTAAAAGCTCTTAAATGCCGCCGTCAAGAGGCTGGTATACGAGGTACCGATACACGGCGCTAAAACAATCATAAACGCACAAGGTTGATCCATGATGAAAGTAGCCACGCTGGCCTGCACCCTTATAACGCCCGCCCTCATCGTCTCACTAGCCCAAGCCGAGGAAACATCAAACCTCGTCTGGCAAAGCATCACCTTCGGTCAGTCAACCGACCTGAACTTCGGCTCCACGATCCTTCCCGACAAGATAGGCACCAACGAGGTAACACACGATGACGCGCTCGTATCGCCGGGCGAACTTCTCGATTACGTGACGATAGAAAGCCGCGGGGGCAAATTGGCCAATTCCCATGAGGGAGGCACCTTCTACTACACGAGACTGCCAACCGACCAGAACTTCGTGCTCACGGCAACACTCACTCTCGAGCAGCTGGGGCCCGAGACAGGCGCCACGCCCAACCGTCAGGAAGGCGCCGGTATCATCGTGCGCGACGTGCTCGGTGCGCCACGCGCCAACCCACAACCCTTGGGTCATGAAGAGTTTCCCGCGGCCTCCAACATGGTCATGAATCTACTGCGCTCGCACACGCGAGAAAATGATGGGCTGGCCAACGCCACGGCGGTGTATCGCGAAGGCATTCAGGACCCCTGGGGCAATCCGGGCAACTTGCTAAGTAAGGAGGATTACTCCGAAGGATTGGATTACGGTGATCAGCGCAGCTACCGTATGAGCCTAGCGCGCACCGACGAGCATTTTATAGTCACGCTCGACGACGGCGATCACACTCATCGTCACGAACTCAGTGAAGCGCCCGCCAATCTGGTCGAGGTACAGGATCCAGACCACCAATACGTAGGGTTCTTTGCCGCTCGAAACGCACGGCTAGGCGTGTCAGATATCGCCCTCGAGCTTTCTGACGCCAATACCCGGCAAGCCGAGGCGTATCAGCCGCCGCAAACGCCGCTGGTCTGGTCCGTCGCCTCGCCAAAGGTCGTAACGGCCCCGGATTACACGCTACAGGCGCTGGCCAACTACGCCGGTACATTCAGCGTTGCCCAAGGGGGTGAACCACTCGGAGAGGTCCAAGCGGTCAAGGCCGGCCAGCTGTTTCGCCTGCCGATCGACGTCACTGAACCCACCGAGGTAGAGCTAACCTTCGAGCCCTCCGAAGGCCCGGGTAGCGCTCAAAGCACCACGATCATGCTAGAACCGATAAGCGTCGCCGACCCCTACGATCTTTACGTTTCACCCGATGGCCGTGCCGATCAGCCTGGAAGCCAGGAAAACCCGCTGGACCTTTCCTCGGCCATTGCACGCGTGGCGCCCGGGGGCACCATCCACTTGGCCGACGGCGATTACGGAGCGATCGAGATCCCCGTCAGCGCTAGCGGCTCTCCTAATGCCTTGAAAAGGCTGACGGGAGAAGACGCCAACGTACGATTTACCGGGATGGTGTCGCATAACGCCAGCTATTGGCAGTTGGATCATCTGGAGGTGGCTGGTGAGCGACTGATCGTCCACGGCAGCCATAACGTATTTGAGCATATCGTGACCCACAGCGCGCCGGACACCGGATTTCAGATCACCTCACCCGACGATGTCGGCCGCGCGCTCTGGGCGAGCCACAACACGGTGCGCTACAGCGAAAGTTACAACAATATGGACGCATCGGGCATCAATGCCGACGGCTTCGCCGCCAAGATGCGCATCGGTGAGGGAAATTCTTTCGACCACTGCCTTTCTCACCACAACATCGATGACGGCTGGGATCTTTTCAACAAGGTCGAAGATGGCCCCAATGGCGCCGTGACCATCACCAACTCCATCGCCTTCAACAATGGCCAGACGTTGGACAGACCACAAACCGGAGGCAACCTCGGCAACGGTTTCAAGCTCGGCGGAGAAGGCCTGCCCGTAGCCCACACCGTGGAAGGTAACCTGTCGTTCAACAACGGCATGGACGGCTTTACCGACAACTTCAACTCGGGGGCGCTTTCCATCGTCAATAATGTGGCGATCGACAACGACCGCTTCAACTTCATCGTTCGTCAAAGTCCTTACGGTGACGAGCTCGAGTCAGCCACCCTCTCGCGCAACGTGTCACTGCATCTCGTGAGTGAGAGCCAGTACAGCGATAGCGTGCATGGCGATATCAGCGACGATAACTGGTTCATTCAGGAGGGCGACTCACCCGGCGTCGCGTCGCCCTACGACGCGCAAATACTCGATGCGCTCAAGGCACTCTTGCAACGCGATGCCCACACCGCCTCGGAGCGGCGCGAGCGCGCACTGGAATTACAGCGACTGGTCTTCGACTAATCGCCCCCAGCGCCCGACGTCATGACCTCGGGCGCTTTTTTTAGCGTCGGCCTTTTCTAGCGCCAGAGACCGGCGCGATTGAACGATCAAGGGAGGCTTCATGGCCAAAACAGTCCAGCATGAGGCGGTACTTCCGCTTTGGGACGAACGCCCGCCAGGCACGCCGGCCGATCTGACGCCGGACATCGAGGAGCGCTCGGCTACCCCGTTTCGCGCGAACCGGGCGATGACCGGAATCGCGATGCCCGGTTTGACAGCATGGGTGCCCGAGCGGCCCAACGGCACATCGATCGTCATTGCCCCGGGTGGCTCGTACCGACGGATCGTACTGGACAAGGAGGGGCTCGAAATCGCCAAGGCGCTGGCGCCGCTCGGCGTCACCTGCTTCCTTTTGAGTTACCGTCTGCCCGATGAGGGGCACGCCGGCCGTGGCTGATGCCCAGCGCGCGATACGCTTGGTGCGCGCCCATGCCAGTGAATGGAACCTCAATCCGCAGCAGATCGGTTTCATGGGCTTTTCAGCGGCCGGCCATCTGGCCGCCTCGCTTGCCACAGGCTACGACAAAAACCTCTACACGCCACGTGAAGACGAGCAGGGCATTTCCGCACGCCCCGACTTCGTGATGCTGGTCTATCCGGTCGTCACCATGCAGGATGCAGGCGTGCATGCCGGCTCGCGCGACGCCCTTCTGGGCAAAACGCCTACCCCCGAGCAGAAGTACGCCCGTTCGCCCGAGGAGCACGTCGATACATCTACGCCCGAAACGTTCATCGTTCACGCCGATGATGATCCATCGGTATCGCCGGCGAACGCTGTCGCGTTCTACAGCGCCCTGCAACAGGCTGGTGTGAAAGCGGAACTGCATGTCTTTCGCGATGGCGGTCACGGCTTCGGGATCGCCGGGGCTGACCCCCTGCCTGCCGCTGGGTGGCCAGACCTTCTGGCGGGCTGGCTCGATAGAATCGGCGCCCTTCCCGATGGCCACTCGCTCCTGGAGAAGACGTTATGAGAAGACTGTTGGCCTCGGCGCTGATGCTGGCAACGGCGCATACGGCGCTGGCGGAACCGCACGGTGTTACTGAAGACAACCTGCCGCTTTTCTTTGAGGCGCTCAAGGAGCGCATGACGTTCCCGCTCGCCTACGAAGGCGGTGACCCTGACGTCTGGCGCGAGCGCGTGCTGCCCGAGGTGCGCGCCAGCATTTTACCTTACACCGCTTCTCGACCTTTCGATCCATAGACCATCGACGAAGTGGATAGAGGTACCTATATTGCACGCCGCGTCGCCTTCAATATCACCGATGAAAGTCGCGTGATGGCGCTATTACTGATTCCCAAGGGTGAAGGGCCTTTTCCTTCGGCAATGATGCTGCATGACCACGGTTCGCGCTTCGATATCGGCAAGGAGAAATGGATCGCGCCCTGGTACGATGATCAGCGCCTGAGTTCGGCTACCGAGTGGGCAGACAAGTTCTTCTCAGGAATATTTCCCGGTGAGGCGCTGGCCGAACGTGGCTACGTCGTGCTGGCCACGGATGCACTTGGCTGGGGCGATCGAGAGGGCAACGGTTACGACGCGCAGCAGGCGCTGGCAGCCAACCTGTTCAATCTGGGCTCATCGCTTGCGGGTCTGATAGCACTTGAAGATATACGTGCGGCGGCCTTTCTGGCCGGGCTTGCTGACACGGACCCCGACAGAGTGGCGGCGGTCGGCTTTTCGATGGGCGCTTTCAGAGCCTGGCAGGTCGCCGCCCTGTCACCGGATATCAGCGCGACGATCGCCAACAGCTGGATGGCGCAAAGTCGTGAACTGATGGTACCGGGCAACAACCAGCTGCGCGGCCAGTCCGCCTTCAACATGCTGCATCCTTCCCTGCTCAGACTCGTCGACTTTCCGGATGTCGCCGCGCTGGCCGCGCCTTCTCCCATGCTCGTCTACGCCGGCGAGGAGGACGCCCTTTTCCCACCCAGCGCTGTCCGGGGCGCAATGGACAGAATGCGAGTCGTCTGGAGTGCCTACGACGCCGATGCCAACCTGACCACTCGCCTTTGGGAGAATAAAGGACACGTCTTTACCAGAGACATGCAGGATGCCGCTTTCGATTGGCTGGACGAGCAGATGAGATAAAGCGTAGATAGGATGGCCCGCTCGATACCCCTGAAAATTCACCATACGTGGCCGGCGCATCGCAATGCGCCGGTCAGCGCTTATTCTCGACTGAAGGCGTGCTGCAGAAGTCCTTTCGTATAGGGATGTGTGACATTGCCTTCGACCAGATCCTCTCTCGACACCACTTCGACGATCTCGCCGGCCTTCATGACGGCTACGCGTTCACACAAATGCGCGATGACGCCCAAATCGTGGGAAACCATCAGGTAGGTCAATTGATGGCGCCGGTGAAGCGAAGCAAGCAGATTGAGAATCTCGGCCTGCACCGACACATCGAGCGCTGAGGTCGGCTCATCGAGAAGAATGACACTTGGATTGAGAATCATGGCCCGTGCGATGGCGACGCGCTGTCTTTGCCCGCCGGAAAGCTGATGGGGGTAGCGAGGCAGAAACGTCTCGTCCAGCCCTACGTCCTTCAAGGCCTTTTCGACCCGCTCTGCTCGATTGGAGAGCCCTTTAATGACCAGCGGTTCGTTAAGTATCTTGCGAATGGTGTGGCGAGGATGCAACGCGCCATAGGGGTCCTGAAAAACCATCTGCATGGTGTTGCTACGTTCTTTCAACGAGGTGTCGGCAATCGACGCTCCTTTCACCTCGATACGGCCTTTCCAGCCCTTGAACTGGCCCGCCAAGCATTTGAGGATACTGGTCTTGCCGGAGCCGGACTCACCGACCAGTCCGAAGCACTCTCCTTCTCGAACGTTGAGTGTTATATCGCTGAGTATACGTTTATGCCGCGTAAGGCTAGAGACATCGAACGAAAGCGAATCAATCGAGATCATGTAAGGGGCTCCTGAGTAAGCCAAGCGGGATCGCGCGTCATGACCGGCAGGGTCTCCCGGCGATGTCGAAGGCTCGGCAGCGATTCCATCAGCCCCCGCGTATAGGGGTGTGAGGCGTTGGAGAGTTCGTCGGCTCGAATCGATTCGACGACACGCCCGCCGTACATAACCAGCACACGGTCGCAGAACTTCTTCACCAGGTTGAGATCGTGGCTGATGAAGATCAGGCTGATGTTCTTTTTCTCGATCAGCCTGTTCAGAATATTCAACACGTCCTGCTGCACGGAAACATCGAGCGCCGAGGTCGGCTCATCGGCGATGATGATATCGGGCTCGGGAATGACCATCATGGCGATCATCACGCGCTGGCCCATTCCGCCGGATATCTCGTGGGGATATTGCCCGTAGACGTGCTCCGGGTCCGCAATACTCACCTCCTGCAACATGGCGATGGCGGCCTCACGCGCCTGACGTTTGGAGATGCGACGATGGACACGCAGAGCCTCGGCAATTTGGTCACCAACGGTCACCACCGGGTTCAGCGAAAACTTGGGGTCCTGCATGATCATCGAGATATGCTGGCCGCGCAGGGCGCGAATTTCACGCTCGCTGCAGGTCAGGATATCCGTCTCCTTGAAACGCAGCGTGTCGGCAGTCACCCGCGTAGAGGGCGAGTTCAACCGAAGAATCGCCTTCCCGACGGTGGACTTACCAGACCCCGACTCGCCCACGATCGCCAGCTTTTCGTTATTGAGCGTGAACGACACATCGCGCACCGCGTGCTTGTCACCTTCGTCTGTGCAAAACGTGACATTGAGTCGTTCTACAGATAATACGTTCATGGATGCTCCTCAGTCGGTACGCGGGTCGAGCAGATCACGTAGACCATCGCCCAGCAGATTGAAGGCCAGACTCACGAGCATGATGGCGGCACCGGGAAACGCCACCAGCCACCAGCTTTCGAGCATGTAGCTACGCCCGGTTGAAATCATCGCGCCCCATTCGGGAAGCGGCGGCTGCGCCCCCAGCCCCAGAAAACCGAGCGCCGCGGCGGTCAAAATAACGGTCGCCATGTTCATGGTGAGCCGAACGATCAGCGAAGGCAGGCACATCACCGAGATATAGTGAAACAGAATGCGAAAGGAGGATGCGCCCTGAAGCTGCGCGGCCACGACGTAGTCGGCATTTCTAAACGTCAACGTCTCTGCCCTTGCCAGCCGGGCCACAGGAGGCCAGGCAGTCAACGCGATAGCGATCACCGCATGCTCGAGACCTGGGCCTAGTGCGGCCACGAAAGCCAGCGCCAGTACCAGGCTGGGAAACGAGATGAAGATGTCCGTGATGCGCATGAACGTACTATCCACCCAGCCGCCGAAGTAGCCTGACATGGTACCGATCATCAGGCCGATCGGCCCGACGATGATCGTCACAAGAAAGATGATGTAGAGCGTGACTCGAGAGCCGTACACGACGCGGCTAAAAATATCCCGGCCATATTCGTCGGTACCGAACCAGTGAGCCCAGGAAGGCGCCGACAGCACGCGGGAAAGATCCTGGGTGAGCGGATCATGCGTGGCGATCATGGGAGCGGCAATGGCCAGCACCAAAAGGAGCCCCACGATCACGACACCAGAGGCGCTCAGCGGATTCTTGCAGAGTTTTTTTAACGCTTTGAAAAATAGCGCCCCTTTCGATTGCCCAGGAGCGTGCCTCTCTCTTGCCGGAAAAGGGGCATTCTTCAAGGTCTGGATATTTTTCATTATCGGGTCCTCGGATCGAAGAGCTTGTACAGGGCATCGGACAGCAAGTTCAAGAACACGAAGACAAGCCCGATGAACAGCACGGAGGCCATGACGGCGTTCATGTCGCCCATCAACAGACTATCCGTCAAATACTGCCCAAAGCCTGGCCAGGCAAAGACCGTTTCGATCAGAACGGCACCCTCCAGCAGCCCGCCGTAGGCCAGCGCCACGATTGTGAGTAGCTGAACAAGAATGTTCTTGAAGGCGTGCTTCCAGATGACACTACGCTCCGACAGTCCCTTGACGCGGGCGGTCTTGATGTACTCCTGAGAAAGCTGCTCCAGCATGAAACTGCGCGTCATGCGGCCGATGAAAGAGACAGAGTTAAGCCCGAGTATCAGCGCCGGCAGCGCGATATGGCGTACTGCGCTGACGAAGGCCTCCCAGTTTCCCGACAGTAGCGTATCGATCAGGTAGAACCCGGTGTACTGTGTGAACATACCGTCGAAGGCGAAGCCGATTCGGCCGGCGGCGCCGGCCCAATTTAGCCAAGCATAGAAAATGATCAGCCCGACCATGCCGACCCAGAACACCGGGGTCGAATAGCCGAAAAGGGTAATGAGCCGGGTGAGGTGATCGCCCAAGCGGCCTCTATGTGTGGCGGCGTACACCCCCAGCGGCACCCCAAGCCCGACGCCGAAGAGAATAGCGACCGAGGCCAACTCGATCGTGGCCGGTAGTACTCGCAGGATATCGCTGACGACCGGGTAGCCAGTAAGGATGGCGCGGCCGAAATCTCCCGAAAGCATGTCCTGCAGGTAGTACTGATACTGAACCCAGATAGGCCGGTCCAGCCCCATCTCGCGAAAAACCTGCTCGTAGGTAGAGGAATCCGCGTCGGGGCCGACCACCGCAAGCACGGGGTCGATGGGCATCAGCCTGCCAATGACGAACGTCATGGTGAGCAGTCCAAGCAGCGTGATCAATATCACACCCACTTTTCTGACAACGCTCAGATAGCGTGATCTTGTCATTGTTTTAACTCCCTATATCGATGACGATTGAATCATTCGAGCCGCTTGGTGACGCTTCTCAACCTTGTCATGGCAGCGGGGTCGTCCAGATAGCCCTCCACTTCCTCTCTGACGGCAACCGTGTTGATCATTTGCGAGAAGGGAAACAGGGCACCAATATCTTCTTCGTAGATCGACTGAACCTCTTCATACAACGCGGTTTGCACCTCGTCATCGGCTTCGGAAACGGCCTGAGTAATCAGCTCATTGATACGCCGGTTCTGATACCCCGTACGCCAGCCCTGAAAGTTGGTTAGCCGTGCGGCATCGGAATTATCCGGATTGAGAAGCAAGGGCCTTAGATTGGAATCCGGGTGCGGAGCAAAGCCACCGCCGCCGCGGCCAACGATAATGTCGAAGCTGCGATCACGCATGGCGCCATAGACCTGATTACCGGTACCGCTGAGTATCTCTGCGTTGATGCCAATTCGTTCGAGGCTGCTTTGCAGGTTGATGGCGACGTTGATGAAAGGAGACTCGTTTAGCGCTCTTATCGTGGTGTTGAAACCATCTTCATAGCCCGCTTCGGCCAGTAGTTCCTTGGCCTGCTCGGTGGAAAGAGCGTAGTCCGGTTCGGGCAGCGTGGCGGGTAGCCCAAGCTTGACGGGCCGCTGATGGAAGATACCGTAATAAGGCATGATGCTATTGTTAATGCCTTCGTAATTGATCGTGCCTCGAATGGCCCTTCTGACCTGTTCATTGGCAAGAATCTCGTTTTTCATGCTGGTCGCCACGTAGTAAAGCGTTCCCCGTTGGGTCGTCTGAATTTCGACACCGTCGCTGTCTTCGAGTGAGCGAATATCCGGCACCGACATGCCGATGGCGACATCGATATCGCCGCGCTCGATCATCAGTCGCATGGTCTGGGACTCTTTCAAATTACGCATGACCACCCGCTGTATTTGCGGCACCTGCCCCCAGTAGCGATCATTGCTCTTCATGATGATTCGATCCTGGGGAATCCACAGATCCAGCTCAAATGCACCGCTTCCCGCCGCGTTCGTGGTGAGCCATTGGTTACCCAGATCGCCATCGCGCTCATGTTCCAGAACGAGATCACGATCGAGGATGAAGGCGCTTGGGCTGGTCGCGAGGGTATACAACACCAGTTTGGGGTCGAGCTGCCGAGGAAAGGCGATTTCGACCTGATAATCGCCGGCCACAGTCAAAAGTTCTGAAACATTGTCCTGCGTGAAACCCAGTGCCTTCCAGGTCGTCGCGAGCGCCAGGTTGAGATCCAGTACGCGCTCGAAGCTCCACACCACGTCTTGCGCAGTCAGTGCATTACCCGAGTGAAAGCGAATGTCGTCGCGTAGCGTGAAAGTGATCGCCATACCGTCATCGGCGATCTCCCACTCACTAGCGATCGCCGGCTGAATATGCGTGGGATCCTCGGGATCCAGCTCGATGAGCGTGTCGTAAAGGTTGGCGTTGACGAACGCGATATCATTACCCGTTGCCGCGGCAGGGTCGAGCGAGAGAATATTGCTCATTTTCAGCGCAATGATGAGCTGGTCGCTTGGCGTATTCGCATGGGCACTCAGGGTCATCGCTATCATGGCTAGACCAAGCACACACCTGATTAAACGGTTCATACCACACTCCAGTACATGTCGTTGGATATGTTTTATCGAACTGGGAATGGCCGGAAGTTTCTCAATGGTGATGACCACGAGCTTGTTATGAATTCCGGCAATCAAAAAAAGAAGACTCGAACTTTCGGGCTTTCGTGGATACGAAATGAAACGTGTTTTTAGGCGGTCTCATGACTGCCAAGCGCTTACCTCCTGAAAATACAAACTTCTTTCTTACTATCTTGTAATACATAATATGTTTGAACACATTAATAGCTTCTGTTTCACATGACACTCATCCATTAGTCTAGCGACGGCCTATACCATGAAATGTAAACAAGCCATTGCACAAAACCATGTAATGGCCAATGTTCCAGATCTTTTTTAAGAAAGCCTGAATGGACCACTTTTCCGGTCCACAAGCTTAATTGGAAGGACTGAGCCACCGGATAGATCAAGACCGTGATTAAGGCGCCCGTCAACGAGCAAAACCGCCCGCTTAGCGTCGAGATCGAAACGCCATAGTACTTGCCTGAAGTGCCCAAAAGCGTGGTTTCTTGCGTGCTAAAACAGCCGTAAGGTCGAATGAACATCCGGCAGGTGCTGAAAAGAAAAGTTTTACACCTGGTCGCGATACTGCGCATAGGTGTCGCGGGCGCGGCCAAGGTGCTGCTTCATCGCCTCGAAAGCCGCCTGACCGTCGCGGGCGAGGATCGCCTCGAGGATGCGCGTATGCTCCTGTTGGACGCGTTCCAGATAGCGCTGGGACGAGAGCGGATTGATTTCACTGCTGACCAGTTTGGCCCGAGGAATCACGCTTTGGCTCCACTGCTCGTAAAAGGATTGAAAGAAGGGATTTTTCGTCGCCCGCGCGATGGCGAAGTGAAAAAGATAATCCTCTTCCCGCGCCTGGGAGCGCGCGGCGCAGGCGTTTTCAAAGGCGCGATGCTGAGTTTCCAGCCGCGCTTTATCGTCGTCGTCATGGCGCAGCGCGGCGTGCTCGGCGGCCGCTGGCTCGATCGCCAAGCGCAGCTCCAACAGATGCAGGATATCCTCGACGGTAGTTGGGTTGATACGCTCGGCGGGCAGCGCCTCGATTTTCGAGGCGCGCAGTACCGAGGTGCCGACGCCCCGGCGGGTTTCGACCAGCCCAAGCGACTTGAGGTGGGTAATGGCTTCGCGAATGACCGTACGGCTAACGCCAAAGGAGTCGCATAGACTATTTTCCGTGGGAAGCTTGTCGCCAACGGCCACCTTTCCCTGAACGATCAGCGCTTCCAGCTGATCCGCCACATTAACGGCCAGACTTCCATTTTGGGTCACCCGCTTGACTTTAAACGCTGCTATCTCCGATGTTGGCCTGGCCATACCCGCTATCCGTTCCTTATGATTGGTTATTAGCACTCTAACTTAAAAACGCGGGGCTGTGGCTACTGCGCGTCGTCAGGATGGCCGATGGACGCAAATTTGCCGCCCTGATAGCGCACCGCCGTGTCATTGCCATCGATCCCTTGGTCCTTTGCCTCGGTTTCCTCGCGCCAGGGCTCGGAGCTATCCCGGGGCACCCAGCCTAAAAAGCCTGCATGGGTATTGTCCCACCACTGCTCTGCATTATTCGAGGCGCCGTAAACCACCGTGTGCCCCAGCCGCGGCGTCATGAACGCGCGCTTGAGCAGGCTGACGAAATCGTCGAGGCTGAGCCAGGTCGCCATCATGCGGGTATCTACGGGCTTTTCGAAACAGGAGCCAATACGAACGCTTAGGGTTTCGACGCCGAACTTGTCGTAATACAGACTTGCCAGGTTCTCGCCAAAACACTTGGAAACGCCGTAAAGCGAGTCGGGCCGCTGGGGCACTTGGCTGTCGATGCGTTGATGACGCTCATAAAAGCCGATCGTATGGTTGGAGCTGGCAAACACGATACGCGGCTTGCCGTTAAGGCGCGCCGCCTCATAAAGACTATAGGTCCCGGCGATATTGATGTTCAGGATATCCTGCCACGGACTCTCTACCGACATACCGCCAAGGTGAATAATGCCATCGCAGCCGCGCACCAGCTCCGTCACCGCTTGCGGGTCGCTTAAATCGGCTTGAACGAGCTCCTCATGGGACTCGGCGTTTTCGAGCGGGATGATATCGGAAAGGCGAACGTGGCTTGCAAGCGTTTTTAAATGTGGGCGCAGACTTTTGCCCAAGCCCCCGGCGGCTCCCGTGACCAGTAAACGATTCAACATACCGACTCCTTATAAAATGGTTGTGACGTCAAAGGCAATACACGCGCTGTTCGGCGTTGCCGGGTAGCGCCATGATGCGAACATCACGCGCCCCCGCCAATTGGCGCTATCTAAAAAGACCTGGGAGCGTCAGCGACACAGCCGGGATATAGGTGACCAGCATCAGCGCTACGAACAGCGCCAAAAAGAATGGCCAAATGGTGCGTACCGCGTGCTCAATCTTGATCTTGCCGATCACACAGCCAACGAACAAGCACGCTCCGACTGGCGGCGTACAAAGGCCCAGCCCCAGGTTCATCATCAGGATGATGCCGAACTGGATCGGATCCATGCCGAACTGCATGGCCACGGGCAAAAAGATCGGCGTGCAGATCAGAATCAGCGCCGCCATGTCCATGATCATGCCCAGCAGCAGCAAAATGATGTTGAGCATCAAAAAGATGACCAGCGGCCGATCGGATATGGCCACCAACCCCGTGGTCAGCATCTCCGGCACGTTGTAGAGCGCCAGCAGGTATGAAAACGCCGAGGCGCAGCCGACCAGAATCATGACCAGTGAGGTGGTCTTGACCGACTGGATGACCGCAGCCTTGAAGGAGGCCCAGGTCAGCTCGCGATAGACGAGCCCCGTCACGATGACCGCGTAGATCGCGCCAAAAGCGCCGGACTCGGTCACGGTCAAAATGCCAGATAGCACGCCGCCGACAATGATTACCGCGGTCATTAGCCCCGGAATCGATGCGACCAGACTCAACAGCAGCGCCTGCCACCCTGGAAAGGCTTCGCCCTTGTAGCCGCGCTTCACGGCAACGATATAGGCCGCCACCGCTAGGCTCAAGCACATCAAGATGCCCGGCACGATGCCCGCAATAAAGAGCTGCGTGACCGAAATTCCGCCGCCGGCCGCTACTGCGTAAAGGATCATGTTGTGGCTGGGCGGAATCACCACGCCGGCAACAGAGGAGGTCACCGTGACGTTGACCGCGTAGTCGGCGTCGTAGCCTTTTTCCTTCATCACCGGAATGAGGATGGACCCCAGCGCCGAGGTGTCCGCCACCGCCGAGCCGGAAATACCGCCAAACAGCATGGAGGAGCTGATATTGACCATGCCCAGCCCGCCGCGCATCCGCCCGACCATGGCCGAGGCCAGCCGCACCAGACGCGTCGAGATACCGCCGTGCAGCATCAGCTCACCGGCGAAAATGAAAAACGGAATCGCCAGCAGCGAAAAAACCGAAATGCCGGAAAGAATGCGCTGAAAGGCTACGAACAGCGGCAGCCCTTCATAAAGAAATGTGGCGACCGCCGCCAACCCCACGGCAAAAGCGACCGGCGCGCCGGCAACCAGACCCAAAAAGAAGAGTCCGAACAGAATGAAAAGCCCCATGTCAGGTCCTCTCGGTGGAGCGAGGCATTAACCGCTGCAGGATATCTACAGCCGCGAACAGCGCAATAAGGACGCCGCAAATCACCAGCGGCGCGGCGCGATAGCTTTCCGGTAGGCCGATCATGGGGATCGCACGCTGGGTATTGCTCATGACCAACTGCCACCCTTGAACCGCCATGAATCCGCCGAACACCAGCACGAACAAGTCAGAAATGTGATGCATCAGCCCACGCAAAAGCGGCGGAAAGCTTTCACGAACGAAATCGATATTGAGATGGCTTCGATACCGAACCCCGGCGGCAGCGCCAAGGCAGGTGATGTAGACCACTAGCACCAGCGAGGTCTGCTCGACCCAGGTCGGCGTATCGTTGAGCACGTAGCGCCCGAACACCAGCCAGCCGAACGTCACGATCAAAACGACCAGCATTACGCCCGCCACGCCGACGCAGAGGCCGGCCACTCCATCCAGCGCGCGATCGAGTGAGCCCTTTGAAGCCCGATCCTTCTGATCGCTTGGCGTTTTAGTTTCTATACTCACGACACCGTTCCTTTTATTTCCCGGCGGCTTGAGCCGCCGGGAAACGATTAAACGAAAGATTACTGCGCGGCGCGTATCTCTTCGATCAGCTCACCGGTGCCGGGGTTGTTAGCGATGAACTCTTCGTACATCGGCTCCATCAGCGTCTGGAAGGCTTGCTTGTCGTCGACTTCGTTGATCTCGACGCCGGCATCCAGCACGATCTGGCGGCTCTCTTCCGAGCTTTCGACCCACAGCTCACGCTGCATCTCGGAGGCCTTCATGCCCTCGTCGCGAACGATCTCCTGGTCCTCCTCGGAGAGCGCATCCCAGCTCGCCTTGGCCACGCACAAACACTCCGGAATGATCAGGTGCTCGGTGAGCGAGAAGTAGCCGGCGGCTTCGTAGTGGTTGCTGGATTCAAACGACGGATAGTTGTTCTCGGCACCGTCCAAAACGCCGGTGGTCAAACTTTGATATACCTCGCCGTAGGCCATCGGGGTCGCGTTGCCACCGAGCGCTTCCATCATCTGCACGTAAAGGTCGTTGTTCATAACCCGAATTTTCAGGCCGCGGACGTCTTCAGGCGTGTGAATGGGGCGCTGAGTGTTGTAAAGGCTGCGCGCGCCGGAGTCGAACCAGGAGAGTACGACCAGGCCCTTGTCTTCGAGCGCATCGGCAAAGCGCTCACCGATTTCACCGTCCATGACCGTGTGCATGTGATCGACGTCATTAAACAGAAACGGCAGCGAGAAGACGTTGGTTTCGGGCACGATCGGCCCCATCGGCCCCATGTTGAAGTTGGCGAAATCAAGCGCGCCGTTGCGGGTTTGCTCGATGGCGTCGGACTGATCGCCCAGTACACCGTTGTTGTAAACGCGCGGCGATACGCGCCCTTCCGTGCGCTCGTCGACGGCTTCGGCGAACGCTTCCAGCGCTACGGTATTAGGGTAGCCATCCGGATGGATGTTCCAACCGCGCCAGTCCTCGGCCTGGGCAGAAACGGCGGCGGCCAAAAGTGTGACGCTGGTAAACGCCATGACCGTTTGACGACGGATTAGTGCTGTTTTCATCGCTTGAAACCTCTTGTTATGTCGTTGGTTTTACAGCTTTCATTAAGCGAACTGACACATCAGACGCTCGGCGCAAGTAGGGGTATGTCCGCTTGCCTATCGATACGGACGACTTGCATCAATGATCTTTCTAAAACGTGATTGCACCTGCTGTGATGCCTTCAAAGCCTTTTTTACGAGTTTTTTGAGAACTGCTAGAACACCGGCAAAAGCCCATTTTTAAACAGGATTTACTTGCCAGGTTTCTTGCGATACTTTGTAGTACATCATACAAATACTATTGCTCAAATTAGCCAAGATATTTTTTTCGGGCAAGTAGTAAAAAGTCTAAATAGACTAAAGTTTCAAGACTCGGCTCTCTGCGAAAGCAGGCAGTCCAGCCTTCAATAAAGAGCAATAGCTTTTTTTAAATTTTGAAGCTAAAACACTGGCTTTTTAATACGGCTTTGACTCTTTAAAAACCCGATTAATCAACTGAGATACATTTATTCCTTTTACTCAATAAGATAGAGATCACTTTGAACCTGTAAGCACTTTTCCCACTAAAAACATGATTGTGTAGTAACGGTCACTAATGATCAGTAAATAAAAACGCCCTATTTAAACAATCTCATTAAAAAAATTGTCTATATGAAGATCCAACCGTGCGCACGTCGGTGATGCGCCCTATATACCAGAGCAAACGAGCCGGCGTGGGTGGTGTCACACAGCGCCACCAGCCTCATTCCGTGCTCTTTGGCAAGCTCAACGGCCCGTTCGGTGGCGTGCAGCGCATTGATGACGCCGATGCCTATGCGCCCATCCAGCACCTCGATCGCGCCGAGCGCATGCACGCTCTCAGGCGATGCGTTCACGTCGACCCAGCCTTTCGTCACGTACTCGATGAACCGGGGAATAAGCCCAATGCCATGGGAGTGGACGCCGTCTCGCGTGCTTTCGGCGTGAAACCGCGCGCAAACACGCCTTGAGCCCCCTTCAACAGCGCTTCTTCGAGCGTATCGCGCAGGGTATCGTATCGAAACTGACATCGGCCATGAGGGCTCTCCTGTGTTCGGACATCGTTATTTTGTCGTCAACCCTAAACGTGGCTTCGCACCACTTTTTCGCTCGATAAAACCTAAAAAGGCCACCCTAGGGTGGCCTTGATACAATCAATGCAAGCTCGGTCAAACGCGTTGATTACTGCTCGCGCTTGCCATCCACCAGACGACGCAGCTTGAGCGGATTGTCGTTCTTGATGGCTTCGGGCAGGAGACCTTCCGGCAGGTCCTGATAGCAGACCGGGCGCAGGAAGCGGTGGATCGCGGCGGTACCGACAGAGGTCGTGCGCGAGTCGGATGTGGCCGGGAACGGGCCGCCGTGAACCATGGCGTCACATACTTCGACGCCGGTCGGCCAGCCGTTGACTAGAATACGGCCTGCCTTGCGCTCGAGCGTGGGCAGAAGCTTGCGCGCCGCGTCCAGATCCGCATCGTCCATCTGAAGCGTGGCGGTCAGCTGGCCTTCGAGGAGCTCGGCGACCTTCTTGAGCTCGGCTTCGTCGGCACACTCGACCACCAGCGACGTCGAGCCAAAGACTTCGCCCTGTAGCGCTTCGCTTGAGAGGAAATCCTGAGCGCTGGTCTTGAATAGCCCCGCCTGGCACTGGTTGGGGCTTTCGCCCTTCTGGCCACGCGCCACTTCCTGAGCCTTACCGCTCTCCTGCAGGCTCTGTACGCCCTGCTCGTAGGCTTCGAAAATGCCGGGCGTCAGCATGGTTTGCGCGCCGCTTTGCTCGACGGCTTCGCCGGCCGCTTTTAGGAAGGCATCAAGCTCCGGCCCCTTGAGTGCAATGACCAGGCCCGGGTTGGTGCAGAACTGGCCCGCGCCCATATTGAGAGACCCAACGAAGGCCTTGCCCATTTCCTCGCCGCGCGCCTTGAGCGCCGCCGGCAGCGGGAAAACCGGGTTGATCGAGCTCATTTCCGCGTAGAAGGGAATGGGCTCCGGACGCGACTGAGCGGCCTTCCACAGCGCGATACCACCGCTGCGCGAACCGGTGAAGCCGGCGGCCTTGATACGCTCGTCGCTGACCAGCGCAGTGCCGACTTCACGGCCCGAGCCGAACATCAGCGAGAAAACGCCTTCCGGCAGGCCGCACTTCTTCACCGCAGCCTGAATGGCGCGACCGACCAGCTCACCGGTTCCCGGATGAGCCGCGTGCGCCTTGACGATCACCGGGCAGCCCGCAGCGAGTGCAGACGCCGTATCGCCGCCGGCAACGGAGAACGCCAGCGGGAAGTTGCTGGCACCAAACACCACGACCGGGCCCAGCGCGATGTGGCGCTGGCGCAAATCACCACGCGGCATCGGCTGACGATCCGGCATGGCCGGGTCTACGCGAACGTCCAGCCATTCGCCGGCGCGAACCGTCTTGGCGAACATGCGAAGCTGGCCACAGGTACGGCCGCGCTCGCCCTGAATACGTGCCTGGGGCAGTCCGGATTCAGCCACGGCCCGCTCGACGAGCGCATCGCCCAGCGCTTCGATTTCATCAGCGATGGTTTCGAGAAAGACAGCGCGGTCTTCAAGCGATGTTTCCCGATACGCATCGAAAGCATCCCATGCAAGCTGGCAGGCTTGATCTACCTCTGCTTGCGTACCGCCAGCATAGCCAGGCTCCAGCCGCTCATTGGTAGCCGGATTGATGGCCTGAATGGGATCACGAGAGCCCTTGACGGCTTTCTGTCCGATCAGCATTTCACCTGTTAGATTCATCTTGCCTCCTGCGATGAGAGTGGTTTTTCTGGCTGTCTAACGTTTGCATCAGACAACCCAAGCGAGCTCATGATCCTTGCGTCCGAAGACGCAAAGTGTAGCTCACAATCGAACGCGTACGGATTAGTAGACCCGCACGCTTGTATCGGGCATGGGACGGCTAATCGCCGCCCTGCTCGAACGCGGCGCGCGCCTGACTCGAGCAATAGCTTTGCCAAAATGTCAGTACCAGCAACCCAACCGCCACGGCCACAAACGCCAACCCAAAAGGTTTAGCAATCCGGACGCAGAACGAGCAGTGCCCGGGGCATCAACGTTTAGCGAACCAGCGCTGGGCGCTTGGGATCAAATGTCCATCCGTCGATCAGGTACTGCATGGCGGTGGCGTCGTTGCGGCCACCGGCGTGCAGGCTGCGATAGAGCGCGTGAGCTTTCTCGATTTCGGCCATGTCGATGTCGATTCCAAGCCCTGGCGCATCGGTGACCGCGACCTGGCCATTTTTGATTTCCGGCGGATTGTGCGTCAGCCGCGCGTCGCCTTCCTGCCAAATCCAGTGCGTATCCAGCGCCGTCGTGCGACCGACCGCCGCCGCCCCCACGTGGGCGAACATGGCCAGCGAAATATCGAAATGGTTGTTGGAGTGGGAGCCCCAGGTCATGCCATGGTCCTGGCAGAGCTGAGAGACGCGCACCGCGCCCGACAGCGTCCAGAAGTGCGGATCCGCCAGCGGAATATCGACCGAGCGCAGCATCAGTGCGTGGGCCATTTCGCGCCAGTTCGTCGCGACCATGTTGGTGGCCACCGGCAGGCCGGTCGCATGACGGAACTCGGCTAAAATCTCGCGACCCGAGAACCCCTGCTCGGCCCCACACGGGTCTTCGGCGTAGGCGATCACACCATGCAGGTTCTTGCACAGGCTGATCGCTTCTTGGAGCGACCAGGCACCGTTGGGGTCGATCGTGGTGCGCGCCTCGGGAAACGCGTTGTGGAGCGCCGTGACCGCCTCGATCTCCTGCTCGCCGGGAAGCGCCCCGCCCTTGAGCTTGAAATCCTTGAAGCCGTACCGGTCATGAGCTGCTTGTGCGAGCTCGACGACCGACTGCGGAGTCATGGCCGCTTCGTCGCGCAGGCGATACCAGTCGTGGCTCAGCCCCTCCGTTCCCCGCCGAAAATCCAGCGGCGTCGAGTGGCCCTCGCCGATAAAGAAGAGATAGCCCAGCACATCGACCGCGTCGCGCTGTTTGCCGTTGCCCAATAGCTCCGCCACAGGCACGCCCAAAAACTTGCCCATCAGGTCCAGCAGAGCGGCTTCAAGAGCGGCGACGGCGTTGACGCGGAGCTCGAACGTCCAAGAGCCCTTGCCGAAATCCTCAAAGTCAGCGCTCTGACCGTCACGGTTGAGCGAGGCGACCAGCGAGCGAAGCTTGCCAAGGGACTGACCCACGACCAGCTCGCGCGATTTCTCCAGCGACTGTTGAATCGTATCGCCGCCGGGTGCTTCACCTACGCCGTCGTTGCCGGCACTATCCGTGAGGATAATCAGATTACGAGTGAAGTACGGCGAGTGGGCACCACCGATATTGAGCAGCATGCTGTCACGCCCGGCAATGGGGATGACACGCATGCCGGTGATCGTGGGCGTATTGGGGGTGGGCATACACGTCTCCACCGGGCCATGTAGCATGGACCGTCATTTTGCACTCGCCGGGCAAGACCGGGCAGGCGGCGTTACCCGGCGAGCTTTTTAAACGCTTAAAGCGACTTGGCCTTCTCGACGAGCTTTTTCAGCTGATTCACTTGATCGCCGTTGGGCATGGTCAGCGGCGCACGTACGCGGCCACCGGGATAGCCCACGATGTCAGCGCCGGCCTTGATCAGGCTCACCGCGTAGCCAGGCGTGGTGTCGCGCAGCGTAACGAAAGGAATGAAGAACTCGCGCGTGGCCTTGGCAACGAACTCGCTGTTGCCCTGACGCAGCGCCTTGTAGAACTTGACGGCCATGTCGGGCACGAAGTTGAAGACCGCAGACGAGTAGGTGCTGACGCCGATCGCCAAGTACGCTTCGGCGATGATTTCGGCCGTCGGCACGCCACCGACGTAGCCCAGGCGGTCGCCCAGCGTTTTGATGGTGATGTTGAGCGCCTGCATGTCGCCCTTGCCATCTTTCAAACCGATCAGGTTGTCGCACTGGTCGGCCAGCGATTTGACGGCGTTGACGTTCAAATAGCCGTTGGCGCGGTTGTAGTAGATAACGCCAAGGTCCGTCGACTGGCAGACGCTTGCCGCGTACTCAACGATGCCTTCCTGGGAACACTCCGTCAGGTAAGGAGGCATCAGCAGAATGCCGTCGGCGCCGGCTTCCTGAGCGATTTTCGCGTGCTGCTGGGCAAGTTCGGCGCTTTGGCCGGCGCTGGCGATAATCGGCACGTGGCCGCCGATCGTCTCGACCGCGACTTCGACGATTTCACGGAACTCGTCCAGGGTAATATTGAAAAACTCACCGGTACCGCCAGCCACGAACAGCGCGGAGACTTCGTACTCCTTCAGCCACAGCAAGCGCTTGCGATAGCTGTCGGCATCGAATTTACCGTTGGCATCGAAATCGGTCACCGGAAATGACAGCAGGCCATCGGTAATGGAGGCTTTAAGCTCTTGTTTAGAAAAATTCATTAGAAATCCTCTTTTTAGTTTAGCAAGCTGATGATGGTGCAGTGCCACGATCCAGGACGCTCAAAACTAGGCAGTAGCAGTATATGAACGCATATTGTCATACATCATACAAATACGCCTCTAGACTTTAGGCTAAGCTTTTACAAGCTTAAAATTACCTATAAATAGTCTTCAGATTTACCGGGCGGCCGCTTTTAAATGCAGCCTTGAGCGCTTTTATAATTTTTACCGGATGACGCTAACATATAAAAATAAGAGCCAAACAGACATTGAACGCCTAATGGCCCTTACACTTACCTTATAAAAACTCGCTTGTTAGCGAACCAGTGCCGGGCGCTTGGGATCGAACTCCCAGCCCGCCACCAGGTACTGCATCGCCATGGCGTCATTGCGCTGTGTCACGTCCAACGACTTGTAGAGTCGATGTGCGTCCATCAGCTGATCTTCGTCGAGCTCGACCCCAAGGCCTGGCGTCGTCGGCACTTTCAGCTTGCCGTCGCGAATCAGGAACGGTTCTTTAGTGATGCGCTGGCCGTCCTGCCAGATCCAGTGAGTGTCGATGGCGGTGATCTCGCCGGGGCAGGCTGCGGCCACGTGAGTCATCATGGCCAGCGAAATATCGAAGTGGTTATTGCTGTGCGAGCCCCAGGTCATGCCCCACTCGTTGCAAAGCTCACCGACCATGACCGCACCCTGCATGGTCCAGAAGTGGCAGTCGGCCAGCGGAATGTCGACGGCGTTGAGCTGAACGGCGTACTGCAGCTGTTTGAAATCCGTCGCGATCATGTTGGTCGCGGTCGGCAGACCCGTGCGCTTTTTGAACTCGGCCATGGTTTCGCGGCCGGAGTAGCTCTCTTCCTGACCGCAGGGGTCCTCGGCATAGCTCAGAAGGTGCTTGATCGGGTCCAGCACCCGTACGGCCTCGTCGAGTTTCCAGGCGCCGTTCGGGTCGAGCGTCAAGCGCGCCTCCGGGAACGCGTCGTGCAGCGCGCGGATGCAGTCGGCCTCTTCCTCTCCTCTGAGCACGCCGCCCTTGAGTTTGAAGTCCTTGAAGCCGTAACGATCGAACGCTGCCTTGGCCAGGTTCGCGACTGCGTCCGGCGTGAGTGCCTCCTGGTAGCGCACTTCGTCCCAGGCATCTTTCGGGTCGGTCGCTTTCGGGTAGGGCAGGTCCGTCTTGCCCGGGTCGCCGAGCAAAAACAGATAGCCAAGCGCCTCGACTTCATCGCGCTGACGGCCGTACTGACCCAGAAGATCCGCCACCGGCAGGCCCACGGCCTGACCGTAAAGGTCCAAAAGCGCCGACTCGAGCCCGGTGATGACGTGAACCGCCACGCGCAGATCGAACGTTTGGCGACCGCGCTCTTCGCGTCCGTTTTTTGAAAGCGCCACGCGGGCGCTGTTCAGCGTCTGTTTGAACGCGTTGATGGTCGAGCCCTCAACGATATCGCGACACTGCTCCAGCCCCTTGAGAATGCCTTCGCTTGAAGGGATCTCCCCTACCCCTTTGTTACCCGCATCGTCTTCAAGAATCACAACGCAGCGAATAAACCAGGGCGCGTGGCCACCGCTGAGGTTAAGCAGAAAACCATCGTAGCCGGCAACCGGGACGACCTTCATTGATTTGATTTTGGGAAACATGACGATTGACTCTCTTGTTAGAACCAGAAGAAACGATAAAAGGTGTTTAGGTAACCGGCGCCGGGTTGAAAAGCACCAGGTCGTTGTGAATGCCGAGCCTGTCCGCGGCGGCCTGTTTACGGCCGCTGGCGACATCGAGGATCAGATGGAAAAGCTCCCAGCCCAGATCCTCAATGCTGGCCTCGCCGGTAGCGACACGCCCGGCATCCAGGTCGATGATGTCGTGCCAGCGGCGCGCCAGATGCGAGTTGGTCGCGACCTTGAGCACGGGCACCATGGCAAGCCCGTAGGGCGTACCGCGCCCGGTGGTGAAGACCTGCAGGTTCATCCCGGCAGCCAGCTGGAGCGTGCCGCAAATGAAGTCGCTCGCCGGCGTGGCCGCAAAGGTGAGCCCCTTGCGCCGCAGTCGCTCGCCCGGGCCGATGACGTCGACGATCGGCGAGTTGCCGGACTTGATGACCGAGCCCAACGCCTTCTCGACCACGTTGCTCAAACCGCCCTTCTTGTTGCCCGGGGACGGGTTGGCGCTACGATCGGCCTGGCCTTGTAATAGATAGTCGTCGTACCAGGCCATTTGATCGATCAGCGCCTGGCCGACCTCGCGGTCGATGGCGCGCGGGGTCAGCAGGTGAATGGCGTCACGCACCTCGGTCACTTCCGAGAACATGACGCTGCCGCCGGCGCGCACGATTAGATCCGTGGCAAAGCCCACCGCCGGGTTGGCCGTTACGCCGGAAAAAGCGTCGCTGCCGCCGCACTGCATACCAACCGCCAATTCCGAGGCCGGGCAGGTTTCGCGGCTTCGCTTGTTCAAGCGCTCGAGATGGCGCTCGGCCATGGCCAGAATGCCGTCGACCATCTCGCCAAAGCCTTCAAAGCTCTCGTCCTGCATACTCAGCACGTTGGCTTCGGGGTCGGCGGCTTCGGTATTTTCGTAAATCTTGACCGGCCGGTCTTCGAGCAGCGTCGAGGGCTGGAGTTTTTCACAGCCAAGCCCGATCACCATGATCTCATTGCCAAAGTTGGGGTTAAGCGCGATGTTCTTTAGCGTACGAATGGGGACGATCGCGGCCGGTGCGTTGATCGCCACGCCGCAGCCGTAGCTGTGGTTGAGCCCGACCACATCATCGACGTTGGGAAAGCGCGGTAACAGCTCGCGCTTGATCCGCCCGACCACGTACTCCACCGTGCCGGCAACGCACTGAACGCTGGTGGTAATGCCCAGCACGTTCTTGGTGCCGACGCTGCCGTCGGGGTTGCGAAAGCCCTCGAAGGTATAGCCTTCGAGCGGCTCCTGCGCCGGGGGCTCGCGCGTTGCCAGCGGCAGCTCCTCGAGCGCCGGGGCGATCGGCAGACGCACATTGTGCTCGTTGACGTGCGCGCCGCGCTCGATCGCCACAACCGCGGTGCCGATCACTTCGCCGTAGCGCAGAATGTCATCGTTTTGCTCGATCGGCCTGAGCGCCACCTTGTGGCCCTGCGGGATCGGCATGGTGGTGGTGCAGTCGTCGTTGATTCTCACACCCGCCTCGAGGCCGCCGTGCTCGATCACGATGGCAACGTTGTCGCTCGGGTGTACCTGAATCACGCGTGAATTAGTCGTTACGAGAGTCATGATGCGCTCCTGAATCGGTGTGCGAAGGGTCATGCATTTGACTCAGCTCCACTTTCTGCCGGGCGCGGGACTTGAAGCCCATCACGATGGCAAACAGCACGGAAGCGGCGATCAGTCCCCAGAGCACCATAGCGATGGGGCTCTTGGTGAAGAAGATGCTGTAGGTGCCAAAGGATTCCAGGCTCTTGACGAAATAGACTTCCGCCTGGCTACCCAGAATGAACCCGATGATCAGAGGCGCCACTTCAAGCCCGATCTTCTGAATCAGATAGCCCAGCACGCCAAAGATCAGCAGTGTCCAGACATCGAACATGATGCCGTAGTTGATGGCATACGCCCCGACCACGCACATCATCACGATAAGCGGGTACAGAATATGCTTGGGCACCATCACCACCTTGGCGATGTGCTTGATGGCAAAGAACATCAGCCCGAACATGATGAAGTTCGCCAGCACCAGCGCCGTCATCATGACGTACCAGGTGTCGTGGTTTTCCGGAATGAACAGCGGCCCGACCTGGATGCCCTGAAGCGTAAAGGCGCCGATCAAAACGGCAGTGGTGGAGTCGCCCGGAATACCCAGCGACAAAAGCGGAATCAAGGCGCCGCCGGTCAGCGCGTTATTGGCCGACTCTGATGCAATCAGGCCCTGCGGGGCGCCCTTGCCCATTTGCGAAGAGTCCTTCGCCAGGTTCTTTTCCTGGGTGTAGGCGAGTACGGACGCCGCGCTGCCACCCACGCCCGGCAGCATGCCGACGAAGGTGCCGATGAACGAGGAGCGCGTCAGGTTAGTGAAGCTGCCCTTGAAAACCGATAACGAGAAGCCGCCTTCCTTGCCGATCTTGATGCGCTCACCGGCCATATCGCGCTTCACGCCCTTTTCCGCCTCGAGCAAAATGGTGGAGATACCAAAGATGCCGATCAGCACGGGCAGCAGTGAAAAGCCCTCGAACAGGTACGGCTCCATGAAATCGAACATCAGTCGTGTGTGGCCGTTGCCGCCGTCGGAGATGCTGTAATCGCCGATCAGGCTAAGCCAAATACCAATCACGCCGCTGAAGATGCCGATCAGCATGCTGCTGGACAGCGAGGCGATGACGGAAAGCGCCAGCAAAATGATGAGAAACTTCTCCACGTAGGAGAACTTGATCGAAAAGTCGGCCAGAAGCGGGGCAAACAAGAAAAGCACCAGCGCGCTGACGAGCCCACCGACCAATGAGGCGATCACGCAGACGCGCAGCGCTTTTTCACCTTCGCCCTTCTGGGCCATGGGGTAGCCATCGAAGGTGGTGGTGATCGAGGACGGCGTGCCGGGAATATTCAACAGCACCGCTGGAACCATGCCGCCGGAAATACCGCCGACGTAAAGGCCCAGCAGCAGTGCCAGCCCGTGATTCAAGCCCAACGCATAGGTCAGCGGCAAACAAACGGCCACCGCCATGGTGGCGGTCATGCCCGGAATCGCGCCAAAGATGATACCCACGAGGGTGCCAAAGCTGACGAGCATTAAAAAGGAGAGATCGATAAAGGTTAGAAATTCCATGGCGATATACCCGCTCCGGTCACGGCAGAGTAATGGTGAAGAGCTTGGCGAGCACGAACCAGGCAAGCGTCGGCGCGACAATGGCATTGATCACGACGATGATGAGCGCTTTTTTCGTCCACTCGTGGAGATACATCAGTGACATGGCCAGCACGAAGGCCATCGACACGAACAAAAAGCCGTACCCGGTATAGGGAAACAGATCGCCTACCACGGCCATCAGGTAGAAGTAGGCACTGATCAGCGCCAGCGTGCCGAAAAAGCGCGCGGAATCTCTCGACTCTCCGATAATCGGCAGCGTGCGTTCTCCGCGTTTGACGGCGGCCAAAAAAGGCACCACTTTCGTGACCAGAATGAGCGCGAATAGCCCGGCCAATACCCAGTGAACGATGTGGGGGAAAAACAGGTGCGACGTTTCGAAGTCGATCGAAACGCTCAACGGATCTGACGCCATAACGGCTCCAAGAACGTAAACTCGGCGCGCGCCGGGCTCTCGGGAGCAAGTCCGCCACGCGCCTAGTTGGGGATGAGCGACCGGTGGACAGGCCCACCGGTCACCGTTTGCTTAATCGAGGTTGCTGATGATCTCTTCGTAGCGCGACATCTTCTCTTGCAGATACTCGGAGGCTTCAGCGGAAGGCTTGAAATCGGGGATGAAGAAAGCGTCCAGCTGCGCTTGCTGAATCTCGCCTTCGTCGTAGATCTCGGCAAGCGCTTCGTCGATCTGATCGACGATGCCCTGATCCATGTCCTTGTTGTAAAGGAAGAAGAACTCTTTATCAAAGGTGAAGTTTTCGTCATCGCCCATGGAGACCGTCACGTTGGGCTCGACGTACTCCAGAAGCTGTTCGCGACTTGTTTGACCCAGCCCCTCTTCCGGCGCCTGTTCGATGGTGTCCTGACGCGCCGTCAGCCAGATAAAGCGCATCGCTTTCTGGTCGTCTTCGGGCAGACGCGTGTACTGCTCGTTGGCCTGAACGCTGCCGTTGATGATATCGGCCTGGCCATCGAACAGCTGCTGGTTCTTGTCGGACTGAGAGCCGGTATTGACGGCAACCAGATTCTCTTCCTGGCCAGGATACTCGATGGCGATCGCGTTTTTAAGCGCGCTGTAACCGATCTCTGAAACGCCGCCGGGCTGAATGGCCACGCGCACGGTTTCGCCGTTACCTACCGCCTCGACGACATCGTCGAGCGTCTGGTAGGGCGAGTCCATGGGCACCAGGTAAGCGTTGCCGGGGTTGATGGCGATCGTCGGCCCAACGGTGTAGTTCTCGAAAACGTCGTCGTAGCCTTCGACGCCGTAGAGATAGCCAAGGTAGGACTGATCATGAAAAATCATCAGGGTATTGCCCCGAGAATCCCTGTCCAGCGTGCGAAACGCAGAGCTTGCGCCAACGGCATCGACTTTCATGTTCAAACCGAGATGCTCGGCCAGCCGGTCGACCACGATGCTGGCGTTTTGGTAAGTGTCGCCCCCGGTCGAGGTCGACCCGATCACGACACGGACGTTGCCGCGCAGCTGGGCATCCTGGGCCATGGCGACACTGGAGCTAAGGGCGAGCCCTGTCATAAGACCAGCGACACTAACACTCATCAGCGTTTTTTTGGTTAGCATAAGCGTACCTTTTGCGTTCATAGTGAGTTGTTGCTTTAAAGAGAACGGCTCTTCGGCTTAAGGCCCTTGGCGACCTTCGACCACCTTCTGGTTAACAACGTCTGGCGTACGTCAGGCGGTACTTTAGAAGCTATTAATAATACATCATACAAGTAGAAGATTAAGAACAAGCAAGAAGCGGAGCAAGCGTAAAAACCGAAAACGCGACCAAAGTTTAATCCCTGATTAACGTTAAACGGTAAAAAGACGAAGTTTGGTTCTAAAAACCGAATCAGGCTTTATCTATAGAGGCATCAAGACGATCATTACGCTAAAGATTCAGAACCAAATCCTCTTGAAAGCGATAACGGCCCACCTCCTCCGGATACCCGCCTGGATTTGCCACCACCCGCGTTCCTTCCTGTACCAGATCCACAGGCTCGTGCACGTGGCCGTGAATCCAGAGATCCATGCGCCCCATTAGCCCCGCCAGGTGCGAAGCGAACGCCGGGGAGAGCACATCACCGACGTATTGCAGGGGAATACAGTCGCGAAGCGGCGCGTGGTGGCTGATGACCACGCGCGGGCCCTCAAAAGGTTCGCTGAGCGCTTGGGTCAGCCAGCCGAGCGCCTCGCGATGAAGCGCCTGACTCGCTTCAGGGGTGAAAACCTCGCCCTGCCCATCGATGATGATCTGATAGTCCGGCATCAGCCGGCGGGCTTTTTCCGCGCACGCGTCGAAATTGCGGGCGGGGTTCCCCGCGTACAGGTTGAAATCGGTCCAGAGCGTGGTGCCGTAGAAACGCACGCCCCCCAGGGTGACCGCTCGGTTGTCCAAAAGCTCGATGCCCAAGCGTTTGGCTTCGCGGGCTAGGGTCTGACGGTGCTCGGTCAGGTGAGTGCCGTAGAACTCGTGGTTGCCCGGCACGTAGAGAATGGGCAGGTCGGGAAAGCGCGCCCGCGCCCAACCGAGGCCTTCGGCGGCGCGGTGGATGTCGCCGGCAAGCACCAGGGCGTCCGCCTCGACATCGGGTATCATTCGCCCGCTAGGAAAGTGTTCGAGGTGCAGATCCGAAAGTACGTGCAGGCGCATGGCGTATCCTTGATATGACTGCCCGCCCGTTTTGACGCGGGCGGGCCTGATGCTGACTGCCGAATAGCTAGCGTTTCAGGAAGTTGCTCTTCACCAGGTGGACGACCTCGTCCATGCGCCCGCTGAGCACCGCCTTGGCAGAATAAAGCGCGGTGGCGGCGACCTGGCCGGATTCCACTTTCGGCGGCATGACCAGCTCCATCGGGTTGGTCATCACGTCTAAAAGCGCCGGGCCGGGCTGGGCCAGCCACTCGGTCACTGCGGCATCGAGTTCGTCCTCGCGCTCGACGCGTTTGCCCCAGAGCCCGATGGCGCGAGCGACATCGCCGAAGTTGGGGTTTTGTAGCTCGGTGTAGGCGTCGAGCATGCCCTCCACCTTCTGCTCGAGCTCGACGAAGCTCAGCGACTGATTATTGTACACCGCGATTTTCAGCGGAATCTGGTGCTGTACCAGCGTCAGAAGATCGCCCATCAGCATGGAGAGCCCGCCGTCGCCGCACAGGGCGATCACCTGACGGCCCGGGTAGGCGAGCTGAATGCCCAACGCCTGAGGGTAGGCGTTGGCCATGGTGCCGTGCTGCAGGCTCGACAGCGTCTTGCGCTCCGGCCCGGTGTGGATATGGCGCAGCATCCAGACGTTGACGCTGCCGGTGTCGGCGGTGAACAACGCGTTTTCATCGCTTAACCGGTCGATGGCGAGTGTCAGCTCCTGAGGGTGAATCGTCGTGTTGCTCTTCGTGTCGTGCGCCGACTTCTCGAGAGATTTTTTATAGCGCTTCAGGCACTTGTCGAGCCAGCTCGTGTGCTCGTTGGCCTGGACGCTTTGCACCAGCGCCTCGCAGGTTTCAGCGATGGTGCCGATGATGCCGACATCCACCGGGTAGCGCTTGCCGATCTGGGTCGGTTCATGGTCAACCTGAATGATCTTCGCCCCGTCCGGGTAGAACTGGGCAAACGCGAAGCTGCAGCCAAGCAACAGCAGCGTGTCGCACTCCGCCACCGCGTGATAGCCACCTTCCAGCCCGTATACGCCGGTCATACCGACCTGGTAAGGGTTGTCGTACTCGATGTAGTTCTTGGCCCGCGAGGTCCAAGCGATCGGCGCGTTGAGCTTTTCCGCCAGCGCCATCACTTGGTCGCGGGCGTCCTCGCAGCCGGCGCCGGCGAAGATGGTGATCTTGCCGCCTTTATTGAGTTCGCGAACCGCCGGTACCAGCGCCTCGGCGCTCGGGCGAATCGAGTAGTCGAAGGTGTGGGCCTTGAAGGTCAGCTCAGTGGAGGGCTTTTGGGTCATGACGTCGCCTGGCACGATCAGCACCGCCACGCCGCGCTTGGCAATCGCTGCCTGGGCGGCCATGGCCGCCGTGCGTCCGGCCTGCTCGGGAGAGGCGATGGTTTCGCAAAACACGCTGTACTGTTTGAAAATCGCGCTTTGATCCACTTCCTGGGGGAAGTGGTTGCCGACCTCACCAAGGGCAATTTGACTGGCGATCAGCACGACCGGCGCATTATTGCGGTGGGCGTCGAACAGGCCGTTGACGAAGTGCAGGCTGCCCGGGCCGCAGGAGCCCGCGCACAGCGCAAGCTCACCGGTCATGTAGGCCTCGCCGCCGGCAGCAAAGCCCCCGACCTCTTCGTGGCGCACGCCGACCCACTCGATCTCGCTCGTCCTGAGCGCATCGGTGAAATGATTGAGCGAATCGCCCACCACGCCGTAACAGCGTTTGGCGCCGGCATTTTGCAGGGTATTGACGAGAATTTCGGCTACATTGGCGCTCATTGGGCGACTCCATTCGCAGTAATGATACAAGACCCGTTAAAGCCTAGTTGCTTTCACGGGCTTTTGCCGACTTTCACCAACACCGACTCATGCTGCAATGCAGCATGAATGCGCTATACTGTCGCTGCGGTTCGCAACAGGAGGACACGCAATGACCGATACCCTGATGCACGGCTATCGCGAAAGCGATCGCCGTGGGCTGACAGGCGGTAATAATGAAGTATGGTGTTTCTGGGAGCAGCAGGCTCTTTGGCAGCGCCAAGCGGCGGAGAAATTCGCCGCGCACATCGGTTAGGCTCGCAGCCGCGATAACCTTTCTCGTAAAGCCGGCGCCGCGCGCCGGCTTTTTTTCGCGCGCTCTACCGCTCGGCTTGCTGTGCGCTCAGATACGCCTCTTGCAGAACGTACATGCGTTTGACGTCGCGATAGCGCCCGTTGATGAAGAACTCCTGCACCAAGTGCCCTTCCTCGATGAAGCCGCAGTCACGATACAGGTGTACCGCGCGGGTGTTCTCGACGGCGACGATCAAATACACCTTGTGCAGGTTCAAAATGGTGAATGAATAACCGAGCGTCTGATGGATCATCGAGCGCGCGTAGCCGCGCCCTTGGTACTCCGGCGCGACGATGATCTGAAACTCGGCGCTTCGATGGATGTAGTCGATCTCGATCAGCTCGACCAGCCCGATGGAAACGCCAGCGGCGTCCTGCACGACGAAACGACGCTCGGCGTTGTCGTGGATATGCTTATTGTAAAGCTCCTCGAGCTCGTCAAAGGACTCGTAAGGCTCCTCGAACCAGTAGGACATGACGCTTTGGTTGTTGTTGAGCTCATGGATAAAGCGCAGATCGCTTCGCTCAAGCGCGCGCAGGTACAGAACCGGGTTCATCGGCGGACTCGCTGAGAAGGCGTTCAAAAGAGAAAAAATCGGCCAGCGGGTGGGGCGCGCCTTCGATCAGCGCGCGCAGAAGCGGCGCGCCCATCATCGAGTAGCTGATGCCGTTACCGCCGTAGGCCAGGGCAAAATAGACGTGCGGCCCCCACCGTTTGCAGGCACCGAAATAAGGCAGTCCATCCTCGGTTTCGGCGAAGGTGCCGGCCCAGCTAAAGGTCGGGTTGATTTCGAGATCCGGCCATAGAGCCTCGACCTTGCGGGCAAGACCGTGCGCCTTGTCCATCACGCGGTCGTCGCGCCGCGCCGGGATATCGGTGTCGTCGTCATCGCCGCCGACCAGAAGCCGCCCTTCGTCGGTGGCGCGCATATAAAGGTAAGGCCTGGCCGACTCCCACACCAGCGTATGGCGCAACTTGCCGAGCTTTTCCGGCGCAATTGGGTCGGTCACGAAGGCGTAGCTGCTGCGATTTTTCGCTACCGGCGCGTCCAGCCAGCGCTGAGACTCATAGCCCGCCGCGATCACCACTTTACCCGCCTCGAGCGTCGCGCCGTTTTTAAGGCGCACCTGCACGCCGTCAGCAACGGGGTCGATGGTGTCCACCTCTGTGCGATCGAACACCTCGCCGCCCAAGCTTCGCACGCGCTCAAAAAGCCGGTACGCCATCAGATAAGGGTCGAGACTGGCCGCCAGCCGCGACAGGATCGCACAGGGGGCCTCGATGCCGTAGGCTTCAAAAAGCGCCTCGCGATCCAACCACTGCATGTCGAAGCCGTGCTTCTCGCGCAGGGCGAACTCGGCTGTGAGCGCCGGCACGTCCTCTTCGCTGGTGGCGTAGTAGAGACTTTCATGACGCTCGAAAGAGACGTTACCGAGCTCCCCGGCCAGGCGCTCGAGGGTCAAAATGGCATCGGCGCAGCCCTGGTACGCCATCACCGCGTGCCGCTCGTCGTAGCGCTTGGTCAAGTCGACCAGGTGAGTGTCGATTTCGTACTGTAAAAGCGCGGTACTCGCCGCCGAGCTGCCCCAGCCAATGTCGCGGCGCTCGACCACCACCACGTGGTGGCCGTGCTGGCAAAGCTCATCGGCGATCAGCGCGCCGGTGATGCCGCCGCCGATGACGAGCACATCGCAGGCGTGGTCGCGCTCCAATTGAGGAAAAGAGACAAGCAGGCCATTTTTCACCGCCCAGAACGGATAACCGCTTTTCAGATCCATTTTATCGCCTTCACGTGGCTGTACTGTGAACCATTGTTTTGTTACCTATGGTTCTGTTAACCATAGCGGCTGGCGCTCGTCTTGTCCGTAGCCTGCGGCAAGTAAAGCGCCAGCCATCAAAGGAGCCAGCCCCGTGATCGATCTACGCAGCGATACCGTCACCCGCCCAAGCCAAACCATGCGCGAGGCGATGCTCGCCGCCGCCCTGGGCGACGACGTGTGGGGCGACGACCCCACCGTCAACGCCTTCCAGCAGGATTTGGCCGAGCGCGCCGGAAAAGAAGCCGCCCTGCTCTTCCCCAGCGGCACCCAGAGCAACCTGGTGGGGCTGATGGCGCACTGCGAGCGCGGCGACGAGTACATTGTCGGCCAGAGCGCCCACACCTACCGCTATGAAGGCGGCGGCGCGGCGGTGCTGGGCAGCATTCAGCCCCAGCCGATCGAAAACGCGCCGGACGGCACCTTGCCGCTCGAAAAAATAGAAGCCGCGGTCAAGGCCGACGATCCTCACTTCGCCCGCACCCGGCTGCTGGCGCTGGAGAACACCATCGCCGGCAAGGTGCTGCCCGCCGACTACGTTGAGAGCGCCGTTGCGCTTGCCCGACATCACGGCCTCGCCACCCACCTGGACGGCGCGCGGCTGTTCAACGCCATGGTGGCCTCGGACAGCTCGCTCAAGGCGATGTGCCGGCCGTTCGATAGCGTGTCGCTGTGTTTTTCCAAGGGGCTTGGCGCGCCGATCGGCTCGGCGCTGGTGGGCTCCCACGCGTTCATCAAAAAGGCGCGGCGCTGGCGCAAGGTGGTCGGCGGCGGCATGCGCCAATCCGGGCTGATCGCCGCCGCCTGTCAGTACGCGCTCGATCACCACGTGGAAGGGTTAAAGGACGACCACCGCCGCGCGGCGCGCCTGGGCGAGGGTTTGGCGGCGATGCCTGGACTTACGGTGACGTCTCAGGCGACCAACATGGTGTTCACCCAGGTCGAGAAGGACCATATCGCCCCGCTCGCCGCGTGGCTCAAGGAGCACGATATTCTGCTCGATCTCGTCTACGCCACGCGTTTTGTGGTGCATCGCGATATCGACGACGGCGACATCGAGCGCGTGATCGCGGTGATAAAAGCGTATTTTGACCGCCAGACGTAGGTACTGGACGTAATCGTACTCAAAGCCGGCGCAGCCCCCACATGAAGTAGGCGCCGCCGATGAGCGAGGCGACCAGCCCCGCGGGAATGTCGTAGGGGAACATGATCTGGCGGCCGATAAAATCCGCTAGCACCATCAACAGCGTGCCGATCAAAGCAGCGCCCAGCAGGTGCCACCAGGCGCGGGAAAAGCCCATTAGCCGCGCCATGTGGGGGGCCAGCAGACCGATGAACGACAGCGGCCCGACCACCAGCGTGGCGCAGGCGGTGAGTACCGCCACCAGCAGCAACAGCGCCAGCCGCGCGCGATTGAGCGCGATGCCGAGCCCCTGCGCGGTCGCCGCCCCCAGCGGCAGAATGTCGAGCCAGCGGGTAAAGGGCAGCGCCAGCAGCAAAAGCCCCGCCGCCGCCGCGCCGACCAGCGCCGCGCTTGGTACATCGACGTAGTAAGTGGAGCCGGCAAGCCAGGCGATGACCTGCTGACCGCGCGGGTCGCCGCCGGCCAGAATCACCCCGCGCACCGCGTCGAAAAGCGCCCCGATGGCCACCCCGCTGAGCAGCAGCCGCTCCGGCGCAAAGCCGCTTTTGCGGTTGACCAAAAGCAAGAACCCGAGCGTGGCCAGCGCGCCCAGCGTGCCCGCACCGACCAGCAGCGCGCTATTCGACGCCGGCAGCCAATAAATGCCGAGAATCAGCGCGACCGCGCAGCCCCCGCTGATGCCCAGCACTTCCGGGCTTGCCATCGGATTGCCGGAAAGCCGCTGCAAGAGCGTACCCGCCACCGCCAGCATCAGCCCGCTGGCCGCCGCCGCGATCACCCTCGGGGCGCGCCACTCCATGACCGCGACGTCGAACGGCGAAACGACGCTCATGCCCTGTCCGCTTTGGCCGACCATCAGGGCCAGCAGTACCGCGCCACCAAGCGCCACCAAAAGCCCCGCCGCCAGCCGCCCCGGTGCCGCGTGGCGACGCAGCACCACGTGGGAGGCCTCGGGCGGGCGATCGCTTCCAAGCTTCAAGCGCGGAATCAGCCACAGCAGCAGCGGCGCGCCCAGCGCTCCGGTCACCGCGCCGGTGGGTAAAAGCGTTGTGAGCTGGCCAGAGAAGCGCTGTAGCAAAAGATCCGTAGTCGCCAGCAGCACCGCGCCCAGAAGCGTTGAAAACACCAGCCGCGGGCCAAGGCGCCGGGCACCGGCCATACGCGCGATGTTCGGCGCCGCCAGGCCGATAAAACCGATGATGCCCACCACGCTGACCACGCTTGCGGTAATGAACACCGCCACGCCCAGCCCGGCCAGGCGCAGGTACTTGAGCGAAAACCCCAAGCTTTTGGCACTGGCGTCGTCGAGCTCCAGCACCACCAGCGGGCGAATCAACAGCGCCGCGGCCACCGCGCTGAGGGCCAGGCGTATCGAGAGCGTGACCACGCCCTCCCAGCCGTTTTGCACAAGCGACCCCGCCCCCCAGATCAAAAGCCCCGCCAGGGTTTCATGATTGAACAGCAGCACCGCGGTGCCCAGCGCCCCTAAATAGAGATTGACTACCAGCCCCGCCAGCACCACCACCACCGGCGCCAGGCGCCGCCGCCAGGCAAGCCCGAACACCAGCGCCATGGCCGCCGCACCGCCGCCAAGCGCCACCCATTCACGCCCAAACGCCAAAATCCCCGGCGCCAGCAGCGTGGCCAGCATCAGCGCCAGGCTAGCGCCGCTGGCCACCCCCAGGGTGGTCGGTGAAGCCAGCGGGTTGCGCAACACCTGCTGCATCAACACGCCGGCCAGCGCCAGCGCCGCGCCGGCCAGTAGCGAGATCAAAAGCCGTGGCCACCAGGCAAAATGCAAAATCTGAGCCTCGACGCTGGAAAGTGTTGGGTCAAACAGGCCCTCCAGGCTCGCGTCCAATCCGCCTTGAGCCATCATCGCGGTGGCGAGCAGCACGGCCAAAGGCAGGCCGAGCAGACCAAACGTCACAGTGCTGCGTAGGTGGGGTATCGACGGCACGGCTAACAAACGCCTGGAGAAACGATAAAAACTAAATCATGCGCTGTCATGAAAAGCCGGCCACAGAAAGAGAAGGAAAGAACAAAAAGAAATAATTCGACGCCAGGATTCTAAATGATAAGTATTAACACTACAATTGGACGATTCATTTGCTCATACACCCGGGAGCCGCGCATGTTCGACGTGCTGAACGCCCGCTTTACCGTTGCCGGCAAGCCCTTGCTTCACTCCATCTCTCACACGTTCGAGCAGGGCAAGGTCGTAGGGCTGATCGGCCACAACGGCTCGGGCAAGTCGACGCTTATCAAGCTGCTGGCCCAGCAGAATGCGCTTTCCGGCGGCGATATCCTGTTCGACCAGCGCCCGCTCGCCCAGTGGGGGCACCGCGAGTTCGCCCGCCAGGTTGCCTATCTGCCCCAGCACCTGCCCAGCGCCGACAACCTGACCGCCCGCGAGCTGATCGGTTTTGGCCGCTACCCGTGGCACGGGCTTTTGGGCCGTCATACCCAGAAAGACCGGGACGCCATTGAACGCGCCATCGCCCTGACCCACACCCACGCCTTCGCCGACCGGATGGTGGATACGCTCTCCGGCGGCGAGCGCCAGCGCGTCTGGCTCGCCATGCTGCTCGCACAGGGTAGCCGCTTTTTGCTGCTCGACGAGCCGCTGGCCGCACTCGATATTGCCCACCAGATCGAGGTGCTGGCGCTGACGCGAAAGCTCTGCGACGAGCTCGATCTGGGTGTGATCATCGTGCTGCACGACATCAACATGGCCGCTCGCTACTGCGACGAGCTTTTGGCTCTGCACAGCGGCCGGCTGCTGGCGCACGGCACGCCGGACGAGTTGATGGACGCCCAAACCCTGGAGGCGATCTATGGGCTGCCCATGCAGGTGATCGACCGCCCCGGTGGGCGCTCCCCCATCGCCGTGGCCCATTAAACGCGCCGATACGCGTGCGGAATTCGTCGCACGCGGTTTAACTGATAACCATTATCGATTAATCTAGGCGTTGACCGGTCGATGTCTCGATGCCCCTGGAGTGCGACGATGCCCCTGGCTTTCAGCGAACCCGACATGCTACGCCCCACCACGCTCGCCGAGTGCTACACCGACCGGCTGGCGCACCTGACGCCGCCGCGCATAGGCGGTACGCCGCCCGCGGGCGCCATCAAGGCGTCGCGTTGGCGCAACCCGGCGCTTTTGGAGCAGAGCATCGCACCTTACGCGGCGCGCTTTGCCGGCGGTGATCGCCGCGCGGTCACCTCGCTCTGGTCGAAGTGGCTGTTTAGCTCGCTCACCGTGCCCACCGTCGTTTCTCACCTGCTGCTCGACCGAAACCCGCCGGTGGCGCTGGATGATGTGTACGTGCTGCCCAACGAGGAAGGCTGCGTGACGGGGCTCTGGCTTGCCCACGAAGGTGAATCGATGACCACCGATGATCCGGTCGAGCGCTTCTCGACGCTGATCGACGGGCACTGGGCGCCGCTGATCGAGCGCCTGTCGACGCTGGTGGGGCTGGCCCCGCGCGTGTTCTGGAGCAACGCCGGCGGCTATCTCGACTACTACGTCAACCTGCTGGCCGATCACCCAAGCGTTCGCCCGAATGCCCTCGCCGCCGCCCGCGCCCTTTTGGAGTCGCGCACCCTGGGCGGCCAGCGCAACCCGCTCTACCAGCCGGTACGAAGCTACCAGCCCAAGGGCTCGGATGAAGTCAAGCAGGTGCGCAAGCTCTGCTGTCTACGCTACCTGCTGGACGAGTTCGAGGTCTGCAGCAACTGCCCGCTCGAAGGGTGCGACCGCCAAGTACGACGCTGATCACCCCCTTCTCCCGCGCGTTTTTCACGGCGGCGTGATCTGCGCCACCGCGTCCAGGCTTGCCTGAGCGCGCTGCTCGCCTTCGAGCTCGAACAAATGACCTGCGGACATTTCCAGCAGCCGGTCGGCGTGCACGAAGTAGCTATCGTCATGGCTGATGGCGAAGACCGTCGTGCCCATCGCTTTCAGGTGGGGCAACAGCTCGCGATAGAAAAGCCGGCGAAACTGCGGGTCCTGATCCGCCGCCCATTCGTCGAGCAGCAGCACGTCGCGCTCCTCGGCGATGGCGAGCAGCAGCGCCAAGCGCTTTTTCTGGCCCTGGGAGAGCTGGGTATTGGTGACGCGCGCGCCCGCCCACTCGAGCTTGTGCGCTATTTGCAGCCGCTCGAGCCAGCGCTCGACCAGCACCGGGTCTGACGGCCCGCCGCCTTCGCCCATGAGCTGATCAAACGCGTGAAAGTCGGTGAATACGCTCGAAAAGCGCGCGCGAAAGGCGTCCCAGTTGTGCGCGTCGATGCGCGTATCGTCGATCTGCACGTAGCCGCTCTGCGGGCGGTAGAGCCCGGACAAGAGGCGCGCAAGCGTCGACTTGCCGCTGCCGTTGCCGCCAATCAGGAACACCTGCTCGCCGCGGTGCAGGGTCAGGTTCACCGGGCCGACCTTGAACGCGCCCTGGCCGCTTGCGTCTCCCGGGTAGGCGTAAGTCACGTCCACCAAGCGAATGCACTGCCAGTCGCGCAGCGTGTCCTTGACGGCGAAGTCGGCGCGGTACTCGGCGAGCTCCAGGCTTTTGAGCTTGTCGAACGCGACCTGGGCGCTGATCAGCGTCGGCCAGGCGCCGATCGCCTGAATCAGCGGGGTGCGCAAAAACAGCAGCGTCAGCGCGAAGGTCGCCGCCGCCGCCGGGCTCGCCCAGCCGAGCACGTTGGCCATGAAAAACACCACGCCGATGGCGCCGAGCATCATGATGTTCGACCAGTTGCCGGCGCTCAGGTGGTAAGTGTCCGCGCGAATGATGTGATACAGGTAGGTTTTGGCGTTCGCCGTGTAGGTCTCGTCGAAAAAGCGCCGGGCGCGGTCGCGGTTGAGGGTGAGCTCCTTGCGCCCTTCGATGGCGGTCTGGTAGTCGCGGTATAAGAGATCCTCGCTTTCGCGCACCAGATGAAAGTGGCGATACACCTTCGACACCAGCCACCAGCCGATGCCCATGGTCGCCGCCATCCAGAGCACGGTGACCAGCACCATCTCCGGCGAAAGCCACGCCAGATAAGCCACGCACGCCACGGTCATCACCACACCCTGCACGAGCTCCGGCAGGCGAACGAAGCCAATGGTGATGTTGCGCACGTCGCTCGAAAGGCTCGCCAGAAGCGTAGCGTTACCCACCCGCTCGATGCGCTCGATATCGGTATCCAGAATACGCTTCAATAGCCGGCTGCGCAGGTTATAGACGAAGTAGTGGCCCAGTAGCGTCAGCGCCAGCTGAGTAGCCAGGGTGACCGCCAGCAGCAGCGTCAAGAGCCCGAGAAACGGCACCAGCACCGACAGCGTGCTGTCGGCGACGATCAGGTGCTGATTGATGAACGCAATGACTCCGACGCCCAGCCCGGCGCTGAAAAGGCTCAGCCCGATGGCGCCTAAAAAGGGCCAGCGGTAGTGCGTAAAGACCACCCGCAGCAACTCCATTCTCACCTCCCCCGTTGACTGGACGACGAATTGTGACGCACTCGGCCCGCAAGTCAACAAAAGTGAGTGATTTGCATTTACACCAAACCTCCGCCTCGTTCAAGTCGCTTTTCAACAGCCGCCAACGAAAAAGGGACCGGCCGCGTTCGCGAACCGATCCCTTGTCTAGACCGCCTGTGGATCAGTCGAAAAGACTCATCCGCTTAATGACATTGTCGCGTTTGATCCGCCAGTGAAATAGCGCCCCGCCTACGTGCAGCACGACCAGCACCAGAATCGCCCAGCCCAATGCTTCATGCCAGCCAAAGAGCGTTTGGGAAAGCGCCGCGTTCTCGCTCAAAAAGCCCGGCAGGTGCCAGACGAAGAACTCGACCGGATAGCCGCCGGTGGCGGTGGCCGCCCAACCGATCAGCGGCATCAGTACCAGCGCGATATACAAAAGATGGTGCACGCTTTTACTCACCACCCGCTCGAAGGCGTTCAAGGGCGGATCGTGATCCGGCACCACGAACGCGGCCCGGGTGATGATTCGAAGCGTCATCAATAGCAGGATCAATACACCCAGCGTCTTGTGGCCGGTGTACATCACGTTGGTCAAGGTAGTGCCCAACGCGTCGGCGGTGCGCTCGAAGCCCCAGGTGCCCAGGGTCAAACCCGTGGCCAACGACACGAGCACCGCCGCGGCGACCAGCCAGTGCAGCACTCGGTGAGGATAAATGTAGTGGTCCAGCTCGTGCATCGGTGGCTCCTGACGCCCAGGTTCTGTCTGGAAAATGCTTATGGGTGAAAACAAGCTTGCGGGTGAAACTGCCCTTAACCTTATAACGCTTCGCCAATCGCCGCTAGCTGTTCGCGAATTAACTCGGCCAGCCGCCGGGCTGGCTCCGTCGGCCGGTGAGGGGCGCGGTGCAGGGCGAGTTCGATGTAAGGAAGCGTAGGTAGCCCGCTCGCTTCGTCCAGCGGGCGAAGCGAAGGCGTAAGCATGCTGCGCGTGACCACCACGACGGCAAGCCCGGCGGTGACGATCGGCGCAAGCCCGGCCATCGACTGGCTGGTATAGGCCACGCGCCAGTCGCGACCCGCTGCCTGCAGCGCCTGTTCCGCCACCTCGCGAAACACATCCGCGCCGGGCGAATATAGCGCTAGCGGGATCGGGTCGCTCAAAAGTGGCTGCTGATTGATGCCCACCGCCCATAAAAGCGGCTCGCGCCGAATGACCTCGCCGCCAGGCGAATTGCGCTGGCGCGTGACCAGTGCCAAATCGATATCGGCGTTTTTGACCTGCTCGACCAGGTGCGCGCTGGTTCCACAGATCACCGTCAACCCCACCGCCGGGTAAAGCTGGTGAAAGTAGGCGAACACCGACGGTAAAAGCGACGCGTAATCCTCGGGAATCCCTAAGGTCAGGTCGCCGGTGACCTGTCGGGCCTGCATGTCGCTAAAGGCTTCATCGTTGAGCGCCAGCAAGCGTCTGGCGTGGGCTAAAAGCCGCTCGCCTTCCTGGGTAAAGCGAATCCGGCGACCTTCGCGTTCGTGAAGTGTTAAGTCCAGCTGCCCCTCCAGGCGCTGTAGCTGCATGCTTACCGTGGACTGGGTATAGGCCAAACGCTTGGCGGCTGCGGTGACGCTGCCGGTATCGGCGATCGCCACGACGGTACGAAGCAGCGACAAGTCGAAAATGGGTGCGCGCATATATCACCGCTGTTGATAGGTATCATCATTAAAGATCGATATTGTGATATTTAAAGAGCGATTATGCTGACCCCCACCTAAAGAAAGCAAGGTTTGTCTATCCGCATCGATCGTTAGTGAAGGAGCCATCATGTATCGCGTTCATCTCCCTACCCTGCCCGCTCGCGGCTACAGCATCGCAGCCGCCTCGATCGCGGTGGCGCTCTGGAGCGTTGCCCCGCTGCTGGCCGGCATGGCTCAAACCTCGTCGCCGCTGCAGCTGACGGCGCTGACGCTGCTGGCAGGCGCACTTGCGACGCTGCCGCTGAGCCGCAAAACGGGAGTGAACACGATGCGCCCGCTCTGGGCGATGAGCGTTTGGCTTGGGGTGCCGCTTTTGATTGTCGGCGCGGTCAGCAGCTACTTCATCGGCATGCGTTTGGCGCCGGCGGCCGACGCCGCGCTTATCACCTACACCTGGCCGGTACTGTTCGTACTGTTGAGCCAGTACAGCCGCCACAAGCGGCTGCGCCTTGAAGGCGTCATCGGCGCGCTGATCGCGTTTTTCGGCGCATCGCTTTTGATGCTGCCTCAGGCGCTTTCCGGCGGGTTCAACGGCGAGCTCACCGGCTACGCCATCGCGCTGCTTTCGGCCTGCTGCTGGGCGCTCTACTCCTGGTTTGGCCAGAGCGCACCGGTAGCGCTGACGCCGCTTCTGCCGCGCCTTCTGCTGATCGCCTGCGCGTTAGCCACGGGCGCGAGCCTGGTACTCGAAAACGATTTGACGCTGCCGCAAAGCGAGGCGCTGCTGGCGGGTATCGCGCTGGGGCTGGGGCCTTACGGCATTGCCATGGTGGCCTGGGACAAGGCGCTGCGTTTGGGCCACTCAAACCTGGTGGGAAGCCTAGCCTACGGCGTGCCGATTCTCGCCGGCCTGCTGCTGGTGCTGGCCGGCATGAGCGTGCTCGACTGGCGCCTGCCAATGGCCGCCGTACTGGTCGTGGCAGGCTGCTTGAAGGCGGGCCGCTAATATCACAAAGCGCCGTCGAGCGACGGCGCTGTCAACTTGCGTCAAGCAACTCGGTAATTGGTTAAGATAGAGCGATTACTGGTCGAGATAGCGCGGTTTGGCGATGCCGCGCAGCGCCTCCAGCGGAATCTCGAGCTCCGGCTGGCCCACGGCGTAAGGGGCGATCTCGTAGACGTTGAACTTCACCACCCAGCGGTCCTCGAGCGGGGCAACGTTACGGGACTGGCTAAGCGGCCAGTTGGCGGCGAACGTGGCGTCCTGCTCGTTCTCGTCAAGCCAGCGCTGATGCGCCTCGGTGACCAGCCGCTCGAAAGCGGCCTCACGGCCTTCGATCAGCATATCGCTTAGCCCGACGGTATTCCCGGAGCGCTCATCGATCACCATGAACTCGGTGGCGGGAAGGCCGTGCGCCTGGCCGCTAAAGTAGACGTAGCTATTGAGTTCCAGAGTCAGCAGGTCGTTGTGGTGGCCATACTCGTCGGCCTCCAGCAGCGCCTCGCTCGCCCCGCTTTCGGACGTGGAGCCTTGGCGCTCGGCCTGATCGAAAAAGGCGTTGGCGTAGCCCGCCCAGGTCGTTTGGACATTCGGCGTCGAAGCGCTTTCGTCCTCAAGGGGGGCCAGCGCGATCAGCCGGCGGCGAAGCTCGCGCGACAGCATCTCGGACTTGGGAAACTCGAGCGCGGAGACCCGCAGCTGGGGGCACTGATCGAGCGGGCAGTCGGGGGCGACGAACTGCTTCTCCTGGGCCAGGGTGACGATCGCGTAGGGCTCGACCGGCGCAGACTGATAGCTTTGGCAGCCGCTGAGCAGCAGCGTCACTGCGACCAGCGCGCCCACTGTTAGACGTGGCATGATATTTTCCCTTTTGAGTTCTATCCCTTTGGTGTCACGCCGGATTCGAGCGGCCGCGCGTGACATCTTTAGCGCCGAGCCATGCTCGACCCCTTAAATGTAAACGCCCTTGCCGCACAAAGCGAACAAGGGCGTTTAGCGTGACCGGCGGTGCCGCTTGGGTATCAGGCGTCCGGTTCGATATCGGTCGGTTCGAGCTCGGTCGTCAGCTCGAACAATCCGCTTTCGCTGGCACTATAGCCGCGGGCATGCACGGTATAGGTGCCTGGCAGCAGCGAGGTTTCAAGCAGGGCGTTGGTGCCGGAGCCGCCGTCGTCATTGGACTCGGACACGCCGTTTCCGGTCAGCTCGAGATAGGTATCGAAGTGGTTAGAGTCCAGCGCGATCGTTACCGCCGAGCTCTGTTCGACCTCGAGCTGGTAGGTCACGTCTTCGCCGCTGTACCAGCCGCTGAGCGTTTCACCGGGCGTCAGCTCGCCGCCGTTTTGAAGCTCGGTGCCCTCGGGCAGCTCGTTCTCTTCCACGGCGAGCGTGAACTGGCCGCCAGACGTGGTTTCAAAAGCGGTGCGGGCGACGATACGGTAAGTGCCCGGTGCGAGGAAGTCTGCCAAGCGCGCATCGTAGCCGTCGCCGCCGTCATCATTTTCCCGGGAGTAGCCGTCGTCGTCGTGCAGCTCCAAAAAGGCGTCGACGTCGCTTGAGCGCATGTCGATCTGATACATCCCCGCCTCTTCGATCTCGAGGGTGTACTCGAGCGGGGCATTGTTATACCAGCCGGTCAGCGATTCGCCCGGCGCAATCGGGCCGTCGTTGCGGAAGTCGCCGGCCTGCTCGCTGAGCGTGGCGGACAGCGTATACATGCCGTTTCCGCTACCGTAGGTTTGCGCCTTGACGGTGTACTCGCCCGGGGCGAGGAAGTCGGTGATCTGAGCGTCGAGGTCGCCGCCGCTGTCGTCGTCGTTACGACGGTAGCCGTTGGGGCCTTCGATGGTCAGGTAGGCATCGAACTCATCGGAGCGCATATCGATCTGGTAAAGCCCCGCTTCCTCGACCGTCAGCGTTACGACTTCCTCGTCGGACTGCATCCAGTAATCCGCCGGCTCGTCCACGGTCAGGGTATCGCTGTCGCTGATTTCGACGGTACGCGGATAGAGCGTGAACGGGCCGTAGCTGCTGGCATCCATACCGCTGACCACGACTAGGTAGTCGCCGGCCTCTTCGATGCGATGGCGAAGCGGCGCACCGCTGCTCAGCATCTGAAGGTGGTCGTCGTAAAGCGTGACGGTCCCCTGGAGCGCGCCGTTCAGATCCAGCTCGACCAGCGAGTCTTCGTCGAGCGCCAGGCGGTAGTACAGCGAGCGGCTGCCGTCGTTGCCGTTGAGCTCGCCACTGGTGGTGAGCTCACCGCGAAGGCGCTCATCGAGGGTCAGACTACCGAGCCCTTCGATGGAATCGATCGGGAGTGCCTGCTCGGTTTCGTCGGTATCGGCTTGGCCCGAGAAGCCGGAAACGTCCGGCACCACTTGGGCCACGAGAAAGCCGGCGAGCGCGCCGCCCAGCACGCCCACTACGAGTGTTAACGATGAACTATTAGCCATTGAAAAAATTCCGTTGAATGACGTTTGAAGTACGCAATAGTGCTACGCGGACCTTTTTATATCACACGATCCTTATAAAACGCACCGATGGTTTTGCGTTTCCTTGTAACGTGAACAAGTGCTACACAAAAGAAGCACTTAAACGGCGGTGGCCAATTTAAATAATTTTTGGCGAACTAAATTCGAAACTTGGGGTACATCTTCGCCGATTATCGCAAAGCTTGCCCAATGCTGATTGGAGCGTTACCATCGCGAAGCCTTCAGGCAACCCCTTTAGTTATATTCACCCGCTGATTAAAGAATGCCGGATCGAGATCAATAGCTGAGGTACTCCAATGGGAGTTCATGCAAAAATCATCAAACAAGGTTTATTCGCGGCTTTATTAACGATGGCGTCCAGCACCGCCTTCGCCCAGAGCGTCGACCAGCAAGGCGTGGCCTCTTTCTACAGCGACCGCTTCCAGGGAGCGACAACCGCCAGCGGCGAAGCCTTCGACCAGCAGGCGCTGACCGCCGCTCACCCGAGCCTGCCCTTCGGCAGCAAGGTACTGGTCACCCGCCCGGATACGGGGCAGGAAGTCGAAGTACTGATCAACGACCGCGGCCCCTTCGTCAAAGGCCGAATCATCGACCTTTCCAAGCGCGCGGCGCGCCAGCTCGGCATCGTACGTCGCGGGACGGCCCCGGTGCTGCTGACGGTGGTCAACTAACCCGCTAACCACGCCCAAGCATTGTGGACTTAACGGCTAGCGTACTCCCCGATGTACGATACCCCTTGAGCTACGTTCTACCCTCTGTTGATCCCGCCTTGCTCGATGATAAAAAAGCGGCCCCACCCACGGGCCGCTTTTATCGTTTTAATCTCACCAGGTTTTATTTATTAGCGATTGGCGAACTTGTCAGAGGACCTATAGTCTTTAACGGGACACGGCCGCTTTGCGGCGCCGCGAGACGATTCATCTACGCAGGAGGCTTTGATGCAGTCACGCTACTTTACGCTAACCGATTACCCGGAAGGGCTACCCCGCCGCGAGATTTTTAAACTCGAAACCCAGGAGCTTCCCGAGCTTGGCCCAGGCGAGGTGCGCGTTCGCAACCGCTGGCTCTCTGTCGACCCTTACATGCGCGGACGGATGAGCGGCGTGCATACCTACGTCCCCCCCTTCGAGCTCGGCAAGCCGATGGACGGCGGCGCGATCGGTGAGGTGATCGAATCCAACGACGAGAAGCTTAAAGTCGGCGACCGGGTCAGTCACATGGGCGGCTGGCGCGATATCGCTCAGGGCTCTGCCGAAGGCGTCTTCAAGCTGCCGGACCACGACGTTCCGGAGCAGGCGTATTTGGGGATTCTTGGCATGCCAGGGATGACCGCTTGGACCGGGCTTAACCGCATTGCCGAGTGCAAGCCCGGCGACAACGTGCTGGTAAGCGCGGCCAGCGGCGCGGTCGGCTCGCTGGTCGCGCAGTTGGCCAAGGCCAAGGGCTGCCACGTGGTGGGCATCGCGGGCGCGGCCCACAAGCTCGCTTGGCTCGAATCGGTGGGCGTGGAGCCGGTCACCTATAAAGAGCGCACTGCCGGCGAGCTGAGCGACGCCATTCGCCTGGCAAGCCCGGAAGGCATCGACGTCTACTTCGAGAACGTTGGCGGCATCTGCCTGGAGGCGGCGCTTTCCCAGCTCAACGAAGGCGCGCGAATCGCGGTGTGTGGCATGATCGACAGCTACAACGCCGAGAAGCCCGCCCCGGGGCCGAGCAACCTTTCGCAACTGGTGGTGCGCAAGGCGAAAATGCAGGGTTTCATCGTCGCCGACCATTGGTCGAACTACGGCTATTTCCTCAACGAAGTGGCGCCCCAGGTCGCCGAGGGCAAGTTCGACTACAAGGAGACCGTGGAAGAGGGCCTCGAGCGCACGCCGGATGCCTTCCTCGCACTGTTCGAAGGCGCCAATACCGGCAAAATGCTGGTCAAGCTCGAAGGCTAAGCACCACCCGAGCCGACAACGCCTCTTCAACACCCAGCAGGCCGCCGCGTATTCGCGGCGGCCTTTTTTCATGAAAATCGCCAAACCCGTTCGACCAATATCCTATTGACGATTAAAATGTCCACCACAGAGCGTGCGCTAACCCATTGCCCTTTCGAGCCGCTGAATGAGGCGTCTTATCGACTCCCCCGGCCGATGGGTTAGCGCATCAAGCGGGCGAGAATCCTCACGGGTCGCTTGCCCATCATGCGTGGTAACAGGGATATTGTATGAACGAACACAAACGCGCCCGCAGCGCCTGGCCGGCCGTGATTCTCGGGGTCGTGCTCGGCCTTGCGGGTCTGGCGCTAGCCGTGGGCGGCGGCAAACTATTGAGTTTGGGCGGCAGCGCCTACTACCTGATCGCCGGTATCGCCGTGCTAGCCACGGGCATCCTGCTCGCGCTGCGCAAGGGCGCGGCACTTTGGCTGTACGCCGCCACGCTGCTGGGAACCCTCGTTTGGGCGCTGTGGGAAGTGGGGCTGGACTGGTGGCCGCTGGTGCCGCGGGTGGCCATCCCGTGTCTGATCGCCATCGTCATGCTGCTGCCCTGGTGGCGCAAGCCCTTGGATTCACGCGGCGGGAGCCTGGCACTAGGGCTTGGCGTCATCGCCTCTATCGCGGTTGCGATTGCCAGCCAGTTCACCGCCCCGGGCGTAGTCGAAGGCTCGCTTGTCGATAACCGCGCCAACGCCGAGGCCAACCCCGCTCAGGTCGCGGGTGACGACTGGGCGGCTTACGGCGGCACCAACGCCGGCACCCACTACTCGTCGCTCGATCAGATCACACTCGACAATATCGGTGAGCTCGAGGAAGCCTGGCGCATCCAGACCGGCGATGAGCCCGGCCCCAACGCGCCGCCGGAAATCACCAATCAGAACACGCCGCTGAAGGTCAACGACCAGCTTTATATCTGCACCTCGCACAGCCGCGCCATGGCCCTGTCGCCGGAAACCGGCGAGACGATCTGGGAGTTCGACCCCGAGATCAGCACCCAAGGCGCCGACGACTTCTCCGGCTGGGCGCACATGACCTGCCGCGGGCTCGCCTACTTTGACGCGGCCAACTATTCCGATAACGATGCGGATAACGCTGCCGATAACGACGTCAACATCGAGTCGGATAACGCGACGACCAGCGATGTAGCCGGCGGCGAGAATGCCACGCCTTCGCTGCTGTTCGCCGAGCGCGACGCTTTCGCCATCGACGTGGCGATACTCGAGCGGCTGAGCGCCCCGGCGGCCACCGAAGACACTGCCGCGCCGATGCTGAGCCAAACCGACGTGATGTGCCCCCGCCGGCTCTATCTACCCACCGCCGATGCCCGCCTGATCGCGCTTAACGCCGATACCGGCGAGCCCTGCGAAGGCTTTGGCGAAAACGGCGAAGTGGATCTGACGCAAAACATCGGCAGCTTCGATCCGGGCGGCTACTACTCCACCTCCCCCGCCACCGTGACCGAAAACCTGGTGATTCTGGGCGGCCACGTGACCGACAACAGCTCTGTCGATGAGCCTTCTGGGGTGATTCGCGCGTTCGACGTGCGCACCGGCGAACTCGTATGGAACTGGGACAGCGGCAACCCGGACGACACCGCCCCCATCGCCGACGATGAGACCTATACCCGCAATTCGCCCAACGTCTGGGCGCCGATCAGCGTCGACGAAACGCTGGGGCTCGTCTACCTGCCCATGGGTAACGCCACGCCGGATCAGTTCGGCGGTAACCGCAGCGAAAACGACGAAACCTATAGTGCGGGGCTCGTAGCGCTGGAGCTCGAAACCGGCCAGGTCGCCTGGGTCTACCAGTTCGTTCACCACGATCTGTGGGATATGGACACGCCCGCCCAGCCGGTGCTGATTGACCTAGACACCGCTGACGGCGTCCAGCCGGCGGTTATCCAACCCACCAAGCAGGGCAGCCTCTACGTGCTCAACCGGGAAACCGGCGAGGCGATCGTGCCGATCGAAGAAGTGCCCGCCCCCCAAGGCGCGGTCGAGGGGGACTGGACCGCTGAAACTCAGCCTCGCTCGGCATTGAACCTGCTGCCCGCGCCGCTCACCGAGCGCGACATGTGGGGTGCCTCGCCGTTTGATCAGATGATGTGCCGCATCCAGTTCAACTCGCTGCGCTACGAAGGCCAGTACACGCCGCCGTCGCTCGAGGGCAGCATCATCTACCCGGGTAACGTCGGCGTTATGAACTGGGGCGGCGTGGCGGTCGACCCCGAGCGTCAGACGCTGTTCACCGGCGCCAAGTACCTGGCGTTCGTTTCTACCCTGGTGCCGCGTGAGGAAGTCGAAGGCGAACAGGGCTCGGCCAGCGAACAGGGGCTGCAAGCCAACGCCGGCGCGCCTTACGCCGTCGAGCTCGGCCCGCTGCTGTCGATCTTCAACCTGCCTTGTCAGGCGCCCTCCTGGGGCGACGTGGCGGGGATCGACCTGCAAAACGCCGAAGTGGTGTGGAAGCACCCCAACGGCACCACCCGCGACAGCATGCCGCTGGGCCTGCCGATTGGCCTGCCGGTCGGCGTCCCGGCGCTGGGTGGCCCGCTCACTACGGCGGGCGGCGTGACCTTCATGAGCGGCACGCTGGATCAGTACCTGCGCGGCTACAACCATGAAACTGGTGAAGAGGTCTTCAAGGCGCGCCTGCCCGCCGGCGGTCAGGCAACGCCGATGACCTACACCGGCGCCGACGGCCGCCAGTATGTGGTGGTCAGCGCCGGCGGTCACGGCACCTTCGGCACCAAAATGGGCGACTACGTGATCGGCTACGCGCTGCCAGAGTAATCGCCTCCTTTGGCCGGGCGTCACGCCTGGCCTTCAACGCAAAACGGGCAGCCCTTGGGCTGCCCGTTTTGTTTGTAACGCACTCCTGGCAGTTTAGAACGAAAGCTCCACTCCGGCGTAAACGCTGCGCCCCGGGGCCGGTTCATAATAGCGCCCAAAAGTGCCGTTCAAGCGCACGTTGGAATAGTGCTCCCGGTCGAAGACGTTGCGCAGGCCGACATAGGCGTTGAGCCTTGATCGCTCATCGAGCTGCCAGCCGTCGCCGACGCGCAGGTTCATAAGCCAGTAGCTGTCCGCCTCCACGTCACCCGCGTTATCCGCCAGCAGATCGCCGATGTACTCGGTTTCGAGCGTAGCGAAGCGCTCATTCACACCCTCCCAGGTGAGCTGGCTGATCCAGGTCTGCTCCGGCAGGCCCGGAATGCGGTTGCCGTCGAAGTTCGCCGTGGGCGTGGCGAACTCATCAAAGGTGTAGCGCGCCAGGGTCAGGGCGCTATCGAGTCGCCACTGATCCAAAAACTGCCAGCCAAGCGCGAGCTCCATGCCGTCGCGGTCGGTGTTACCGGCGTTCTGGTAGAACGTGCGCCCACCCTCATCGAACGGCACCAGCTCGTCACGCACGCGCACTGAAAAGAGCGCGAGATCGTAGTCGAGCGCAAGCGGGGCGACGTAGCCGCGAAGCCCCACCTCGCGATTCCAGGATTTTTGCGGCTCCACACTGGGGTTGAAGCCGCCACCGGCCGGGTTGGCGAACTCGGCAAACGTGGGCGTCTCAAAGGCCGTGCCGGTATTGAGATAGACCTGATGCTGCGGGCGGTAGCGATAGCTAAGCCCGGCCGAGCCGCTCCACTCGTTGAAGGTCTGATCACCGCTTTGATCGCCGTCCTCGAGGTAATGGTCATCGACCTCGAGCTCGACACGATCGAAGCGTGCGCCCAGCGACAGCGTGAGCCGATCCGTCAGGCCAAGATCGCCCTGGGCGAACGCGCCGGTGGCGGTGGCGGTCTGCTTTTCACGGGCGACCTGCTCGCCCACCGCCCCGGCGCCGCTGACGTCATTGCGAAAGCGGTCGTCCTCCTGGCGGGCGATATCGACCCCGACGACGTAATCCAGCGGCAGCGCCCCCAGCTCGATGGCGTGGTGATACTCGGCGCTGCCGCCCAGGTAGTCGCGCTCATAGCCCAGCCGGCTATCGCCGACGTAGGGCAGCTGCTGCTCGAAATCGCGCCGGGCGTAGAAGCCTTTCACGTAGAGTTCGCCGGGGCCCGCGCTCAAATCCTCGTACTGCAAGCCAACCAGCTGCTGGTCGACGTTCTGGTGCGCGTCCAGCGCGACCGAATTGGGCGCGGCCAGGTCGCGGCCCCGAGCGACTTCGCGGGCGTTGAGTGCGCCCGGGTCTTCTGATCGCGGGTTTTCAAGCAGGTTGACGATCGCGGTCAGCGCCCGCTCGCTTCCCAGCTCCCGGCGAAGCTTGGCGTTGAGCAGGTACTTCTCGGTGGAGCTCTGATCGCGGTAGCCGTCCACGTTCAAGCCAGAGAGGCTCACGTGGTGGGACCAGTCGCCGCTCTGGCCGCCGTTTTGAAGCGCGAGCTTTTGATAGCCGTCGCTGCCCACCTCGACACGCACGCTGGATCCTGGATCGCTACGTCCGTCGGCGGTGGTGATTTCGATCACCCCGCCGGCGGCGTTGCCGTACAGCACCGAGGAGGGCCCGCGAATCACCTCGATACGCTCGGCGCTGTCCAGGTCGATGGCGTCAAGCGCCGCCTGGCCGTCGGGCAGCGTGTAGGGAATGCCGTCGACACGCACGGTGATACCGCGCACGCCAAACGGGGCGCGGGCGCCGAAGCCGCGAATGGCGATGCGTTGGCCTTGGGCGAAGTTATCGCGGTTTTGCACGAACACTCCGGGCACGCGAACGAGCGACTCGTCCAGCCGCACGCGCTGCTGGCCGCGGTGAATCTCGTCCTCTTCAAGCGTCGATATCGCCGCCGGGGTAGCGTAGAGCTCGCGGGCAAGCCTTGGCGCGCTTACCTGGACCGGCGCAAGGGTGACCGCTTGCTCGTCGGGAGACGTCTGGGCCAGCACGGGCTGAACGCCCATGGCGCTTGCCAGAAAAAAGGTGGGCGGCAGCAATATTTTCATGGGGCCTCGATGGGGTAATGAGCGCAGTAACGCCTGGGCGCAAGGCCCGGCAATCGTGAAAGAAGCGCAGGATACGGGGTCAGGCTAGAGATGGCGAGCCGCCGGGGCAAACTTAAATAGCCGCCGCTATAAACGTTTAACATTCGCACACTGCCCCAAGGGCAACTACACTTTTGGCTAAGCCGAGCGACAGGCCGTTGCTCGTTTATTGAATAAGCATTGGAGGCTTTATGGCCCTGACCGCCACCGACCCGATCAAGATACTTTTCGCCATTTTGCTGCCCCCGCTGGGCGTCTTCATGGAAGTCGGCTTGAAAGGCCATTTCTGGCTCAACATTCTTCTGACGGTGTTTGGCTTCATTCCCGGCATCATTCACGCGCTGTATGTGATCCTGAAGTACTGACCCTCACCCGCCGGTGACAAGATCGAAAAAAACGGGGCGCCTTGAGCGCCCCGTTTTTTGTCCGGATTTTCGTTCAGGCTCCCAAGCTTTGATTATGAGGCTTTAGGCGTCTCGTCACGGGCTTCACCCGCCCCATCGAGCGCCTCGCCTTCGCTGCGCGCCACCAGCGCCGTGCCGGTCAGGTCTCCGGTCACGTTGAGCGCGGTTGCCCCCATGCCCACTAGCGCGTCGATCGCGGTCAAAAGCCCCACCACTTCGATAGGTAGCCCCACTTGGGTGAAAACGGTGGAAATCATGATGATCCCGGCGCCAGGCACGCCGGCCGTACCGACGGATACCAGCGTGCCGATCAGCACGATCTGCACCATGCTGGCGAAATCCAGCGGCGCGCCGATGACGTTGGCGGCAAACACCGCCGAGATCGCGATGCGAATGGCGGCGCCATCCATGTTCATGGTCGCGCCCAGCGGCAGACTAAAACCGTAGATGCTTTTTGAAATGCCCAGCCGGTGCGCCGCGTTAACAGTGAGTGGTAGCGTCCCGGCGCTACTTTGCGTGGCAAACGCCGTGGCCAGCGGCGTTCGCGCCTCGCGAAAGAAGGTGCGAAGGCGCACGCCAAAAAAGCGCAGCGCCACGCAGTAAAGCGCCAGCTGCGCGGCCAGCGCCACGTAAAGCACCAGTACCATATCGCCCAGCGCCAACAGCGTGCCAAGCCCTTGCTGGCTCACGGTACCGGCAACGATGGCGAACACGCCGATCGGCACGACGTGCAGCACTCCGGCCATTACCTTGAGCGTCACCTCGTTCAACGCCTGCAGCACTTCGTATAGGCGCTCGCCCAGTGCGCGCTGGTGCGAGGTTTGGCGCATCTTCAAAAGCGCGATGCCGAACACCAGCGCGGTGAAGATGATACCCAGCATGTTCAGCTCGACGAAGGCACCAAACAGGTTGCTTGGCACGATGTTCAAAAGCGCCTCGACCACGCCCGGGTTCTCCGGCACCGAGAAACTCATGTTCTCCTGAGGCGTGGTGTTGCTACCCGGGTCGAACAGCGAGGCCACCGCCAACCCCACGACGATCGCCAGCGCCGACGAGGCGAGATAATAGAGCAGCACCTTGCCGCCGATGCGCCCAACGCTGCCCTCCTGAGACTGGTTGATGCCTACCATCAGCGTGAACAGCACGATCGGTACGATCAAAAAGGTCAACAGACGCAGCAGCAAATCGCCAAGCGGCGCAAGCCACGCGATCAGCGTTTCGCCGCCGAACAGCCCGGTGAGTACGCCCAGCACCAGCGCAATGCTGACGCGCAGAATCAGCGAGGTGCGTAGGTAGCCCTGCAGTAACGTTTTCATGATTCTTGCCCCAACTTACTCAAATGAATACCGCCTCATAAAGCGCCGGCTGGGCGAGAGTATAGCCGCCCCGCCACGCTTTACCCCTTGTCAGGCGCCACGTGCTCGCTTAGCAGTGTCTCCAGCGCGTCATCCCGCGCCGCGTAGTAGACCAGTCGCAGGTGGCGCTCCTCGTCGATGGTCAATGAAATATGCTCGACCTCCACCGCGCCAATGGGCGCCACGTTAAGCGTGCGTACCCCCAAGCACGGCCCATGAATTTCCTGGTCCGGCCACCAGTCGCGAAACGCCTCGTCGACCTGGCTGAGCGTCTCGACCAGGGCGTTCAGCGCCGGGTCCGCCGGGGCGCGGGCGGCGTCGCGCTTGAAGCTTCCAAGCATCTGCCGCGCCTGGGGCTGCCAGGGGTCGAACAGCGCTCGGATGGCCGGGTCGGTGAACAGCAGCCACAACAGGTTGCGCGCCTGCACCGCGTGGCGGGAGAAGCCAAACAGCGCGTCGGCGGCCGGGTTGAACGCCAGCACGTCCCAGCGCAGGTTGAGCACGTAGCTTGGGCGGGTCGGCAGATCCGCCATTAGCCGATTCACCAGCGGCGGCACCTCGCACCAGGTCTTGCCGGGCTCCGAGGGAAGCCGCTGGTGGGCCAGCAAAAACAGATGACGCCGCTCGATCGCATCGAGCTTGAAGATACGCGCCAAGCGCTCGAGAAAGTCACTCGAGGCGCGAATATCGCGGCCTTGCTCGAGCCACGTGTACCAGGTCACGCCGACGCCAGCAAGTGCGGCCACCTCTTCACGGCGAAGCCCGGGAGTGCGCCGGCGCGCGCCGCTGGGAAGCCCTACCGACTCAGGAGCGATACGCTCGCGGCGGCTTTTCAAAAACGCGCCAAGCTCGGGGCGGGTGCGCGCAAGCGTTCGTGGTTGGGCCACACGGATACCTTTTGTAATAGCATAAAGGGTTAAATTGTACCCCTCTAAAGCGCGCTTCAAAATGGCGGCGTTCATTTTTTCACGCCCGACCGGAGCGACCATGCCTCTCTTTTCTCGATCGTCCTTTTCGTCTTCGGACGCTACCCGTTTCTCGACGCGACTCAGCGTGACGCTGATCGCGTTAGGCGCCTTTGCCTTGGGGGTGGCGTCCTACGTCACCGCAGGGCTGATACCGCTAATCACTCAAGAGCTCTTCATTCCCGAGGCGGCGGCGGCCCAGCTGGTCACGGCCTTCACGCTGGCATACGCCGTGGGCTCGCCGGTGGTCGTGGCGCTGCTGCCCGGCCGCTTTCAGCGCGAGGGGTTGATCGCTGCGCTGGTGGTGTTCGTGCTGGCCAACGCGCTCTGCGCGGTGAGTACCAGCTTCATCGCGCTGCTGATCTGGCGTAGCGCCGCAGGGGTCGCGGCGGGCGTGTACCTGGCACTGGGTATTGCAGCGGCCGGAGCCCTTTCCCGCGAGGAGCGCCGCGGCCAGGCGCTGGCGATGATCATGGGCGGTATGGCCAGCGGCACGGTGCTGGGGGTACCCCTGAGCCTGGCGCTGGCCGAGCGACTCGGCTGGGCGGCGGCCTTTTGGCTCGTGGCCACGCTGGGAGCGATCGCCACCATCGGGCTTTTAATCAAGCTGCCCTGGCTGCCCGCCCCCGCGCCAACGCCCTTGCGGCAAAAGCTCACCATTTTGAAGCATCCGGCAACGCTTGGCATTCTGAGCGTGTCGCTGCTGGCGGCGATCGCAAGTCTTGGAATGTATACCTTTATCGCACCGTTCATGGCCGTGCCCGCCTTCGGCGGCGTCTCGTCTATCGCGCTCTATCTTTGGGTATGGGGCGTGGGCGGCATCGCGGGCAGCTTTCTGATCGGGCCCTTCGTCGACCGCTACCTGGAGGCGCGCGTCACCCTGGTCATCATGCTAGTGCTGACGGCGGCGCTGATCGCTCTGCCCCTGGCCGCGATTCAGCATCCACTGATGGCGCTTTTACCCATTGCCCTGTGGGGCGCGGTGGGCTGGGCGCTTCAGGTACCGCAAAATAACCGACTAATGCAGGTTCGTGCCCCTTTCGGCGATGCGCATTTGGCAGTGGCGCTGAACGAATCCGCGCTGTATCTCGGCAGCGCCCTGGGAGCGGGGGCCGGCGGACTGATCCTCGCCGGTGGGTTATCGCCCTGGCATCTGGCGCTGGCGGCGGCCGGTGCTGCCGCGCTGGGCGCTTTTTTGCAGCTCCTGCTCGTTGCCAGGGCGCACCGGCGCTGAGATCGGCAGCCGCTTGGAAAATTGCCGCCCAGGTATGAAAATAATTGCAAAAAGGCTTTGACGCATCGGCTCAATCGTGACAATGTGTGGCCAGTGGTTAGCAAGCAGCATGGTTTCAGAAGCGTACGATCTTTTCGGCAGCCTGATATTGTATTCCTTGTTTCACCCGCCACTTCATCTGGGTAATACCAGGAACGTTATAACAGCGCACTTTGCGCGAAAGGATTTAGACATGGCAACTGGCACAGTTAAATGGTTCAACGACACTAAAGGTTTCGGTTTCATCGCTCCTTCTGACGGCGGCGACGACCTTTTTGCTCATTTCTCCGAAATTCAAGCTGACGGCTTCAAAACCCTGCAGGAAGGTGCAACTGTATCTTTCGACGTGACCCAGGGTAAGAAAGGCCTTCAGGCTTCTAACATCAAGCAGACTTCTTAATCTTTTAGATTAAACTGTTTGAGCGGGCTTTTAGCCCGCATAACAAGGCCCGCTTATGCGGGCCTTGTTGCGTTTGGGTACTACCCGCTAGCGCCCGTTACCCCGCCTTGACCCATCGTTTGATTACCACGTCGATCGTCAGCGTCAGCGTCTCGAGCGCCTGCGCCCTCTCCCGCCCTTCACTGCTGGCCCGGTAAAGATGCGGGGTCATGGCTAGTAGATCGGCAATCTCCTCGGCACTTTCCAGCGTCAAGCGGTCGCTGATGCGACGGGTGCTCGCGTGCTCGAAGCCGGCGGGCGTCGGGGCGTCATTAGCGCGTGGCGCCTTAAGCTCGGGGTAGATGATTTCGCGCAGCTCGCGCAGATGCTCCGGTCCGGCCTCGACCTGTAGCCAGACGCCGCCGGGCTTCAGCACACGTTCGAACTCGCTCGCCACGGGAAAACCAAACATGCATAGCACCCGGTCGAGGGTTTGGCTCTGCACCGGCAGGCTGGCGTTGCTGCCGACCGCCCAGCAAATGTCCAGCGCCGGCGACGGCGGGCGGCTTTGCCTGGCGGCGGCGAGCACCGCCCACTTCGAAATATCCAGCCCCATCAGCGAAAGCGCTACGTCAGACGCCTGTGCCAGACGGCGCAGGTAGTAGCCTTCCCCGCAGCCGGCATCCAGACACGTCAACGGCTCGTTTTCTGATGTCCCCTCAAGCGCAGCGGCGCTGACCGCATCGGCGATGACCTGATAGTGGCCAGCCCCCAGAAAGCGCTGGCGCGCGGCCACCATGGCCTTGCTGTCGCCGGGGTCGACGGAGCGCTTTTGCTGCACCGGCAAAAGGTTCACGTGGCCCTGTTTGGCGATATCGAAACTGTGTCCCGCCGCGCAGCGCCAGGCGCCGCTGGCAAGAGAGAGCGGCTGACCGTCGAGCGGGCACGCAAGCGATTGAAACGGAGTCGTCGACATAAAAGCGGGTCTTCATCGAATGGAGAGTGAGCCCGGCACGGCGCCGAGTTCGAAAACGCGGCCCTGTCGCCTACCGGCTTTACCAACCAGGCTAAAAAGCAAAAGGCGTAGCGTACCAAAAAGCCGGCCAAAAAGCGGCGCCGCCATGAACGGCGCTCACATCATATCGAGTACTAAAAGCGCGCCATCGATCGAAAAGCTTGCACCCGAGGCGCGCTTACAAGAAAGTCTAGGCACTTTAAAACGACGAGGCTGACTCTTCATGCGGCACGTGTTAAGCGTCCAGGGCGTTTGGCCCTACCTGATCGCGATCTTTCTCAACGCCTTCATCGATCTGGGCCACAAGGTCGTGATTCAGAACACGCTGTTCAAAAGCGTCGAGGGCAGCGCCCAGATCGTGCTAACGGCGCTTTTGAATGCGCTGATTCTGCTGCCGTTCATCGTACTTTTCATGCCGGCAGGTTTCGCCGCCAGCGCCTTCGCCCGCGTGCGGGTGCTGCGCGCGTTTGGCTGGCTGGCGCTTGGCGTTTCGCTTGCGATCACCGCGGCTTACTACACCGGGCTTTTCTGGCTGGCGCTTACGCTGACGCTATTGCTGGCGGTTCAGTCGACGTTCTACTCGGCGGCGAAGTACGCGCTGATCAAGGGCCTGTTCGGCAAGCAGCGCCTGGCCGAAGCCAACGGCCTGGTGCAGGCCATCACCATCGCGGCGATTCTGGGCGCCACCGTTGTGTTTACCGCACTGTTCGAACAGATGATCGGCTCGAACGTCGCAACGCCGAGCCAAATACTAACCGCCGCCGCCCCGCTTGGCTGGCTGCTGGTAGCGGGCAGTTTGCTGCAGGTGGTGGCGCTTTACCGCCTGGCGCCGGATCAACCGGCGCAGCCGGCTGCGCGGCGCCAGTACAAGCGCGCCCTGAGCGCTCGCTCGACGCGCCAAAGCCTTCAACGCGTAGCGCGCCAGCCGGTGCTGCGCCTTTGCATCATCGGGCTTGCCACGTTCTGGTCTGTCGGCCAGGTGCTGCTGGCTACTTTTCCCGCCTACGCCAAGGGGGCGCTGGGCGTCGAGAGCACGCTGGCGCTGCAGGGCATTCTCGCCGCCAGCGGTGTGGGCATCGCGCTGGGCTCGATGCTCGCCAGCCGCTTTTCGAAAAACCGTCTCGAAACCGGCCTGATTCCGATCGGCGCGCTCGGCATGGCGCTGGGGCTTACGTGTTTGCCGTTCATCACCGCCCCCTGGGTGCAGGCGCTCAACTTCGTTTTTCTGGGTACGATGGGTGGGCTCTTCATCGTGGTGCTCAACGCGCTGATTCAGTTTCACACCGAGGAGCGCGAGCTGGGCCACGTGCTCGCGGTGAGCAACGCGTTCCAGCACCTGACCATGCTCGGTTTTTTGATCGTCACCGCGCTGATGGCGCTGGCCGGGCTCGATAGCCGCTACCTGCTGGCCCTGATCGCCGTTGTGGCGCTGCTGGGCGGCGCCTATACCCTGGTGAAACTCCCCCAGAGTTTGGTGCGCTTCGTGCTGAGCTTTCTGCTCACCCGCCACTACCGGGTCTCGGTTCAGGGTCTGGAGAATCTGCCCTCCCATGGCGGGGTGCTGCTGCTGGGTAATCACATCAGCTGGATCGACTGGGCGATGGTGCAAATCGCCTGCCCCCGGCCGGTACGCTTTGTGATGCTCAAAAGCGTGTATGAGCGCTGGTACCTGCGCGGCTTTTTGAAAGCGCTGGGCTGCATTCCGATCGAGCGCGGCGAAAACGCCGAAAAGGCGCTGGAGGCGGTGGCGGCGCAGCTCAACGCCGGCGAGGTGGTGTGCCTGTTTCCCGAAGGCGCGATCAGCCGCACCGGCCAGCTCGGCGCGTTTCGCCGCGGCTACCAGCGCGCCTGTGAAAAGGCCAACCCGGACGTGGTCATCGTGCCGTTTTATCTGCGCGGACTGTGGGGCAGCCAGTTCTCGCGCTCCTCCGAGCGGCTCAAGACCCTGCGCCAGGCGCCGCTTCACCGCTCGATCGTGGTCGCCTTTGGCGAGGCGCTGGCCAAAAACACCCCGGCGGACGTGCTCAAGCGACGCATTTTCGATCAGGCGACCCGCTCCTGGCATCACGCCTTGGAGGACCTCGATACGCTGGGCGACGCCTGGATCAAAAGCGTCAAACGCCGCCCGAAAGAGCCGGCGCTGATCGATACCGCTCGCCGCTCGCTCAGCGCCCGCCAGGCGCTGAGCGAAAGCTTCATGCTCGCCCGCCGGCTTGCCCCACTCAGCCCCCAGGCGCCGCTGGGGCTGCTACTGCCTTTAAGTATCGAAGGCGTGCTGACCACCATGGCCGCGCTCACGGCCAACAAGACGCCGGTGCACCTCGACGCCGAGGCCACTGACGTTTTCAAGGCGGTGCTCGCGCGTGCCAGTATCACCACGATCGTCACCTCACGGGCGTTCATCGCGCGCCTTGAAAGCCGCGGGGTGGACGTCTCCGCCCGCCTTGCCGGCCGACAGGTGGTTTACATTGAGGACCTGGCACCCGGGCGAGGCGAGCGGATCAAAACCGCGCTGGCGATCAGGTGGCTGCCGGCGCCGGTGCTGATGGGGCTTTATAGCCGGGCGCGGCGGCCCAGCGCCACGGCGGCGATCGTGTTTACCGGCGACACACCCGAGCACCTCAAGGGCGTCAAGCTCAGCCATCGCAACCTGATGGCCAACGTCAAGCAGCTCTCCGATGCGCTCAACACCGAGCAGGGCGACGCCATCATGACGACTCTGGCGCCCTTCAACGCCTACGGGCTGACCGCGACCCAGCTTTTACCGCTGATCGAAGGGCTCCCCCTGGTGTGCCACGAAGAGCCCGACGACAGCGTCGGCGTCGCCCGGGCCCTCGCTCGCTACCAGGTCAGCGTGCTGTGCACGGACGCGGCGTTTTTGAAGCGGCTGGCGCAAAGCGACGACGTGCATCCGCTCATGCTCGATAGCCTTCGCGTAGTCGTGGCGGGCGGCGAGCCGGTGGATGATGAGCTCAGGGACGCCTTCGAGCGCAAGTTCCGCAAACTGATTTTCGAAGGCTATGGCGTTACCGAAGCCGCCCCGGTCGCCACGGTCAACCTGCCGGACGCGCTCGACGTGAACTACCTGCAGGTGCAGCGCGGCGCGCGGGTGGGAAGCGTGGGCATGCCGCTGCCAGGCACCAGCATCAAGATCGTCGACGTTAATAGCTTTCAAGAAAAGCCTACCGACACCGTCGGCCGAATATTGATCAGCGGCCCCCAAGTTATGCAGGGCTACCTAAACGACGAGGCGCGCACGGCCAAAGCGCTCAAGGAGATCGATGGCGACACCTGGCTTGTCACCGACGACGACGGCTACCTGGATGCAGACGGCTTTTTGACGTTGACGAATATCGCCTCACTTGATCGTTAAATAAATTTTATTTTACGGTTGGCTCGGGAGCCCGCACATGGCTCTCGAACCCTTTCTTTCCTCTTACATTGCTGGCCGCAAACCATGTTCCTCAGCGAGCCATTACACGTTTATTATTTTTTGCTGCTGTTATCACCCACAGTTTTTCTTATGGCCGATTAATTCTTTATAAATAGACTGTTACTTCACGCTTTGGGCTATAAACACTTCCAATGGTGTGAAACTTCTATTGACTAAACTATATGTATATTTTATTTATACTTCATGTATACACAAATAAACCATGAAATAGCAATCGAGGTAAAGCGATGAGTAAACCAAGTTTGAGCATTTGGCTGACAGAACCTTCAACGGCGGCGGTAGAAATTGCACAGCTGGCCGGGTACGACACTATCGTGCTGGACGTCGAGCACGGTTTGTTCGATTTGGCGGCGCTGGATTGGCTCATTCCTTCTATCCGCGCCCGCGGCATGCGCGTGATCGTCAAAGTGTTGGGCCCCGAGCGCGGGCCGATTCAACAGGCACTCGATTTCGGAGCTAACGGCGTGGCCATACCGCATATCGAGTCCGCCGAGCACGCCCAACAGATCTGCGGCTATGCGAAATTCCCTCCGCTGGGTGACAGAAGCTTTGCTGGCGGTCGGGTTTCCGGCTATCGCGGCTTTTCCGATGATTGGCTGGCCACCCAGGATCGTGAGTACCAGTGCTTCCCCATGATCGAGGATGGCAGCGCCTTTGACAGCGTTGAAGAGATCCTTGCCCTCGAGTGTGTCGACGGTATTTTCATTGGCCCATCCGATCTGAGCATGCGTCGGGGCCGCGGCGCCTATAGCGTGAGCGAAGGCGACCTGAACGATATTCGCCATTTGGCGAGAGCCGCCTGCAAAGCCAACAAGCCCTGGATACTCCCGGCCTGGAGCGAAGCCGAGCGCCAAGTAGCCATTGAGGAAAAAGCCGCGACCATCGTGCTGACCATGCAATATGGTGCGCTGTTGAGTGGCTTTAGCCAGGCACTGACCGATTTTAAAAAGATGGAAGAGGAAACCCGCTAATGTCACTGATTTCTGCCGTCATTCAATACGCGCCGACCGAAGACAAGGCCGAAAACCTCGCGACGATCGAGAAGCTACTTCGCCAAGCGAAGAGTCAACGCGTTCGGCTTGCTATCCTGCCCGAATACGCCATCTACACCGTTCCCAAAATGGATGATCGTTTCGTCGATAACGCCGAGTCGCTGGACGGGCCGAGTCTCACACAGCTCATCAAACTGTCTCAAGAGCTAGGAATCGCGGTGGTGGCCGGTATCAACGAAACGGCAGGTGATGGGCGTATCCACAATACTCTTGTGGCAATGGATCAGGGCGAGATCCAGGCCGTGTACCGCAAAGTGCACCTTTACGATGCCTTTGGATATCGTGAATCGGACCGGGTCAACGCCGCAGCACCCAATAATGGCTCGCTGTTTGAAATAGACGGCTACACCGTGGGTATGCACACTTGCTACGACCTTCGCTTCCCGGAAACCACTCGGTCACTGGTCGACCAGGGCGCCAACGTGGTGGCACTACCCGCCGAGTGGATTCCTGGGCCGCTCAAGGAGTACCACTGGAACACTCTCATTCGTGCGCGCGCTATCGAGAATACGATCTATGTGTTGGCGGCGGATCAGTGTGCGCCGACAGGCTCGGGTCACAGCGCCATTATCGACCCGATGGGTATTGCGTTGAGTGCACTAGGCGAGGCGGAAGGCGTCGGGGTGGCCGAGCTGACTGCCGAGCGGCTGAGTAACGTAAGAGCCGTTAACCCCGCCCTCGAACTACGCCGTTTCAAAGTCTCGGCAATGGAGTAAACCCATGGCCTTTCAGACTACAACTACAAAAGCGGTTTTAACCACACTCTCGGTTCTTATGGCCGGCTCACTCGCCGGCTGCACTCAGAAGAGTGCCGACTACGTGCTTCATTACAGCACCTACTCCAGCGCCAATTCCGATCAGTCGAAAACTGTGCAGCGCTGGGCCGAGGAGATAGAGCGCCTGACCGATGGCAAGGTACAGGTCGAATTTCACTATAGCCAAAGCCTCATTGGCGCCGATTCGGCACTTCAAGCGACTCTCGACGGACGTACCGATCTGGCCCAGGTAGGTTCGATGTACGCCGCCTCGGACCTGCCGATGTACACCGTCACCGAGTTGCCATTCGAAACCCAGAACCCCAAAGCGCAAATGACGGCCATAGAGCGCCTTTACAACGAGAACACCACCTTTAGAGAGGATTTCGACCGTCAGGGGGCCAAGCTGCTTTTTCCCCTGCCGCTTGGCGCCGTCGTGCTCGGCCTGAACGAGCCCGCCGATAGCCCGGCGGACTTGCGCGGACGCTCTATCAGGTCGGGAGGCCTCACGTCGGAAGTTCTGTTAACCGCTAACGTAAACCCGGTAGCCATGACCGCCAACGATATCTACGAGTCGATGGAACGGGGCATCATCGACGGGTACTCCGCCATTGCCGCAGCCAACCTGCCGGCCTTCAGTCTGTCCGAGGCGACGCCCTACTTGGTCAACCCAGGAATCGGCACTTTCGCAAGCTCCATCGTGATCATGAACGTCGAGCTCTTCGAGTCGATGCCGCAGGCGTATCAAGAGGCGATCGAACAGGCGTCCGCGCAGAGCATCGATGTCGGCCTCAAGGAGATGGACGCCGCCGGCGAAGTCGCGTGCAACGACCTTCTAGCGTCCAACGCCGTACTCTCTGAGTTTGCCGATGCGGATATCGAGCGCTGGAGCGAGCAGGTCGACATAGCGTCGAACTGGATCGACCGTTACGCGCGCAGGAGCTACGACGCCCAGTCCGTGCTCGAAGACTATCGGCGTATCATCGATGAGGAAGAGCGCGAGACCTCTTATGCGGATCCCCTGTTAAGCTGCCTGGAGAGAGCGAGATGAAAACCTCCCACGTTACTCGCAAAATAGCGTCATCGCTGAGTATGGCGGCCGGCCTGCTCCTGCTTGGTGTGATTCTACTAACGGTCGCCGATGTGGTCTCACGAAACGTACTGGGCGCTTCTATTTTAGGCACCGTGGAAATCTCGACCCTGCTGCTAGTCACCATTGCCTTTTTAGGCTTGGCCTCTGCGGAAATCGATGGCCGCCACGTGGCCGTTAACCTCATAGAAGAGAAGCTCCCTTTTGGCTCACGAAAAGTGCTCTGCGCGGTTCGAATAATTCTGCTGCTTGGTCTTTTCGTGATCGTTGCCTGGGGGCTTTTTAACGTTCTTTTATCCTCGATCGATCGTCAAGAAACGACTAACGGCATTTTAAGGCTGCCCACTTGGCCAGCCAAACTGGTTGTATTTGGGTCTTTTTCGTTCTATTTCGTCGTGGCCCTACTATCGAGCATTGAAGAACTCAAAAGTAAGCAGCGGGAACAATAAGGCGTAACTTTTTAAGCACGCGCCAAGAATTTATCGACACTCGCTCAACCGCACTGATCAACCACACGGGTAAAAAGTCCTGCGTGAAAAAACTCCCGGTGAGCAAACTATAATATAGATTCTACAGGATAACGAACATGTCTCCAGACAGTATAATGGCGCTCGTGCTTGTACTCGTGACGTTTCTTTGCCTGCTCGCGATACGCTTTCATGTCGGCTTGTCGCTGATGCTATCGGGGCTTATTGGTGTCATGGTGCTAAGAACCACGGATGCCGCCATTTCCGCCGTCACTAACGCGCCCTACACCACTTCGTTCAACTACTCCCTGGTCATCATTCCGCTTTTTATTTTGATGGGCGTTTTAGCGGTACGCGCAGGATTGGCACAAGCCGGCTTCGATATCGCCTCGCGCCTACTCGCCAAATTCCCCGGCGGTGCCGCTCTCTCGTCGCTGGCGGGCTCCGGCCTATTTGCCGCGGTCACCGGATCGAGCGTGGCGACAGTTGCCACCTTGGCGCGGGTCTCTACCGACGCAATTACCCAGGCCGGACATCATATCCGCTTGGCTGCCGGGGTAGTATGCGCAGGCGGCACGCTGGGGGTGCTGATTCCGCCCTCAATCGTGTTAGTGCTTTACGGCATCATCACCGAAGAGTCTATCGGCCAACTGCTTCTCGCCGGTATTGGCCCGGGCCTTTTGACCATTGCTGCTTACGCATCAACTATCGTGGTGCTGGTACTGTTTTTTGAACGCCGCTCGGATCATACTCACGCTGCCTCGAACACGCCCTCTACGAAGGCCAACGCGGCCACCCCAAAATCGGCACTCGATATCATGGGTGGAGCATATCTATTCATCATCTTTATGGTCTCGATCGGTACCATTTACCTAGGTATAGCCACCCCGACAGAGGCTGCGTCTTTCGGTGCCTTGGCGGCGCTAATCATCTTTGCCATTCGCGTCAAATTTGCCAATCTCTTTAGCGCCATCAAAGAGCCATTGAGCGAGACCATCGGCCTAACGGCCATGACGTTTTTGCTACTGACCGGTGCTGGCGTATTTACTTATTTCCTTGCGCTGTCTGGCGCATCCACCTCGCTGGTCAATTGGGTGGTATCCGCCGATCTCCCCCCCTACGGCGTCCTCATCATCTGCCTACTTTTACTACTGCCTTTGGGCATGTTTTTGGATGGCATTTCGATGATTCTCATTGCGGGCCCCATTTTGCACCCCATACTGACCAGCTATGGTTTCGACGGTATCTGGCTGGGGGTGATCATCGTTAAAGTCGCCGAGATGGCGCTCGTCACGCCGCCCGTGGGGATGAATGTCTTTGTTTACTCGGGTACGGTCAAGGAAATTCCCATCAGCGATGCGTTCAAAGGGGTTTTCCCCTTCATCATCGCCGACTTCGTCGTTGTGGCTCTGTTGATTCTTGTACCCGGAATCGTCACTCTTCTACCCAGCCTTTCCGGCGCCTCCTGAAACAGAAAAGCTCCCGGCACTCTTGATAAAGAAGCCGGGGTTTTCCGGTGACCTCCTGTCGTGAATTTAAAACTTACAACTCTTTGGAAAGGAGCAAGCATAAATGGCGTTATCAAACCCTGTTACAATGGAAAAAGCACGCCAATGTCATTCAATCGTTATCTTTCAGGTTTTTAAATGGACAGAAAAAAAGCCAAACGAAATCCCCCCTCTATAAAAGAGAAGGTTTACTTTCACATCCGCAACAAGATTATTAAAAGCGATATATTAGGTGGAGAGTTCATAGAAGAAGAAGAAGTCACCGATGAGTTAGGTGTCTCAAGAACCCCCGTGCGTGAAGCATTCTCGCGCTTAGAGGCCGAACGCTTTATCGACTTGATACCGCGCAAGGGCGCACGCGTACGCCAAATTACCGGCCAGGAAATTATCGATATCTATGAGACGCGGCGACTAATCGAGATTCACGCTGCAATGAGGATATGCAAGGAAAAGATCGATGTTCCGCCCGCTATGTACACCTACCATGAAGCGATGATAGTAGACACTCACGATATCGATTTTTACGAACATATCATTAACGACAGCGGGTTTCATGGCGCCATGGTGGATGCCATCGGTAATCCTGTTATATCAGATGTGTATAAATCGATACAAGAAAGGAAAATGCGTGTTGCCTATACAGCGCTGTCGATACGTCCCGACCGGCTAAGCGTTGTAACCGAACAGCACCAAAAGATTATCGCCGCCCTCGCCAATCACGATACAGATGAAGTAGCCTCTTTGCTGGAAAAACACCTCCTTCCTGTCGAAGGCGTCATCTCCCGCTTACCCAAATAGCTTATATCCTCCTCTCTACTGTGCTGCGTTGACGGACCCAATAATTTTATTCATCCGTAACGCTGACTTTTCTACATGGATTACGAAACCGCGATGATCTAAATTACGCCCATCCTGGGGGTGCAGCCCCCATCCTCAACCTACAAGGAGAGTTCGCATGACCAATCCCGCCATTAGCGTTTTCGAAACTCGTCGCAGCCAGTACGCGATTGGCAAGGACATTTCGCTGAGTCAGGACGAGGCGTCCAAACTGATTCAACAGGCGGTGAAGCTTGCCCCCACGTCGTTCAATTCGCAAAGCTCACGCGCCGTCATTCTGTTTAACGAGCAACATGACCGGTTCTGGGAAATCGTGATGGACACGCTTCGTGAAATGGTACCGCCAGAGTCCTTCGATGCCACTGAAAAGAAAGTGAACGGCTTCGCCGCGGGCGCCGGCACGGTGCTGTTTTTCGAAGAGCAGGACGTGGTCAGAAACCTGCAGGAGAAGTTTCCGCTCTACGCCGATAACTTCCCGGTATGGTCCGATCAGGCCAGCGGCATTGCGCAGTTCGCGGTGTGGACCGCGCTGGCCCAGGCCAACATCGGCGCGAGCCTGCAGCACTACAACCCGATCATCGACGAGGCGGTGGCCAAGGAGTGGAACCTGCCTGCCACTTGGAAACTTCGCGCGCAGATGCCGTTTGGCTCCCACGAAGGCGAATTCGGCGAGAAAACCTTCATGGACGACAGCGAGCGTTTTCGCGTTTTCTCCTAAGCACTGACGCGACCTGAAGACCCAAAAAAGCCCCGCCGGCGTTCGCCGCGGGGCTTTTGCATGGCCGCCGGTCAGTCGTCGCTTTCCGGCTTGGGCTCGGAGGTGGCCATGATGGTCTTCTGCATCTTGGCGCCCTCGCCCTTGGCGATGTCCTCGCGGCTAACCACCATGATGTCGCGCGGCCACCATTCGGGATGATGATCACGGATGAAGGTCAGCATCTTCTCCCTGAGCTCGACCTCGGTGTACCAGCCCAGAAGCGGCTCGGAGGTGACGAAGTAGCAGGTCAGGGTTTGCTGCGAGCCGTTTTGCGCCGTGACCGCGCACATCAAGCGGTGGTTCTCGACCACGTGCTCCTGCTGCTCGGCGTACTCCATGAACTTTTTGCGCAACGTATTGATGTTGGCGCTGATATGCAGCGTCAGTTCCACGTAGCGATAGAGCTTGGAGCTTTTAACCGATAGGTTCTCGAAGGGTTTGGAGACGAAGTAGGTCACCGGTACGATCAGGCGCCGCTCGTCCCAGACCCGCAGGCGAATGTAGGTGTAGAAGATCCCTTCGACGTAGCTCCACTGCCCCTCGAACATGACCAGATCGCCCACCCGGATGGGCTTGGCCAAGGAGAGCTGGAACGAGGAGAGAATGTTGCCCAGCACCGCCTGCCCCGCGATACCCACCAGCACCGCCAGCACGCTGGCGGAGGCCAGAATGGAAAGCCCGAGGGTCTCGAACAGCTGGATCTGGCTCAGTACGTAGAGCGACACGCCCACGACGGTGAACAAAATGATCGCTCGGCGCGTGGCGTAGAGCGAGGTGAGAAAGCGGCGTTCGTCGCGGGATTTGGTGTCGTCGATTTCGCCCACGAGCTTACGCGCCATGTTGAGCAAAATGGTATCGACCAGGCGCAGCGCAATGGAGCCCAGGCTCCAGGCGATCACCATGACCAGCAGCACCCGAAACGTGGTCGTGGCCATGGCGGAAAACGACACCACGTAGTCCAGCATCGTGCGGGTGATGAACGCCATCACCAGCAGCGACACGGGCAGCTTGATGCGCGTCACGAAAATGCTGATGCCGCCCGCGGGCAGCACGTGCGCCAACCACACGACGACCTTGTTGACGACCCAGCCAAGCGCGGCGATCAGCAGCAGAAACAGCGGAATGGCGATCCACTCCCAGACCATGAGCGGGCCCAGCGACACCTTAAAGCGCTCGGGGAGCTGCTCTTCGACCCAGGAGGGGCCGAAAGCGTCGTAGAGGATCGAAATGGAGGCCACGCTTTCGGGCATGATCAGCCAGACGGGCTCCTCATCCTCGACGTGGTAGCGCCCCAGCCGGATGTCATAGGTTTCGCCACCGGCTTCAAGCGCCGAGATCTCGATATCCCGGCGCGGCTTACCGGCCATCGGGTTTTCGCCGGGGGAGCTTTCGATCACCGCATCCTGCCGGGCAGGCAGGCTGGAAGTAGAGAGCCAGTCGCCGCGCTTGAGCACCTCTGAGAGCTGCATGGCAAGCTCGGCGCCGCGCTCGCGCTGCTCGCCCAGCTCGATATCGGAGAGGTTGAGAATGTGCGCCGCGGCGGCGTAGTTCTCATCACGAGTCAGATGGAGAAAGCTTCGGATCGTGTCTCGCGGCGTCACGCGGGAAACGTCTTCGGGAAGCTCGCCAAGCCCCGGGTTGATCTCATCGACCGAGAACCAGAGCCCGTCGTCGTTGCCGGACGTTTGCGCCAGGGCGTAGCTTGCGCCGATACACAGCAGGGCGAGAAGCCAAAGCATCTGCAAGGGCCATAACATACTTCGTTTCATTCGGATTTCCATTGATAATACGGCCAGGCGAGAGTACGACAGCCAGGGTACGACAACTAACGGCGGCACTTTACAGTCACGACCGGTCGCGCCGGCCTCGTATCGACCAGGGCCCGGTCGAAAGAGCGCAAAGCTTAACGCAACGGCGTCCAATCAGCGCGACAACATGAGTTAACCGCTACACTAAATCGTTTACCTACCGTCAAACGCCGCCTCGGTGCAGCGTATGACGTACTGATCATCGGTACCAATAAGGACATCATGGGTCTTCAAGAGATCACCTTCGGCGGGATTTATATTAGCCCACTGCTCGTTTATGCGCTGCTCGGGTTTATCCTGACCCTGCTCATACGCACGCTGCTACACGTCGTGCTGGCCTCCAGGGCGCTGTGGTTCGAAGCCTGGTTCGATGTCTCGCTATTCGTCATTCTCACGGCGCTGATCGCCTTCGTTTTCACCGTTTTGCCAGGGACCTTTTGATGCGCTCCTCGCTTCGCATACTGCTTACGTTGATCATGGTGGCGCTGGCCATCGCCGCCGGCACCTGGCTTTGGCGCTACTACCTGTATACCCCTTGGACCCGGGATGGCCGGGTACACGCCGACGTCATCACCATCGCACCGGACGTTTCCGGCTGGGTGCGTACGCTGAGCGTGGGCGACACCGACTACGTCGACCAGGATGACACCCTGTTTCAGATCGACAAGGCGCGTTATCAGGCCGCCGTCGACCAGGCCCAGGCCGAAGTCAACCACCGTCAGGCCACCCTCGAGCTCAACCGGGCCGAGGCAAGCCGACGCAACCGGCTGGGCAACAGCCGCGCGATCAGCGAAGAGAACCAGCAGATCGCCCAGATCAACTCCCAAGTGGCCGCGGCGGATCTGGAGCAGGCTCAGGCGTCGCTCGATGCCGCCAGGCTCGATCTCGAGCGAGCCAGCGTCACGGCGCCGGCGAGCGGGCACGTGCTCAACGTACAGTTCAGCGAAGGCAACTACGTCAGCCGCGGCACGCCGGTCATGGCGCTGATTCGCGAGGACTCCTACTACGTGGTGGGCTACTTCGAGGAGACGAAAATGGCCTCGATCCGCGTAGGCGACCCCGCCGACGTCACGCTGATGCAAGGCAATACCCGCCTCAACGGGCGCGTGGCGGGCATCGGGCGCGGCATCGCCGATGCCAACACCACGCTCAACGCGCAGCTTCTGCCCCAGGTGACGCCCACCTTCAACTGGGTGCGCCTGGCCCAGCGCATTCCGGTACGCATCACGCTCGACGAGGTACCTTCTGATACGCTTTTGAGCGTGGGCATGACCGCCACGGTGCGTATTCGTCCGGACGACGCGTAGCCCCATGTCGCCGCTCGTTAAAACCTACCTGATGCCCGAACCCGCGGCGGTGAAGTTCGCCATCAAAACCACGCTTGCGATGATGCTGGCGCTTTACGTCGCCTTCGCCTTCGATCTCGAACGCCCCTACTGGGCGCTGATCTCCGCCGCCTTTCTCCAGGTACGGCCGATGAGCGGGATGGTGATCGAGAAAGGCATCTGCCAGCTGGGCGGCACCTTCATCGGTGCCGTGGTCGGTATCGTCATCATGGCGCTGTTCGCCCAGGCCCGGGTGCCGGCGATCATGACGCTGACGCTCTGGATCGTACTGTGTACCTACGTGGGCTCGCTTTGGCGCAACAACTACACCTATGGCTGCCTGATGGCCGCGGTGACGGCGATGCTGATCGTGGTGATCGCCGGTGGCAGCACCCCGGCCGGCATTTTCAACGTGGCTATCGCGCGGTTGACCGAGCTTGGCCTGGGCGCGATTTGCGCCACCCTCGTAAGCTCACTGCTGTGGCCTTCGAGGGTGGGCCAACATCTCGCCGACCAGGCCGATACGGTCATCAATCGCGCCTTTTATCACGCCGCGCTGCGCCTTGAAACGAGCGAGGATCGCGACGAGCTGCTCAAGGCGCTGCGCGAAAGCCTCGGCGCGCTGACCCAGCTCGAAACCGACAGCCAGGCCGCCCGCTTCGAAGGCCCGGAAGGCCCCGGGCGCATTCGCGCCTCCCACGTGCTCACCCGGCGTACGCTGCGCTTTTTGGCGAGCCTTCACGCGCTGGATCAGCTGTTGTCCGATCATACCGAGCGGCTGGACCCTAAAAGCGTGGCCATCGCCCGCGAGCTCGCCCAGGGGTTCACCGACGCCGAGCACGTGCAAGGCGTGGCCGGCGCGCGGCGCTACCTGCAGGCGCTGCGGGGGCAGGTGCACGAAAGCGACGACCCGACGCTTGCGCCGTTGGATCGGCGCCTGCGGCTGGGGCTGCGCGAAGTACTGGGCCACGCGATGATCATGCTCGACGCCCGCGAGGCGATTGCCTCCCCCGGCACCTACACGCTCAAGGCCGGGCCGCTGGCCTGGCACCGCGACCGGCTGGCGGCCTTAATTAATGGACTGCGTTCGGGGCTGGTATTCGCCGGGCTTGCGACGTTCTGGATCGTGACGGCCTGGAATAGCGCCATGGTCGCCATGATGCTCGGCACGCTGTTCTCAGCGTTTTTTGCAAGCAGAGACAACCCGGTGGCCATTACCCTGATGTTCTACAAGGGGATGCTCGCCGCCATTCCCAGTGCGTTTTTGTTCGGCCACGTGCTGCTCGCCCAGGTGCACGATTTCCCGCTGATGGCGGTCGTATTCGGCACGCCGCTGTTTCTAGGGCTTCTGGGCGCGGCCAACCCGGCCACCATGGGGTACTGCCTGGCGTTCACCATCTTCAACATTCTGCTCACCATGCCGGGCAACGACATGGACTTCTCTTTCGACAGCTTCGCCAACCGCGCGGTGGCGGCGATCATTGGCTTGACCACGGTGGTCACCGCGTTTCGCCTGCTGCCGGGGCTTGGCACCAGCCTTCGAAGGCGGCGTTTGATTCGCGCCATCTCCCGGGATATTCACGGCTTGCGGCGGCGTTCGATCACCCAAGGCGAAACCCGTTTCAGTGGCCACATGGCAGACCGCCTTTTGCAGCTCGCCCAGCACGACGACGTGTTGCCTCAGGAGCAGCGTCACCTCTTTGCACTGGGCCTGACCGGGCTCGATATCGGCACCGCCATTTTGCGCCTTCGCCACCGCTTCGACAGCGCCGAGCATCCGGCCATTCAAAGCGCCCACCAGGCGCTGCTCAAGGCGCTGGCCCAGGGCTTCGAGCAAAGCGCCCGGGGCCACACGTTCGAAAGCCTCGAGGCAGCAGGCCAGGATCTAAAGGCCGCCCTGGAAGAGCACACCGACGATAGCCCGGCGCGGCTGGCGCTATTGACCGGGCTCATCGAGCGGCTGTCGCTTTCGCTCGACCGCCTGGCCGAGACCATGGCGGCCCCGGCGGATCGCTCGAAAGACGCCCCGGCCGACGCTAAAAGCCAAGCGTGAGAGGTTCGACGTTGAGGCGTTCAACGAACTTTTAGCCAGGCCGCTCATCCAAGTGAGCGGCCAAAAAGGTTAGACAAAGCGGCCCTAAGCATAAAAACTGAATTGAACGCGCCCGCCGGCACTTCGCCTCGAGGCCTGCGTCAGGGAGAGCACCATGCTGATCAAAATCGCCAAACCCGGTGACCTGCACGAATCCGACGTGACGCCCGAATCCGTCTACCTGAGCCGGCGGCGCTTTCTGGGCGGCGTGGCCGGCGTCGGCGCGGGCCTTGCGCTTTCCGGGCGCGTGAAGGCAAGCGAAGCGTACACCGACGTGCCGAGCGGCGATGCGCCGGCCTGGCTCAGTGAGAAGATCGATCAGACCCAGTGGCGCGCGGTGACGCCGGCGGACCCGGACAAGGACACGCTGGCGCCGTTCGAGGACGCCAGCGGCTACAACAATTTCTATGAGTTCGGCACCGGCAAGAGCGACCCGTCCAAACGCGCGGGTAGCCTTTCAACCGAGCCCTGGAGCGTGGTGGTCGACGGCGAGGTCAATAACGGCGGGCGTTTCACCCTCGAGGATTTTGCCAGCCCTTCGCAGTTCGAGGAGCGCATCTATCGGCTTCGCTGCGTCGAGGCGTGGTCGATGGTGATTCCCTGGCTCGGCATACCGCTTGCCGACGTGATCCGCCGCGCCGACCCGACCAGTAAGGCCAAGTACGTGCGCTTCGAGACCCTGGTCGACCCGGAGCAGATGCCCGGCCAGCGCTCGTCGTTTGCGCTGATCGACTGGCCCTACGTCGAAGGGCTTCGCCTGGACGAAGCTATGCACCCGCTGACGATTCTGGCGCTCGGCATGTACGGGCGGGAACTGCCCAATCAAAACGGTGCGCCGCTGCGCCTGGTGGTGCCCTGGAAGTACGGCTTCAAGAGCATCAAGTCGATCGTTCGCATCTCGCTGGTCGAGGAGCAGCCGGTCAACTCTTGGCAGCTTTTAGCCCCCAACGAGTATGGATTCTACGCCAACGTAAATCCGAACGTCGATCACCCGCGCTGGAGCCAGGCCAGCGAGCGCCGGCTGCCCAACAGCCTGTTCAGCCCCAACAACATCGACACGCGCATGTTCAATGGCTACGAAGACGAAGTCGCCGAGCTCTACGCCGGCATGGATTTAAGCGTTAACTATTAACCTTACCGACGACCAAAGCAGGTAACCATGGCAAAGCAGGAAGCCAAATGGCGGCTATGGCGGGGAGCGGTCTTTCTGGCGGCCCTCGCCCCGCTGATCTACTGGGGTTTTCAGGTTTATCAAAACGCCGCTGGCCCGGAGCCGGGGCGCTATTTGCTGTTGAACATCGGCATCGGCGGGCTTTGGCTGATGCTGTTGACGCTTTCTCTCACGCCGCTTTCCAAACTCACTCGCTGGAAAGGCTTCGCGCTGATTCGCCGCCAGCTCGGGCTCTGGACGCTGGCCTACGCGACGCTGCATCTTTGTTGCTACGCGCTGTTCATTCTGGGGCTTAACTGGGCGCTGCTCGGTGCCGAAATCGTTAAGCGCCCTTATATCATTGTCGGCATGCTCGCACTTCTGGGCCTGGCGGCGCTGGGGGCCACCTCCAACCGCGCCGCCATGCGCAAGCTGGGCAAGCGCTGGAAAACGCTTCACAAGCTCGCCTACCCGATTTTGGCGCTGATTCTTCTGCACTTTTTCTGGGTGGTACGGGCGGACATGAGCGAGTGGGCAATTTATGCCGCGATCGGCGCCGTGCTGCTCGCCTTGAGGCTTCCCCCGGTTGCGCGAACCCTGCCCCGGTTTCGCCAGCGGCTGGCGGCGAAGTAGCCCCCTCTGATAGCCACTTCGCTCGCCGAACCGTCGGCGCTTATTCTAGGTGAATCGCGGGCAGGCGCTCGCTCACGTTGGGGGGCATAAACGTGTCGGAGCGGGCGCTCTCCCAGTACTTCTTGAACACCGTGTGTTCGCAGGTCGATTCGAGCAGCTCATTGGGTTTCAAGAACGTGAACAGCTGATCGTAAGACTGAATCTCGTTGTCCGATACCCGGCGGATGATGTGATGCGGGCCGAGTTCGCTCGGATGGTGAAGCCCCGCGGCGCCCAGCATTTCCGCCAGCGCTTTTAAAGTGTTCTTGTGAAAGTTGTAGACCCGCTCGGTCTTGTCGGCGACATCCAGGTGGCGGCTGCGCCGGGGGTCCTGAGTGGCCACGCCGCTCGGGCACTTGTCCGAGTGGCAGTTGAGCGCCTGAATGCAGCCCAATGAAAACATGAACCCGCGAGCCGAGTTGCACCAGTCGGCGCCCAGGGCCAGGGTGCGGGCTATGTTGAAACCGGACATCACCTTGCCCGCCGCGCCGACACGAATCTCGTCACGAAGCCCCGCCCCCACCAGGCTGTTGTGTACCAGCATGAGCGCTTCGGTCAGCGGCACGCCCATGTGGTTGATCAGCTCCAGCGGTGCCGCTCCCGTGCCGCCTTCACCTCCGTCGACGACGATGAAGTCCGGGCGCTCACCGGATTCGAGCATCGCCTTGACGATCGCGAACCACTCCCAAGGGTGGCCAATCGCCAGCTTGAAGCCAACGGGCTTGCCGTTTGAAAGCGTCCGCAGCCGGCCGATGAAGTCCATCAGCTCCATGGGCGTCGAGAACGCGGAGTGAGCGGCGGGCGATACCACGTCCTGACCCATCGGCACTTCGCGCGCCTCGGCGATCTCCTTGGTCACCTTGGCCGCCGGCAGAATACCGCCGTGGCCGGGCTTCGCGCCCTGAGAGAGCTTGATCTCGATCATCTTGACCTGATCGATACTGGCGTTTTCGGCAAAGCGCTCTTCGTTGAAGGTGCCGTCGTCATGGCGACAGCCGAAGTAGCCCGAGGCGATCTCCCACACCAGGTCGCCGCCGTGCATGCGGTGATAGCGGGAAATCGAGCCCTCACCGGTATCGTGATAGAAACCGCCCTTGGCCGCGCCGGCGTTCAGCGCCTCGATGGCGTGGCCGGAAAGCGAGCCGAAGCTCATGGCGGAGATGTTCAGCACGCTGGCGTGATAGGGCTGGGTACACCGCTTGCCGCCGACCCGAACGCGGAAGTCGCTCTCTTCGACCTTGCTCGGCAACACCGAGTGATTGATCCACTCGTGCCCGGAGTGATACATCTGCAGCAGCGAGCCAAAGGGCTTTTTATCGCCTTCGTTTTTAGAGCGCTGGTACACCATCGCCCGCTGCTCGCGGGAGAACGGACGCTCATCCAGATCCGACTGGATGAAATACTGGCGGATCTCCGGGCCGATGGACTCCAGGAAATAGCGAAAGTGGGCAAGGATGGGGTAGTTGCGGCTCACCGTGCGCCGCTTTTGCACCCGGTCATGAATCCCCAGCGCCGTCAGCGCGCCGAACACGACCACCCCGACGAGCCACGCCAACGAATACCAAACGCCCACCAGCGATACCACCAGCAGCGCAAGGCACACGGCCAAGGCGATATTACGCGGCGCAATGCGCGTCAATCCGCGAGCTTTGAACATGACGACGTGATCCTTGTAAATACGAGCCCCAAAGCGGGGTGGCCCTACCGGCCGGATTGAAATGGCGAACACGAATAAGTGTTAGCTAATTATGGCGATCCATCAAATGGAAAGGGGCGAACCAGACGTCCCTGCACTGGATAGCAGCGGGCGAAAGACGATAGCGACAGACGTTACAAGGCGGCGGGACGAGCGCTACTTTTTCCTGAACGCCTCGCTGAATGCCGCGGCCAGAATGCCCGTGGGCATGGCGATGAGGCCGATGCCCGACACGGCGGTCAGCCCGGCAAAGATCTTGCCAAGTGGCGTGATCGGGGTGACGTCGCCGTAGCCGACCGTGGTCAGCGTGGCGATGCTCCACCAAAGCGCCCGAGGAACGCTGCCGAAGGCCTCCGGCTGCACGTCGGCTTCCACCACGTAAAGACAGGCCGACGAGAACAAAAGCAACAGCCCCGCCACACCGGCGCTTAGCCAGAGCTCATAGGCGCGCGTTTTTAGCGCGCAGGAAAGCGACGACCAGGCGCGACTAAAGCGCCCCAATCGCGCCAGCCGTAGGATGCGCGCCAGGCGCAAAAGGCGCAGCAAAAAAGCGTTGTCCTGATGCACGAAGCCAATGAAAAACGGCAGAATCGCTACCAGATCCAGCAGCGCCCAGAACGTCACCATATAGCGAAGCCGCCCCGTCACGCCGCGATAGCGCGCATCCTCCCCCACCGCGTACAGGCGAATCAGATACTCGATAGAGAAAAGAACGACGAACAGCGCCTCGAGCGTAGTGAAAAGCGCCGCCGCCGGCTCACGAAGCGTCGGTTCGGTTTCGAGAATGGCCGTCAATGACGCCAGAATGATCAGCCCGCAGATTACCCGATTGACGCCGGAAAGCCCTCGCTGTCTGCGGGCTTCCGGCGCCAGCTGGCGGTAAAGCTCGGCTCTCGTCATGGGATGTCTCATCTAAGCTTTCGGCGCTTGTCAGGATACTACGCCAAGGGCGCTCTGACACAGGCCCGCCCCCTACGAAAAAAGCCTCCGGGTGAACCAGAGGCTTTTGCGCTATTGCGATAGATCAGGAGTCGACGTGAAACGCCATGGTGGCGTTGACCGCCTTTTTCCAGCCGGCGTAGAGCGCGCCGCGCTTGTCCGCTTTCATTTCAGGGCTGAAACGCTTCTCAAGCGCCCACTGCTCGGTGATCTCCTCACGGGATTTCCAGAAGCCGACGGCCAGCCCCGCCAGGTACGCCGCGCCCAGCGCGGTGGTTTCGTTGACCTCGCAGCGCAGCACGTCGACGCCAAGAATATCGGCCTGAAACTGGCCAAGAAAGTCGTTGGCAATCGCTCCGCCGTCAGCGCGGAGCTCGGTCAGCGCGATATCGGCATCGGCCTGCATGGCGGTAAGCACGTCGGCGCTTTGGTAGGCCAGCGACTCCACCGCGGCGCGGATGAAGTGCTCCTTTTGCGTCCCGCGAGAGAGCCCGAACATCGCGCCGCGCACGTTGGAGTTCCAGTACGGCGCGCCCAGGCCGGTAAAGGCCGGCACCATGTAAACGCCATCGTTATCCTTGGCGCGCACGGCGTAGGCTTCGGAGTCCGAGGCCTTGCCCAGCATGCGCAGGCCGTCGCGCAGCCACTGAATGACCGAGCCAGCCACGAACACGCTACCTTCCAGCGCGTACTCGAGAGTGCCGTCCACTTCCCAGGCAACGGTGGTGAGCAGGCCGTTTTTCGACGGCGTGGCGGTGGTGCCGGTATTCATCAGCGTGAAGCAGCCGGTGCCGTAGGTGTTCTTGGCCATGCCCGGTGTAAAGCAGGCCTGACCGAACAGCGCCGCGTTCTGATCGCCGGCGATCCCGGCGATCGGAATTTCCTGGCCCATCAGGTACTTCGGCAGAATCTGGCCCACCACTTCACTCGACGACGTCACCTCCGGCAGCATCGATTCCGGCACGCCGAACAGCTCGAGCAATTCCGGGTCCCACTTGCGCTCGCGGATGTTGAACAGCATGGTGCGCGAGGCGTTACTGACGTCGGTGGCGTGCACCTTGCCGCCGGTGAGATTCCAAATCAGCCACGAATCGATGGTGCCAAACAGCAGCTCGCCCTGCTCGGCTTTCTCCTTGACGCCGGCGACGTTGTCGAAGATCCACTTGAGCTTGGTCGCGGAGAAGTAGGCGTCGATCACCAGGCCGGTTTTTTCGCGAATCATGTCCGCGTGGCCGGCCTCGCGCAGTTCGTCGCAAATTTCGGCGGAGTGGCGCGACTGCCAGACGATGGCGTTGTGCACGGGCTGGCCGGTGTTCTTGTCCCACACCACGGTGGTTTCACGCTGGTTGGTGATGCCGATTGAGGCGATGTCGGCAACGTCCACCCCGCTTTGATTGATCACCTCGGTCAGCGTGGTCAGTACGCTGGTCATGATCTCGCGCGGGCAGTGCTCGACCCAGCCAGGCCGTGTAAAGATCTGCTCGAACTCGTGCTGCGCCGTGCTAGCGACCCGGCCTTCATGATCGAATAGCATTGCCCGCGAGCTGGTCGTGCCCTGGTCGATAGCGAGAACGTATTTTTTCTGGCTCATGAACTGTCTCTCAAACGTTGGCGTAAGAAATAGGGTAACGGGCGTCGAGCCGCGCTAGTAGACGTGGGCGGCAAGCCCGGCAAGCGTGCTGCCAATCAGGGGCCCGGCGATGGGCACCCAAGCGTAGGCCCAGTTGCTGCCCTGTTTGTGCTTGATGGGTAGTAGCGCGTGGGCAATACGCGGGCCCAAATCGCGGGCGGGGTTGATCGCGTAGCCGGTGGGCCCACCCAATGACGCGCCGATCGATACCACCAACAGTGCCACCGCCAGCGGGCCGAGCCCCGAAGGCGTGTTACCGAACATGATAATGACAAAGATCAGCACGAAGGTACCGATAATCTCGGTCACCAGGTTCCACCCATAAGCGGCAATGGACGGCCCGGTCGAAAACGTGGCGAGAATCGCAGGCGCCTGGTCAGTGGCGTCGTAGTGCTTTTTATAAGCCAGATAGCACACCACGGCGCCGATGAACGCGCCGATGAACTCGGCGCTAAAGTAGGCAAGCGTGGTGGCGGCGGTGATCGGAATATTCGGCGCGTACTCGCTGGCCGGACCCACCAAGAGCGCCAGCGTCACCGCCGGGTTGATGTGCGCGCCGGTATCGAAGGCGACGTACACCGCGCAAAACACGGCCAAACCCCAGCCGAAGAAGATAACGATACCATCGCTTCCCTTGCCATTGGTGCCGTTTAACAGCACGTTCGCCACTACCCCGCAGCCCAGCAGCGTCAATATGGCCGTTCCGGCGATTTCATGAAAAAAAATGGTTCCAAGCATGGCGTTCCAACCGGTGCGTTTATCGGCTCATGCGCCTGCTCGACTCTGGCGTTCAAGCAGGCGCCCGTGTTCTTTTTCGAAAATATCGTTTTCTTTTTCGGCATCCTATCGGGGCGATAATAAAAAACAATATAAAATTCCGAAAAAACTTTAAAACCGTCTAAAAGCCACTGATTACACTAGCATTACCAACTCGTTAGACATTAGTTGAGTAAGCAATTATCGCTTTTTAATAACAAGTTACGCGAAAGCAAAAAACTTTCGCCGTGTCAATTAACGAACAGCGCGGTATCCGAGCACATGAATGTACTCATCTAAACAGAATCCTCTTTGGAGGTTTGGAAGTAATGTTGTCTGCGCCGGCAAAACGTCTTCTATACTCAAGCAGGCGGTCATCACACGGGCCCATGAAAGCCTGCCGTAGAGCGAGCTTGTCCGGCGCACCGCACCGGGTCATTCATCAAGGAGGAACACCATGCAGACGACTGCGCACCCCAGGGCTTATGGCGGCATACATCCGCTTCATGCCGTTTTGTTGGCGGGCATGCTCCCGCTTTTTCTCGGCGCCGCCCTGTGCGACTACGCCTACTTCACCAGCTATCACATCCAGTGGGGTACGTTCGCGTCCTGGATGATCGCCGGGGGGCTGGTCTTCAACGGTTTCACGATTCTCGCCGCGCTGATCGGCGTTTTTCGCGCCGAGCGGCGCAAGGGGCTATCGCTTGTGTATCTGGCAGTATTGGTGGTGAGCTGGGTGCTCGGCTTCATCAACGCGCTGGTTCACGCTAAAGATGCCTGGGCGATGATGCCCGCCGGCCTGATGCTCTCGATCGTCGTGGTCGTACTGACCCTAGTCGCTCTTTTTCTCGGATTTACCCGCACGCGCGCCGCTGGAGTCGCCTAATGAATGCCTTTCGCCTTAAGTCTCGCGCCCACTATTATTTCGCGCCTCTTTCCGCCTTACTGGTCGCCACTAGCGTCAATGCCGCCGATGTCGAGCAGCCTTACGGCCCCAACCCAACGCTGCCGGAGCCCGAGCGCGGCCTGTTACCGAGCATGACCGTGCCGGAGCCCGCCGAGTGGGGCGATCAACTCCCCACCGTGCCTGAAGGCTATACGATCTCCGCTATCGGCACCGATCTTCTGGTGCCGCGCCAGACCATCGTGCTGCCGGGTGGCGATATCCTGGTGGCCGAAGGCAGCGGCGGAAACGCGCCGCAGCTCAAGCCCAAGGATTTCATCGCCGGGGTGATCAAAAGCAAGGGCAACACTTCGGTCGAAAGCGGCGATCGTCTGACGCTTTTGCGCCCCAACGGCGACGGTACCTATGAGCAATCCGTTTTCGCCGAGGACCTGAACGCCCCTTACGGCCTGGCGCTGATCGACAATGACCTGTTCGTGGCCAATCAGGACGCGCTGGTACGCTTTGACTACGAAGAGGGCCAAACCCAGGCCAACGGCGCGCCGGAAGTGATCGCGCAGCTTCCCGCCGAGATCAACCACCACTGGACCAAGGCGATGGTCGCCAGCGCCGACGGCCAGTACCTGTACGTTGGCATCGGCTCGAACAGCAACATCACCGAGCGCGGCATGGACGCCGAGGTCAACCGTGCCGAGGTGTGGGAAATCGATGCCGAGACCGGCGCTCACCGCCCCTACGCCACCGGCCTTCGAAACCCCACCGACTTCGCCATCCAGCCCGGCACCGATCAGCTCTGGGTGGTGGTCAACGAGCGCGACGAGCTGGGCCCGAACCTGGTACCAGACTATCTCACCACGGTGCAGGAAGGCGGCTTCTACGGCTGGCCCTACAGCTACTGGGGCCAGAACGTCGACCCGCGCGTTCAGCCCCAGAATCAGGAAAAGGTCGATGCCGCGATCGCTCCGGACTACAGCCTAAGCTCCCACGTGGCGCCGCTGGGCGTGGCGTTCTCCATCCCTGAGGTGGGCGATGAGTACGCCGACGGCGTGTTCGTTGGCGAGCACGGCAGTTGGAACCGCGCCGACCCAGCCGGCTACAAGGTGGTCTTCATTCCGTTCGAGAACGACCAGCCCGCCGGGGATCCGATCGATTTCGTCAGCGGCTTTTTGACCGAGGACGGCAACGCTCGCGGCCGCCCGGTCGGCGTCACCGTCGCCCCGGACGGCTCGGTAATCGTCGCCGACGACCTGACCAACGTGGTATGGCGCATCGCCCCGGACACCCCGGTCGTGACCGCCGCCAGCAACGACGCGGAAAACACCGAGGCCAACGAGACACCCAGCGCAAGCGAGCCGGCCTCCAGCGATACCGACGACATCGATAATGGCGATACTGACAATGACGACACCGACACTGGCGACGAGCAACCAACCGCCGAGGAGTAACGTCGCTACCGGGCCGTTCGATCACAATAGTGTTGCCAGAACGGTTCGTTAGAACGGTGCTGTAAAACGATACGTTAACGAAAAAGGGGCGCTGGCCAGACGGTCAGCGCCCCTTTTTCTTTCCAATTTTCCTACACGTCGATGGTGAGCGCGGCGAGTCGCTCGCGGTCGATGTCGACCCCCAACCCCGGCCCTTTCGGCAGCGCCAGCTGGCCGTGATCCAGGCATAGCGGTTCACTCAAGAGCGCCTCGCGTAGCGGGTTGTCGGCGGAGACGTCGAACTCGACCCAAGTCGGGGTATGATCGCGTGCCGGGTGCGGGTGCGGCGCAAGCGCGGCGGCGTAGTGCGCGGCGGCCACGATGCCCACCGCACTCCCCCACACGTGAGGCGATACCCTCAGGCCGTTCAACTGCGCCATATCCGCAATGCGCAGCGCCTCGACGAACCCGCCGCACAGGTTGAGATCCGGCATCAGCACATCGACACCGCCGGTCGCGGCCAGCTCGCGAAACTCCACCGCGTTGACCGAGGCCTCCCCTGCCGCGATGCGCCCCGACCGGCGCGAGGCCAGCCGCCGGAAGCCGGGCAGGTCTTCCGGGGCGACGGGCTCTTCGATCCAGTAGGGGCGATACGGCGCGAGCGCCTCCATGGCTTCCAGCGCGATATCCGCGGTGTAGGCGCCGTTGATGTCCGCCATGATGGCCACGTCATCGCCCAGGATGCGCCGCGCGGTGCTCATGCGCTCGACATCACTTTTGATGCCGCGGCCGATCTTGATCTTATAACCTTCAAACTTACCGGCCACGCGTTCGAGCTGTGCTTCCAGCGGGAGCGCGGCCGGCTCGTGGAAATAGCCGCCAGAAGCGTAGACCTGGACCGATGCCTGCTCTTCGCCGCCGAGCAGGCGGTAGATCGGCAGTCCCAGCAGTTGGCCGATCCCGTCGTGCAGCGCGATATCCAGCCCGCTGACCGCCGCGGCGAGCTGGCTCTGGGCGCGCACGTGATAAAGCACGTTGGTCATGCGCCGCCAGATCACCCGGTGATCGAAGGCACTCTGGCCGACGTAGGCCTCGCGCAGAATATCGAGGTAGGCAAGCGTGGTTTTCGGCGGCCCGTAGCATTCACCGATACCCACGATGCCCGAGGCGAAGCGTACGAAGACCAGCGTTGCCATACGCGCGTGGCCGATTTCACGCGCGCTGCCGTAGCCGCCGTCGGCCGGCAGGAAGCTACCGATGGGCACCATATCGATCGACTCGATCCGCGCATCCGACACGGTGGTGGCGCTGCTTTGGGCGCCATTGATAGTGGCGCTGCTTCGGGCGCCATGGAGAGATGAAGTCATGCGAAAACTCCGAATTAGATGAGGCTTGGCAGCCAGAGCGTGAGCGCCGGAATGAAGGTGATCAGCACCAGCGATACCAGCAGGGCGGCAATGAACGGCACGGTGGCACGCACCGCGCGGGGAAACGAGATATCCGCCACCCGCGCCAGTACGAACAGCACCAGCCCCACCGGCGGCGTCAAAAGCCCGATCATTAAATTGAGCACCATGATGATGCCGAACTGCACCGGGTCGACACCGGCCTGCACGGCCAGCGGCAAGAGCACCGGCGTCAGGATCGTGATCGCGGCTACGGTCTCCATGAAGCAGCCCACCACCAGCAAAATCAGATTGATCAGAATCAGAATCAAAATCGGGTTGTCGGCCACCGCCATGACGGCCCCGGCAAAGGCCGTCGGCACGCCTTCACGAGTGAGGATCCAGGCGAATATCGAGGACGCCGCGACGATCAATAGCACCACCGACGTCATTTCGATGGTTTCCCGGAAAACGGTGATGATCTGGCGCCAGCCGGCGCTGCGGTAAACGAGCGTGGCCAGCACCAGCACGTAGGCCACCGCAGCAATCGCGCTTTCGGTGGGCGTGAAGATGCCCAGCACGATACCGCCCACGATGATCACTGGAATCAGCAGCGACAGCGCCGCGTGAATGAAGCTTGAGACCAGCCGCCTTACCGAGAAGCGCTCACCGACCGGGTAGCCGCGCCGATGCGAGATCACCGCGACCATCAGCATCAAAAGCCCCGCGATCAGAAGCCCCGGCACGATACCGGCAACGAACAGCTGGCCGATCGAGGCGCCGGCCACCACGCCGTATACCACCAGCGGCAGCGACGGCGGGATGATCGGCCCGACCGTCGAGGAGGCGCCGGTGATGCCCACGGCGAAATCGACGTCATAGCCTTTTTCCCGCATCGCCTTGATCTCGACCGCCCCGAGCCCGCCGGCATCGGCGATCGCAGCGCCCGACATGCCGGCGAAAATGACCGAGGCGCCCACGTTGACGTGGCCAAGCCCACCGCGCATCCAACCCACCATGGAATCGGCGAAATTGAAGATACGCTCGGTCACCCCGCACACGTTCATCAGGTTGCCGGCGAGGATAAAAAACGGCACCGCCAGCAGCGGAAAGCTGTCCACCCCACCCACCATGCGCTGGATCAGCACTATGTCCGGAATCCGGTCGGCAGCCAGCAGGTAAATCAGCGACGACCCGGCCAGCGCCACTGCCACCGGCGCGCCGATCAGCAGCAGCACGCCAAGCGCTGCGAAAAGCAGAATGATCATGACGGCGCTCCTCCCCGCCAGTGGCCGATGCCCTGGCGCGCGAGCCGATACGCCATCATCAAAAGGGCAGCGGCCACGACCGTGTAAATCCACCCCTTGGAGATCGGCAGCGTGCTCATACTGGAGTTCCAGACCCGCTGGCCCACCTGCCAGGCAAGCCAGGCCACGTAGGCGAAAAAGACCGCGCTCAGCAGGTTGTTGAAGCCTTTCAGCCAGCGCTTGCCACGCTCGGGCAGCACGAGCTCGAGAATTTCCACGTAGATATGCCCGCGCCTCGATGCCGCCCCGGCGGCGCCGATAAAGACCAAAAGCACCAGCAGCATGCGAGCGCCCTCCTCGGTCCAGCCGATCGAGTGGTTGAAGACGTAGCGCGATAGAAACTGGGCGAACACGACCCCGCCCAGCAACATCAGCACGCCCAACGCCACGTGATCCTCGAACACCCACCTGGGCGGGGCAGGTTCAATAGCGGAAACGCTCGGCGCGGGGTCTAGCGCGCGTTGAGCGCCATGATCGGCCGCGGATTCGCGGCCAAAAGCGTCATGGCGTGCCGCCGGGTCGTGATGGCGGCCCTGATCATCGTTCATTACTCGATCGCCTCCAGGCGCTCGAGCTGCTCAGCGCTCCAGCCCACGTCATCGGCGGTGAGGTAAGGGCGCACGAGTTCGGCGAAGGGGGCGCGGTCCACCTCGTGAACACGAGTGCCGTTCTCCTCGAACCAGGACACCAGTGCCTGCTCCTGCTGCTGGATATCCAGGCTGCCCTGCTCACCCGCTTCCCGGAAAACGTCCCGGAACATGGTTTGATCTTCTTCAGACAGCTGCGACCAGGCATCGCCACTCATGATGATCGGCTGGCTATCGAAGATGTGACCGGTCAGCGAAATATCCGACTGCACCTCATCGAACTTCATGGCCTGGATGATCGGCAGCGGGTTCTCCTGGCCATCGACCACGCCCTGCTGAAGCGCCAGATAGACTTCCGAGAAGGCGATCGGCGTGGGGTTGGCGCCCACGGCGCGCGGGAACATCAGCAAAAGCGGCGCATCGGGCACGCGAATTTTCATGCCTTGCATGTCTTCCGGCGTCAGCTTGGGCTCGTTGGCCGTTACGTGACGCTGACCGAAGTAGATCAACCCCAGCGGCACGTGGCCGGTGGTGTCTTCATAGCCCTGGGCGAGCTCCTGGAAAAGACCGCTGTTCGCGTAAGCGAGCCAGTGATCGAAATCCCTGAACACGAAGGGGGCGCTACCGAGCGCAATCGGTGGGTAGGCATTGCCGGCAAAGGCATTGCCGGTATAGATGATGTCGACGACACCCAAGTCCAGCCCTTCGTTGAGTTCGACTTCATTACCCAGCTGCGACGAGGGAAATACCTCGACAGTGTGGCGGCCTTCACTGCGCTTTTCGATCTCCTCGGCGGCCCACTGCGCCCATTTGTGATGGCTATGGCTTGCCTCGTAGATATGACCAAACACGAAGTCGTTGGCCTGGGCGGCCGACACCAGCGAAAGCGACAGGGCCAGTGCGGTGAGAGGTTGGCGTACACGCATTGTTATCTCCTTGTTAAGACGAACAACCAGCCTCCAGTACACGTAAAATGACGGACCCCGGCAATTTGTTTATCATCGATACCTATAAAAAACGTCAACCAATTGTTTTTAAAAGTTAAAAATTCAAAAAACGGAACGGCAGGCATGACAACAAAGACGAAAGTCGAAAAGGTGGCCGCGCTCTACGACGACATGCACCACTGGATCGTGCGCGGTCAGTACCTGCGCGGCGCCAAGCTTCCGACCGAGGCCGAACTCTCGCGGCGCTACGAACTCAGCCGCAGCGCGGTAAGAAGCGCGACCGCACGTCTGAAAGCCGAGGGATTGATCGTCTCTCGCCAGGGGGCCGGCCTGTTCGTCGCCGCCCGACCGGTGACGGAGCTGGACGCACCGAACTTCGTTAATGACCAAAACGACCTTGCGGCGCTGTTCGACTTTCGCCTGCTGATCGAAACCGAATCTGCAGCGCTCGCCGCCACCCACCAGAGCGTTGAGGGAGTCACCCGTATCGAAGAGAAAGCCTGGGCGCTACGCCGGATGTTTCGTCACGGTAAGCAGGGCTCCCAGGAAGATTTTGATTTCCATCTGCAGATCGCCAAGATCGCCGGCAACAAGTTTTTGCTGAGTTCGCTGTTGACCCTGCAAACCGGCGTAATATTCGGTGCTCGCTTTCATCAGAAAAAATCTGAAAGCGACCTGATTTTGCACGTTCAGCAGGTCGCTCAGGAGCACGATGCCATCGTTGACGCTATTCGCACGGGTGAGCCTTTAATCGCTCGCGAGACCATGGCGCATCATATCCGGGCATCGTTTGAACGAATCAGGGTGTGAGCTCTTTTCTTATTGGCTACGCTTTGAAGGCCGGGCGTGAAGATGAGCGCGCGGGCATTCGCTTTAACCGGGTAACGCTGCAGGGAAGGCAGCGATGCGCGACTTCGCAACGCCGATGCAAGGAGAAAGGCACCATGATCGAAACCATCGCAGAACTCGAAAGCGCGAAAGCGGCCTGTCAAAAGAAGGTGAACCGCAGCTCGAGCCTTTCCGCCGGCGCCGCCATCATCCCGATTCCGGGCGTGGACATCGGCTCCGACGTGGCGATTCTTCTGCGCTTGATTCCGCAAATCAACGAGCGCTTTGGCCTGACGCCGGAGCAGATCGATGACCTGGATACTCAGTCGAAGGTCATGGTAATGACCGCGATTTCCAACGTGGGCAGCAAGATGGCGGGCAAGTACATCACCCGCAAGCTGATCATCAACCTGCTGCAGAAGATGGGTTTCAAGATCGCCGCCAAGGGAACGTCGAAATTCGTCCCGGTCATTGGCAGCGCCGTGGCCGGTACCATCAGCTACACCGCCATGAAGTACATGGGCACCAAACATATCGAGGAGTGCTATCAAATCGCGCTCGAAACGCTGGAGCAAAAACAGGCGCTGCGCGAGCCCATCGACATCACGCCCGAACCGATCGAGGCACCGAATGAGCCGCGCTAACGCTTTTCTTCTCTAAAACCCCAACACCCGGCGGCGCAGCGGACGCAGGGCAAAAAAGCTCAGCACCGCTAGCGCCACCCATTCGATACCCGAAGGCAGCAGCGCCTGTACCTGCCCCGCTTGGCTGACCGGGTCGATACCGACGTGCGTCAGCGCCGCATCGACCAGCGCGCCCAGTGCCACCGTCACCACGAAAATGCTGACCATATAGATCGCCAGCGCCGTAGTGCCGAGTTCGCGGCGAAAGACGGCCAATGTGGCCAAACTCGTGATCGGGCCGGCTAGCAGAAAGACCAGCGCCATGCCCGGGGTGATGCCGGCGAGCAAGAGCCCCGCGGCGATCGGCGTGGCCGCGGCGGCGCACACGTAAAGCGGAATACCCACGAGTGCCATCACTGCCAGCGCCAGCGGCCCTCCGGAGAGCCCGGCCAACGCGTCCGGCGATACCCAGGCCATCAGTACACCGGCCAGCAGCAACCCGGCAAAGATCCAGACGCTGAAATCGTCCAGCAGCTCGCTAAAGGCGTAGCGAAGCCCGCCCAGTAAGCGGCCCATAAGCGTCTCTGGCGCGTCGCTGGCCGCGCTATTCTCATGGTCGTGGTCGTGGTCGTGGTCGTGGTCGTGAGTATCGTGCGAGCCACAGCAGCCGCCGCTCGGCCCCGCGTTAACGGCCACCGCGCGTTCTTTGGTAAAGCTGATCAATACGCCGGTGATGATCGCGGTCACTAACGCCCCCACCACGCGTAAAAGCGCCATCAAGGGGCCGAGCAGCGCGCTGGTCAAAAAGATGGAGTCGGCCCCCACGCCCGGCGTGCTGATCAAAAACGAGGTGGTCGGGCCGCGCCCCGCCCCGCCCCGGTGCAGCGCCATGGCGGTGGGAATGGCGCCGCAGGAACATAGCGGTAGCGGCATCCCGATGACGGCAGCGCGCAAAATGCTGCCCAAACCGGTGCCACCCAGCCAGCGCGTGAGCATCTGCTCGGAAAGAAAGGCCTTGATCAGCCCGGCGACGAATAACCCCAGCAGCAGCCAGGGAGCGGCGCTAAGGGCAACGCTCAATAAGGTATTAATGGTGTTCATCGTGAGCTCCTGCTTGTAGAGCGAGGGTACAAGCGTTAGCCTGGACCCTGTAACCGTTACAGGGTCAAGCCATGAGCAACGTCTACCGCATCGGCGAGGTGGCCCAGCGCACGGGCTGCTCACCGGAAAGCATCCGCCATTACGAAAAGCTCGGTTTATTGAAGCCGCCCGCTCGCGGCGAGCAGGGCTATCGATACTACAGCGACGAGGCACTGTCGCGTATCGGCTTCATTCGCCACGGCCGAGAACTGGGGCTCGATTTGAGTACCATTCAGGAGCTGCTAACGCTGTCAGATCAGCCGGAGCACAGCTGTGCCATCGCCGACGATATCGCCAGCCGCCACTTGACGCATCTGGAAGAGCGTATTCGCGCGCTTCAGGCGCTGGCCGACGAGCTGCGCCAAGTGGTGGATCAGTGCCGGGGCGGCACGACCGCCGAGTGCCGGATCATTCAAACGCTTTATGAGCACTAATCAAACCCTAGAATAATATAGAACAAAAACAATTCTCATATAGATTTACACAGGAAAACGGTTTTTATATGCTTTTACGTGCTTTCTTATATAGCGTCCATTTATAAGGCGCATAACGCACGTTCAAGGGATCCTATGAAAACCGCACCTTTCGTCGCCAATGCGACGGTCACGGTTCTGGCGTCAAGCTGCCTGCTGTGCGCCGGTCAGGCGTTCGCACAGGCTGAAAACGAGTCTCAAACGCTCGACACCGTGACGGTCACCGCCACCAACCTTTACGAGAACATCGGCTACACGCGGCGCAGCACCACCGCCGGCACGGGCCTGACCCTCACACAAAGAGAGCTCCCCCAGGCGATCAGCATCGTTACCGAGCAGCGCATTCGCGATCAGAACCTGGACTCCATCGAAGACGTGCTGGCCAACACCACCGGTATTTCGACCAACAAGATCGACAGCGAGCGGGTCAGCTTCAATTCGCGCGGTTTTCGGATCAACAGCTACCAGTACGACGGCATTCCCACGCTCAACCGAGACGGCCGCTGGTACTTCGGCGAAGGCCGGCTCAACACCGCAATCTACGACCGGGTTGAAGTCATTCGCGGCGCCAACGGCTTAACGACCGGCTCGGGCAACCCCGGCGCCTCGGTCAACTTCGTGCGCAAGCGCGCCGACAGCCGTGAGTTCGAAGGCGCTGTCTCCGGGACGCTGGGCAGTTGGGACAAGCGCGGCAGCACCGTGGATCTTTCCACCCCGCTTACCGCCTCCGGCGATGTACGCGCGCGCTTTATCGGCGGCTATGAAGAAGGCGGGGCGCATCTGGATCGCGAAGACAAGCGCCGCACCTTCGGCTATGGGGTGATCGACGCGGACGTCACCGACGCCACGACCGTGTCGCTCGGCTTCGACTACCAGGACAGCCACACCTCTTCGCCCACCTGGGGCGGGCTTCCGCTGTGGTTCGATGACGGCACCCCGACCGACTACTCGCGCTCGTTCAGCGTCGCACCCGACTGGTCCTACTACGACTTCGAATCCGAGAAGGTCTTCGCCGAGATCAGCCACCAATTCGGCAACGGCTGGCAGGCGCGGGTGGTCGGCACCCACGAAGAGACGGACATGGACGGTAAGCTCGCCTACCCCTACGTGGAAGGAACGCTGCCCAACCGTGCGGACGGCAGCGGCGTGTTCTTCTACACCGGCTGGAATCGCGGCCACCGCGAGGTCGACTCCGTCGATGCCCAGGCCAGCGGCCCCTTCCAGCTGTTCGGTCGCGAGCACGAGCTGGTCGTCGGCGGCAGCTACAGCGACCAGACCAACGACTACGAGAACACCTTCATCGACGGCTTCGCGGTTGAGGACTTCAATAACTGGAACGGCGCCGCGCCCAATGAAGGCTGGGCGCCGTTTGCGCCGTCCGAGGCCTCGAGCACGCGCCAAAAAGCCGTCTACTCGGCGGCGCGCTTTTCGTTGGCCGAGCCACTTTCGCTGATTGCCGGCGCCCGTTACACCGAGTGGGAGGGCATGACCCAGTTCCGCAGCCTGGACAGTCAGAGCAAGTACGAAGTCACGCCCTACGGCGGGCTGGTGTTCGATTTCGACGACACCTACTCGGCGTTTGCCAGTTATACCTAAATCTTCGAGCCGCAGAACTATCTCGACATCGGCGGAAGCTATATCGACCCGGTCGAGGGCAAGAACTATGAAACCGGCCTCAAGGCCGCCTGGTTCGATGGCCTTTTGAACGGCTCGGTTTCCGTGTTCCGTATCGAGCAGGACAACGTCGCCGCGGCGCTACCGGGGCTGCCCGGCCAGACCGAAACGTTTTACGAAGGCGTCGATGGCATTGTGAGCGAAGGCTTCGAGGTGGAACTCAGCGGTGCGGTGACCGACGATCTCGACATGACCGTGGGCTACTCGCACTTCACGGCGACCTCCAGCGAGGACGACTTCAACCTCAACCAGCCGCGCTCACTGTTCAAGCTGTTTGCAAGCTACAACGTGCCTGCGCTTCGTGAACTGACCCTGGGCGGTGGCGTCAACTGGCAAAGCAGCCTTGTGGCCAACAACCTGAGCACGCCAGCCGGCCTGCCCGAGCGTTTCGAGCAGGACAGCTACACGCTGACCAACCTGTTCGGCCGCTATGAGTTCACCCCGGAACTCAGCCTGCAGGTCAACGTGGATAACCTGTTCGACGAGAAGTACTACAGCCACGTCAACGGCTACGGCGTTTACGGCGAGCCGCGCAGCATCTCCTCCACGCTGCGCTACGCGTTCTAAGCCATTCACGTCCCTTGCGGCCGCCCGGGCAGTGCTCGGGCGGCCGTGTCGTTGAAGGCCCGCTTGAAAGGCCACCCTCAAGGAGAGCCCCATGAACGCCCGCACAAGACCGATACGCACCTCGTTACGCTTGACCGCCCTGGCCGCCGCGCTGCTCTGTGTCGCCCCGGTTTTCCCCGATGACTACCCTCGGGAAATCCAGAGCGCGCTGGGCACCGCCGTGCTCGAACAAAAGCCCGAGCGTATCGCCACCGTTGCCTGGGCGAACCACGAAGTGCCGCTGGCACTCGGCGTGGTGCCGGTGGGCTTTGCCGCGGCCAACTTCGGCGACCCAAACGGCAATGGCCTGTTGCCCTGGGTCGAGGCGCGCCTAAACGCGCTCGAGGCGCCTGCCCCGGCGCTTTTCGATGAGGGAGATGGCATCGACTTCGAAGCCGTGGCCGCCAGCCGCCCGGACGTGATTCTGGCCGGCTATTCCGGGCTCAGCCAGAGTGATTACGACACGCTCCGCCAGATCGCCCCGGTAGTGGCCTACCGCGAGGGCCCTTGGGCGACGAGCTGGCGCGACATGATTCGCCTGAACAGTGCCGGTATGGGCATGGACGAAGAAGGCGAGGCGCTGATCGATGAGCTCGAGACGCAGATTCGCGAGACCGCCGCGCGCTACCCGGCGCTCGTGGGCAAGACGGCGATGTTCGTCACCCACCTCGACCCCAATAACCTGGGACGGATCGCCTTTTACTCCGATAACGATGCCCGCGTGCAGTTCTTTCATGACCTGGGGCTTGCCTCACCCCAGGTGGTACTCGATCACTCCGCCGAGGGCCAGTTTTCCGGTAGCCTCAGTGCCGAGCTGATCGACGAACTCAACGACGTGGATATTCTGGTGACCTACGGCGGTGAATCGCTGCTGAACGAGCTTAAGGCCAACCCGCTGACCTCGCGCCTGCCCGCCGTAGACAACGGTGCGGTCGTGATGCTGGATGACAGCCCCCTGGGGACCGCCGCCAACCCGACCCCGATGTCGATTGCCTGGGTACTGGACGACTATGCAACGCTGCTCGCAGACGCCGCTGGCAAGGCCGAATAACTTGGCCACGGCGCGCGTATTGAGCGCGAGCCGGCAATACCGAACCAGACGGCTGACCGCCTGCGCGCTGCTCGTTACCCTGGTGATGGGAGCCGCCGCGCTGTCCGTGGCGTTGGGGGCGCGCGATGTCGGCTGGGCGGAGATTCACGCCGCACTCACCGGCCAAGTGCAAACCGTGGGCGACGCCGCCGTGGCCAGCCGCCTGCCGCGCACGCTGTTAGCGCTGCTCGCCGGTGCCGCGTTAGGCGTGGCCGGCGGCGTCATGCAGGGGCTGACGCGCAACCCGCTGGCCGACCCCGGCCTTTTGGGCGTGAACGCGGGTGCCGCACTTGCCGTTGTGGTCGGCATTGCGTGGTTCAATATCCAGACGAGCCTGAGCTTCATCGCCTGCGCCCTGGCTGGCGCAGGCCTTGCCGCCGTGGCGGTCTATACCATTGCAAGTCTTAGCCGGGGCGGGGCCACGCCGCTTCGCTTGGCACTGGCCGGGGCGGCGATCACCGCCGCGCTTACGTCACTGACCACCGCGGTCATCCTGCCCCGCGGCGATATCGCGGGGCTGGTGCAGTCGTGGCTGGTGGGGGGCGTTGGCGGTGCCACGTATCGTCAAATCCTACCGATTGTGCCCTTTCTGGCGGTCGGCTTTCTCGCCGCCCTGGCGGCGGCACGCAAACTCAACCTGCTGGCGCTGGGCGACGACACCGCCGCCGGGCTCGGTGAAAAGGTGATGCTGGCCCGGCTGTTGTCCGCGCTGGCGGCCGTGCTTTTATGCGGCGCGACGACCGCCGTATGCGGGCCCATCAGCTTCGTGGGGCTGGTGGTGCCCCACGCCTGCCGCCTGCTGGTGGGCAGTGTTTACCGTTGGCTGTTACCGTTTTCCGCCCTCGCCGGGGCGGCCCTGCTCACGCTTTCGGATGTCGCCGGGCGGCTGGTAGCGAACCCGGCGGAGCTCGATGTGGGCATCGTCACCGCGTTCATCGGCGCGCCGGTGTTCATCTGGATCGTGCGAAACCGCAAGGTGGGCGCGCCATGAGACACGCCGGCCCCCACCAGATCGACCATTTACGAAAGATCCGCCGCGCCCAGGCCCGGCGGCGCACGCTCATCATGGCGTTTTTGGCCGCCAGTCTGGCAGCCGGCGCGTTGTTAACGCTTGCACTGGGCCAATCCTTCACGCCGCTTGCAACCGTGGCGCGCGTGCTGGCCGGCGCCGACATACCCGGTGCGGGCTTCACCGTGCGTGAACTGCGCCTGCCCCGAGCGGTGGCGTGTCTACTGACCGGCGCCTGCTTCGGTCTGGGCGGTGTGGCCTTTCAGACGCTGCTGCGAAACCCTTTGGCCAGCCCCGATATCATCGGGATCAGCAGCGGCGCCAGCGCCGGTGCGGTGTTCGCTATCGTCGTGCTGTCATTGAGCGGCCCGGCCGTAGCGCTGGCGGCGGTAGCCGCAGGCCTTGGCGTGGCACTTTTGATCTACCTGCTTTCCTGGCGCGACGGCGTGACCGGCGCGCGGCTTATTCTCATCGGTATAGGGCTTGCCGCGATGCTGCAAAGCGTGACGGCGTACCTTCTGATGCAGGCGCCGAGCTGGTCGCTGCAGGAAGCGCTTCGCTGGATCACCGGTAGCGTCAACGGCGTACGTCTGGAACAGGCGCTACCGCTGGCCGGCGCGCTCGTAGTGCTGGGCGGACTGCTGCTGGGCCGCCGACACGACCTGGAAACGCTGCGCATGGGCGACGAGCTGGCTGCCGGGCTCGGCGTGCGCCTGAACGTTACTCGCATCATCACCGTGCTCTCGGCGGTGGGTCTGGTGGCCTTTGCCACGGCGGTCTCCGGGCCCATCGCGTTCGTTGCGTTTCTTTCCGGGCCAATCGCCGCACGCATCGTGGGCCAAAACGGTTCGCTACTCCTGCCTTCGGCACTGGTGGGGGCGCTTTTAGTGCTGGCCAGCGACTACGCCGGGCAGTTTTGGCTGCCCGCCCGCTACCCGGTGGGCATCGTCACCGGCGTGCTCGGCGCGCCTTATCTGATCTACTTGATCGTTCGCGATAATCAACGCAAGGGCGCCTTATGAACGCATCGTCTCTGCAGGCTGAAGGGCTCACTGCCGGCTACGGCGAGCGCCGCGTGCTTGAAAACGTGAGTGTCGATGTGACGCCTGGCCATATCACCGCCATCGTTGGGGCCAACGCCTGCGGCAAGTCAACGCTTTTGCGCGTGCTCTCAAGGCTGATCACCCCGGTGCAGGGCCGCGTACTGCTGGACGGCCAAGCGGTTCATACGCTGGCAAGCCGCCAATTGGCACGCACTCTTGGCTTTCTGCCGCAGTCGCCCATCGCCCCGGAAGGTATCAGCGTACTGGAGCTGGTCAGCCGCGGCCGCCACCCGCACCAGGGGCTTTTCAAGCGCTGGAGTGCCACCGATGAAGCCGCCGTGGCCAACGCGCTGGCCGCCACTCAGCTTGGCGAGCTGGCCGAGCGCGCGGTGGACGAGCTCTCCGGCGGCCAGCGCCAGCGAGTGTGGATCGCCATGGCGCTGGCCCAGCAGACCAACGTTCTGCTGCTCGACGAGCCCACTACGTTTTTGGACATCAACCACCAGATCGAGGTACTGGACCTGCTCACCGAGCTCAACCAGGGCCGCGGCACCACCGTCGTGATGGTACTCCACGAACTGAACCTTGCTGCCCGCTACGCCGACACGCTGATCGCCATGGCGGGCGGGCGCGTCTACGCGGCGGGGCCGCCCGAAAGCGTGCTGACCGAGGCGATGGTGCGTGAGGTGTTCGATCTGGAAAGCCGGGTGATCAGTGACCCGGTCACCGGCAAGCCGATGATGATACCGCTGGGGCGCCACGGCGGCGTGAAGGCTCAATCGCGGGCCGAGTCACCGCCCGAGGTTTTAACGCCTGAGTACGAAAACGCCCCGCGGTGAAGGCGGGGCGTTGCCGTGGCGGTTAGGAAGCGGCGCTACTCGCTCATCTTCATCTCTTTGACCACCGCGTCGAGGTGGCTCTGGTTGATCTCGGCCGGTGAGTTGGCGCCGATCAGCGTCATGGTCACGCGCATGTCCGCGGCGATCAGCTCCAGAAGGTGCGATACCCCCGCCTCGCCTCTGGCGGCGAGCGCATAGGCGTAGGCGCGACCGAGCAGCACGCCCTTGGCACCGAGTGCGAGCATGCGCACCACGTCGAGCCCGGAGCGCACGCCGGAGTCGGCAAGCACGGTGAGCTCGTCGCCGACTTCCTCGACGATGTGGGGCAGCGCCTGAGCGGTGGAGATCGCGCCGTCGAGCTGGCGGCCGCCGTGATTCGACACCACGATGCCGTCAGCGCCCATGCGCTGCGCCTCGCGGGCGTCATCCTTGTCCAAAAGCCCCTTGATGATCAGCTTGCCCTTCCAGCTTTCGCGAATCCAGGCGAGTTCGTCCCAACTGATCGAGGGGTCGAAGTTCTTGGCCAGAAAGCCCATGTAGTCGTCCATGCCCATCGTGCGCTGGGTGTAGGCCTCGATGTTGCCAAACGACAGTGGCTTGCCCTTGAGCCCTACGTCATAGGCCCACTGTGGGTGGGTGATCGCCTGGGCGTACTGGCGAAGTTTGGCGTTGGGCCCGGACATGCCGGAGCGGCGATCACGGTAGCGCGAGCCGGGCAGCGGCATATCCACGGTGAACACCAGTGTCTTCATGCCCGCCGCCCAGGAACGCTCCAGGGCGTTTTTCATGAAGCCGCGATCCTTCAATACATAAAGCTGCGACCACTGCTCGCCGTGGGCATCGCGGGCCACCTCCTCGATCGAGCAGACCGACACGGTCGAGAGCGTATAAGGAATGCCCGCCTTCTCGGCGGCGCGCGCGGCCTGGACTTCGCCGCGCCGGGCGTACAGACCGGTCGCGCCCACCGGGGCAAGGGCCACCGGCATCTTCCACTGGCTTCCCAGAATCTCGGTATCGAGTGTGGGCGTGCCGCCGCCTTTCAATACCCGCTGACGCAGCGGAATGCCCTGCAACGCCTCGACGTTGCCACGCAGCGTGCTCTCGGTCACCGAGCCGCCGTCCAGGTAATCGAACAGAAAGCGGGGAATGCGCTGCTTGGCGGCTTGCCGGTAATCCGACGGGCTTGAAATGATCATGAAATCGCCTTACCTCTCGAGACGGAAAACTGTGAAGCGTCCGTACATCCAACGCCTTACGCTACCAGCTAGCGTACCAAGTAAACCCGTTTGGAAAGCGCCCCTCTGCCCTCAACTTTAGTCTATGAAAACTTACTCGGGCAGCGTTCGACTCGCGCCGCTTACCCGATGAGGTTGATCGACGCTCGAGGGCTGCGCGGCCATCAGCGCAGCGACCCACTCGATGAACACGCGCAGCTTGGCGCTGACGTGGCGATGAGGTCGAAAGGCGATGAACATCGGCATTGGCGCCAACTGCCAGTCATCGAATAATGGCACGAGCTCACCGCGAAGGACGTGCTCACGCGCCATGTAATCGGGAAGCCATACCACGCCTAGCCCCGCTAACCCCGCCGCCAGAGCCGCGTTACCATCGTCGACGATTAGCCTATAGCGCCCCGGGACACTAACGCTCTGTGCGCCGCGGTAAAGCGTGGGGGCAAAGGCCGCCCGGCCACGCCACTTGAAGCCGACAACATAGTGAGGCGCGGCAGAAAGCGCTGTGGGATGCGAAGGCACGCCGGTTTTTTCCAAGTATCCTGGGGCTGCGTAAATGCCCAAATTCAGCTCCCCTACGCGGCGGGCCACCAGCGAAAGGTCGGTCAGCTCTGACCCGCGGATGACGCAATCCACGCTTTCATCGATCAGATCCACCCGACGGTCACTGACCCCCATGTCGAGCTGAATATCGGGGTACTGCGCCCAAAAGTCTGGTAGCGCGGGAATTAAAATCATGCGTGCAAACGGGCTTGGCACGTCGATTCTAAGCCGCCCGCGTGGCGCCACTGCCGCATTGGATAGGCTGGTTTCGGCATCATCCATAGCCGCCAAGAGCTTAACGACGCGCGTGTAATAGGCCGCGCCGTCCGCCGTGGTATTCACCTTGCGCGTGGTGCGGTTTAAAAGCTTGACCCGCAGCCGCGCCTCCAACTGCTGTACCAGTTGGGTGACACTGGTCTTACTGATACCCAGCGTTTGCGCCGCCCGCGTGAAGCTTCCGGTCTCGACGACGCGGACAAACGCTTGCATGGCAGTGAAACGATCCATGGCGACCCGATCCTTGTGATTGTTTGGAAAGAGCAAACAGTGCTGGGCAGGATACCGCGTTTATTGAGCCCCGGGGGCCAGCTTAAAGTAGCGTCATCAAGCGAACTGCTTGCCGTAAACCATCAATGGAGAGACCGCTATGGCACAACGCGATGTCGTATTCCCCCGCAAACGTCAGGCCCTTTACGAGCAGGACGGCTATAGTGCGGCCGTGCGCGCCAATGGCTTCCTGTTTGTATCAGGCCAAGTCGGTAGTCGTGAAGACGGCACCCCGGAGCCTGATTTGGCCCGCCAGATCCAGCTCGCCTTCGACAACCTGCAAGGTGTGCTGGAAGCCGCGGGCGCAAGCTTTGACGATATCGTCGATGTGACCAGCTTCCATACCGACCCTGAAGCACAGTTCGAAAGCGTGTTGACCGCCAAGGCCCGAGTGTTTCCCGACCCGCCCTACCCGAACTGGACGATGATCGGCGTCAACTGGTTGGCCGGGTTCGATTTTGAAATCAAGGTGATTGCCAAGCTGCCCGAATAAGCGCAGCGCCTGCTCAGAAGTCTCGACGGTTAGCGCCTTGCTGCTAAAGTTAGCAAAGCGCCTAACGCGCAGAGGAGCACAGGATGAGCACATCTACGTTTGACACGCTTTACCTTGAAGGCGACGCCCAGCGCGGCTTTCCCAACTCACGGCTGCCGGTGCTGATCTATCGCGCGGTGATTACGCAAACGGAACCGGAACGGTACGCCCAAGCGTTAGAAACGATGTTCGAGCAAAACGGCTGGCCGCCTGCCTGGCGCTATCATCTCTACGATTTTCAGCACTTTCATGCCGATGCTCACGAAGCGTTGGGCGTATTTCGCGGCCGTGCCCGGGCGCAGCTGGGCGGCCCTGACGGGCCCACCATTACGCTGGCCCCGGGCGATGTGCTGGTGCTGCCGGCAGGCACCGGCCACGCCTGCCTGCAGGACGAAGACGATTTCTGCATGGTCGGCGCCTACCCGCCCGGCCAAAAACCCGATTTGGAGCGCGGCAACCCGGAGGAGTTCGACGCCTTGAAAGCCCGGGCCGCTGCCGTTGACCTGCCTGCCCAAGGCCCGGTCGATGGCAACGTCATGGCGCTTTGGCAAGAGTGTTAGCGGCTCAACATCGTTAGTGGCCAAGAGCGTTAAAGCGTGATCGTGCCTTTCAGGTACGGCGCGACCCGCCCCTGAATCACAACGTGCTCGTCTTCAAGACGCACACGCAGCGTTCCTTGACGCGCGCCGCCCTGACGCGCCGACAGTGAGTGCTTACCCAGACGCTCGGCCCAGTATGGCGCAAGTGAGGTATGCGCCGAACCGGTGACCGGGTCCTCTTCAACGCCGACCTTCGGGCCGAACCAGCGCGAGACGAAATCTTCCTCCACGCCCGGCGCGGTCACCGCGATGCCCCTGCCCGGCAGCGCCTTGAGTTTCGCCATGTCCGGCGTGATCGAGGCGACGACCCGAGCGTTTTCCACCACAGCAATGATATCGTCGGCGATCAGCAGCTCGTCGACCCGGGAAAGCCCCAGCGCGGCGGCGACCTCGTCTTCCAGAGCAAGCGAAACGGGCGGTTTGGCGGGAAACGTCATGGCCAGCTCCTCACCGTTTCGCGCCACCAAAAGCTCGCCGCTTCGCGTTTGAAACGCAAGCGTATCAACGCTCACGCCCAGCGCGTTGAAGATCACCCAAGCGGCGGCCAAAGTGGCATGACCGCACAGATCCACCTCGACCGTCGGCGTAAACCAGCGCAGGCGGTACCCCGCCCCCTCGGGTACAAAAAACGCGGTTTCCGAGAGATTGTTTTCCGTGGCGATGGCCTGTAGCAGGGCATCGTCCGGCCACGCGTCGAGCGGGCAAACGGCGGCGGGATTGCCTGCGAACGGCCGGTCGGCAAAGGCATCGACCTGGTAAAGATCCAAATGCATACAAGGGGCTCTAAAGCGAAGAAAAGAGGCGCTACTTTACCATGGCGGCGACGGGCACCAACACGCGGCGGTGGACGCCCTGATGATCTCGGGCCAGAATTCAGGGTTCTTATTGGCACCAAGCCGTATGCCTAAAGGCCTCGCCATCCGGCTCATGACAGGAGTAATCGCATGCCCGCCTACGTTGTACTGATCAGAGAACGCACCCACGACGAGCAGGAGTTCCAGACCTACGCCGACAAGGCCAAGGCCGCCCGCGAAGGCCACGACCCCGAGCCGCTGGCGTTTTACGGCGATTTCGAAGTGCTTGAAGGCAGTGCCATGGAGGGCGGCGTAATTCTGCGCTTCCCCGACATGGACGCCGCCCGCGCCTGGTACCACAGCCCCGCTTATCAGGCGGCTCGAAAGCACCGCTTTCTAGGCGCCGACTACCGCGTGCTGCTGCTCGACGGTCTGCCGGAGAGTTAACCAACGCTACCCTAGGCGAGCCGGCCCGCTGGCTATAGCGGGCCGGGGCGCCTACGCTCAAGTGAGCCTTTATTTGCCCACGTTTGACCGCGCAAGGAGTCAGCGATGAACATTCTGATGGTCGTGACCTCTCACGATAAACTCGGCGCCACCGGCAACAAAACCGGTTTCTGGCTCGAAGAGCTGGCCGCACCCTACTACACCTTTCTGGATGCCGGCGCCGAGCTGACCCTGGCCTCCCCCGCCGGCGGGCAGCCGCCGCTGGACCCATCGAGCGACGCGCCGGATGCCCAGACCGATGCCACCAACCGCTTCAAGCAGGATCTTGACGCGCAGCATGCGCTGGCCCACACCCAAAAGCTCAACGATATCGACGTCAGCGGTTTCGATGCGATCTTCTACCCCGGCGGCCACGGCCCGCTATGGGATTTGGCCGAAAGCGCTACCTCGGCCCGCCTGATCGAAGACGCCCTGGCCGCCGACAAGCCGGTCGCGGCGGTGTGCCACGCCCCCGGCGTGCTGCGCCACGTGCGCGGAAGCGACGGCAAACCGCTGGTCGCCGGGCGCAAGGTGACCGGCTTTAGCAATAGCGAAGAAGAAGCCGTGGGACTCACGAAGGTGGTGCCGTTTCTGGTCGAGGACATGCTCAAGGAAAAAGGTGGTGAGTACAGCAAGGGCGACGACTGGAGCGCCTACGTGGTGGAAGACGGCCTTTTGATCACCGGCCAGAACCCCGGCTCTTCCGAGGCGACCGCCGAGGCGCTGTTGAAAAAGCTCAAGGGCTAAACCCTACGCTGAACCCCTTGCACTGAGAACGATGCGCCCGGCGCCCCGATAACGCATTGATCCGCGCACTTCTGCCCCCTTCAACCTCCACGGCTGAAGGGGGTTTTATGTTTCTACGGCAATACCGGCACTGTGCGTGCAACCTTCGCTCACTTGACCACTCCAACCTCGGTACGCCTGACAAAAGCCCCATATTGAACTCGACATTGCCAAAACCCTCAAAAGGTACAAGAATTGTACAACGTACAGTTTTCGAGGATCTCTTCGATGGCGGATTTCAAGCAACGCGAGTGGGTGAAATGGAAATGGGGTGACAACTGGGCTGAGGGGCAGATCACTAAAAAGTACTGCGAGAAAGTGACGCGCAAACTTCAGGGCAGCGAGGTGACCCGCAAGGGCAGCGAGAAAAACCCCGCTTATCTGATCAAGCAAGAGGACGGCAGCCGCGTTCTCAAACTGCATACCGAAATCAAGAAAGCGTAGCCAAGGAGGCCATCATGACGTTCGACGAGTTCGTAAAACTTGCCGGTCAGTCGAGTATCAAGGAACTGCATATCGAATCTCACGAAGGCGACGTGTTCGTCTTTCGCGCCATGACCGACGATGACGAAGAGCATGTATTAGTCGACCACCACGGCAAGCCCATACGCCCGCAGTCGCTTACCGACGCGCGAAAACGTCTAACTGAAGCTGGCGGGCTGGAAAACGTGCCGCTCTATCTCGTCCAGCAGGTGCCCTACGATGAAATGATCGGCCTCGACGCCGACCAGGAATCCCACAAGACACCGCTGACGCTGCACTCTGGGGCGTAGAAAGCGCTTCTCACTAAAAAATGGCGAGCGTCAAAAGCGCTCGTCGTTTTCTTTAGCGCGCTGCCTTAAACCGCCGCTCGGTTTGAGGGTATCTGTGGAAGATGGCAAGTAAACGGCTCGATTGCGTCCGCTGGTCTTGGCTTGGTAAAGCGCCTGGTCGGCGCCCTTTAACAACACACCACCACCAACGCTTGCGCGCAGCTTTACGGCGTTGTCAGTGCTCGATACGCCGGCGCTCAGTGTCACCCAGGCACTCGTACTCGAGTCTTCGTTAGGTACTTTAAGCGCTTCGACCGCCTTGCACAGCCGGCTGGCAATGTGGAGCGCCCCTGGAGCGGCGGTATTGGGCAGCACGATGACAAACTCTTCGCCGCCATAGCGCGCGATCAGATCCGAGGGCCTTGAAAGCACCTCCTTTAAAGCGGCGGTGACGCGCTTGAGGCACTCATCGCCCGCGTCGTGACCGTAGCGGTCGTTGAAGCGCTTGAAGTGATCGATATCGCACATGATGATCGAGAGCGCCCCGGAATCTCGTGAAAGCCGCGACCACTCGCGCTCCAACGCCTCGTCCAGCACTCGCCGGTTTGCAAGCCCTGTCAGCGGGTCAGTATTGCTTAGCGTTTTGAAATGGCGACTCAACATCATCAACTCGCGCTCGGCTTGATCGATCTGCTGGCGAAACAGACAAAGAAAAATACCCAATAGCGTCAGCACCCCAACACCACTGCCAACGTACATAACGTTCACCCAAGGTTCAGGGACCGGCGATAGCGCTCTGGACGGCGTAAACAGAAAGTACGACGCCATATAAAGTGTTCCGAGAAGCGCCATGCGTGCGATATATAGCCGTCGTCCGCGCTGGTTCATGAACACCAGTACCGCGGCAATGGTGAAGTAAAAAAGATTGACGCCTGCATCGGCCCCAATAAACGCGGTGACGACGAACATCTGGATATTGACGTTGATCAACAGCGTTCGCTGCGCCAGCTCGTAGCGCCGGCTTGCATTGAGGGCGAGTACTGATAGATACCCCAGAGTGAAAACGATATTGGCGATAAAAACGCCGTAGAAATAGGCAAAATCGTAGAAATAATAGAACAGTTGATAAGGGGCGGTCGCTACCGCGCCAAAGAGCCCTATCTGGTTCGCCAGTTCAATTTGGCGACGCCGCTGCACGGTATTACCGGCCACACCTGCCGCCCAAACCCATTCGACTTTCTTTAGCATTGCTGGCGCCTTGGAAAAGAAAAACTAAAAAATTTCAGCGCAAAATAAAAGATCAAGGGACTCTGCAAGCGAGCGAGTGGCAGCCCATATAGACCGTTTGATCGCGTCCGTTTTTTTTGGCTAGGTAAAGCGCCTGATCGGCGCACCTGAGCAGACGCTCGCCGCTTTGATCGAAATGTGTACTGCTAAAGCAAGTCGAACTCGACACGCCTATGCTAACGGTCACGATACCCTCTTTCGCGCGAGGATTAGGGATGGTCAAGCGTCGCACCGCTTCGTTGATCTTTTCACCCACGTATCGCGCGCCCTGTTCGTCGGTGGCTGGCAGCACGACCGCGAACTCCTCACCGCCATAGCGTACGGCCAAATCCGAAGGACGCTCGAGCGCCTCCTTGATCGCCCCAGCAATCTGACGCAGGCACTCGTCGCCCCCATCGTGACCAAAATAGTCGTTATAGACCTTGAAATGATCGACATCGCACATGATGACCGAGAGCGTACCGGGGTGACGCGCGAGCCGCAGCCACTCGGCGCGCAGGGCCTCATCGAGGGCGCGCCGATTGGCGAGCCCGGTCAGCGGATCAGTGCTCGAGCGTACCTGAAGTAGTTGGCTGGTCTTCAAAAGCTCTTTTTCAGTGTTCTCGATCTGGCGTCGAAACATATTGAGCAGGACTACCATCAGCAGCAGCGCCCCAGATGCGCTGCACACGTACATGGCATCCACCCACGGATAGGGGACCGGCGCAATCGCGACCTCGGCCGTCAACAATAGCTGCGTGCCGAGATAGAGCGCACCGCATGCGAGCTGGCAGGCGATCAACCCTATCCAGCGAAGCGTGGGAAACAGAAACACCAGCACGGAGGCCTGAGTAAAAAAGAAAAGGTTGACGCCTACACCGGCCCCTGACATGAGTGATGAAACGAGCATGTGAGTGCTCACGCACAGCATGAGCAAGTTGCGTGCCGCCCCGTACTCGCCGCGACGATTGAGCAGCAACACCGCCGCGTAAGTGGCCATGAACATCCAATTGATGACGAACATCTCGCTAAAGTAAGCGAGGTCGTAAAAAATGAAGAAAAACTGGTAAGGAAAAGGCGTAAAAAAAGCAAAGATACCCAGCTGATCACACACCAGAATCTGACGCTGGCGCTTGGCGGACAAATGTTTTGTATTGACGGCGCTTAGCTTTATCCATTTATCGAGCATTACTTGCACTCCTAAAGCGCCGCTACTCTGCCGAGTACGCCAAAAAAACGACCTGGTCGCGACCAAGACTCTTGGCCTGATAAAGCGCCTGATCAGCGCACTTGAGCAGGCTCTCACCCTCTTCCCCATTCAAGCCTTTGCAGTTCAGCGCATGAATACTCGATACGCCGACGCTGACGGTGACAAAGCCGGTAGCTGCACCAGGGTTGGGTATTTCGAGTCGTCGAACTGCTTGGCAAAGCTTATGTGCCACGTAGCGCGCGCCTCGCTCGTCAGTTTCCGGTAGCACCAACGCGAACTCCTCTCCCCCGTAGCGCACGATAAGATCCGCCGGCCGGGCAAGCTCGGCTTGGAGCACCAGCGCTACGCGCTGCAGACACCGGTCGCCACCACCATGACCAAAGCGATCGTTGTAGTGTTTGAAATGATCCACGTCGCACATGATGACCGAAAGCGCCCCAGGCTGGCGCATGAGCTGTAGCCACTCACGCCTTAAGGTTTCATCTAGCACCCGCCGGTTCGCAAGCCCGGTCAGTGGGTCGGTATTGCTTAACGTTTCCAGCGCGTGGTTGTTGATCAAAAGCTCGCTTTCGGTGATCTCGAACTGATGGCGGTAGTGGAACAGCAGAGTGCCCAGCACCAACAAAACGCCTATAACGCTAAAACCGTGCAGCAGATTGACCCAAGGTAGAAGCACCGGCGTATAAGCCGTACCGGAAGGAAATAAAACGTTCACCAGCACGAAAAGTGTCACGCTTAGCAGTGTCAAACTCATCGAGAGGCACCACTGGCCACGGGGGAACAGAAACGACAGCGTCCCGGCCAACGTGATATAGAAAAGAGGCAGCCCGGCATCGACACTCAAGTAGAATCCGCAAATGAAAAGGTGCGCCATTACCCCGAGGGTAAAAGCGAGTCTCGCCGCCAGGTACCAACGCCGATGATTGATCCATAAAATCGAGACGTAACCGCCCATAAACAGCATGTTGATGGTGAAAAAGGTGCTATAGAGAGCGAAATCAGAAAGTACGAAGAAGGTCTGATAAATGGCGCAGACGACGAACGCAAACAAACCCAGCTGATTACACAGCTCGATTTGTCGACGCAGTTGAATGGGGTTCCCCTCCGCGCCAAGCGACCAGATTTTGTGGAGCTTACTCAGCATCTAAAGGTTTCCCGTTTTCGACTCTCATACCGTCCATCCACTATAGGCACCCATTCACTGCAAGATAATCGACCATAAAGCGACGATTCGCCGCGCTTTTCAAAACCCGGAATTCATCAACCATGGCGAACAAGCAAGCAGCGCGCCCCGCTTCAAAGAAGAGACGCCCACCGAGTCCGCGCTACCTGTTCCAGAATGCCCTTTACGCTCATCCACACTACAAGGCCCAACACTATTTACGCTTAACAGTTCCTACGGATTTTTTTGGAGCTTATGAGCCTGAATTAATTTTGGTTATAGCTACCTATCGGCGAGGGGCTATCCGGCTTTAAAACCATATCGTTTTTAAACCGCGCACAGCCTATAGGCGCGTAGCTAATAAACGAACATTCAACCACTCAAAAGTCACGACGCTCTTCTTCGCGCGTTAAATCGCACGCACCCCTCACTGTTTGGAGTATCACTGCGGTTGGGCTGATATCGTTTTTCCTGGCGCCCTAGCGCCATGACTGCACTTTTGTGGCTTGACGGCAGTGGGCCTGCCGGCGCTGTCTGAGGCGTGAACGGTTGGATGAAGTTCATTGGAACAACGGCGCAGTATCTTTTCACCTTAGTCCCCAAACGAGAACTATTCCTTCGCCGGGGCGTCGTAAAGGTGACTGCTACACGGACGTTGGAGGTCTACCTTGCTGATCAAGAAGAAAAAAGTGCGCTCTCACACCGAGGACCGCTACCTGGCGCTGGTACTGGCGACGGCAGCGGGCATTCTCAACGCGATGGCCTTGGGCGCCTTCGGTTTTCTCCCTTCCCATATGAGCGGTAACGTCTCGCAGATCTCCGATGAAGTGGCCAGCGCCGATACGCACGGCTTTCTGTTTTTGGCCACGCTGCTGGTCGCCTTCGTCATGGGCGGCATGCTGGCGCGCATCGTCGTGGTGCTGGGTCAACGAATCAGGACCATTTTTTGCCTGATTTTGCTGGTAGAAGGCGCGGCGCTGGCCGCAGTCTCGCTGTTCGAGATTCTGATGTACTCGCCGCGTTTCAACTCGGAAGTGCTGCTGGCGCTGGGCTTTTTGATGGGCGTCCATAATGCCACCTCGACCCAGCTCTCCAACGGCCGCGTGCGCGCCACCCATGTCACCGGCACGTTGACCGATGCGGGCATCGCGCTGGGCTCTTTTATCTCATCGCGCTTCTCTCAGGACGCGGCGCTCGACCGGCGCTTTTCCCGCAAGCAGCTGTACACGCACCTGACCACGATCTTCTCGTTTCTCTCCGGCTGTATCGCCGGACTCTTGCTGTTCGATCTGTTCGATTTCAAGGCGATGCTGGCGCTGGGGCTATTTCTGGTCGTGGTAGCGGCCAGCGCCATCGTGATGACCGTGCGCACGGCCAGCCGGCTCATGGTGGTCAAACGCGCCCAGGTGGAAGGCTCATAATACCCACAGGGTTCAGGCCTTGCGTGCAATGCCCGCCGTAAAGGCGGGCATTGGGTTATGCGGTGAGCGACTCATTACGCTTATTCGGCGTGCGCCTTGTGACCCGTCGCCATATGCATAATCGCCACCACCACCGACCCCACGCCAAACCCGATGATCGCCGAGCACAGCGTATTGAAACTCCAGCCCAGCGCCCCGCCCAGGGTGCCGGCGGATTCGCGGATGTCGAGTTCGATGTGGTGCACCCAGTCATAAGGCGCGTTGAGCCAACCCACGCCCTCGGCCCCCAAGTTGACCAGCAGAATATGGCCGCCCACCCAAAGCATGGCTACGGTACCCACCAGCGCGATAGCCGCCAGCACTTTCGGCATGGCCGCGACCATGCCCCGCCCCAGCTTCTTCATCGCCGCACTTTCCTTCTGGGCAAGCCTTAAGCCGATATCATCCATGCGGATAAGCCCCGCGACCACGCCGTACACCAGCACGGTGATCACCAGCGCGACCACGATCAAACTCACCAGCTGCGACCAGAACCCCTGGTGGGCCACCGTCGATAGCGCAATCACCATGATTTCGGCGGACAGGATCAGGTCGGTGCGAATGGCGCCGCTGACAATGCGTTTCTCGGCCTCCGGCCCCTTCATGACTGCGGGCGTCTTGTCTTCCTCCACCCCACTCAGCCGGTGCCATACCTTTTCCGCGCCCTCAAAAGCCAGGTAGGTGCCGCCCAGCATCAAAATGATCGGCAGCAGCATGGGCAGGAAGTGATTTAACAGCAGCGCCACCGGCAGAATGATCAGCAGTTTGTTGCGAATCGAGCCCAGCGCGATCTTTTTCACGATCGGCAGTTCGCGCTCGGCCTTGATCCCTTGCAGGTATTGCGGCGTCACCGCCGTATCGTCGACCACCACCCCCGCCGCCTTCGCAGTGGCGCGCCCGGCGGCGGTACTCACGTCGTCGAGCGACGACACCGACAGCTTCGCCAATGCGGCGATATCATCCAGTAAGCCTAACAAGCCACCCATCATGGGGCGTTCTCCGTCTGTAAGGGCACATGCCATGCGTCAAGCATAACGCGAGTGGGCGCGGCTGACGCGATAGACTTAAGCGTCTTCAAACAAGCGCCGCCCTGGCCGCTGGATAAACTCATCGTTGGTTACGACGAGCGACGCCGTTCCCATGCCGCCGCTGCCGCCGTTCTGATACCCTGACTCGCTCATCAACACCGCCATGGAGGCCTCGTGGGCAAGCAATCCCGTCCGCTCAGCGATCTCGAACGCTACCACGCCCGCACGGTGCATACCGGTTTGAAGCTGCAGGACGGGTTGATCCTTATGGGTGGCAGCGTGTTTCTACTGCTTAGTCTGGGACTCCCCGTTGCCTTCTTCCTCGATGGCAAGAGGCTGGTGCTTTCAGAAATCATGATGATTGGGTTGGCCACTCTGCTCCTTGCAGCGCTTAGCACCCTAGCGATCCTTTACGCCCGGCACCACGTCACACTCGCCAGCACCGCCACTGCGCTGCAGGGAACGCTAGTGCGCAAACGCCGCCGGCAGATGAACCCCGTAACCGGCGTGGGCCATACGCGTTACGTCGACTTCATCGACGATATCGAGCTTCGCTGGCCCGCCGGCGCCGATGCCATCGTCGATCCTCTGGAAGGCCAGTACATCGAGTTGAAGGTTGCGGTAATCGAGATCACCCATGGCAGCACATGGGCGCGACTGCGCAAGTGGGTCGGGTCCGCCAGAGCACGCCCCAAGCAGGTGGGCGTGGTGCTCGAGTATGAAAAGGCCATTCATATCCATGGCGCGCTCGCCCAATACGGGCGCCGCTATTTGCTGCGCTATCGCGCCCGCTTGACGGCGGTCGTCGCCTTTATCGTGGCGCTGTCCCTGTTCATTCTAATACAGCCCGCCACGACTCATTTTCTGGTACGTACCAACTTTCTCCTGAGCCTGCTGGCTATTGTGGGCTATGTGGCGGGAGCTTTTATGATCACTCTGCTTGTAGGCAAAGTGATTAAAGCGCTGCGCCGACGCTTCGACCCGAGTTTCGATGAAACCCCGCACGAGGAAAGGTTGAAGGGGTAAGCGATGGCAGCTGGCCATCATGCCCCCAACATCTCTTTAAACTTACAAGGAGCCCCGCTTGAGCAACCACATCCGCCCGCTGACCGCTCTGGAAAAGCACCACGCCCGCACGGTCTATCTGCGCGTGGTGTTCTTCAAATGGCTGCTAGTGCTATTTGGCAGCTTCTTTCTCGTGCTCAGCGTGATACTGCCGGTCGCCTTCGTGTTCGACGATATCCGCGCGCCCCTGGCCCTGATCATATTCATGGGCTTGCTGGATCTGCTCGTGGTGGCACTCGCCCTTTTCATCATGGCCCATGGCTTGGGGCGGGCAGCCACGCTCAGGCATACCACCGCGCAACTGCGCGGCCGGCTGATCGAAAAGACGCGTACGGCGAGTGCAGGCAACGGCGGCGGGCGCTATACGGTGTACACCTATTTCATCGATGACCAGCAAATTGTCTGGCCCGCCGGGGCCGAGCGCCTCTACAAGCCGCTGGTGGGTCAAACGATCACGCTGACGGTGGCCATGATCGACATGCGAAGCCGGGCCGGGCTGAAGGCGCTGCTTGAGGGGATCGGTATCGAAGCGCTCAAGAAGAAACCTGCCGCCGTGGGCGTGGTGCTCGAGTGCCCGCCCGTGATCGACGTTCACGGCGCGCTTACCAAGTACGGGCGTTACTATCTGCTGCGCTACCAGCTCAAGGTGGCAGCGGTCATCGGTCTGTTCGTCGCGCTTTTCCTGCTGCCCTCTCTGCATCCGGTCACGACCGACTGGCTGGTGGGGCAAAGCCACGTCACGATGCTCGCAATCATTCTGGGGTGGGGCATTGGCAGCGTCGCGTTGACATATTTTATCGCTCGCGGCTATCAGGGGCTGCGCAAGTGGCTGAATCCGGCGTATGACGATACGCCGCACGAGGAAAAGCTGAAGGGGTAAGCGCCGCCTTCCAGCAAAGCGCCCCGTTTTAGCCTGACTGTCTCGTCATCACCCCGCTTTAGATCATCAGGAGTTCTTTTGAATCACAACGCCCGCCCCCTGACGGCTTTGGAAACAACCCATGTGCGCACGGTTTACCTTCGCCTGGTCGCGCTTAAATGGGTGGCGCTGCTGTTCGGTGGGCTTTGTTGGCTGCTCGGCCTGGCGCTGCCCGCAGCGCTGGTGGTCGACCCACTGGGCTTACCGGAATTGGCCGGCCTTTTCATGCTGCTGCTGAGCCTTTTTTTCCTTGCCGCTGGCGCACTTTTCATCGCACTCGGGCTCAGGCAGGCGCTGAGGCAGAGAGGCACGACCACTCGGCTTCACGGCACGCTGACCAAGGTCCAGATCAACGTTCGAGGCTCTGTCTATTATCGCTACTTCATCGACGACACTCAGATCATGTGGCCACCTGGCGCGCGGGATCTTTACGTGCGCTCGGTCGGCCGCCCAGTCTCGCTGACGGTGGCCATGATCGACCTTGCCCCGCGCCAAAAGGTACACGCGTTTCTTGCACGCTGGACCCCCAAAACGCTCAAGCGACAGCCATCGGGCTACGCCGTCGTGCTGAACTATTCGCCCTACATCAATATTCACGGGGCGCTTGCGAAATACGGGCGCTACTTCCTGCTCTTTTATCAGCTCAAATGGGCCCTGGGGATGGGCCTTTGGGTAGCGCTCACGCTCCTGGTCATCATGCAGCCTTTTGTGCTCACGTTGGTGGCTCGCAGCTCCATTATCGCGTTTCTCCTGGCGCTCGTTGGCTATTTTATCGTCACCGGCCTGATCTGTTGTGCGGTGATCAAGGGCTACCACACGCTGCGCAAATGGCTGAGCCCGGATTACGACGATACGCCGCACGAGGAGAGACTGAAGGGTTAGCCGGTGCCGATGCGGCGCACGTGGTCCAGAAATGCGCGGAAAGCGGGCGGGTGCTGTCGGCGGCTGGGGTAGTAGATGTAGAATCCCGGAAACGGCGGCGTCCAGTCGGCGAGCAGCTGGATCAGCTCACCGCTTTTCAGAAAGGGGTCGACCTGATGAGCAAACTGATAGGCGATGCCCGTCCCCTTGGCCGCCATGCCCGGCAACATCGAAGGCTCGTCAACGATCACTGGGCCGTTCACCGCTATCTCGAACCGCGTGTCGCCCTGCTCGAACTCCCAGCGATAGAGCGACGCGTCGCTCGGATTGCGAAAGCACAGGCATCGGTGCTGCTCGAGCTCACGGGGATGGGAAGGCGCACCGAACTGCTCGATATAGCCGGGCGAGGCCACCACCTTCATTTCCAGATCACCGCTGAGCGGCACCGCGATCATGTCCTGATGCAGCCTTTCGCCGAGCCGGACCCCGGCATCGAACCCGCCCGCGACCACATCCGCCAATCGCTCCTCGACCACGATATCCACCTGTACATCGGGATAATCGGCAAGAAAGCTCGCGAGCATCGGTGCCAGGTAGCATTTTGCCGCTATGCGCGTAGCGTTTAGACGCACTCGGCCGACAATGCGCCCTTGGGCCGCGGTGGCGGCGCTTTCCGCGTTTTCCAGCGCGCGAAAGGCAGGTTCGGCCTGTTCGAACATTCCTCGCCCGGCCTCGGTCAACGACACACTGCGCGTCGTTCGATTGAGCAGCCGGGTGTCCAAGCGTGCCTCGAGGTCCTTGAGAATCTGGCTCAGCGCCGAGGCGGGAAGACCAAGGTGCGACGCCGCTCGGGCGAAGCTGCCCTGTTCGACGATGGCGCAGAACGCCTTGAGCTGATAAAGGTGACGACCGCGCATCATGCATCCATTTCATCATTTTGCGTATCGATTGTGCGGTATAAACCTATCGCCGGAAAGCGGATAGAGTGCCTTTTTTCAAGAAGGAGGTACCCACATGAATCGTTTTGCTGGAAAGCGCATCCTCGTGACCGGCGCCACGAGCGGGATAGGACGGTCGGGAGCCCGGCGCATCGCCTCGGAAGGTGGCGAAGTGATCGCCACGGGGCGCGATGCAGCCAGACTGGCAACGCTTCGCCAGCAGTTGCCGAACAACGCCACGGTGCTGCACAACGACGCCGCCGCGCCCGATGACGCTCAGTCGCTTTCCGCCCTGGCGGCAGAAAAGGAAGGCCTGGATGGACTCTGGCTAAATGCCGGCGTTGCCCGCCTTTGTCACGTCGAAGAGATCACGCCGGCAGCGTTCGACCAGATCATCGGCGCCAACCTGAAAGGCCCGGTACTTCAGATGGCCGCGCTAGCCAATCACCTGCGCGAGGGCGCCTCGGTCGTAATCACCAGCTCCACCTCCGTTTACGAAGGCGCCCCCGCCACGAGCCTTTACGCCGCGGCCAAGGCGGCCCTGGTCGCCCTCGTGCGCGGCTGGGCCGCCGAGCTGGGGGCAAGGAACATTCGAGTCAATACGCTGATTCCCGGCCCCATCGACACCCGCTTTCGTGATTTCATGCCGGCTGCATCGCGCAAGGCCTTCGAGACGAACGTGGCATCCCAGCTCGCTCTGACCCGCATCGGCACCGCCAATGAGGCGGCTGCAGTGGCCACCTTCCTGCTTTCCGACGACGCCTCCTTCGTGACGGGGAGCCAATACGTGGTCGATGGCGGGCTGCTCAAGCGGTAACCATGCGGCCGGTTTCACGGGCGGGTTATGGTCATGTCTCGGTAGCAACGCACCTCGCAAGCGCTCTCCTCGTTTTCAAGAACCTGAAATATGGCGAATTGGGCAACTGCTCGAAAGTGTTAACGAACCGCTGTTGATGATGGTAAAACTCGATCATAGAACCATGACTCTTTCATATATAAAAAGAGATTAGAAAATGGTGTTATTCAATCACGGGGTATCCGATGACTCTTTCGAAGTTCAGCGATGAAGCAACTAACCGGTGGCTGCTTGTGCGGCAAGGTGCGTTTCACCGCCAGTGGTAAACCACTGGCAGTGGGCATTTGCCACTGCATGGATTGCCGCAAGCACCACGGCGCGCTTTTCTACGCCGCGGCGGACTATCCAAGGCAAGCCGTCACTATCGAAGGCGAACCAAAAAGCTACCAGGGCCGCTATTTCTGCCCAACCTGCGGCTCCTCGGTATTTTCGGTTAGCGAAGGGGAAATCGAGATTCACCTGGGCGCCCTTGACGCGCCGAACCAGTTGCACCCAAGCTATGAGGTTTGGACCCTGCGCCGTGAAGCGTGGTTGCCGCCCTTTCCTGAGGTAGAGCGATTCGATCGGGATCGAAAGGTTTGAACGCCTAACCAAGCAGCGGCCGAGATCTCTAACCTGGCGCAAGTCAATAAGGGTTATGGAGTGTGCGGGAACTATGCTCTTTCAGGTACCGAATCCGGGCGCTTTATCAGGACAACTGTGAGAAAGCCGCTTACTGATTCCCAAGGTTGACCAGCAGAATATACCCGTCGACCCAGAGCATCGCCACGGTGCCTGCCAGCGCGATGGCCTCCGGTCCCTTCATAACCGCGGGCGTCTCGTCTTCCTTCGCCCCGCTCAGCCGGTCCCATACCTTTTCCGCATCTTCGAACGCCAGGTAGATGCCGCCCAGCATCAATATAATTACCAGCCGCATGGGCAGAAAGTGGGTCAACAACAGCGCCACCGGCAGAGTGCTCAGCAGTTTGGTGCGAATCGAGCCCAACGCGATTTTCTTCACGATCGGCCGTTAGCGCTCGGCTTGGCCTACGCGCTCAGAGTGCCCTCTATCGATACTGCTTGATGTGGTCGATCAAGGCGCGAAGCCTGGGCGTGACCGTACGCCGGCTGGGGTAGTAAAGATAAAAGCCGGTGAAGGGTGCCAGCCATTCGTTGAGAATCGGGACTAGCTGGCCCTGTTCGATGTAGGGCAGAAAGGTCTCCTCCATCCCAAACGTGATGCCCCCACCGGCCAGCGCCGTTCGGATCATCAATAGCATATCGTTGGTGGTCACCTGGGGGTTGACGGCGACATCGAAGGCGCTTCCATCGCGCTCGAATTCCCAGCGGTAGGGGGCCGTTTCGGGAAGCAAGCGCCAGCCGATACAGCGATGACGTATCAGCTCACCAGGGTGCGCTGGAGAGCCATGGCGAGCCAGGTAATCAGGCGAAGCGACCGCGACTTGCCGCTGCTTGCCGGTCAGAGGGATCGCGATCATATCCTGTTCGATCACCTCGCCAAGTCTTATGCCGGCATCGAAACCTGCCGTCACGATATCGAACGCTTCATCACTGACCACTATATCCAGGGTAATACCCGGGTAGCGCTCGATAAAATCGGCAATCAGCGGCCCCGACAGAAACCGCTCCGCAATCGATGTCGCGGTTACTTTCAACGTGCCCTGGGGCGATTCCGGGCTATCCAGCGCGACGTCCAGCGCTGAGGCTATTTCCTCCAGCGGGCCCTCGATTTCCCGATACAGGCGCGCCCCCTCTTCGGTGAGGCGGACACTTCGCGTCGTTCGATTGAAAAGCGGCCGGCCCAGCGTGCTTTCGAGCTTTTGAACGCCTTGGCTTACCGCCGAGCGCGTCATGCCCAATTGATCTGCCGCGGCGCGAAAGTTATTCGCTTTCGCCACGGCAATGAACATCTTCAAAAGATTGAGATTCTGGCTCATTGGTCAATCCAGCTAACCGATATGTAAAGCATTGAACATATTCTACTTAACACGGTAGCGCTATATCTTCGTGACCCACGGGTAACGCGTGATACCCGGCATGGACACCAGAGGAGAAAAACCATGAGTATCGAAAACAAGGTGGTATTGATCACAGGCGCAAGTAGCGGCATTGGTGAAGGAATGGCACGCGAACTGGCCGCCGCCGGCGCCAGAGTGTTACTGGGTGCTCGCCGTCTGGAGAATCTCGAAGGCATCGCCTCAGAGATTCGCGCACAGGGTGGCGTCGCCGAGGCACGCGCGCTGGACGTCACCGATCGCCACGCCATGGCAGCGTTCGCTCAGCACGCAATGGATTGCTTTGGACGTATCGATGTGCTGATCAACAACGCCGGTATCATGCCTCTTTCGCCGCTGTCGGCAGGCAAGTTCGATGAGTGGGAGCGTATGGTCGATGTCAACATCAAGGGAGTGCTGTGGGGCATCGGTGCCGTACTTCCCTTTATGGAGCGTCAGGCTGAAGGCCAGATCATCAATATCGGATCGATTGGCGCACTCAGGGCCGTTCCCACCGCCGCCGTTTACTGCGCCACCAAGTTCGCCGTGCGCGCTATCTCCGATGGATTGCGCCAGGAGACCCCGAATATCCGCGTCACCTGTGTAAACCCGGACGTCGTGGAGAGCGAACTGGCCTCGACCATCACCCATGCTGAAACGGCCGGCTTCATGGATGAGTACCGTGCGATTGCGCTTCAACCTCTCGATATCGCTCGCGCCGTCCGGCAGCTCATCGAAGCGCCTGCGAACGTCGACACCTCGGAAATCACGATCCGCTCTACTGCGTCACCCAACTAGGTTCTTTATCACAAGAGGGGGCTAGAGCGCTCGATAAAGCCCACGGCAGGCGAGCCATCACCGAGTTTCTAAACCAAACGCCCCCCTATCAAGCGCTACTCACATCAGACTCGCCTTGGGTTTCTCCCGCTCGGGGCCCCGGTTTAAACGCATGGGAACGCGCCCCCCAAGCGACGATAAAGGCCATAACAAGCAAGACCACCAGCGACCAGGGGAAGACGCTGACACCCCACGCATCAAGCAGCCTACCGCCAGCGACGCCGCCGCCCGCAATCGCGCCGTTCCATGCCACCACATTCATGAAAAGCGCTACATCCGCGCCACTTCCAGCCGTATCGGCAAGCGCGGTTTGCATCAAGGTGGAAGCACCGCCGAAGGTAATCCCCCACACCACAATGCCGATAAAGACGACCACGGCGCTTTGCGTGTTGACACCGAAAATGAACGCGGTGATTGCGAACACAGCCAGGCTTGTCAGCACCGTGGTGAGCAAATGGCTGTCCACCAGATTGCCGGCCATCCAGATACCACCAAGCGATGCAACGCCAAAGGTCAATAGCGCCAGATCAACCCGTTCGCCGAGTGCCGTGGCCGCCACAAACGGCGCAGTGTAGGTGTAGAGAATATTGTGAGCCAGCATCCATGTGATGACCACGGCAAGCACTGGCTGCACGCCCGGGGTCGTAAAGACGTTTCGCAATGGCATACGCTCACCTTTCGGCTGGCCGGGATAGTCGGGAACCCTGGCCATTACCCATACCGCCAGCACCAGTGTCAAAGCAGACATCACCCAGAAAGCGGTACGCTAGCCGGCGACCGAGTCCATGTAGGTGCCAAGCGGCACGCCGAGCGACAACGCCACGGGGATGCCGACCATTGCCACGGCCATGGCACGCCCCTGTTGATGAGGCGCCACCATACGCCGCGCATAACCCGCGAGAAGACTCTAGGCCAGCCCGGCGGCAACGCCGGCAAAGAAGCGGGCAACCAACGTCAGGCCATAGCTACTGGACAGCGCCGTGACCGAGTTGAAAACGAAGAACCCCCCGATGGTGAGCAGCAGCACATTGCGCCGCCGCCAGCCGCGTGTCGCAATCGTCAAAGGAATTGCCGCCAACATCGACCCCAGCGCATACGCCGTCACCATCTGGCCTGCCAACGACTGGCTGACCCCGAGGCCGTTACTGATTTGAGGCAACAATCCCGCCGGCAGCGTTTCGGTCACGATGCAGATAAAGCCCGTCATGGCCAGCGCCAGCAGGACGGAAATGGGAAACTTATCGGACGATGCCGATTCCGCTTGAGTAGAGGAGTAGGCCACAAAAATACCCTTTTGAAGATGACGTTTAACCCTGGGAAGCAGGTGCCCAGAGCATCCATCGAAACATATGTATCGATCGGTACAAATATGTGGCGGCGGGCCATTTATCACCAAGGACTTTTGTATCGAGTAGTATATAAGTCATTTATAGTGAGTGACTCAAGGGAGTTCGAAATGGCACAGATGGGACGCCCCAGAGTGTTTGATCGACAGCAAGCCATCGAGCAGGCGATGCACCTTTTCTGGGAGCAGGGTTACGAGACAACGTCTTTAAGCCAGCTCAAGGCTCTGATAGGCGGCGGCATCTCTGCGCCAAGCTTCTATGCCGCTTTTGGCTCTAAGGAAGCCTTGTTTCAAGAGGCGGTGCAGTGTTACCTGGAGAGCTATGCCCGAGTGACGGACGCTCTATGGGACGATGAAATACCGCCCAGAGAAGCGGTCGAACTGACGCTACGTCGTTCGACGAAAATGCAGTGCGAAGCGGGACATCCAAAAGGCTGCATGGTGGCCCTGGGCACCATAAGCGCCTCAAAACCTGAGCATGCTCATATTACAAAGCCCTTGGCCGTCTCGCGTGCGCGTACTCACGCTGGTTTTGTACGCTGCGTTGAGCGTGGCATTGCGATGGGCGAGCTCTCGAAAGAAACCGATGCCCAGGCCATGGGTACGCCGTTCAGTAGCTTTTTGCTGGGTGTGTCGATATCAGCGAGAGACGGCGTCAAAATATCGGTCTTCAATGCCTCTATTACCGAACTCATGAAGCTGTGGGACGCCGCACGCCACGAGCGGCAATGAGGCAGAGAGGCACCACCGCTCGGCTTCACGGTACGCTGACCGAGGTCCGGATCAACGTTCGAGAGTCTGTCTATTATCGCTACTTCATCGATGACACTCGGATCATGTGGCCACCTGGCGCGCAGAATCTTTACGCCCGCTCGGTCGACCGCCCGCTTTCGCTGACGGTGGCCATGATCGACCTTGCCCCGCGCCAACATCGAGAGGCCCCGAGGCGGCCTACCTGCCACGCGCCTCGTTTCATCAGCGGCGCGTCAAGGCTAGAATCGAAAACCTCGTATCCTTTCTGGAACACCGCCATGAATCTGTCCCCGTCATGAACCTGTCTGAGCTAGTGGATTTCAATCTCGTCGCGCGCCACGGCGGGTTCGGGCGCGCGGCGCGGGCGAGTGGCCGGCCCAAGGCGACGCTTTCACGGCGAGTGGCCGAGCTGGAGCGCCGCCTGCAGCTACGCCTGTTCGAGCGCGGCGGGCACCGGCTAACACTGACCGAGGAGGGAAAAGCGCTTCACGAGCGCACGGGCACGCTGTTGGCCGAGCTCGATGAAACCATGCTCGCCATCGCCTCCGGCGGCGACCGGCCCCGGGGGCGGCTGCGCATCAGCGCCCCGCTGCTGTTCTGCCAGCTGGCTATGGGCCGACTGGCGGCGGAGTTCGCCCTGGCCTACCCGGAGGTGCAGCTCGAGGTCACCTCCGAGGACCGCCCGGTCGAGATGATCGACGAAGGCTATGACCTGGTGATTCGAGTAAATCCCGAAGAGGACGAACGCCTGTACGGACGCCGCTTTCTGCATGACCGTCTGGTCGCGGTGGCAAGCTCGCAACTCCCCAAACCGGCGGTTGATCAAGCGGCTCCCGCGGTGGTGCGCGCCGGTGGCCCGCCGGTCTCGACCTGGGAGCTGACGTCCAACGGCACCACGGCTCGGGTCGACGTTAGGCCCGTTCTGCGCCTCTCGTCGATGACGATGATGCGCGATGCGGTTCGCGCCGGTGCCGGCGCGGGGTTGCTGCCGCTGTCGCTGGTCAGCCGGGACCTCGAGGCGGGCAGGCTCATCGCTTGGGGCGACGTCCACGGCCCGGCGATCGACCTGTGGGCGCTCTACCCGTCGCGCCGACTGCTCAATGCGCGGGTTTCCGCCTTTTTGACCCACTTGAAGAGCGCCTTTCCCTCGGGTGAGCCCGAAGAGCTCGCGGCCTATATCGACCCATAAGCCAGCCTTGCGACACGATTTGATCGCCGCTGCCCCCGGCGGCGCAGGTTTTCCACGCCGCCATGGCTTTCCTGGACGCCAGCATCACACGGCTACGTTGCCGCAGTGTGCGGTAACTACACGGCCTGCATCAGGGCAACGGCGTCCGCCCCCGCGGCGAGGCGTGCCGGGCTGTCGGGCTCGGTAACGCTGCGCCAAATGGCCTGTGCCACGTCCTCGGCGGATGTTAGCGCACCGGTTTCCTCCTGCCAGGCGGCGAATACCCGTTCCGCCAGCGGGCCGTAAGCCTCCGGGATTGCGCCGGCCATTCGGGGCCCCGCGTTGGCGGCAAACGCCGTATCCGGCGCCCGGCCCGGCAACACCGTGCGCACGCGGATGCCGAAGGGTTCGAGCTCGATCGCCATGCTGTCGCTCAGCGCATTCACCGCCGCCTTACTCGCCGTGTAAAGCGCGAGCAGCGGGAGCGGCATCAGCGTGACGCTCGAGGTAACGTTGACGATCGTGCCCGCGCCGCGCTCACGCATCTGTGGCAACACGGCTTGGGTCATCGCGATCGTGCCCAGCGTGTTGGTCTCGAAAAGCTCCCGAGCAACGGCCACTGAGGTTCCCTCGACGGTGCTGAGCAGGCCGATGCCGGCATTGTTGACCAGCGCATCGATAGGGCCGGCCGCCACCACCGCCCGGGCAATGCTGGTCGGGTCGGTGACATCGAGCGCCACGGTACGCAGGTTGACTGATGACGGCAAAATACTTTCATCGGGGGTGCGCATGGTGGCCACGACGCGCCAGCCGCGAGCTGCGAAGTGGTGAGCCGTCGCCAGGCCAAAGCCGGATGAGCAGCCAGTGATGAGGATAGTGGGCATGATGAACTCCTGTGTTTCAGTGAAGGAAAGAGTGCGCCGCCGTTCAGGACGCCATCAGCGCACGAGCAGCGTCGTGGTAGCGGTGCAACGGCCGGCCGAGCAGCATCGTCAATCGCTCGACATCGCCCTTCTCCGGAATCATGCCGTCGCTGACATAGCGCTCGGCCATTAGCCGCATTTCGTAGGCCATCCAGGCCGGCATGAACGCCGCCATCGATTGCTCGAACCCGCTTGGGTCATCACCGCCATAGGCAATGGGGCGTTCCAACACGTGTGACCAGATTGCGGCGATGTCGTCGCCGGTCAGCGTGTCGGGGCCAACCAGGTTGATGGTTTCCAGCGGCAGCTTGCTCGGCGAACGCTCCCGCCGTAGCAGCTCGAGCGCCGCCACTTCGCCTATATCGCGGGCATCCACCATGGCCACGCCCTTGCGGCCGATCGGCATGGGGTAAACGCCGTGCTCCTTGATCACGTCCTTCACCATGACCTCGTTATCGATGAAGTAGGTCGGGCGCAGGATGGTGGCGCCAAAGCCCATAGCCTCCAGCATCCGCTCCGCGCCGGACTTGACCGCAAAATGGGGCACATTGACGGCGGTATCGGCGCCAAACACCGAGAGATAGACCACACGCTCTACCCCCGCCTCCCGCGCGATGTTGAGGGTAATGATCGCTTGGGTGAATTCATCGCCCGTGACCGCGTTCAGCAGAAACAGCGTGCTGATGCCGTCAAAGGCGCGGCGCAGCGCGTCGATATCGAGCAGCTCGCCCTGCACCACCTCGACGCCTTCGGGAAAGGATGCCTTGGCGGCATCGCGAGTCAGCACCCGAACGTGGGCATCGCGGGTCACAAGCTGTTCGACAACGTGGCGGCCGACACGGCCGGTGGCACCGATCACTAGAATGGTCATGGTTCTTCGCTCCTCAGAGGCTGTTGGACTGACCATCTGAAGATAATTGATCCGCGAGACATCCAATAGACCGTAGAATTGGACAAACTGTCTCGATAATGGAACAGCTTAAGTCCGATACCGAGCTTCGATCGGCATCTTGCCTTTCAGAGATTGTGGCCGCTGCCAGGCAATGAAATTCGGCGAGCAAAACGCTATTATCCGGCTCGATAATTTTTATGATGACGCCATTCGCTTTCACACTCTTACTGGACACGCCATGCACAACCTCTGGATTCCCGTCGTCGCCATTGTCGTCGTAGCGGGCCTGATCTTCGGCAGCCAAGCCTACTCCGAGGCCCAGCGCGATGCCCATATTTCCGAGGCGATTTCGCAGCGCCTCGACCGCCAAACGCCGGCCGAGATCTCCAACCTGATGAGCGTCAACAAGGGGTACGGGGTGTGCGGCGACTATGCGCTTTCAGGCGCCGAGGGCGGGCGCTTTTACTACAACAGCGCCACCGAGCGGCTAGCGGTGGGCAGTAACGACGCGCTGTACCAGGATAACTGCGCGAGCGTTTTGAGGTGACCTTCCCAAAAACAGGCCGGGCACATCTGTAAACCAATTAACTAGACCGCAGTTAACATCGTAGCTAGAATCACGCAGTAAACCCATCTGGATAAAAAAGGTTACTGCCAATATGTACGATACGTCTCGTTCTTTCACACTCCCTACGCCTTCGGCCCTGTCTCACTACTCGCTGAGTTGCAAGATAGTCGCGGTCGTGCTGGGCGCTCTCTTTTTGACGCTGTGCTCCTACGTACAAGTGCCTATGGTGCCTGTGCCCGTTACGATGCAAACCTTCGGGGTACTGTTGGTCGGGGCACTTTACGGCTGGCGCTTGGGCGCGCTGACCACGCTGACATGGCTGGGTCAGGCCGCCATGGGCCTGCCGGTGTTGGCGGGCGGTGCAAACGGCTGGGTGGCATTTGCCGGGCCGACGGCGGGATATCTGTTCGCCTTCCCGCTGTGCGCGGCGCTGACGGGCTGGCTGGCCCAGCGCGGCTGGAACGGTCAGCGCGCAGCACTTGCCTTCGCGGCCATGATGCTGGCCCACGTGCTCTGCTTGGCCGCTGGCGGCGCCTGGCTTGCACAGTTCGTCGGCATGGAACAAGCCATCGCGCTGGGTGTGGCGCCGTTCCTGGTCGGCAGCGTGCTGAAATCGGCCCTGGCCACCGTGACGCTCAAACTGATCGCCAGCCGCCACCGCGATAACGCGTGACCATCCGGCTACGCGGCCACCACCTGCTCTGCCTGCTCACCTATGTAGGCAAGGGCTACAGCGCCGCCTTCGTGGCCAACTACGACCGGCTCGCCGCGCGCCTTTCTGGCGGCGAGCCGGTAGAACTGGTGGCGGGGCCGGATGACATCTGCGCCCCGCTGCTGGCCCCCGCGTGCGAGCCGCCCCACTGCCTGAACGATAGCGTCATCGCGCGGGACAGCGCCGCGCTTGAAGATATCAGCGAAACGCTGGGCCGCCCGCTGGCCGTTGGCGATACCATTGAACTGGGTAGCGCCACGCTGGCATCGCTAAGGGCGGCGTTTCGCGCCGGGCGCAATCGGCAGGCGTGTATTGGCTGTCAGTGGTATTCGCTGTGTACGAATGTGGCGAGGAGTGGTTATGACGGGGTGCGGGTCGGCGTTATGTGCCCCCAATCTTAAACGGATTGGCTATTGAAAAACGTCGCCTCCCTCGCGGTTGATATCGGCCCTTGACGCCAGCGTTGAAGCAGATAGCTCGTTGTTGGCGGCCTTGCGTGAAATAAAGGAGCGCTGTTAGGTTTTTTCATACCCCACATTTCATTCGCTCAGCGTTTATCGCCTGATGGCCCACCTGTGATCTGGAGATAAGAGAGAATGACCTCGACGGCGTGCGCTCGTCGCTCGGCCAACCACTGCGCGTCGGTTAGATCCTGCTCGAAAATGATCGATAACGTGTCACGCTGGTTGATGTGAATGATCGACAGCGAAAGGATCGAGATATAGAGCTGGGTGGGGTCAACGGCGCTACGAAACACCCCCGCCGCTTCGCCGCGTACGAGTGTGTCACGGATCATGCCCACCAGCGGGGTAGTTTGCTGCACTACCTTGGCGGATTTACGTAGCATGCGACCACCCAGCAGGTTCTCGTTACGCACGAGGCTTGTAAACTCCGGATGCTCGGCCATGTGATCGAAGGTGAACTCGACCAGCGCCTGCATACCTGCGACCGGCTCGAGATCGCTCAGGTTGAGCGCTTTTTCCTTGGCCCGCAGCTCCTCGTAAACGCGCTCTAACACCGCCAGATAAAGGCCTTCCTTGTCGCCGAAGTAGTGGTACGCCATACGCACGTTGCACGCCGCGGCGCGCACGATACGCTGCATCCGCGCCCCGTCGAAACCGCACTCGCAGAATTCATCCGTGGCCGCCTGTAGCAGGCGCTCGCGCGTCTCATTGGCGTTACGGCGGGGTTTGCCTGTCTGTGCGTTCGACGATACGCCAAGCGCCTCGCTTTCACTCATTCATACATCCTTGTGCTCTTGTAGTGTCTCGCGCTATTGCCCTAACGCAATACCATCGCTGCGCGGGTCGTGGGCCGCGTATAGCCCTTTTGAGGGGTCGATTAGCACAGCCCCGGGGTGGCCAGCCAGCGCGCTCTGGGCGGGCAGCGGGCTAACCTGGTGGCCACGACGGGAAAGCTCTGCAAAGACCGCCGCCCCCGCATCCTCTTCCAGTTTCAACGTATCACGCCCGTCGGAAAACGTGCGCCCCAACAGAAAGCGTGGTTTTTTCAGAGCGGTAAGCGGGTCCAGGCCGTAATCGATCAGACGGGTCAGCACCGCCGCCAGGGTTTGCGGCTGGCCATCCGCCCCTTGGGTGCCGTACAGCAGGCGCGGCTTACCATCGACGCGGTACATGCCCGGGTTCAGAGTATGAAAAGGCCGCTTACCCGGTGCCAGCGCGTTGGGATGGTATGGATCCGTGTTGAACGCCGCCCCCCGGTTGTGCCACAAAATGCCCGTATCGCCCACGCTGACGCCGCTGCCCCAGTCATAGTAGATCGTCTGCAGCATCGAAACGGCGTTGCCGAAACGGTCCGAAGCGGCCAGGTACACCGTATCACCATGCTGGTAAGCGTGGGGCCACGCCAGCGCGTTGTCTGCCTCAATATGGGCGGCCTGAGCGTCGAGATGAGGTGGTGAAAGCAGCTCTTCGAAGGGTATCGATGCAAAATCCGGGTCGCCCAGGTGGGCGTTTCGATCCAGAAAGGCGCGCTTCACCGCCTCGACCAGCAGATGGTAATAGTCCGCGCTTCCCTCTTCGATGCCGGCAAAATCGAAACGCTCGAGAATACCCATGATCTCCAGCGTGGTCATGCCTTGGGTAGGCGGGCGGTGGGCCAGCAGCTCGCCGCCCCGGTAAGGTATAGAGAGCGGCGACTCGACTCGCGCCCGCGTCGCCGCCAGGTCCTCCGACGTTAGCGGCGAGCCTGCCGCCGCCAGCCCTGCGGCAATCTTCGCGCCCAGTTCGCCTTCATAGAAATCCCGGTAGCCATTGGCGGCCACCGAGCGCAGCGACGCGGCCAGTGCCGGCTGGCGCAGAATATCGCCCGGCTCGGGCATTTTGCCCTCCGCCATGAATAGCGACTGCACGCCGGGCATCGTCGCCATCTCGTCACGGCGGAAATCGAGCCAGAAGCGCTGTGAGGGCGTGACCTCAAAGCCCTCCTCAGCAAGTCCAATAGCCGGGTCCAGCAAGGCCTGCCAGTTCATCCGTCCGCCGCAGTGTTGACGCGAGATATCGTGGGCCTGGCCCCAAGTGTCCACCGTAGCCGCCGTGGTCAAGAGCGACCCCGGCCCTCTATCGGGTAGCGCGCCCTTGTGCTCGATCCTGGCTTGGGGCGCTTGGCCAATGCCGGAAAGCGTGCGCACCCCGCCCTGGGCGTCGGCGATGATCATGAAAGCGTCGCCACCCAGGCCGGTGAAGTGCGGGTAGGTCACCGATAGGCAAGCGCCCATGGTGATCGCCGCCTCGACGGCATTGCCCCCTTGGCGTAGTACCTCGCGCCCGGCTCTAGTTGCCAGGGTGTGCGGGCTGGTCACCACGCCCTCCTGGGAGTGCGCCAGGGCGTTTGGGGCCGTATTCGGGGAAGTTGTCACTATCGTCATCCTTGTTTCAGGCGTTTAGCCGCCGTACACCATATTGGGTAGCCACATGCTGACCGCAGGAAGGTAGGTCAGCAGCACCAAGGCGATGAGCGCGATGCCGATAAAGGGCAGCGCTCCGCGCACCGTTTGTACGTAATCGACGCCCTCGAGTGTGCCCGCCACGAACAGGTTGAGCCCGAAGGGCGGCGTGAACATGCCGATCGCCCCGTTCACGGTGAGCACTGCCCCCAAGTGGACCGGGTCGATACCGATGCGCGTGCCCACCGCGTAAAACAGCGGCCCGAGAATCACCATGATCGAAGAGGCATCCAGGAACATGCCGGCAATCAACACCGTCACGTTGATCAGCAAGAAGATGTGGTAAGGGTTCTCGGAGAGCGACAGGATGGCGTTGGCGAGCTGAGTGGCCAAGCCATTACTGGTCAGAAACCAGGCCAGTACCGAGGCCGCCGCGAGAATGATCATCACCTGAGCAGTCGTGGTCGCCGCGTCGATCATGCTCTGAAACAGCTCCTTGACGGTTTTTTCGCGGTAGATCAGCGCCGCGACTAACAGCGCGTAGACCACCGACACCGCAGCGGCCTCGGTAGGCGTGAAGATGCCCAGATAAATCCCGCCCAGCACGACGACAGGCACGCCAAGCCCCCAGGAGGCGTCTTTCAGCCCGGCCAATACCTCGCGCCAGCTGGGCGGGTTCATCGGGGCGACGCCATCTTTTTTGGCGCGATACCAACAGTACGGCAGAAAGCACGCGGCATATAAAAGCCCCGCGCCCACCCCCGCCATGAACAGCGCGCCAACCGATACCCCGGTGACCGCCGCGTAGACGATCATCACCACCGAAGGCGGAATGATGATGCCAAGCGAGCCGGAGGAGACCAGCAAACCAATGGAGAACGGCCCGGAATAGCCCTCCTTACGCATCGCCGGGTAGAGTAGCGACCCCACCGCGACCACCGTTGCAGGGCTGGAGCCGGAAATGGCGCCGAAGAACATACTCGATGACACCGCCGTCATCCCCATGCCGCCAGTAAAGCGCCCCACCAGCAAATTAGCGAAACGGATGATCCGCTGTGAGAGCCCGCCGGCACTCATCAGGCTACCGGTCAGGATGAAAAACGGAATCGCCATGAGCGGAAACTTGTCCAGCCCCGCGAACAGCCGCTCGACGACGATGGCCAGCGGAATATGGCTGAAGCTGCCCATCGTCGCCATGACCGAGCCGGCCAGGGCGATGAAGATCGGTGCCCCTACCAGCATCAACGCCGCCAGCAGCACTAAAAACGTGATAACCATGGGTTCATCCAATCTGATCGAGGTGGGCGCTGGCCTGTCGATGGCCGAGCAAAGCGCGGAAGAAGTGCTGGGTAAAGCGAATGCCCATCAGCAAGGCACCGACGGGAATGGCCAGCTGCACGACCCACATGGGCGCCTGCAGCGCCGAGCTTACCTGGCCGAACCGGTGGGTTTGCTCGGTGAGCTCGATACCGTAAAACACCAGAAAGGCGCAGAAGCCAATCGAGATCGCGTGCACCAGCAGTTCCAGCGCCTGCGCGATGGACGGCGGGCTGAAGCGACGCAGAATATCGATGCCGATGTGAATGCCTTGGCGGGCCGCCACACTGGCGCCTAGCAGCACCATCCAGACGATCTGGTAACGCACCAGCTCCTCCGCCCAGGAGAACCCGAAGTTGAACACGTAGCGGGCCACCACGTTGGCAAAGAGGATGAGCGCGGCGGAGAGAATCAGCAGGCCGATCACGACTTCCTCGCTGCGCGACAGCCAAGCATCAAGTTTGCGCATGGCGCACTCCCAATCAGGAACACTTCAAAGAAAAGAGGGCCAGCGGGGTGCCGGCCCTCTTGCGGGGCGTATTACTCGGCGTTGGCGATCGCTTGCTGGAACTCGTCCATTAGATCGGCGCCGATTTCGCTGGCGAAGGCCTCGTGCACCGAGGCGGTTGCCTCACGAAACGCCGCCAGTTGCTCGTCGTCGAGGGAGCTTACGTTGGTACCACTGGCTTCGATGGTAGCGATGTAGCCCTCTTCGCGACGGGCGGTTTCTTCGCGCTGGAAAGTGGTGGCTTCGCGCGCAACCTCGGTCAATAGCGCTTGGTCGTCCTCGCTCAGACCATCGAACCAGCGCTGACTGAACAGGAACGCGTAGCCCAGATACGCATGGTTACTGATGACCACGTCCGACTGCACTTCGAAAAACCGCATCTGGGTAATCGACACCAGCGGGTTTTCCTGGCAATCCACCACCCGCTGCTGCAAGGCGTTGTAAGTTTCACCAAAGGCGATGGGCACTGGGTTAGCGCCCATGGCGCTGAACTGCTCCATGATGATGGGGCTCTGCATCACCCGCACCTTCTGCCCTTCGAAGCTTTCCGGGCCCTCGATCGCGTGGTTGCAGGTGAACTGCTTGAAGCCGCTCTCCCAGAACGTGACGCCCTTCAGGCCCACCTGCTCGGTGGTGGCGAGCAGATCGTCGCCGGCCTGACCGTCGAGCACGGTATGGGCGACTTCCGGCGAGGGAAATAAAAACGGCAGATCGACGATCTGCATGGCGGGCACGAAACCCGAAAGCTTGGCCGTGGGAATGATCGCTGCTTCCACCGCGCCCATCTGCATCTGCTGGGTCACCTCGACATCGTCACCCAGCGTATTGTTGGGAAAGAGCTGCACGGTGATCTCACCGTCGCTGCGCTCCTCCACGGCCTGCTTGAAGCGCTCAGCCGCCAAGTGCTGGGCGCTATCTTCCGGCAGGTCGTGGTGGAATTTCATGTGAATATTGGCGCTCGCGGTGCTGGCAAGGGTCAAAGCGCCCAGTGCCACGCTATACGCGATTGCTTTCAGTTTTGCGTTGTGGAGTTGCATTTTCATGGTAAGACCCTCTGCCAAGGCGCCAATGGAGGTAGCGCTCTACGGTGATTGAGTTAAGTAACTGTTTACTTACCTAAATGACTAGCAAGGATCATGCCATTTTTAAAAAGGCGGTATTTAGGGTACTGAACGCTTTCAAAAGCCATTTCGTCGCACCACATAAGTGCCTAAAGCACATGAAAGGTGCGATATTGGAAAAGTTCTCGCTCGAGCGACGTACAGCAACATTGCCCTTGGTCGAGAACGAAGCTCTTGCAAACGAAGCGCGCTACAGGCTGCTCTGGTCAGTTGCACCTAATGAAAGTTGAACCGATTACAGCACCTATTCGGCTCGAACCATGAGCCGAACGAGTTCGATATTCAGCTCGAATGGTAGTCGTCGTATGCTTCATACCTTTTTCTTTAGCTTTTTCTCTTCAGGTGTACTCTCGGTTCACCCGATGCAGTCGAACTCAAAGTATGTGCTTACAGGCAACCTTGAAATGACTGCACAGAGAAGCGTTGAAAGAACGGTTTATCCAAGGTGAACACGTCTTATGACAAGCCGGTCAGGCGATCAACACATCCGAACAGAGACCTCAATATTAATTACCGATCGGTAACTTCATAAGAAATTTAGCTTCAGCATCATAATAAAAGACGCGCTTCAAGATACCGCACGCTCGCCTTTTTCAAGCCCTCGTTGGTGCTGGTGAAAGCGATGGTCTCGACCGCGCGAATGGCAATGTCCCACTCGTAGCGGCGTCCTTCGCCGGCCGCCGTAACCAGCCGGCTTGGCTCGAACCAAGCATCAATGCAACCGCGTGCGTCATTGCCGTTATGGTTTGCGACACATTCGGCCCATCAGCATCCTGAATACGTGCATGGGCCGGGTAGGAAATGTTTAATACCAAAAAGTGGCCTGCACGGGGTTTCTGCAACCATGTGCCCCTACCCCACGGTATATTTTTGTATAAACACCTAATTTAAAAGCCATTATTGTTATAACCATCAAGGCCGAGCATGAACGTCGAAGAGATTTATCGTCGGGACCTTAACCTGTTGGTCGCGTTGCAGATTCTGGTCGAGGAACGCAGCGTCAGCAGAGCTGCAAATCGTTTGAACCTGAGCCAGTCCGCAATGAGCCGGGTGCTGGGGCGGTTACGCGGCTTGCTGTCAGACCCGCTGTTTACCCGCCAGGGGCAGAACCTGATCCCGACCGAGAAAGCGTTATCGATGAACAAAGCGTTGGACGAACCTCTCGGACTTTTGAGTCAGCTTTTGTCTCCCATCGAGTTTGACCCCGGCTCGTGTGATCAGACATTTACAATCGTCACGACTGATTATGCGATGCAAACCATCTTGCCCTTTGCCCTGCCCCGCATATATCAGGAAGCCCCCAACATCGCGCTCGAGTTCTTGCCATTACAAGATGATCATGTAAAAGAGCAACTAACGTACGGTCGAGCGGATTTAGCCATTTGTCGCCCTATTCACTCTATTGAGCCCTTGCAGTATGAAACATTGGGCCGTGTTGGCGTGTCATGCCTGTTATCCAAACAGCACCCGCTCGCGGATAGAGATATGTGTCTGGACGATTATCTGAATTTTCCTCATGCCCTGATTGCCATCAGTGACGGGGTTAAATCGCTGATCGAACAGGCGCTAAAAGACAAGCCCAAGCGGCGCACGGTGCTAAGGGCCTATCATCTGGAAGCAGCACTGGCGATTGTGGATACGATGCCCCTCATCATTACGGTGCCTGCCGATCTGGCCTATCTGGTGTCCGAGCGTCATAACCTGGTCGTGAAGCCGTTACCCTTTCACTTTACGCCGTTCGATTATTCCATGATTTGGCACCCACGCTGTGATTACTCGCCCTCACAGGAGTGGTTGAGAAACCTCGTCAAGGAAGAGTGTGGCAAGCTCATCGCCAAACGTGTGATGGACATGGGCCTGGATGCCGAGGCTGATGCCATGACCCGGACAGAGCAACAATGAAAGCAACACTGGCTCGTTACATATGCGCGTTGAGCATCGAGGCCGATCTGCACGAGCTAGTCATATCGATGTAGGGCGATCCGCCGACTTACCCGCCTTCACCCCAAGCACAGCGCCAGCCTCACGCCCCATGTGTTGTATGTAAAATCTGCATGGATCACTGCACTTTTTATCATTTGAGTTACCCCCCGATACTCCTTACGCTTCGAATGACGCTCGTATACGCACCTTTCTTCAGTCCACGTCTTCGAAGTTACTGAAGTTTTTTATCTGTTTTGCAGCTGCCATTACTTTTCCATGGTTCACCAGGGCCATGGAAAAAGTGGCGGTGCACGCCATTAAAAGTGGCGATCAAGAACGGTAGGCGTAAACGAAGAACACTCTAATCACTCAAGGTATAACAAGAGCAACTTATGACTATTTTTCGATTTCCACTCCTGGTTTGGCTGGGCATAGGGATCTTGATTACCAGCCTGGGAATCCGGCAGTCCTTTGGCATTTTCATGACGCCCATTTCCGACTACTTCCAGACGGGCCGTGAGTTCTTCAGCTTTGCCATTGCATTACAAAATCTACTGTTTGGCGCCTTCCAGCCGTTCGTGGGTATGGCGGCCGACCGCTGGGGGCCAAAGCGCATTATCATTGCAGGTGCCATCGCGTACGCCCTGGGCCTGTACCTGACCTCGATCACCACCGAACCCACCATGATGTACCTGTCTCTGGGTGTGCTGGTCGGCTTTGGTTTAAGTGCCACCAGTTACGTGATCGTCCTGGGTGCCGTTGCGAAAGTGGTGCCTGCACAACATGCAGCCAAGGCCTTTGGCTTGACTACGGCAGCGGGCTCGTTTGGCATGTTTGCAATGATTCCGGGTGCTCAGACGTTATTAAGTATTTCCGATTGGCAGGGTGCCCTGCAGATATTCGCAGTCATGTGCAGTTTCATGGTGGTGTTTGCACTGTTCATCAAAACGGCAAAGCAGGCATCTACCGCACACCCTGTAAAAGATGACTTGCAGACACTGAAGGATGCCTTGAAGGAAGCCTTCACACACAAGGGCTATTGGTTAATTCATATCGGCTTTTTTGTGTGTGGTTTTCATGTGATGTTTATCGCCACGCACCTTCCAAGTTATCTGGCGGATAAAAGCATCTCGGCCTCGACCGCGGCCATGGCGCTGGCCTATGTAGGCATCTTCAACATCGGCGGCTCCTACTTCTGGGGCGCCATGGCAGACCGCTACAGCAAACGTTATGTGATGTCTGCGCTGTACTTCGTGCGTACGGCCGTGATCGCTGCCTTCGTGATGCTGCCGACTACTGACATGACAGCGCTCATTTTCGGCGCTGCGATAGGGTTTTGCTGGTTGGGCACCGTGCCGATCACATCGGGGCTGGTTCGTCAGATCTTTGGCGCTCGTTACCTGTCGACGCTCTATGGCCTGGTATTTTTCTCTCACCAGGTAGGCAGCTTTCTGGGGGCATGGGCCGGGGGGATCATTTACGACTACTACGGGTCTTATGGCCCGATCTGGTGGTCGGCGATCATACTGGCGTTTATCTCTGCATTGATTCATCTTCCGATCAATGACAAGCCGGTTCCCCGCTTGAGCATGGCAACCGCGTAATGCTACGGGGCGCCTGACACAGGATGTCAGGCGTCTTTCCCTTGTTATCCCTATCTATCACCATCGGTGAGTTGGCCCACCTACGGCCAACTCATTGCCACTTATCCAGCGCCACCATGTCTCGCCCGACACGAATGCCCCTCTCGGTTACACTAGCGCGACCGCCACCCAGCCCCCTTCCCGATCGGTGATGCATCCCATGTCCATTTCCCAACGCCCTTCGAAGCTGAGCCTGCCTCAGGTCAATCCCGGTGTATCGACGGTGCTTGAGTATCTGCTGCTCACGTTTCCGGCCATCGACGAGGCGACATGGCGCGAGCGCATGGCCACCGGCAAGGTGCATCGCGATGACGGCAGCTGGATTACGCCGGCCTCATTCTTCAAGCCACAGCTTCGCGTGTTCTATTATCGCGAAGTGGCAAGCGAGCCGAGCATTCCCTTCGCCGAGCATACGGTCTATCAGGACGAGCACATTCTGGTGGCCTACAAGCCGCACTTTCTGCCCGTTACGCCCGGCGGGCGCTACGTCAACGAGTGCCTGCAACAGCGTCTGCGTAAAAGCACGGGGATCGAGGCGCTGCAGCCGGTGCACCGTCTGGATCGCGTGACGGCAGGACTGGTGCTGTGTTCGCTGAATCCCGAGACCCGCGCGCTGTATCATCAGCTGTTCACGTCACGCCAGATTCACAAAACCTATCAGGCCATCGCCGAGGTAGACGGCGCTACGTCATGGGTGGGTCGAGAGTGGGACGTAAAGAATCGCATCGAGCCAAGCGAGCAGCGCTTTCGCATGCGGATTGGTGAGGGCGAGGCCAACAGCCACTCGGTGATCCGCTGCGTGCAGCAAACCGACACCCAGGCGCTGTTCGAATTGCATCCCGTCAGCGGCCGCCGCCACCAGCTACGCCTGCACATGCAGTCACTCGGCTGGCCAATTTTGAACGACCGCTACTATCCGGTGCTGCAGCCGCTCTCGCCGGATGACGTCACGCGGCCCTTGCAGCTGCTCTCCAAGGGGTTCGAGTTCACTGATCCCGTGACCCATGAGCATAGATGTATTGAATACGATGGCGACTTGGAGCTTAACTAATACCAATAAAACCTGTGCAAAATACTAATACATATTATTTAATTTTATACGATACTATTTATTCTTATTAAAACCTCACATCTAAAACAAGTCACCAAGAATAAAAAAATTAATTTAGATAAAACAACCTTAAATCACCACTCTATCAAAAGCTCTTTCATTCTTTTCTTTTTTGCTATGTGTTCTACAGATTTCCTCAATCTAGAATACAAATCATTATTTATTCCCTTTATATTTTGAGAATAAAAATGCTCCGCCAAGCCAACCGCACGCTCGTCTTTCTTTTTTTTAAAAAAATCTATAGCTGTTTCATAAAGCTCTACTCCTCTTTCTATATCTCCAACTTTAAACATCATCATACCACAGGTAGCTATAAAAACTCCTTTTGCACTTTCTTCTTTAGCTTGGGCTTTTTTTGCTAGCAACTTAAAATCCACCTCGATATCGCCAGTATTATTATTTAATAACTTTGCGACAACCAAATTATTAAGGCAACCGAAACTCATCTGTGTTTTTGGCCTATTATAATATGAAGAGTTTATTACATAAGAAGGATCTTTTAAACCTACTATACTCATATAACCAGCATCTACCATTGAAGCATCCGAGAAAGGTTGAAAAGAAAAAAACTCTATCAACTTATCCCTACAGCTTGAAAAATCACCAGCGACATAATATTCATTGGCATCACTTTCTATCGACAAGTTCGAAAATTCACTACTTTCATCGATAGAAAACCCATGCTTTTGTTTAAGCCATCCGTACTGCGATAGCGAATTCTCGGTGGGTACTGCCAAGGCAGTTGTAAAAAGTTTTTTTGCTTTCTTTAAACTACCATTTTCAAACTCTATAGTACCTAAGCTAGCTGCCAGATCTGAAACTCTCCCCATATCACCTGAAAAATTCTTTAAAATCTTTCTACCGTCATTAACTCTAACACTTGGTAATTCAAAAGAAGTAGCAATTGAAATATGCGCGCTAGTTAAAAGCGGGTTATTTCTTGAATCTGCACTTTGGTTTAAGACCCAAAGTGCTTCTTCAGGCTTACTCTCATGAATTAGAAACCTTGCAAAAGCTCTAGCTACAAAAGGAAACTCTTTATTTAGACCCCAGCCTACTTTTAAACATTTGTATGCTTTGTCATTTTCACCTTTAACAGTGTAGTAAAAAGCCAAATCAACCCACGAGAAAACATCTCTAGGATTTATTTTTAAAAAATTTTTAGTTTTCCTTATATTTAATTCTGTAACTTCATCTTCCAGTGAATAAAAGTTGCTGTTATTCCTTTCTGACTCGGAATTGATAAAAGACTTAACTCCGGGCGACAAATCATCATAGCTCTCTAACAAAAACAAAAGAGTTTCTTTATAATGTACATCTGCATATAGCCGATTCATAAACAATGTTATATTGAGTTCAACTGCATTAAAGATAGTTTTATTTTTAATCCAGTCATTTCTCGCGGACTTCAACCAAGGGTCATCCTCATCAAGACAATTCGCTACTGAACTCTCTTTATTAAGAGTAGGATATTGTAAAGACAAAGCTCTTCGAGACGTATGCCATCGCGGTATAAGTTGACGCCTCTCCATAAGAAGAAAATTATTTGACATCGTATACTAATCCTTCTGTATAAAACAGTCTGATTATAGTTGCCATTTTGCTAGTATATCGCCTTGCATTTAATTTAATAGGCCTTTTTGAAAACTTAGGTGCTCCACGCTTTTCATAGTCGGGGTAACACATTTCTCTAACGGTATTAGTCACCTCTACTGCTATTTTGTTCCCAAACAAACGAACACATTCAACAAAAAAATCATTCAACAATGTAGAAAATGCAGATATATGTATAACTAAAGATTCCTTGTAATCTATCTGAAAAACATTCAATGATATTTTCTCAGACTCGTTTGCTAAAGCAGCAGTTAAAGGAACCCCCATAACCGTTTGATAAATAAGACTTCCAACTGAATATATATCCGTTAAAAACCTATCACTAAAATTTTTAATTGAAATCCCATATCTAACCTCTATGGGTGCATACCTATAATCACCGGGAAAAGGCATATTAATAAAAGGGGACTTCCCATGAATATCAGTAACTCTACCAAGATCTCCTATTTTACTTTGATTTTTTGGAAAATGTAGAATATTTGATGGTTTTATATCCTGATGAGCAATTCCAGCACGATGTAATTGTTCAGTAGCAATACAAACATGATGCATGGCTTGAAAAAAAGAGAGCCAATTATTATTTCTCTCATGAAGATAAATTTGGCGCAGATCACCATCTGCTTTTTCAAAAACTATATAAAAAACTTTATTTAGAGGCGCCGGAAACTGATTATTTATCAGCTCTCCTGCGGACAACGGCACTACCACTTTGCTCATTTTTTCATTTTTACAAAAATCCAAAATATTACGTTCAAATATATACTCATTAATTAGTGCCTGAATATCTTCAAGGCTTCCGCTCATGACTCTACTGAGATCCATTGCCTTCATGAAAGCTATTTTATTATCATCATCTTCCACTAAATAACGAGTACAAAAATTCCCTCCCGAAGTTTGTGCTGTAGTTATTAACTCTATGACTTTCCAACCACATGGAGTACTTTTTCCTACGAGGTTTGTAGATGGCATAGTCACTCCCAATATAATAAATGGTTAGAAAAAAACACTTAAATATAACCTACAAATTCATGATGCAAAATAAACCATTATTAGGTTTTTTAAAAGTATAAATTAAAAAAGCCATCCCATATCAGGATGGCTTAGAGGTTTTTAATATAACTATCACTCCCACTCAATCGTCGCCGGCGGCTTGCTGGAGACATCATAAGTCACCCGCGACACCCCTTCCAACTCATTGATCACCCGATTGGACACCTTCTCCAGCAGCTCATACGGCAGGTGCGCCCAGCGGGCTGTCATGAAGTCGATGGTTTCGACGGCGCGCAGGGCGATGACCCATTCGTAGCGGCGGCCGTCGCCGACCACGCCGACGGATTTGACCGGCAGGAACACGGCGAAGGCCTGGCTGGTTTTCTCGTACCAGCCGGAGGCGCGCAGCTCTTCGATGAAGATGGCGTCGGCCTCTCTTAAGATGTCGGCGTACTCTTTCTTCACTTCGCCCAGAATCCGCACGCCCAGGCCCGGCCCCGGGAAGGGGTGGCGGTAGACCATGTCATACGGCAGGCCGAGCTCGAGGCCGAGTTTGCGCACTTCGTCCTTGAACAGCTCGCGCAGCGGCTCGACGAGCTTGAGCTTCATGGTTTCCGGAAGCCCGCCCACGTTGTGGTGGGATTTGATCACGTGCGCCTTGCCAGTCTTGCTGGCGGCGGATTCGATCACGTCCGGGTAGATGGTGCCCTGGGCCAAAAACTCCACGCCTTCGATCTTGCTGGCCTCGTCATCGAATACGTCGATGAACGTGTTACCGATAATCTTGCGCTTGGCTTCCGGGTCGTTTTCGCCCTTGAGCTTGTCGAGGAACAGGTCCTCGGCGTCCACGCGGATCACCTTCACGCCCATGTGGCTGGCGAAGGTTTCCATCACCTGGTCGCCTTCCGCCTTGCGCAGCAGGCCGTTATCCACAAAGACGCAGGTGAGCTGGTCGCCAATCGCCTTGTGGAGAAGTGCCGCGACTACGGAGGAGTCGACGCCGCCGGAGAGGCCGAGCAGCACATGGCGGTCGCCTACCTGCTCGCGTACGCGCTGAACCTGGTCTTCGATGATCTGCGCCGGGGTCCAGAGCTTTTCGGATTGGCAGATATCCAGCACGAAGTGCTCGAGGATGCGCTGGCCCTGCAGCGTGTGGGTCACTTCCGGGTGGAACTGTACGCCATAGAACTGCTTCTCTTCCCACACCATGGCGGCGATCGGGCAGCTCGGAGTCGAGGCGGTCACGGTGAACTCGGCGGGCGCCTGAGCGACCTTGTCGCCGTGGCTCATCCACACGTCCAACAGCGCCTTGCCACTTTCTGCATCCACGTGGTCCTTGATGCCGTTGAACAGCGCGTTGTCTTCGTCGATCTGGATCTGGGCGTAGCCGAACTCGCGCTTTTGCGAGCCTTCCACCTTGCCGCCGAGCTGCTCGGCCATGGTCTGCATGCCGTAACAGATACCGAAGATCGGCAAGCCCATCTCGAACACGCACTGCGGTGCGCGCGGGGATTCCAGTTCGGTCACGGATTCCGGGCCACCGGCGAGGATGATGCCGTTCGGGTTGTACTCGCGGATCTCCTCTTCGGTGATATCGAAGGCGCGCACTTCGGAATACACGCCGATCTCGCGCACGCGGCGGGCGATCAGTTGGGTGTACTGGGAGCCGAAATCGAGGATCAGAATCTTGTGGGCGTGAATGTCGGTCATGGCGGTATCTCTCAAGCAGTGTAAGCGCGGCCGCGAAGGCTTTGATAAGGCTCTAAAAGCAAGCGACGGGCCAAGGCCCGCCGCATCAATACTGACCCCGGGGTTAGCTCACCCGGTAGTTGGGGGCTTCCTTGGTGATCTGCACATCGTGCACGTGCGACTCGTTGAAGCCGGCGCCGGTGATCTGCACGAACTCCGGCTTGGTGCGCATCTCTTCGACGTTGTGGCAGCCGGTGTAGCCCATGGAGGCGCGCAGCCCGCCCATCATCTGGTGGACGATGGCGCTCATCATGCCCTTGTAGGGCACGCGGCCTTCGATACCTTCCGGTACCAGCTTCTCGGCGCCGGCGCTCTTGTCCTGGAAGTAGCGATCCGCACTGCCCTGGCTTTGCGACATCGCACCCATGGAGCCCATACCGCGATACGCCTTGTAGGTACGGCCCTGGTAGAGCTCGACCTCGCCCGGGGCTTCCTCGGTGCCGGCCAGCAGCCCGCCAACCATCACGGCGCTGGCGCCAGCGGCAATCGCTTTGGCCAGGTCGCCGGAGAAGCGCACGCCGCCGTCGGCGATCAGGGGAATGTCGAACTCCTTGAGCGCGGCAGCGACGTTGGAGACAGCGGTGATCTGCGGCACGCCGACACCGGCGACGATGCGCGTGGTGCAAATCGAGCCCGGGCCGATGCCCACTTTCACACCGTCGGCACCGGCTTCGGCCAGCGCGCGTGCGGCGGCGGCGGTGGCGATGTTGCCACCCACGACCTGAATCTCGGGGAAGTGCTCTTTCACCCAGCGAATGCGGTCAATGACGCCCTGAGAGTGGCCGTGGGCAGTATCGACGATGACGACATCCACACCGGCTTCGGCAAGCGCGGTGATGCGATCAGCGGTTTCCGGACCGGTACCGACCGCGGCGCCGACCAGCAGGCGGCCGTCGCTGTCTTTCGCGGCGTTCGGGTAGGTGCGCGCCTTCTCGATGTCCTGGAAGGTGACCAGGCCACGCAGATGGAAGGCGTCGTCGACGATCAGCATCTTCTCGATGCGGTGCTCGCGCATCTTGGCTTTGCTGGTTTCGAGATCGGTGCCTTCAGAAACGGTGACCAGGCGCTCGCGCGGGGTCATGATGTCGGCGACGCTGTCGCCCACGTTGGGCTGAAAGCGCATATCACGCTCAGTGACGATACCGACCAGCGTTTCGCCTTCGACCACCGGGAAGCCGGAGAAGCCGAACTCGTTCGCCATGCTGAGCAGGTCTTCGAGCTTCGCGTTCGGGCTCACGGTGACCGGGTCTTTCACGATCACGCTTTCGTGCTTTTTGACCTTGCGGACCTCGGCGGACTGCTGCGCGATGCTCATGTTCTTGTGGATGATGCCGATGCCGCCTTCCTGGGCCATCGCAATCGCCAGCCGCGCTTCGGTCACCGTGTCCATGGCGGCGGAAACCAGCGGAATATTGAGCGTGATATTGCGGGTCAGGCGGGTTTTGAGGCTGACATCCTTGGGAAGAACGTCGGAGAAGCCAGGAACGAGGAGTACGTCATCGAACGTAAGCGCTTCTTGGGCCATACGTAGCATAGCGGCAACACCCATTGAACAGTGGGAAGATGGGGCGAGGAAAATTAATCGACCATTATAGCGTTTTAGAGGCTGCCCCATCAATGCGGCGTTTTGTTCAACCACGAAGCAATTGCAGCCGGTAGCCTGACTACCCCACGCATGCTCACCATCCAGGCTTCCAAATGGTTGAAAGCCATAGGGCCAAAGGATCCCTAGCAGAAAATAACCACAAAGGTCATACTGATACCTCACCAAAAAGAGGCAAAAAAAATGGCGGAAGCGGCAGGAAAGCTTTATTACAGTAACCCGGACAAAGTCAAAGGGGCTCGCGTGTCGCGCGACATGATGTTGTCGCTTTGCAATGCGCTGGGACAGGCTCTCGATACCCCTGAGACACGTCAATTCATTAGTAACACGCGCATCCCTAACGAGCGCGAGCTTTATGGCACTTTCATCAAGGCCTTACTAAGTGACGCCTTCGATGATCAGGTTGGTCATATTGGCACGGAAGTACAGGTTTCCCGTCAAACGGATGAAACCAGTGGCAAAGGTCGGGTGGATATTATTTTCGATTATCGCCGCACCAGCTTTCTAGTCGAATTGAAAGTCATTCGAGCCTCTGTGAACGGTCGCCAATCAGGGGAGGAAGACGCTACTCCAACTCAGCGCTTGGTTAAACCATGGCAGAAAGCGGTTAATCAACTTATCGAACTCGATGAGCAAAGCCTGGGTAAGGCGCTTCAAAAGAAAATCGTTAAGCTTCCTATTGCCCTGTATCTTCACGTCGACAATAAACAAAAGAACAATTCCGAACAGTGTGAAGAGTTAAGTGCTTCCACACATGAAAGGATCATATCCCAGTTAGATACCGATGTAGATCAGGATGATCCTGCAAGCTACCATTTCAGTTACTTCTATCCTTTCGACGAATCCATCAAAACATCTCGTCGAAGAGGTTGTCTGGTAGAAGGCACCCCAGATGTAAGGCTTTACGGTTTTTCTCTCATTGCTGCATGTAAATAAATACTGTAAGCGCAATCACTATTTGGATGCTTCGCGCCAATATCGGATTGAGGCATCCGAAACAATCCCCTGCTCCTGTCCAATGCGAATAACGCCGTCCTTTAGGCTAGCGGCCAGTGCCGGCTGGTGGCAGTACGCCAGTGAGCGAATCATTCGCGAAATGCGCAGGTGATTGTGTCCGCCGGCTTTCAGCCAGATATGCTCGCGCATGTTCAGGCTGGGGGTGGCCGTGATCGTCTCGTTTTCTCGCTCCAGCCCGAAAAAGCTCAGCATGACATCCAGCGACGTTTGCTGCCGCGCTCGAAGCGTCGCGTCGTCGGCGAACGCTTGCCGGTCGTCGCCGGTGAGCGTGGGCGCGAAGCTGTTGAAACGCCCTGCCTCGGGAATGGGAAACAGCCACTGGATATAGTCGTGGGTGTGCTCCAGCCAGAAAGGCGACAAGCCCCAAAGTTCGTCGATCTGTCGCCCTTTATGGTCGCTGGCCTCGCCGCGATAAAAAGCGATCAGCGGTGTCGCGTGATGGTCCATGACGTCTCCTGAAAGCCGGTGGTGCCGCCCAAGTGCTGGTGGGCAATAAATGCGCTATGTTACGTGGCCTGATGTATGAATTCCCGAATCGATCTGGAAAACGCCTTCATGAGTGCTCAACCGCCTACCGCTCTTTCCGTCAGCGACCTCAATAAGCAAGCGCGACAGGCGCTCGAGCGCGACATGGGCGAGGTGTGGGTCGAGGGCGAGCTTTCGAACGTTTCCAAACCCGCCTCCGGGCATATTTACTTCACGCTGAAGGACGACCGCGCCCAAGTGCGCTGCGCGCTGTTTCGCCAGCGCGCGCGGTTCGTGGCCGCGCCGATGCGCGACGGCGACCAGGTGAAGCTCAGAGGCAAAGTGTCGCTGTTCGAGCCGCGTGGCGACTACCAGCTGATCGCCGAGGCGGTGCAGGCGGCAGGGCTCGGTGAGCTGTTGGCGGCCTTCGAGCGGCTAAAAGCGCAGCTCGACGGTGAAGGCGTGTTTGCCAACGCCCGCCCCCTGCCCTACCCGCCGCGCAAGCTTTTGATTCTGAGCTCGGCCAGCGGCGCGGCGATTCGCGATGTGCTGGCGGTCCTCAAAGCGCGCTGGCCGCTTGCTGAGGTGACGCTCATTCCCGTGCCGGTGCAGGGCGCGGACGCGGCACCGGCGATGATTTCGGCGCTGGCGCTTTTAAACCGCCAAACGCGGCTGGACCCGGCGCGTGACGCCGTGCTGATCACCCGCGGCGGCGGCAGTCTGGAAGATCTCTGGGCGTTCAACAACGAACACCTGGCGCGGGCGATTTTCAACTCGCGCCTGCCGGTGATGTCCGCCGTGGGCCACGAGGTGGATACTACGCTTGCCGACTTCGCCGCCGATGTGCGCGCCCCTACGCCCTCGGCGGCGGCGGAGCGGCTGGTGCCGGATGGCCGGGCACTTTTGCAGGCGCTCGCGCAAAGCGAGGCGCGCCTGACCCGCGCCGTTCGCGCCAGCCTTCAGCGTGAAAGCCAACGGCTGGATCACCTGCGCGCCCGGCTCAAACACCCCGGCGAGCAGCTCGCGCAGCGCCGGCAGCACGTCGATTCACTCGCCCAGCGCCTGCAGCGCGCCATGAATCAAACGCTTGGACAGCAGCAGAGTCGCGTGGCCCAGCTCACCAAACGGCTGGCAAGCCAGGACATGGCGCGGCTACACCAGGCCGAGCAGGCGCGCCTGGCCCAGCTCGACCGCCGCCTGAAAAGCGCGGTGGAGCGCATTCTGGAGGCGCGCCGCGCAAGACTTTCGAGCGTTGCCCGCGAGCTTAACGCGGTGAGCCCGCTGGCCGTGCTGGGCCGGGGCTACGCCATCGCCCAGGACAGCGCCGGCCAGGTCGTGCGCCGCGCCGAGGACACGGCGCTTGGCCAAACGCTGTCGCTACGTTTGGGGGAAGGCCGCCTGAGCGTGGAGGTCAAACGCCGCCACAAAAAATAGCGCCCGGCGGTGGCCGGGCGCTATCAGCTTGTTTTTCCTGATTTTTACATCAACATTAACGCGCGTTCACACCCCGCTTAACGCTTGGGCGGCTCGAGCGTGTCATCGCCCTGGGTGTTGCCGGAGGGCGTGTCGGAGTCGGCCAGGCCGTGCTCTTTCTTGCTCTTGTCCTTATCGTGGGGTGTGGGCTCCTTGCCCGGGTTGCCGCCCAGACCCGAGGCGGCGTTGTGCCCCGGCATCGCCTCGTCGGAGTAGCGCATGTGCTCGCTGTCGGTGTCGCTAGGCGTGTGGCGAGTGTCGTGCTCCTGATGCTCATTTTTGTGCTGATCTTTCTGGTGCTGATCCTTGTCCGTGTCGTTTTTCATCTTCTCGGTCCTTTCGTGAAGAGAGTGCTGCATCTTGTCGGCCTGCTGGTGGCCCATTTCGGCGGCCTCGCCCACCAGGCGGTCGCGGTATTCGCCCATGTAAGCGTCTTCCCGTCGTGTTGAGGGTAGAAGCCCGCCGAGCGCGGCGCCAATGGCAAACCCCAGCGCCCCGGCCACCAGCGGGTGCTCCTGGATGAAGTCGGACGAGTGGCGGCCGGCATCCTTGGCCCACTGACCGGCGTCGTGCATGCCGTGCTGGGTGGAACGGTACAAGCCTGAGGTCGTGTCGCGCATACTGCCTCCCATGTGGTGAGCCCGCTCGCTTATATGATGGGCAGCGTCACTGGCGCTGTGGCCCATGTGGCGGGCGCCGTCGACGACGCGCTCTTTCATGCCCGAGGTCATGCCTGCGCCATGATCGAAACCGGTGTCCGGGCGGTCGCTGTCATCGAACGCCGGCGGATGAGAAAAGGCGCTGCGCTCGGGACGGTCAAACGGTGCATCGCCTTCAAGGCCCGCCGGGCGAGCGCCGCCCGTATAGGCATCGACGTTTTCACCGCTATGGCGGCCCATCGGGTTGGAGAACGACTCCGACATCGGCGGGAGGTTCATCCGCGAATCGAAGCGCCCTTGGGGGCCGCTGTGCGGGTAGGCTTCGGAATTGGCGTAGCGGTGGTCACCCTGCTGAGCGCCGCTGCGCTGGGCGGTCAACAGCCAGCCAAGCCCGGCGCCGGTGACCAGAAACGGCACCGGGTTCTCCTTGATGGTCGTCCCCAGGTTAGCAAAGAACTCGTTGGCGCCGCCGTGGCGAAGGTAGTCGTAGGAGGCGTTGAGCAGCCGCTGGGGCGAGAAGCGCTCCTCCAGCTCGCCAAGCGTAGAGTCGAGCCGCTCGCGGGAGTGCTGAATGTCCTTTTCGATCTCTTCGGGGGTGCGGTGATCCTTGTGATCGCTCATTTCAACGCCTCCTTGACGTTATGCTCGTGCTCCTGAGCTAGCTCCTTGTCCCGCTGAAGACTCTTCAACGTGCGCTGCGGCGTCAGGCGCTGCGCCTTGATCTTGTTAAGCCCTACGTTGAGCATGATCAACCCGATGACGGCGGTCACGACGCCGACGATGGCGGCCGAGAGCCAAGGGGTCATGTCCGGCGGCAGGATTTCGTTGAGCAGGGCGACCGCCGATGCCAGCAGCACCAGAAAGCCGGCGAAGATCACCGCGCCGGCCACGGCGATTGCGGCGATGCCGGTCAGGGCCTGATGAGTCTTTTCCGATACCTCGGCCTTGGCGAGCTCGGCTTCACCTCGAACCAGATCGGTTACCTCGCGGGTCAACGTCGTTAAAAGCGAGCCGACGGACGCTCCCTGCGTCGTGCTATTGCGCTGCGTTTCCATATAAGCCTCGTTCGTACTGGCCAATCGTTGAGCGTTAAACGCGTGGAGGTCTATCGCGGTGTGCGGTAGGGGTCGCGATCGCCGGGCAGCGGGTCGTCGCCGGGCCGGGGCGTGATCCTCGGCCGCGCTTCACCTGCGTTAAAAGGCTCGCTTGGGTCGCGCTCGACGCCGCTGCTGCCCGGCCGTGGGCCGTCGTTATCAAAGGCCGACGGGTGGCGAGACGAAGGGTGTTGGGAGGCAAAGCGCGACCCGGCGTCGTTCATATCCGTATGGCGCTCGCTGTAATCGTCCGGGCCACCGTAGGACGAGCCGCGATGCAGCGCGCCGTAGCCTTCGGCTCCGTAATGGCGGGGGTCGTCTTGAGGGCTCTGGCGTCTGGCGTCATATGCTTGCGAACCATAGCCTTGAGAGCCGTAGCCCTGAGAGCCATAGCCTTGAGAACCATAGCCTTTAGAACCATAGCCTTGAGAACCATAGCCTTGAGAACCATAGCCTTGAGAGCCGCTCCGTTGGGAATCGTGATGCTGCGAGCTTCGCAGAAAGCGGGCAACTAAAAAGCCCGCCGCGATGGCCCCGCCGATAAACACTGCCGGTTCGCGCCGACTGTAGCCCTGAACGTCGTGGAAAACGCGCTTGAGGTCCTTATCGCGAAACTGGTTCGAGAAGTCGTCGGCAAGCTCTGCCGCCTTGCGCGCCTGCTGCGAGAAAAACGGCTGGTGCTGGCTTTCGAACTCGTCGGCCGCCTTGTTCATGACGCTGGTAAACCGGCCGGCCTGTTTGGCGATGAGTTCGCGCTGCTGCTCGTAGAAGTGCTCGGCCTGGTGTTGGGCCGCGTCGCCCAGATCATGGGCAGCCTCTTTGCCCTGGCTTTTGAGCCGTTCGGTATCGAGGGTATCGTGTTGATGAGAGGTGTCAGCGCTTTTCGCGCCGCTGGCATCGGGGTGGGAATACTTTCCTTGATCGCTCATTAATTGCATCCTCCATGCGCTGCATTCTTTGCAGCCGGGGTAGTGAACAAAATGAACTTTTAGCGTTTAAAAAACGCCATCCTTTTTATAACATGGGTTAACTTTTTCTTTTAAAACTCCTCGCAGATCACTTATGAACTATAGCGGGGGGTTAATAACTGTCAATTTTAAAACAAGTCTTTTAATAAAAACTTTTATAGTTTATTTATAAAAAATAAAAACGCCGATATATCATGCGCTTAATAAAAGTATAAACTTCAATAAACATCATGCTAGTTATTATTAAAAAGCTACTTTAACTAACTTATTAAAAACCCAGGCATTTGCTTGAAAACAAGTAGACCGCTCTTTTCTAAAAAAAGGGTTAAGTAAAAATTCCTTCAAGCGGGACGGAAAAGCGGGCCGGCTTGGCCCTTTCGTAACGTTCGACTAAGGTAAACGATGGCGCGACCCAGGACGGGGTCGGCCATCGCTACACACCGCGTCGAAACGGTTACGAAGGAGGGATTCAACATGAGCGAACAGAAACAACCCCCGCAGCATCAGGACAAACAGCCCGGCGACGAACACGCCATGCACCCGGCGCCGGAGTACATCCGCGAAAGCTATCGCGGCTCCGATAAGCTCAAGGACAAGGTGGCGATCATCACCGGCGGCGATAGCGGCATCGGCCGCGCCGTGGCGGTGCACTTCGCCCGCGAAGGCGCCGACAGCGTGATCGTGCATCTGGAAGAGGATGAAGACGCCGAAGAGACCAAGCGCCTGGTGGAAGCCGAAGGCCGGCGCTGCCTGGTGCTCAAGGGCGACGTGGCCCAGCCGGTCTTTTGCCGCGAGGTCATTCAAAAGACCCTTGATGAGTACGGCAAGCTCAACGTGCTGATCAATAACGCCGCCGAGCAGTACGACTGGGACGACATCACCGATATTCCCGACGACCAGCTTTTGCGCACTTTCCAGACCAACATCTTCAGCCACTTCTATATGATCAAAGCGGCCCTGCCGCACTTGAGTGAAGGCGACACCATCATCGAAACCTCGTCGATCAACGCCTTCAAGGGCAACGACACTCTGATCGACTACACCGCGACCAAGGGCGCCATTCAGGGGCTGATGCGCTCGATGGCCATGTCGCTGATGGAGCGCGGCATCCGGGTCAATGCCGTGGCACCGGGCCCGGTGTGGACCCCGCTGATTCCCGCCAGCATGAGTGAAGAGAAGGTCGAAAGCTTCGGCGGCCAGGTGCCAATGAAGCGCGCCGGCCAGCCCAGCGAAATGGGCCCCGCCTACGTGTATCTGGCAAGCGAAGACTCTTCCTACATGAGCGGGCAAACCATCCACCTGAACGGCGGCGTGATTCTGAACACCTGATGCGGTGTATTGAACGCACAAGGCGGCCTGCGGGCCGCCTTTTTCATGCCATGGTCATTCGCTGGGCTTCGACGTCGCTGACGCCCAGCAGCTGCAGGATATGGCGCTGGGTGGCCACGAGCATCGCCTTGCGTTCGGCTTCGTCGGGCAGGCTCTTGGCCACGGCCACCGCGCCGATGAGCGAGGCGAGAATGACGCGCGAGGTGTTCGCAATGGCCTGGCGATCATCGGCCAGCGGCAGCTGCTTGAGCTTGCCAAGCGCGCGCAGGCGCATCTCGAGCATTTTTTTCATGCGCAGGTAAGAGGCTTCGAACAGCGTGCGAATCTCGGCTTTCTCGCTGCCGATCTCGTTGAACAGCACCGCCTCGAAACCTGGCTTTTGCCGGGTTTCCAGCTCCTGCAGATGGCAGTAGTTGTTCACCAACTCGGTGAGGTGCTGCAGCGACAGCGGCCCCTTCACCAGCCTTGCGGCGCGGCTCTCTTCCAGCGTCTGGCGAACTGATTCGTGATACAGCGCTTCCTTGGAGGCAAAGTGCGCGTAGAACGCACCGTGGGTCATCCTGGCCAGCTTCATGATCTGGCCGATGGAGACTTTCTGAAAACCGTTGCGGCTGAAAAGCTCCGTCGCACTGGCCAGAATTCGCTCTCGGGTTTTCGACTTCTGATTTTTGAGCTTTTGACTTTTGAACGTGGGCATCGCGGCCTCGATAAACCTGCGCGTCATATTATCTTGATCATATGGTGCTGCTTGCTAGGGTGGCCAAATCAACCACTCAGGAACCGCTATGCAATCACCTATTGTTATCACCGGCATGGGTATGGTCAGTCCTCTGGGCAGCGGCGTCAATACGAACTGGCAACGGCTGCTCGAAGGCCACTCCGGCATCGATGCCATCGAGCGCTTCTCGACCGACGGCTTTCCCATCAAGGTCGCAGGCACCGTCAAGAGCCTCACCGACGATCCGGACCACGGGCTGGACCTCGATGCCATCGCCGACCCGAAGGAGCGGCGCAAGCTGGATCTTTTCAGCCTCTACGCGCTGGCCGCCGCCGACGAGGCACTGACCCAAGCCGGTTGGCTACCCACCGACCCGGCCCAGAAACGCCGCACTGCCACCATCGTGGGCTCGGGCATTGGCGGTTTCCCTACCATTACTCAGGCGCAAAAAACGCTTAACGAGCGCGGCCATCGCAAGCTGTCGCCGTTCACGGTGCCGGCGTTTCTCGCCAACCTGGCGGCGGGCAACCTGTCGATCCGCTACGGCTTTCAGGGGCCGCTGGGCTGCCCGGTGACCGCCTGCGCGGCGGGGCTGCAGGCCATTGGCGACGGCATGCGCCTGATTCGAAGTGGCGAAGCTGACGTGGCGCTGGTCGGCGGCGCCGAGGCGTGTATCGACCCGCTGTCGCTGGCGAGCTTTCACGCGCTGAAGGCGCTTTCCACCGAGGAGGATAACCCGGCCAGCGCCTCGCGCCCCTTCGACCAACAGCGCTCGGGCTTCGTGATGGGCGAAGGCGCGGGGCTTTTAGTGATCGAAACGCTGGAGCACGCGACGGCGCGCGGCGCCATGCCCCTGGCGATCATTAGCGGTTACGGCACCAGCGCCGATGCCCACCACCTGACCGCCGGCCCCGAGGACGGCAGCGGCGCGGCGCTGGCGATCGAGGCGGCTCTAAAGATGGCGAAACTGGAGAAAGGCGATATCGACCACATCAACGCCCACGCCACCTCGACCCCGGTGGGCGATCGCGCGGAAATCGCATCGCTAAGGGCAGTTTTCGGCGACGCGCTGAGCGCGATTCCCATTACCGCGACGAAGGCGTCGACCGGGCATTTGCTGGGAGCGGCGGGTGGCGTGGAGAGCATCTTCTCGGTGCTCGCAGCCAAGGAGCAAACGCTGCCGCCAACCTTGAATCTGACACAATGCGACGCGGCGATGGAGGACCTGAGCTTCGTCACCTCGGCCACGGCGCACAAGACGCGCCACGTGCTCTGCAACGGGTTCGGTTTCGGCGGGGTCAACGCCGCGCTGATCGTGAGCGCCGACTTTTCAGCCAGCCCCTAGGCGCTCTGGCGCGCTTGGGTGTCGATCAGTACGTACTCGAACAGAATCGACTCGAACTGCTCCATGGGCGTGACGGACTTGAGCGTCTTGGCGCGTAGAATCGCCCCTTCCCAGCCGCTCAGGATGAAGCTTGCCAGCGCCTGGACATCGGCCCGGGGGCTCACTACGCCTTGGGCTTGAGCGGCCTCGAGGCAGGCCACGAAGTGTCGTTCCCAGCGCTGGAAAACCGTGTTCAGCGCGTCACGAAAGACGTCGCTTTGGCCTGAAAGCTCCTGGCCCAGGTTGCCGATCAAACAGCCGGTTTCGTGGTTGCAGGTCTGCATGTAGTCCCGGCCGCGGGCGAAGTAGCGCTGCAAACGCTCAAGCGGCGCCAGGCTCTCGTCTTCCAAAAGGGCTGCCAGCCCCTCGGCGTAGTCGTCGGCGAAGCGCTCGATCACCGCCAGCCCGAAATCCTCCTTGCTGGAGAAGTAGTGGTAGAACGAGCCCTTGGGTACCCCACAGGAATTGAGCACGGCGTTGATGCCGGTCGCGTTGTAACCGTGCTGAGCGATCAGCTCGGCGCCGGTATCGATCAATTTGTCGCGGGTCGAGGTGTTTTTCATATCGTCCAGGCCTGTCGGTCAAGGCAATCAATCAACGTGAAGCCGGTCTATTTATTAGGATCGAGTCGTTAGGCGCAGGTGCGGTTATCAATGCGTCAGGTTGCACGCTCTTTACACATTACTTGCCTAATCACTGCTTAACTGGAGTAGATGCTAGCATACTACGCTTATCTTCCAGCATTTTTAGCTTCCAGCCAACGGATGACGTGCGGTAATGACCCTTCTTGATAAAACGTCGGCCCGCCAGCAGGGCCGGGTGCGTTTGGGCGCCATCGTGGCGCTTCTGATTCTGGCCGGAGGCCTGGCCTTGGCCTGGTGGATTCTCACTCAGCCCCCGCGTATCGAGCGCCGCCCGCCACCGCCGGCTGCCCCGCCGCTGGTCGATGTGATCAGCGTCGAGCGCCGCGTTCAGGCGCCACTGCTTTCAGGCTTTGGCCGGGTAGAGGCGGAGAAATCGACCATGATCTCAAGCCGAGTGGCCGGCGAGCTCGAGCGCTTCGCCGAAGGCGTGGTGCCCGGTCAGGTCGTGGAGGCCGGCGCCCCGCTTGCCTATATCGACCGCGCGGATCTGGAGCTTGCGCTGCAGGACGCCCAGGCCCAAGTGGCCACCGCCGAAGCCGGCGTTGCGCTCGAGCGCGCCGAGCAGCAGCGCGCAGAGGGCGATTACGCCCGCTTTGGCCGCGAGCTTACCGCCGAGCGCCGTGCGCTGGTGCTGCGCGAACCTCAAAAGCGCCAGGCCGAAGCCGCGCTGACCCAGGCCCGGGTGCTGCGCGACCAGGCCGCCCTGAATCTGGAACGCGCCACGCTCACCGCGCCTTGGCGGGCAATGGTCGCCGAGCGCACGCTCGGTGCCGGCAGCCTTCTAAGCCAAGGCACCGAGGTGCTGAGCCTGGTCGGGGTCGAGCAGTTTTGGGTGCGCGCCTCGCTTCCCGGCGACACGCTTGCCTGGCTCGAACCCGGCGATCGCGTCACGCTTACCAGCCAAAGCTGGCCGGCGGGGGAAAGCCGCGAGGGCGAGTTGACCTCGATTCTACCGAATCTCGAAGAGAACGGTCTGCAGGCGCAGCTGCTCGTCTCCGTCGAGGACCCGCTGGCGCTGGACCAAAACGGGCCGGCGCTGCGCCTGGGCGATGTCATGCGCCTTCGCTATCACACCACCGCCCGCGAAGCGCTGATCGCCCTGCCCTCCTCGGCGCTGCGCCCGGGCGACGTAGTGTGGTGGCTCGATGACGACGACCGGCTCCAGAACTCGACGGTGACGCTTGCCTACCGCGGCGAAGAGCAGGCGCTGATAAGCGATGGCCTGAGCCCGGGTCAGCGCGTGGTCACCGCCGGGCTTGCCCAGCCGCGCGTTGGCCAAGCGGTGCGCCCGCGCCAATCCGCGAAGGCGCCGGCCCGCCCGGATGAGGGGAGCACGCCATGACGCGCAAGGGCCCGATTGCCTGGATGGTGGACCACGGCGTCGCGCCGAACCTGATGATGGCGCTGTTCATCGTCGGCGGTTTGATGGCCTCGCTTGCCATCAAGAAGGAGGTCTTTCCCGACTTTGAAAGCGAAACCATTCAAGTCTCTATCAGCTACCCCGGCGCCACGCCGGAAGATATCGAACAGAGTCTGCTGCTACCGGTCGAGTCGGCGATGTCCAACGTCGAAGGGATCGATGAGCTGACCGCCACCGCCAACGAAAGCAGTGGCGTGGTGCAGGCCACGCTGATCGACGGTGTAGAGGTGATGCGCGTCTACCAGGAGATCCAGCAGGCGGTGAATGGGATCACCACCTTCCCCAACGCCGCCGACCCGCCGCGCTTTAGCCTGGCCGGTTACTCCCGCGGCGTGGTGAGTTTGCAGGTGTATGGCGATGCCAGCCTGGCCGCGCTGCACGACGCCGCCGAGAACGTGCGCGCCGAGCTTCAGGCCAATAGCGGCATCTCCCGGGCGGAGCTTTCCGGTAACCGCGACCGCGAAATCCAAGTGCTGCTGGACGACGAAGCGATCGAGCGTTACGGGCTCGACCACCAGGCGCTGGCCGCGCGCATCGGCGAGGAAGCACTGGACCTGGCCAGCGGCCAGCTCACCACTGCCGAAGGTGAGTGGCTGATTCGCTACCAGGGCCGTCGCCAAAGCGCCGCCGAGTTCGCGCGCCTGCCGATCCTGACCACCGCCCAGGGCGCACCGGTCGAGCTTGGCCAGATCGCCCAAGTGCGCGAAGGCTTCGCCGAAACCGACCGCGAGGAGTTTTATAACGGCCAGCGCGGGCTTTCCGTCGAGGTCTTCCAGGTGGGTAACCAAACGCCTACCAGCGTCTCCAGGGCGGTGCAGAGCGAGTTGGAGCGCCTGCGCGCCGGGCTTCCCCCGAACATTCATCTGGACGTGGCCCGCGACAGCTCCGAGGTGTACGAGGACCGCCTGGGGCTTCTGCTCAAGAACGCCTGGATGGGCCTGGCGCTGGTGATGATTCTCATGGCACTGTTTCTCGAGGCGCGCCTGGCGTTCTGGGTAACGCTCGGCATTCCCACCGCGTTTTTAGGGGCGATGCTGTTTCTGCCCTGGATCGGGGTGTCGCTGAACATGATGTCGATGTTCGCCTTCATCATCGCGCTCGGCATCGTGGTGGATGACGCGATCATGGTGGGCGAGAACATCTACAGCTACCGCGAAGAGGGCTACTCGCTGCGCGATGCGGCGGTCAAGGGCGCCAAAGAGATCGCGGTGCCGCTCACCTTCGCCATTCTGTCCAATATCGTGGCGTTCATGCCGCTGCTGTTTTTGCCGGGCTTTTTGGGAATGATCTTCGCCACCGTGCCGGTGGTGGTGGTCACGGTATTTTTGATCTCCTGGGCCGAGGCGCTGTTCATCCTGCCGGCACACCTGGCCCACAGCCACAAGCCGCGCAAGACCCCGGCCTGGCAGCGCCCGCTGGAGCGCGTTCGCCACACGTTACAAGGCGGCCTGCACGCGTTTACCTACCGCCGCTTCGAGCCGTTTTTGCAGCGCGCGCTGAACCAGCGGCTTCTGAGCGTGAGCCTGGGCGTTACGCTGCTAGTGGTGGCGCTGGCTTGGGCGATGAGCGGGCGGCTCGGCTTTTCGCTGATGCCCCGGGTCGAGTCGGATCAGGTGCGCGCCACCGTGACTCTGCCGATCGGCAGCAATATCAGCGTCAGCCGGGAACTCGGCCAGCAGCTGATCGACGCCGCCGAGACGCTCAGCGCCGAAGAGCCGACGCTTGCGTTCGCCAGTACCCGCAGCCGGCTGGACGGTGAAAGCCTGGAAGTGACGCTGGATATCGCCCGCGAGAGTCTCGATCAGTGGCCGCCATCGCGCATCGCCGAGCGCTGGCGCGACGTGAGCGGCGACCTGGTGGGCGCGCAGTCGGTGCGCTTCGCCTCGGACGTGGGCGGGCCGGGCAGCGGCGCCGCGCTCAGCCTGCGCCTTTCCCACCCGGACACCCAGGTGCTCGAAGCCGCGGCCACCCGCCTGGCCGAGCAGCTCGGCGAGTACGGCCTGACCGATATCGACAGCGGCCTGGGCGACGGCAAGCCGCAGCTCGAAATGCGCCTTTCCGCCGAAGGCCGGGCGCTGGGGCTGACCGGCAGCGACCTGGCCCAGGCGCTACGCGGCCCGCTGCAGGGCGCCACCGCCGTCGAGCAGTTCATCGGCCGCCAGGAGGTGAGCGTCGAGGTGCGACTGCCGGAGCAGGACCGGGCGAGCTTGAACGAGCTCTACCGCCTGCCGGTGCGCACCGCCGATGGCCTGAGCATTCCGCTGTCGCGGGCGGCGGACATCACCCTGAGCCAGGCCTCGAGCAGCCTGACGCGTATCGACGGGCGGCGCATCATCACCGTGACCGCCGACTCCGACAACGACCAGACCATCAACCAGGTGCTCGCCACGCTTCAGGAGGACGTCTTCCCCACACTGACCAACACCTGGCCGGGGCTCGAAGTGACGCTTGGCGGGCGCCAGCAGGATACCGCCGACAACCTGGCCACGCTTAGAACCGCCATGTGGCTGATGCTCGCCGCGCTCTACGCCCTGCTCGCCATCCCGTTTAGAAGCTACCTGCAGCCGCTGTTGGTGCTGGCCGCCATTCCCTTTGGCTTGGTCGGCGCGGTGGCGGGCCACATGGTCATGGGCTTTGGGCTCTCGATCATCAGCCTGCTCGGGATGCTGGCGCTCTCTGGAGTGGTCATCAACGACGCGCTGGTGCTGATCGACTACGCCAACCGCAAGCGCCGCGAAGGCATGGCGGCGCGCGAGGCGATCGTCGCCGCGGCCACCCGGCGGCTTCGCCCGATCATGATGACCACGCTCACCACCTTTTTGGGGCTGGCGCCGATGATTCTGGAAACCTCGCGTCAGGCGCGCTTCATGATTCCCATGGCGATTTCGCTGGGCTTCGGGATGATTTTCGCCACCGCCATTCTGCTCATTCTGGTGCCTTGTTTGTACCTTGGGCTCGAAAACCTGCGCGAGCGCCTGAGCGCCCCGCCGCAGCCGACCCCTCAACCCGACCCCAGCGGTAACCCGTCATGACCCGGCTTCAAACGCTGTCACGCTGGCGCCCATCGCGCCTTGGGTGGCGCCTGTTCGCGGTGATTCTGAGTGTCAACGTGGCGATCGCCGCCAGCACCTTCATGGCGGTCTCCTACAGTATCGACCGGGGGTTCCTCGAGTACCTGACCCAGGCCCAGGAGCGCCGAGCGACGCTTCTGGCCGACGGCCTGGTGACCCGCTGGAACAGCCAGCGAAGCTGGGCGTGGCTCGAGCGCGCCCCGGACCGCTGGCCCCGCGTGGTGCGCTTCGAACTCGGGCGTGGGCGCGAAGAGCGCGCCTCCCCCTTGGGCGAGGCGCGGGACTTCGCGCTGCGCGACACCCAAGGCCGCTTCGTGGTGCGCCCACGCCCGCTGGGTGAGCCAGGCGACTGGCACTGGCTGACGCTTTACAGCGAAAGCGCCTCCGGCGGCGAGCGCGTGAGTATCGGCGAGCTGGGCTTTCGGTCGCCCCAGCAGGTAATGGAGCATATGGAGAGCCGCTTTCTGGAGCGCCAGCAGCGCAATCTCTCCATTATCGTTTTGTCGTTGGTGTTGGCCTCTCTACTGCTGGCCGGCGGGCTCTCCTGGTGGCTCGGCGGGCGCACCCGGGCGCTGGCCGGGGCCACTCGCCGGCTCACCGAAGGCGACTACCACATTCGCCTGCGCGCCCGTGGCCGCGACGAGCTCTCGCGGCTTGCCCAGGACTTCAACCTGTTGGCCGAAACGCTGGATGCGAGCCGCAGCGCCCGGGCGCGCTGGGTATCGGATACCGCCCACGAGCTTCGAACGCCGCTTGCCGTGCTGCGCGGCGAGATCGAGGCGATGCAGGACGGCGTGCGAGCGCTCAACCAGGAGAATTTGGGGTCGCTCGCCCAGGAGGTCGACCAGCTCGAGCGGCTGGTGGCGGATCTTCGCCTGCTATCGCAAAGCGACGCCGGCGCGCTCGACATTCACCTGTCGCCGATGGACCTTAGCGACAGCCTGTTGGGCCGGCTGTCGGATGCCGACCGCTGGCTGGCGGACAGCGGCTTGACCCTGACCGCCGACATCGCCCCGAACGTCACGGTGCTGGGCGACCCGCAGCGCCTGCGCCAGCTCTGGAGCAATCTGCTGGATAACAGCTGCGCCTACACCGTGGCCCCGGGCACGCTCGACGTGCGTTTGAGCGTCGAGGCCCATCAGGCCGTGGTGATATGGCAAGATAGCGCCCCGGGCGTACCGGAAAGCGAGTTAGCCCGGCTGACCGAGCGGCTCTACCGCGTCGAGGGCTCGCGCAGCCGCGCAAGCGGCGGCAGCGGTCTGGGGCTTTCGATTGCCAGTGCCTTGGCCAGCGCCCACGACGCCACGCTCACCGCCAGCGTCTCGCCTTTGGGCGGGCTTTGCTGGACGCTGCGCTTTCCGCTGCTCTCTTCGCGCTAGCGTCACGTTGGATATTCACCCTGGAGTTTCGAGTGCTCATGTCATCGACCGATTCGCATCCCGCCAACGCCTCCCTTCTCATCGTCGAGGATGAGCCGAAGATCGCGCGCCTGATGGCCGACTACCTGACCGGTCACCATTTCGCGCCGACGCTGATCGAGCACGGCGACGACGTGCTCCCCTGGCTCGACGCGAATACGCCGGCGCTGGTGCTGCTGGATTTGATGCTGCCGGGCATGGACGGCACCACGCTCTGCCGCGAAATCCGCCAGCGCTGGCCGGCACTGCCCATCATCATGGTGACGGCGAAGGTCGAAGAGGTGGACCGACTGGTGGGGCTCGAGATGGGCGCCGACGACTACATCTGCAAGCCGTTCAGCCCGCGGGAAGTGGTGGCCCGGGTCAAGGCGGTGCTGCGCCGAAGCCGCGCCGCCGAAGCCGCCCCCGCTGAAACCATCACCTCGACGGCGCCAGTCACCCTGGACGACGAAGGCTGGGTGGCGCGGGCCAAGGGTCAGGACCTGGGCCTGACCGCGGTGGAGTTTCAGCTTCTGCGCGTGATGATGCACGCCCCCGGGCGCATTTTCAGCCGCGAGCAGCTGATGGATCACATGTACCGCGACAACCGCATCGTGTCCGAGCGCACCGTGGACAGCCATATCAAGAAGCTGCGCAAAAAGATCACCGAAGCGCTGCCCGACCAGGAAATCATTCGCTCGGTGTACGGCGTGGGTTACAAGTATCAGCCCGAGGGGTAGGCACTTGAACCGGCACCATCGCGATTCACTTCGCGATTGAGAAACGCGATCGCCGCTTCAATAGCCCCGCCACGCAGTAGAAAAGCCGCAATGTGCCCGCGCCCGTGCTGCAGGTAGAGCTCGGCGGGCGTGTCCTGAGCCGCGAGGGCCTGATAGAAATCCCGGGCGTGGTCCACCGGCACTAGCCGGTCCCGGTTGCCGTGGAAGAGGAAAAACGGCGGCGCCTGTGGTGTGATCTGGCGAATCGGCGAGGCTTGCACGTAGGCGTCGAACACCTCGTCGCGGGTGCCGCCGAACAGGTTGATCACAAGCTCTCCGTCATCGAATTTCAACAGATCGCTCGGAAGCCCCCCGACCGCCGCGGCGCGAAGCCTGGTGTGCTCGCCGCCATAGGGCTCGGCCAGCGGCCCGGTTTGGCTTGCCAGCGCCAAAAGGCTCACCAAATGCGCGCCGGAGGAGTAGCCCACGCCGACGATGCGGTCGGTATCGACCCCAAAGCGCTCGGCGTTATCGTGAATCCAGCGCATCGCCTGCTGAAGGTCATGAAGCTGGGCGGGAAAACGGTAGCGCGGCGCAAAGCGGTACTCGACGTTGAACGTCACATAGCCCTGCCCCGCCAACTGGCGGGCGATTTTCTCCATATCGGCGGGGCTTCGCCCGCGCCAGCCGCCGCCGTGCACGATCAACGCCGCCGGGCGCAGGCCCGCGTTGGGGGTGTCGGGCAGGCGCACGCGGGCCGTGAGCGGCTCGGGCCAGCCTGGCGGCGTATAGCGCTCGACACTTGGCGAGGTCGAGCGTACCGAGGGCGCACGCGGGGTTTGGGAGATGGCAGACTGGGCAATGGCGGTTTCGCCGCTGGTGGAAAGATGGGTCGCGCCGCAGCCGCCGAGCAGCAGCGCCAGGCTGCCTGCGCCTAGCGAGCGGCGAATCACACGAAAAGCGTGCATCGATAACTCCTTTTATCCGGGTGCTTAGCGTATGAGAAGGTCACGTTGTTTGCACACTTTGTGCAACGACTTTACACCGGGCCGCTCGATACTGCAGTCGTCACCTTCGACAGCATCGCATCAAGGAGAGAAACCATGACGCTATCACTTCGCAAGCTCTTCGCCCCGGCTCTGCTGGCCGCCGCGCTGGTACCGGTTGCCATGACCGCTCAGGCCCACCCGCACGACGGCAACGGTCAGGACCGCGAGCAGATGCGCGAGCGCATGCAGGAGCAGCGCCAGGAAGTCTACCAGCGCGCCGAGATCGATGAAGAGAAGCAGCAAGCGCTCAACGAGGCCAATAGCGAATTTTTCGAGGAGATGAAGGCGCTGCACGACGAACACCAGGCGCGCATCGACGAGATTCTGACCGACGAGGAGCACCAGGCGCTACGTGAGGCCATGCGCGACGTACGCCAGGAGCATCGCGGCGAACGCGGCCGCCACCACGGCGAACAGGGCGACGAAACGGCCGCCACGACCGACGAGGCCCAGGCCGAACAGTAAACGCCTAACCGACAGGTTGGCTTCCAAAGACACCGCCCGGCTCCTGCCGGGCGGTGTCTTTTTATGCCTCGAGCGCAGAGAGAGGTAGCCCGCCGTCATCGAAACCGTTGGGCGCGGTCGTTGTGTAATACATTAGGGCAGCGTAATTTATCCGGGTTCGCCATTGATCCCGAGGCTTTACCATGTCCCGCGCTCCCCGCCGCTTTCAGGCCCAACTTCCGCTTCCCGGCCGCGCCCTGCTGAACACTTGGCGCGAAGGCTACACGCTTGGCAAGCTCAAGCGGGACGTGCTGGCGGGGCTGACCGTAGGCGTGGTCGCGGTGCCGCTGTCGATGGCGCTGGCGATCGCCACCGGGGTGGCGCCGCAGCACGGGCTCTACACGGCGATCGTAGCCGGCGCCATCATCGCGCTGACCGGCGGCTCACGCTTCAATATTTCCGGGCCGACCGCGGCCTTCGTGGTCATTTTGTTTCCCATCGTGGCCGAGTACGGTTTGGGCGGGCTGCTCGTCGCCACGCTCATGGCCGGCATGATTCTGGTGGCGCTGGGGCTCGCCCGGCTGGGGAGTCTGATCCAGTACGTGCCCTATCCGGTCATTCTCGGCTTTACCGCAGGCATCGGGGTGGTCATTGCGCTGCTGCAGGTGCCCGGCTTTCTGGGCCTGAACGATATCGAACTTGGCAGCAGTACGCTTAATAACCTGGTGGTGATCGGCCGCGCGCTTCCCGGGCTCTCGCCGGCGGATCTGTGCGTGGGGGCGGCCACCCTTGCCACCTTGATTCTCTGGCCGCGCCTGAAAACACCGGTTCCCGCGCCGCTGGTGGGGCTTGGCGCCGGCACGCTGGTAGCGCTCTTACTTGCCTGGGGCGGCACTGAGGTGGCGACCATTGCCTCGCGCTTTAGCTGGGAGGCCGACGGCGTGGCGGGTAGCGGCATTCCCCCTTTCGCGCCCAGCTTTGCCCTGCCCTGGCAGCTTCCCGGCGCTAACGGTGAGCCATTGACCGTCGATTTCGCGCTGATTCAGGCGCTGCTTGGCCCGGCCCTGGCGATCGCCCTGCTGGCGGCCATCGAGTCGCTTTTGTGCGCCGTGGTCGCCGATGGCCTGACCCGCACCCGTCACGACTCCAACGCCGAGCTGATCGGCCAGGGGCTTGGCAACGTGATCGCGCCGTTCTTTGGTGGTATGACCGCCACCGCCGCGCTTGCCCGTACCGCGACCAATATCAAAAGCGGCGCCTATTCGCCGGTGGCTGCGCTTGTGCACTCGCTGGTCGTGCTGCTGGCGGTGATCGCGCTGGCCGGCGCCATGGGCTACGTGCCGATGGCGGCGCTCGCCGCGCTTTTGTTCATCATCGCCTGGAACATGAGCGAGGCGCGCCACTTCGTGCACACGCTGAAAAGCGCGCCGGGCAGCGACGTGGCGGTGCTGGTCATCTGCTTTTTGCTCACCGTGGTGTTCGACATGGTGATCGCGGTGGCCGTGGGCATGGGTCTGGCCGCCGCGCTATTCATCCGGCGAATGGCGAAGCTCACCCACACTCGTCGTCTGGAGGCGCCGGAGCCCGCCGCCGCCTTTCCGGACGGCGTCGCCCACTACCGGGTCAGCGGGCCGCTCTTTTTCGGCGCCGCCGAAAAGGCGATGGCGACGCTTCGCGTGATCGACCGCGACGTGCGCATCGTGGTGCTGGAGATGCAGGAGGTGCCGAGTCTGGACGCCTCGGCGATGGTCGCCATCGACACCCTGCGCCGGGAGCTTGCCGAGCGCGGCGTCGGCATCATCGTGGTCGGGCTAGCGCCGCGCATGGTGTTGAAGCTCAAGCGCACCGGCATCCGCCGGCAAGCGGGCCGGCTCGCCGTGGTCCGCCAGCTCGAACAGGCCAGGCGGCTGGCGCGGCGCTGGCTGGATGCGTCGGTATGAGCACTCGTTATAAAAGCCGGGCATAAAAAACCCGGCCAGTGGCCGGGTCGCTGTGTTTCGAAAGTGCCTGAACGGCCTAGAAAAAGCCCATCGGATTGACGTCGTAGCTCACCAGCAGGTTCTTGGTCTGCTGGTAGTGCTCGAGCGCCATCTTGTGGGTTTCGCGGCCAACGCCGGACTTCTTGTAGCCGCCGAAGGCTGCGTGGGCCGGGTACTGGTGGTAGCAGTTGGTCCATACGCGCCCGGCCTGAATGCCGCGGCCCATGCGAAACGCCACGTTGATATCGCGGCTCCACACCCCGGCGCCGAGGCCGAACTCGGTGTCATTGGCGATCGCCAGCGCCTCTTCTTCGTCCTTGAAAGTGGTCACCGACACCACCGGGCCGAAGATCTCCTCCTGGAAGATGCGCATCTTGTTGTTGCCTTTCAGAATCGTCGGCTCGATGTAGTAGCCGCTGTCGTAGTCATCGTCGAGGCTCGCCTTGTTGCCGCCGGTGAGGAACTCCGCGCCCTCTTCGCGGGCGACGTCCATGTAGGACATGATCTTGTCGAACTGCTCTTGCGATGCCTGGGCGCCCACCTGCACGTCGGTATCCAGCGGGTTTCCGCGCTTGATCGCCTTGGTGCGATCGAGCACCTTCGCCATGAACTCGTCGTACATGCTCTCCTGCACCAGCGCGCGCGACGGGCAGGTGCAGACCTCGCCCTGGTTCAAAAACGCCAGCACGAGGCCTTCGACGGCCTTGTCGACGAAGCTCGGCTCGGCGTTCATGATGTCGGCGAAGTAGATGTTCGGCGACTTGCCGCCAAGCTCCACCGTGGAGGGAATGATGTTCTCGGCGGCGCACTTCAAAATGTGCGAGCCCACCGGAGTGGAGCCGGTGAAGGCGATCTTGGCGATGCGTTTGCTCGTGGCAAGGCTCTGGCCGACCTCCTCACCAAAGCCGTTGACGATGTTGACCACGCCCGGCGGCAGCAGGTCGCCGACGATCTTCATCACTTCGAGAATGGAGGCCGGGGTCTGCTCGGCGGGCTTCAGCACCACGCAGTTACCGGCAGCAAGCGCCGGCGCCAGCTTCCACACCGCCATGAGAATGGGGAAGTTCCAGGGAATGATCTGCCCCACCACGCCCAGCGGCTCGTGGAAATGGTAGGAGACGGTGTTGGCGTCGATGTCCGCCGCACTTCCTTCCTGGGCGCGGATGCAGCCGGCGAAGTAGCGAAAGTGGTCGATGGCCAGCGGAATATCGGCATTCAGGGTCTCGCGTACCGCCTTGCCGTTGTCCCAGGTCTCCGCCACCGCCAGAAGCTCCAGGTTCTGCTCGATGCGATCCGCCATCTTGAGCAAAATGTTGCTGCGCTCGGCGGCGGAGGTCTTGCCCCACGCGGGGGCGGCCTTGTGGGCGGCGTCGAGCGCCTTATCCAGATCCTCGGCGCTCGAACGGGGAATCTCGCAGAACACCTGGCCGTTGACCGGGCTGAGATTGTCGAAGTACTCACCTTTTACTGGCGCCACGAATTCGCCGCCGATGTAGTTGCCGTAACGCTTTTCGAAAGTGACGACGGCGCCGCTGTCGCCCGGATTGGCGTAGATCATGGTAAGGCTCCTAAGCATTATGGTGTTTGAAACCGCTCGCTCAGTGTTGGTCACCCGGCGCGGGAACGACATTAGCCAAACGTCGCAGTTGCCGTCACTGGCACAAAAAAAGGCGGCCGAAGCCGCCTTGCTGCGTGAAACGCATGCTTTAGCGCACGATCATTACCGAGATTTTCGCGTGGTGCACCACGTGCTCGGCGTTAGGGCCGAGCACGTAGTCGGCGAATTTGCGCTTGGTGTGCGAGGCCATGACGATCAAGTCGGCGTCGATCTTCTTGCCAACCTTGATGATCGCCTCCCAGGGCGAGCCGTCGATGATCACGCTTTGGGTCGGAATATCGCTCGGCACGTGCTCATCGATGAAGGCGGCTTGGGCCTCCTTCATCCCCTCGTGGGCCTTTTGCGAAAAGTTTTTCGGGAAGTAGGCCCCGACCATCGGCATCTTGAACTCGGGCAGCACGCTCACCAGATGCAGCGACGCGCCAAAGGTCTGACACAGCGTTACGGCCACCGGTAGCGCCTTTTTCCACGAGCTCTCTTCGTTGAGATCCACGGGCAGCAGAATTTTCTGATACATGGCAGTCTCCTGACGTTTTACGTCGCCGCGGTTGTCGGCTCGTCCTTGCGCCGACGGCCGCGCTGCAGCAGTACGACCAGCGCGAACAGCCCCAGCGCCGGCAGCCACATCCACTCTTTCGTCCAGCGATCCACCGGGGCCAACACCTCGATGATCTCCTGATCGAAATCGAGACCCAGATCCGCCGCGGGGCTTCCGAACTCGACCATGTCCACCAGCGTCTGATCGCCGTCGGTGTAGAGTTCTAACCCCAGGTTCTCCATGCGCTCTTCGCCGGTTTCACCATCCGGTACCGGTATCAGCATGTAGGTGGTCAGCGGCGCGCCGAAGGCGTCTTCGCCGGCGATCTGGATACGCAGGTTGCTGCCTTCATCGACTCGCTCCAGCGCCTCGGCGAACTGTGCCGGCGGGATTGAGGCGTAGGGGTCGTGGAGTCGATCCATGAAGAAGCCCGGGCGGAACAGCGTGAACGCGACCAGCAGCAGCAGAATCGACTCGTACCAGCGGTTGCGAGTGATGAAATACCCCTGAGTGCCGGCCGCGAAGATCAGCATGGCAATAGTCGCGACGATGAAGACCACGATCCCTTGGGCCACGGTGACATCTATCAAGAGCAGGTCGGTGTTGAAGATGAACAGAAACGGGAGTGCTGCGGTACGCAGGCTGTAGTAGAACGCTTGGAAGCCGGTGCGGATCGGATCGCCCCCGGAGACCGCCGCCGCGGCGAAGGAGGCCAGCCCCACCGGCGGCGTGACGTCCGCCATGATGCCGAAATAGAACACGAACAGATGCACGGCGATGAGCGGCACGATCAGCCCGTTCTGCTGGCCGAGCATCACGATCACCGGCGCCATCAAGGCCGAAACCACGATGTAGTTGGCGGTGGTGGGAAGCCCCATGCCGAGAATCAAACTCAGCACCGCGGTCAGCAGCAGAATCACCATCAGGTTGCCGCCGGAGAGAATCTCGACCACGTCTGCCAGTACCAGGCCCACGCCGGTTTGCGAGACGGCACCCACCACGATGCCCGCCGTGGCGGTGGCGATACCGATGCCGATCATGTTGCGCGCGCCGGTCACCAGGCCGTCCCACAGATCCCACAGGCCCTCCTTGATGTCGGTGGCCATCTGGCTGCGGCCTCTAAAGAGCGCGATGATCGGGCGCTGAGTCACCATGATGAAAATCATGAACACCGTCGCCCAGAACGCCGAAAGCCCGGGAGACAGGCGCTCGACCATCAGACACCACACCAGCACGACGACCGGCAGAATGTAGTGCAGCCCCACCATCACCGTCGGCCGGGTTTGCGGTAGTTTCACTACCGCTTGGTTGGGGTCGTCGACCTCGAGCTCCGGGTATTGAGCGCCGATCTTCAAAAGGCCGATATAGATCACCGCCAGCCCTACCGACACGACCCAGGGCGTCGCCTCGCCCAGCACCGGCTTGAGCCAACCCAGCCCGTAATAGACGCCGATGGAGAGCGCCATCAGCAGTAGAAGCCCGGTCAAAAAGCCGATCACCTTGTTCAAAAGCGGACGCGGCGGGTTGCCCGAGGGCAGGCCGCGCATGTCCGCCTTCAGTGCTTCCAGGTGAACGATGTAGATCAGCGCGATATAGGAGATCAGCGCCGGCAGAAAGGCGTGCTTGATGACCTCGACGTAGGAGATGCCCACGTACTCGACCATCAGAAACGCCGCCGCGCCCATGACCGGCGGCATGATCTGCCCGTTCACCGATGACGACACTTCCACCGCCCCGGCCTTCTCGGCGCTAAAACCGACCCGCTTCATCATCGGAATGGTGAAGGTACCGGTGGTAACGGTATTGGCAATGGAGGAGCCGGAAATCAGGCCGGTCATGCCCGAGGCCACGACGGCCGCCTTGGCCGGGCCGCCCTTGAAGTGGCCCAGCATCGAGAAGGCCACCTTGATGAAATAGTTGCCGGCGCCGGCCTTGTCGAGCAGCGCGCCAAACAGTACGAACAGGAACACGAAGCTGGTCGAGACCCCCAACGCGATACCGAACACGCCCTGGGTGCCGAGCCACTGGTGGTTGATCAACCCGCCCAAGCTCACGCCGCGGTGAGCGAGTATGCCGGGCATGTAAGGGCCGAAAAGCGAATAGGCGATAAACACCGCGGCGACCACCATCAAGGGCGGGCCGAGCGCGCGCCGGGTCGCCTCCAGCAGCATGACGATCCCCACCACGCCGACCACGATATCCTGGGTGATCGGGCGCCCGGCGCGGGTGGCAAGGTCGTCATAGAAGATGAACAGATAAGCGCCGCAGAACGCGGCCACGGCGGCGAACGCCCAGTCCTGCAGCGGCACGCGGTCGCGCGGCGAGCGCTTGAGCGCGGGATAGGCCATGAAGGCCAGAAAGAGCGCAAAGGCCAGGTGGATCGAGCGCGCTTCGGTCGCGCTGAACACGCCAAACCCCAGCATGTAAGGCAGCGGCGAGGCGATCCAGAGCTGGAACACCGACCAGACGGCGGCAATCCCCACCAAAAGCTTGCCCGGCGCCCCCAGCGGTTTACGCGCGCCGGTATCGCTGGCGGCGACCATATCGTCCAGGTCGTGCTGCGCGGTGCCCGAGGATGTTTTTTCGTCTTGCATACGCTTGTCCTTTTCAAGATCCGCGCCGGTCGATCGCGCCTTATGCGACGCTTTCGACGTGATGTATAACGTCGCTTCCAACGAAAGCGCGGACACCCATGGCGCCCGCGCTTGTCGTCTTCTCAAGGCGCTATCGGTACCTACCGCCTAGCGCTTGTCGGCTCACTCGATCCAGCCGCGCTCACGGTAGTAGCGCTCGGCGCCGGCGTGCAGCGGCGCGGTCAGGCCGTCGGAGATCATGTCTTCTTCGTTCAGGTTCTCGAACGCCGGGTGCAGGCGCTTGAAACGGTCGAAGTTCTCGAACACGGCCTTCACGGTTTCGTAGATCACATCTTCGTCGACGTCGGTGGAGGAGACAAAGGTCGCCGCCACGCCGAAGGTTTCGACGTCTTCGTCGTTGCCACGGTACAGACCGCCCGGAATCACGGAGCGGGTGTAGTACGGATACTCTTCGATCAGCCCATCGATCTCGTCACCGGTGACCGAGACCAGCTTGGCATCGATGGTGGTGGTCGCTTCCTGAATGGAGCCGTTGGGGTGGCCGACGACGTAGACCATGGCGTCGATGTTGTTGTCGGAAAGCGCGGCGGCCTGTTCGGCGGCATCGAGCTGAGAGGCGAGCGCGAAAGTATCTTCGTCCCAGCCGAAGGCCTCCATGACCACGTCCATGGTGTTGCGCTGACCAGAACCGGGGTTACCGATGTTCACACGCTTACCCGGGAAATCGCTGATGTTCTCGATACCGGCGTCGGCACGGGCGACCACGGTGAGCGGCTCGCCGTGCATGGTGAACACGGCGCGCATGTCTTCCCACGGACCCTCTTCTTCGAAGTTGGCTTCGCCATTGTAAGCGCGGTACTGCACGTCGGACTGCACGACGCCCATGTCCAGGTCGCCGTTTTTCATGCCGTTGACGTTGGCGACCGAGCCGCCGGTGGACGGCGCGTTACAGCGAATGTTGTGCTCTTCGCTGCCGCGGTTGACCATGCGGCACACCGACTGGCCGACGACGTAATAAACGCCGGTCTGACCGCCGGTACCGATGGTGATGTAGCGTTCCTGGGCAACCGCCGGGCTTGCAAAGCTTGCCGCGGCAATCAGCGCGCCTGAAAAGGCAGCGGTCGAAAATACATGGCGCTTCATGGACACACCTCGTTGTCTTTTATGAGATCGTCTTGAGTGAGATCGTCTTTTATGAGCATCGTCTTACATGACACTGTGCGCGTTGAACCACCCGTTCGGGGTCCCCTGAGTGTTTCCGTTCAAAACGCTTGAGCGTCAATCGTTTAACTCTTTGCAGTCACTCTGCCGTTTTGCGGCCGAGGCTCGTTTACTTTAGCGAAAAAATAACGACTTGGCGAAAAAAGAGCGCGGGCGGCCTCGACCAGCGCCTGCTCCACGCGCCCCATACGTTCCACCAGGCGCAGCCCCTTGCGTTGGCGTTAGCGCCTGAAATTCTTTTAGCCAGCGCTTTCACTGAGTATATGAAGTCTGCTTACAAACGCACGTTTAGCGCCGCGCGCATTTTAAACGCTAGCGTTTCCAAGCGCTGACGCCGCGTCATACGTTGTAGCCCAGCACCGTCGGCAGCCAAAGCGCTATACCGGGAAACAGCGCCACGATGGCCATCGCGCAGGCCATGGCGGCAACGAACACCAGCGCCCAGCCCAGCGTGTGCTCGAGGCGGATCTTCGCCACTTCCGTGGTGACCATCAAATTCACCGCCACAGGCGGGGTGAACTGACCAATGGCGATGTTCATGGCCAGTAAAATGCCGAACCACACCGGGTTCCACTCGAAGTGCTGCATGACCGGAATCAGAATCGGCATCAGGATCAAATAGATCGAAATGGCATCGAGTAGCATCCCGGCGATCAGCACCGCCAGCATTACCAGTACCAGCAGCAGCGCGCCGTTGTCGGTCAACCCGATCATCCACTCCGCCAGGTGGCGGAAGGTACCGAGCATGGTGCCGGCCCAGGCGAACACGCCGGCCAGCGCGATGATCAGCATCACTACGCCAGAGATGATCGCCGCCTCGCCCAAAAGCGCCCAGAGATCCTTGAGTGAGAGCTCTCGGGTGAGAAAGAGCCCAACCAGAGTGCCGTAGGCGACCGCGACCACCGCCGCCTCGGTCGGCGTGAACAGCCCCGAGCGCAGCCCGCCGAGAATCAAAACCGGGGCGAACAGCGCCGGCAGCGCCTGTTTGAACGCTGCGCCCACGCTCAGGCGCTCGGCGTCGCTCTCGGGCGTGCTGCCCTCCCAGCCGTAGCGTTTGGCCAGCAGCATCGCTGGTATCAGCAGCGAAAGCCCCGCCAGAATGCCGGGGAAGAGGCCGGCGGCGAACAGCGCCCGAAGATCCACGCCGGGCACCACGATCGAGTAGAGAATCAGCGCCACCGACGGCGGAATCAGAATCGCGGTGGAGGCGGACGCCGCGATCAGCGTGGCGGAAAAAGGCTTGGGGTAGCCCGCTTTCGTCATGCTCGGCAGCATTACCATCGCCACCGCCGCGGCGTCGGCAGGCCCTGAGCCGGACATGCCGCCCATGATCATGCACACTAGCACCGCCACCAGCGCAAGGCCGCCGTGGCGCGGGCCAATTAGCGCCTGAGCGAAGCGCACCAGGCGCAGCGCCACGCCGGAGCGCTCGAAGATCAGCCCGGTCAAAATGAACAGCGGAATGGCGATCAAGGGGTACTTGGCGATGCTGTTGTAGGTGTTGGTGCCAAGCGTTGCCAGCATATCCGGCGAGAGCCCAGTGACGATGCCGACCGAGCCCGCCAGCGCCAGCGAAAAGGCCACCGGCACCCCGGCGATCAGGAGCCCGGCGAAGGCGAGCAGCATCCAGATATCAGGGGTCATCGCGCAGCCTCCCACTCAGCCGCTCGCGGGTCTGCTGTACGAGGCGCCAAAGCATCAGCGCCGAGAGCACCGGCAGCCACACCAGATACCACCACTGTGGCAGGCCAAGCCCGGGCGAGAGCGACTCCCACTGATACTCCTGAAAGGCGAGCTTACCGCCGTACCAGGTGATCAGCGCCAGCACCAGCAGCCCGCAGGCGCCTTGAAACAGAATCAGCGCGCCGCGCCATTTTTCGGGCAGCATGCGCTCGAGAAAGCTGATGCGGATATGACGGTTACGCCTAAGCGCCACGCTGGCGCCGGCAAAGGTCAGCACCACCAGCAAAAATACGGAAAACTCTTCGGTGAACGAGAACGAGCCGCCGGTCAGGTAGCGCGTTACCACGTTACCCAAGCTGATGAGCGAAATGACGATCAACGATAGCGAGCCCAGCCAACGCTCGAGGCGCGCATCGGAAAATTCTTGCATGGTAGCCTCTAAAGGGTAGCGCTACCGGCTACAGCCGGTAGCGGATCAGGCGCTTAGCGCGCATCGATGGCCGACTGCGCCGACTCCATGAGCTCCTCGCCGATGCGCGGTGCCCATTTTTCCATGACGTTTTGGGTCGCCTCACGAAACGCCTGGTACTCGTCATCGCTTAGCTCGGTGACGGTGACGCCGCGTTCCTCGATCGCCGCCAGCCGCTCGCTCTCCTGCTCGCGGGTCATATCGATTTCCCAGGCACCGGCCTCTTGGGCAGTTTCGCGCAGCATGGTTTGCTCCTCTTCGCTGAGTGAGCTCCACACCTGCTGGTTGACCGCGAAGATCAGCGGGTCATTCATGTAGTTCCAGAGCGTCAGGTACTCCTGGCCGACCTGGTCGATACGCGCGGCGTCGAACACCGACAGCGGATTCTCCTGGCCGTCAACGGCGCCGGTGGTCAGCGCGGGCTGGGCGTCGGTCCAGCTCATCTGGGTCGGGTCGGCGCCGAGCGCGGCAAAGGTGTCCTGGAACAGCGGCGAGCCGACCACGCGGATCTTTAGCCCGTCGAGATCGTCCGGGGCGCTGATCGGGCCGCTGGAGTTGGAGACCTGGCGAAAGCCGTTCTCACCCCAGGCCAGCGGTACGATGCCGCGAGACTCGATCGCCTCGAACACCATCTCCCCTGCTTCGCCTTGGGTCACGGCGTCGACGGCGGCGACATCGGGAATGAAAAACGGCAGCGAGAACAGATTGAGCTCCGGCACCTGGGGCGACCAGTTGATGGTCGAGCCCACCGCGGCGTCGATCAGCCCGGAGCGCATGGCGGAGAACTCGCGGGTCTGATCACCGGAGACCAGCTGCGAGTTGGGGTAAACCCGCAGCGTCAGCTCGCCGTCGCTGCGCTCTTCCAAAAGCTCGGCCCACTTTTCTGCCGCCTGCCCCCAAGGGAAGGCGTCGGACAGCACCGTAGAGACGGAAAGCTCGCGCGCTTGGGCGGAAACGGCCAGCGTCAAAAGCGCGGCGCCGGTCAGGCCCAAGCCTGCGCGGGAGAGGTGGCGTGTCAGCGTCATGAGAATTCCTTTTTATCTGGTTTTTATAGGGGATGTGAACGAGGCGCGGCGGTCGTTGGCCCACGCAGCGCCTCGCCTATTGTAGGCACTTGAAGGGCGAAGGGAAGAGAGCCGGGCTGTTATGATGGTGAAGCCTCTTTTAATCACCCTCTTTTCAACGACAGGACACTGCCGTGCCGCTACGCGATTTACTTCTGGGCCTTCTGGTCATTGCCATCTGGGCGCTCAATATCGTCGTCATCAAGGTCGGCGTGGCGGAACTCCCGCCGCTTTTAATGACCACGCTGCGCTTTGCGCTGGTGGCGCTGATTCTGGTGCCCTTCCATCCGGTATCGCGTGCCCAGCTGCCGTTTCTACTGCTGCTATCCGTCACCTTCGGCACGCTGCACTTTGCCATGCTGTTCATCGGTTTGGGCCAGTCCGAGGCGGGCACCGGGGCGCTTTTGGTACAAATGGGCACGCCGTTTGCGACGATTCTGGCGGTCATTTTTCTCAAGGAGAAGCTGGGGCCGAAGCGGCTGGCGGGGCTGTTGCTATCGTTTGCCGGCGTGGTGGTGCTGGCGGGTGGCCCCACGCTGCCCGCTCCGCTGCCGCTTGGCATTCTGCTGTTGAGCGCGCTGGGCTGGGCCGTGTCGCAGCTTTTGATCAAGCGCGGCCCAGCCATCGCACCGCTGGCGCTGGCGGGCTGGATCGCGCTGTTCGCAGTGCCCCAGGTCGCGCTCGGCTCCTGGCTCTTCGAGAGCGGGCAGTGGCAGGCCATTCGCGCGGCAGGGCTCGCCGGCTGGGGGGCAGTGTTTTATACCGCGTTGATGTCGTCGATTCTCGCCTACGGCATTTGGTACGCGCTGCTGCGCCGCCACCCGGTCAACAAGGTGGTGCCGATGACGCTATTGGTACCGGTGCTAGCGGTAGGGCTGGGAGCGCTGTTGATGGGCGACCCCCTGGGCGTGCACAAGCTTGCCGGCGGCGGCCTGGTGGTCGCCGGGGTGGGATTGATTCTGCTGCGTTTCCAAAAGCGCCGCCCGGCGCCTTAAAACCTCGCCGGGCGGTCGATTAGGCGTCGGGCCGGCAGAAACCGGCCAGCGCCGGCACAGAAACGCAGTCGCCCACCTCAATACCGCGCGCCTCGAAGTAGCCAGCGTTGACCTCGAGCGCCGAAGTGAACGCCGCGCCCGCCGGATAGGCCGGGCACTCGCGGGCAGCCTCGGACTCACATGGCGGCATGGTGTTGATCGCCACGATCCGCCCCTCATCGTCGATAAAGGCGATATCCAGCGCGATCAGCGTATGGAACATCCAGAAGGCGTTGCCCGCCGGCTGTTCACGCTCGAAGCGAAACAGCATGCCGCGCTCCTCAGGCAGATGCTCGCGCCCCATTAGCCCTTTCTGGCGCTGCGAGATCGTCTCCGCCACTTCGACATCCAGGCGGTGCGGGCCCTGCTCGGTGTGAATGGTTAGCGGAAGCGTGCCGGCCTCCTCTGCCGCCGCTTTCGCGGTGTCGGGCTCGGCGGCGAAGACGTTGAGGGCGGGGGTAGCCACGCCGGCGACGAGCGCCGCACCCAGCGCGGCCTTGATGAGCTTACGACGCGACAGGTTCATGAGGCGCTCCCGTTAGTACGCGCATGCTCGTCAGTGATCGACATCACCTTCATGGTATTGGTGCCGCCGTGGGCGTTCATGTGATCGCCGCGCGTCAGGATGACGTGATCGCCAGGACTTGCCACGCCGTGGCTGACCAGCATCTCGAGTGCCCGGTCGTTGAGCTCGGTCGCGCTCATCTGTGAGGTATCGAACGGCAGTGAAACCACCCCGCGGTAAAGCGCCATGCGCCGCTGGGCGACCGGGTTGTGGGCCAGGCCCACGATCGGAAGACCGGAGCTGATGCGCGAGGCGATCAGCGGCGTATAGCCAGAGGCGGTCATGCAGGCGATCGCGACTACGCCTTTCATGTGGTTGGCGGCGTACATCGCCGAAAGTGCGATGGTCTCGTCGGCCTGGGTGAAGCCTTCGTGGATGCGGTGGCCGGACTCCTGAACGGTGCGCTCGCGCTCGGCGCCCAGACACACCCGCGCCATCGCTTCGATGGTTTCGACCGGGTAGTCGCCGGCGGCGGTTTCGGCCGAGAGCATCACCGCGTCGCTGCCATCGAGCACCGCGTTGGCCACGTCGAACACCTCAGCGCGGGTCGGAAGCGGTGCGGCGATCATGCTTTCCATCATTTGCGTGGCGGTGATCACCGCGCGGTTGAGCGTGCGGGCGCGCTTGATCATGCGCTTCTGCACGCCAACAAGTTTGGCGTCGCCGATCTCCACGCCCAGATCGCCGCGCGCGACCATCACCGCTTCCGAGGCCTCGATGATGCCGTCGAGCGTGGCCTCATCCGCCACCGCCTCGGCGCGCTCCACCTTGGCGACCAGGCCGATCTCGGCGCCCTCGTCACCCAGCAGGCGCCGGGCTTCCTGCATATCCGCGGCCGAGCGCGGAAACGAGATCGCCAGATAATCGACGCCGATCTCCACGGCGGTCTTGAGATCTTCCTTGTCCTTATCGGTCAGCGCCGGCGCCGAGAGCCCGCCGCCCTGCTTGTTGATGCCCTTGTGGTTGGAGAGCTTGCCGCCGACCACGACCTCGGTATGCACCTGCCGGCCCTCGACACGGGTGACATCGAGCACCACGCGGCCGTCATCGAGCAGTAGCCGGTCGCCGGTCGCCACGTCCTGGGCAAGCGTCTTGTAATCGCAGCCCACCCGGTCCGCGTCGCCGGCGTCGCTGTCCATCGCCATATCGAGCACGAAGGACTGGCCCTCCTGGAGCACGACCTTGCCTTCCTTGAAGCGCGCTATACGAATCTTCGGGCCTTGCAAATCGCCAAGGGCGGCCACGCTTCTCCCCAGCCGCGCGGCGATCTCGCGCACGCGCGTCAGCCGGGCACGGTGGTCGTCGGCAGTGCCGTGAGAGAAGTTGAGGCGCACCACGTCCACCCCCGCCTTCAACATGGCTTCGAGAACGCCTTCCCGGTCGCTGGCGGGGCCGAGCGTGGCGACGATCTTGGTACGACGAATGGGCGGTGCGGTGCGCTGGCTCATGGAAGTCCTGTTCGGTGGTGAAGTTGGCTAACAGCTTAGCAAATTAATGTGACGAACAGCCAAACGCCCCCGCGGCTATTCGTCGGAGCTATTCATTTAGGCTCACGACGATATCGAGGGCAAATTCGTCGCAGTTATCGCCTTCGCCGCCCCGGTCGACCACCAGAAACTCCCCCTCGTGCTCAAGTACCGAGTTGATCGCGTGCCAGGTGCCCGCGGCGTAGTTCACGCCCTGGCGGCCGTCGGTCACGAACGCGCGCACATCACGCGGGTTGATCGTTTCGCCGGCGGGCGCGACCACGACGATAAAGCGCTCGCCGTGCAGCGGCATGAAGGCTTGGCTGCCCTGGGGGTGGCGCTCCAGAAAGGTGAGTTCCAAAGGCAGCGTCACCGGCTGGCTGACGAAAATGTTGATCAGCGTGTGGGCGTTCTCGCCAAGGGTTTGTACCCGGGCCAGGTCGTGGTGGCGCTGAGTGCGCCCGGCGTTGATCGCAAACGAGGGCGACGTTCGGGCGTCGATTACCTCGCCAAACGGGGCGAAGGTTTCCGCGGTCAGCGGCGCGGCGGTCAGTTCGAGCATATCAGGCTCCTTTAGCCGGGGCGGGTGAGTTAAAACTTGAGCGCCGCGTGGCGGTTCACATCCTTGTACAGCAGGTAGCGAAACGGGCCCGGGCCACCGGCGTAGCAGGCCTGGGGGCAGAAAGCGCGCAGCCACATGAAATCGCCGGCTTCCACCTCGACCCACTGCTGGTTCAGGTGATACACCGCCTTGCCTTCCAGCACGTAGAGGCCGTGCTCCATGACGTGAGTTTCGTCGAAGGGAATGACGCCGCCGGGCTGAAAGTTGACGATGGTCACGTGCATGTCGTGGCGGATATCCGCCGGGTCGACGAAGCGGGTGGTCGACCAGCGCCCGTCGGTGCCCGGCATCTCATTGGGCAGGATCTCCTGCTCGTTGGTCACAAACGCGTTGGGCACGTCGATCCCCTCGACATACTCGTACGCCTTGCGAATCCAGTGAAAGCGCACCGGCTCCCGGGTCTCGTTGCGCACCTGCCAACTGCTGGCCGGCGGAATGAAGGCGTAGCCGCCGGGCGCCATGACGTGGCGCTCGCCTTCGAGGGTCAGCGTGAGCTCGCCTTCGACCACGAACAGCACGCCTTCGGCTTTCGGGTCGAGCTCGGGCTTGTCGCTGCCGCCATCCGGCTGTACTTCCATGATGTACTGCGAGAACGTTTCGGCGAAGCCCGACAGCGGGCGCGCCAGCACCCAGGCCCGGGTGCTTTCCCAAAACGGCAGGTTGCTGGTCACGATATCGCGCATCACCCCTTTCGGGATCAGGGCAAACGCCTCGGTGAACACCGCCCGGTCGGCAGTGAGCTGAGTTTGCGGCGGATGGCCGCCCTTGGGGGCGTAGTAGTTATTGGACATTGTTGACTCTTTTTAACAGGAAAACGGCGAACCCATCTTGTATACAAGATTTGCTCGCCGTAGTGAAGCGTTCGGGCACCTCCAGCCTGCGCGCTTAAAAGTTGTCGCCTTCAGTGCCGTTTATCGAGGGTATGAAAATTTAAAGCACAGCGGAGATGAACTGCTTGAGTTCGGGGGTTTTCGGCTCGGCGAACAGCTCGGCCGGTACGCCCTGCTCGTGAATGCGCCCTTGGTGCATGAAGACTACGCGGTCGGCGACGTCTCGGGCGAAGCCCATCTCGTGGGTGACAAGAATCAGCGTCATCCCCTCCGCCGCTAGCGCCTCCAGCACGCGCAGCACTTCACCCACGAGTTCCGGGTCGAGCGCCGAAGTCACTTCGTCGCACAGCAATACCTTGGGGCGCATGGCGAGCGCGCGCGCAATGGCGACCCGCTGCTGTTGACCACCGGAAAGCTGGGCCGGGAAGACGTCGTACTTGTCGGACAATCCCACCTTGGAGAGCACTTCGCGCGCCAGGGGTTCGACATCACTACGCGCTTGACCGCGCACCACGATCGGCGCCAGGCAGACGTTTTCCCCAACTGTTTTATGAGGGAAAAGGTTGAAGCTTTGAAACACCATCCCGACGTTTTCGCTCAGCGCCTTGGGCGACATGGAGCCCGCGTCGAGCTCCTTTCCCGCAATCGTAATAGACCCTTGGTCGTGCTGCTCCAACTGATTGAGACAGCGCAGAAGCGTGCTCTTACCCGAACCGCTGCGACCGATGATGGCAATGACTTCGCCTTGTGCGACATCGAGGTCGATACCCTTAAGCACCTGCAGGTCGCCAAAGGCTTTATGAACGTTATCAACGCAAACCAGCGTCATAGAGCTTTTTCTCCAGATAGCGCGCGTAGCAGGACAGAGGGAAGCAGAGCGCAAAGTAAAGAAGGGCCACCAGCGCGAAAATGGTGAAGGGCTCGAAAGTGGCATTGTTGAGCATAGTGCCGGCCTTGGTCAGCTCGACGAAACCGATGATCGAGGCAAGCGCCGTGCCTTTAACGACCTGGACCGAAAACCCCACCGTGGGCGGGACCGACAACCTCAGTGCCTGTGGCAGAATCACGTGGCGCATGCTCTGGTAGTAGTTCATACCGAGTACCCGAGCGGCATGCCACTGCCCCTTGGCGACCGCTTCCAGACAGCCGCGCCAGATATCGCACAAGAATGCGCTGGTAAAAAGCGTCAGCGCAATGGAGGCGGCAAGCCAAGCGGAAATCGGCTGGCCCAGCGCCGCGGCACCGAAAAAGATCAAAAACAGCTGCATCAGAAGCGGCGTGCCTTGAAACAAATCGACGTACAGCGCCGTCAAATGCTGAAGCCAGCGCTGGCTCGACAAGCGCAGAAAGGTCAAGATGAGCCCGACCACAGCGCCACCGGCGAACGCGATCAGCGACAGCACCACGGTCCAGCGCGCTGCCAGCAGAAGATTGCGCAGAATGTCCCAAAAGGTAAATTCGATCACCGAGTTTCTCCTCGCTGATAAGCGAATACCCGGCTACCTACCAGCATGAAGGCGCGGCGCAGGCCGAAGGCAAGTAGTAGATAGACCAGCGTAATCAGCAGATAAACCTCAAAACTTCTGAAGTTACGCGACTGAACGAAGTTGGCAGCGTAGGTCAGATCGAACACCGAAATTTGCGATACTACCGCCGAGCCGAGCATCACGATGATCGCTTGACTGATTAGCGATGGATAAACCCGTGCGAACGCAGGCACCAGCACGATATGGCGATAGCTTTGCAGCGCCGACATGCCTAGCGCGCGACCGGCTTCGAGCTGTCCTTTGGCCGTAGCGCTAATACCCGCACGCAGAATCTCGGCGCTGTAAGCGGCCAGATTAAGTGTCATGGCGATGAACGCCGCAGTGATCGCATCGATCTTAATGCCCAGCCCAGGCAGGCCGAAAAAAATGAAAAAAAGCTGCACGATGAACGGCGTATTCCGAGTGACTTCGACGTAAGTGCCTAGCCCGCGGCGAAGCCAAATCTGACCGTGCGCTCTCAAGTAAGCTACCACTACGGCGAGCATGATCCCCGCCAGCGTGGTGACGACGGTCAATACGACCGTCGTGATAAGCCCTTTCAGCAAGTCGCTGGTGTAGGGCAAAAGCGTGAGAAAATCCAAGGATCCCATGGTGCCACTCAGCTACCGAAACCATCAGGCAGATCGGCGCTGAGCCAGCGCTGGGAAAATTCGTTTAGAGTACCGTCCTTAAGCGCTTGGTCGATCAGGCGATTAACCTCGGCTTGAAGCGCCGGCTCGTTTTTGTTCATGCCTACATAGCAGGGAGAATCCTTGAGCTGATAGATCAGTGAAGGCGCGCGGTTGCTATTGCGTTCGGCGATTTCGGCGGCGACCAGGTTCCCCGTGGCAACGTAGTCGACCTGTCCGGACAAAAACGCCGAAATAGTGGTCGCATTGTCCTCAAAGCGCTGAATAGTCGTGGAGTCCGGGGCAATATTGGAGAGTTCCATGTCTTCTACCGCGCCCCGCGTCGCGCCTATGGTCATGCCGGCAAGTTCTTCCGGCGTATCGAGTCGCTCATCCGGGTCGGCACTGAAAACGCCCAGGAAAAAAGGCGCGTAGGCATCCGAGAAATCAATCGCCGCTTCACGCTCGGCGTTCTTACCGAGACTTGAAATCACCAGATCGGCTTGGCCGGTTTGCAGGTAGGGTATGCGGTTGGCGCTTGTCACGGTGATCAGTTCGAGCGTAACCCCCATCTCGTCTGCCAAGTAATTCGCCATATCGATATCATAGCCGCGCGGCTGAAGATCCGGGCCAACCGAGCCGAAAGGTGGAAAATCCTGGGGCACCGCGATCCGAATGGTGCCACGGGATTCGATGTCTTCGAGCGCATCGGCGCTTGCAGTGGCGCTGCCCCCCAAGCCGCCAAGCCCTAGAACTGTCGCCACGCCGGTAGCGACGATACCGGACTGAAGCCGCTTGACCAGGCTTAGCCCACCATTTTGGATGCTCTGCTGAATCGCTTTCACGCTGCTCTCCTCATGTACCGGCCCCCTTTAACGTCGAGTCGCTAAAGCTCCGGTGAAAAAATCGTTTCATGAACGAGTTAAAGAAACTTTCGTTTCACATGCAGCAATAAGGAGACCAGTCGAAACAAAAAACTATTTAATTAATTAGTTAAGAGCAAAAAGAACGGTTTTTAAAGTCATTAAATACGAAATGCCATCGCATCGATGCCAGTAAACGGTGCATCGTGTAATGCCCAAGCACTATTATTGACACGCGTCCCAATCGACGCTCATCACCGCAGCCTCGAGCTCATCGAGTTCACTATAACCGTCGCTGATCTGGCTGATGCGTTCACGTCCTTGAGCGAGGCGCTGATGCAGTACTGAATTGGCCAGCAGGCAGATCAGGCTGTTGGCTGTAGCGTAGCTGTCAAAAGCCGAAAGACTTTCGAGCGGAGTTTCAAAAAACCAAGTGGCGCGAGCGGCCATGCCTGCAGCGGTCGGGTCACCGATCAGTAAACAGCGGGCCGGTGAGCGTACCAACGCTTCCACCAGTTTGGACAGCCCGCGAGGCCGCCGACGAAAACCAAACAGCACCACGACATCATCGGCGGTGAGATCGACAACCTCCTCGGCAAGCGACTGATTGGGCTGCGGGGCCAAGCGCACCTGAGCGCGAGCCTGAATCAGTTGCTGGCGAAAATGCAGCGCCAAGGGGTAGCTGTTGCGAAACCCCATCACCACTACCTGGCGCGCCGAGCAGAGCGCGTCGACTGCGCTTGCTATATCGTCCGTATCCAACCGGCCTAGCCCGCGCTGCAGGTTTTCCTGCTCGCGCTGAAGGTGACGCGCTAGAGCGCCACCTCCCTCTTCCGCCATGGCATCAGATTCGATGACCAGCGGCACACCCAGGTTTCTAAGCTGACGGGCGTGCGCCTTGACGGTGCGAAAGCTCTCGAACCCCAGCCGCTTGAACAAGCGGCTAACGGTGGATTTCGACACGCCGGTCAGCCGCGCCAAATCCGCCGCACTGTAGACGGCCAGATCGTCGAAGTGATCCAGAATAAAGCTCGCCACCCGCTGCTCCTGTGCGCTAAGCGATTCGAACTGGGCGGTGATACGCTGTCCTATATGGGGTGTCATAGCTCTCCAAGCGGCTAAGGTTAAAGCGCCGGTGCCGGGTGGTGCTCGGCCCAGTGGCGGGCGATGTCCACGCGGCGCGTCACCCAGACGCGGTCGTGGGCTTCGATGTAGTCCAAAAAGCGCTGCAGCGCGCGAAAGCGCCCGGGGCGGCCCAGTAGGCGGCAGTGCATGCCGACGGAGAGCATTTTAGGTGCTTCGTCGCCTTCGGCGTAGAGGACATCGAAGGCGTCGCGCAGGTAGCTAAAGAAGTGATCCGAGGTGTTGAAGCCTTGAGGCGAGGCGAAACGCATGTCGTTGGTGTCGAGCGTATAGGGCACGATCAGGTGATTGTGGTCGCTGCCCTGGCTGTCGGTCACGCGGCTCCAGAACGGCAGGTCATCGCCGTAGTAGTCGCTGTCGTACAAAAAGCTGCCTTCGTCGACCACCAGCCGCCGGGTGTTGGGGCTGTCGCGGCCGGTGTACCAGCCTTCGGGCTTCTCGCCGTACAGGCGCTCGAAGATATCCATGGCCTTTTGCAGGTGGTCGCGCTCGATGTGTTCGGGCACTTCCTGGTAGTGGATCCAACGGTAGCCGTGGCAGGCGATTTCGTGGCCCAGTTCCTTGAAGGCGTGGGCGACGTCCGGGTGACGCTCCAGCGCCATCGCCACGCCAAACACGGTCAGCGGCAGGCCGCGACGCTCGAATTCGCGCAGGATGCGCCAGACGCCTGAGCGCGAGCCGTACTCGTAGATCGACTCCATGCTGAGATGGCGCGAGCTATAGCTCGCCGCCCCGATGATCTCGGAAAGAAACTGCTCGGAGCCGACGTCGCCGTGCAGCACCGAGTTTTCCCCTCCCTCTTCATAGTTGAGCACGAACTGCACGGCGATTTTCGCCTTGCCGGGCCAGTTGGCGTGGGGCGTATTTTGCCCGTAGCCCACCAGGTCGCGCGGATAGAAGCTGGCGGTCTGCTCTTTCGTGGACATCGTGGTATCTCCCTGATTGTTGGCGGGACTTCTTTGTATACAAGGTAAACAGTTCGACGTCCGCTCGCAACGCGCCGGCGGCCCGTCGGCTTTTATACGCCTGGTTTTAGCGCCTTATCGGAGCGCTTATACCGTGCTTTAGGGCGTTTGGGTCTTACACTATGGTTCAACGTTAAAAGGGTTGCGCCGTGATTTAAAGCGCCTTATTTTCGTATACAAGATGACTTTTAATCGTTTACCTGTGAGTCGCTCAACGTGCATATACGCATCATCAATCCCAACACGACCGCCTCGATGACCCAAGCCATTCATCGCGCCGCCGAGGCGCTGAAAAGCGAGGGCACGACGCTGAGCGCCACGCAGCCCGAGGCCGGGCCGGTATCGATCGAAAGCCATTTCGACGAGGCGGTGAGCGCCGTGGGCGTGGCCGAGGAAGTGCTCAAGGGCGAGCGCGAAGGCGGGATCGATGCCTATATCGTGGCCTGCTTCGGCGACCCAGGGCTTCTGGCCGCCCGCGAGCTGACCCGCGCGCCGGTGATCGGCATCGCCGAGGCCGGGTTTCACCTAGCCACCCTGATCAGCACGCGCTTTTCGATCGTCACGACCCTGGGGCGCACCGGCATCATCGCCGAGCACCTTCTGGAGCAGTACGGTTTCAGCCACCACTGCCGGCGTATACGCGCCGCAGAAATTCCGGTGCTCGATCTCGAGCACGACCCGGACGCGGCGTTCAAGCGCATCGTCGCCGAGTGCTGCCGGGCTCGCGACGAGGATGGTATCGGCGCCATCGTACTGGGCTGCGGCGGCATGGCCAATTTGACCCAGGCGATCAGCCGCGAGGTGGGCCTTCCGGTCGTCGAAGGTGTCAGCGCCGCTTTGAAGCTTGCCGAGTCGCTGGTCGGGCTTGGCCTTCAAACCAGTAAATACGGAGATCTGGACTACCCGCGCCCGAAAACCTTTACCGGCAGGTTCAGCGACTATTCGAACCTTGAGCTGCCGCCGGGCGTTTAGCGATCACAATCAAGCAGCATTACTGAGTAAGCAGTACCGTTCGATCGATAAAAAGCAGCACCCATAACGACAATACGAACACCGTTAGCACGCCACGCCGCAAGCGTCGCCCGAAAATCGGGCAAAACTATAACGTCGAATATCTTGCGAGGACGGTACGATGAACACGTCTGAATTGACCTCAGAGGCGTCACACCCGCCGGTGGACGCCGCTCAAAAAGCGATGGGCGCCGAGAGCCTGGCGCCGCAGCAAACCCGCATCATGGGGCGCGGCTCCTACTTTCTGGCCTGGTTCGGCGGCTGCGTGTCGATCGGCACCTTCGCCATGGGCTCGAGCGTGGTGGGTACGCTCAACCTTCTACAGGCCACCCTTGCCATCGCCATCGGTTGCTTCGTCATCGGCGTGGCGCTGGCCATCAACGGTGCCGCCGGCTACAAGTACGGCATTCCCTTCATGGTGCAGGCGCGCTCCGCCTTTGGCTTCACCGGCACGCGCATTCCGGGGCTCGTTCGCGCGGTGCCCGCCGTGGTGTGGTACGGCTTTCAGAGCTGGATCGGCGCGGGTGCGCTGAACATGGTGTCGGCCACGCTGTTCGGCTTCGACAACCTGATATTTTTCTTCATCGCTTTTCAGTTTCTGCAGATCGCGCTGTCGGTGACCGGGTTTCAGGGCATCAAGTGGCTCGAGAACATCGGTAGCGCCTTCATTTTGTGCTCGCTGACCTACATGTTCTACGCCACGGTGCAGCGCTACGGCGACGAGCTTTCGGCAAGCCTGTTCACCATGGAGGGCTCTTGGGGCATGCCGTTCTGGGGCGCGACGATGCTGTTTCTCGGCATCTACAGCACCATGATGCTCAACGTCAGCGACTATTCGCGCGAGCATAAAAAAGGCACCGGCGGCGGACTTTTGACCACCATCTACGCCATGTCGATTCTGCCCTGCACGCTGTTCATGGGCTTGATCGGCTACATGGTATCCGAGGCGACCGGCACCGCCGACCCCATCCAGGTGTTCGCCAACGCGGTGGATAACACCCCGCTTCTGATGACGACGCTGTTGTTCATCGCCTTTGCCCAGGTGACCACCAACGTGCTCAATAACGTGGTGCCGCCGACCTACGTGCTGATGGACGTGTTCAAGATGCGCTTTCCAACGGCCTCCATTCTGGTCGGTCTGCTGGCCTTCGCCACCTTTCCCTGGAAGCTGGTGCAGCCGGAATCCGCCGCCGGGCTTCAACTGTTCGTGCAGACCTACTCCGCCTTTCTCGGCCCGATCTTTGCGATTCTGGTGGTGGACTACTATCTGATTCGCCGGCGCACGCTGGATCTCGACAAGCTCTACGACCCGCAAGGCCCCTACAAAGGCGTCAACCTGGCCGCCGTGATCGCCATGGCGGTAGGCATCGTCGCCGCACTCATGTTCTCGGCGGTATCCTGGTACGCAAGCCTGATTCCGGCGGGCGGGGTGTACTACCTGCTCATGGCGCGCTGGTCCGTTTGCCAGCGCTTTACGCAATAACCGTTTGTTCCCCTGCCGCCCTCGGGCGGCCTTTTTATATCGTTTCAATCACAACGCCAAATACCCGCACAGGATGTCACCATGCATGAGCAACCGTCCCCGAGTGGACTCGATATAAAGCGCATCGACCCTAGTCTTTACAACGAAGACCTCGCCCCGTTAAAGCCCGAGGCGCGTAGCTGGGGCGCCTTCGAAATCTTCAACGTCTGGTCCAACGACATTCAGAGTCTGTTCGGCTACACCCTGGCCGCGTCGCTTTTTCTGACCTATGGCCTGAACGGCTGGGCGGTGATGGCGGCGATCATCCTGGCCGGGGTGGTAGTCATGTTTCTGGTCAACCTGACCGGCAAACCGAGCGTGAAGTACGGCATTCCGTTTCCGGTCATGGTGCGGGCGAGCCTGGGAGTACGCGGGGCCAACCTGCCCGCCATCCTGCGCGCCATCGTCGGGATCTTTTGGTACGGCGTGCAGACCTACTTCGCCTCGACGGCGGTGGCGCTATTGATCACCGCCTTCATCGGTGAGCCGAGCGGGGCAAGCTTTTTGGGGCTCTCCCCGGTGGCATGGGTGTCGTTCGTGATCGTGTGGGTGTTTCAAATCGCGATCTTCTGGCAGGGCATCGAGCGCATCAAGCACTTTTTGAACTGGGCGGGGCCGCTCGTTTACGTGGTCATGCTGGTGCTGATGGGCGTGGTCTGGTACCAGGCCGGCGATGAACTTTTGCCCGCCATCGGAACCATTTTCAGCGGCAGCGGCGAGCCGGACGGCGGCGCCGTGGCAGCGTTTTTCGCCATCGTCGGCACCATGATCGCCTACTTCGCGGCAGTGGTGATCAACTTCGGCGATTTCACCCGCTTCGTGAAAACCGAGCGCCAGATGAAGCTGGGTAACCTTCTGGGCCTGCCGCTGAACGTAGCGTTTTTCTCCTTCATCGCGCTGATCATTACCGCCGGCACGCTGGTGCTATTCGGCGAGGCGCTGACCAATCCGGCGGATATCGTCGAGCGGGTAGACTCCTTGCCGCTGACCATCGTCGCCGCGCTGACCTTCTTCGCCGCAACCGTCGGTATCAACCTGGTGGCGAACTTCATCCCGCCGGCGTATGACCTGGCGAACCTGTTTCCCAGCAAGATCAGCTTCAAGACCGGCGGTTTGATCACCGCGATCATCGCGTTTTTCGTGGGCGCGCTATGGGTCTCGGTGATCAGCCAGATCGGCGTGCCGGGCTTTGTGAACGCGCTTGGCGCGGTGGTGGCGCCCTTCTACGGGATCATCGTGGTGGACTACTACCTGATCAAGCGCCAGCACCTGAACATGGAGGAGCTCTTCTCTTCCGAGCGAAACAGCGCCTACTACTACACCAAGGGCTGGAACAAGCGCGCCCTGATCGCCTTCGTAGGGGCGGCGGCGTTCTCGCTGTCCACCGTGCTGGTACCCGCGCTTTCCGGGCTCGGCGGCTACGGTTGGCTGATCGGTGCCGGTTTGGGCGGGCTGATTTACTACGCGCTGATGCGCAATTTCAGGGCGGCGCCTGCCATCGGCGCCCACCAGACCACCTAAGACACATACGTTACGCGTTAGGGTAAGCGCAAAAGCGCCACCGGCCCGGGCCGGTGGCGCTTTTTTACGGATCGATTTATGCTCTGCAACGCCTTTACGCATCGCCTCAGCTGGCGCCATCGCTTAAGGGCATCTTTTCAAAACATCGCTCAGGAACATTGCTTTAGAACATCGCTTAAGAACGCTATCACTCGCATGAATACGTTGCCATCGCACCAGCAGGAGTTCGCCAAAGGGGTCGTCACGCGCTCGGGCTATCGCGCCCTGAGCGATGCTGAAGGCTACGGTGCCGCCTCGAGCATTGGCGCGGGGAGCACTTACATCGCGCTACTCTGGCAGGCGCTCGAGGCGAATGAGGCGCTGTCGCTTTATTCAAGCTCGGCGCCGACGTGCCATCCGGCCACCGAGGCCGAGCTTGCCGACTGGTGCCAAATGCACTTCCCCGACTGCTACGGCGAGTACCTCGCGCGGCGCACGCCAGAGCCAAAGCCAAAGCCAAAACGCGGCTTTTGGCACTGATGCCAGTCAGTCAAGCGTAACGAGCGCTTGGGAAAAATTAGCCCGCGACCGGTAGCCCACTCAAGGCGTCTGATGGCGCCATTCGCCCGCTGAAGCGGGCTCCTACAGTAGAGAAAGTTCCCTATTCACTTCGCGACGGAACATCCAGCGTTATTCGTTACCCTGTTCAGTGAGGCTCACGGCGTGCCTTTATGAAACAGCGCTGAGTTTCTCCAGCGTCAGATGATTGTCGATCTCCTTGATCCGGTCTTCGGTGTGGTGGTTGACGTAGAGCACCGTGGTTTCGCCGCCTTCACAGATTTTCTCGATCAGCGCGAGCACCAGCTGGCGGTTCATGTCGTCAAGGCCCAGGCAGGGCTCGTCGAGGATTAGAAGCGGCGGGTGTTTGACCATCGCGCGGGCAATCAGCAACAGCCGCTGGTCGCCGTAGGAGAGCTTGTTGAACGGCTGGTCGGCCCGCGCGCTCATACCCAGCAGCGCCAACCACTGATCGGCGATTCGTTTTTGCTGATCGGTGGCCTTGTTATAGACGCCGATACTGTCATAAAAGCCCGAAATAACGACGTTCCTGCAGCTAGTGCTAACGCGATACTCCCACTGTAGGGCGGTGGAAACGTAGCCGATGAACTGCTTGATCTGCCAGATACTCTCGCCGCTGCCGCGCTGAAAGCCGAACACGAAAATATCATTGGTGTAGCACTGCGGGTGGTCGCCCGTGATCAGCGAGAGCACGCAGGTCTTGCCGCTGCCGTTCGGGCCGCTCAACTGCCAGTGCTGGCCTTGCTCAATCGTCCAGTCGAGCCGGTCGACGATCAGCGCATCGCCGTAGCGGATCGTCGCCTGGGTGAGCTTAACCAGCGGCTGGCTTGGGTCGAGCGCCGGCAGCTGGCTGGCAGGGTCGGCGTCGGGCACGCGCAGGTCGCTGGTTTTCAAATGCAGCAGCTGATAAAGCTCGTTGTAAGCCGCTTCATCCTGGCGGTCTACCGTGAACGCCAGCCGCCCGCCTTCGCTACGCTTTTTACTGCCTTTCACCGGCTCAGGACGGTCCTTGTCCAGGTAGGCCACGTGGGTGATGAAATCCGGCATTTCGTCGAAGCGGTTGAGCACCAACACCATGGGCACGCGTTCGACGATGGCGGCCAGGTGTGCCTGGAGCATGGCGAGCGTGTCGACGTCGAGCCCGTCGAACGGCTCGTCCAGGATCAACAGCGCCGGCTCGTTGGCCAGTGCGCGAATCAGCATGACCTTGCGGGTTTCGCCGGTGGAGAGCTTGCGAAAAGCGCGCTCCAGCAGTGGCGTCAGGCCGAACTTCTCAACCAGCTCTCCGGCAAGCTCAGCGTCACTGCAGTAATCAAAAATCATCTCCCTGACCGGCGTGCCGAGCGACACTACATCCATGATGTCGGCATCGTCCTTTTTAAGCTCGGCGGCGATAAGCTCGGCCTGCGCCTCGAACGAGACCAGCCCGACGCTCGCGGGAAGCCCGTCGATACTGCCCGCCTCGAGCTTTCCAACGCCGGCCAGCGCCGCCGCCAGCGCCGATTTGCCGGCGCCATTGGCGCCGGTGATGACCCAGTGCTGGCCGGGTTCGATGGTCCAGTCGACCTCGCTTAAGGTGAAGCGATCGTCGCAGCTGATCGTTGCACTGTTGAAGGCAATCTTCGCCAAACGGGTCGAGGGCTCCATGAACGTATTCCTTATGGGTTGGAAAGCAAAGTCCGAGTTGACATATTCAGTGACAAAAAAGCCGGGCGTATCAAAAAGATAGCCCGGCTTTTCTTGACTAACGAACGCTCAACCCGGGGTTAAACGATCTTCTTCATGTCGGCCATGTGGCCACGCAGCACGGCGCCAACGGCTTCGACCGGGTGGGCACGCAGCGCTTCGTTGACGTCGATCAGGCGCGCGTTGTCCACGCCGTTATCGTCGACATCGAGGCCCTTGCCGATCACATCGGACTTGATGCCCTTCATGAAATCCGCCAGCAGCGGTACGCAGGCGTGGTTGTACAGGTAGCAGCCGTACTCTGCGGTGTCGGAGATCGTCGCGTTCATCTCGTAGAGCTTCTTGCGCGCGATGGTGTTGGCGATCAGCGGCGTTTCGTGCAGCGACTCGTAGTAGGCGGACTCAGCGATGATGCCCGCCGCGGTCATGGTTTCGAACGCAAGCTCCACGCCCGCCTTGACCATGGCCACCATCAGGATGCCGTTATCGAAGTACTCCTGCTCGGAAATCGCCATGTCGCCGGCCGGCGTTTTCTCGAAGTTGGTTTCTGCGGTTTCGTCGCGCCATTTGTGCAGGTTGGCGTCGTCGTTGGCCCAATCTTCCATCATGGTGTGCGAGAAGTGGCCGCTCATGATGTCGTCCTGGTGCTTGTTGTAGAGCGGACGCATGATGTCCTTGAGCTCTTCGGCCAGGTCGAACGCCTTGATCTTGGCCGGGTTGGAGAGCCGGTCCAGCATGTTGGTCACGCCGCCGTACTTGAGCGCCTCGGTGATGTTTTCCCAGCCGTACTGGATCAGCTTGGAGGCGTAGCCGGGGTCGATGCCCTCTTCGATCATCTTGTCGAAGCACAGGATCGAGCCGGTTTGCAGCATGCCGCAAAGAATCGTCTGCTCGCCCATCAGGTCGGATTTGACCTCGGCGATGAAGGAAGACATCAGCACGCCGGCCTTGTGGCCGCCGGTGCCCACCGCGTAGGCTTTCGCCAGCGCCAGGCCTTCGCCTTTGGGGTCGTTGGCTTCGTGAACGGCGATCAGGGTGGGTACGCCGAAGCCACGCACGTATTCGGCGCGCACTTCGGAGCCCGGGCACTTCGGCGCGACCATGATGACGGTCAAGTCATCGCGGATCTTCATGCCTTCTTCGACGATGTTGAAACCGTGGGAGTAGGAGAGGCACGCGCCTTCTTTCATCAGCGGCATCACGGCGTTGACGACTGAGGTGTGCTGCTTGTCCGGGGTCAGGTTCAGGACCACGTCCGCGGTCGGAATCAGCTCTTCGTAGGTGCCCACAGTGAAGCCATTTTCCGTGGCGTTCTTCCAGGACTGGCGCTTCTGCTCGATGGCGTCCGGGCGCAGCGCATAGGCCACGTCAAGACCGCTATCGCGCAGGTTCAAGCCCTGGTTGAGGCCCTGAGCGCCACAGCCGATGACGACCATTTTCTTGCCCTTCAGCGCCTCGACACCCTCGTCGAATTCAGAGCTGTACATGAAACGGCATTTGGCGAGCTGCTCGAGCTGTTCGCGAAGCGTCAGGGTATTGAAATAGTTAGCCATTCTGGATATCCCGATAAGTGATCAAGCGCGGTCGATGTAGCCACACCGACACGAAAAGTGACCCGGCCGCTCGCTGTTAGAGCCAGCGCCGAGTGGGTAAGACCAATCTACCCAAAAACGACTCTTTCTTAAATTGATATATTTGCAACAGCACATCCCGTTTTTCACAAAACAGGTTTATGATGGCGCGATGAACTTCAAACTCCTCAAACAGTTTCTGGCGCTGGCGGAGACGCTACACTTTGGCCGCGCCAGCGAGGCGTGTTTCGTCAGCGTCTCGGCGCTTTCGCGCAACATCCGCTATTTGGAAGACGAGCTCGGCGTGGCGCTTTTCAATCGCGACAACCGGACCGTGATGCTGACCCGGGAAGGCCAGAGATTTCTCGAGTATGCCCGCGAGGCCAGCAGCCAGTGGAATCTGATTCGCCACGAACTGACCGACAACCCCGGGGAGTTGAGCGGTGAGATCAGCCTGTATGGCTCGGTGACCGCCAGCTATAGCTTTCTACACGAGCTTCTGCGCCGCTTTCGTATCGCCTACCCGGCGATCGAGATCAAGCTGCGCACCGGCGACCCGGAGCACGCCATCGCCCACGTGCTGGATGGCAAGGAAGATTTAAGCATCGCCGCCAAACCCGCGCACCTGCCGCGGGGGCTGGCCTTCAAGCCGATCGCCACCTCGCCGCTTCTGTTCATTGCGCCGCTGGAGCCGCCCGGGCCGAATGCCCCCACCGGCACGCCAGCCACGCCAGAACAGTGGGCGAGTATTCCCATGATTTTGTCGGAAAGCGGCGTATCGCGCGCGCGGGTGGACGAGTGGTTTCGCAGGCTCGCCATTTCACCGCGTATCTATGCCCAGGTCACCGGAAACGAGGCGATCGTCAGCATGGTAAGCCTGGGGTTCGGTATTGGCGTGGTGCCTAAAATCGTGCTCGATAACAGCCCGCTCAGGGAGCGCATTCGCGTGCTCGACGTGGCGCCAACGCTTGAACCATACGATATTGGCTTGTTTACGTTGAAGAAAAACCTGAAAAACCCGCTGGTCGAGGCGTTCTGGAGCCTGATGTAAGCCTGCTGGCGACGCCGGCGCTTGCTCGTTCAACCGGCAAAAATCTCGCGCAGGTCCGGTACGCTCTCCTCTTCTTCCACCATCGAAAGCGACGCTTCGATCGCTTTCAGATGGCGGCTCATGAACGCCGTGGCGCGCTCGGTCTTGCCCTCTTCCAGATAACCGATCAGGTCGTCGTGGTCGTGGGACTCGCAGCCCAGATGGCCGCGATGTCCGTACACCGCCAGAATCAGCGACGAGCGCGAGCAGAGCCGCTCGACGAAGTCGGCAAGCGTGACATTGCCGGAAAGGCGTGCCAGCTGCACGTGAAAATCCGCCGAGAGGCGAATGGCCACGCTCTGCTGGCCTTCACGCAGCGCTTGGCGTTCGCGGTGAGCCAGGGTGCGAAGCGCGTCGGCATCCGCCGGGGCCATATGCCTGGCCACGTCCGCCATCAGCCCGCACTCGACCAGCTGACGCGCGTTGAACACGTCTCGCGCCTCTTCCGCGGTCGGGCGGGTGACGCTGGCCCCGCGGCGCGGCGTCAGGGTAACGAGCTGCTCCAGCGCCAAGCGCTGCAAAATCTTGCGAATACCGGTCCGGCTGATGCCAAACACCTCGGATAGCGCGTCCTCGCGAAGGCGCGCACCGGGCTTTAAGCGCTGCTCGACGATGGCGTCGCTCACCGCACGATAAATCGACTCGTGGCGCGCGTCGCCGTCGCTTTCGGGCACGCGGCGTTTCATGGCGGCCTGCTCGTCGCTCATGGCCTCTCCTTGCAAAAATAAATCGGGTGCCGATTTTAACGTATTTAGCTGCCGCGATAGGTCGAGTAGCCATAGGGGGAGAGCAGCAGCGGCACGTGGTAGTGTTCGTCGGCGCGGGCCACGCCAAAGCGCAGCGGAATCACGTCCAGAAAGCGCGGCTCCGTGGCCTCGACCCCTTGGGTGCGCAGATAGTCGCCGGCGTGAAACACCAGTTCGTACTCGCCGGCCAGAAAGCGCTCGCCCTCGAGAAGCGGGCCGTCACAGCGGCCGTCGGCATTGGTCACCGCACTTCCCAAGTGCTCGCGAGAGCCGGCGGAAAGCCGAAACACCTCGATAGTGATGCCTGCGCCAGGCGCGCCTCGGGCGGTATCCAGTACGTGGGTCGTCAGCCGTCCCATAGCCTCTCTCCTGTTATCGGCGGTGCGTTTGACCTATCGGTCAACACCTTGTATTGATCAAAGCTTAGTGGTGATACCATCGATTGTATACACCGCCCATTCGCTCTACGCCAAGGAGAAGACGCCGTGCCAAACGCGCATCAAGAGGCTTTCGATTCGCTCACCCCGGCTCCCAGCCAATGCTCGCTGGACGCGTTTGTAGCGGCCTACGGCGACGTGTTCGAACACTCGCCCTGGATCGCCGAACAGGCCTGGCGCCAGGGACTGGATACCCGCCACAACGATCCGGCCGCGCTTGCGCAAACGATGAGCGAGGTGCTGCGAGCCGCCCCACGGGAGCGTCAGATCGAGGTGATCCGCGCGCACCCGGACTTGGCCGGCAAAGCGGCGCTAGCTGATGAATTGACCGACGCATCGAAAAGCGAGCAGGCCGGCGCCGGGCTCGATCAGTGTTCGGTCGAGGAGTTGGCGCGCTTTGAGTCCTTAAACGGCGCTTATCTTGAGAAGTTCGGCTTTCCGTTCGTGATTGCGGTCAAGGGTCTCGACCGCCACGACATTTTGGCGGCGTTTGAAACGCGGCTCAACAATACGCCAGACGAGGAGCGGGAAACTGCCGTCGAGCAGATCGCCCATATCGCGCGCTTTCGTCTGATCGCCAAAAGCGAAACCTGAGGCGCCTTTTACGTTTGTTTCGCCCACGAAAAAGCCGCACCCGAGGGCGCGGCTTCGAAAGCGATCGGAGTGATTACCGGCTGATGGTATCAGCGGCTTTCTGGGTCTGCTCTTCGGCCATTTTCTGGCTGTCCTGCATGAAGTCCTGACCGATCGAAGTGACTTTCTCGGAGTCGCCCTTGACGCGCTCCATGAAGTCAGACGCGGTTTTCTGCTGGGACTGCATCGCACGCTTGAAACCTTCGGCGTCCTTCACGTCAAGCCAGGTACGCGCTTGAGCGAGACTCATGTCCGAGTAGGCACGAGCGGCATCCATCTGGGCGCCGACGAGACGCTCGTAGTAATCGAGCGCCGCCAGGGTGTATGAGCGCATGGGCGAGACAAAAATCGACTCGAACTGCTGCTTGGTGTTCTCTGCGGTCCTATCCATCACGTAACCTCCTGCCAGTTAGCGATTCGACGCGCATGTGGGGCGGTCGATACCAAAGCATTTGCCTTGTGTCCCCTTAAGCTAGCAGCGCTTTTTGTGCAGCGCAACATGATTTTTGCCGCACTGCACCATTTTACCGTTTGGATATGACCTATACCTCGCGCACCGTGGGTGCCTGGCCTGCCATACCGTCATGAATGGCCAGCATTTTCTCGAACCACCGGGAGATGGGCTGGTGCTCGTCGAACAGCGCCTCGCGTGATACGACGTGGGCCCACATGAAACTTCCAAACAGCAGGTAGTCGGCGCCCGCCGGTGCGTCGCCGTCGAGAAAGGCGCTCTCTTTTAGCAGCGCGTTCACCGGCGCCAACATCTTGTCGAGCTGCTCACGCCCTTGGGTCGGGTTGTGAAGGTCTTCGAGACGCATCTTGAAGTTCGCCTCGCGGGTTTCACGAAAATACTGGCGGTCGTCGGGGTGAATGGCCTCGAGCAAGTCCATCACCACGATGCGAAACAGGGCCGGAGTAACGCTGCGTTCGACGAAGAGTTTGAAAAAGAGCGCGCGCTGGTAGCTCTGTCCTTCGCCAAGCAACGGCGCGTCCGGGTAGGTTTTATCCAGATAGCGCATGATCTCGAAGCTGTCGGTCACCACCGTGTCGCCGTCGACCAGCACCGGCACCTTATCGTGATTGGCAAAAGCAATTTTCTCCTTTTGCTGAAAGCGCCAGGGCTCGGTGCGATAGGCGAGCCCCTTGTGCGCCATCGACAGGTGCACGCGCCAGCAGTAAGGCGAAAAACGCAGGCGTTCATCGCGCCCGCACAGGTCATAAACGATACGATCCATCGGTTCACCTCGCTTGAAAGACGACGTGTTCAGCATGGTCGCTCCCCGCGCCACAAACAAGCCCTAATGCTTGCCCAACCGCTTGTTCGACGCCCTATCTATTAGTCTAATGAAAAACGTCACTTCTCATTGGCGCCTCTGAGGATAGATCTAATAAAAACAATGACTTGATTTAAAAACACGAGGTTCCGGACGACATAAAACTCGGACGATGACTGGTAAGACCAATTTTCCAATGTAGTCAGCGCCTTAAGCTGGTCGTATCGTTAGTCGGGACTGCTCGCGCGCCAAAAGCACCGAGCATTGACTACTCATAAAAGCACCGTCGAACAAACAAGGGCTCCCCTCCATGAGTGAAACGATACTTGCATTACTGGCGTTCATGCCGCTACTGCTTGCGGGTATTTTGCTGATTGGCTTTAAAGTACCCGCCAGAATCGCCATGCCGCTGGTCTTTCTCACCGCTGCCGTGATTGGCCTGACGGCTTGGGACATGAGCTTTACCCGCGTGGCCGCCTCGACCATTCAGGGCCTGATTCAGACCGCCGGGCTTTTGTGGATCATCTTCGGCGCGATTTTGCTGCTCAACACGCTTAAGCACTCCGGCGGCATCATGGCGATTCGCAACGGCTTCTCCGGCATCAGCCCGGACCGCCGCGTGCAGGCGCTGATCGTGGCGTGGCTGTTTGGCTGTTTCATCGAAGGCGCCTCGGGCTTTGGTACGCCCGCCGCCGTTGCCGCCCCCTTGATGGTCGCACTGGGCTTTCCGGCGCTGGCCGCGGTGGTCGTGGGCATGATGCTTCAGTCCACGCCGGTCTCCTTTGGCGCGGTGGGTACACCAATCATCGTGGGCGTGGGCACCGGGCTCGACCGTAACGGCATCACCGACGCGCTCGTCGCCAACGGCTCCTCCTGGGAGGTGTTTTTCCGTCTGATCACCAGCGAAGTCGCCATTATTCACGGCATTGTCGGACTTTTGATGCCGCTGATTCTGGTCACCGTGATGGTGCGTTTCTTCGGCGCCAACAAGTCCTGGAAAGAGGGCCTGTCGATCACCCCGTTTGCCATCTTCACCGGTATCTCCTTCGTTGTGCCGTACATGCTGGTCGGCGTTTTCCTCGGCCCGGAATTTCCCTCGATGATCGGCGCCATGGTGGGGCTTGCCATCGTGGTACCGGCGGCGCGCAAGGGCTTTTTGCTACCCAAGGATACCTGGGACTTTCCCGAGACCACTTCCTGGCCGGATGAGTGGGTCGGTAAGCTGCAGATCAAACTCGACGACGTGGCGGGCCGTGCGCCGATGTCGACCTTCAAAGGCTGGATTCCCTACGTACTGCTGGCGATTTTTTTGGTTGCTTCGCGCACTATCGAGCCGCTACGTGTCGCGCTGACCTCGATCAACCTGAGCTGGACCGACATCCTGGGCGAAGCCGGTGTTAGCGGCGGCGTGCAGCCGCTGTACCTGCCTGGCGGTATCATTCTGGCCGTCGTGCTGATCACCTACTTCCTGCACAGGATGAACGGTGGCCAGTTGAAGGCGGCGGTATCGGAGTCCACTAAAACCATCTTCGGCGCGGGCTTCGTGCTGATCTTCACCGTGCCAATGGTGCGTATTTTGATCAACTCCGGCGTGAACGGGGCGGATCTCGTGTCCATGCCGGTCATGATGGCCCAAGCCGTCGCCAACGGCGTGGGCGGGATCTATCCGTTCTTCGCCCCCGCCGTGGGCGCACTGGGGGCCTTCATTGCCGGCTCGAACACCGTCTCGAACCTGATGCTGGCGGAGTTCCAGTTCAACGTTGCGCAGACGCTGGGCATCTCCACGGCGATGATGGTGGCGCTGCAGGCCGTTGGCGCCGCGGCGGGTAACATGATCGCCATTCACAACGTGGTGGCAGCTTCCGCCACCGTTGGCCTTCTGGGCCGCGAGGGCGCGACGATCCGCATCACGATTCTGCCGACGATCTACTACCTGGTGTTTGTCGGCACCATCGGCCTCATCGCGTTCTACCTGCTCGGTCTGAGCGACCCGCTGCTATCATAAAGCGATGCACTTAAAGCGAAAAACCACCCTTCGGGGTGGTTTTTTTATGCGCGCGTTTCACGTTGTAATCAAGCGCTAGTCGATACGCTTGAGCTCTTGTGCGTGCACCTGGCCGCGCTCGACGTAGCTTTGGGCGTTGAGCCGGAGTTTGTCGATCGCGCCTTCCGGCAGGGTTTTCACCACACGCGCTGGGGAGCCGACGATCAATGAATTGGGCGGAAACACCGCGCCCTCTTTCACGAAGGCGCAGGCGCCGACCAGGCTGTTCTCGCCAATCACCGCGCCGTTGAGAATCACCGCCTGAATGCCGATCAGACAGCCATCCTCCACCGTACAGCCGTGCAGCATCGCCTGATGGCCCACGGTCACGCCGTTACCCACGGTCAAGGGAAAGCCGGGGTCGGCGTGCAGCACGGCGCCGTCCTGAATGTTGCTCTGCTCGCCCACTTCCAGCCGCTCGGTATCGCCGCGCAGCACCGCCTGATACCAAGCGCTGGCGCGGGATTTTAGCGTCACCTGCCCGATCACGTCGGCGGTCTCGGCGACGTAAACGTCGTCGGCAATGTCCGGCTTGTGCTCCCCCAGTTGATAAATGGCCATGCAAGGCTCCTTTTGATTGTTGTCACCCGTTCGCGCGATCATGCCAGGATAACGCTTGCTCCAGCACCCGGGCAACATGAATGGCGTTACGCTGAGCACCATCATGAATTTGGTGGCGGCAGCTGGTGCCATCGGCGACTACCAGCGTATCGGCGTCGGCGCCGCGTACAGCGGGTAGCAGACTGAGTTCGGCCATTTTCATCGAGGCGTCGAAATGCTCCGCTTCGTAACCGAAACTCCCCGCCATACCGCAGCAGGACGACTCGACGGTTTCAACGCTGAGACCGGGAATCCAGCCAAGCACCTCCTCGACCGGGCGTAGCGCATCGAACGCTTTTTGATGGCAGTGGCCATGAAGCAGCGCGTGAGACGTCGCCAACGGCTCGAGCGACAGCGTAAGCTCGCCGGCAGCCTTTGCCTTGACCAGAAATTCCTCGAAGAGGTAAGCAGAGTCGGCAAGTTCCCGAGCCTCATCGCCAAAGCCGTACTGCAAAAACTCGTCGCGTAGGGTCAAAAGGCACGACGGCTCGAGCCCGACCACCGCCACGCCACGCTGAACGAAAGGCATCAGGTAGTCGAGCGTTCGCCGTGCTTCAGCCTTGGCCTTGTCGAACTGACCGGCCGCCAAGTGGGTGCGCCCACAGCAAAGCGGCCGCTGCCCTTTCTGCACGTTCAAGTGCACATGATAGCCCGCAGCCTCCAGAACACGCTTGGCCGCTCGAGCATTGTCGCTTTCCATGTAGTTGTTGAACGTATCCACGAATAGCAGCACGTCGCGCTGGCCGCTTTCGCGTGCGTTTTGGTGAGGCTCTGCCAGAAAATTGCCATCGAAAACGGGAAAGGCGCGCTGCGGCGCGAGCCCCAACGAGCGCTTGAGCGGCGAGGCGATCAGCGGAATGCGCTCGATGGTTCGCGTTACGCCCTTTAAGCGGTGAGCCCAGCGCGCGTAGCGCGGCATCTCGCCGACCATGCGATCGCGAAGCGAAAGCCCCTTGAGCCGCGCTCGGGCCGTGCGCGCTTCGATTTTGAACTTGGCCATGTCGACCCCCGTGGGGCAGTCACGCTTACAGCCCTTGCAGGAGACGCAGAGATCCAGCGCCTCTTTCACGCTGTCATCGGCCAGCCCCTCCTCCCCCAACTGACCGGAAAGCACCAGCCGAAGGGTATTGGCTCGCCCCCGGGTCAGATGCTTCTCATCCAGAGTCGCCCGGTAGCTTGGGCACATGGTGCCCGCATCGAACTTGCGGCAATGTCCGTTGTTGTTGCACATCTCGACCGCCATCGCGAGACCATGGGTGGCATCGCCCGCCGTCCCCGGAGGGCTCTGCTCGCCGGTGAGCGGATCACGCTCAACGTTCCAGGCGGACCAGTCAAATACTGGCGTAAGTGGAATGCGATCGTAGCTTGTGGGAAAGCGAAAATAGCGTTCATCGTCCATTTTCGGGGTATCGACGATCTTTCCAGGGTTAAAACGATTATGGGGATCGAAGAGCGCCTTGATCTCCTTGAACGCATCGTTGACGGTTTCGCCGAACTGCCAAGCGACCCACTCGCCCCGGCAGATGCCATCGCCGTGCTCACCGGAATAGGCGCCCTTGTATTCACGCACCAGGCTCGAGGCATGCTCGGCGATTTCCCGCATCTTCTCGGCCCCGCCCCGGCGCAGATCGAGGATCGGGCGCACGTGAAGCGTGCCGGCACCGGCGTGGGCGTACCAGGTTCCTTCCGTCCCATAACGATGAAACACCTGGGTCAGTTTGTCGGTGTATTCGGCCAAGTGTTCCAGCGGTACCGCGCAATCCTCGATGAACGATACCGGTTTGCCATCCCCTTTCATGCTCATCATGATGTTGAGCCCGGCCTTGCGCACGTTCCAAAGCGCCTTCTGCTCGCTGGCATCGATCATGTTGACCACGCTGCCGCCAAGGCCCAGCTCGCCCATCAAATCGTTGAGTTCGTCGAGTTTTTGCACCAGCGTGGCCTGGTCGGCGCCAGCGAACTCCACCAGCAGCATCGCTTCGGGGCGGCCGATCAACGCTTTCTCGATGACCGGGCGAAACGCCGGATTCTCGAGCGAAAGCTCGATCATCGTACGATCGACCAGCTCCACGGCCATGGGGCCGAGCTTGGCAATGTGCTGAGTGAGATCCATCGCCTGGTAGAAAGTGGGGAAATTGACTACGCCCAGCACCTTCTTTTCCGGCAGCGGTGAAAGTCTTAGCTTGATACGGCGGCTGACCGCCAGCGTGCCCTCCGAGCCCACCAGCAGGTGCGATAGATTAGGACGGTGATCAGGGTCGTAGGGAATTGGGTTTTGACAGTCGAAAAGGTCCAGGTTATAGCCACCGACCCGGCGCAACACTTTGGGAAAGTGTTCGCGAATCTCCGGGCCGACCTTGTCGGCGATGGCCCTGACTTTTTCGGCCAGCGCCTGCTCCCGGCTACGGCTGGCAAACTGATCGACGAATCCAAGACTCACCTCGCTGCCATCGGCCAACACCGCGTCGAGCCCCAACACGTTGTGTACCATGTTGCCGTAATAGATCGAGCGTGAACCGCAGGAGTTGTTGCCTGCCATGCCGCCAATCGTGCACTGAGCGCTGGTGGATACATCCACCGGAAACCAGAGCCCGTAAGGCTTGAGCCAAGCGTTGAGATGATCGAGCACCATGCCTGGCTCGACCACCACGGTTTGTGCCTGTTCGTCGAATTCCACCACCTGGTTGAGCCAGCGCGTGGTATCGAGTACCAGCGCCTCTCCCACGGTCTGCCCGCACTGACTGGTGCCGCCTCCACGGGCCAGCACCGGTACATCGGCGTCGCGAGCGATATCCAGCGCTAAGGTGAGATCCTCCTGGTGGCGCGGAATGACCACACCCACCGGCGTGATTTGATAGATCGACGCATCGGTCGAGTAGCGTCCGCGGCTGGCGTGGTCGAAGAGTACGTCGCCCGCTATTTCACGAGAAAGCCTGGCCGCGAACTCACTCACCGGCTTGATTTTGGCGTCGGCAGAGCGTGGCGGCTGAGTCAGCGATGTCATGGCGCCCCCGGCCTATTGGCCTGATTGATCGCGGGAAAACCGGTGTGGATGCTCGGCGAAATAGTCGAGCGCCGCCGTAACGCCGCTGGCTTTGAGCTCGACACCGGCAAGCTTCATGCCCGCCTCGCAGCCACCAAGGGTGGCGATGAGCGTCAAGTCGTTACAGTCGCCCAAGTGACCGATACGAAACATCTTGCCCTTCGCTTTACCAAGGCCCATGCCCAGTGAGAGATCGAAGCGCTCGTAGATGATCTTGCGTACCGCGTCGGCATCGATCCCCTCTGGCATGACGACTCCCGTCAATACCGGTGAATAGAGCGCTGGATCCTGACACTGGATCTCCAGCCCCCAAGCCTGGACCGCCGCGCGTACGCCAGCTCCCCAGCGCGCATGGCGCTCGAACACCTGCTCCATGCCCTCTTCCAATAGCATGTCGAGCGCCTCGTTCAGCCCATAAAGCAGGTTGGTGCTCGGCGTATAAGGCCAGTAGCCGTTTTTGTTGGCCTCCAGTATTTCATCCCAGGCCCAGAAGCTTCTGGGCAGCGTCGCGCCCTTACTCACTTCGATCGCCTTGGACGACAGCGCGTTGAAACTAATTCCCGGCGGCAGCATGAGGCCTTTCTGGGACCCTGATACGGTGACATCAACGCCCCATTCATCGTGGCGATAGTCGGCACTGGCAAGCCCGGAAATGGTATCGACGATCAAAAGGGCCGGGTGGTTGGCAGCGTCGATGGCGCGGCGCACCGAGGCGATGTCGCTGGTCACGCCGGTTGAGGTTTCGTTATGCACAACGCACACCGCCTTGATGGCGTGATTGCTATCCTCCTTGAGCCGCGCCTCGATCATGTCCGCTTGTACGCCCTGCCGCCAACCCTCGTAGTCCGGCAGGCCGATGAATTCGGGCTCAAGCTGCAACCTGAGCGCCATCTTGTGCCAAAGCGTTGCGAAGTGGCCGGTTTCGAACATCAATACCTGATCACCAGGTGAGAGCGTATTGGCAAGTGCGGCTTCCCAAGCGCCGGTCCCCGAGGCCGGGTAAATAATGACCGGGTGTTCGGTCTTGAAGATGCGTTTGATTTTCTCGAGAAGCTCGAGTCCCAGCGCGCCAAACTCCGGGCCACGGTGGTCGATCGTGGGCAAGCTCATGGCGCGCAGGATTCGGTCCGGCACGGGTGATGGTCCTGGAATTTGCAAAAAATGGCGGCCGGTGGGATGAAAATCGAGGTTGAGCATGGAATAGATCCTTTTATTGTTGATCTCGCTGTCGTGATGACAATGGCGTCGATAACGCTGTGCTTGACGATGCCGCACTCTTTGAATAATGAATTCAAACGTCGGCTTTAAAAAAACGCTATTTGATACAACCTGCCTCACGCAGGTTATCGAGTTGCTCTCGACTCATGCCGAGTTCTCCCAACACTTCGTCGGTGTGCTGGGCGAAAAGCGGTGCCGAAGAGCGAATTTCCGACGGGGTTCGGGAAAATTTGCTAGGGAAACCGATGGTTTTCATCTTACCAATCACCGGATGCTCCATTTCCTGGACCATACCGCGTGCCAGATAGTGCTCATCGTCCAGCGCTTGGGCAAAATTATTGATCGGGCCGGCGGGAACGCCAGCGCTATCGCAAAGCGCGAGCCACTCATCCACAGTACGCTCGGCCATCATCGCTTCCAGAACGGCCTCCAACTCGTCGACGTGTTGGCCGCGGTCGAAGTTGGTCAAAAACCGCGTGTCCTCCATTAACGAGGGTGTTTTCAGCACGTCGGAACAAAAGCGCTCCCAAGTGCGCTGGTTGGCGCAGCCCAGCATCAGATAACCGTCGCTCGCCTTGACCGCTTGATAAGGAGCCGATACCCGATGGCGCCAGCCGGTAGGTTCGGGCACGGTGCCTTCGGAAAAGTAGGCGGCAGCCTCCCAGGTGAACCAGGGCAGGCCGCATTCGGTAATGGCGATATCGACGTGCTGGCCCTCACCGGTCTGCATCTTGTGAATGTGGGCGGCGAGAATGGAGTAGACGGCGGTGATGCCGGCGCCGATATCGTAGACCGCGATACCGGTCTTGAGCGGGCGGCGCCCGGGCTCGCCGGTCATCGACATGAGCCCCGTCATCCCCTGGGCTACCAGGTCGAAGCCGCCTTTATGGCTGTAGGGCCCGGTTTGACCGTAACCGGAAATCGAGCAGTAGACGATACTCGGGTTGATAGCCTTGATCGTGTCATAGTCGATTGATAGCGACTTCGTGACCCCTGGGCGATAGTTTTCGACGATGACGTCGGCATCCGCGGCCAACTGATAAAAAATCTCGCGGCCCCGCTCGTCCTTCAGGTTGAGCGAGATGCTTTTCTTGTTGCGGTTGATTTGCGAAAAGCAGGTGGACTCGCCGTTGACGTAAGGCCCCATCTGGCGGCTATCGTCGCCTCCATTGAGTTTTTCTACCTTAATGACGTCGGCGCCCATATCGGCCAGCACCATGGTGCAATAAGGCCCTGCCATGATTTGCGAGACATCGAGTACTTTCATGTTGTGTAACGCTTGCATGCGCGTGTCTCCCTAAAACGTTAGCGGCCAGACCACTCAAAAGGCGTCTTGTTGACGAACTTGTTCACCGCCGCGGCGAAGTCTTCGCTCATGTAGCAAATACTGACCCAATCATCGCCTGCACCCGGTGCCAGCCTGTGGCTCTGCTGCACGCGGTTGATCAAAGCCTTACTTGCCTGAAGGGTCAGCGGCGCGCGTTGCAAAAAGTCCGCCGCTCGGCTTTTAACATCGTCGTAAATGCTATCCGGTGAAAACAACTCGTTGACCAGCCCCAACGACAGCGCCTCATGACCGGTGACGAGTCGGGCCAACATCAACACCTCCTTGGCCCGCGCCGTGCCCAGCATTTCCACCAGCCGCGAGACGTTGGTGATCGAAAGCGTATTGCCCAACGTTTTGGCGATGGGTACGCCGAATTTCATCGACTCAGTGGCGTAACGAAAATCGCACACCAGGGCAAGCGCGGCGCCCCCGCCGACGCAGGCGCCCTCGATGAGCGCCAGTGTCGGTTTGGGAAAGTTTTCCAACTTTCCGACCACCCGGTCGATGCGGCGCTCGTAGTCGATGGCGTCTGCGGGTTTATCGAAACTGGCGAACTGGGTAATGTCGGTGCCGGCCACGAAGGCCTCCCCCCCTATACCGTGCAAGACCAGCGCATGGACCCCGCTCTCTTCGGCAAGCGTATCGCAGTAGTACTCAAGCGCGTTGTACATGTCCCAGGTCATGGCGTTACGGCTTTGCGGACGGTTGAAACCCAGCCACGCCACGCCCTCCTTGATCTCGAAACGCACGCTGTCAGTCGTAGGCTTTTTTGTCTTCTGCGTCATTGTCTTTTCTCCCAGAGTCGGTGGTTAGCCGTAGACGAAGTTGACCAGCGCCAGCGCGAAGGCGGGAATATAGGTGTTGATCATCAAAATGGTGAACAGCACCGCGATGAACCACAGGTTGGTCTTCGAGGTCGCCCAAATATCCGATTTGGCGATCGAACACGATGCGATCAGCACGCTCGCAACCGGCGGGGTTTGCTGGCCGATGGCCAGGTTGAGCGTGACGATCAAACCAAAGTGCAGCGGGTCGATACCGACTTCGATGACCAGCGGCAGCACGATCGGTACCACCAAAATGATGGCCGCGGCAGAGTGCAAGAAGATGCCGAGAATCAGGAAGATGACGTTCAAAAGCGCCAATATCACGTAGCGGTTGTCCGTCAGCTCGCTGATCTGCATGGCGATTTCCTGAGGCACCCGAGTTTCGGTCAGATAGCCGCCTACCACGGCGGACGCCGCGACCAGCAGCATGACCACTGCGGTCTGTATCCCGGCGCTCTTGCAGGAATCGATGAAGTTCTTGAGCGTAAACTCGCGGTACACCACGGCGCTGATGAAGATGGCCACGCACACAGCAAGCGCCGCGCCTTCGGTCGCGGTGACGAAGCCGCCGAAGATACCGCCTAGGATGATGACCGGAATCAATAGTGCCCAAACGGCTTCTTTCAGTGCCAGCCAGAGTTGAGAGACGCGAAAACGCCCCTCCGACGGGAAGTTATACTTGCGCGCCAGGTAGTAGCACATCGCCGCCAGGCCCATCGCGCCGAGAAGCCCCGGGAAGATGCCCGCAACGAACATCTGAACCACCGATTCCCCCGACATGACCGCGTAGAGAATCATCGGAATCGACGGGGGCAAAATGATCGCCAGGCTCGCCGCCGACGATGAGATCGAGGCGGCAAATTCTTTCGAATAGCCTTTCTTGCGCATGGCGGGAATCAGAATACTGCCGATCGCCGAGACCCCAGCGACGGACGAGCCGGAAATTTCGGCAAAAAACACCGAGGCCCCAATGGTCACCATTGAGAGCCCACCCTTGATAAAGCCGACCATCGCCATGGCCAGATCGATCAGCCGCCGGGAAATGCTCGAAGCGTTCATGATGGCACCGGCGAGAATGAACAGCGGTATTGCGATAAGAGGGAAGTTGGTCGCGCCTTCGAACATCGTCATGCCCACGGTGGGCATCGCCATGCTGCCGTAGGTCATGAACGTAGCTACGGTTCCCACCAACGCAAGGGCGACCGCCACGGGGACATTGATCAAGATCAGCACGATCAGCGCCAGAAATATATAGAGAATAACCATGGTGATTACCTATCCTCGATGCTGTGTGCTGACGGCCTCGACCTCATCGGCATCGAGCCCTGCTTCTTCGAGCTCGTGATCGATGAAGCCCTTGCCACGGGCGTGTTTGACGATCTCCGGCAGGCGCAGCAGCTCGGCGATAATGAAAAGCACCGACGCTACCGGAATGGCGGATTGAGTGAGCTGCATCGAGATCGACGGAAGGCTCACCATATTCACTCCGTCAAGGATCAGAATGACCTGGTAGCTCGCAAGCCCTAAAAAGACGAAGAACCCAATGGTGATCGCCTCTGCCAGCAGCGCCACGGGCACTCGGATGGAGGGTGGACACATGTTGAGAACGCTGGGGCAAGTAATGTGGGCGCCTTTCGCGGCGGCCAGGGCCGTGCCGTAGTAGGTGACCCAGGCCAGCAGAACCGCCGCCAATTCGTCGTACCAGCTAAGTGGTGAGCCCAGGTAGCGGGTAACGAACCCGATGGTCACCACCCCGGCAAGCGCAATCACCAGCACCACCACGATCGCTTCAAGAAAGACAGAGTAGGCGTTCCTGAACCTGTCAAAAGTACTCATCGAAACCTCCGAGACCGAAGGCGCCTGGCTGAGAGGCGCCTCGCGTGATGATGGTTATTCGCGCAGCGCGTTAACCTGATCGATCAATTCCTGGCCGTTATCCACCTCGTTGGCGAACTTTTCATAAATCGGCTGGGAGGCCTCGGAAAACGCTTCGAAGTCTACTTCGTTCACTTCCATACCCGCCTCTTCCATGAGGCCCAGAACTTCTTCGTCCAACCGCGCGCCTTCCTCGAGTGCAAAGTCTTCTACTTCGACCGCAACCTCTTCCAACACCGTGCGCACCTCTTCGGGCAAACGATTCCAGCTCGCACCCGCTACCAGATAAGCCGGTGTGTAGACGTGATTCGACATGGAGAGATACTCCTGCACTTCCTGGAAGCGCGAGGAGTAGGCCTGGATCAAAGGATTTTCCTGGCCATCCATCGCGCCGGTCTGTAGCGCGACGAACACCTCGGAAAGCGACATGGGAGACGGCGCCGCGCCATAGCTTCTAAACATCTCGATACGCCAAACGCCGCTCGGGGTACGCAGCTTGATGCCGTCCAAATCCTCCGGCACCACGATCGGGCGAACGTTGTTGGTGATCTGTCTAAAACCGTTTTCCCATACGCCAAGAACCCTGAACCCACGCGCTTGGGCGGCCTCCACCAGCGGGCCACGAACGACCTCGTCGCGTACGCGCTTCATATGCTCGCGGTTTTCGATCAGATAAGGCATTTCGAACAGAGCGAACTGCGCGTCTTCAGAACTCATGACCGTCGAAGGAATGGTCAAATCCAGTGAGCCCAAGCGTAGCCGGCGAAGCATCGACTCATCGCTACCCAACTGGCTATTGCCATAAACGCTTACCTCGGCCACCCCGTCGAGGCGCTCGTTGGCGAGTTCGGCAAATCGGTTGGCGGTGATTTCAAACAGCGAGCCCGGCCCGCCAACGTGGCCAAGGCGAATTTCGGTTTCGGCAGATGCGCCAAACGCACCAAGGCTTAAGGAGATGGCCGCAGCCATGAACGCAGGTTTGAGGAATTTCATAGAGCACTCCGAGTGAATAATTGTTTTTGTCTCGGTGCCGTCGCAGCAAGGCGTCAGCGGCACCTGGCGAGCGCTCGCTGATAGCCATGAGACTCAGCAAGCGTACTTTGGCGTTATTAGTTAGATGTTCTTGCTCGTTCTGCCCCTATAATTTGAATTCAAAATTCAAAATTAGGTATTAAACTTTCGTCTTTGGAGCGCTCGATTTATTTTTTGCATAAAAAATTCAATGTTTTAAAAACAAAAACGGCGCCGAATTCGGCGCCGTTTGCTTGATGAACCTGCGTAGGCGACGTCAGGGTTCGAGACCAAACGCCAGATTGGCAGCTTCGATACCGGCGATCGCGACGCTTTGATCCTCATCGGACGATGCGCCACTCACCCCAACGGCACCGATAACACGCTGCTGATCGTCCAGAATCGGTACGCCGCCGGCTACCGGCACTACCTGCCCTTGGGAAGCGGCGGCAACGCTTGCCAAAAATGCGGGACGCTCTTGATTACGCGCCCCCATCACGCCGCTGGCAATCCCCATACCAAGCGCTGCAAACGCCTTGCCATTGGCCACTGGAAAGCGTAACGGCCCACAGCCGTCCTCTCGCTCAGCGGCCACTAGATGACCACCGCCGTCCAATACCACCAGCGTGAGAGGGGGTAAATCGAACTCGCGCGCTTTATCGACGGCGCCTTCGAGAATGCGTTTTGCTTGGGAGCGGGTAAGCTGAACGCTAGCGAGATAAACGTTGCTGGGCATAAAAAAACTCTCTTTTATCATTGTGATGGGATGAGTAAATCAGGTTTTGCGGATCGTTATTTGTCACGAGCAGTACGATGAATTCATAATTATCTTTGCAGAACAGAAACCGCATCGCCACTATAGAAAAAATCACCATTCGCCGATTGACGCTTTCACAGGGCCGCTAGAAAGGCGTAAGTCAGAATAAAGGAGCGTGCCATGACCAAAATTCTACAGCGCCACTTGTATCGAGAGGTGGCCGACCGCATCGGTGATTTAATCGAACACGGCGAGCTCGCGCCGGGAGAACGTATCTCGGAAAAAGAGCTTTGCGAGCAGTTCGGCGTCTCGCGTACGCCGCTTCGCGAAGCGCTCAAGGTGCTGGCCGCCGAGGGGCTAATTCAGATTCTGCCCAATCGCGGCGCGCGCGTGGTACGCCTGACCTTCAAGAGCGTGAAGGATACCTACGATCTGATGGCGGCACTGGAGGGGTTGGCGGGTGAACTTGCCTGCCGACATATCGACGACAGTGAAATCAAACACATTCGCACGCTTCATGATGCCATGCTCGGGTACTACCACGCGCGCGATTTGAACAACTACTTCGATATGAACCGTCAGATTCACGAACGTATTCTGGCCGCTTCCGACAACCCGGTGCTGCAGGAGACCTACAACAACCTGAGCCAGCGGGTCAAACGCGTACGCTATTCCAAGAAGATGACCGAGCAGTTTTGGCGTCTTGCCGTCGACGACCACGAACAGATGATCACGGCGCTGGAAAATCGCGATAGTCAAAAACTGGGCGAAGTACTGCGCGAACACCTCTGCAATAAAATCGAGGTGGCGACGCTGGCCGGCGTCATAGGCGACGACGGCCAAAACGCGGCCACCGCCTGAATCAACGCCACTCTTCCAGGCGCATCGCCGAGCGCTCCAACCGCTCGCTCTCGAGATCCAGCTCGCGCAAGAGCTCGGTGATGCTGGAGAGGTGCTCGAGCGCGACGCGTCGGGCGCCGTCGGCGTCGCCGGCGAGGACGGTTTCGAAGAGTTGCTGATGCTGGTGGTTGATCATCGCGCGCGGCGCCGGGCGGTGATAAAGATGCTTGACCGAGGCGAACACCGAGCTTAGCAGCAGATCCGTCAGGCTTTGTAGCGTGTGCACCAGCACCGGGTTGTGTGAGGCCTGGGAGATCGCCAGGTGGAAAGCGTGATCAAAGCGCGCCAACTGCTCCACGTCGATGGGCTCGGCGTGTTCGACGTACTCGGCCATCTCCTGGTAGCGGCGGGTGATCAGCACGCGGTCCATCGAGGTGCCGCGCCGGGCGGCCAAGTACGCTGACTCCCCTTCCAGCAGCGCGCGCACCTCCAGCAAATCGAACAGCGTGCGCGGATGGTCGCGAAACAGGTGCATCAGCGGCCCCTGCTGGTGCATGGGAAGCAGCGAGGCGACAACGGAGCCACGCCCCTGGCGAGTTTCGATGATGCTTTTGCTGCGCAAAATGCGAAGGCCTTCACGCAGCGAGGCGCGAGAAACGCCTAAGCGCTCGCACAGCCGACGCTCGGAAGGCAACAGCTGGCCCGGGCGAAACACTCCTTCAAGAATCAGCTCTTCGATTTTCGCCGCCACGTGCTCCGGTGCACGCCGGCCAAGCGAGGTTTCCATGGATGAGGGTGTCACGCGGGTATCTCCAACGGTAAAGGGGGCAGCCATCAACTGGTCAGACCATTGCACCACAGGCTGGACAGGTACACAAAAAAAGCTCAGATTAGCGGCTATACCGTGACGTAGCGTTTTTTAAAAATCAGTACCCTAATAACAGGAGGGGATATGAATATCCTCTATGACGCGCGCCTTGACGGCGAGCTGATCGACCGTGACAAGCGCGAGGTGCTCGACGCTCTCGAGCGCGCCGCTCCAACGCTCACACTGCTCTCTCGCGAAGAGGATCTGCGCCCGTTCGAGTGTGACGGCCTGGCGGCGTATCGCGTACTGCCCATGCTGGTGGCGCTGCCGGAAAACCTCGAGCAGGTCGAGGCGCTTTTGAAGTGCTGTTTCGAACTCGGCGTGCCGGTGGTGACCCGCGGCGCGGGCACCGGGCTTTCCGGCGGAGCACTGCCGCTCGAGCAGGGCGTTTTGCTGGTCATGTCGCGCTTCAACAAAATCATCGACGTCGACCCGGACGCCCGGCTCGCCCGGGTGCAGCCCGGCGTGCGAAATCTGGCGATCTCCGAGGCCGCCGCGCCTTTCGGGCTTTACTACGCACCGGACCCCTCCTCGCAGATCGCCTGCTCGATCGGCGGCAACGTGGCGGAAAATGCCGGCGGCGTGCACTGCCTGAAGTACGGGCTGACCGTGCATAACGTACTGCGCGTCGACGTGCTGACCATCGAGGGCGAGCACATGACGCTCGGCTCGGAAGCGTTTGACGCGCCGGGCTTCGATCTGCTCGCGCTGATCAACGGCTCCGAGGGCATGCTCGGCGTGGTCACCGAAATCACCGTGAAGCTGTTGCCCAAGCCCACCGTTGCCAAGGTGCTGATGGCGAGCTTCGACGACGTCGAGAAGGCTGGCCGCGCGGTGGGGGACATCATCGCCGCCGGTATCGTGCCCGGCGGGCTCGAGATGATGGACAAACTTGCCATTCAGGCCGCCGAGGACTTCGTGCGCGCGGGCTACCCGCTGGACGCCGAGGCGATTCTTCTGTGCGAGCTCGACGGCGTCGAGGCGGACGTGGACGACGACTGCGAGACCGTGCGCCGGGTGCTGGAGCGTGCCGGCGCCACCGACATTCAGCAGGCAAAAGACGAAGCCGAGCGGGCCAAATTTTGGGCCGGGCGCAAGAACGCGTTTCCCGCCGTGGGCCGCATGTCGCCGGACTACTACTGCATGGACGGCACCATTCCGCGCAAGGAGCTCCCCCGGGTGCTCAAGGGCATTGCCGCGCTCTCTGAAGAGAGCGGCTTGAGAGTCGCCAACGTCTTCCACGCCGGTGATGGCAACATGCACCCGCTGATCCTGTTCGATGCCAACAAGGAAGGCGAGCTCGAACTCGCCGAGGACGTGGGCGGCAAGATCCTGGAGCTGTGCGTGGCCGCCGGCGGCTCGATTACCGGCGAGCACGGCGTGGGCCGCGAGAAGATCAACCAGATGTGCAGCCAGTTCCAGGCCGATGAGATCACGGTGTTTCACGCGGTGAAGGCAGCGTTTGACGACAAGCGCCTGCTCAATCCGGGCAAGAACATCCCCACGCTTGCGCGCTGCGCCGAGTTTGGCGCCATGCACGTGCACAACAACGACCTGCCCCACCCGGAGCTGCCGCGTTTTTAAAAAGGCCGCCGCGAACGAGAGAAAGGAATGACCATGACTGAACCAGCGACTGACCCAGCGACACGGGCGCCGGATCGCGATATCAGCGAGGCCCTTTGCCAGCAGGTGGCCAACGCCTACCAGAGCCGCGCGCCGCTACGCATCAAGGGCGGCGACACCCGCGCGTTTTACGGCCGCCCGGTTGAAGGCATCACGCTCGATATGGCCGAGCACAGCGGCATCATCACCTACGACCCGGTGGAGCTGGTGGTGACCGTGCGCGCCGGCACGCGCCTGGAGGCACTTGAAGCCGCGCTCAAGGAGCAGCACCAGATGCTGCCCTTCGAGCCGCCGCGTTTTGGCCAGGCCAGCACCATTGGCGGCGCCGTCGCCACCGGGCTTTCCGGCCCGCGCCGCCCCTGGGCGGGCGCGGCGCGGGACTTCGTGCTCGGCTCTCATGTCATCACTCAGCAAGGCAAACTGTTGCGCTTTGGCGGCGAGGTGATGAAAAACGTCGCCGGCTACGATATCTCGCGGCTGATGACCGGCGCCCAGGGCACCCTCGGCGTGCTGGCGGATATCTCCTTCAAGGTGCTGCCTCTACCGGCGGCCACCGACAGCCTGCGCCTGGACGACATCGGTATCGATGACGCGCTAAAGACGCTCTCCACACTGGGCCGCGAGCCGCTGCCGATCACCGGTGCGGCCTGGCACCAGAACGCGCTGTTCCTTCGCCTGGAAGGCGGCCAAAGCTCGGTGAAGGCGACACGGGAGCGCCTGGGCGGAGAGACGCTGGCGGATGATTTCTGGACTCAGCTGCGCGATCACCAACACGACTTCTTTACCCTGAAACCCGGCCAGGCGCTCTGGCGCGCCTCGCTCCCGCCCCACACCGCGCCGCTCGATATTGACGTTGACGAGGCGGATATTTTCTACGACTGGGCGGGTAGCCAGCGCTGGATCAAGACCCGTGACGGTGAGGCGCTGCGCCGCGCCTGCCAACAGGCCGGCGGCCACGCCACCTGCTTTACGCCCGCAGCCATGGGCGGGACGGACTCGCCGTTCACGCCCCTCGACCCAGTCGTCGAGAAGTATCACAAAAGGCTCAAGGCCGAGCTCGATACCCACGGTATTTTCAACCCGGGCCGGCTGTACGCGGGGCTTTAAGGAGAGCTTTCATGCAAACGCACTTTACCGATGCCGATCGCCAGAAACCCCATATTCAGGAAGCCGAGCGCATTCTGCGTACCTGCGTGCACTGCGGTTTTTGCAACGCCACCTGCCCGACCTATCAACTGCTGGGCGACGAGCGCGACGGCCCGCGCGGGCGCATTTATCTGATGAAGGAGCTTCTGGAGAGCGCCGACGACGACACTCAGGTGACCGAGGAGACGCGCCTTCACCTGGACCGCTGCCTGACCTGCCAGAACTGCGAAACCACCTGCCCGTCCGGGGTCGAGTACCACAAGCTCTTGAACATCGGCCGCGCGGAGATCGAGCGCCGGGTGCCGCGCCCGGCCTCCGAGCGCGCGACCCGCTTCGCGCTTAGAAAGATGATGGTCGAGCCCAAGCGCTTCCAGGCGCTGTTAAAACTCGGCCAGACCTTCAAACCGCTGGTGCCGGGCCCGCTCAGAGCCAAGATGCCGCCGCCCCCGGTGGATGCCGGCAAGCGCCCTGCGAGCGCCCACACGCGCCAGATGCTGATTCTCGAAGGCTGCGTGCAGCCCGGGCTCTCGCCCAACACTAACGCCGCCACGGCACGGCTACTCGACCGGCTCGATATCGGCCTAACGCCGGTTCAGGAAGCGGGCTGCTGCGGAGCGATCGACTTTCACCTGAACGCCCAGGAGGCGGGGCGCGAGCGCATGCGCGCCAATATCGACGCCTGGTGGCCCCACGTCGAACGCGGCATCGAGGCGATCGTACAAACCGCCAGCGGCTGCGGAGCGTTCGTGAAGGAGTACGGCGAAATGCTGAAAGACGACCCGGCCTACGCTGAAAAGGCGAAGCGCGTAAGCGCCCTGGCCCGGGATATCGTCGAGATTCTGCGCGAGGAGCCGTTGGAGAAACTGAGCGTTCAAGCACAAAAGCGCCTGGCGTTTCACTGCCCCTGCACGCTGCAGCACGCGCAAAAGCTTAACGGCGCGGTCGAAGGCGTGCTGACCCGGCTTGGCTTCACGCTCACGCCGGTGCAGGATAGTCACCTCTGCTGCGGCTCGGCAGGTACCTACTCGATCACCCAGCCGGAGATCGCGACACAGCTTCGCGACAACAAGCTCGCGGCGCTGGAAGCCGGTGACCCGGAGATGATCGTCACCGCCAATATCGGCTGCCAAACCCATCTGGCGAGCGCCAACCGTACGCCGGTGCGCCACTGGGTCGAGATCGTCGACGCCGCGCTGGTCTGATTTACCACCCGGCGTCCGCTCATGCAGCCGGGTGCCGGAACAACCGCTTACACGACAACGCAAAAGGAAACGCCATATGAAAACCAAAGCTGTACTGGGCCACACCGATGTCAACCGCGTGCTCGACGCCGCGCAACAAGAGGCCGAACGCCAGGGCTTTGCGGTCACCATCGCCGTGGCCGACGACGGCGGCCATCTGCTGGGTCTTCGCCGTCTTGACGGCGCCGCGCCCTTCAGCGCCGATGTCGCCACTCAGAAAGCGCGCAGCGCCGCCATTGGCCGCAAGGAGACTCAGGTCTTCGAAGAGATGATCAACGGCGGGCGCACGGCGTTTGTTTCCGCGCCGCTCAAGGGCCTGCTCTCTGGCGGCGTACCGATCATGGTGGACGGCCAGGTGGTCGGCTCCGTTGGCGTTTCCGGCGTGAAACCCGACCAGGATGTGGAAGTCGCGAAAGCCGGCGTCAGCGCAATCGGCTAAACGTCAGGCACGCAAAAACGATGACCCTGGGCCACGGGCTCGGGGTTTTTTTATGCGTGAAGCGTGAAGCGTGAAGCGTGAACAGAGGCTATTCGAGCGCAAAAGGCTCAAGCCAATAGAAAAAACAATAAGGGAAGAAAAGGTAAAGCAGGAGGGAACATCAATGGCGGACCGGACGAGACTCGAACTCGCGACCTCCGGCGTGACAGGCCGGCATTCTAACCGACTGAACTACCGGTCCACTTTTGAAACGACCATTTAATTGCGGTTCAGAGGCGCTTTTAAATGGTGGGTGGTACTGGGTTCGAACCAGTGACCCCCAGCTTGTAAGGCTGGTGCTCTCCCAACTGAGCTAACCACCCATGATCTAACGCAAGGTGCGTTTAACCACATTCTATCTACGGCTGTTATCGATGGCGGACCGGACGAGACTCGAACTCGCGACCTCCGGCGTGACAGGCCGGCATTCTAACCAACTGAACTACCGGTCCGAATAGCGATAACATTGGGCAATAAAAGTGATGATGGCGGACCGGACGAGACTCGAACTCGCGACCTCCGGCGTGACAGGCCGGCATTCTAACCAACTGAACTACCGGTCCGCATGACATCAACCATTACTGCTACACGTGTCCAACCCATTAAAAAATGGTGGGTGGTACTGGGTTCGAACCAGTGACCCCCAGCTTGTAAGGCTGGTGCTCTCCCAACTGAGCTAACCACCCGCTGGTCACGTGGCGCTGCATTCTACAGGGTTCGGGTTGGGTGTCAATACGCTGGAAGAATTTTTGATTCAAATTAGCGTGTTGGCGACCAAGGCCTTGGGGCCTGCGAAAGCGCCGTCGAAGAATGCCGTAATTGCCCCCGGTGCGTCAATCAAAACTGTCATAATCTGGCCCGAATCCCGAGCCAGGCTTTTCCTACCTGCGCTATTTAGCTCGGCGCCCGGCCAGGCTAGACTCGCCCAGGGCTTTGATGTCCTCTCGCGTTCGATGGAATCCACTATGCAAAAAGCGCCACCCCGCATCGCCTCGCCCGCTTACAGCGGCGTTTACAGCGATGTCTATAACTACAAGGTCGTTCGCCAGTTCGCGATCATGGCCGTGGTGTGGGCGATCGTTGGCATGAGCGTGGGGCTGTTGCTGGCCGCCCAGTTGATCTGGCCGGAGCTGAATATGGGGCTTGCCTGGACGAGCTTTGGCCGGCTACGCCCGCTGCACACGAACCTGGTGATCTTCGCCTTCGGCGGCTCGGCGCTGTTTGCTACCTCCTATTACATCGTACAGCGCACCTGCCAGACCCGGCTTTTTAGTGACCGGCTCGCCGCCTTCACCTTCTGGGGCTGGCAGGCGGTCATCGTTTCGGCCCTGATATCGCTGCCGATGGGCTACACCACCACCAAGGAGTACGCCGAGCTCGAGTGGCCGATCAACCTTTTACTGGCGGCGGTGTGGATTTGCTACGCGGTCGTGTTTTTGATGACGCTCAAGCGGCGCAGAACCTCGCATATTTATGTCGCCAACTGGTTTTACGCGGCGTTCATTCTCACCATCGCGGTGCTGCATATCGTCAACAACGCCGCGCTCCCGGTCACGCCGATGTACTCTACCTCGCTTTACGCGGGCGCGGTGGATGCCATGGTGCAGTGGTGGTACGGCCACAATGCAGTGGGCTTTTTCCTCACCGCCGGGTTTCTCGGCATGATGTACTACTTCGTGCCCAAGCAGGCCGAGCGGCCGATCTACTCCTACCGGCTCTCCATCGTGCACTTCTGGGCGCTAATCATGATCTACATGTGGGCCGGCCCGCACCACCTTCACTACACGGCGCTGCCGAGCTGGGCGCAGTCGCTGGGCATGGTGATGTCGATCATTCTGCTGGTGCCCTCCTGGGGCGGCATGATCAACGGCATCATGACGCTGTCAGGGGCTTGGGATAAGCTGCGCACCGATCCGATTTTGCGCTTTCTGGTGGTGGCGCTCACCTTCTACGGCATGGCGACGTTTGAGGGCCCGATGCTGGCGATCAAGACCGTCAACGCCTTCTCCCACTACACCGACTGGAACATCGGCCACGTTCACTCAGGCGCGCTTGGCTGGGTGGCGATGATCACCTTTGGCTCGCTCTATCACATGATTCCGCGCCTTTACGGGCGCACCTGCATGTACTCGACGCCGCTGATCACGCTGCACTTTTGGCTCGCGCTGTGCGGCACGCTGCTCTACGTCATCGCGATGTGGGCCAACGGCGTTATCCAGGGGCTGATGTGGCGAGCGGTCAACGCCGACGGCACGCTAATGTACCGCTTCGTCGACGCGGTCGAGGCGAGCCACCCGGGCTATCTCGTGCGTCTTTTGGGCGGGCTGCTGTTTTTATCGGGCACGCTGGTCATGGCGTTCAACGTCTACATGACGATCAGGGCTGCCTATAACGAGTCGCCGCGCGCCGAGCTCGAAGAAGCCCGCCATCAGGAGGCCCGCCATGAAGCATGAGCTGGTCGAGAAAAACGCCGGGCTTCTGGGCGCGCTGATTCTGGTGGCGATCAGCTTTGGCGGGCTTGCCGAAATCGTGCCGCTGTTTTTCCAAAAGGACGTCACCGAGCCCGTCGAGGGGCTTACGCCGCTCACCGCGCTCGAGCTCGAAGGGCGCGATATCTACCGCCGCGAAGGGTGCGTAGGCTGCCATTCGCAGATGATCCGCCCGTTTCGCGCCGAAACCGAGCGCTATGGCCACTATAGCGTGGCCGGCGAAGGTCTTTACGAGCACAACTTCCTCTGGGGTTCCAAGCGCACCGGGCCGGATTTGGCCCGGGTCGGCGGGCGCTACAGCGACGCCTGGCACCGGGCGCATCTTTATAACCCGCGCGACGTGGTGCCGGAATCGATCATGCCCGCCTACCCCTGGCTTTTCGAGCGCGAGCTCGACGGCGCCGCCACGCCGGCCAAGATGCGCGCCTTAAAGCGTTTGGGCGTGCCCTACGCCGACGAGCAGATCGACGGCGCCCGCGAGGCGGTCGAAGGCACCCCGGAGATCATCGCGCTGGTGGCCTATCTGCAGCAGCTCGGCACGGTGCTGGAGGGGACGCGCTAAATGACGACCGGCACCTTTCGCGGGCTGATCACCCTGGTTTTGATCATCGCCTTTCTCGGTATCCTGCGCTGGGCCTACTCCCGTCGCCGGCGCGAGGCGTTCGATGAGGCGGCGAACCTGCCCTTCGCCGATGACGAGCCGCACGACGAGCGGGAGGGCCGCCGGTGAGCGATCTATGGGACAACGCCCTGCCCGGCTTCTGGAGCGTCTGGGTGATCGCCTTGACGCTGATCACGCTGGTACTGGTGGTTTGGGTGGTGGCAGCCAACGCTGGGCGCGACGCAAAACCGGATGACGAGGCGCCCGTTGGTAGCACCACCGGCCACGAGGTCGATGGCATCGAGGAGTTCGACAACCCCATGCCGCGGTGGTGGTTCTATCTGTTTGTGGCCACGGTGGTGTTTACCCTTGGCTACCTGGCGCTCTACCCCGGCCTTGGCAACTTCAAGGGCCTGTTGGGCTGGAGCCAGCAGGCGCAGTGGGAAGAGGAAATGGCCGCCGCCGAAGCGCGCTTCGGCCCGGTCTTCGACCGCTTCAACGATGTGCCGATTCCCAAGCTTGCCAGAGATGACCAGGCCATGCAGATCGCCGGGCGGCTCTTCGCCAACAACTGCGCCGTGTGCCACGGCGTGGGCGCCCAGGGCGGCGACGGCTTTCCCAACCTGACCGATGACGACTGGCTCTACGGCGGCGAGCCCAAGGCGCTGCTCACCACGCTCACCCAAGGCCGGCGCGGCGTCATGCCCGCCTGGGCGCACTTGGGCGAGGAGGCCATCGAGGAGTTGACCCAGTACGTGCTCGCGCTCTCGAATCGCGAGCACGACGCCGCCCGCGCCCAAAGCGGCGCGCAGCGCTACGCAAGCTTTTGCGTCGCCTGTCACGGCGCAGACGGCACCGGTAACCTGGCACTCGGCGCGCCGAACTTGACCAACGATATCTGGCTCTACCGTGCCCCCAACCAGAGCGTGGCGGACGCCATCCGCCAGAGCCTGACCGAAGGCCGAAGCGGTGTGATGCCCGCCCAGGCGCCCTTCATCGGCGAGGCGCGCGTTCACCTGGTCGCCGCCTACGTTTACAGCCTGCGGTTTAAAAACGCCGACGCCGATTAGGCGCGCATTTGTCGCATAAGCGTTGGGACCTCGATCACCCAGGACAACGAACGCGCCCACAATTGTTGTTATCATCAAACGCCAAGCGCCCTTCGAGCCCTTTTCGCGAGACCAAGTTTGATGCAGCCGATTCCCCTACAGGACGTCACCCCGCCGCCGGCTAGGCCCGGTGAAGCCGGTACGCGCCTGCGCGGGCGTCTTTACGTGCGCGAGAGCAAGGGGGTTTTCCAGGCGCTTCGCCGGCGGCTCAACATACTGTTGATGGGCGGCTTTTTTCTGCTGCCCTGGATCAATGTTCAGGGCCGCCCGGCCCTCTGGTTCGACATTCCTGGGCGCGAGTTTCACCTGTTGAGCGCCACGTTCTACCCCCAGGAATTCATCCTGCTGGCGCTTTTGGCCATCGCCGCCGCCTTCGGGCTGTTCTTCGTCACCCGGCGTTGGGGGCGGGTGTGGTGCGGCTACACTTGCCCGCAAAGCGTCTGGACGTTTCTGTTCATGTGGGTCGAGCACCGCCTGGAGGGCTCGCGCCATCGCCGCTTGCGTCGCGATAAAAACGGCCCGGCCGTTTGGGTCCCGCGAAAACTCGCCAAGCACGCGTTGTGGGCGCTGATGGCGCTGGCCACCGGCGTCACGGTGTTGGGCTACTTCACGCCGATCCGAACGCTCACGCTCGACGTTATGACGCTAGAGGTCGAGGGCTGGGCGCTGTTCTGGGTCGGCTTTTTTACGTTCTTCACCTACCTCAACGCCGGCTGGCTGCGCGAGCAGGTCTGCCTTCACATGTGCCCCTACGCTCGCTTTCAGTCGGTGATGGTCGACCGCGACACGCTCACCGTGGCCTATGACGCGGCCCGCGGCGAGCCGCGGGGCGGTGGGCGTACGTCAGAAGGCGACTGCGTCGACTGCCACCGGTGCGTGCAGGTCTGCCCCACCGGTATCGACATCCGCGACGGGCTGCAGTACGCCTGTATCCAGTGCGCGGCCTGCGTGGACGCCTGCGATACGGTCATGACGCGCCTGGGCCGCCCCACGGGGTTGGTCGGCTACACCACCCAGAACCGCCTCGAGGGTCGCCCGGCGCCGCGCGCCTGGCGCTACCGAGCGGGGGCGCTTGCGCTGCTGGCGCTCACGCTCGCCGTGCTTGCGTGGGCGCTTACTCAGCGCGCGCCGGTCAGCGTCGAGGCCGAACGCGCGCGCGGCACGCTCTACAGCGTCACCGAAGGCGGCGAGGTCCAAAACGTCTACCGGCTAACGGTGCGCAACCGCGACCGCCAGGCACACACCTATCACTTGAGTGTCGAGGCGCTTGCCGGAGCCAGGCTCGACACCCGCACAATCCAGGTGCCCGGCGGTGGCTCCACAAGCCAAGTCGTCAGCGTGAGCGCGCCCGCCGGTGTCTCCCCCAGCCAGCCGTTTCGCTTCGTGCTCGCCCTGGAGTCCGGTGAGCCCCTGGCGCGTCGGCCGGCGCGCTTTTTAAGCGGCGAGAGGAGATAAGCCATGTTCGAGCCCGCGCCGCCGCCCTGGTATCGTCAGTTCTGGCCCTGGTGTTTGCTAACGCTTCTGCTCTCGTCGATGCTGATGAGCGTCGGCTTTGCGGTCGTGGCGCTCAAAACCTTCGACGGCATGGTGGTGCAGGAGGACTATTTCGAACACGGCAAAGCGATCAACGCGGTGCTCGAAAAAGCCGAGCGCGCCGAGGCGCTGGGGCTTTCCGCAACGCTCTACGTCGACCCTGTGACCCAGGACGTGGTGCTCGAACTCGCAGGCCAAGCGCGGCCGAAGGCGCTTGCGCTGCGCCTGATTCACCCCACCCGGGACGAGCGCGACGTGCGCCTGACGCTGACCCACCGCCGGGGCGGCCATTACGTTGGCCAGGCCCCTACCGGGCTTGCCTACCGGCGCTACGTGACGCTTACGCCGAGCCAAGCGCCGGATTGGCGGCTCAACGGCGAGATTACCCTGCCAAGCGACGCCGCGGTGCGATTGGCTCCGGCGCGAGCAGGAGCACCATGACCGAGCCGTGCTACCACTGCGGTGCGCCGGTGCCCGCTGGCGCCCCCTGGACGATCACCCTGGACGGCGCGGTCAAACCGCTTTGCTGCCCCGGCTGCGAGGCGGTGGCCCACGCCATCGTCGAAGGCGGGCTCGAAAGCTACTACCGCTACCGCACCGAGCTTTCCCCCCGCCCGGCGGACGGCCGCGCCAAAGCCGAGACCTGGTCGGCCTTCGATCATCCCGAGCTGCAGGCGCAGTTCGTTCATCCGCGCGAAAGCGATGTCAGCGCCACCCTGGCGGTGGAGAACATCACCTGCGCGGCCTGCGCCTGGCTGATCGAGCACCACCTGAACGCGCTGGAAGGTGTTACTGGCAGCGCGGTGAATCTGACCGAGCACCGCCTGCGGATAAGCTGGGATCCGGCCATACTCGCGCCTTCGCAAATTTTTGCCGAGCTTGCCGCGATCGGCTACGAGGCCATACCCTTCGAGCCGGACCGGGCGCTGGCCCGCCAACAGCGGGAGGCGCGCATGCTCGTTCGCCGGCTGATCGTGGCCGCCGTGGGCATGATGCAGGTGGTAATGTTCTCGATCCCGCTCTACGTGGCGGGGCCAAACGAGCTCGGTGATAACTTCTTCGCACTGTTTCACTGGCTGTCGCTTCTGCTGACCACGCCGGTGGTGGCGTTCTCCGCTTGGCCATTTTTTCGCGCTGCCGCCAACGCGCTCGCCCACCGGCGGCTGACCATGGAGGTGCCGGTGGCGCTCGCCCTCGGCTTGGCCTATGGCGCCAGCGTCTACGCGATGCTCAACGGCCAGGGCGACGTCTATTTCGATTCCATCGCCATGTTCACCTTCTTTTTACTGTTCAGCCGCTATATCGAAGCGCGCACCCGCCGCGCCGGCGGCAACGCCCTGAGCCGTGCCCTGCCCGCCGCCGCGCTGCGGCTGGACGACGACGGCGCGCAGCGCGTGGTGCCGGCCAGCCATCTTAAGTTCGATGATCGCATTCTGGTGAAACCCGGTGCCACGGTACCTGCCGACGGCATCATCGAGCAGGGCGAATCGAGTCTCGATGAGTCGATGCTGACCGGCGAGTTTCTGCCGGTGACCAGACGCGCCGGCGGGCGCGTCATCGGCGGAAGCCAGAACGTGGAGAACGCGCTCACCGTGCGCGTCACCCACGCCGGGCGTGAATCGACGATCGCTAGCGTGCTCGATCTGACCGACCGGGCCTCGGCAAGCCGCCCACGGCTTGCAAGGCTTGCCGACGCCATTGCGCACCGTTTCGTGCTGCGCCTTTTACTGGTCACGCTCTGCGTGGCCACCGCCTGGCTATTCATCGACCCTGACCGGGCGTTCTGGGTGACGCTCTCGGTGCTGGTGGTCACCTGCCCCTGCGCGCTGGCGCTGGCCGCCCCCACGGCGCTGGCCACGGGGCACACCGAGCTTTACCGGCGCGGCGTGCTGATCACCCGCGCGGACGCGCTGGAAGCGCTTGCCGGCGTGACCCGCGTGGTGTTCGACAAGACCGGCACGCTCACCCGCGGCGAGATGCGCCTGGCCGCGACCCAACCGCTCGGCGCGCTCAGTGAAATCCGCGCCCGGCAGATCGCCGCCGCCATCGAAGCGCACTCGGAGCACCCGGTCGCCTCGGCGTTTCGCCCGTTCCGCGAGCCGGCGCTCAAAGCGTGCGACGTTGTGCGCCACCCAAATCAGGGGCTGAGCGCTACCCTCGACGGCGAACGCTGGCGCCTCGGCCGGGCGGCGTTCGCAGCAAACGACGCCATCACACCGCCCGGGCCCGGCCAGTGGCTATTACTCAGTCGACAAGGCGCCGATGGCGCTTTCGCCCCGGGCGCCTGGTTTCGCCTCGAAGACACCCTCCGCGACGACGCCGCCGACACCGTAGCAAACCTCCAGGCGCTCGGTATCGACGTGGAGCTACTTTCCGGCGACGAGCGCGCCCTCGTCGAGGAGCTGGCCAACACGCTCGGTATGGCGACCTGGCAGGCCCGGGCCACGCCCGAAGAGAAGCTTGCGCGCATTCAGGCGTTACAGGCCGACGGCGAGCGCGTATTGATGGTCGGCGACGGTATCAACGACGTGCCGGTGCTGGCCGGGGCCAACGTGTCGCTGGCGATGAACGGCGCCACGGACCTTGCCCAAACCCGGGCCGACGCGCTGCTGCTGAGCCCGCGCCTGGCCCGCGTGGTCGAGGCACTGTTGCTTGCCCGCGCCACCCGCCGGGTGATGCGCCAGAATATCGCCTGGTCGGTCGCCTACAACGGCCTGGCGCTGCCGCTGGCCGCACTTGGCTTCGTGCCGCCCTGGCTTGCCGCGCTCGGCATGTCGTTCAGCTCGCTGGTGGTGGTGGGAAACGCCCTGCGGCTGAAACGCGGCCCGCGCGGTAGCCGCCAGCCTCTGCCCGCGCATCACTGGGAGCCCGCATGACGAGTCTCTATCTTTTGATTCCGCTGTCGCTGCTGCTGCTGGCGCTGGCCGTCTGGGCGTTTTTCTGGGCGGTGAACAACGATCAGTTCGACGACCTCGACGGCCCCGCCCACCGCATCCTGTTCGACGACGACCTGGCCGAGCCCCCTAAACGCCGCCCGGCGAAAACGCCCGCTGAGCGCGACGAGCCGCGCCCGTGAACCCGACCGGCTTCGATCTTCCCCCGCTGCTCGCCGCCTGGGTATTCGGCCTGCTCGGCGGGGCGCACTGTATCGGCATGTGCGGCGGTATCATGAGCGCCCTGGCCTTTGCGGTGCCGCCGAGCATGCGCCGCCCCGCGCGCATGGCCGGGCTGATGCTCGGCTACAACCTCGGGCGCATCGCAAGCTATATGCTGGCCGGGGCCCTGGCAGCCGCGCTTGGCACGCTGGTCACCCTCGCCCCTGCGACGCGGGTGGTACTCGAGGCCTTTGCCGCAGTGATGCTGATTCTAATGGCGCTCTATATCGCCAACTGGTGGAAGGGGCTTTTAGCGCTGGAGGGGCTGGGGCGAAAGCTTTGGCGCGTGATCGAGCCGCTGGGCCGACGGCTGATGCCGGTGGTGCACCTGCCCCAGGCGGTGGCGCTCGGCGCGCTCTGGGGCTGGTTGCCCTGCGGGCTGGTGTATTCGATGCTCGCCTGGAGCATGGCCACTGCCGCCCCGGCCCAGGGGGCGCTCTTGATGGGCGCCTTCGGCTTGGGAACGCTCCCGGCGCTTCTGGCCACCGGCCTGGCCGCGCAAGCTTTGTCCGGGCTTATTCGCCACCCCGCTACCCGCACCCTTGCCGCGGTCGTCATCATTGGCTTCGCGCTCTACCAGCTCTGGACGCTTTGGCTGCCTGTTTGAACAGAAGCATGCGTAGGCCGGCCAATAGCCCAAAACCGCAGACTGCTCAAAGAAAAACGCTCAATGCGCGCATTGAGCGTTTTAGGGTGACGCAGGTGCCAATCTCTTGCAGAACAAGGCCTGAGGGCTGGACGCTTACACCGGCAGTACGGCGCCGTCGGCGCGGGGTTCGGTCCCGCCCTGGAGAACGCCGCTTTCACCATCGCGCAGGATGATCTGACCGCGGCCGAAGGTGAGGCCGTCGACACACTTGACGATGCGATGACCGCGACGTTCGAGGGCCTGGATGAGGTGGTCCGGGAAGCCGGGCTCAACCTCGACGGTCTTGCCTTCTGTCCACTTCCAGCGCGGCATGTCCAGTGCCGCCTGGGGGTTGAGGTGATCCTGTAGCATATTGGCCACGACCTGCACGTGGCCCTGGGGCTGCATGTAGCCGCCCATTACGCCGAAGGGGCCGACGGCCTGGCCATCCCTGGTGATGAAACCGGGGATGATGGTGTGGTAGGTGCGTTTACCCGGGCGCAGCACATTAGTGTGCTCTTCATCCAGCGAGAACGACCACCCGCGGTTTTGCAGGCTGATGCCGGTGCCGGGCACGACGATCCCTGAGCCGAAGCCTTCGAAGTTGCTCTGGATGAACGACACCATGTTGCCTTCGTCGTCCGCGGTCGAGAGATACACGGTGCCGCCCAGCAACGGGTTGCCATGGGTAGGGTCGATGGCGTCGAACGCGATCAGCTCGCTGCGCTTTTGCAGGTACTCGGGCGAGAGCATCTGATCCACCGTGAGGCTCATGTGCTCGCGCTCGGTAATGTAGCGAAGCCCATCGACATAACCCAGCTTGGTCGCCTCGATACGCCGATGCAGCGACTCAACCGGGTCATGGGGCTCATCGCCCAGCGCTTCGAGAATGCCCAGCGCCTGCAGCGCGATCAGGCCGCTGCCGTTGGGCGGAATTTCCCAGATATCGTGGTCGCGGTAGCGAACGCTGATTGGGTCGACCCACTCCGGCGTGAACGCCTCCAGGTCCTCCTTGCGCAGAAAGCCGCCGTGCTGGCGCGAGAAGGCGTCCATGGCATCGGCCAGCTCGCCCTTGTAGAACGCCTCGGCACGGGTCTCGCCGATGGCGCGCAGGGTGCTGGCCATTTCCGGCGAGCGCCATACCTGGCCGGGCCGAGGGGCGTGGCCTTGGGGGGCGAAGTGTTCGAACCAGGGGGCGAACTCCGGACGGTCATACTGGCGATAGCGGGCGTACGCCTGCTCCCAGAGGCGGCTAGCGGTAGGCAGTACCGCGTAGCCCTCTTCAGCCAGGCGAATGGCGGGTGCCATCAATGCCTCGAACGCCAGCTTGCCGAAACGCTCGGAAAGCGCAGCCCAGGCGCCGGGAGCGCCGGGGACGGTCACCGGTACCAGCCCGTGGGCCGGCATGTTCTCGTTGCCCTGCTCCTTCACCGCTTCGGCGGATATGCCCATCGGCGCTCTGCCGCTGGCGTTCAGGCCGTGAAGCTTGCCATCCACCCAGACCAGTGCGAAGGCATCGCTGCCGATGCCGTTGGAAGTCGGCTCCACCACGGTGAGCGCGGCGGCAGTGGCGATGGCCGCATCGATGGCATTGCCACCATCGCGCAGGATATCGGCGCCGACCTGGGCGGCCAGCGTTTGCGAAGTGGCCACCATGCCGCGCTTGCCAAAGGTGACGGTCCGCCGAGAGGCGGCGGGGTAGTAATACGGGTCGAGTTTCATGCAAAAGTCCTCATTCTTGAGACGCGCTGTCCTGGAAAGGACCTTTCTGTTCGGCCTCGGCAGTTCGCTGGGCCATTAGCCGGCGCTGGCGTACGTAACCGTAAACGCTGTACACCACCGAGACGACCGCCAGCGCCAGCAGTAGCGCCGAGATAGGACGAGTAAAGAACAGAGTCCAGTCGGCGCTGGTCTGGAACGCGCGGCGTAAGTTGGTTTCGGCGATCGGCCCCAGGACCACGCCCAGTACCAGTGGTGCCAACGGATACTCAAGCTTCTTGAGCAGATAGCCGATGGAGCCGATCGCCGCCAGCAGGTAGAGATCCGACAAGCGGTTGTTCAGGGTGTAGGTGCCGATGGCACAGCATGCCAGTACGACCGGCACGACGATGTATTTGGGAACGTTCAGAATACGCATGAAGGCGCGCATCATCACCACGCCGATCACCAGCATGAAGACCGAGGCCACGGCCATGGCAATGAACATGCTGTAGACCAGATCCGGGTGATCGAGAATCAGCCGTGGGCCGACGCTGATACCGTGCACCATGATCGCCGCCATCAGCACGGCATCCGCCGGCGAGCCGGGAATCCCCAGCGAGATGAGCGGAATGAGGCTGCCGCCCACGGTGGACGAATTACCGGACTCGGAGGCCACTACGCCTTCCGGTTCACCCTTGCCGAAGCTTTCCGGATGCTTGGAGGCGCGCTTGGCCTGGTCGTAGGCCACCAGGTTGGAGATCGAGCTGCCGGCGCCGGGCACGGCGCCGATGAAAACGCCCAGAAGCGATGAGCGAATCACGTTGACCGGCTTGAGTAACGTGCTCTTCATCACATCCAGCAAGTGGGGACGCATGTCACCGCCGATGAGCGATTCGGAGGCGCCTTCCTGGCGCGCGGGTGACGGCTCGAGCTCGGAGAGCAGCTGGCTCATGGCGTACATTCCGATCAGCACCACCAGAAAGGGAATGCCAGCGGTCAAGAGCTCAAAACCGAAAGTGAAGCGCTCGCGCGACATGATCGGGTCCGGGCCGAGGGTGGCAATGGCGATACCGACCAATCCGGCGATCAGCCCACGCAAGACCGAATCCCCCACCAGGCTCGCGATGATCGTCAGCGCGAAGACGATGAGCGCGAAATACTCCCAAGGGCCGAGCTTCACCGCCAGCAGTGCCAGCGGCGGCGCGGCGACGATGAGTACCGCAATCGAGATCAGCGAGCCGATGAACGAGGCGAACAGACCCAAGGAGAGCGCGCGACCGGGCTGGCCGCTTCGCGCCATGGGAAAGGCATCGAAGGTGGTGGCCACCGCCGAGGGCGTGCCGGGAATACCTAGCAGCGCCGCGCTGAACAGCCCGCCGCTCAAGCCCCCCACGTACACCGACAGCATCACCGCGATGCCCTGCATGGGCGGCATCGAGAAAGTGAGCGGCAGCGTCAGCACGATCGCCATGGTAATGGTGAAGCCGGGAATGGCCGCGGCGATGATGCCAGCAAAGGTGGCAATCGCCATCAACAGCAGCGTATAGGGCTCGGTGACGCCCCCCAGGGCGGCGAGAAATGCATCTGTCATGAGGTCACCCTTACCACCGTGCGCGGGGGAGGTAGATACTGAACACGTCAGCGAAGAGATAGTAGGGCCCGAACGAGAACAGCAGCGCCACGCCCAGCGCGATCACCACCGTCAGCGGGCGCTTGGGCGCCAAATAAAGCTGGGCCGCGAACAGATAGCAGAAGGTGCTGACGATGAAACCGGCCTTGGGCATGGCGGCCATGTAGGCAACGAACAACGCCAAGTTGATCCATACCCGTTGAAGCCCTGCAAAGCGCTGCCACGCCGTCTTGAACGAGGTGCGCGGAATGCCGCGCTTGATGATCTCGAAAACGAACGCGGCGCCGCTGAGCACGGCGATCGAAAAGAAGACCAGTTGCGGGAAGGTACCGGCGCTCATGGGCTCCCAGCGAGAGGCCGGCAATGAGCCGGCCTTCGAAGCCATGAGTAGCGCACCGACCGCAAACACCGCGTACGATGCCAGCTGCAACGTGGGCAGCAGCGCAGCGTCGGGGTTCTTACGCTCCATGATGTCGTCCTATGTAGTATTGGCCGACCTTAGTCGAGCAGATGGGCGTTGTCTTCGATGAACTGGTCGTTGCGCTCGAGATAGTCGGTGTAGTCGGCGCGGTTCATGAAACGTACGGTGCCGCCGGCATTGGCCACGTCATTAACAAACGCGTCGCTTTCTGCCACGGATTCCAGGGCGCTTTCCAGCGTCTCGATGATCGAGTCGGGTGTCCCCTTGGGCACCACGACGCCGCGAGTCACCAGAAACTCCAGGTCATATCCAAGCTCTTTGAGCGTGGGAATGTCCGGCAGCTCGTCCAGACGCTCGTCGGTGGCAGCGGCCAGGGCCGTCATATCACCGTTTTCGAGAAAGGCTTCCGCCGACTGATAATCCTCGATCGCCACGGTGATATGACCGCCGGCCAACGCGCGCAGGCGCTCACCGGTACCCTCGTAACCGACGTAGCCAAATTCGGTATCGGTGGCGTTTTCGAACTGCACCGCCCAAAGATGCGGAATGCCTCCCAGCGTCACGCCCATACGGTATTCGCCCGGGCTCGCCTGCACGGCCTCGAGCATGTCGTCCAGGGTTTCCCAACCGCTATCGGCATTGACCAGAATCACCGAGTTGTCGCTGGTCATCATGGCGACGGGCTCGAAGGTATCCCAGTTCTGATCGGTCACACCGGCGTGGTGCGCCATCAAAAGCCCCTCGTGGATCTGGGTGATGGTGTAACCGTCCGGGTCGCGGCGCGATGCTTCGCGAAGGCCCACAGTTCCGCTCGCGCCGGGCATGTTGATGATCGGCACCGGCGTGTCCAGCTCCTGCTCCAAGTGGCGCCCTACCAGACGCATCAGCAGGTCGCTGGCACCGCCTGGCCCCCAAGGCACGATAAATTCGATCGGACGGTCCGGGTAGCTATCGGCGGCCAAAGTCACGCCGGGCAGAGTGATCGCAGCAGAGAGCGCGGACAGGGTCAGCAACGTTTTAAGTTTCATGCATTTGTTTCCTGATAAGTTAGTTTTAAGAGCGGTTAGAAGAGTTGGCCAAGGGGTTGGCAGGAACTCAGGATCCGGGAGCAAAGCAGGCAGTGATCGATGATCCGTTCGGAAATGTCTCGCCACTATCTTTTCGCCACTATCTTTAAATGTCTCGCCAATCGTTTTCTTATCGTTTATCGAAAGAAAAATCGATTTTTAAAAACATCGAACTATAGGGCAACGGAATTGGAAGCGTCAATAGCGCCCTGGTGGGCAACCTGCGGCAAGACGGTCACGCCTTTATTTGATGCTGAACGAGCTTTATTGACCTGACGCAAGAAGCCGCCAAACGCCTCGGGTTACTCTTTAGGCCGCCATCGAACGAACCTGGCGTTCGTTTCTCTGCCCGGGAGCCCCTATGCCGACCTGTGCCCACGTGACCGCTGCCCCCTTTGCCCCCATCTGGGACGAGGCGCTTGTGCGCCGCTACGACACGAGCGGGCCGCGCTACACCTCCTACCCAACGGCGCTGGCCTTTCACGACGGCTTCACGTCGGAAGATTTCACCCAGGCACTCGAGCGCAGCAACCAAAGCCGCCGCCCGCTCTCGCTCTACGTGCATATCCCGTTTTGCGAGAAAATCTGCTTCTACTGCGCTTGCAACAAGATCGCCACGAAGAATCGCCAACTCGCCGAGCCGTACCTTTCGCGGCTCGACCGGGAGATGGTGCTCGCCGCGCGCCACGTGGACACCTCGCGGCCTGTCGAGCAGCTTCACTGGGGCGGCGGCACGCCGACCTTTTTGACGCTGTCGCAAATGGGCGATCTGATCGATCGCCTCGATGCACGCTTCGGGCTCTCCAGCGATCCGCACCGCGACTACGCCATCGAGATCGACCCGCGCGAGGCGGACGTGTTCACCCTGCGCCATTTGCAGTCGCTCGGCTTCAACCGGCTGAGCCTGGGCGTGCAGGACCTGGACCCGGACGTGCAGCGGGCGATCAACCGCGTCCAGCCAAGGCAATTGACCGAAACGCTGATGGACGAGGCGCACCGGCTCGGTTTCGGCTCGCTCAACGTGGATTTGATCTATGGCCTTCCGCGCCAGAGCGAGCGCCGCTTTGCCGATACGCTCTCCCAGGTCATCGAGCTGGGCCCGGCCCGGCTGTCGCTTTTCAACTACGCCCACCTGCCCGCGCGCTTCGCGCCGCAGCGGCGTATCGATGAGGCCGAGCTTCCCGGCGCCGAGGAGAAGCTCGCCATCTTGCGTAAAAGCATTGAGATGCTGGCAAGCGCGGGCTACGTGCATATCGGCATGGATCACTTCGCCCTGCCCGAGGACAGCCTGGCGGTCGCCCAGCGCGAGGGGTCGCTGACGCGTAACTTCCAGGGCTATTCGAGCCACGCCCAGTGCGATCTGATCGGGCTAGGGGTATCGGCCATTTCGCGCATCGACGATGTCTATGCCCAGAATCCGGTCAAGCTCGACGACTACGCCGCGGCGCTCGACGGTGGGCACTTGGCGACCTGCAAGGGGCTTCGCTTAAGCCAGGACGATCTGATTCGCCGCGCGGTGATCGAGCGGCTGATGTGCGATATGCGCCTGGATTTGGCTGTGATCGGCGAGCGCTTTGATATCGACGCCGAGGCTTACTTTAGTGAGGCGCTTTCACGGCTTGCCCAGGCCGAACGTGACGGTCTGATCGAGCGCACGGGCGCGGTGCTGAGCGTCACGCCGATCGGGCGGCTGTTGATCCGCCATTTGGCGATGGCTTTCGATGCTCATCTTTCGGCACCGCTCGCCCAGCGCTACTCAAAAATCCTATAATGGGCACGTACGCTTTATAAGGAGATGGTAATGTCGACTCCCGCCCGCCAACGCTCGGCGCTTTTGCAGGCCCCGCGCTGTCAGACCTGTAGTCTCAGCTCGCTGTGCCTGCCGCTGGCGCTGCAGATCGAGGACGTCAGCCAGTTCGACGCGATCATCCGCCGCCGCGCGCCGCTTAAAAAAGGCGAGGCGCTGTTTCATCAGGGAGAGCGTTTTTCGAGCGTCTTTGCGGTGCGCTCGGGAAGCCTCAAGCAAATCACCAGCGAAGGCTCGGGCTTCGAGCAGCTCACCAACTTCTACCTGCCAAGCGAGCTGGTGGGCCTTGATGGCATCGACGAAGAGACCTACCCGGGCAGCGTGATTGCGCTGGAAACCACCACCGTGTGCGAAATTCCTTTCAAGCATCTGGACACGCTTTCCGAGGAGCTGCCCGAGCTTCGCACCCAGCTTTATCGCAGCATGAGCAAGGAGCTGCGCGATGACCGGCGCATGATGCGCCTACTCTCGCGCAAGACCGCCGACCAGCGCCTGGCGACCTTTCTCACCACGCTCTCGGATCGCTTTCGCCGCCGCGGCTACTCGCCCTACAGCTTTCGCCTTTCCATGGCGCGGGCAGATATCGGCAACTACTTAGGCCTGGCGGTGGAGACGGTCAGCCGAATACTTAGCCGCCTTCAAAGCCAGCAGGTGGTCGCGGTATCCGGGCGGGAAGTGAACATTCTGGATATGGCCAGGCTCATCACCCTGGCCGACGAGGAAGCGGTGTAATAACGCCTGGCTAGCCCACATTGAGCGCCGAAATGCGCCCGGCCTTGAGCTCAGCCTGTTTGGCTTCCAGGCCCTGAAAGTCGAACAGCGCGCGGTCGGCCAGCTGTGAAGGGGCGACGTTGGTGATCGCGCGGAACATGCTCTCGAGCCGGCCCGGGTACTTCTTGTCCCACTCGGCCAGCATCGCCTTGACGTTCTGACGCTGCATGTTCGGCTGCGAGCCGCACAGGTTGCAGGGAATGATCGGAAATTCCATCAGCCGCGAGAACTCGGCAATGTCCGCCTCCTTGCAGTAGGCAAGCGGGCGGATGACGATGTTCTTGCCGTCGTCGGACAAGAGCTTCGGCGGCATGGATTTCAGCGTGCCGCCGAAGAACATATTCAGAAAAAGCGTTTCGAGAATGTCTTCGCGGTGATGGCCCAGCGCGATCTTGGTCGCGCCGATCTCTTCGGCAAAGCCGTAGAGCGAGCCGCGTCTGAGCCGCGAGCAGAGCGCGCAGGTGGTCTTGCCCTCTGGCGTTTTCTCCTTCACCACCGAGTAGGTGTCGCGCTCGAGGATGTGGTACTCCACGCCTTGGCCGTCCAGGTAGCGCGGCAGCACGTGCTCGGGGAACCCCGGCTGTTTCTGATCGAGATTCACCGCCACCAGCGAGAAGTTCACCGGGGCGTTGCGCTGCAAATTGCGCAGAATCTCGAGCATGGTGTAGCTGTCCTTGCCGCCGGACAGGCACACCATCACCCGGTCGCCTTCCTCGATCATGTTGTAATCGAGAATGGCGTTGCCGACCTCGCGCCGAAGCCTTTTCTGCAACTTGTTGAATTCGCGCTTCTGTTTGACGTCGTGAAGGTCGGCTGAACCGTTGGACGCGACAGCCTCCAAAGCGACGGGGTCGAAATGTTCGGGTTGCTGCATGATGTACGCACTGCCGGTGATGAGGATAAGGCGCTCATTCTAACAAGACTCCCTCCCCCACCCAATAACGTCGAGCGCCGCTCACGCTTCTAGCGCTGAGTCGCGGGTCAGGCGCATGTATAAAAGCGCGCAGGCGCTCGCCTCGCCCAGAAGCGACGCCGCACCCGGGGGCGCCAGCCGCGCTTGGCGAAGCGCCTGGTCGAGATCCGGCGCCAGCCGGGGGTCGATCGGCGAGCGCTTTTGACGGCGCTGATAAAGGCGTTCGATATCGACCTGGGCGTTGGGCAGCTCGAAGCCCAGCCGCTTATCGAACAGCCGGTTGACCGGCCCCAGCGTTTGATCAAGCCCCCACCCCACCACCGGGCGATTGCCGATGAATTCGGCAAGCGTGGCGATGTTTTCCGCCGTGGGCGCCATGAGCGCCGGGGTCGGCGTCTCCACCTGATGGCGGCGCAGCGCACGGCTGGCCACCGTGTGGCGATCGGCAAGCGTTGCCACCCAAGCGCTTTGGGTCTGCACGCGCCGCTCGTTGAACACCACCGCCGCCACACTCAGGATCGGGTCGGCAGGGGCGAAGCGAAACGCCAGCGCCACCAGCTCTTCGCCAAGATAGGGGTGAAACAGCCACTCGAAGGGCGAACCAGTCAGTCGTCGGCGGTCGCTTTCGCGTTTGAACAAACCACGCAGCGAGCCTTTGATTAGTGAAAAGTGTCGATTCGTTAATTGCATACCGCTATGAGTACTCCAGGTGGTATCGGTGGGTCAGGCGCGCCTTGAACTCCTTCACAATGTGCAGCGCCTCGCGCAGCAGATCGCGCTCGAGTGACGACAGGTTCTGCACCACTACGTGGTTGGCCGACGCGACCTGGCCGTTTTGGGCCGCCAGCTGCTGGCGCAGACGGAGCTCGGTAAAAAGCGCCAGCGCCTCGCTCAGGTCCTCGGCGAAGCGGCTTTCCAGCCGTCCGTCGGCCACCAGCGCCTCGAGGCGCTCGAAGGTGCTTTCGGCGTCGATGCGCCGCTCCAGCGCCATGGTGCGCACGCCGTGCACGATGGGGAAAATACCGCCCTTTTTGATGTCGATGCCGTGCTCGCGCTTTTTCAGCGAGCCGAACAGCGTCAGCGGCGTGGAAAAACTCAGCGCCGCCCGCGCCAGATAGCTCAGCAACAGCTCATCGTCGGCGCAGCGCGCATAGAGCGCCTGGCGCACGCGGCGGGCAAGCTCGGCGTTGCCGGCTACGGCCCGGGCGTCGAGCATGATGGCAAGCTTCATGAGGCTGTCGCCGTCGCGCCGCTCGGCCCAGCGTTCGATTCGCGCCTGCCAGGTCGCCACGCTCCCGACCCACTCCGGGTTGGAGACCATGATGTTGCCCGGGCAAGGCGGGTAGCCCAGTTCGACAAGCGTGTGGGTGAGCGCCTCCATCGCCGCTGGAGCATTTGGCCAGCTGGGGTCGTCCTCGAGAATCAGAGCGTTGTCTTGGTCGGTTTTGAGAATTTGCTCGCCGCGGCCTTCGCTGCCCATCACCACCAGGCAGCACCGCTGCGTTGGAGCGTTCGGCGCGCCAAAGCCGAAGGCCTTGTGCACGATGCGGGCGTTGAGCGCCGCCAGAAGCTCCATGACGAAACGCAGCTTCACCCCTTGGGCCATCAGCGCCTGCACGAGCTCCGGGGTGCGTCGGCTTGCCTGGGCCAGCGCCTTTAGGTCGTCGGCCTTTTCGATCTGAAGCCCCACCACGTAGCTGCGACTCGAAAAGTAACTCAGTACATCGGTCAGCTCGACGACCCCGGAGAGCGCTTCGCCGTCCATCACCACTACCCGCGCGATTTGGTGGCGCGTCATCAGCACCAACGCCTCGAACAGGTACTGCTGCGGGGTAACGGTGACCAGCCCCGTCGGCGTCAGCGCCTTAAGCGGCGTCGATGCCGGCGTTTTCTCTACCGCTAACGCGCGCAGCAGATCCGTTTTGGTCACCATGGCGTAGCCGCCTTTTGCGCTCACCAGCAGGCTATCGGCCTGCTGCTCCAGCAGCGTATGCACCGCGTGCTCGAGCGTCTGCCGTGCATCCACTAAAAGCGGCGCGCGCATGCACTCACTCACCCGCGCCAGCATGAAGCCGGCCATGGTGATGCCGTCTACCGCGCGGCGCTCGGCCAAAAGCCTGGTCTTGTGGGCGAGCGATTCCCTGAAGAACGCCTCGAAGCCCGGATAGTGCTGACAAAGTGCGCTGAACGTCTGCTTTTGCAGCACGTAGCAAAGCGTTTCCTGCTCCGCTTCGAAGCGGTAGCGGCTCTTGCCGTTCAAAAGGCTGATCGCCCCGAACAAATCGCCTTCGGTGTAGTGGCCGATACGCGCTTGGGCGTTGGGCTCTGCCGGGTCGAGCTCGGCGACCTCGCCCTTATGAATGATGAAAACGCCTTCGCCGGGCTGGCCGGCGTCGAGAATGACGTCACCGGTGTCGAAGTAGGCGAGATCGAGCCCGTCACGCACCCGCGCCTTACCCGCCTCGTCGAGCAAGGAAAACGGCAGCCTTGAAAGATCGACCTCGATCATGCGTCACCTGCTTAAAAAAGCCACGCTCGCGCTGGATCCGACAATAAAAGCTCAAAGATGGGCGCGAGCTGGTTAAAACGTGTTCACCCGTGGATAGTGCAACGTTAGCTGATTGTTCTTATGGCTGGTTTTTAAGACCAGCTCTTAAGACCAGTTCTTATGACTAACTCTTGTTACTAAAGTCTATAAAATCGGCGCCTATAAAGTACTTTTAGAAAGGTCCTCGAGTTTGAATAAAACGTTCTAAAAAAGAGTTACGACTATCGACTAGCAATATTCAAAAGGAGGTCAATTCGGTTTATAGACTATCGTCGACTCCTTACCAAAGTCGTACTCAAGGCGCCTTAAAACGCCATTGTATAGAGTAATTTAGCGTTATTTGGCAGATTGCCAATAGCGCCTTTAGTCCGTGATACCAAAGTCTGGATTTCTTTTTTCCATTTATTGGCCAGTATTAGCCTGAGTTTTTAAGATAACATTGCCTTAGGGCGTACGACTTATCGCGTCAGGTGGCGAGGAGGGAGTGTCTGACGCAAAGTAGCGGGCAATAACCCGCCATACAAATCGCTTTGAAGGGAACCGTTTGAACGCTCGATGCGGCAGGCACTTTTGCGCCGGCCGCTTTTGGACACTTTCCAACCTTAAAATCATAAATGGAGAGCACCATGATAGCAGATGACAAATCCAATGCTGCTGCTTACTGGAAGGCCAACGTTCGCTTGATCGCTAGCTGTTTGGTCGTTTGGGCGTTCGTCTCCTACGGCTGCGCCATACTCTTTCGCCCGCTGTTGGCATCCATTCCCGTGGGCGGTACCGATTTGGGCTTCTGGTTCGCCCAGCAGGGCTCGATTCTGACCTTCATCGCGCTGATCTTCTTCTACGCCTGGAGAATGAATCAGCTCGACAAGAAATTCGGCCTGGGAGAGTAAACCAATGAGCCAGTTTGCCATCAACTTACTGTTCGTCGGCGCCTCCTTCGCGCTCTATATCGGCATCGCAATATGGGCGCGCGCCGGCTCCACCAAGGACTTCTACGTCGCCGGTGGCGGCGTTCATCCGGTGACCAACGGCATGGCGACCGCCGCGGACTGGATGTCGGCGGCGTCGTTCATTTCCATGGCCGGTTTGATCGCCTCCGGCGGCTACGCCAACTCCACCTTCCTGATGGGCTGGACCGGTGGCTTCGTGATTCTGGCCATGCTGCTCGCGCCCTACCTGCGCAAGTTCGGCAAGTTCACCGTGCCGGACTTCATCGGCGAGCGCTTTTACAGCCGCACCGCCCGCGTGGTGGCGGTGGCGTGTCTGATCATCGCCTCGGTCACCTACGTTATCGGCCAGATGACCGGTGCGGGCGTGGCGTTCTCGCGTTTTCTGGAAGTGCCCAGCACCTGGGGCATTTGGATCGCCGCGGCCATCGTATTCCTCTACGCCGTGTTCGGCGGCATGAAGGGCATCACCTACACTCAGGTGGCGCAGTACATCGTGCTGATCGTGGCCTACACCATTCCGGCGGTGTTCATCGCCATGCAGCTCACCGGCAATCCGATTCCTGGGTTGGGCATGTTCAGCACCCACACCGAGTCCGGCGTGCCGCTTCTGCAAAAGCTCGACGATGTGGTCAACGCCCTGGGCTTCCAGGACTACACCGCCGATGTGGACAACAAGCTCAACATGGTGCTGTTCACGCTGTCTCTGATGATCGGTACCGCCGGTCTTCCCCACGTCATCATCCGCTTTTTCACCGTACCGAAGGTGGCCGACGCGCGCTGGTCCGCGGGCTGGGCGCTGGTATTCATCGCGCTTTTGTACCTGACCGCCCCGGCCGTGGCCTCCATGGCGCGGCTTAACCTGATGACGACGGTCTACCCGGAAATGACCGGCCAGGTCGAGGATTACGAAGTCGCTGCCGCCGAGCCGATCCTCTACGCCGACCGCCCGGCCTGGTTCCAGACTTGGGAAGACACCGGTTTGATCGTCTACAACGACGCCAACGACGACGGCCGCATCCAGTTCTACAACGACACCAACGAAGGTTTCACCGAGACCGCCGAAGGTCGCGGCTGGGCCGGCAACGAGCTGACCGTCAACAACGACATCCTGGTACTCGCCAACCCGGAAATCGCCAACCTGCCCGGCTGGGTCATCGGCCTGATCGCCGCTGGCGGTATCGCCGCCGCGCTCTCCACGGCGGCGGGGCTTCTGCTTGCGATCTCGTCGGCCATCAGCCACGACCTGATCAAGAACACGATCAACCCGAACATCTCGGAGAAAAATGAGATGCTTGCCGCGCGGATCTCGATGGGCGGTGCGATCCTCCTGGCCACCTATCTGGGGCTGAATCCGCCCGGATTTGCGGCGCAAACGGTGGCACTGGCCTTCGGTATCGCCGCGGCGTCGCTGTTCCCGGTGTTGATGATGGGCATCTTCTCCACCCGCATGAACAGCACCGGCGCGATCTGCGGCATGCTAGCGGGCCTGGTGGCCACGCTTCTCTACATCTTCACCTACCTTGGCTGGTTCTTCATTCCCGGCACCAACATGCTGGCCAACACGCCGGATAACTGGTTCATCGGTATCTCGCCGCTTTCCTTCGGTGCGGTGGGTGCGATGATCAACTTCGCCGTCGCCTTCGCGGTCTCCAGCGTCACCGCTGCGCCGCCGCGCGAAATCCAGGAGCTGGTCGAAAGCGTGCGCTACCCGAAAGGGGCTGGTATTGCCGTTGACCACTAAGCCATAATCGAAGCCGGCCCCCGGTCTTGCGATCGGGCTTTATAGCCGGGCTTCACTACAATGCGTGCAAGCGGGCTTCCCACGGGAAGCCCGTATTGTTTTGATTACCTTCTACGCTCACCAACGTGCGCTTCAACCAACCCTGGGAACTTCTTTATGATTTGGCACTTGATTGCGGCGGTGTTCGCGGCGCTGGCCGCGGCGGGCATCGGCTTGATTCTGCGCAAGGCCACGGGCAACCGGCTGCCCAAATGGATCGTGCCAGTCATGGCGGGGCTTGGCATGCTCGGCTATCAAATTCACGTGGAGTACAGCTGGTTCGAGCATAAAAAGGCGCAGCTGCCCCCCTCCACCGAGGTCGTGGACAGCGCCACCGGCACCGAAATCTGGCGCCCCTGGACCTTCGTGTTTCCGATGACCACGCAGTTTAGCGTGCTCGACCGCGAAAGCCTCTCGCGCAGCGGCGACGTGGCCGAGTTCATGCTCTATCACTTCGAGCGCCACTACACCGACCTGGTTATCCCTCAAGCCTACGTTCTCAACTGCCAAAGCCGCGAGCTGGTACCGGTGGCGGCCGAGCGCCGCGAACCGGATCTCGACGGCATTCGCACCCTGCGCGCCGACTCCACGCTGCTGCAAAGCGCCTGCAACGGCGCAACTGCCTGACGCTTTGGCGTATTTGACTTAAACTGGGCGGCTCTACAGGCAGGCCCGGGAACGGGCTTACGGCAGGAGACAGGCATGTTTCACGGCGGGCTTCTCGTTGCGGTTTCGTTACTCTACATTGCGGTGCTGTTCGGCATCGCCTGGTTTGGCGACCGCCGGGCGCGCACCCGAGGCGCCAGCCGCCGCCGACCGTTCATCTACAGTCTGGCGCTGGCCATCTACTGCACCTCCTGGACGTTTTACGGCGCGGTAGGCCAGGCAGCCACCGCGGGCTGGTCGTTTGCGAGTATTTTCGTCGGCCCGATTCTAACCTTTCTGCTCTTCTGGCCGGTGCTGGCCAAGATGATCCGCGTGGCCAAGCACCAAAACGTTACCTCGATCGCCGACTTCATCGCCTCGCGCTACGGCAAGACCCAGTCGCTGGCCGCTTTCGCAAGCCTGGTAGCGCTGGTCGGCACCCTGCCCTATATCGCGCTCCAGCTAAAAGCCGTTTCCACCACGTTCAGCGTGCTGACCGAAAACAACGCCCCGTCCGGGGCGCTTTTTAACGACACCGCCTTTTACGTGGCCATCGTCATGGCGGTGTTCGCGATTTTGTTCGGCACCCGCCATACCGATGCCACCGAGCACCACGAAGGGCTGATCCATGCCGTGGCCTTCGAGTCTCTGGTCAAGCTCTTCGCCTTCGTAGTGCTCGGCGCCTTCGTTACCTGGGGGATGTTCGACGGTCTTGGGACCTTGATGAGCCATGCCGAGAGCGAGCTGGCGCTTCAGCGCCAGCTCGCCAACCAGGATTTCGGCCAAAGCTTTTGGGCGCAAACGCTTTTGGCGATGCTGGCGATTCTCTGCCTGCCGCGCCAATTCCACGTCGCGGTGGTCGAAAACATTCACCCGGACGATGCCAACAAGGCGCGCTGGCTGTTTCCGCTCTACCTGCTGGTCTTCGCCTTTTTCGTGGTGCCGCTGGCCGCCGCCGGGCTCTATCTGTTCTCGGACACCGGCGTCGAGCCGGACACCTACGTGCTGTCGCTGGCCATGACCTCCGGCCACACGTGGCTAACGCTCTTGACCTTCATCGGCGGCTTCTCGGCGGCCACGGGCATGGTGATCGTGGCGGCGGTGGCGGTGTCGATCATGATCTCCAACGAGATCGTCATTCCCGCGCTGTTCCGGCTGCGCTGGTTCGATACCAAGGCCCGCGACTACGGCCGGCTGGTACTGCGCGCCCGTCGCTTAACCATTGTTGCCGTTTTGGCGCTGGCCTACGGGTTTTACCAGCTGATCGTCGAATTCACGTCGCTGGCCTCGATCGGCATGCTCTCCTTTGCCGCCGCCGCGCAGTTCGCCCCGGCGGTGATCGGCGGACTCTACTGGAAGCGCGGCAACCGTTTGGGCGTGATCGTGGGCATGAACGCGGGCTTTGCGATCTGGGCGTATAGCCTGTTGATGCCGGCGATGATCAACGCCGGCGTGCTGCCAGAAGCCTGGCTTGCCGGCGGGCCGCTGGGTATCGCCTGGCTCTCGCCGGTGGCGCTTTTCGGGCTGAACCTGGGCGACAGCTTCACCCACGGCGTGATGCTCTCGCTCGGGGTGAATCTCTTTTGCTACATCTTCGTCTCTCAAGTGAGCTCCCAGCGGGTGGTCGAGCGTATTCAGGCCTCGCTGTTCGTCGACAGCGTCGAGACCCGCCAGACCTCGGTCAACCGCCCCTGGACCGGGGCGACCACGGTGGGCGATCTGAAAGTGCTGTGCGAGCGCTTTCTCGGCGCCGGCCAGGTCGAGCGCGCCTTCGAGGACTACGCCCAGCGCGCTGGCAAGCCGCTGGACAACGGCACTCGCGCTTCAATCGACGTGATCCAGTTCACCGAGCGCTTTTTGGCCTCGGTGCTTGGCGCGTCATCGGCGCGCATCGTGGTGAACTCGGCGCTGCAGGGCCGCGGCATCGGGATCTCGGACGTTATCTCGATCGTCGACGAGGCCTCCCAGGTACTGGAGTTCAACCGCGCGCTTTTGCAGGCGACCATCGAGAACATCAATCAGGGCATCAGCGTGGTGGATCAGAACCTGCGCCTGGTGGTGTGGAACCAGCGCTATCTGGAGCTTTTCCGCTTTCCCGACCATCTGATCCGCGTCAGTGCCCCGATCGATCGCATCTTTCGCTACAACGCCCACAACGGCGAGTACGGCCCCGGCGACCCGGAAGAGCACGTCGAGCTATTGATGGCCAATATTCGCAAGGGCCAGCCCCACCGCTACGTGCGCTACCGCCAGGACGGAAGCGTACTGGAGGTGCAGGGCACGCCGATGCCCGGGGGCGGCTTCGTCTACACCTACCAGGACATCACCCAGCAAAAGCGCATCGAAGAGGCGCTGATCCGCTCGGAAAACAACATCCGTATCTACACCGACAACGTGCCGGCGCTGATCGCCTACTTCGACAAGGAGAGCCGGTATCTTTTTACCAACCGCGCCTACGAGCAGGCGTTTAGCATCGACCGCAACGCGGTGATCGGCAAGCGCTTCGAGGACGTGCTGCCGGTCAAACAGGCCGAGGAGCGCATTCCGTGGGTACGCCGGGCGCTGGGCGGTGAGCGGGTCAGCTTCGAGGTGTCGATGCGGGTGGAATCGAGCATGCGCTACATGCTGGTGACCTACACGCCCCACTTCGGCGACAGCCAAGCGATTCTAGGCTTCTTCGCGCTCTACCAGGACATCACCGAGCGCCGCCAGGCGGAGATTGCGCTCAAGGAGACCAACGAGACGCTCGAGGAGCGCGTGCGCGAGCGCACCCAAGCGCTTTCCAAGGCCAACGCGGCGCTGCGCCAAGAGAACCGCGTGCGCGCCGAAGCGGAGCAGGCGCTGCGCCAGGCAAAGCAGGTCGCCGAGGACGCCAACGCCTCGAAGACGCGCTTTCTGGCCGCGGCGAGCCACGACCTGCTGCAGCCGTTGAACGCCGCGCGCCTGTTCACCTCGGCGCTGATGCAAAACGAATCCGAAAGCACCACCCAGCGCACCATCGGCCATATCGACAACTCGCTGCAGGCCGCCGAGGAGCTCTTGGGCACCCTGCTGGACATCTCCAAGCTCGACGCCGGCGCCCTCACCCCGCGGCGCAGCCACTTTGCGCTGGCGGACATCGTGCGCCCGCTGCGCGCCGAGTTCGATGTGATGGCCGATGAGCGGGGCCTGGATTTGAAGGTGGTAGCCACCACGCTTTGGGTCGACTCCGACCCGCAGATGCTCAGAAGGATCGTGCAGAATTTTCTCTCAAACGCGCTGCGCTATACCCAGCAGGGTCGCGTGCTGCTGGGCTGTCGCCGCCAGGGCGAGCGGATCAACATCGAGGTGTGGGACAGCGGCCCGGGCATTCCCGAGTCCAAGCTCACCGAGATCTTCCAGGAGTTTCGCCGCCTCGATCAGGTCACGCGCCACAAGGAGAGCGAAAAAGGCCTGGGGCTCGGGCTTTCGATCGCCGACCGAATGAGCCGGGTACTGGATCACCCGATCAAAGTGCGCTCCTGGCCGGGTGTGGCCACGGTGTTCTCGGTGAGCGTGCCGGTCGTGGCCGCCAGGGAAGCCGTGCCGGAGACCAGCGAGGCACCCGCCCGGCGCGGCGGCAACAAGCTCGCCGGCGCGCGGATCGTGTGTATCGACAACGAAACGCTGATTCTCGAGGGCATGAGCGCGATGCTCGGTGGCTGGGGGTGCGAGGTGTTCACCGCCACCAGTATCGGCGGGGCGAAGTCTATCTTGCGTAACATGGACGGCGACCCGGACGCGATTCTGGCGGACTACCACTTGGATAACGAAGTGACCGGCCTGATGGCGCTGGAGGCGCTCTCCGAGCGGCTGATCGGCGCGGTACCGGGCATCGTCATTACCGCCGATCGCACCGAAGAGGTGGCGGAGCTGATCAAGCGCTCGGGCTATCAGCTGCTGTTAAAGCCGGTCAAACCCGCGGCGCTCAGAGCGCTTCTGACGCGGACGCTGCAGGCGAGTCGAGCCAGAGATTGAAGACCAAAAGTTGCGAGCAGGCAAAAGGTAGCGAGTCCGAGCGGCCCGTAGCGGGGGTTTTTCGCCAGGGATGGCGAAAGTAGCGTACAGGGAGGTATTCATAGCGCCCCGCGTAGGGTCGCTCGGGCTCGCGGCAAAGCCCCCCTGTCCGCAAAAAGAAAACCTCGCTTATGGCGACCATAAGCGAGGCTCTCTAACAGCATAAGGACTCAGGATTCGACTTTTGGCGGCTCGACCTCGAGCTTCTGGGCGGCGATGACGGCTTGGGTACGCGAGTGTACGCCGAGCTTGCGCAAAATCGCGGTAACGTGCGCCTTGATGGTGGCTTCCGACACGTTGAGCTCGAACGCGATCTGCTTGTTCAAGAGCCCTTCGGTGAGCATGTTCAGCACCCGAAACTGCTGCGGCGTGAGTGAGGCGATCGCCTCGGCAAAGCGCGACTCCTCTTCGCTGGTCTCTTCCAGAATCCCCGCCAGCGCTTCCGGTAGCCACACCTCACCCTGCAGGATCTCGCCCACCGCCTCGGCGATCAGCGCAAGAGACGACGACTTGGGAATGAAGCCGGAGGCGCCGTAGTCGATGGCGCGGCGAACCACGTAGGGTTCGTCGCTGCCGGAGACCACCGCGACCGGCACGTCTGGCATATGGCCGCGCAGCTGGATCAGCCCGGAAAAGCCGTGGGCGCCGGGCATGTGCAGATCCAGCAGGATCAGGTCGGCGTCGGGGTGGCGGCTAACCGCCTCGGTCGTAGCGTCCATGGTATCGGCTTCGACGATCTCGGCCTGGGGAGCCAACTGACGCAACGCCTGAGTGAGCGCTGCCCGAAACAGCGGATGATCGTCTGCGACGATAAACTTATGGGCTACTGCCATGATATTCCTCCGGTTCCACGAGCGCGGGAAGTCTTCGCCGCAGCGACTGGCTCATTCGGTTGAAGCATGGTACCCCATGGGCTTTGAGATACAAAAGCACCACCACGCACAATTTATCACAGGTGGTCTGGCGCTAAAAAAAGCGGTGCCGGCGTGAAGCCGGCACCCGAGCGGTTATGACCTGCGCTCAACTTACCATAGCTGACACTTTAACGCGTGCATTCCCTGGCGCCTGAATCGACGCACTTTTTGAAACGCTACTTCGAGGCGCGATGCTCGATCAGATCGTCCACGACCGAGGGGTCGGCCAGCGTACTGGTGTCGCCCAGGCCGTCGCACTCGTTAGCGGCGATCTTTCTAAGAATCCGGCGCATGATCTTGCCGGAGCGGGTCTTGGGCAGCCCCGGCGCCCACTGGATCACGTCCGGCGAGGCGATCGGGCCGATGTCCTTGCGCACCCATTGGGTCAGCTCTTTCTTGAGCTCCTCGCTGGGCTCGACGCCGTCGTTGACGGTGACGTAGATGTAGATACCCTGGCCCTTGATGTCGTGGGGGAAGCCCACGACCGCGGCTTCGGCCACGGCGCTGTGCGCCACGAGCGAAGATTCGATTTCGGCGGTGCCCATGCGGTGGCCGGAGACGTTCAGCACATCGTCGACCCGGCCGGTGATCCAGTAATCGCCATCTTCGTCGCGCCGGCAGCCGTCGCCGGTGAAGTACATGTTGTCGTAGGTCGAGAAGTAGGTCTGCACGAAGCGCTCGTGATCGCCCCAGATAGAGCGCGCCTGCCCCGGCCAGGCGTCCAGAATCACCAGATTGCCTTCGGTGGCTCCTTCGAGAATGTTGCCTTCGTTGTCGACCAGGGCCGGCTGGACACCGAAAAACGGCCGTGTCGCGGAGCCGGGCTTGAGATCCATGGCGCCTGGCAGCGGTGCGATCATGATGCCGCCGGTTTCGGTCTGCCACCAGGTATCGACGATCGGGCATTTTTCGTCGCCGATCACGCGGTAGAACCACTCCCAGGCTTCCGGGTTGATCGGCTCGCCTACCGAACCGAGAATGCGCAGCGACTCCCGCGAGCTCGAATCCATCACGCTATCGCCATGGGCCATCAGCGCGCGTACCGCGGTCGGCGCGGTGTAGAGGATATTGACCTTGTGCTTGTCGACGATCTCGCCGATCCGCCCGTGGCTTGGGTAGCTCGGCACGCCTTCGAACATCACCGTGGTCGCGCCATTGGCCAGCGGCCCGTAGACGATATAGCTGTGGCCAGTGACCCAGCCGACGTCCGCCGTGCACCAGTAAACCTCGCCCTCCTGATAATCGAACACGTACTGGTGGGTCATCGACGCGTAGACCAGGTAGCCGCCGGTGGTGTGCTTGAGCCCCTTCGGCGCGCCGGTGGAGCCGGAGGTATAGAGAATGAACAGCGGGTCTTCCGCGCCCATCGCCTCGGGCTCACACTCGGTGGACTGTTGATCGACCAGGTCATCGAACCAGAGATCGCGGCCTTCATTCCACTCGATATCGCCGCCGGTGCGCTTGACCACCAGCACGTTCTTGCAAACGTCGGTGCCGTCGCGGGTCAACGCGGCGTCGACGTTCTCTTTCAGCGGCACCTGCTTGCCGCCGCGCACGGACTCGTCGGCGGTGATGACGAGTTTGGAATCGGCGCCGATCACGCGCTGGGCGACCGCGTCCGGCGAGAAGCCGCCGAAGACCACCGAGTGCACCGCGCCGATGCGCGCGCAGGCGAGCATCGCCATGGCGGCTTCAGGGATCATCGGCATGTAGAGCGTCACCGTATCGCCACGCTCTATGCCTAATGATTTCATCGCGTTGGCTAGCTGATTGGTGCGCGCGTGCAGCTCGCGGTAGGTGATGTGCTTGGAATCTTTCGGGTCGTCGCCTTCCCAGATGATCGCGGTCTGGTCGCCGCGCTTTTCGAGATGACGGTCGAGGCAGTTGGCGGCGACGTTGAGCGTGCCGTCCTCGAACCAGCGGATATCGACATTGTCGCGGGCAAAGGAGGTGTTCTTGATCGTGCTCGGCGCCTTGATCCACTCGAGCCGCTTGGCCTGTTCGGCCCAGAAGCCTTCCGGGTCATCGATGGAGCGCTGATAGAGAGCCTGATAGGTTTTCTGATCGGCCCACGCGTTGGAAGCGATATGATCGCGCACCGGATAGACGTTTTTATGCTCGCTCATGACACAGCCTCGATCCGTGAAAATGCAGTGATTTTAAAACGTTAAGCCACAGCGTCGGGAGCGTGGCTTACCTTTATTGATGATTCAGCATAAACCTACTTAAGGCCCCTTCCCCTTAGACATTGGTAGTAGCCATTTTGCCATATAAAACAGATGCTTAATGCTCTATTTTGGTTCACTTTCGGCAATAAAGCGAAGCGCTGCGCCACATTTTTTACACGCATAGCGCCGCCCCCGGCGCGTCTGGGCGTGGCGCTGGCCGGTAAAATAGTGGCTCTGGCAGGCGCAGCGGTAGTGGTAGGGCCGGCGCTGGCTGTGCGCGATATCAAAGCGGTGAGTAACTCGCGGCACGAGCCCATAAAGCTCGCGCATCACGGTTTGCCACTCGCGCCCGTGGGGCTTGAGCCGCGGGCCGTTTTCCAAGTGAAACACCAGCCAGTGGGCCATTTCGTGGGGAATGACCTCGTCGAAGTACGCTTGGCGGTTATCCAGCAGCAGCGCCTGGTTAAAGCGCAGGCCGCCCCGGCCCAGGTGCGCCTGGCCGGCGCTGGCGCCTTTCAAATCGAACCACACCGTCGGGGCGGGCAGCGCCGGATGGACGTCACGGGCACAGGCAAGCGCTTCGTCGACGCGAGTTTGGGCGGCCTTGAGCAGCTCGGAGGCGCTCAGCGCGTTTAATCGCTCCGGCGGCCAGGCGGGCAGTGGTGAACGGCTCATTGATGATAAACTGACCCTTGAAGTGACGCTCATGAGTGTGAGTGCTCGCGCCGAATTTCTCAAAACCGATCGAACGAGGCCTTTTATGGCAAAGCCGCCTTCTGATGCGAGCAGTGACCACGCCGAGCAGCTTCCACCGGAGCCGCTGCTGGCCGACGACGAGCTCGACCGGCTCGACGACTTCCTCGACTCCGACCAGGTGGGCGAGGATGCGCTGGACTTGATCTCCGCCCACGGCTTTCTGGTGGCGCTGGCCGTGGCCCCTAGCGAGCAACCCGCCGAGACTTGGCTCGAAGAGCTGTTTCAGGGCGAGCCCAACTACCAGAGCGACGCCGAGCGCGAGGAGATCACCGCGCTTTTGACCCGGCTTCGCGACAACGCGATTAGCGTGCTGGAGCAGGGTGGGCTGCCGGAGCTGCCGTTCGAGCTGACCCTTGACGGCATCGCTCCGGAAGAGACGCCGATCGGGGATTGGTGCGCCGGCTTCATGGAAGCGGTGTTCAGCGACGAAGCGGCCTGGTTTCAGGACGATGAAGAGGCCGCCGCCACGCTGCTGCTGCCCTTCATGCTGCTCTCGGGGCTTTTCGACGACGAGCCGGACATGGCAGAGCTTTCCAAGGATACCGCCCGCCAGGAGGAGCTGGTCGGCCAACTGCCGGAACTCGTGCTCGACCTGTACCTGCACTACCGCGTGCCGCCAGAAACCGCCAAGCCCAAGCCGCGCCCAAAAAAGCCAGCCGGCGGCAAAAAACCGCCCAGGGGCCCAAAGCGCTAGGCCACTATTTCAAGCGCGTTACCACCGCGTCCAGCAGCCCGTAAAGCCACTCGCGGGCGCGCTGGGGCCAGGGCCTGGCCGCCCAGGCGCGGGCGTCCACTTCGTCGCTTGCGGCGAAGTTGCGCTCAAAAAGCGCCTGCACCTCGCTCGCCATGGCGGGCGAGCGGATCTCCTGGTTCGCCTCCATGTTGTAATGAAGATTCCAGTGGTCGAAGTTGCAGGAACCAATGCTGACCCAGTCGTCCACCAGCACGAACTTGGCGTGAATGAAGGTCGGCTGGAATTCGAAAATTCGCACGCCGGCTTTCAATAGCGCCTGATAAAAGCGCTGGCCCGCGTAGCGCACGCCCGGATGGTCGTGCTTTTGCCCTGGCAGCAGCAGGCGCACGTCGACGCCGCGCCTGGCCGCTCGGGCCAGCCGCCGTCGCAGCGCAAAGGTGGGCACAAAATACGGCGTACAGAGCCAGAGCCTGGTGTTCGAGGCGCGCACCTGAGCGTGCAGTGAGTGGCGAATCGCCTGGTAGCGGTAGCCGCGCGCCGGCATCACCCGCCCGGGGGCGCCGTCCTCGAAGTGCGGCGGCGCCAGGCGCGGGGCGAGCGCCGGGCGCGGGCTCTGTTTGTCGTGGCGGGTCAGCTTCGAGCGCCACAGCCGTCGAAACAGCGCCTCCCAGTCTGCCACTGCCGGGCCTTCTACCCGCACGGCGATCTCGTACCAGGCGTTCAGGAACTCGTCCACCGCGCCGAAGCCGCCGGTGAACGCCACGCGCCCGTCGACCACCACGATCTTGCGATGATCGCGGCTTAAATTGCGCGCCAGCGAGTGAAGCCCCAGCGGGTTGAAAAACGCCAGTGCCACACCGCCCTGCATCAGCCATGTGCGGTCCGCGTTTTCAAGGCCCATGGCGCCGTAGCCATCGAGCAGCAGATACACCTGCACGCCGCGAGCGCAGGCATCGATCAGCGTTTGGCTCAGTCGGTCAGCGAGTTCGCCGGACTCCATCAGATAGAGTTCGACCAGCACGTAGTGCTCGGCGGTATCGATCGCCTCGAGCATGTCAGGCAGAAATACCGCCGCTTCCGGCAGCAGGGTGAAGCGATTACCGTCGCGCCATAGAGGCGACATGGCGATTCCTTGGGCGTTAACGTGATTTGGCGAGCGAACGGTGCACGTAGAGGTCGTATCGGCTGGTCTTGCCCGCCAGCGTATGGTTGGGCGCCGGCCCCTCGATCGGCGGCGCCTTGCGCGGGCGCTTGACCACCACCCGGTGGGTGGCAACGTCCAGCGCCTGCTCTAAAAGCCTGGGCGCGTCGTCGTCGCTGCCGGCCAGGCGCTGGAAAAGACGCATCTCCTTTTTCACCAGCGCCGACTTGTCGCGATGCGGGAACATCGGGTCGAGATGAATCACCTGGGGCTCGAACGCCGCCTCGTCGATCAGTGCGGCAAGCGACGTGGCGCTGTCGCCGTGGCTGAGCGACATGCGCGCAGCGATCTCTCCCACCTGGGTATCCAACAGCGCCCGCGCCAAACCGTCACGCAGCAGCGCGGCGATCGCCGGCACCCGCTCAATGAGCAGCACCGGCGCGCCGAGACTCGCCAGCACGAAAGCGTCGCGGCCAAGCCCGGCGGTAGCGTCCACAATACTCGGCGTCACGCCTTTAGCGAGCCCGCACGCCTTTGCCACGAGCTGGCCGCGCCCGCCGCCGAACTGGCGCCGGTGCCCTGCCTTGCCACCAACGAAGTCCACGCTCAGCGGGTGGCCAAACACCTTAGGGTCGCCGCAAAGCGCCAAACGTCCGTCCACGGTTTGAAGCGAAAGCCCTTCGGGCAGTACGGCCTCGGGTCCCGGATCTGCGCTCACGCGGGCTTTTTCCAGGCCACGTCGTTTCGCAGGTATACCGGCTGTACCTCGATGGGCGCGCGGCCGGCGCCGGCTTCTAGCCCGCGCAGGCCAATCCAGGCCATCTCCTCGGCCCGGGGTTCGAGATCCGTCAGGTGCTGGGTCATGCTCGCCTTCAAAAGATCGTCGAACTGCGTCCATAGCGCGAAGCCCGAGCCGACGCCGATCCAGTCGGTTTGCTGGTCCGGTAGCATGACGCGGGTGGGGTCGATCACCACCTCTTCGTCGCAAAGGCTCGCCTGGTCCTCTCGGCAGCGCCAGGCGGCGGTGTAGACCTCGCCCATGCGCGCATCCAGCGCGGTGACGATATGGCGAAAGTGATAGCGCCGATGGGCCTGGAGTGCCAGCGCCTCGAGCGTCGATACCCCGACCAGCGGGCAGTCGAGCCCGAAGGCGAGCCCCTGGGCGGTCCCCGCAGCGATTCGCAGACCGGTGAACGACCCCGGCCCCTGGCCGTAGGCGACGCCGTCGAGCTCTTTTGGTGTAATACCGGCCTCCGCCAGCACTTCATCGATCATCGGCAAAAGCCGTTTGGTATGCGCGCGCGGGGTGTGCTCGAAGCGCGCCAGGCACTCGCGGTGCTCGCCTTCGGCGCGAATCAGCGCCGCTGAACAGGCGCTCGACGAGGCGTCCAGGGCGAGAAGGTATGACGACATGGCGACTAGATACTCCAAACGGCAAAAGGCGCGAGCGCGTAACGCCCGGCCTTCGACACTCGAAAAAGAAGCGGCGCCGGCGGCGAGCGTCGGCGCTTAGTGAGGGTTAGCTTAGCGCGTCTTTCACCTGCTGGGTAATATCGGCGACGCTGCCCACGCCTTTCACACGGTGATACTGCGGCGCGGCGTCCGGCTCGGCCTCGGCCCACTGTTGGTAGTAGTCCACCAGCGGCTCGGTCTGATCGTGATAGACCGATAGGCGGTTGCGCACGGTGGATTCCTGATCGTCCTCACGCTGGATCAGAGCTTCGCCGGTGACGTCGTCCTTACCCGGCTCTTTCGGCGGGTTGTGGTCGATGTGGTAGACGCGGCCAGAGGCCGGGTGCACGCGTCGGCCCGCCATACGGTCGACGATCTCTTCGTCCGGCACGGCGATTTCGAGTACGTGGTCGATCTTAACGCCGCCTTCGCGCATCGCATCCGCTTGGGGAATGGTGCGGGGGAAGCCGTCGAACAGAAAGCCGTTCTCGCAGTCGGGCTGGCTGATGCGCTCTTTCACCAGCGCGATGATGATGTCGTCAGACACCAGGCCCCCGGCCTTCATGATTTCCTGGACTTTCAAACCGAGCTCGGTGCCGTCCTTGATCGCCGTGCGGAGCATGTCGCCGGTAGAGATCTGCGGAATCTTGAACCGCTCGCAAATGAATCGGGCCTGGGTTCCCTTACCCGCGCCTGGGGCACCCAACAAGATCAAACGCATGGCACTGCTCCTCGAGTCGTAAAACGTGCAAAGGTGGATAGCATTCAAAGTAAAAAGAGAATGCAAAGACAATAACCGGGCGACCCCAGCGGCACAACTCTCCAAAAGCCTCAGAGAGCGGCTTTTTTTCGCCTTAACGGCGCCGGGTCACCGCTGGAAGAATCAAAACGCAAGCGGCGCCCATAAAAATGGGCGCCGCTGGCCATCCGTCGCTGCGTGCTTAGAGCAGCAGGCGGCGGATGTCGGTCAGTACGTCGGCCAAAAACGCGGTGAAGCGCGCAGCGTCGGCACCGTTGATCGCACGGTGATCGTAGGAGAGCGACAGCGGCATCATCAAACGCGGCTGGAAGGCGGCGCCGTCCCAGACCGGTTTCATCTGCGACTTCGACACGCCCAGGATCGCCACTTCCGGCGCGTTGACGATCGGGGTGAACGCCGTGCCGCCGATCGAGCCGAGGCTCGAAATGGTGAAGCAGCCGCCGGTCATCTCGTCACGCTTGAGCTTCTTGCTCTGCGCCTTCTTGCCAAGCTCGGCCATCTCCTTGGCGATGTCGATCAGAGACTTCTTGTCGGCATCGCGCAGCACAGGCACCATCAACCCTTCCGGGGTATCCACGGCGATACCGATGTGGACGTACTTCTTCCACACCAGCGTCTCGCCGTCGCCCTTGAGGCTGACGTTGAACTGCGGGAACTTGCGCAGCGCAAAGGCGCACGCCTTGACCAAAAACGGCAGCGGCGTGAGCTTTGCGCCCTGGGCTTCGGCTTCGGCCTTCATCGACTTGCGGAAGTTCTCGAGTTCGGTGATGTCCGCCTCGTCGAACTGGGTCACGTGGGGCACGTTGAGCCAGCTTCTGTGCAGATTGGTCGCGCCCATCTTGAGCAAACGCCCCATCGGCTTCTCTTCCACTTCGCCGAACTGGCTGAAGTCGACCTCCGGCACCGCCGGAATACCCGCGCCGCCGCTTGAGGCCTGAGCACCGGACTGAGCCGGCGCACTCTCTTTTTGAGACAGCGCCTGCTTGACGTAAGCCTGCACGTCCTCTTTCAGGATGCGCTCTTTCGGGCCGCTGGGCTTGACCAGCTCCAGGTCGACGCCAAACTCACGAGCGAGCATGCGCACTGCGGGGCCGGCGTGGACGAGCTTGCCATCGCGGGGCTTGTGCGCCGCCATGGCCGCCTCTGGGCTCGGCGAGCCGCCGAGGCTCTCGCTCTTGCCGCCCTTGCCGCCCTTGCCGCCGCCCTTACTCTTGCCGCTGTCGGCCTTCGCTTCGGACTTTTTGGCGCTGCCCTCGGTCTGCTTATCAGAAGCGGCTTTCTTCTCCTGCTTTTTGGCAGATTTTTTGCCGCCGCTGGACGCCACTTCGATGTAGGCAATGACGTCGCCTTCGGAGACGGTATCGCCTTCCTTGACGCTGATTTCGACCAGCTTGCCCTTATAGGGGCTCGGCACGTCCATAGACGCCTTATCGGACTCCAGCGTGATCAGCGCGTCTTCTTCGTTGATCTCGTCGCCAACAGACGCCGCAATCTCGATGACCGGCACGTCCGAGGAGCCGGAAAGATCCGGTACGCGGACTTCCTTGCGCTCGGTAGCGCCGCTTTCGTCGTCGCCGTCGTCCTCGTCGTCGCTTTCTTCATCGTCCGGCGTGGCAACGTCGTTTTGATCGGCGGAGGCCTTGGGCTCGTCGTCGGCACTATCGCCAGCACTCTCATCAGCGGTGTCGTCGTCATCGCTGCCTTCGCCTTCGATCTCGATCTGACCGATCACGTCGCCTTCGGAGACGGTGTCGCCTTCCTTGACGGTGAACTTGACGATCTTGCCGCCGTGCGGGCTCGGCACGTCCATCGACGCCTTGTCGGACTCCAGCGTGATCAGCGCGTCTTCAGCGTTGACGCTGTCGCCTTCGCTTACGGCGACTTCGATGATCTCGACATTTTCCGAGCCGCCCAGATCCGGGACCACGATGTCCACGGTCTGCTTGCCGCCACCGGATTTTTTGGCTGAAGAGCTGCTCTTCTCGCTCTTTTGGCTATCCGGCTCGTCAGCGCTCTCCTGCTCGTCTGGCGATTCTGATTCGTCGGCGCTTTCCGGCTCTTCGGCGTCGTCGCTATCGTCGCCGTCACCTTCGACTTCAAGCTCGAGGATGTCGTCGCCTTCGGAGACCTTATCGCCTTCCTTGACCAGCACCTTGACGACCTTGCCGCCCTTGGGCGAGGGCACATCCATACTGGCCTTGTCGGATTCCAGCGTGATCAGGGCGTCTTCCGCTTCGATGACGTCGCCTTCTGACACCGCAATCTCGATGATTTCGACATCGGTATCGCCACCGATATCGGGAACTTTGATGATTTCGCTACTCAAGGTCGCGCTCCTTCCAAATCGGATCGAGCCGGCGGGTAAACCCGCCGGGCTGCGGTTTAGCTGATCAGCGGGTTAGGCTTGCTGGCGTCGATGCCGTACTTCGCGATCGCCTCGCCCACCAGCTTGCGTTCGATATCGCCACGCTCGGCAAGTGCGCGCAGAGCGGCGACGACGACGAAGTGACGATCCACCTCGAAGAAACTTCTCAGCTTCTCGCGGGTGTCGGAGCGGCCGAACCCGTCGGTGCCCAGCACGGTGTACTCAGTGGGTACCCAGGCGCGCACCTGATCGGCGTAAAGCTTCATGTAGTCCGTCGAGGCGATGGCCGGCCCGTCGCGCCCTTCCAGGCACTTGGTAACGTGCGGCTTTTGAACCTCGGCATCCGGGTTCAGGAAGGCTTCGCGATCGAGCGTCAGCGCTTCGCGGCGCAGCTCGTTGAAGCTGGTCACGCTCCAGATGTCAGCGCCCACATGCCAGTCTTCGGCCAGAAGCTCGGCGGCGGCTTCGACCTCGCGCAGGATCGTGCCGGAGCCCAGAAGCTGAACGCGGCCCTTGTCGCCTTTCGTTTCGCGCAGCAAGTACATGCCCTTGACGATATCCTCGGTGGGCACGTCCTCAAATTCCGGATGCTCGTAGTTCTCGTTCATCACGGTCAGGTAGTAGAAGCAGTTCTCCTTGTCGGTGAACATGCGCTTCAAACCGTCCTGAACGATGACCGCAACCTCGTGACCGTAGGTCGGGTCGTAGCTACGGCAATTCGGAATGGTCGAGGCCTGGATCAGGCTGTGGCCATCCTGGTGCTGCAGACCTTCGCCGTTGAGCGTGGTACGCCCGGCGGTGCCGCCGACCATAAAGCCGCGCGCCTGCAAATCGCCCGCCGCCCAGGCCAGGTCACCGATGCGCTGGAAGCCGAACATCGAGTAGTAGATGTAAAACGGCAGCAATGTGACGTGGTTGTTGCTATAGGAGGTAGCGGCCGCCATCCAGGCCGACATCGCGCCCGCCTCGGTGATGCCTTCCTCGAGAACCTGACCTTTCTGGTCCTCGCGGTAATACATGATCTGGCCTTTATCGACCGGCTCGTACTTCTGCCCCGCCGCGGAGTAGATACCGAGCTGGCGGAACATACCTTCCATACCGAAGGTACGCGCTTCATCCGGGATGATCGGCACGACGTATTTGCCGAGCTTCTTGTCCTTGACCAGGCCGTTCAACACACGCACAAACGACATGGTGGTGGAGACTTCGCGGCCCTTGGAGCCGCCGAGCTGCGAGGCGAAGGTCTTGTCTTCGAGGCTCGGAATCTCGAGCGCCTCGAAATCGCTTTGGCGCGCCGGCAGGTAGCCGTTCAGACGCTCGCGCTGCAGGTGCATGTACTTGAGCTCCGGGGAATCCTCCTCGGGCTTGTAGTACGGCACTTCCTTGAGCTGCTCGTCAGACAGAGGAATACCGAAGCGGTCGCGGAATTTCTTCAGCGCTTCGTACTCCATGCTCTTGACCTGGTGGGCTTCGTTGGCCGCTTCGCCGTCGCCGCTACCCATACCGTAACCCTTGACGGTATGCGCCAGGATGACGGTGGGCTTGCCGTTTTGGGTGTTCACGGCTTCGTGGTAGGCCGAGTAGACCTTGAACGGGTCGTGGCCGCCGCGGTTGAGCTTCCAGATGTCCTCGTCGGAGAGGTCCTTGACCATCTCCTCGGTTTCCGGGTACTTGCCGAAGAAGTGCTCGCGAGTATAAGCGCCACCGTTGGCCTTGTAGTTCTGGTACTCGCCGTCGACGGCTTCGTCCATCCGCTTTTGCAGAACGCCCTTCTTGTCCTTTTCGAACAGCGGGTCCCAGTGGCGGCCCCAGACGACCTTGATCACGTTCCAATCGGCACCGCGGAACACGCCTTCGAGCTCGTCCATCACGCGGGAGTTGCCGCGCACCGGCCCGTCGAGGCGCTGCAGGTTGCAGTTGATAACGAAGATCAGGTTGTCGAGGTTTTCACGCCCGGCCAGCGAGATCGCGCCTAGGGATTCCGGCTCGTCGCACTCGCCGTCGCCCATGAAGCACCAGATCTTGCGGTCGTACATGTTCTTGAGCTCGCGATGATGCAGATACTTCATCACGTGCGCCTGGTAGATCGCCTGAATCGGGCCCAGACCCATAGAAACCGTCGGGAACTGCCAGTACTCCGGCATCAGCCAAGGGTGCGGATAAGAAGAGAGGCCGTCGCCGTCGACTTCCTGGCGGAAGCTGTCCATCTGCTCTTCAGAGAGACGGCCTTCCAGATAGGAGCGCGCGTAGATGCCCGGTGCCACGTGGCCCTGGATGTAGACCAGATCTCCCGCGAAGTCGTCTTTTGCGGCGCGGAAGAAGTGGTTGAAGCCCACGTCATAGAGCGTGGCCGAGGACATGAAGCTTGCGATGTGGCCGCCCAGCCCAGGGTTTGCGCGGTTGTTGCGGATGACCTGAGCGATCGCGTTGTAGCGGATCAGCGAGCGGATGCGCCGCTCCATGAATAGGTCGCCCGGCATCTGCGCTTCGCGATGAACCGGAATGGTGTTGCGGTGCGGGGTCGTCACCGAGAAGGGCACCTTCATCCCGTCCCGACGCATACGATCCGCCAGGCGGGTCATCAGGTAGCGGGCGCGATCTTCGCCCTCACGATCCAGAACCGATTCCAGGGATTCAAGCCACTCCGTGGTTTCGACCGGATCGAGATCTTCTCTTGTCTCCAGACTCATAGAGGTCTCTCCGAATGACGATAAATGACAATACGCCCGCTACCCTTTTGGGGATGGGGCGGCTGCGACGTTGAGCCGCCAGGGCCGATAGTGAGGCCGAGCTTGCGCGTCTAACAGGTTTTTGGTTCTACATTCAACGCGCTTGCGAGGTAAACGGCGCCTTCAAATGTAGGGGAGTTACACAGGGGCCATGCAGGTTAGCCTTTTGTATATAGAAGATACCGCAAAGTCGCTATTCTGCCAATTCTCGCGCAATGGAAATTCCATCCAAAACAACATATTGCACCGCAACATAGCTGTTTCGGAAGGCATTTCCAAAGCATTTTAAGTCCACGAATGTAGTCAAACTACCGTTTTATTCTCTTGGGAATGAATCACTTTGGTGCGCTCGCACCTTTTTCACGCCTTCATGCGCTCAGCGCTACGTTACACTGCGCGAAAGTGCGAGGCGCTGGCGGTAGTAGGCCCAATCAAACGCCGGGCCCGGGTCCTCCTTGCGAAGCGGAGCAACGTGGGCATGACTGGTGATGCGCTGCCCATCCAAAAGCGGGTAGCGCGCCATCAGCCAGCGCGTCAACGCCACCAGGCTTTCGTACTGGGCGCGGGTAAACGGGGTTTCACTGTCGCCTTCGAGCTCGACGCCAACGGAGAAGTCGTTGAGCGCCTGGCGCGCGGCGCTTAAGCGTGGGTCGAACCAACGCGAGCGGCCGGCGTGCCAGGCGCGCCGGTCGGTATCGACGAACTGCACGCAGGCGCCGTCGCGGCGAATCAGAAAATGCGCCGAGACGCGAAGCTGCGCGATCGTCTCGAAAAACGGATGCTCGCCCGGGTCGAGCGTGTTGGTGAACAGCGCCTCGATGGCCGGGCCGCCGAACTCGCCGGGCGGCAGGCTAATGGCGTGAACGACGAGAAGCGATACCTCACCTTCTGGCCGGGCGTCCTGGTTGGGTGAATCGATGGGGCGGGCGCCGGGCCAGACGCCCGACTTGCTGGACTGAGCCACCAGGGCTTTCTCCTTTGATGAGCTAAAAATCGGCGACTCAGGTCTCGACGGCGCTGAGCGCCTTGCTCATGCGGTAGCGCTTGAGCCACTGGCCACCGCGCTCGACCCACTGCTCGCCGTGATTTTCGAACCCGCGGCGCTCCAGACGCTCGAACAGCACCAGACTCGCCTCGATATCGACCCGCCCGGCGCCCTGCTCGAGCAGCAGCCGCTCGGCGTGAATCAGCAGGGTACTGCCGATGCCGCGCCCGGCAAGCGAGGGCCAGACGTAAAGCGTATTGATGAGCGCGTTTTTAACGTCGAGCTCCAAAAAGCCAACGCAGCGTCCATCACATACCGCGACGATCGTGGTGTAGAAAGCGTGGCGCGCCGCCCAGGCGCTCGCCTCTCGCGGCAGCGCGCAGGCCCAGGCCTCGCGCTCGGCCAAGCCATAGTGGCTGGCAGCGCCCTGCATCACCGCATGATAAAACACCTCGGCCTGGTCCGCGGCGTCGCGCGATAGCGCCTGACGGTAGGTGATTCGGGCGGCGGCAGGCTTCGAGGATGAGGGCTCGTTATGGGTCGACATGCACTACCTCGGGCAGACGGGGCGCCAAACGCGCGCGATGAAATGGCAGGGTTTATACTGGGTCGCTTGCAGCGGGCAGGCGCTCGCCTGCCTTCTTTCAAGCGCTCATCTCAGCACAAGGTTACGCGATGCACAACGCCGCGCCTCTTTCGCTTGCGACCCTAGGGGTCATCACCAGCGACTATCCGGACAAGTTCGGCATTCCGCGCCAGCCGGGGCTGGCCCCCGCGGCGCGGGCAAGTCTCGAGCTCTTGCCGCCCTACAACGACCCGCTGACGGTGCGCGGGCTCGAGGCGTTCAGCCACCTGTGGCTGAGCTTCGTGTTCCACCAGAGCCCGGAACGCTGGACGCCTTTGGTGCGCCCGCCGCGCCTTGGTGGCAACCAGAAGGTCGGCGTGTTCGCTAGCCGCAGCACCCACCGCCCCAACCGGCTGGGGCTTTCGCTGGTCGAACTGGCAGGCATCGAGCTCGACGGCGGCGTGCGCCTGCACCTCACGGGGTGCGATCTGGTCAGCGGCACGCCGGTCGTGGATATCAAACCTTACCTGCCCTGGGCGGAGTCGCAGCCCCAGGCGCGGGCGGGCTTCGCGCCCGAGGCGCCGGCGCTCAAGCGGGTGGTGTTTAGCGGGGCGGCGCAGGAGGCGCTTGCCCACCGCGAAGACAGCGCCTCGCTTCACGCGCTGATCGAGCAGGTGATCGGCCAGGACCCGCGCCCGGCCTACCACGCCGACACGGCGCGTGTTTACGGGGTGCGCCTTCGCGATGTGGACGTGAAATTTCGCGGCTGTAAAGACGACGCCACCACTCTGGAGGTGGTGGCGATCGAGCCGTACAGGCAATAGCACAGGGTCGCGCCTGGGCGTCAGCGCTTAGGCGGGAAAGGTGATGCCGAGCCGGCGTCCGACTTCCTCGTAGGCCTCGATCACGCCGCCCAGGCCCTGGCGGAAGCGGTCCTTGTCCATCTTCTCGCGGGTGTTGGCGTCCCACAGGCGGCAGCCGTCCGGGGAGAACTCGTCGCCGAGCACGACCTCGCCCTTGAACACGCCGAACTCAAGCTTGTAGTCGACCAGTATCATGTCGCCTTCTGCGAAAAGCTGCTTGAGCACCTGGTTGACCTTGAAGGTGAGCTTTTTCATCTGAGCGAGCTGCTCAGGCGTGGCCCAGCCGAAGGTTTCCGCCAATGATTCATTGATCATCGGGTCGCCCTTCTCATCGTTTTTCAAAAACAGCTCGAAGGTGGGCGGGGTGAGCTCACTGCCCTCTTCGATGCCCAGCCGCTTAACCAGACCACCAGCGGCGACGTTGCGCACCACGCACTCCACCGGAATCATGTCCATCTTCTTGACCAGACTCTCGGTATCAGAGAGCTGCTTTTCGAAGTGGGTGGGAATACCGGCTTCTTCCAGACGCTCCATGATGAAGGCGTTGAAGACGTTGTTCACCATGCCCTTGCGCGCCAGCGACTCCTTTTTCTTGCCGTCGAAGGCGCTGGTGTCGTCGCGAAACGTCAGAACCAGCAGGTCCGGGTCATCGGTGGTGTAAACCGATTTTGCTTTGCCAGCGTAGAGTTCGTCACGCTTTTCCATACAAGCTCCGAAATAGAATAAAAACGTTAGCGCAGGTAGCCGGAAACGCGCTCGAGGAGTTCACGCTGGTCTTCAGCGCTTAGCTCGCGATCGCTTTCGTTGATCGCGCGCAGCACGCTCTGACTACCCTGAGGCTCGAGCACCAAGCGAATGTTTTGGGTCATGCGGCGAACGTCGCGGCTGAAAACGACCTCGATCGGGTTGCGGCCCTCTTCCGAGGCGGTCATATAGTTGACCAAAAACGAATAGTTTTCCGGCGATTTTTCGAGCAGCTCGCGACGGTTCTCGACGGTGAAATCGAGCGTCAGGTAGTGGTCGAGCTCGGCCCAAACGCGCTCGGCGGTTTGCGGGATGGCCACTTCCCAGGCGCCGTTTTGCTGGCGGATCTCGACGGTGCGCGCGTTGGCAAGGCGCTGGGCGTTCCAGGAAGAAGCGCTGGCGGTCGCACTGCGCGCGCCCAGGTACTCTTCCAGCGCGTTGAGGCAGTTACCCACGGCGCGACCGCCCTGCTCGCAGCGCACTTCGCTGCTGCCGGCGCGCAGCGCGCTTTGAAGCGACAGCGTCCCTTGACGCGTTTCGATCACGCCCTGGTTGGCGTCGCTTCGCTGAATTCCAAGGCCCCGGCTCTGAGCGAAGGCTTCCAGCTGCGGCCAGACCGCGCCGGTGTCGGCGGCGACCACCAGCCAGACGTCGCTTCCGACCTGGCGGCGCTCGACGAACTCTGGCTGCAGGCCGCTGCCCATCGCAAGCGACGGTGGCGGCGCGACATCGGCGGCGCCGTCGACCTGGCTTCCCTGTAGCGCGGCTTGAGGCACCGGCATGGCGTCGTTATAGCGCTGCTCGTTGCGGCTCTCCGGCAACACCAGCGGCGGCGCGGGCCGCACGTCGGTGTAGTCGAGGTTACGGTCGTCGTAAAAGCCTTCGCGGGCGCAGCCGGCAAGCGCTACCCCCATTACGAGCGTCAGCGGTATCCATTTCAGCGCGGGTCTTTCAAGCATGGAGCTCATCAAGCCACCTTAAGTCAACAGTTCTCTCGCCCGGCACTGGCCGGGCCCAAGGGTCGGGCGCCGCGGATTACTCCTCGACGACGCCTGCCAACTGCAGCGCTTCACTCACAGTGGCGTGGTATTTTTCCGAAAGCCAAGTTAGCGGCAGGCGAATGCCGGCGTCCATGTAGCCCATGCGGTTGAGCGACCACTTGACCGGGATCGGGTTGGCCTCGATCCCTAAGTTGGTGTGCAGCGGCATCAGGCGCGTGTTGATCTGGTGCGCTTTCTCGCTGTCGCCGTTGACCGCTGCGGTGCACAGCTCGTGCATGGCGTTGGGCACCACGTTGGCGGTGACCGAAATATCGCCGTGGCCACCCATCAGCATGAAGTCGCAGGCGGTCGCGTCGTCGCCGGAGTAGAGCATGAAATCGCTGCCCTTCAAGCGGGCAATTAGATCCTCGGCACGCTCAAGGTTCCCCGTGGCGTCCTTCAAACCGATGATATTGTCGACCTCGGCCAGCCGCACCACGGTTTCGTTGTAGAGATCCGAGCAGGTGCGCCCCGGCACGTTGTACATGATGACCGGCAGTTTGCTGCCCTCGGCCACTGCCTTAAAGTGCTGGTACAGACCTTCCTGGGTGGGCTTGTTGTAGTAAGGGCAGACCGACAGGCAGTAGTCCGCGCCGACTTCGCTGGCGTAGCGGGCAAGCTCGACCGCCTCGGACGTGGCGTTGGCGCCGGTGCCGGCAATGACCGGAATACGCCCGTTGACCTCTTCCACCACGCTTCGGATGACGTCGAAGTGCTCGGCAAAGGACATGGTGGTCGGCTCGCCGGTGGTGCCCGCGGCGACGATGGCGTCGGTGCCGTTCTCAAGGTGGAAGTTCACCAGACGACGTAACGCCTCCCAGTCGATATCGCCATTGACCTTCATTGGCGTCGCCAGGGCGACTATGCTGCCTGTGATCATCCGTCTATTCCTCACCTGATAGCGGCGCCCGGTCGCCCGGGCGCATCGTTGCAAAAATCGTCGTGTTGAATCGATCGTCGTTTCACGGCGCATCGCACTAACTGCGCCCTGCCCTCGACCGCCACGCTCAAGGGCCAAATGGTACTCAGCGGATTCGAGCCTGTACAGCGTAAAGCGCGTCGAGTTTGTACGAGCCGCGCTCCAAAGCCCGGTCAGGCTTTGACACGGTGCGTCGCGTTGCGTGTAATCGAGCGCTCATCTCACGTCACTCACCTCTCGATATATACTTCATAACACTCACTTCACGAAAAAAAGGAGCACGTTCATGGCCGTGGAATTAGGTAAACCCATCCCGGATTTCAGCGCCCCCGCCACCGGCGACACCACCGTCGAGCTTTCGAGCTACAAGGGCCAGCAGGTGGTGATCTACTTCTACCCCAAGGCGAGTACGCCGGGCTGCACCACCGAAGGCGGCGACTTTCGCGATCGCATGGAAGATTTCAAGGCGGCCAACACGGTCGTCATCGGGGTCTCCCGCGACGGCCTGCGCGCCCAGGAGAACTTCAAGGCCAAACAGGACTTCAACTTCGAGCTGATCTCCGATAAGGACGAAACCGTGTGCCAGCTTTTTGACGTCATCAAGCTCAAGAAGATGTACGGTAAGGAGCACTTGGGGATCGAACGCAGCACGTTCCTGCTCGACAAAAACGGCGTTCTGGCCCACGAGTGGCGTGGCGTCAAGGTGCCAGGCCACGTGGATGAGGTGCTTGAAAAGGCCCAAGCGCTCGACCAGCAAAGCGCCTAAACGCCCTTTGAAAAAGAGCGCCCAAACGCAAGCGCCCGCCCCAATGGGGCGGGCGCTTCTCGCTCTACTGCTAGCGCAGCGGCGTGCGGTCTTCGGTCAAAATCGCGTTATCCATCGGCGCGTGGCTTGGGTCGTCGCGGCGCGGCCAGGCGTAGACCAGTGCTTTCAAGAGCGTGGCCAGAGGAATGGCGAAGAACACGCCCCAGAAGCCCCAGATACCGCCGAAAAAGAGCACGGCGACGATGATCGAGACCGGATGGATGTTATTGGTCTCGGAGAACAGAATTGGCGAGAGCACGTTGCCATCCAGCGCCTGAATGATGCCGTAGGCCAGAATCACGTAGGCGAACTGCTCGCTCAAACCGAACTGAAAGCCCGCCACCGCCGCTACGGGCAGGGTAGCCACCGCGGCGCCAATGAACGGCACCAGTACCGAGAAACCGACCAGCACGGACAAAAGCGCGGTGTAGGGCAGCCCAAACAGCGTGAAGGTGAAAAACGCCACCGTGCCGACGATGATGATCTCGATCGACTTGCCGCGAATGTAGTTGGCGATCTGATGATCCATTTCGCGCCAGATGCGCGTCAAAAGCGTGCGCTTTTGCGGCAAAAGCGAGAGGATGAACCCCACCAGCTGCTCGCGGTCCTTGAGCATGAACAGCACCAGAATCGGCACCAGCACCAGGTAGATAATGATCGACATCACGTTGCCAAGCGAGGTCAGCGACAGCGTCAGCGCGCGCTGACCCAGCTGGCTGATCTCGCGGCTGGCCACGCCCACCCAGTTCTGCATCTGATCCGGCGTGATCAGGTTGGGGTAGCGCGCCTGAAGATCGTCGAGCCAGGCCTGGCCGCTGGCGAACATGCGCGGCGACTCCTGCACCAGCCCTACGAGCTGGTTCCAGATCAGCGGCATCAAAAAGAACGCCAGGGTCAAAAGCGCCCCGACGAAAACCACAAAAACGAGGATCACCGCCAGCAGATGCGGGACGCCGCGGCGGGTAAAAATATTCACCACCCCTTGAAGCAGAAAGGCCAGCACCAGCGCGGTGAAAAACGGCGCCAGCATGCGCCCAAACCAGATGATCGCGGCAAACCCGGCCACCAGCACGAGCAGCAGAATCAGCGCCTCTTCGTCGGAAAAGTAGCGCTCTACCCAGCTTTTCAGGATGCTGCGCACGGTCATAAGGACGAACCTCCCGCCTTGCGTATCCAGAAATGATAACGACCGTTTTCGTGTTCGCGCCTTTCGAGCGTGTGCGCGCTTTGCTCGGCGAACGAGGTAATATCGCGCCACGAGCCCTGGTCGTCAGCCACGACTTCCAGAAGCCCTCCCGGGCCGAGCGGCGCCAGCGCCTGTTTGGCTTTCAAAAGCGGCAGCGGGCAGGCGAGCCCACAGGCGTCGACGACCGCATCTGGCGCAAGCGGCGCTGGCGCCTTTTGATCACACCCTTCATCATCGGTCATGGTGACTCCCTTAAAATGCCTGGGCAAAGCTGGCATTGTGACATAAACCTGGTGTTCACCGATGCGCTTTCGCGTTTGATTTAACGGCACTTCCCGGTTCGAATCAACGTCTCACCGCCCAACGGGCCGTGGCCATGATTCAAGCCGCAAGACCACAAGAGGATGCCATGTCGCACCGTCGTTTTCTGCAGCGCTCGGCCCTGGCGTTTACGCTGGTATTGGCAAGCGCTTTTCCCACCGCCCAGGGTCAGGGCTTCGACAACAGCCAGCTGCCGAGTCTGGGCGGCGCCTCGCCTTCGGCGAGCCTCGAGGAGTTTCGTTTGGGCCGTGCCTGGCTCAGGCAATTTCGCGCCCAGGCGCCCCAGTGGCAGGACGCCATCGCCCAGGACTATCTGGAAGGCGTGGTGACCCGGCTCACGCCCTATAGCCAGCTGGGCGGTCTGGACACCACCACGGTAATGGTCGATCATCGCGCGCTCAACGCCTTCGCCGTGCCCGGCGGCGTAGTAGGTATCAACTCGGGGCTTTTCGCCTTTGCCGAGGACGAAGGGGCTTTCGTGTCGGTGATTGCACACGAGCTTGGCCACCTGTCCCAGCGCCACTATGCCCGCGGCAGCGAGCGCGCCGGCCAAACCCAGCTGCCGGCCCTGGCGGGGCTGCTTGCCGGCATGCTGATCGCCGCCAGCGGCGGTGGCGATGCGGGCATCGCCACCGCCATGGGCTCCCAGGCGGCGCTGATTCAGGACCAGCTCGCCTATTCGCGGCGCTTCGAGCAGGAGGCCGACCGAGTCGGGCTTCAAGCCATGGCCGCCGCCGGTTTTGATCCGGAGGCGATGGTGCGCATGTTCGCCTCGATGCAGCGTCTGGCGCGCCTGCAGGGCGGCACCCCGCCGGAGTTTTTGCTCACCCACCCGGTCTCGGACAGCCGCCTGAGCGACGCCCAGGCCCGCGTGGCCCAGCTCACCGTGGCGGACAGCTACCAAAGCAACACCCTCTACAACCTGATGCGCGCCCGGGCGCTGTTGAGCCTTTATCAAAACGCCCCGGAGCAGGCACAGTCGCGCCTGGCCCAAGGCGGTGCCGAAGAGACCGCGCGGCGCTATTTGAGTGCGCTGATCGACGCCCGCCGCGGCCAGGTGGACACGGCGCTCCAACGCCTCGACGCGCTGGCCGCCGAGCTTCCGGACTACGCCATGATTCCTGCCTCCGCCGCCCAGGTCGCGCTCGAGGCCAACCGCATCGACGAGGCGATCACGCGGGCCGAGCGCTGGCTGCGCGTCATGCCGAACTACCTGCCGGCTCAGCTGATTTTGGCCGAAGCGCAGCTGCAGCGCGACCCGCAGGCGGCGTTCGATCTGCTACGCCGCGTCACCGAGCGCTATCCGGAAAATCCGCAGGGCTTCAACCTGCTGACCACCGCCGCCGGGCGCAGCGGTCACAACGGCTGGGGGCACCTGGCCCAGGCGGAGTACCTTCAGTTGACCGGCCGGGTAGACCGCGGCATTCAGCAGCTCGGCATCGCCAAAAACGTGGCCCAGCAGGAAGGCGACTCGCCGCTGGTCGCACTGATCGACCAGCGGCGCGAGGCGTTTCTCGACTACCGCGAGGCGCTGTCGTCGTTCAACTAGCCGGCCAGGCGCGCGAGCACAATGCAACGCGCGCTCGCCGGTAGCGTTGCGGGCTGAGAGAGGAACATCAAAACCAACGAAAACGCCCCTGACAGGTGACTGTCAGGGGCGCCGAATCTGGTGGGTCGTGTAGGATTCGAACCTACGACCAATTGATTAAAAGTCAACTGCTCTACCAACTGAGCTAACGACCCAGATTGCCTTGTTGCACGGTTATTGCCATGCGGGCATCGCGTTCGAGTTTTGAGGGCCAACGTCGTAAACGTCGGTGGTGGGTCGTGTAGGATTCGAACCTACGACCAATTGATTAAAAGTCAACTGCTCTACCAACTGAGCTAACGACCCCCTCGAACGGATGCATATAGTACAGATCAACCCGATGTCTGGCAAGGCTTTTTGACAATACCCTTTAAAATATTAACGCCGCTCGATGGAAGCCTGTTCCGGTCTTGTCGCAGCGATGCCGGTTCACGACAATACGTGTTTCAAGCTTAGGCTACTGACGACAAGGCGACCCACCATGGCACAGCCCCTGCTGGACGATACGGACATCCTGTTTCTCAACCTGGACATGGGCACAATGCTCACCGGCATCGAACACTCGGCGCTGGCCAGGGCGTCGCTGTTCATCGATGAGCTGGGCGTCCACCCCTTGATCGTGACGTTCCAGTATCGCCCGGAGCTTCAACGCAACGTCGCTGCACTTCTGGGTAGCGAGCGCTACCACAGCGCTACGCGCATCAAGGGGCTCTACGACTGCCTGCAGGGATTCGACGACCCAGCGCTGCCGTCAAGCGCACTCAAGGACACGCTCCCACCGGTGATCGACCCAAGCTTTACTGGCTACACCGCCGCCCCGGTCGAAGGGCACAAGGACGTACGCTACCTCAACGGTCAGGGCCGGCTTTTTGCCTACAAGGTCTACTCGAAAGAGCACGGCGAGCTGATCCACATTAACTACTTCGACAAGGGCCAGAAGGTCGCGGCGGATATCTACCACGCCACGGGCCATCGCAGCAGCCACCGCCTTTACGATCCTCACACCCGTCAGCGAACTCACGAAATTCACTACAGCCCCTGGGGCACGCCGCTGTTCTTCCGGGTATTCGAAAGAGAGGGAGCCGAATCCTCGCCAGAAAAAGGGCTCGCACCCGGCTTTTATCTACACGCCTCGCTCACGACGGGGCAGTCGTTTTCTCAGGTCACTCATGCTTCTTTCAAGAGCACCGCCACCGGTCTGGGGGCGATCGACAACCTCCTCGGTCAGTGCTCGTTTTTGGGCGACAGTACGGACTTTTCGCTTTACGCGCTCAATGCACTGACGACCCGATTGAAGGGTAATAAGCTTTGGCTGCTCAACGACAAGAACAAGTTTACCTTCAAGGCCTCCGCGCTTTTGCGCAACGCGCCGGTAGGCGAAAACCGGAAAAAGCAGATTCGTGTGTTCGGCGCGCTGCACAGCACGCACTTTCAGGGTAAAGAACCCGACACCCGGCTCAAGACCCATTACCGGGACCTGCTGGAAGGCGGCGATACGCCGGATGGCGTGGTAGCGCTGACCCAAACGCAAACCCGGGACGTCGAGCACCGTTTCCCGGACCAAAACGTGGTCACGGTGCCGCACACGCTCAGCGCCTCCTATAAGGCATTGAAAAGCGCCGACGGTGAAGAACTGCCCAACCAGCGGAGTAAAATCGTTTACGTGGCGCGCCTGTCGCCGGAAAAGCAGCACCTAAAGGCGCTCGAGATAATGGCCGAGGTCGTGAAGCACGCGCCACAGGCGTGCCTTCACCTTTACGGCGAAGGCGGCGAGCGCGACAAAATCAAAGCACTTATCGAGGTATTAAAGCTAGAGCGCCACGTCGTGTTCGAAGGCTACTGCAACGACATCGCGAGCATCTATCGCGACGCGCAGTGCGCCATTTTGACCAGCGTGATGGAGGGGTTCCCGCTGACGCTGCTCGAGGCAATGGCCTTTCGCTGCCCGGTGGTCGCCTTCGATGTCCGCTACGGCCCGTCTGACATGATCGCCTCCAACGAGACCGGCTTTCTCGTCGCACCCAATGACACGACCGCGTTTGCCGAACACCTGACCCGCTTGGTGGTGGAGCCCGGCCTTGCCCGCCGCTTGGGAGACAACGCGCAGACGCGCTTCAAAACGCACTTCTCCCCGGCCAGCGTCGCCAAACGCTGGGAAGAGACGATCGTGGAAAGCTTTCGATAAGGAGTTGGGTAAAGGTATCGAATCAATACGCCCATCACGCCCCGGGCGGGGCGTGATGGGCGAGCGCTAGCCTGGGTATCAGCGGCGCTTGGGCTTGCGCATCGCCTGCACCGGGCGGCGCTTGTGCTTGTCGCGGCTCCAGCGGTTTTTCTCATCCGGGGTGAGCTCCGGCACCTTACGCGCCTCGAGCTGGGCAAGCGTTGCCAAATCGTCGATCTCGTCCTGGCTAAGCTCGATCCACTCGCCGGCCTTGGCCCGCTTGTCGAGGAAGATGTTGCCGTAGCGCACGCGCTTCAAGCGACTCACGGTGAGGTTTTGCGACTCCCAGAGCCTGCGCACCTCGCGGTTGCGGCCCTCCATGATCACCACGTGGAACCAGGTGTTGATCCCTTCGCCGCCGAACTCCTGCACGTCGGTGAAGCGCGCCGGGCCGTCCTCGAGCATGACGCCGTCGACCATCGCCTTGATATGCTCCTGCTTCACTTCGCCCATGACGCGCACGGCGTACTCGCGCTCGACCTGGGTGGAAGGGTGCATCAGACGGTTGGCGAGTTCACCGTCGGTGGTGAACAGCAAAAGGCCGCTGGTGTTGATGTCCAGCCGCCCGATCGCGATCCAGCGCTCGCCTTTCAGGCGCGGCAGGCGTTCGAATACCGTGCGCCGGCCCTCCGGGTCCTTGCGCGTGCAAAGCTCGCCTTCGGGCTTGTTGTACATCAGCACGCGGCGCGGCACCTCGGCCTCCGGGCGCAGCGACACCGGGCGGTCGTCGAAGCTGACCTTGTCGCGCTCCTCGACCCGGTCGCCGAGCTTGGCGACCTGGCCGTTGACCTTGACGCGGCCATCGCTGATCACGGTTTCCATCTCCCGGCGCGAGCCGAAGCCGGCGCGGGCCAGCACTTTCTGCAGCTTTTCGCTACCGGGGGGTGGGGTTTGGTTATTCTGGCTCATGGTCGTCGGACCTCTTGTCTGTCGACGCGGGCGGGTCACGTTGTTCCGCCGCGCGCGCCGCGAGCCGCGCCTCAAGATCGGCAAAGCTCAGCGGCGGGGTTAACGCCGTCTCGGCGTGGGGTTGGGCGTCGTCTTCATGAGAAGCGTCGCCCGTATCGGGGGGCGCATCCTGCCCGGTTTCGGCGCTTTCGTCCAGTGTCTCGACCGCTTCAGCCGATGAAGATTCCATCTCGTCGCGAGTCGCGGGCGCCTCATCATCGATATCGAGCTCCTCCTGGCTGGTCAGTTCGTGCATCGGCGGCAGCGCGTCCAGCGTTTTCAGGCCGAAATCGTCGAGAAAGCTTCTCGTCGTGGCGTACACCGCCGGGCGGCCCGGCACGTCGCGATGACCGACGACGCGAATCCAGCCGCGCTCCATCAGCGTGCGCATGATCGAGCTCGACACGCTTACCCCGCGCACCTCCTCGATGTCGCCGCGTGAGACCGGCTGGCGGTAGGCGATCAGCGCCAGCGTCTCTAAAAGCGCGCGGGAGTAGCGCTGGGGACGCTCGTCCCAAAGCCTGGAGACCCACTGGGAAAGGCGTGGACGAATGCGCAGCTGAAAGCCCGAGGCGGTTTCGACCAGCTCCAGCGCTCCATCCTCGTGGCGCTCGGCAAGACGTCCGAGCGCCTCGCGAAGCGTTTTGGGCCCGGGGCTTTCGCCGTCGAGAAACAGCGTCTCCAGTCGCTCCAGGCTCAGCGGCTCGCCAGCGGCCAGAAGCGCCGCCTCGAGAATTTCGTCCAGCGTCGTACTTTTATCGAAGGTGCTGTTCGTCGGGGTAGCGCTCACGGCTCGTCCTCACCGGCATCCAAAGGGTCGTCGTCGGAGCCGAAAGTGGCCTCGGCGTCCTCGAAGGCGTCACTTTCGTCCTCCTCGAGCTCGAAGGCGCTTTCGTCATCGGCCAGCGCCGCCGGCCGGGCGCGCACGTGAATCGGCGAAAGCGGTGCGTTCTGTACGATGTCGATCATCGCCTCCTTGGCAAGCTCAAGAATCGCCATGAAGGTGACCACCACGCCGCCGCGCCCCTCCTCCAGGGTGAAAAGCGCTTCGAACGGCGTGTAGCGCCCCTGGGCCTCGTCGCTTGCGAGCACCTCCATGATCTTGAGCATCCGTTCGCGGGTCGAGAGCACCTCGCGGCTCACCTGGTGGCTTTGGGTCAGCTCGGCGCGCTTGAGGATACCCGAGAGCGCGCCGAGCAGCTCATCGAGCTCCACGTCCGGGTGGATCACCCGGGTTTCGATCGGCGGCAGGCCCGCCTGGGCGCTAAACCAGTCGCGCCCCACCCGCGGCAGCGTATCCAGCGTTTCGGCGGCCTCTTTTAGGCGCTCGTACTCCTGCAGCCGGCGAATCAGCTCGGCGCGCGGATCCTCTTCGTCCTCGCCCTCTTCCTTCGGCGGGCGCGGCAAGAGCGTGCGCGATTTGATCTCGGCCAGCATCGCGGCCATCAGCAGGTACTCGCCGGCAAGCTCGATCTGCATCGCTTTCATCAGCTCCACGTACTCGATGTACTGGTGGGTGATGGCGGCGACGTTGACCGTGAGAATGTCCAGGTTCTGGCGGCGAATCAGGTACAAGAGCAGATCCAGCGGCCCCTCGAAGGCTTCGAGAAATACGCGCAGCGCCTCCGGCGGAATGTAGAGATCTTCCGGGAGTTTCGTGATCGGCTCGTCGAACAGTCGCCCAAGCGCCTCCACCACCGGCTCGTCGAGGGCGGATTCGATCTCGTTGTCAGGCTCCAGCGTTTCGCTCACGCGGGTGGCTTTCCTTGTTGGCGCAAAGGCGGTGGTTCAATCAGGCGCCAGTGTAACAGCGCACGACTCACGAGACATCGCCGCCGGCATCGAAGGCCTTGCGGTAGCGCCCCTGGTAGTCGAAGAGCTTCTCGCGAAGCTGCCAGTGGCGCCCTACCTTGCGCCCTACCACGAAATCCGGGCGGCGCAGCCGGCGGCGCTCGGCCACGACTTCGTCGGCGGAGGTGGGCTTCCACTCGACGCCCGGGGCGCGAGCGTGGTCCTGCAGAAACGCGTGGTAAAAAGCGTAGCGCTGGGCGGCGGTTTCCAGCGCAAACCACTCGCTCAAGCTCGTCCCGTCCTCGTCGAAATAGGTGACCTTGAGCCGGGGCAGGCCGCGCCCGTTGATGGTGGCCTCCACGTCCATGCCGCTGACCCGCAGCACCTTCGCGTCCTTTAGCTTCAGCGCATCCTTGAGCTTGTCGTCGGCGTCGACCAGAAGCGTCTGACAGCCGTGGCAGCGCCGGGCGGCGATGTCGTTTTCGGCGCCGCACTGATCGCACACCTTGAAGCGAAAGCGAAAATCGCACTGCACGCGCTTGCCCTGTTCGTTCTCGACGAGCCCCTGGCAACGCCGACCGAAGTGCTCGAGCACCAGCTCACCGTCGCGCTTGCCCCAGAACAGATTGGCGTGTTCGCAGACCGGGCACACCACCTGCACCGGCTCAGCGTCGCTGTCCGGGCGCGGCTCGCCCACTTCCGGGGCGTAAAGATTCCAGGGATTGCCGGCGTAATCGAGCACTAGGCAGTCGGTTTTGCCCGGCGACAATCTCAAACCGCGGCCAACGATCTGCTGGTAAAGACTCACCGACTCGGTGGGGCGCAGAATGGCGATCACGTCGACGTGGGGCGCATCGAACCCGGTGGTCAGCACCGAGACATTGACCAGATACTTGAGCGCGCGCGCCTTGAACGCGTTGATCAGCCGCTCGCGCTCGACCGCCTTCGTTTCCCCGGTGATCAGCGCCGCTTCGCCGTCCGGCAGATACCCCGTGATCTCTTCGGCGTGAGCCACGGTGGCGGCGAAGATCATCACACCGTGGCGCTCGCGGGCGCGCTCGATGATCTGCTCGACGATGCCGGGCGTGGCGCGGCTTTTGGCCACCACCTCGTTGAGCTCGCGCTCGGCGAACTGGCCGCCCGGGGCCGGCACCAGGCGCGAGAAATCGTAGCCAGCAACCGCCATATCGAAGCGCTCCGGCGCGGTGAGATAGCCCTTTTTGACCATCAGGCGCAGCGGCTGCTCGAACACGCAGTCGGTGAAAAAGCTCTCTGCGTCGCCGCGCACCATGCCGTGGTAGTGGCGGTGGTAGATGAAACCCTGCCCCAGCCGGTAGGGCGTGGCGGTCAGCCCGAGAATCTTGAGCGACGGGTTTTGACGCCTGAGATGCTCGATCACCTGGCGGTAGCTCGAGGTCTTTTCCAGCGACACCCGGTGGCACTCGTCGATCACCAGCAGAGTGAAGTTGTCGTCCTCGAAGGCGTCTAAATTGCGCACCACCGACTGAACGGAGCCGAACACCACCTGGCGACTCGACTCCTTGCGCTTCAAGCCCGCACTGAAGATATCCGCCTTTAGCCCGTAGGCCTGGTACTTGGCGTGATTCTGCTCGACCAGCTCGCGCACGTGGGCCAGTACCAGCACTCGCCCCCGGGCAAGGCGGGCGAGCTCGGCGATCACCAGGGATTTACCGCTGCCGGTAGGCAGTACGACCACCCCGGGGTCGCTCCCGGCGCGAAAATGCTCGATGACCCGCGTTACCGCCTGGCGCTGGTAATCGCGAAGTTCGGGCAGAGGTACGCCATTGTTCTCGATCACGTCGCTAGCCTGCTATTGAACTTTTAAAAAGGGTGTGACTCACACGATTAGGGAGAGATGGTTTAACATTTTTTAAATACTGGGGAACCCGGAACGTTTAAGGAGTGCGATATGCCTACCAATCACTTTAGCGCCGACTGCCCCAGCTGCGGAAGCCGCCTGAAGCGTTTGCCTGCTACCCGCCGCGATACGGTCCACGTTTACTGCATGGATTGCGGCCACGATTTTGGACGCTATGAGGCGCTGGTCGAGCGCTACCAGCAAACCCTCAGCGAGCTCGAAAGCGAACTCAACGTGCCCACCGCCCCAAGGCGCGATCAGACCGAGCTTCGCGTTCACGAGTAGCCAGCATGCTGCAAACGAAAGCGGTGACAGGAAATGCTTTCCTGCCACCGCTTTTTTTATGCGCCAGGCCCAACGCCAGAACGCGAGCCGCGTATCAGCCCAGCCAGACGCGGGCGTTTCTGAACAGCCGCAGCCAGGCACCGTCCTCGGTCCAATCGCTTGGCCGCCAGGAGTTGGTCACCGCGCGAGTGACGCGCTCCGGGTGGGGCATCATGATGGTGACCCGGCCATCCGGCGTGGTCAGCCCGGTAATGCCCGAAGGCGAGCCGTTGGGGTTGGCCGGGTAGCGCGTGGTGACTTGGCCGTAGTTGTCGATGTAGCGAAGCGCGATCTGACTGCTTGATTGCATGCTGCGCAGATGGGCGCTGTCGCGAAACGCCGCGCGGCCTTCGCCGTGGGCCACGGCGATGGGCAGCGTCGATCCCTCCATGCCGGAGAGCAGAATCGACGGGCTTTTCTCGACCCGCACCATGGCCACGCGCGCCTCGAACTGCTCGGACTCGTTGCGCAGAAACTCGGGCCAGCTCTCGGCGCCGGGAATCAGCGGCTTCAGCTGCGAGAGCATCTGGCAGCCATTGCACACACCCAGGCTGAACGTATCGTCGCGGGTGAAGAACGCCTGGAACTGCTCACGGGCGCGCTCGTTGAACAGAATCGACTTCGCCCAGCCGCCGCCGGCGCCGAGCACGTCGCCATAGGAGAAGCCGCCGCAGGCGACCAGCCCCTTGAACTCGTCGAGCGACACGCGCCCTTCGAGAATGTCGCTCATGTGCACGTCGACGGCGTCAAAATTCGCCTTGTCGAACGCCCAGGCCATTTCGACCTGGCCGTTGACGCCCTGCTCGCGCAGCACCGCCACGGCGGGTTTGGCGGTGTTGACGAACGGCGCACTGACGTCCTCGTTGACATCGAAACTCGGCGCCGCAGAAAGGCCCGGGTCGCGCAGGTCCATCAGGTTGTCGAATTCGTTCTTCGCGCACTCAGGATTGTCGCGCAGCGCCTGCATCCGATAGCTGGTCTCCGACCAGGTGCGCTGGGTCAGCTGGCGCGTGGTTTCCAGCAGCGGCTCTTCGAACAGCGTGACGCGCACCTGGTCGTCGTAGCGCGGGCGCGCAATCACGCCGCAGGTTTCGATACCGGCCACGGCGAACTGGGTCAGCACCTCCTCGGTGTGCGCTCGGTTGACCTGGATCACCGCACCGAGCTCTTCCGAAAACAGCGCGCTGAACGCCTCGACCGGCTCGTCGATCAGCCAGTCGAGCTTGATCTCCAGGCCCGCGTGGGCAGCGAAGGCCATTTCCAGCAGCGTGACCAGCACCCCGCCGTCGCTTCGGTCGTGATAGGCCAGAAGCTTACCGTCACGGTTGAGCCCCTGGATCACCTCGAAGAACGCATTGATGTCCTCCGGGTCGTCGACGTCCGGGCACTCGTCGCCGAGCTGGCCGTACACCTGGCCCAAGGCCGAGCCGCCGAGGCGGTTCTTGCCGCCGCCCAGATCGATCAGGATCAGGTCGGACTCCTCCTGCTCCATGTTGATCTGCGGCGTAAGGGTGGCGAGCGCATCGGTCACCGGGGCAAAGCCGGTGGCGATCAGCGACAGTGGAGAGGTGATGCTCTTCTCCTCGGCTTCGCCTTTAGCGTTTTCGCCCTGCCAGGCGGTGTGCATCGACATCGAGTCCTTGCCCACCGGCACGGCGATACCGAGCGCCGGGCAGAGCTCCATGCCGACGGCGTAGACCGCGTCATACAGCGCCTGGTTTTCGCCGGGGCGGTCCGCCGCACTCATCCAGTTGGCGGAGAGCTTGATATCGGAGAGTTTGGCGATCGGCGCGGCGGCCAGGTTGGTGATCGTCTCGGCCACGGCCAAACGGGCGCTGGCCGCCGGGTCGATCAGCGCCACCGGCGGGCGCTCGCCCATCGCCATCGCTTCGCCGGCGTGGGTATCGAAGCTCGCCGTGGTCACGGCGACGTCCGCCACCGGCACCTGCCAAGGGCCGACCATCTGATCGCGCGCCACCTGGCCTGTGATCGAGCGATCGCCGATGGTGATCAAAAAGCTTTTCGAGGCCACCGACGGCAGGCGCAGCACGCGATCCAGCGCCTCGCGCAGATCCAGGTTGTCGAGCATCACGCCAGAACGTTCCGGGTGCTCGCGGGTGAACGCGCGCTCCATCTTCGGCGCCTTGCCGAACAGCACGCTCATCGGAAGATCGACGGGCTTGCTTTCGAAATGACCGTCGCGCACCTGTAGATGGTGCTCTTCGAGCGCCTCGCCGACGACCGCATAGGGGCAGCGCTCGCGCTTGCAGAAGGCGTCGAACGTGTCGAGGTCTTCCGGGGCGACGGCCAGCACGTAACGCTCCTGGGCTTCGTTGCACCAGATCTCGAGCGGGCTCATGCCGGGTTCGGCGTTGGGCACTGCGCGCAGGTCGAAAAGCCCGCCGCGGTTGCCGTCCTTGACCAGTTCCGGCAAGGCGTTGGAAAGCCCGCCGGCGCCCACGTCGTGGATGAAGCGAATCGGGTTCTTGTCGCCCATCGCCCAGCAGCGGTCGATCACTTCCTGAGCACGGCGCTCCATTTCCGGGTTTTCGCGCTGCACCGAGGCAAAATCGAGATCCGCGCTCGAGGTGCCGGAGGTCACGCTCGACGCCGCGCCGCCGCCAAGCCCGATCAGCATCGCCGGCCCGCCCATCACGATCAGCTTGCCGCCGATGGGGATATCGCCCTTCTGCACGTGCTGGGCGCGGATGTTGCCGTACCCGCCGGCGATCATGATCGGCTTGTGAAAGCCCCGGCGCTTGATGTCGTCACCGCTGAGCACGTCCTGCTCGTAGGTGCGAAAATAGCCGGTCAGGTTCGGGCGGCCGAACTCGTTGTTGAACGCCGCGCCGCCGATGGGGCCGTCGAGCATGATCGAAAGCGCCGACTGCATGCGCTCCGGCTTGCCGTAGTCGAACGCCTCCCAGGGCTGAACGAACTCGGGGATGCGCAGGTTCGACACGGTGAAGCCGGCCAAGCCCGCCTTGGGCTTGCCGCCGATGCCGGTCGCGCCTTCGTCGCGAATCTCGCCGCCGGAGCCGGTCGCCGCCCCGGGAAACGGCGCGATTGCCGTGGGGTGGTTGTGGGTCTCCACCTTCATCAGAATGTGGATCGGCTCCTGATGAGCACCGTACAGGGCGCGCTCGCCGGCAGCGCCGGTCAGCGGCTGAGGGAAAAAGCGACCGGCCTGGCTGCCCTTGATCACGGCGGCGTTGTCGCTGTAGGCCGAGAGCACGTTGTCCGGCGAACTTGCAAAGGTGTTCTTGATCATCTTGAACAGCGACTGCGGCGTGGCCTCGCCGTCGACGACCCAGTCGGCGTTGAAGATCTTGTGGCGGCAGTGCTCGGAGTTCGCTTGGGCGAACATCATCAGCTCGACGTCGCTTGGGTTGCGGCCAAGCTCACCGAAGGCATCGACCAGGTAGTCGATCTCGTCGTCGGTCAGCGCCAGCCCCAGCTCATCGTTGGCCACCGCCAGCGCTTCGCGCCCGCCCTGCTGGATATCGACCGACCCCAGCGGCGCCGGCTCCAGGCGAGTGAAGAGCTTTTCGGCCTCGGCGTCGTCCCACAGCACGGTTTCGGTCATGCGATCATGAAGCTCGGCGGCGATGATTTCCCGCTGCTGCTCGTCGAGTCGCTCGCCCCCGACCCGGTACTCGATGCCGCGCTCGATGCGGCGAACGCTGCCAAGCCCGCAGTTATGGGCGATATCGGTCGCCTTGGTCGACCAGGGCGACTGGGTGCCCAGACGCGGCACCACCCACAGGCGGGTCGGGTTTTCGATCGTGTCCTGGGGCTCGAAGCTTCCGTACGCCAGAAGCTCGGCCAGCCGCGCGCGGGCGGTGTCGTCGAGTGCTGCCGCACAGTCGATGAAATGAACGTAGTGGGCGTCCAGCGCCGTCACTTCGGGAACGCGTTCACGCAGCGCTTTTAAAAGCCGGTCATGACGGAAGGCAGAAAGGGCGGGCGCGCCTCGCAGTTCGAGCATATCTGGGGGCCTCTAAAGCTAAGAGAGTTCGAGCGGGAAATCACCAAGCCGCAGTGCGACAGGCGCACATGATACTGGAAAGCGGCTTTGATACGAAATCGACAAGGTGACAGCGCCTACCGGGCTGGGTATGGTGACTGCCTGTTTTACACCGACCCCGCGCCATGCCGACACTGTATTGCCGACATTTTCTCGCCCACTATCGCCTTTACTGGGCCGTCATCAGCATTGTCTGGCTGACGCTGGTACCCGCCGGCGCCGGCAAAACGCCGCGTGAGCACTTGGACCGCGTGCTGGAAAGGGATTTCATCACCGCCCACACCCGTACCACGCCCACCACCTACTATGAAGGCCGCCAGGGGCCGACCGGCTTCGAGTACGAGCTTTTACACCTTTTCGCCGAGTATCTTGGCGTGAGCTTGAATCTCGACGCGCGCCACTCCCCGGAAGAGGTGCTCGACGCGGTGCGCGAACAGGGCGACATCGGCGCCGCCGCTCTGCCGCTCGCCCCGGATACGCCGGGTCTTCACTACACCAGGCCGATCATCGACATGCAGCCGCTGGTGGTGTATCGCCGCGGGCTCTACGCCATCAACGGCCCCGCCGACCTGGAAGGGCTCAAGGTCGGCACGCTCAGCGCCTCGGGCACCGAGCAGATGCTCGAAGCGCTCAAGGAGACGTTGCCCAAACTCGAATGGCAGGCGCTGGAGGGCAGCGAAATCGCCGAGCTGCTGGCGATGGTCGAAAACGAGGAGCTCGACGCCGCGGTGATTTTCGATCACCAGTTTCGCGTCAACCGGCTGTTTTTCCCCAACGTCGAGCGTGGCTTCGCTCTGGGCGAGCCGCGCTCGCTGGTCTGGGCACTGCCCTCGGGCCAGGGGCTCGGGCTGTTGGAAGCCGCGGACCGCTTTCTGGACGAGCAGCGCGAGAACGGCGCGCTCGAGCGCCTGATCAGCCGCTACTTCGGCCACGACGACTATCTCGAGTACGTCGGAACGCGGACCTTTTTGAGCCACCTGGACCAGCGCCTGCCCGAGTTCGCGCCGCTTTTCAAACGCGCCGCCCTGGCGACCGGCTTCGACTGGAAGCTATTGGCGGCAGTGGGCTATCAGGAGTCCCACTGGGACGCGGACGCCGTGTCGCCCACCGGCGTGCGCGGGGTGATGATGCTGACCCAACCCACCGCCAGCGACCTGGGCGTGAGCAATCGCCGCGACCCGGCGCAGAGCATCGACGGCGGCGCGCGCTATTTGAGAAGCCTCGAGGAGCGCCTGCCCGAGGAGATCATCGGCGACAACCGCCTCTACATGGCCATGGCCGCCTACAACGTGGGGCTTGGGCATCTATATGACGCCCGCGATATCGCAAAAATGCGCGGCGGCGACCCGAACCTGTGGGCAGACGTACGCGAGGCGCTGCCGCTTTTACAGCAGCGCCGCTGGCACAGCCAGACCCGCTACGGCTTCGCTCGCGGCGGGGAGCCGGTGATCTACGTGCGCAACATTCGCCGTTATTACGAAATGCTGAGCTACGTCGAGCGCAGCCGCCAGCAGTTTTTCCAGCTCGGCCAGACCGGCCTTGCCCAGGCCGGCGCGCCGCCTTGACGACACCGACCACCTGCACCGGGGCCGTTTGCCCCAGGGAGAGCACAATGCGAGACCGCTTCACGTCAACCGCGGCCGGGCTAGTCGCCGCCACGCTCTGGGTAGCGACAGCGCTCACCCCCGCCGCCGCCTTCGAGACCGGCGAGCCGCCGGCCGCGGTGCGCGTAGCGGACCGCGGAGAAGTCGTGCTCGAGGAGGGCGCGCTGCGCTACCAACCCTGGGACACCAGCGCGCTTGCCGGCAGCGTCGGGGTGGTGCTGCACGTCGCCGGGCGGCTCTCGGCCAAGGACCTGAACGCGCCGATCATCGAAGCGATCGAGGCGGCCCGGTTTCCCGACGAGCGCTTTCAGACCACCACCATCGTCAACACCGACGACGCGGTCTTCGGCAGTGCGATGTTCGTGCGCAAAAGCGTCGAGGGCAGCAAGCGCGACGCGCCCGAGGTGCAGTTCGTGGTGGACGACCAAAGCGCGGTACAGAGCGCTTGGAATCTCGAGCGCGGCGGCTCGGCGGTGGTCGTCCACGACGCCGCCGGGCGCGTACGCTTTGCCAAGGACGGCCCGCTGACGCTTTATGAGGTCAACCACGTCATGGAGCTTCTCCACGCGATGCTCGATTCAAACGCGCCGGAGCCAAGCGGGTTCGACGCCCAGGTGCTCGGCCAGAACGGACATTGACTTTCAAGAGCCGTGACTTTCACGCACGGTGGCTTTCAAGCACTGCCCGTTGATGTTAAAACCTTTTTCATAATGGCCACGGGCGCGCCCAGCCCCTGGCGAGCGCGTTGCCGCGTGCTCGCCGCTTGATGTGCAACGATGGCCACGAACAACGAAATGCCAGGGACCGCTTTAATGAATGCCGACGCCGACCAACTGACAAGCCATCGAGACCCAATCGAGGCGCTGCGCGCGGCCCTGGAGCGGCGACTCGACGAGCGCCTGCCGGCGGCCCCCGAAACCGAGCGGGTCGCCCGCGCGATGCGCGAGGCCACGCTGGCCCCGGGCAAGCGGATTCGCCCGCTGCTGCTGCTGCTGACCGCCCAGGACCTTACGGCCGACGCCGACACCGACGGCCTGCTCGACCTCGCCTGCGCAGTGGAGATGATCCACGCGGCCTCGCTGATTCTCGACGACATCCCCTGCATGGATAACGCCGAGCTTCGCCGCGGCCGCCCCACCATTCATCGCCAGTTCGGTGAAAGCGTCGCCATTCTGGCCGCGGTGGCGCTTTTGAGCCACGCCTACGCCATCGCCGCCGAGGCGCCCGGGCTTGAAAGCGAGCGCCGCGCGACGGCGGTATCCACGCTTGCCCGCGCGGTAGGCCTTCAGGGGCTGGTCGAGGGGCAGTTTCTGGATTTGAGCGAAGGCGCCGGCGCGCGCAGCGTCGATGCGATTCTCGCCACCAACGACCTTAAAACCAGCAAGCTCTTTAGCGCCACGCTGTCACTGGCAGGCCTGGCGGCCAACGCCGATGAACACGTTCAAAAGGCGCTTGCGCTGTTCGCCGAGGATCTCGGCCAGGCTTTTCAACTGATCGACGACCTGGCCGACGGCGTGATGGGCACGGGCAAGGACCTTCACCAAGACGCCGGCAAGTCGACGCTGGTGGCAACGCTTGGCGAGCGCGCCGTGCGCGAGCGCCTGGATGCTCACTTGGCCCGCGCCGACACGCACCTGGCCGCCGCCTGCCCCCAAGGCGGGCGCACCCGCGCCTTCGTGCAGGGCTGGTTTCACCAGCAGCTCGCCGTGATCGGCGCACCTTGAGCCGGCCAGCAGGGATTCCCTTATGAGCCACTTCGCCATCGTGGCCCCGGCGCTTTACAGCCACGTCAAGGCGCTCGAGGCGCTCGCCGCCTGCCTGGTCGCCCGCGGCCACCGGGTCACGTTCGTCCACCAGGCCGACGCTCGCTCGCTGATCAGCGAGCCGCGCATCGGCTTTTTCGCGGTGGGCCAAAAAAGCCATCCCGAAGGGCGCATGGCGCGTACGCTTGACCGGCTGGCAAACCCTTCCGGGGCGGGGCTCTTCGCCATGATTCGCGATCTGGCCGAGACCACCGACATGCTCTGTCGCGAGCTTCCCGCCGCCTTTGAGGCGCTCGGCATCGACGGCGTGATCGCCGATCAGATGGAGCCCGCCGGCGCTTTGGTCGCCGAGGGGCTCGGCTTGCCCTTCGTGTCGGTGGCCTGCGCGCTGCCGGTCAATCGCGAGACAGGCCTTCCGCTGCCGGTGATGCCGTTTCGCCTTGCCGAGTCTGAGCGCGCTCAAGGCATGTACGCCACCAGCGAGCGCATTTATGATCAAATGATGGGCCGCCACGCGCAGGTGGTCGCACGCCATGCCCTCGCCTTCGGGCTTTCGCCGCGCCGCGGGCTTCACGAGTGCCTGTCACCGCTTGCCCAGATCAGCCAGACGCCGCTCGCCTTCGATTTCCCCCGTACACGGCTTCCCGACACCTTCCACGCCGTCGGCCCGCTACGCCTGCCTAACGCCGGCGCCCGCCACCGGCGCCTGGAGGAGCTGCCGCTTCCCGAGCGCTTCGTGTTCGCCTCGCTCGGCACGCTGCAGGGCCACCGCTTTGGACTATTCAAGAAAATCGCCCGGGCGTGCAAACGCCAAGGTAAGGCGCTTTTGATCGCCCACTGTGGCAAGCTGGACGCAGCGCAAGAGGCAGCACTTACGCGCGCCGGGGCCACAGTAGCGGTGGATTTCGTTGACCAGCGCGAGGCTCTTAACCGCGCGGAGGCGGTCATTACCCACGGCGGGCTCAACACCGTGGTGGATGCCATCGACACCGCCACGCCGATGCTGGTCGTGCCGCTGGCCTTCGACCAGCCAGGCGTGGCGGCCCGGGTGCTGTATCACGGCCTTGGCGAGCGCGCCTTCCATTTTTCGCGCCCGGCGACGCTCGCGCAAAAGCTCGCCCGGCTCGACGCGTTTGATTATCGTGAACGGCTCACCGCGCTCCAGGCACCGCTTCGCGCCGCCGGCGGGGCCGAGCGCGCCGCCGCTATCGCCGAGCAGGCGCTGACCACGCACCGCCCGGTTTACACGGAGAGCGCCCATGAAGCAGTCGTATGATCTCATTCTCGTCGGCGCGGGGCTTGCCAACGCCCTGATCGCCTGGCGGCTTGGCAAGCGCCACCCAAACCTCGACGTGCTGGTGATCGAAGCCGGCCCCCGCCCCGGCGGCAACCACACCTGGTCGTTTCACCAGCACGATTTGAGCTCTGAGCAGCACGCCTGGATCGAGCCGCTGGTGGCCCACCGCTGGCCCGGCTACGAGGTGCGCTTTCCCGCGTTCAACCGGCATCTGGAAAGCGACTACCTGAGCGTGACCGCCGAGCGCTTCGCCGAGGTGCTCGAAGGTAATCTCGGCGAGCGGCTTTTGACCGATACTCGTGTGGCCGCCGTCACCCCGACCGGCGTGACGCTCGAGGACGGCACGGCGCTCACGGCGGGCGCGGTGATCGATGGGCGCGGCCCGGAAACGTCGTCCCACCTGACCATCGGCTACCAGTCGTTTCTGGGGCAGCAGTGGCGGATCAAAACGCCCCACGGGCTGACCCGGCCGATCATGATGGACGCTACCGTCGACCAGCAGGGCGGCTACCGCTTCGTCTACAGCCTGCCGCTCGATGAGTACACGCTGTTGATCGAGGATACCCACTACGTCGACGCGGCGGATCTGGACCCGGCGCAGGCCCGCGACAACATCGCCGCCTACGCCGAGCGCCAGGGCTGGGCGCTCGAAGCGCTTGAGCGAGAAGAGCACGGCCACCTGCCGATTACCCTGGACGGCGACATCGACGCCTTCTGGCAGACCGCTCAGGGCCAGCCGAGAAGCGGGCTGCGCGCCGGGCTCTTTCACGCCACCACCGGCTACTCGCTGCCCCACGCGGTGGCGCTGGCGGACGCGATCGCCGCACAGACGCATTTTGATGCCGCGTCGCTGTTCGAGCTGATCGACAATTTCGCTCGGCGGCGCTGGCGGGAGCAGCGGTTTTTTCGCATGCTCAACCGCATGCTGTTTCTGGCAGGCAAACCGGACCGGCGCTGGCAGGTCATGCAGCGCTTCTACACGCTGAACGACGGCCTGATCGAACGCTTCTACGCCGGTCGACCCACGCTTTTGGATAAGGCGCGCATCGTCTCCGGCAAGCCCCCGGTACCGGTGCGCGAGGCCATTCCGGCCGTGCTTAAACAAACCCCTCGGCTGCGAGCCTTCAAAGATGAGTAAAACGATCGTAATTGGCGCGGGCTTTGGCGGCCTGGCGTTGGCCATCCGGCTGCAGGCCGCGGGCATTCCGACCACGCTTTTGGAAAGCCGCGACAAGCCCGGCGGGCGCGCCTACGTCTACGAAGACGAAGGCTTCGTGTTTGACGCCGGCCCCACGGTGATCACCGACCCCAGCGCCCTCGAGGAATTATTCGAACTGGTCGGCAAGCGTATCGACCAGTACGTCGAGCTGCTGCCGGTCACGCCGTTTTATCGGCTCTGCTGGGAGTCCGGCGAGGTCTTTAATTACGATAACGACCAAACCAACCTCGAGCGCCAGATCGAACACTTCAACCCCAAGGACGTCGAGGGCTATCACCGCTTTCTCGACTACTCGAAGGCGGTGTTCGACGAGGGCTACGTCAAGCTTGGTACGGTGCCGTTTTTGAGCTTTCGCGACATGCTGCGCGCCGCCCCCCAGCTTGCCAAGCTGCAGGCCTGGAAGAGCGTTTACGCCAAGGTATCGCAGTACATCGAGGACGAGCACCTGCGCCAGGCGTTCTCGTTTCACTCGCTTCTTGTCGGCGGCAACCCGTTTGCCACCTCGTCGATCTACACGCTGATCCACGCGCTGGAGCGTAAATGGGGCGTGTGGTTTCCCCGTGGCGGCACCGGCGCGCTGGTCAAGGGCATGGCCAAACTGTTCGAGGACCTAGGCGGCGAGATACTGGTCAATGCCAAGGTCGAGCGTATCGAGATGGAGGGTAACCGCGCCCGCGGCGTGACGCTCCATGATGGCCGCGAGATTCCGGCGCGGGCCGTCGCGTCGAATGCCGACGTGGTGCACACCTACGAAAAACTCCTCGGCCACCACCCGGTGGGGGCCAAGCGGGCCAAAAAGCTCAAGGGCAAGCGCATGAGCAACTCGCTGTTCGTGCTCTACTTTGGCCTTGATCATAACCATACTCAGCTCGCCCACCACACGGTCTGCTTTGGGCCGCGCTATCGCGAGCTGATCGACGAAATCTTCAATAGCGACGGGCTGGCCGAGGATTTCTCGCTCTACCTGCACGCGCCGTGTGTCACCGACCCCTCGCTTGCCCCGGAAGGATGCGGCAGCTACTACGTGCTGGCCCCGGTCCCGCACCTGGGCACCGCTGCGCTCGATTGGGAGGTTGAAGGCCCGAAACTGCGCGAGCGCATCTTCGATTATCTGGAGAAGCACTACATGCCGGGATTACGCAGCCAGCTGGTCACCCACCGCACGTTCACGCCCTTCGATTTTCGCGATACGCTCGGCGCCCACCAGGGCTCGGCGTTTTCGATCGAGCCGATTCTGACCCAGAGCGCCTGGTTTCGCCCGCACAACCTGGACAGCCAGATCGACAATTTGTATCTGGTCGGCGCCGGCACCCACCCGGGCGCGGGCATCCCCGGCGTGATCGGCTCCGCCAAGGCGACCGCTAGGCTGATGGTGGAGCGGCTAACGTCAGAGAAGGAAAACGCATGAGCGAGGCGCTGCTCGATCACGCTACCGTGACCATGGCCGCGGGCTCGAAGAGCTTCGCCAGCGCCTCGAAACTCTTCGACCGGCAAACGCGCCGGGCCGCGCTGATGCTCTACGCCTGGTGTCGCCACTGCGATGATGTGATCGACGATCAAACCCTGGGCTTCAACAACGCGCCCTCGGAAGGCGAGCAAAAAGCGCAGAGCGAGGCGCGCCTGGCCGAGCTCAAGGCCCAAACCGCGCGCGCCTTCAAAGGCGAGCCGATGGAGGAGCCCGCCTTCGCCGCCTTTCAGGAGGTGGCGCTGACCCACGCCATTCCGCCCTCTCAAGCGTTCGATCATCTGGAAGGCTACGCCATGGACGTGCGCGACGAGCGTTATGAAACGTTTGAGGACACGCTGCGCTACTGCTACCACGTGGCGGGGGTGGTGGGGCTGATGATGGCCCGCGTCATGGGCGTGCGCGACGAGGCGGTGCTCGATCGTGCCTGCGATCTGGGGCTTGGGTTTCAGCTCACCAATATCGCCCGGGACATCGTCGAGGACGCCGAAGTGGGCCGCTGCTACGTGCCCGGCGAGTGGCTGCGTGAGGAAGGCTTGAGCGTCGAAGACATTCTCGACCCGAATCAGCGCGAGGCGCTCGCGCGCGTCTCGGCGCGCTTGATCGAGGCGGCGGAGCCTTATTATGCCTCGGCGCGCATCGGCATCGAGCAGTTGCCGCTACGCTCGGCCTGGGCGATCGCCACCGCGCTCGGGGCGTATCGCAAAATCGGCGTGAAGGTGACCCGAGCGGGCAAGCTCGCTTGGAACGGGCGTCAAAGTACCGGACGAAGTGAAAAAGTCGCGCTTTTGCTGGCCGGCGGGGCTAGCGCGCTGGGGTCTCGCGCTCGGCGGAACTCGACTCCGCGCTCATTGAGCCTTTGGCAGCGCCCGCGTTAGCGGCCTTGCGCCGTCGCAGCGTGGCCTCGAGCTTCTCCACCGGCGGGGCGTAGATGAAGCCAAACGACACGCCGCCGTGGCGGCCTTTCACCGCGTGATGCAGCCGATGGGCCTTGTAAAGGCGCTTCATGTAGCCGCGCCGCGGGATGAGGCTAAACGGCCACCGCTTGTGCACCAGCCCGTCGTGAAGCACGAAGTAGATCACCCCGTAGGCGGTCATGCCGGCGCCTATCCACTGCAGTGGCCAAGCGCCGGCGGTGCCGTAAGCGATCAGCACGATGGCGAGTAGCGCGAACACCACCGCATAAAGGTCGTTGCGCTCAAACCAGCCAGTGCGCGGCTCGTGGTGCGAGCGGTGCCAGCCCCAGCCAAAGCCGTGCATGATGTACTTGTGGGCCAGTGTCGCCACCACTTCCATAGAGGCGACGGTGAGCACTACGATCAGCGTATTGAGCAGCACGTGCATCGCGGCTCCTTCTATGGGTTAGCGGCGCTCTGCAAAGAACGCCTTCAAAAGCTTTTTCGAAGCCCCTGCCAGTACGCCGGCCTCGACCTCGACGCGGTGATTGAACCAGGGCTGGGCGAGCAGATTGGCCTTCGATTCGACCATGCCGGTGCGCGGCTCGGCGGCGGCGTAGACCAGCCGTGCGATGCGCGCGTGGACCATGGCGCCTGCACACATCATACAGGGCTCCAATGTGACATACAGGGTGCAGCCGTCAAGGCGATAGTTGCCAAGCGCCTCGCCCGCCGCGCGCAGCGCGCGAATTTCCGCGTGGGCGCTGGGGTCACGGCTTTCGACCGGGGCATTGTGAGCGGCCCCGATGATCTCGCCTTTGGGGTCGACCACCACCGCCCCCACCGGCACCTCGCCGGCGGCGGCGGCCCGGTGCGCCTGATCCAGCGCCCGGTACATGTAAAATTCGTCGCTGCGCATCGGGGCGAACTCCGCTAAGGTAGCCAGTCGATCGAGAAAGCGGCTAAACGCCATAGGATACCGAGAATGAACGACGCGCTGAAGACGCTATTGAACGTACTGGATCTCGAAACCCTGGAGGAGACGCTGTTTCGCGGCCAGAGCCAGGATCTGGGCTTTCCCCAGCTCTACGGCGGCCAAGTGCTCGGCCAGGCCTTGGCAGCGGCGTCGCGCACCGTGGAACCCGAGCGTCTGCCCCACTCCCAGCACGGCTACTTTCTGCGCCCGGGCGACCCACACCGCCCGGTGGTCTATCAGGTGGACAACGTACGCGACGGCAAAAGCTTCACCACCCGCCGCATCACCGCGATCCAGAAGGGCCGGCCGATCTTTTTCTGCAGCGCCTCGTTTCAAAGCCCGGAGCCAGGGTTTACGCACCAGCTCACCATGCCCGACGTGCCGGCCCCTGAAGCGCTGATCGAAGAAGGCAACGTCAAGCACGAGCGCTTTCCCGGCCATCCGATCGAGTTTCTGCACCTCGACCACAACCCGACGCCCGCCGCCCCGGCTGGACGCGGGCTCTGGTTTCGCATCAAGGGGGAGCTGCCCGAGGATCCGGCGCTTCACCGCCACCTGCTCTCCTACTCATCGGACTTCAATCTGCTGACCACCGGGCTGATTCCCCATGGCGTCGAGTTCGGCGACCCGCAGCTTCGCATCGCAAGCCTCGACCACGCGCTGTGGCTACACCAGGACACCCGCGTCGACCAGTGGCTCTTCTACTCCATCGACTCGCCCTGGGCCGGCGGCGCCCGAGGACTTGCCCGCGGCAGCATCTTCGACCGCCAAGGGCGGCTGGTCGCCTCCACCGCTCAGGAAGGGCTGACGCGCTACCCGCAGGCATGATTCGTTGAAAAGGATCTCGGGTGGTGGGCCCAGAAGCAACCCTGCGCGGGGGCGCCATGAATACGTCCTTGTAGGCTACTTTCGCCATCCCTGGCGAAAGACCCCCGCTCAGACTTGCTTCTGGGCGCAAGTATATTGGGGGGCTCCACAGCCCTTCAATCAAAAAAGCCCGTCAATGACGGGCTTTGTCGATCTGTTCGAAAGCTTTTCTAGCCGCCATACACGTTGTTGATCGTCTTCAGCGGGTAGTGCGCCGGATACGGCTTGCGCGCCACGCCGGAGTCCACGGCGGCCTGAGCGACGGCGGAGGAGACGCGCTCGAGCAGGCGTACGTCCACCGGCGTGGGGATGATGTACTCGCGGCCAAAGCTCATCTCGGTGCGCTCGTAGGCGTTCAATACCTCTTCCGGCACCGGCTCGCGGGCCAGGTCCTTCAGCGCGTGCACCGCGGCGAGCTTCATCGCCTCATTGATGCGCGTGGCGCGCACGTCCAAAGCGCCGCGGAAGATGAACGGAAAGCCCAGTACATTGTTGACCTGATTAGGGAAGTCCGAGCGGCCGGTCGCCATAATCACGTCCGGGCGCGCCTCGCGGGCGACGTCCGGGTGGATCTCCGGATCCGGGTTGGTGCAGGCGAAGATGACCGGATCCTTGGCCATCTTCTTGACCTGCTCGGCGCTCAAAAGGCCAGGGCCAGAGAGGCCGATGAAGACGTCAGCGCCGTCGATGGCGTCATCCAGGGTGCGCATCTCGGTATCGCGGGCAAATTCCGCCTTGTACTCGTTGATGTTTTCGCGCCCACTATGGATCACGCCGCGCCGGTCGAGCATCACCAGGTTCTCGGCGCTGGCTCCGCAGCTGATCAGAAGGCGCATGCAGGCGATCGCCGCCGCTCCTGCGCCCATGCAGACGATTTTGACGTCTTCGATGCGCTTGCCGGCGATCTCCAGGGCGTTGAGCATGCCCGCGGCGGTGACGATCGCGGTGCCGTGTTGGTCATCGTGAAAGACCGGCACCCGGCAGCGCTCGATCAGCGCTTTCTCGATCTCGAAGCACTCCGGCGCCTTGATGTCCTCGAGGTTGATACCGCCCCAGGTGTCGGCGATGCGCGCCACGGTGTCGATGAACGCCTGCGGGTTCTCGGCGTCGACCTCGATATCGACCGAGTTGATGCCGGCGAAGCACTTGAACAGCACGCCCTTGCCTTCCATGACCGGCTTGCTGGCCAGCGGCCCCAGGTTGCCGAGGCCCAGAATGGCGCTGCCGTCTGAAATGACCGCGACCAGATTGCCCTTGCCGGTGTAGCGGTAGGCGTTTTCGGCATCGGCGGCGATTTCGCGTACCGGCTCCGCCACGCCCGGGCTGTAAGCCAGCGACAGATCACGAGCGGTGGCGGTGGACTTGGTCAACTCGACCGATAGCTTTCCTGGAATGGGGTTAGCGTGATAGTCGAGCGCTGCCTGCCGGTTCGCATCTGTCATGGTCAAATCCGTCATCCTAAAGTTGAAAAGTGACTCAAGAGTATAGAAAAAGCCGAAGAGCCTCAAGCGCCGTCAACCTAAACACGAATATCGACATTTGACGTCACTTTGCTTAAAAATAAAAACTTTTAGCCTCTATTTGGTAGAACTTATAGCAAAGCGCTCGAGCCATAACGCTTTGCTTATTGATGCGCCGCAGCATTTATGGAAAAACTTTCCATTATTTCATGGGTATAAAAAAACCCACGCCGAGGCGTGGGTTTTTGGCACCGGCACGTGCGTGCCGGCAAGCGGGCGTTTTAGCCGCGCTTCATGGCAGCGCCAAAGCGCTTGTTGAAGCGCTCTACGCGGCCACCGGTGGTCGCTTGCTTCTGCTTGCCCGTGTAGAACGGGTGGCAGTTGGAGCACACGTCCAGAGAAAAGTCCTGACCGGAGGTAGAACCCACCTGGAAGGCGTTGCCACAAGAACACGTCGCGGTGACCGTGTTGTAATTCGGGTGAATACCTTGTTTCATCGTGAACCTCACTCGCTTATGCCGCCACCTGATCCGTTGCCAGGCACCGCATAGGGGGTTGAAATAACTGCTTAACCGGATAGTCGCTCACATAAAACCGGGTTGGTAAAACGTGTAGCGGGCGCATATTCTAGCAACTTTTACGCCGGAGGCCAATTGCCCGCTTTCTTTTCTTCAACGCCCGCTCCAAAGGCGCCCACGGCCCCCGGCGCGCTTCAGGTGGCCCTGCCCTCGCCGCTGCGTCAGCTGTTCGACTATTTGCCCGGCTGCCAGCCGCCGGCCGGCGGCTGGCAGCCGGGGCTTCGCGTGCGCGTACCGTTTGGCCGGCGCGACGTGGTGGGCGTAGTCATTAATTTGCTCGCGCAAAGCGCGCTGCCCCGCGAAAAGTTAAAGCCGATTTCCGAGGTGCTCGATGAGGCGCCGCTGCCAGAAGATTGGCAGTGGCTTTGCCACTTCACCGCGCGCTACTACCAGCACGGCCTGGGCGACACCATGCAGCTGGCCATGCCGGCAAGGCTCCGTCAGGGCTACCCCATGGCCGGACGCACCGTCACCCAGTGGCAGGCCGTCGGCGAGCAGACGCCGGATTCGCTTAAAAACGCCCCCAAACAGGCCGAGCTCTACGCGCTTTTGCGCCAGCACGCCCATGGCCTGCCGACCCAGGCGATCAGCGCCCACGGCTATACCAAAGAGCAGCTCAGCGCGCTTGCCCGCAAGGGACTGATCACTTCAACGGAGCTCTCCCGCCAGGCGGGCCGGCGGGTCGACACCGCATCGGGCCTGCTCGCCTCGCCGTCGCTTGCGCTCAACCGCGAGCAGGCAACGGCGCTGGCCGCGCTGCACGAAAACCTGAACGGCTACCACCCCTGCCTGCTGGAAGGCGTTACCGGCAGCGGCAAGACCGAGATCTATCTGCAGCTGATCGAGGCGGTCGCCGCCAAGGGCAAGCAGTCGCTGGTACTGGTGCCGGAGATCGGCCTGACCCCGCAGACGCTTTCGCGCTTTAAAAGCCGCTTCAAGGTGCCGGTGGTGGCGCTGCACTCCGGGCTCAACGACGCCGAGCGCATGGACGCCTGGGAAGCCGCCGCCGACGGGCGAGCGCTGATCGTGATCGGCACCCGCTCGGCGATCTTCACGCCGCTGGCCAAACCCGGGGTGATCATCGTCGACGAAGAGCACGACGGCTCTTATAAGCAGCACGACGGGCTTCGCTACCACGCCCGCGATTTGGCCGTTGCGCGCGCCCACCATCATCAGATACCGCTTCTGCTGGGCAGCGCCACGCCGTCGCTTGAAAGCCTTCAGCGCGCGCTGGGCGGCGACTACCGCCACCTGCGTCTCACCCAGCGCCCGAGCCGCCACCCGCCGGCCAAACTCGAACTTCTGGACCTTCGCCATCAGCGCCGCCAGGGCGGGCTTCTGCCCGGCGCGCTCAAGGCGATCAAGTCGACGCTGGCCGCCGGCAAGCAGGTACTGGTGTTCATCAACCGGCGCGGCTTCGCCCCGCGCCTTGCCTGCCATGGCTGCGGCTGGATGGCGGACTGCGACCAGTGCGACGCGCGCATGACGCTGCACCGCCAGCCGCCGCTTCTGGCCTGCCACCACTGCGACAGCCGGCGGGCGCTGCCGGACGCCTGCCCCGAGTGTGGCAGCGGCGATTTACGCGCGCTCGGCGCCGGCACCGAGCGCACCGAGGAGACGCTGACGGGGCTTTTTCCCGACACCACGATCTACCGCATCGACCGCGACAGCACCCGGCGCAAGGACAGCTTTGACCAGGTGCTCAAGGAGGTTCACCGCGGCGAGCCGTGCATTCTGGTCGGCACCCAGATGCTCGCCAAGGGCCACCACCTGCCCCACGTCACGCTCGTGGTGGTGATCAACGCCGACGGCGGGCTCTACAGCGCGGACTTTCGCGCGCTCGAACACAGCGCCCAGCTGCTCGAACAGGTGGCCGGGCGCGCCGGGCGCGCTGCCCATCCGGGCCGGGTGCTGGTCCAAACCCTGCACCCGGACGACCCGCACCTGGGCCAGCTGGCCGAGCACGGCTATGGGGCGCTTGCGCGCAACCTGCTCGAGGAGCGCAGGCTAGCCAAACTGCCGCCGTTTGGCTTCATGGCGCTGCTACGTCTGGAGAGCCCAAAGGAGCAGGCCGCGCTTTCGCTTGCCCAGGGCGCCGCCCAGGCGCTGAGAGAGTGGCTCAAAGTATCCAGCGTGCAGGCGCGCTGTCTGGGGCCGGTGCCCGCGCCGATGGAACGGCGTCAAAACCGCTACCACGTGCACGTGCTGATCGCCGCGGACAAGCGCAGCCAGCGCCACGCCGCGGCCAACTACCTAGTCCAGTGGCTGGACGCTCACCGCGAGGCGCGCAGCGTACGCTGGTCGATCGATATCGACCCGCAGACGCTGGCGTAAGCGAGTGAGAGCCCAGACAAGACGGCGAGTGCTCGCTTTCGAACCCGATACGGCTTTGAAAGTGAGCGCCAATTGCCGATAATGGCGGTTTTACGTGTACCGGGCCTTTTTGCGTCGATGCTCTCAAACGTCAACATCGACCGCCCCTTTTTTACCGAACGCGCACGATTAGACGCACACGCCGCCACCCAAAATTTCGGATATTCAAATGAAAGAGACGATCACTTCCCTGCTCCAGGGCGCCATCGACGCGCTCAAGCACCAGGGCGTGCTGCCTGTTGATCTGACCCCGACGATCAAGATCGACCCGACAAAGGATAAGGCCCACGGCGACTACGCCACCAACCTGGCGCTGATGCTGGCTAAACCCGCCGGCATGAAGCCGCGTGAGCTCGCCGAGCAGCTCGTCGAAGCGCTGCCCGAAAGCGACGCGATCGCCAACACCGAGATCGCCGGCCCCGGTTTCATAAACTTCTTTGCCGCCACGGACGCCGCCGCGCAGATCATCGTGCAGGTGCTCGATTCCGGCGACGCCTTCGGGCGAAGCCTCGTCGGCCAGGGCGAGAAGGTGCAGGTCGAGTTCGTCTCCGCCAACCCGACCGGCCCGCTGCACGTAGGCCACGGCCGGGGTGCCGCGATCGGCGACTGCCTGAGCCGGCTGCTGGAGGCCACCGGTTTTGAAGTGACCCGTGAGTTCTACTACAACGACGCCGGCGCCCAGATCCAGAACCTAGCCCTCTCGGTACAGGCCCGCGCCAGGGGGCTCGGCCCGGACGACGACAGCTGGCCGGAAGACGGCTACCGCGGCGACTACATCAATGACGTTGCCCAGGACTATCTGGCCGGCAAGACCGTCTCTGCCGACGACCGGGAAGTGACCGGCAAGGCGGACCCGGAAGATCTCGACGCCATTCGCGATTTCGCCGTCGCCTGGCTTCGCCGCGAGCAGGATTTGGACCTCAAGGCCTTCGGCGTGGCGTTCGACGTCTACTTCCTCGAATCCTCGCTCTACGAGCAGGGCAAGGTCGAGGAGACCGTCGCGCAGCTGATCGACAACGGCCACACCTATGAGGAAGACGGCGCGATGTGGCTGCGCACCACCGATTTCGGTGATGACAAGGACCGCGTGATGCGCAAGACCGACGGCGGCTATACCTACTTTTTGCCGGACGTGGCGTATCACCACAACAAGTGGAACCGCGGCTTCAAGACAGTAATCAACGAGCAGGGCGCCGACCACCACTCGACCGTCACCCGCGTACGCGCCGGGCTTCAGGCGCTGGAAGTCGGCATTCCAAAGGGCTACCCGGACTACGTGCTGCACCAGATGGTGATGGTGACCCGCTCCGGCGTCGAGGTGAAGCTCTCCAAGCGCGCCGGCAGCTACGTCACCCTGCGCGATCTGATCGACGAAGTGGGGCGCGACGCCACGCGCTTCTTCCTCGCCGCGCGCCGGGCGGACTCCCAGCTCACCTTCGATATCGATCTGGCCCGCTCGCAGTCCAACGACAACCCGGTCTACTACGTGCAGTACGCCCACGCCCGGGTGTGCAGCATGATGCGAAAGGCCGACGCCGACTCTCGCGCCTTCGATTTCGATCAGGCGATGGCGAATCTGGCGATCCTTGATAGTGACCAGGAGAAGGCGGTGCTCAATCGCCTGGCGCGCTACCCGGAAGTGGTCGAGCAGGCCGCCCGCGCCCGCGAGCCGCAGCAGATTTCCCAGTATCTGCTGGATCTGGCCGCGGACTTTCACACCTGCTACAACGCGGTGAAAGTGATGGTCGACGACGACGCGACTCGAAACGCGCGTTTGGCGCTGGGCCTGGCCACCCGCCAGGTGCTGCGCAACGGGCTCGATCTAATGGGGGTCAGCGCCCCGGAGGAGATGTAAACCATGGCCAAAGCGCGCAAGCGGCCCAGCCGCCGCGGAGCAACCAGCCAGCGTAAAACGCCGAAAGAGCCCGGCAGCGGTTTTCGTTTGCCGGGCTGGCTCTGGGCGCTGGCCGGTATCGCCGTGGGTTTCTTTCTGGCCCAGCATCAGCACGGCACCGCCCCCTGGCAGGAGCAAAACGCCACGCCCGAGGCGACGGTGCTGCCAAAGCCGCCGGGTAGCGACGAGCGTAGCGCCGCGCGCCAGACCGAAGGTGACGCCGAGCCCTCGATGCCGACCTTCGAGTTCTACACCCTGCTGCCGGAAACCGAAGTCATCGCCCCCGGCGGGGCGCTGCCCTCGACGGTCAATCGCCCGGAAGCACCGCCGGCGGGCGCCGAGAATGACGGCGCCTCCGGCGACGATCCGATCGCCCAAGTGATCGCCGCCAACACTCGCCCGGAAGAGCAGGCCCAAAGCGCCCCGGCAACGCCGGCCGAGCCCGCGGCGCAGACGCCCACCACGCCCAACCGCTATATGCTGCAGGCGGCGTCGTTCAAGGAGCTTGCGGACGCCGAGCAGCTGCGCTCGCGGCTTCGCAACCTGAGCCTGCTGGCGCAGATCACCGAGGTGCAGGCCAGCGGCGATATCTGGCACCGCGTTCAGGTGGGGCCTTACGAGGACACCCGCGAGCTCAACCGCGCCCAGGACCTGATGGCCACCCAGGGCATCGAGCCGCTGTTGATTCAGCTGCAAAACTAGCGCGCCCCGCGTGGGCGCGGTCATAAAAGCCAGGCAGAACCCTAAGCGGGCGGTTGATTTTTTATCGACCGCCCGCATTTTGTGGTGAATCGCTCAGGTTTTTACGCGCTTTAGTTGCGGCCGCAAGGCGGCCGATAAGTTATCGGGAGTCTTTTCTCCCTCAAGGAGTCATCTCCATGACCACGATCGTATCCGTACGCCGCGGCAACCAGGTCGCCCTCGCCGGCGACGGCCAGGTATCACTTGGCAATACCGTGATGAAGGGCAATGCCAGCAAAGTGCGCCGCCTCTACCGGGGCAAGGTGCTTGCGGGCTTCGCCGGCGGCACGGCGGACGCCTTCACCCTGTTCGAGCGTTTCGAAGCGCAGCTCGAGAAATACCAGGGCCATCTGACCAAGGCCGCCGTGGAGCTGGCGAAAGACTGGCGTACCGACCGCGCGCTCCGCCGGCTCGAGGCGCTGTTAGCCGTGGCGGATCACAGCGCCTCCCTGATCATCACCGGTAACGGCGACGTCGTCGAGCCAGAGCGCGGCATCATCGCCATCGGCTCCGGCGGCAACTTCGCCCAGGCCAGCGCCCGCGCCCTTCTCGAGAACACCGAGCTCGGCGCGCGAGAAATCACCGAAAAATCCCTGCAAATCGCGGGCGACATCTGCGTATTCACCAACCACCACGTCACGCTCGAAGAGCTGAACATCGACGACCGTTGAGGCTTTTTTCATGACCCAGATGACACCCCGCGAAATCGTTCACGCCCTCGATCAGTACATTATTGGCCAGCAGGACGCCAAGCGCGCCGTGGCGATTGCGCTTCGCAACCGCTGGCGGCGCATGCAGCTCGACACGGACCTGCGCCCGGAAGTCACGCCCAAGAACATCCTCATGATCGGCCCGACCGGCGTGGGCAAGACCGAGATCGCCCGGCGCCTGGCCAAGCTCGCCCGCGCGCCGTTCATCAAGGTGGAAGCGACCAAGTTCACCGAGGTCGGCTATGTCGGCCGCGACGTCGAGTCGATCATTCGTGACCTGATGGAAGCAGCGATCAAGATGGTCCGCGAGCACGCCAAGGAAGAGGTCGGCCACCGCGCCGAGGACGCCGCGGAAGACCGTGTACTCGACGCCCTGCTGCCGCCGCCCCGCGGTCAGGAAGACAAGCCGCGCGAAGAGAACGCCACCCGCCAGTCGTTTCGCAAGAAGCTCCGCGAAGGTCAGCTCGACGACAAGGAGATCGAGATCGAGGTGTCGTCTCAAGGCCAGGGCGTGGACATCATGACCCCGCCAGGCATGGAGGAGATGACCAACCAGCTGCAGAGTCTCTTTTCCAACATGGGCCAGCAAAAGCGCGAGCATCGCAAGGTCACGGTGAAAGAGGCGCTGGTGCTGCTGCGCGACGAGGAAGCCGGCAAGCTGGTCAACGAGGAAGAGATCAAGGCCCGCGCGGTGGAGTCAGTCGAGCAGCACGGCATCGTGTTTCTGGACGAGATCGATAAGGTGGCCAAGGGCAGCGGCCAGTCGAGCGGTGGCGAAGTCTCCCGCGAAGGCGTGCAGCGCGATCTGCTGCCGCTGATCGAGGGTTCGACCGTCTCCACCAAGTACGGCATGGTCAAGACCGACCATATCCTGTTTATCGCCTCCGGCGCGTTTCATCTCTCGCGCCCGTCGGATCTAATTCCGGAGCTTCAGGGCCGCCTGCCGATTCGCGTCGAGCTCGATGCGCTCACGCCTCACGACTTCAAGCGCATTTTGACCGAGCCCTCGGCCTCGCTGACCAAGCAGTATCAGGCGCTGCTCGCCACCGAAGGGTTGGACGTCGACTTCACTCAGGACGGCATCGAGCGTATCGCCGAGATCTCCTGGCAGGTCAACGAAGGCACCGAAAACATCGGCGCCCGCCGCCTGCACACCGTGATGGAGCGCCTGCTCGAAGAGGCGTCGTTCAAGGGCGGCGATATGGATAGCCCACTGGTGGTCGACGCCGACTACGTCAACGCACAGCTGGGCGAGCTGGCCGTCGACGAGGACCTGTCGCGCTATATTCTATAACGGCGCTGCAAGGCCTGACGGCCACATGCCGTCGTTAAAACCAACAACGCAAACGGGCGGGTGATTCACTCGCCCGTTTGCTCATTACCGCGTCGATAACCGCTTTGGGGAGTTCACCCGATGGATAGCCCGATTCCCACCCACGTGCACTACCACAAGAAAAACCGCCTGCTGGAGCTCACCTACCCGGGGGATCGGCACTACCGCGTGCCGATCGAGCTTCTGCGCGTCTACTCGCCCTCGGCGGAGGTGCGCGGCCACGGCGCCGACACCGCCGTGCTGCAAACCGGCAAGCGCGACGTGGGCCTGATGGACATCAGCCAGGTCGGCCACTACGCGCTCAAGCTGCACTTCGACGACGGCCACGACAGCGGTCTCTACAGCTACGACTATCTTTATGAACTCGCCACCCAGCAGGACGCCTACTGGGCGGAGTATCTGCAGGCGCTCAGCGACGCCGGCGCCTCCCGCGAGCCGGCGGGCATTCAGTTCAAACAGCTTTGAGGCGCTAACGTGCTGAAAGTCGGCCTTACAGAGAGAAGCATGCGCCGCGGTTAAGTGACCCGGGCGCAGACAAAACCGCCGGGAGAAGGCTACAATACAGCCAACCTAAACCAGCGATGATCGCAACGTCATCGATATCCGCCTCGAACTCGGGAGCCCGTCGCCTCATGAGCCCCACGGAAAAGCGCACCACCCATTTTGGCTATCAGGAAGTCCCGCTCGACGAGAAAGCCTCGCGAGTCGCGGATGTGTTTCACTCAGTGGCCGCGCGCTACGACGTGATGAACGACCTGATGTCCTTTGGCATTCACCGGGTATGGAAGCGCCTGACCATCGAGCGCTCTGGTGTGCGCCCCGGTCACCGGGTGCTGGACATCGCCGGGGGCACCGGCGATCTGACGCTCAAGTTTTCGCGCATGGTCGGCCCGCGCGGCAAGGTGGTGCTGGCCGATATCAACGCCTCGATGCTGAACGTCGGCCGCGATAAGCTGATCGACCAGGGCGTGGGCGGCAACGTCGAGTACGTGCAGGCCAACGCCGAGAACCTGCCCTTCCCGGACAACCACTTCGACTGCATCACCATCGCCTTTGGGCTTCGTAACGTCACCGATAAGGACGCCGCGCTGCGATCCATGGCGCGGGTACTCAAGCCCGGCGGGCGGCTTTTGGTGCTGGAGTTCTCCAAGCCTGGCAACCCGCTGCTAAGCAAGGCCTACGACGAGTACTCGTTTCGCTTTCTGCCGAAAATCGGTGAGCTGGTGGCGAAAGACGGAGAGAGCTACCGCTACCTGGCCGAATCGATTCGCATGCACCCGGACCAGCCGACGCTGCAGGCGATGATGGAAGCCGCGGGGCTCGAGCGGGTGGAGTACACCAACCTCACCGGCGGTATCGTCGCGCTTCACCGCGGCATCAAGCTATGACGCCTGGCAGCGCAACGCTTCCCGCTCCATTGACGCGACAATCGAGGCGCGCATGCGATTGACCCCGCCCCTGCTTCTGGCTGGATGCGAACGCACGCTGAATGCCCTGCTCGCCCGCGACCCGGCCGCACCCAACCGGCTGGCGGCCCTCGCGGGCAGCCAGCTGTTGGTCCGGCTAGAAAAACCGCACCTGGCGCTTTTGCTCGCCTATCATGAAACCGGCGTCGACCTGCTCCCCGGTGACGAGGTGGATGAAGCTGAGGCGGATGCAACCGTCGAGCTGACCCCGGAAACGTTTTCGGAGTGGCTCAGCGGCGCCTCGATCGAGCGGCTGATGTTCGACGGCAAGCTCGCGGTGCGCGGGCGTATTGGCCTGTTGGAAGCGACCCGCGATCTGTTTTTCGATCTGGAGCTCGACTGGGAAGGCGAGCTTGCCGGCTGGATCGGCGCAACGCCCGCCCACTCGCTGGCCGAAGGCGTTCGCCGCCTGAACCGTTTCGGGCTGCGTGCAAAAGATGAGCTTTTACAGGATCTCTCCGAGTACGTTTTCGAAGAGGCGCGGATGCTCCCGGGACGGGCGCAGCGCGACGTGCTACGCGACGCCCTGACCGATCTGGACATGGCCACCGACCGGCTGGAAGCGCGCCTCGATCGCCTGACACGGCGCTTGAACGCGGGGCTCAACAAGAACGCCGACCCGGCTCGGGAGCGCTTTACATGAGCCTGCGGCTGTTCAAGATTCTGTGGGTTATCGCGCGCCACCGCCTCGACACGCTGATTCCCATGGAGCGGCTGCCGCTTTGGCTGCGCGTGATGATGTGGTTTTTACCGCTGCGCCTGATTCCGGTAGGCAAGCGCTCCCGCGCCGAGCGCCTGCGTCTGTCGCTGGAGTCACTCGGGCCGATCTTCATCAAGTTCGGCCAGATGCTCTCCACCCGGCGCGATCTTCTGCCCGACGACATTTCTGATGAGCTTAGACGTCTGCAGGATCAGGTGCCGCCATTTCCCGGCGAGCTCGCCGTGGCGCGGGTGGAGCGTGAGCTCGAGATGTCCCTCGAGCAGGCCTTTGCCCGGTTTGATCGCGCCCCTCTCGCCTCCGCCTCGATCGCCCAGGTTCACGCCGCCACGCTTCACACCGGCGAAGAGGTGGTGGTCAAGATCATCCGCCCCGGTATCGACGCGGTGATGCGCCAGGACATGGCGCTGATGTACAGAGCCGCCAAGCTGATGGCCCGGGTGCCCGAGGCCAAGCGTCTGCGCCCGGTCGAGGTCATTCGCGACTACGAATCGACGCTGTTCGACGAGCTCGACCTGTACAAGGAAGCCGCCAATACCTCTCAGCTCAAGCGCAATTTCAAGGATTCGGCGCTTCTCTTCGTGCCCACCATTTACTGGCCCTTCACCCGGCGCCACGTCATGGTTCAGGAGCGCATTCGCGGCGTGCCGGTGGCGGATCTCGACACGCTGATCAAGCAAGGCGTCAACCTCAAGAAACTCGCCGAGCGCGGCGTCGAGCTTTTCTTCACCCAGGTGTTTCGCGACAACTTCTTTCACGCCGACATGCACCCGGGCAACATCTTCGTCAACGCCGACAACCCGGAAGACCCGCAGTACATCGCCATCGACTGCGGCATCGTCGGCAGCCTTACCCGGGAAGACCAAGATTACCTGGCGCGCAACCTGCTGGCGTTTTTCCATCAGGACTATTACGAGGTGGCCGCGCTTCACATCGAATCCGGCTGGGTCGGGGAAAATACCCGCGCCAACGAGTTCGCCGCCGCCATTCGCACCGTGTGCGAGCCGATTCTCGAAAAGCCGCTCAAGGACATCTCCTTTGGCCAGGTGCTTTTAGGGCTTTTCCAGACCGCTCGCCGCTTCAACATGGAAGTCCAGCCGCAGCTGGTGCTGCTGCAAAAAACGCTTCTCAACATTGAGGGTTTGGGGCGCCAGCTCTACCCGGAGCTCGATCTATGGAGCACCGCCAAGCCCTATCTCGAGCAGTGGATGAAAGAGCGCGCCGGCATTGGCGGGCTTTGGGAGTCGCTCAAGCGCCAAGCGCCGGAGCTTTCCCACCAGCTGCCCGAGCTTCCGGTGCTGGCCCACCAGGCGCTATCACGCATGGAGCAGGAGCACCGCCAGCGCCACCAGCAGGCCCACGCCATTACCCGGCTCGACGAGAAATTCACCCAGCAGAAAAAGCGCCACCACCGCCTGCGCGTTGGCATCGCGCTGGTGGCCGTAGCACTTGCCTGGCAGCCGCTGAGCGAGTGGGCGCTGGCGCAGCCCTGGCAGGTGCTGGCCGCGGCCGCTGCCGGGCTGGCACTGCTTTTATGGCAGTAACGGCGTTTGTGATACGCTAACTCGACAGCACTCACAACGACACTCTCAACAACACGCCCGCGCCTCTTTTGCGGGTTCGATTCGCGCCAACGCCAAGGATTTCGATGAGCACTACCGCGACCACGCCCGTTCTGGATCACCTAGCCCAGGTTCTTGCCGAGCGGCGCCATGCCGCGCCCGAGGCGTCCTACGTGGCCTCGCTGCATCACAAGGGGCTCAACAAGATTCTGGAGAAAGTGGGCGAGGAAGCGTTCGAAACCGTGCTGGCCGCTAGAGACGCCGAACACGGCGACGAGCAGGCGCGCCAGGCACTTATCGCCGAAACCGCGGATCTATGGTTTCATAGCATGGTGATGCTCTCGCATTTGGAGCTCGACCATCAGCGCGTGCTCGACGAGCTGGCGCGGCGCTTCGGGGTCTCCGGCCACGACGAAAAAGCGTCCCGTTAGCACCGCCCACGCCCTTTCCACGCGTTTTACGCCAAGGCCTTATGAGGAAACGACCATGTTAGGTGGCATCAGTATCTGGCAGCTATTGATTGTATTGGGCATCATCATTTTGATTTTCGGCACCAAAAAACTGCGCAACGTCGGCACCGACCTGGGCGGCGCGGTGAAAGGCTTCAAAAGCGCGATGAGCGAAGAAGACAAGGAAAAAGAGAAAGCCTCTGAAAAGGATGCCGCCAAGGTCGCCCACGAAGAACCGGGCAACACTTTTGATGTGCAGGCCGAAGAGAAGCGCAAGGCCGAGCAGCAGCGCGAAGAGCGCCCATAAGCCATGCTGGATATCGGCTTTCTCGAACTCATGCTGATCGGCATCGTCGGGCTGTTAGTGCTCGGCCCCGAGCGTCTGCCGAAGGCGGCGCGTACCACCGGCATGTGGATCGGCAAAATCAAGCGGACGGTATCCGGCATGCAGCGCGAAATCAGCGCCCAGCTCGAAGCCGAGGAGCTGCGCCAGAAAATCAGCGAGCAGCAGAAAAAACTCGACCAGAGCCTAAAGCAGGCCAAGCGTGACGTGGAGAGCATCGCCTCGCCCGCTTCGCACGCAAAGCAGACCAGCGAAGACACCGAAAAACGCGCCGCCCGTGCCAGCGCCCGGCTCGACGATGCGCTCGAAAACGTTCACGAGACGCCAGCACCGCAAAGCGATACCACGCCCGCCGAGGCCGACCCGAACAAGGACCGCAGCCAGCCATGAGCAACCCGGGCGACTATCCCCCTTCGCATAAAGACCAGCGTCCGCGCGAGGAGTTAAGCCAGGCGCCGCTGGTCGAGCACCTGATCGAGCTGCGCTCGCGGCTCATCAAGGCGGTGGCGGTGGTACTGGTGATGTTTCTGGCGCTCTACGCCTTTGCCAACGACATCTACGGCTTCGTCGCCGAGCCTCTAATCGCGCTGTTGCCGGCGGGCTCGCAGATGATCGCCACGGAAGTGGCCTCGCCTTTTTTGGCGCCGTTCAAGCTCACTCTGGTGGTGGCGGTATTTCTGGCGATCCCCTTCGTGCTCCACCAGGCCTGGGCGTTCGTGGCGCCCGGGCTCTACGATAACGAAAAGGCGCTGGCGATTCCGATTCTAGTGTCGAGTGTAGCGCTCTTTTACGCCGGCGCGGCCTTCGCTTACTACGTCGTCTTCCCGCTGCTGTTCGAGTTTTTCACCCAGACCGGGCCGGAAAACGTGGCGGTGATGACCGACATCAATCAGTACCTGAACTTCGTGCTGAAGCTGTTTTTCGCCTTTGGCGTGGCCTTCGAGATTCCCATCGCCACCTTCCTGCTGATTCTCTCCGGCGCCACCACGGTGCAGAGCCTGTCGCAAAAGCGCCCCTACATCATCCTAGGGTGCTTCGTGATCGGCATGCTGCTTACTCCGCCGGACATCATCTCCCAGAGCCTGCTGGCCATTCCGATGTACCTGCTCTACGAGGTCGGCCTGCTGTTCGGCCGACTGGTGCGCAGGCGCCAGCTGCGTGCCGAGGCCGAGGCCGAGGAGAGCGGCGAGTAGTCGTTTCCCTCTTGTCGCCATAAAAAAGCCTCTGCGTCGGCAGAGGCTTTTTTCGCTTTGTCAAAGCGTTAGCGCTGGCTACTTGTTGGTCTGATCGATCATCTCATCGATGCGCTCGACCAGCTTGAAGATACCGGTGGCGGCTTCCCCAATGCTTTGGGCCTGCATGTAGGCGGGGGTGGTGACGACCCGGTGCTCCAGGTCGACGACGATATCGTCGACGTCGCAGCTTTTGTGCAGCCCGCCCATGGCGCTGATCGCCCCGGCAACGCTCGGGTCGCGCCCAATGGTCACCGAAATGCCGTCGCCCAGCAGCCGGGGTACCAGCACCGGGGCGATGCACATCAACCCGATCGGCTTGGCGTCCTCCTTGAAAGCGGCAAGCGGGGCTTTCAGGCTTTCGAGCACGCTCATGGCGTCGCCCTTCTCGGCGAAGTCGCAGAGGTTTTTGGCCACGCCGAAGCCGCCGGGGACGATGACCGCATCGAAGTCATCGGCGTCGAGCTCGGTGATGGGCTGGATATCGCCGCGCACGAGCCGCGCCGACTCCTTCAACACGTTGCGCGTCTCGCCTTCCTCGGCCTCTTGGGAGAGGTGATTGATCACGTGATGCTGATCGATGTCCGGCGCAAAGGCGCGGTAGGCGATGCCGAGCTGGTCGAGGCGCAACAGCGTCAGAGTCGCCTCATGGATCTCCGATCCATCATAAGCGCCGCAGCCGGCCAGAATCACTGCTACTTTTTTGCTCATGCCTGTCTCCCTTGGTAATACCCATGATCTTTAACGGCGAGCGATAGTGTGGAGTCGACACTCTAATCACTCTTCACACCCTCCACAAGGCGGCTTTCGCCGTAGAGCATGGCTGATATACTCAAGGCCACGGACATTCCTGTCAGCTTCGAGCGGAGAGTACATTTGAGCACACCAGGCCCCCGTCAGTTTCCCGCCACCCGCATGCGCCGTATGCGCCGTGACGACTTTTCCCGCCGGCTGATGCAGGAATCCACGCTGACGCCAAGCGACCTCATCCTGCCGGTGTTCGTACTGGAAGGCGAGAACCAGCGCGAAGCCGTCGCCTCCATGCCCGGCGTCGAGCGCCTCTCCATCGATCTTTTGATCGAGCAGGCGCGCGAGGCCTTCGAGCTCGGTATTCCGGCGCTGGCACTGTTCCCCGTGGTCGGCCCGGAGCATAAAAGCGAGTTCGCCGAAGAGGCCTACAACGCGGGCGGGCTAATCCAGCGCAGCGTGCGCGCCCTAAAAGCGGCGCTGCCGGAGCTCGGCATCATTACCGATGTGGCGCTGGACCCCTACACCAGCCACGGCCAGGACGGTATTCTCGACGAGCACGGCTACGTGCAGAACGACCGCACCGTCGACACGCTGTTGAAGCAGGCCCTCTCTCACGCCGAAGCCGGCGCCGACGTGCTCGCCCCTTCGGACATGATGGATGGGCGCATCGGCGCCATTCGCCGGGTGCTCGAGCAGGACAACCTGCACAACATTCGCATCATGGCCTACAGCGCCAAGTACGCCTCCGCCTATTACGGCCCATTTCGCGACGCGGTGGGCTCGGCGGGCAATCTGGGCAAAGCCGACAAGCGCACTTATCAGATGGACCCGGCCAATACCGACGAGGCAATCCACGAGGTCGCGCTCGACATTTCTGAGGGCGCCGACATGGTAATGGTCAAGCCCGGCATGCCGTATCTGGACGTGGTCCGCCGGGTCAAAAGCGAGCTTGGTGTGCCCACCTTCGCCTACCAAGTGAGCGGCGAGTACGCCATGCACCGCGCCGCTTTCGATAACGGCTGGCTCGACGCCGACGCGGTGATTCTCGAATCGCTGATGTGCTTCAAGCGCGCCGGCGCCGACGGCATTCTGACCTACTTCGCCCTCGACGCCGCGCGGCTGCTAAGCGCCCAACGCTAACCGGGTTCGCGTGACACGCAACTGTCATCTTTCTCCTGCAGAATCGGGCGCAACACACTAAGGTCAAAGGAAGCGCCAACAAGGCGCACCGCCCATTCTGCGGGGAATTCGTCATGGAGATGCAATCGTCCGACGCGACACCGCTTTCCGGTGCCGATTCGTCAAGCGCTGAAGGCGAGAGCCTTCCGCTTCGTATCAACCGCACCCCCACCGGTGTCCAGGCGAAGGAGGCGCTCGGCCAGACCGATCTGGACGACCCAGCGCTCTACTTCAACCGCGAGCTTTCCCACCTGCAGTTCAACATCCGCGTGCTCGAACAGGCCCTCGACGACGCTCACCCGCTGTTGAACCGGCTGATGTTTCTGCTGATTTTTTCCTCGAACATGGACGAGTTTTTCGAGATTCGCGTGGCCGGGCTGAAACACCAGGTGGCACTCAACGACAACGCCGCCTCCGCCGACGGCCGGCTGCCCAAGGCGGTGCTGGCCGAAATTTCCGACACCGCGCACCGCCAGATTCGCCGCCAGTATCAAATTCTCAACAACACCCTACTTCCGGCGCTGGAAGCCCAGGGGCTGCGCTTTCGCCGCCGCGACCAGTGGTGTGACGAGCAGCGCGCCTGGGTTCGCGCGTTTTTTGATCGCGAAATCATGCCGGTGATCAGCCCGATCGGCCTCGACCCGTCGCACCCGTTTCCCCGGCTGGTGAACAAGAGCCTCAACTTCATCGTCGAGCTCGAGGGCAAGGACGCGTTCGGGCGCGCCGGCGGCATGGCGATCCTGCCCGCCCCGCGCTCGCTGCCGCGGCTGATCGCGCTGCCGCGTGAGCTCTGCGCCGAGGGCTTCTCCGAGTACGTCTTCCTTTCGTCGATGATTCACGCGCATGCCGAGGAGCTTTTCCCCGGCATGCGCGTGCTGGGCTGCTATCAGTTCCGCTTGACCCGCAACGCGGATCTAAGCGTCGACCCGGAAGAGGTGTCGGATCTCGCCTCGGCGCTCAGAGGCGAGCTTCTGGCCCGGCGCTACGGCAGCGGCGTACGCCTGGAGGTGGCCAACAACTGCCCAGAAAGGCTGACCGGATTTCTGCTACACCAGTTCGACCTGACCGAGGATGACCTGTACCGGGTCGAGGGGCCGGTGAACCTGACGCGCATGATGTCGGTACTGGGCGACGTCGATCGCCCGGAGCTTGTGTACCGCCCCTTTATCCCGAGCGTGCCCAAAGGGCTGAAGGAGGGCAGCCTCTTCAACGCTATTCGCCAGCAGGACATTTTGCTGCACCACCCGTTCCAGGCGTTCTCACCGATCGAGGATCTGCTGCGCGAAGCGGCTCGCGACCCGGACGTGCTGGCGATCAAGCAGACGCTTTATCGCACCGGCGCGGACTCCTCCATCGTCGGCGCGCTGGTGGAGGCGGCAAGCCAGGGCAAGGAGGTCACCGTGGTGATCGAGCTGCGCGCGCGGTTCGACGAGGCCGATAACCTGCAGCTTGCCTCGCGCCTGCAGGAGGCCGGCGCGATCGTGATCTACGGCATCATGGCCTACAAGACCCACGCCAAGATGATCCACATCGTGCGTCGCGAAGGCGGTGAGCTCAGACACTACGCCCACCTGGGCACCGGCAACTACCACGCCAAAACCGCAAGGCTCTACACCGACTACAGCCTCATGACCGCCAATCAGGCGCTTTGCGCCGACGTCCTCCGCGTCTTCCAGCAGCTCTCCGGCATGGGCCAGACGCGCAAGATCGATACCCTCCTCCACGCCCCCTTCACGCTGCACGCGCGGCTGATCGAAATGATCGATCGCGAGGCGCAGTTCGCCGCCCGCGGCAAGCGCGGTCATATCATCATCAAGTGCAACTCGCTGACCGAGCCCAAGCTGATCAAGGCGCTCTACCGCGCCTCCCAGGCCGGCGTGGAGTGCGATCTGATCATTCGCGGCATGTGCAGCCTGCGCCCTGGGGTAAAGGGGGTATCGGAGAACATTCGCGTGCGCTCGATCATCGGCCGGTTTCTCGAGCACACCCGGGTATTCCACTTTCACAACGGCGGCAAACCGGAGACCTGGTGCGCCAGCGCCGACTTCATGACGCGCAACATGTTCCACCGGGTCGAAACCTGTTTTCTGCTCAAGGACAAAAAGCTCGCCAACCGCGTGCGCAAGGATTTGGAGACCTATCTGGTAGACAACTGCCAGAGCTGGATTCTGGAAAGCGACGGCAGCTACCACCTGCAAAGCCCGGGCAAGAGCGACCCGATAAGCGCTCAGGAGACGCTGCTGTACGCCTATGCTTCAAAAAGCTAGCGAGGTATGAGGGATAAGATGTGAGGTGTGTTACAACGCGCTCTGCCTTAGAATGAACGACACTAATACGTTCATCTCTAATCGTGAATTTTTGCCATGCTCGAACTACGCCATTTGCGCACTCTGATCGCGCTTCGCGAAACCGGCTCGCTGGTCGAGGCCGCCGAGCGCGTTCACCTCACCCAGTCGGCGCTATCGCATCAGTTGAAGGATCTGGAAAACCGGGTGGCAAGCCCGCTGTTCGTGCGCAAGACACGCCCGGTGGAGTTCACCCGCGCGGGGCTTCGCCTTCTTGCGCTGGCCGACGAGCTTCTGCCCGCGGTGCGCCGCGCCGAGCGCGACCTGGCGAGGCTTGCCGGTACCGAGCAGGGCCGGCTTCACATGGCGATCGAGTGCCACAGCTGCTTTCAGTGGCTGATGCCGACGGTGGACTACTTTCGCGATCACTGGCCGGAAATAGAGATCGACATCCCGAGCGGCCACCACTTCGACCCGCTACCGGCGCTGGCCCGCGAGCAGCTCGATCTGGTGATCACCGCCGACCCGCAGCCGATCGACGGCATCCACTACGCGCCGCTGTTTCGCTACGAGGGCCTTCTAGCCGTGGCGCGCCAGCACCCCTTCGCCAAAAAGGGCTTCGTCACCCCTCAGGAGCTAGCCGAAGAGACACTGATCACCTACCCGGTGGAGCACTCAAGGCTGGACGTTTTCACCCAGTTTCTGAGCCCCGCCCAGGTACGTCCGAAAGAGATTCGAACCGCCGAGCTCACCATCATGATGATGCAGCTGGTGGCCAGCGGGCGCGGCGTGTGTGCGCTGCCCAACTGGGCGCTGACCGAGTATCTGGAGCGCGACTACGTAAGCGCAGTGACGCTCGGCGAAACGGGGATCTGGAGCACGCTGTTCGCGGCGATTCGCGAAGAAACCCGCGCCACGCCTTGGATGCGCGACTTTCTGCGCACCGCACGGGAAACCTCGTTTGCGGTGCTCAGCGGCGTCAAACCGGCGACTCCCGACGAGGAATCAACAGCGTAAAGCGCGCGCCGCCAAGCTTGGGGCTTTCGTCGACGGTGACGCTGCCGCCGTGGCCAGACATGACTTTCTGTACGATAGAGAGCCCCAGGCCATAGCCGCCGGAGCTTCGCGCGCGGCTGTCGTCCAGCCGCGCGAAGGGTTTGAAGATGTCGCTGCGCGCCTCTACCGGCACGCCCGGGCCGTCGTCCTCGACGTCGAAGCGCACCAGCTGCGGCTCGTCCCACAGCCGAATGACGACCTGAGTGCGCCCGTGGCGGCAGGCGTTGCTGACCAGGTTTTGCAGCGCCCGCTGTAGATAGCGCGGCTCGGCCAGAAGCTCGATGTCGCTGTCCGCTTCGAGCGTGATCGACAGCGACTTGTGCAGCGGCGTCAGCGCGTCGATCACGCGGCTCGCCATGGCGCAGCACTCCATTGGCACCATTTCCAGCGGGTCACCGTGATCCGGCCCGCCGCCCAAGCGAGCGTAGGTCAAAATCTCGTCGACCAAGTCGTCAAGCTCGGCGATGTCGGCGTCGATCCCCTGGAGCTGATGGCGAATCGATGGCTCTTCGGTCATGTCCTCGACCATTTGCACGGCAAAACGAATGCGCGCCACCGGCGTTCTTAGCTCGTGGGACACCGCGCGAATCATCTCCTGCTGGCCTTTCAAAAGCGTCTGTACCTGGCTTGCCATGGCGTTGAAGGCCATTCCCAGCCGGCCCAAAAAGTCACCGCTTTCGACCTTCACGCGAGTTTCGAGCCGGCCGCTGGCGATGCGGGTGGCGGCAAGCTCCAAACGCGCCATGCGCGCCTCGATGCTGCGCATGATCAGATAGATGATCAGACTCAGCACCGCCATGACGCCGATGAGTAGCGGCAGGTGAAGCCCCAGCGGCATGGTTTCGTGGCGCGGGATCGGGCCGACCTTCAGCCACTCGTCGCTTCCAGGCACGCTGTAGAGAAACGATAGCGTCAGCTGCTCGGTGACCAGTCTTGTCACGACCTCGCCGCGCGCCAGCGCTTGACGCTGAAGGGTCGTCAGGTCTTCGGGCGGCGTGGTTAGTAGCGTCAGCGGCCAGTGGGACAAGCGCAGCTCGGAGAGCAGCGCCGGGCGCTCGTCCGGCGGGGTCTGGCCGAGCCAGTCGCCAAGCAGCGCCACGCTTGCCTGCCACTGGCGCTCGCTCCAGCCCATGAGGGTCGCACTCAAAAGCGTTCCCTGCTCGAAGGAGTCGCCGGGAATGAGCTGGCGAAGCTGCCACGGGTCTTCGTCGATCATCAGGCGACCGCGCTGCAGCCGGGCGGCCTCGAAATAGCCAGGCGCGGCGTCCGCCACGGGAATGAGAGTGAGCTGCATGCCGAACTGGCGGGCGAAGGTTTCCAGCCGCTCGGCGCGGCGCTCGAGCGCGAGCGTGGCAAGCTGGCGGGTCATCAGCGTCATGGGCAGGCTTGCGAGCTCTTCGCGAAACTCCTCGCGGCGCACCTGCTCGATGAAAGTACGCCCGCCGATGGAGAGCAAAAAGACGACGCACAGGGCCAGACCCAGCAGCACGTAAAAGCGGAGAAAGGATCCCTGGCTAGGCACGCGCGGCATGAGACCTACCTCGCGGGTACGCGTTCGCTGCGAAGGCAACAGTACCGTCAGCTATCCTTGACAAAGAGGTAGCCCTTGCTGCGAACGGTCTTGATACGGTGCGGCTGATGGGGGTCGTCGCCGATCTTGGGTCGAATACGCGACACGCGCACGTCGATGGAACGGTCCTGGCCGTCGTACTTGATGCCGCGCAGATCGCTGAATATCTCTTCCCGTGTCAGGACGTTGCCGGCGTTGCGCGCCAAGAGCCACAGAAGATCGAACTCGGCGCTGGTCAGGTCGATACGCTCGCCGTCCAGAAACGCCTCGCGGGTGGCGCTGTCGATGTCCAGATTGGAAAACTGAAGCCGTACTTCGCCATTGGGGGCGGTGGGCACGTCGGCGCGGCGCATCAGCGCGCGCATGCGGGCCAGCAGTACGCGGGGCTGCACGGGTTTGGGCACGTAGTCGTCGGCGCCCATTTCGAGCCCCAGCACTTGGTCCAGGTCGTCGGTACGCGCGGTCAGCATCATGATCGGCCCGGCGAAGTTATGGCGAACCCGCCGGCAGATCGACAGGCCGTCTTCCCCGGGCAGCATCAGATCCAGAATTACCAGATCCGGCTGCAGCTCGAGAATGCGCTCGACCCCTTTGCCGCCGTCGGCTTCCACCGTAACCTTGAAACCATTGTTTTCCAGATAATCGCGGGTTAACCCGGCCAGGCGCTGATCGTCTTCGATGATGAGCACGTGGTCTTTATCGGGACAGTCGTTCATGAGCGGCTCCCGCTTCCTTGATAATGGATCATTGCCTCAGTGGCCCAGGCTCTCTTAATAACACGGAGCCCCCTTCCATGGTAACACTTGCTTACCATTTATTAACGTTTGTGTTTTAAATTGCAAGTGGGCATCGATACGTACTTCCTCACGCGCCGCTCGTTTTCAGCACGCCCCCGCTTGATTACCATTTCAGGCCGCGCTAATGTGGCCTTTATCGGTTGTCAACCTTTCATTTGGCTACTGGCAGGAGAAAACGATGAGTAATCACAAGACCAAAAGCGTCATCAAACGGGTTTATGTACCGACCCAGGTTCGCGATTTGCCCAACGGCGAAAAGCTGACCATTCCGGGCCACTACAAGGCCCCGCCGTCCAGCGACGACAACGCCCAGCATTGATGCTCCAGGCGCCTGAACCGGCTATAAAGGTTTGGCGCGCCTGAATTTACCGGCACCAACGTTTTACAGGCACCAACGTTTTACAGGCACCAACGTTTTACAGGCACAAAAAAAGCAGGCCCGCATGGGCCTGCTTTTTCGTGTTGCGGTAACGACGCTATCCCTTGGGCCCGAACAAGAACCAGATGATGAGTCCAATGAGTGGGAAAAACAGCAGCACCAGAATCCAGATCAGCTTGGCAAGACCGCCCGCCGAGCTTTTGGCGACTTTCACGATCGCCCAGATAACGATAATCAACCAAATAAGGCCCAGCAGTCCGCCGACTTCGATTCCCATAACGACTCTCCTTGTGTACTGATGTCCCTGTGTGACTCGCTTAGCATAGCACCTTGTGTTCAACATGCGAGGCCACGAATCGACGCCGTGCAGTCCTCAAGGTGGAAGGCGTAGCAACATTTCGCCGCCAGTGATTTCGATGGTGAAAAGATTCAGAAAGCTCATGCCTAAAAGCACGGTGTCGCGCTCCATCCCGGGGCTGATCGAGCCCTGCACGTTATTGGCCTGCAAACTCCCCAAAGTTACCTCGTCGAGTTCGGTCAAATGGCCTTTCACCCGGCCGTTAGCGGTATTGAACCAGGCGCTGCGACCGGAAGTGAGCGAGAGCCGCTCGGCAAGCTCGGTGGACACCGCCACGTAGGTGGCGCCGGTATCGAGTAAAAACGTGACCGGCTCGCCATTGATGCGCCCGGGCGCCTCGAAATGCCCGGAGCGATTGCGCGAAAGCCGCACCGGCGCGCCGTCGGGTGCCGAGTTGATGACGTGGGCGTTGGGCGTGGTCAGGTTCTTGAAACCGCCGTCGATCAGCCAGGTGCCGGCGCCGATCAGCAGCACCCAGAAAAGCAGCATCATCACGATGCCGCCGCGCTGCGCGCGTTGCGATGTCATACACACCCCCATCATCAGGTGCTTTGCCATGCCGTCGCCGCCTCGCGACCGCGCCTTTCGTTGACACCAGCACAGATCAGCATCGCCGTTAAAAAGAGCCCTGCACATAATAGGATAGAGGCTTGAAGGCCAATCAACGTTTGCAGCACGCCCAGCACGACAATCCCCAGAACCCCCGCCAGCTTGTTGGCGAGCCCCCAGAAGCCGAAGAACTCCGCCGATTTGGCCAAGGGTGAAAAAACGCCCACCAGCGCGCGGCTGGCCGATTGGCTCGACCCAAGGCTCAGCCCCGCCAGGCACCCGACGTATAAAAAGACGTACTGCGCCTGCCACTGCCAGCCAAACTGCGCGTTGGCCCAGTCGGTCAGCTCCGGCGTCGCCCAGATAGCGATGATGGCAACGACCCAGAGCGCCAACGTCATTTGGTAGGTGCGCTTGGCGCCGAAAGTGTCCTGAATGAAGCCAAAGCCCACCGCACCGACGGCGGCGGTCACCTGCACGACGATGAACATGATGTTGCGCACGCTCTCGTCCCAGCCGATCACTTGGGCGCCGTAGATGAAAGCGAAGGCGATGATGATGTAAACCCCGGCCATCGAGAACAACAGCGATACCAGAAAGATCGTCAGGTCGCGAAAATGGCGCAGCTCCTTGAACGTGGAAAAAAGCTGCGCCGTGGCGATTTGTCGATACGACACGCCGCCGGGCCTTGCCACGCCGCGCTCCTTGAGCCACAAAAAGGTAGGGATGGCGGCCACCAAAAAGAAGCCGGCCGCGAAAGGCCCCACCCAGCGGATGCGATCAAAATTGTCGAGCGTGGCTTCCCCCAGCACCACTAGGGTGAAGCCCGCCGCCAGCAGCCCGCCGATATAGCCCAACGCCCAGCCGAAGCCCGAGATTTTTCCCAGCGACTGCGGCGGGCCAAGCTCGGGCAAAAAGGCGGCGATGAACGACTCCCCCATCGAGTAGGCGTAGTTGGAAAGCACGATCAGCAAAAGCCCCGCCACCACGTAGCCGGGCTCGACGAAGTACAGCATGGCGGTGGTCGCTACCGTCGCGAGGTAGCTTGCCAGCAAAAAGCGCTTTTTCTCGGCGCGGTAATCCATGATGGCCCCGCAAAGTGGCGCGCTCACCACCACCATCAGGTAGCTTGTGGCCAGCGCCAGGCTCCACAGAAAGTTGGCCAAGCGAAAGCCGTCGCCGCGGTCGCCGACAATGACGGTCGTAAACAGCTCGCCAAACACCACCGTGATGATGAGTAGCGTGTAGGCCTGGTTGGCGAAATCGAACATCGCCCAGCCAAAGATTTCGCGGCGGGAGGCGTAGACCGGCGCGCTTTTCGACGCTTCAGATGACGTATTCAGGGACATGGAGGCTCTCGAGCTGACAGACTTCAACAGAGTGACAATGCTCTACAGTAACGCGTAACCCGGTAAAAATGGGATGACAGAGGGAGAAAGTTGCTCTAGTTTTCTGAGAAGCCATGCCGGGATACTGCCCAATGCCACACGGAGTCGCTGCACACAGGCCAGCACTGACGAAAAGAGTATCGTTGCTGGTCGGGCTTGCGTGGTGTTTTGCGGCGTTTGGCGACGACGCCCCCTCGCTTTCGCATTTCTCGTACGTCACCGAAGAGTACCCGCCCTACAATCACCGCGATCAGGGCTCGCAAAAGGGGCAGACGATCGAGCTGCTCAGGCAACTGTTTCAACATACGCATACCCCCTTCGACCCGGCCCTCATTCAGAGTTACCCATGGCTTCGCGCCTACCAATTGGCGCTTGAAACGCCGAATACCGTGCTGTTTTCGACCAACCGTACCCCGTCCAGAGAGCCGCTTTTCGACTGGGTCGGCCCCATTGCCATCGACCGGGTCGCGCTGATCGCCCGCCGAGAGCCCGGCATGACCCTTGACACCCTCGACGAGGCGGCCGGAGCCGGCCTTCGAATCGCCGCCATACGGGGAGACATCGGCGAGCTCAATCTGGTCGAGGCGGGCTATCCGGATCACCTGATTCACCGGGCGCTGGACAGCCAAAGCGCCCTCGCCATGCTAATGAACGCGCGTGTCGATCTGTGGGCCTACAGCACGAGCGTGGTCGACTGGCTGGCCGAGCGCGCCGGCCACGCTCCCACCGCGCTCGAGCCGATCCATACGCTAAGCCGCTACCCGCTCTACTTCGCGATCAACAGACAAAGCGACCCGGCGCTGGTGGCGCACTTTCAACGGGCGCTGGCCGAGCTGCACGCGCTTGAAGAACCCTCGCTGGTGCATAAGGATGAGTAGCGCAAGGCGCCTTCACTGGCTCACTTTTCTCACTTGGCTGACGGCGATGCTTTCCTGCTCGCCGCTGTCGGCGCAAACGCCGACCTACCGGCTGAGCGTCAATACCGAAGAGTACCCCCCGTTCAATTATGAAATCGACGGCGAGATCGTTGGCGACGCCACCGCGCGGCTGCGCCGGGCCTTCGAAGAGGTCGGCATCGACGCCCAGTTTCAGCTTTTTCCTTGGGCGCGAGCGTACACCGAGGCGCGCTTTCGCCCGGATCACTGCGTCTACTCCACCACCCGCACGCCCGCGCGGGAGCTGATGTTTCGCTGGGCCGGGCCATTGGCGATCAACGAATGGGCGGCGCTGGCGCGTACCGACACCCCCTTTACGCCGACACAGATCAAAGAGCTTCGAGGCCTGCGGGTGGGCAGCTTTCGCGAAGACGCGATTGGCGACTATGTCGAAAGCCGTGGCATCAGCGTCATTCGAGCGCCGAGCGAGCGGGTGAACGTGGCGCGCCTGGAGGCCGGGCTTTTGGACGTCATCGTTACCGGCCGGGCAACGGCAGAGGCCATCGCCGCCGAACGCCACCTCACCCTGCGCCACTTGTTTACCTTCGCCTACATGCCGCTTTACCTCGCCTGCCATCCAAGCGTTCCCCATCACGTGATGATGCGGCTTCAGCACGTCCTGCGAGCGACGCCATGAAAAATCGCGCCGGGCTCGTCAGAGGACGCCTGACGTTCAAACAGGCGCTGTTAACGCTGCTGATCGCCACCCTGATCAGCCTAGTGTCGGGTAGTCTGGAGCTTTTGGGCCACGCCCACACCATGCGCCAGGACATCGAGCAGCGCACAGAGCAGCAGATCGCGATCATCAACGGCGCGGCGGCGGAGGCGGCGTTTCAGCTCAACCCCGAGCTTGCCGAGCAGATCGCCTCGGGACTGTTCAACGACAGCGACGTCGCCTACGTCATGATCCGGGACGATTTCGGTCGGGTGCTGGCCGATTTCGATGCGCGTTCAGGGCCGCTTGGCTGGCTCGGCGAGGCGCTGTTTGGCGACATGCTCGAGTACCAAGCGCCGCTTCGCTATTACGTGGACGACGCGCTCCCGGCGTCGCGCGTCGGCGAAATCCACCTGGCACTCGATCACGAGCACCTCACCGCTCGGTTTCTGGCGCGCGGCTTCAGCGTAGTGGGCGTCAGTATTCTGGAAGCCTTTCTACTGAGCCTTCTGTTCGTGCTCTTTTTTCACGTCTTCATCACCAGGCCCCTGCTACAGGTACACGCGGCCATCATCGAAACCGACCCGGCGCTGCCCGCCCACTGGCCCAAGCCGCAGCTCAGAGGCCACCGTAACGACGAACTGGGCCACCTGGTCGAGAGCATGGATCACCTGCTGTGCGAATTTCAGCGCGGGCTGGAGCAGCGCGACCATCTGCACCAGCTCTCGCACCACGATGGATTGACCGGCATCGCCAACCGTCGCTACTTCGACACCTTTCTGGAAAGCCAGTGGGCGAGCGCCGTACAGACCCAGGCGCCGCTAGCGATCATCTTCATCGATATCGACTGTTTCAAGGCGTTCAACGACTACTACGGCCATACCACGGGCGACGAGACGCTCAAAAGCGTGGCGCGCACGCTCAATCGCTGCATCGATTCAAACACGGGCCTTCTGGCGCGCTACGGCGGCGAGGAGTTCGTCTGCGTGCTGCCGGGCAAGGACCTTTACGCCGCGCTGAACACCGCCAACTATCTGCGCCAGGCAGTGCTGGCACTCGCGATCCCCCACGCCCGAAATCTCACCGACAGCGTGCTGACGCTGAGCATGGGCGTGGCCTGCCAACACCCGGTCCGCGATGAGTCGCCAGGTCAGCTCCTAAAGCTTGCCGATGCACGGCTTTACCACGCCAAAAACCGCGGGCGAAACCGCATAGAAGCGTTCAGGCCGGTATTTCCCGAGGCCTGAACCGCCCACGAAAAAAGGGCCGTGATGGCCCTTTTTAAGGTACGTTCTGCTTGAAATAGCTTCGGCTTAACGTACCTTCGGCGCTGATCGTTATATTTGGCAAGGCCGAGTGAACGCGTGCTGGCGCCACCCCGTCAGGTGAGCAGCCAGTGCGCCAGCACCGCGGAGAAGCCGATGACCAGCGCCGTCAACACCGCCACGATCACGACCAGATCCAGCCACCGATCGAAGGTGGCGCTGTAGCGTTCGAGCGCCGCCCCCTTGGGCTGTCGTCGCGTGGCGCCGTGGCGTGGTCGAGCCATGAGCGCTTACTCCTGTGAACGGTTCGTTGAATGATACGTCAAGTTTAGCCCTTGATGCGACGATTGACCACGAGCGGCGCCCGGCGCAGGCGTTCGCGCTCGGCGTCACTCAGCTCGTCGGCTTCGAAGGCGTCGGCACCCACCGGCGTATCGCCGTGACGGCGATAGAGCTGGGTCAGCATCGAGCGGCGATCCGCCTGCAGCTCGCGCACCAGTACGTACACCATCAAATAGAGAATGAAGGTAAAGGGCAGCGCCGCCAGTACCGCCGCGGACTGAAGCCCGGTCAGGCCGCCTGCCGCGATCAGCGTCAAACAGATCGCCGCGATCAGTACCCCCCAAGTCACGCGCTTGTAAAGCGGCGGGTTGATGGAGCCGTTATCGGTCATCTGCGCCACGATGTAAGAGGCCGAGTCCGCCGAAGTCACCAAAAAGATGAAGATCAGCAGAATCGAGACCAGCGAGAGAGCGCTGGTGAACGGCATCAGCTCGTACATCTCAAAAAGCGCCACGGTGATGTTCTCCTGAGTGGCCGCGGCCAGGCCGATGTTGTCGCCGTTGAGCTCCATGGTGAGCGCGGCGCCGCCAAAAACGCCGATCCACAGGCACGCAAGCAGCGGCGGCATGATCAGCACACCGAATACGTACTCCTTGATCGTGCGCCCACGGGAAACCCGCGCCACGAAGGTACCGACGAAGGGCGACCAGGCGATGACCCAGGCCCAGTAGAAGATCGTCCACTCGCTCGCCCAGGTATTCGGGTTATGGGGCGAAATACGCAGGCTCATGCCGATGAAATTCTGGATGTAGTCGCCGATGCCCAGCGTAATGGTTTCCAGAATCGCAAGCGTCGGGCCGGTGATCAGCACGTAGAGCATTAAACCGATACAGATGGCCAAGTTCAGATTCGATAGCCGCTTGATGCCCTTGTCGAGCCCCGACCAGGTCGAGAGCATGTAGGCGCAGAACATCACCGCCAAAATGATGAACTGCCAAAGCGTGCCTTCGGGTACGCCAAACACCGCGTTGAGCCCGCCGTTCATCTGTAAAACGCCCAGGCCCAGCGACGTTGCCACCCCCATCACCGTGGCCACCACCGCGAACACGTCGATCCAGGAAACGAAGGGGCGAAGGACGGGCTTTTTCGCCACGATTGACGAGAGCACCGAGGAGACCAGTCCGGCCTGACCCTTGCGAAACTGAAAGTAGGCGATGATCAGACCCACCACCGAGAAAGCCGCCCACTGGTGGATGCCCCAGTTGAAGTAGCTGTACTGGATAGCGTAGCGCGCCGCGGCTTCGGTTTCCGGCTCAAAATCACCATAAGGCGGCTCGATGAAGTGGCTCATCGGCTCGGCCATGCCGTAGAACACCAGCCCCACGCCGAAACCGGCGGCGAGCAGCATGCTGATCCAGGAGAAAAACGTGTAGTCCGGCTTAGAGTCCTGAGGGCCCAAGCGCACCTTGCCGTATTTGCTGAACGCCAGCCCAAACAGAAACAGCACGAAGCCAAACACCGATAGCAGGTAGAACCACCCCAAATACTCGGTCACTGCCCCCAGCGCAGCTTCGGCACCGCTGCCAAAGCGCTCCGGGAACGAAGCGCCCACGATGACCAGCCCAAAGATGATTACGGTAGAGGCGATGAATACTAGCTTGCCTTCTTTACGAACCATAGCGTTTCCCTGTGTGCCTGGAGCTCACCATCCCTGCCGGCTGCCCATGTCGAATGTATTATTAATCTAACCTCACGGCGCGAGTCGCACACCGTGGGCTTCAGCATAGTTGCCAAGGGCGCTGGCATCACGTTTTGGCCCCGCCGCTGTTCAACGCTTCCCCTTTCGAGCAGGCGGTGGCGATCACCAGGCACCTAGGGCAAGATGGCGCACGGGGGAACTCTCGCCGCTAGCGGCGTTCCAATGCGTGCTCATACTTTTTGGAGGCTTTCCATGTCCAATACCCAACGCGAGTCGCAAAATGCGGCTTGGCAGGCAGCCCACCAGTGGCGAGCCCGTGCGGCCAATACCTCGTCCAACGGCTTGCTGGGCGCGTTAAAGCTCACGCTCGTCTGGCTCGCTTTCGGTGCGCTGATGGTAGTCGGTTTGGTGTTTGGCCTGTTCTTTCTTTTGGTGGGATGGGCGCTGATGCCGTTCATGCGCCATAAAATGAAAAAGCGGATGGAGCAGATGCGCGCGGACAACGCCCAGGATATCGGCGGCGGCCGCGGTTTTACCCAAGGCAGCCATCAGCGTGAAATGGACGCCATCGAAGGTAGCTTCGAGGTGAAAGAGAAGTCTTAAATCGGGGCGCGGATAAAGGCAAACGTCGCGCCCAGTACCAGCGGCATGACGACTAGGCTTCCGAGGTTTCCGATCAACACAAGCGAGGCGACCCGCTGCGGCTCGGCGTCGTACTGCTCGGCGACCAGATAGTTCAACACCGCCGGCGGGAGCGCGGCAAAGACCAAAAGCGTTGCTAGCTGCAGCGAATCGAGCGGCAGTATCGCCATTAGTGGAAGCGCGATCACAAGCCCTGAAAGCGGGCAGAGCAGCGCGCCCAAAAGCCCGGTGCGCCATTCGCCAAAGTCCACCTCCAGCAGACGCACGCCGAGCGCGAACAGCATCAGCGGAATACACACCTCGCCCAGCATGTGCATCGCTTCCAGCAGCCAGCCCGGAAGATCGATACCCGCCCCGTTGACCACAAGGCCCGCGATACTCGCCGCGACGATCGGCATGCGCAGCATCCGCGCGATAGAGGCGCGGGCGTCGACCATGTAAATGCCCACCGAGAAGTGCAGCAGCATTTCGACGATGAATACCACCACCGCCGCCGGCAGCGCCGCCTCGCCAAAGGCGAACACCAGAAGCGGTATCCCCATGTTGCCGGAGTTGTTGAACATCATCGACGGCAAAAACACCCGGCGGTCGAGCTTGAGACGCCCCGCCAGCGGCCACAAGAGCGCCCCAGAGCCGAGCACCACCAGCGCCGCCGCCCCGCCGAGCCAAGCATAGTCAGAAAGCGGCGCTTGGCGGTCCGCCAGCACGGCGAACACCAGAAGCGGCACGAACAGCTCCATGTTGAGCGTATTGAGCGTGGCGATGTTCGTCGTGCGTAGGCGGCCATAAAGCGCCCCCGCCGCGGCGATTAGAAACACCGGCAAAAGCGTTGCAAGGATATGTCCGGTCATCGACGCGCCCGCCGCCTCGAAGCCTTTTTAAAACGTTCTTTCATGGTATCAGCCCAGAAAACGCTGCCAGAGGCGGGAAACCGCGTCGCGGTGGTGCGCCAGCGCCTCGACATCGCCCAAGGGCTTGTCACCGGTCAGCGCCGCGCGGTGGGTGCGGCTGCGATAGGCCAGATACGCCTCACGAAGCGCCAGTGCCTCTTCCTCACCGAGGTAGCCGTGCTCCTCAAGCGTTTCCAGAATGCGCATGTTGTCCGGGTAGGTGGCGAGCGCCGGCGTCTTGTGGGAGAGCGCGAGCACGCCGTATTGGCAGAGAAACTCGATATCCACCATGCCGCCGGCGTCCTGCTTCAGATCGAACGTCGTCTCCTGCGCCTTGCCCGGCGGCGTGCCCAAGTGATCGCGCATTTTGCGACGCATGCCGATGACGTCGTTCTTCAAAGCTTCGATCTCGCGGGGTGTGGTCATGAGCTCGGCTCGAAGCTCAACGAACTTTTCAGCCAGCGCCTCGTTACCCGCCACCACACGGGCGCGCACCAGCGCCTGGTGCTCCCAAGTCCAGGCGTTCTGGCGCTGGTACTCGCCGAAGGCCTTGAGCGAGGTCACCAGCAGCCCGGCGTTGCCGGACGGGCGCAGGCGCATGTCCACCTCATAAAGGCTGCCGGCGGGCGTGGTGGCGGTGAGCAGATGGATGATGCGCTGCCCAAGGCGCGTATAGAACACCGGCGTATCGAGCGGCCGTGGCCCGTTGGTCGTGCCCTTGCCGTCGCTGTCGTGCAAAAACACCAGGTCCAGGTCCGATCCGTAGCCGAGTTCGATCCCGCCCAGCTTGCCGTAGCCGACGATCAGAAACGCCGGATCGAACTCGCTGGCGCCCTCGGGCACGCCGTGCTTACGCGCCACGTGCTTCCAGGCCATGGCCAGCACGGCGTCGAGTATGACCTCGGCGATGTAGGTCAGGTAGTCGCTCACCTTCATCAAATGGCGCGTGCCGGCGATGTCCGAGGCGGCCACGTGCAGGGTCTTGGCGTGCTTGAACACTCTGAGCGCCTCGAGCTGCGCCTCCTCGTCGTCCTCCGGCAGGCGGTTGAGCGTCTGACGCAACTCATCGCCCAGGGCGTCTTTATCCGCTGGCGTGTAGAGCGTTTGGGGCGTCAGGAGCTCGTCGAGCAAAATCGGGTAGCGGGCCAGGTGCTGGGCGATCCAGGGACTCGGCGCACACAGGCGCATCAGATGCTCGAGGGCGTGGGAGTTTTCGCGCAGAAGCGCCAGGTACGCGGTGCGACGCAACACCGACTCGATCAAGGGCTGCACCCGCTCAAGCGCCGTATCCGGGGTGTCGTGGTTGGATACCGCGTCGAGCAGCAGCGGCATCAGCGCGTCCAGGCGCTCGAAGCCGATGCGCTGCATGCTCTGCACCTGACGGGAGTGGTAGAAGCTTTTCAAGCGCTTCAACACCGCGGCCGGATCCCCAAAGCCTGCGGCTTCGAGCTGCGCCGTCGCCTCGTCCTCGGTCAGCTCATCGCGCCACAAAAGCCGCCACTGCTCCAGGCCAATGCTGCCCTCTTCCGGGTCGGCGGTTTCCTCCTCCGGGTCGGCGATCACCGCGTCGAAATGGCGGCGCACGCGCTCGCGGGCGGCATCGAGCGCCTTTAAAAGCTCGGACCAGTCCATGTGCAAAGCGTAGGCCACGCGCACGCGCTCGTCGTCGTCTTCCGGAAGCGTCTGGGTCTGACGATCGTCGAGCGCCTGGATGGCGTGCTCGACATCGCGCAAAAAGGCGTAGTCGGCCAAAAGCTCGTCGACGACCTCGTCCGGCAACAGCTCAAGCTTTGGCAGCTCGGCCAAAGCGCGCCGGAGCGAGGCGACCTGAAGCTCGGTGTCGCGGCCGCCGCGAATCAGCTGAAACGCCTGCACGACGAACTCGACCTCGCGAATGCCGCCGGGGCCGAGCTTGATGTTGCTCTCCATGCCCTTGCGCTTCACCTCGCGGTTGATCATCGACTTGAGCTCTCGAAGCGACTCGATCGCGCCGAAGTCGAGATAGCGCCGGTAAACGAAGGGGCGCAGGCTCATCAAAAGCGCCTGGCCGCCTTCGATGTCGCCGCCGACCGGGCGCGCCTTGAGCATGGCGTAGCGCTCCCACTCGCGCCCCTGGTCCTGGTAGTAGCTCGAGAGCATCGAAAAGCTGCCCACCAGCGGGCCACCGTCGCCGAGTGGGCGCAGGCGCATGTCGACGCGAAAGGCGAAACCGTCGGCGGTCACCGCATCGAGGGCGGCGATCAGGCGCTGGCCGAGCTTGGTGAAGTACTCCTGATGAGCCAGCGGCTTGCGCCCGCCGCTGGTCTCACCCTTCTCGGCGAAGGCGAAGATCAAGTCGATATCGGAGGAGAGGTTGAGCTCGCCGGCGCCGAGCTTGCCCATGCCCAGCACCACCAACCGCTGGGGGCGGCCGTCGCGACACGGCGCCGGGGTACCCCAGCGCGGCGCGTAAAAGGTTTCAAGCCAGCCCAGGGTGGCATCGATCGCCACTTCGGCAAGCCAGGAGAGCGCCTGGGCGGTGTCCCACATGGTGGTGCCATCGCCCCGGTTGAGATCGCGCCAAATGATGCCCAGCATCCGCGCGCGGCGAAAGCGGCGCACGACCCGGTGCATGGCCTCCTCATCCTCGGCGGCGGCCAGCGCCTCCGTCAGCCAAGCCTGCTGGCGCGCCTTGTCCGGCGTGGCGTCGAGCTCGCCGCTGTCTGACAGCGTTTCGAGCCAGCCCGGGTAGCGACTAAGCGTTTGCGCGGCGAAGTGCGACACCGTCAGCACCCGATAGAGCTCGGCCAGCCGCGTGCTTGAAAGCGACGCGAAGAAGGATGAGGGCAGCGGCTTATCGGTCATCGAGGCGACGTTGTCCGCCTTATCGAGCGCCTCACCAAGCTCATTGAGTGCCTGCTCGGCAATCGGCGTGACCGCCTCGGGCGCCTTCGCGAGTACCGCTGCGTTCCACTGCATAGCCACCTCCTGGCTGGCACCGACCCCGTCGGTGCCGTCTAAAAATGTAGTCGCCTACCCGGCCAGCTTCACCCACCCCAGCACGCCCCAGGTCAGCCCCGCCATGATCAGCGAGAGCATCACCGCCGCCGAGCCGATATCCTTCGCCCGGCCGGAGAGTTCGTGATGCTCGGTGCCGATACGATCCACCACGTTCTCCACGGCGCTGTTCAACAGCTCGACGATCAGCACCATGAACAGGCTGCCCACCAGCATCAGCCACGCCATCGCGGTGTCTGCCAGCCACCAGGCTAGCGGCAGCATGATGGTGCAGGTGACCAGCTCCTGACGAAAGGCGGCTTCGTTTTTAAAGGCCGCCTTGAGCCCTTTCCACGAGTAGCGCGTGGAGTGAATCAGGTGGGTTATTCCGGTATGCCTTGGCTTCATCGCGCCATGTCGCTCTCATCAATGTGGATTAGTTGGCCGTGATCATGGCGTCCAGGTCGAGCGAAAGCGGGTCGAGCACCTCCGACCAGCTTAAGTAAGGCGTGGTGCCGGTGCCATTCACCAATACGCTAAATACCCCCCAGCGCCCCTGGGCCGTACGAAAGTAGCCCGCCGCGGCGCGAACCGCAAACGGCTCGTTGAGCGTACCGGTTTTCAGCATCACGTTGTTTTGAAAGCCCGGCGGGCCGCGGCGGATGAAGCGCATCACGCCGTTGGCCGGCGACTGAAACGCCGCCACGAAGCTTGGAAACAGCGCGCTTTCGTTGAACATCGACTCGAGCATCGCAGTGACGCCGTGAGCCGAGGTGCGATTGCCGGTGGTCAGGCCGCTGCCACTTTCAAGGGTCACCGGGCCGTGACCGGGAATCGAGTGGGCAAAGGCCTCCAGCGCCTGGCCGGCCTGGTAGAGCTGGGCCTGGGGCGTCTCGACCAGATCGAGCGCCAGCACGTCGGCCATATAGTTGTTGGAGTAGTTCATGGTGCGCAGCAAAAGCTCCTGAAGCGGCTTGCTGTCCACCGCCGCCAGCCGGCTCGCCCCGCTCGGCCGCGCCGAGGTGACCCGCCAGGGGTCGCGCACGCTGATACCCGCCTGGCCGAGCATGCTCAAAAGCGTCTGGGCGGTCTGCTCCGCCGGGTCGCCGACGCCGCGGTAGACGTCCCGGGCCGCGGCGTTGGTCGAAATCTGGCCGGTCACGCGCATCACGTCGCCGCGCTCGTCGGTAATGCGTACGGCACTTAGCTCGGTGCCGCTGTTGGCGGGCACGGTGCGTACCTGGTTGTCGATCGTGATTAGCGGCTGGGGGCTATCGCACAGCGAGGCGCGCGCCGGTGCATTGGCGCCAGGTGCCGGCGACACGTTCACACACCAGGCGCCGAAGTTGATGCCGGCGGAGGTGAGCGGCGCGCTGTAGGCGTTGGTGACGCGACTATGGGCGTTGCAGCGGTCGGTGGTGGCGCACTCGACCGGACCAAAGCGCCACTGGCTGACCACCAGCGCCCCGTCGACCTGCTCGACCCCGGCAAGCTTGAGCCGCTGCACCAGCCGCCACAGATCCTCGGTGGTCAGCCCCGGGTCGCCGCCGCCTTCGAACACCAGATCGCCGCGCAGCACGCCGGCCTCGACCGGAGCGCTGCTGACCAGCGATGTGGTAAAGCGGTGCTGAGGTCCGAAGCGGCTCAAAAGCGCCGCGCTCATGTAGGCCTTGGTGACCGAGGCCGGCGACAGCTGGCGCTCCGGGTTGATGCGCCCCAGCACCTGATTGGCATCCGGGCCCAAAAGCCGCGCCTCGGCGCTGATCGAAAAGCCCTTGCTTTCGAGCTGGCCAAGCCGGGTGAAATCCGCCCACAGCGGCTGGCTCATCAGCAGCGCGGCCAGCGCCACCCCGGCCAGCCGCGCCGGCCGAACAAACGTTGATAAACGACTCACTCTCACCGTCCTTAATGCATGTTCAAAATGAATGTTCAAAAATGGATATTCAAAGCTATATGTTCAAAACCACATGTTCGAATTAAAAAATATCCGCCGCGTCAGCCTTTGCCCGCTCTCATGACGAGTGAAGCGGGTCTTCACCCGGGGGCTGCCCGCGAAGCTCGCAGGTCAGGCGCCAAAGCGGCTGGCCGCTTTGGGCGTACTTCGCCTCGAAAGGCGTCAGGTAATCGGGCCCCGGCGTGAGCGACTCGACCGCTGCCTTTTGATGGGTGGCAAGCGACACCGCCTGGGCGAACTCCTCGATGTAGATCTGCCAGTTCGAGCGCACCTCGAGCCGCCCGCCGAGTGCCAGCACGGTGGGGAACACCGGGTGGCCGTGCCAGCGCATCTTCAGGTGCGCAGCCTTGGGGTACGGGTTGGGGTACAGCAGATAGTGGCGCTCGGGCGCCCACCCCGCCGCCAGCGCCAGCCGCCAAAAATCGATGAGATCGGCGCGAACCAGTAGCGCGTTGTCCGGCAGCGCGCCGTGTTCGCGGCCCAGCCGGCTTTCGCTTCGATCTACCCCGATCACCACATGCTCCGGGAACCGCTCGGCCAGCCGCCTTGTCGAAAGGCCCACGCCGCAGCCGGCATCGAGAATCAGCGGCGCGTCCGTATTTGCACGCCAGGCCTCGGCGCGCTCGAAGGCCTGACGGCTGTGTTCGGCCACGGGCTTTTTGAGCGGATGCGCGAGCGCGCGCTGAACGCGCCGGACCAAATCCTGGTGCGGCCCAAACTGGTTGGAGGTAACGACTCGAGACGCGTGCTGCATGCCATCCTCTGATGGAAAAACCACGATTCTACCAGTCTCCGACGCGCGCGGCATGACGCCATTGCACCCCTGGTGCTATGATCGTGCCCATGAATATCAGGACACTCGGCCAAGGCCTTTCAAGCGCCCCGCCGAGGCGTACGTTACCCAACTATCGCACCACGAGGAATCCGGCTTGTCACACTTACCGGTAATTGTCGGCATGGGCGGCATCAATCCTGCTGGCAGAACCTCGGGCCATCAGGCCTTTCGCCGCACCGTGCTTGATGCGCTACCTACTGATCAAAAGCGCCACACGCTTGAGAGTCTGGCGGCGCTGATGCGTCTGGCGATCCACACCGAGCAGGGTTGGCAAAATGACCAGGGCGAGCCGATCGAGGCGCCCGCCGAGGCATTTTCCAAGCGCGTCTTGAACCACACGCTGATCCGGCGCAACGAAGACCCGCACTTTCTCGCCCCCGGCATGCCCGCCAGCCGCCAGGCAGAGATGACCCTTGAGGCCCCGCTGCACTTCACGCTGCGCCGGCGCCAGCTGCCACAGCAACTGCCGGCCAACTGGGAAGTGAGTGACACCGAGGACGCCCGCCACGTAAAGGTCAGCGTGCCTGCCGGGGCGCTCAACGCGCTGCTGCCGGATGCCCAGACGCCCAAGGTCGTGGCTGCCGCGCAGCTGCCCACCGGCTTTGACCCGGCAAGCCTTTATCGCAGCGTGCACCATCCGCGCGGGCTGTCGATGGCCATTTTCGCCGCCAGCGACTGCCTGGGCGCCAGCGGCCTCGAGTGGGAGCGCCTGCGCGAGCGCTTGGACCCGGACAAGATCGCCGTTTATGCCGGCAACTCCATCGGCCAGCTCGACGAAGCCGGCTGGGGCGGGCTGATGAAGAGCCTGGTGAGCGGCAACCGCGCCACCTCCAAGCAGATGCCGCTGGGCTACGCACAGATGCCAGCGGACTTTCTCAACGCCTACGTGCTGGGAAGCGTCGGCAGCACCGGAGCGGCGCTGGGCGCCTGCGCAAGCTTTCTCTACAACCTGCGCCTGGGGCTTCGGGACATTCGCGAAGGCCGCGCCCGTGTAGTGATGGTCGGCACCGCGGATGCGCCGATCACCCCGGAGATCATCGAAGGGTTTCGCGCCATGGGGGCGCTGGCCGATGATGCGAGCCTGAAAGCGCTCGACGCCCTCGAGCTTCTGACCGACGCGGACTACCAGCGCGCCTGCCGGCCCTTCGCGCAAAACTGTGGCTTCACCATGGCCGAGGCGAGCCAGTTCGTGATGCTGATGGACGATGCGCTGGCGCTCGAAACCGGCGCGGATATCCTCGGCGCGGTGCCGGACGTGTTCGTCAACGCCGACGGCTTCAAACGCTCGATCTCCGCCCCCGGCATCGGCAACTACATTACTCTGGGCAAGGCGGCGGCGCTGGTGCGCGACATGCTCGGCGAAACGGCGCTGCAAAAGCGCACGTTCATCCACGCCCACGGCACCAGCACGCCGAAAAACCGCACCACCGAGTCCCACGTGCTGCACGAAATCGCCCGCGCCAACGGTATCGATGCCTGGCCGGTGGTGGCGATCAAGGCGTTCATCGGCCACTCCCAGGGCTCGGCGGCGGGCGATCAGTTGACCAGCGCCTTGGGCAGCTTTCAGCACGGCCTGCTACCCGGCATTCCCACGCTGGACGCGGTGGCAAGCGACGTCCACGCCGAACGGCTGCGCTTTTTCCAAACGCCGCTCGCCTTTGAAGCGGATGCCAGCTTCATCAACGCCAAGGGCTTTGGCGGCAACAACGCCACCGGCGTGGTGCTCTCGCCAAGCGTCACCGAGCGGCTGCTCGAAAAGCGCCACGGCGGCCAGGCCATGAAGGAGTGGCGAGCGCGTCGCGAAGACGTCCGCGCCCGCTCAAAGGCGTACCTGACCCAGGCCGACCGCGGCCACTACGCGCCGCGCTATCAGTTCGGTGAAGCCGTGCTCGAAGGCCCGGAGCTTGGCATCGACGCTGAACGCATCCACATTCCAGGCTACGCGCAGCCGGTGTCGCTAACGGTGGACAACCCGTTCGGCCGGCTCGACGACGAGGAGGGCTCATCATGAGCGCCGAGCAACCCCGGCTAGCGGTCTACCCCGGCACGTTCGACCCGATCACCAACGGCCATTTCGATCTGATCGCGCGCGCCGCACGCCTGTTCGACCGCGTGGTAGTCGCCGTGGCCGAAAGCCCAGGAAAAAAGCCGACGCTGTCGCTTGCGCAGCGCATTGCGCTGGTGGAGTCGACCTGTCATGCGCTTCCCAACGTGTCGGCGGTGGGGTTCTCGTCGCTTTTGACCACCCTGATGACGGATCTCGATGCGCGCATCCTGCTACGCGGGATTCGCGCCGCCTCTGACTTTGAGTACGAGCTGCAGCTTGCTAACATGAACCGCGCGCAGCACCCCGACCTCGAGAGCGTGTTTTTGACGCCGGCGGTCGAGAACTCCTATATTTCGTCGACCATCGTTCGCGAAATCGCACGCCTTGGCGGCGACGTGTCGGCGCTGGTGCCGCCCAAAGTCGTAAAGGCGCTGGCCGAGCGCTTCAGCACCCCTTGAGCCCCACGCCGCGGCGGGCGAACCCGTCATTCACGAGGTAATAGCCATGTCCCTGATGATTACCGACGAATGCATCAACTGCGACGTCTGCGAGCCGGAATGCCCCAACGATGCGATCTCGCCGGGTGAAGAGATCTACGTGATCGACCCGGGGCTTTGCACCGAGTGTGTCGGCCACTTCGACGAGCCCCAGTGCCAGCAGGTCTGCCCGGTGGACTGCATTCCGCTCGACCCGAACCGCCCGGAAACCAAAGAGCAGCTGTTGAAAAAGTATCACCTCATCACTGCCGCCTGACCCGCCCGTGCGTATCTGGGCGCTCGCTTGGCCCATCATTCTCTCCAACGTCACCGTCCCGCTTTTGGGGCTGGTGGACACCGCCGTGGTCGGCCACCTGCCGGATTCGCGCTATCTCGCCGCGGTGACCCTGGGCGCTACGCTGTTCGGCTTTCTCTACTGGGGGTTTGGCTTTCTGCGCATGGGCACTACCGGCCTGGTCGCCCAGGCCGTGGGGCGCCAAGCGCCCAGCGACGTTAAAAACCTGTTGGGGCAGTCGCTTTTGCTGGCACTTCTCATCGGCACGGCGCTGATGCTTTTGAGCTCGCCGCTGATCGATTTGGGGCTGTGGCTGCTCGATGGAAGCCAGGAGGCTCAGCGGCTTGCCCGGGAGTACGCCGAGATTCGGCTCTGGTCGGCGCCGGCGGTGCTGGCCAACTACACGATTCTGGGCTGGTTTCTGGGCCAGCAAAACGCCCGCGTCACGCTCTACCTGCTGCTTTTGACCAACGCCGTCAATATCGCCCTCGATCTTGCCTTCGTGGTGGGCCTTGGCATGACCAGCAACGGCGTGGCGCTGGCCAGCGTCATCGCCGACTACAGCGCGCTGGCATTCGGCGCCTGGCTGGTGGCTCGCCAGCTGCGGCTTTTGGACGGCGCCTTCGAGCGCACAAGGCTCTGGCGGCTTCGCGCCTACCGGGCGCTTTTTAGCGTCAACGCGCATCTGTTCGTGCGCACGCTGGGGCTTTTGTTCGCCACCGCGTTTTTCACCGCCCAGGGCGCACGCCAGGGCGATACGGTGCTGGCGGCCAACGCCGTGCTTTTGCAGTTCATCATGCTCACGAGCTACGCGCTGGACGGCTTCGCCCACGCCGCCGAGTCGCTGACCGGCCGTGCGTTTGGGCGGCGCGACTGGGCGGGCTTTGCCGCCACGGTCAAGGCCGCCGCGCGCTTTTCGTTCTACACGGCGCTGGCCACCGCGCTCGGCTTTGCGCTGTTCGGTAACGCCCTGATCGCGCTGTTGACCGGCCTTTTAGAGGTGCGCGCCACCGCCGCCGAGTACCTGCCCTGGATGGTCGCCATGCCGCTGATCGCGGTGTGGAGCTATCTGCTCGACGGCGTATTCATCGGCACCACCGCGGTGCGTGAGATGCGCAACAGCATCTTCGCCGGGCTCGGCGTCTACCTGCCCGCCTGGTGGCTCTTCCAAGGCCTTGGCAATCACGGGCTGTGGCTCGCCTTTACCCTTTTTATGCTCACCCGCTCCGCGGTGCTCGCCGGCTACTACGTGCGCTATCGGCGAAGCCGCTGGTGCGCCGCCCCGGCAACGTATTGATCGCGGGCGACGGCCCATTAGCGATTACCCCATCGGCGGGGATGAAAAAACCACCCCGGGCTCGTATATTGAGCGGGCATACCCAATAACGAATAAAGCGAGCCTCCTATGCTAAGGTTTATTGCCAGGCCTGCGGTCAAGCTGGTCGAGCGCTATCTTCCCGACCCCTATATTTTCGTTCTGCTGCTGACGCTGATCGCCTCCGTGGCAGCCATCGCGGTGGAGCGCCAGACTCCGCTGGCGGTGCTGCGCATGTGGGGCGACGGTTTCTGGGGGCTTTTGACCTTCTCCATGCAGATGCTGCTGGTACTGGTCACCGGCTTCATGCTTGCAAGCTCGCCGCCGGTAAAACGCCTGCTGGCCAAACTGGCGGGCACCGCTAAAAGCGCCGGCGGAGCCATCATTCTCGTCACCCTGGTGTCGCTGGCCGCGAGCTGGATCAACTGGGGCTTTGGCCTGGTCGTCGGGGCGCTGTTCGCCAAGGAGCTGGCGCGGCTGGTGCGGGTCGATTACCGCCTGCTGGTGGCGAGCGCCTACTCGGGCTTCGTGGTGTGGCACGGGGGCCTAGCGGGCTCGATTCCGCTCACCATCGCGACCGAAGGCCACTTCTCCGCCGACCAGATTGGCGTCATCGGCACCGGCTCGACGATCTTTGCGTTTTTCAATCTCGCCATCGTCGTCTGCCTGTTCGTGGCCATCCCGCTGATCAACCGGTTGATGCTACCGCCGGAGGAGGAGAGCGTTTACGTCGACCGCGCGCTTCTCGACGACGAGCCGGAGACAGTCGAGCGTGCCACCCGCCCGGCGGAGAAGCTCGAAAACAGCATGGGGCTGGCGCTACTGGTGGGCGTGCCGGGGCTTCTGTTCTTGCTCGACCACTTTTTCCTGCGCGGCGGCGGGCTCAACCTGAACGTGGTCAACTTTCTGTTTCTATTCGCCGCGATCGTGCTGCACCGCACGCCGCGCAACCTGTTGAACAGCCTGAACGAGGCGATCAAGGGCGGCGCGGGCATCGTGATCCAGTTCCCCTTCTACGCCGGCATCATGGCGATCATGGTGCAGTCGGGGCTGGCCGAAAGCATGTCGCAGTGGCTGGTCTCGTTTGCCAGCGCCACGTCGCTGCCGTTCTGGTCGTTCATTAGCGCTGGCATCGTCAATATCTTCGTGCCTTCCGGGGGCGGTCAGTGGGCGGTGCAGGCGCCGGTCATGCTGCCCGCCGCCGAAGCGCTGGGCGCGGACGTGGCGCGTATCGCCATGGCGGTCGCCTGGGGCGATGCCTGGACGAACCTGTTGCAGCCGTTCTGGGCGCTGCCGGTGCTCGCCATCGCCGGGCTCAAGGCCAAGGACATTATGGGCTTTTGCCTAGTTCAGCTATTTTTAACCGGCGCGATCATTTCCGTAGGGCTTGTGTACTTTTAAGCGCCGGCGGTTTCACTTCACGGGTGCCCCGCGCGAGGCGGGCGCCCTTTCAGGCTTTCAAGAGCAGCTTATGACGGACACTTCAAGCGCTGATAGCGCCCTGCCGGGCCAGCGCGAACTCTCCATGACGGTATTGATGACGCCGGACATGGCCAACTTCAGCGGCAAGGTGCACGGCGGCGCGATTCTCAAAAAGCTCGATGAAGTAGCCTACGCCTGCGCCAGCCGCTACTCCGGCCACTATGTGGTCACCCTTTCCGTGGACCAGGTACTTTTCAAGCAGCCGATCATGGTCGGCGAGCTGGTCACGTTTTTGGCAAGCGTGAACCACGTGGGCCGCTCCTCGATGGAGATTGGCATCAAGGTGGTGGCCGAAGACATCCGTGAAAAACTGATTCGCCACACCAACAGCTGTTATCTCACCATGGTCGCGGTCGACCCACAGGGCCAGCCCGCTCAGGTGGCACCGCTGGCGCTGAATACGCCGCTTCAGAAGCTGCGCTTCGAGAAGGCGGCGCTGCGCAAGAAGCTTCGAAAGCAGGCCGAGCAGGAAGAGAAGCGCGCCCAGCAGCACCTCAAGGACGACTAGCCCGCCGTCGCCTCGCCCCCACCGAAAGGAGTCACCATGCTGGCCAGAGAGCGCCACCACAAACTACCCCGCGCCGTGGAATATGCGCACATCGGCTGGGACTTTTTCATTCTGGCCGCGGTGATCGCAAACCTGGCACTCCTGCTGTTCGATTCGCTGTTTCTGCTCGGCTGGTTCGAGCAGCTCGTTCAGAGCGCCTCGCCGAGCTTTCACGGCTTTTACGACGCCGAGATTCACAGCCGCTTTTTCGCCATCGACCTGGTGTTCGTCACGATTTTCGTCATCGACGTGCTGCTGGGGTGGGCGGCAGCGATCATCGAACGACGCTATCACCGCTGGTTCTTCTATCCGTTCATCCACTGGTACGACGTACTGGGCTGCATTCCGCTAGCGGGCTTTCGGTGGCTGCGCGCGCTCAGAGTGCTCTCGCTGGTCAACCGACTGCACCGGCTGGGGCTGATCGACGTGCGCAACTGGTCGAGCTTTAAGTTCGTCATGAAGTACTACGATATCCTGCTCGAGGAGCTCTCTGACCGCATCGCGCTGCGCCTGATGGGCAACGTGCAGCAGCAGATTCTGGCCGCCGACTCGCTCACCGAGCGCCTCGTCGACCGGGTGATCATGCCGCGCAAGAGCGAGCTCATCAAGGAGATCTCCCAGCGGCTGGAGTCCACCGTGGGCAAGGCGTACCAGCGAAATCGCGAGTCGATCATGACCTCCATCGATGGCTTGATTACGCGCACGCTCAACGATAGCCCGGAGATCCAGCGGCTCAACCGCCTGCCCATGGGCGAAACCGCCTCCAGCGCCATGCAGGCCTCCCTCAGCGGCGTCGCCCAGCGGCTAGTGGACGAGCTGGCGCTCGGCATCCACTCCCCGGATTTTCGTCGTTTCATCGAGCGCACCGCGGACAGCGGTTTCGAAAGCTGGCTGACCGTGGATGAAACCAGCGCCCACGTCACCGAGCAGGTGCTTTACGATCTTATCGAAATGCTCAAAGAGCAGGTGCGCCATCAGCACTGGAAGGACCGCTATGAGTAGGCCATCCCATGGTCAGTGAATGGCTACTGCTGCTAGGGCCGGTGGCGCTTTTCATGATGTCGATGACGCTGACGCCGGGGCCGAACAACCTGATGCTGACCGCCTCCGGGGCGAACTTCGGCGTGCGCCGCACGCTGCCCCACATGGGCGGCATCGTCGGCGGCTGCTTTTGTCTTTATCTGGCCATTGCGCTGGGTTTGGGCACGCTATTCGAGCGCTTTCCGGCGCTTCAGTGGAGCCTGCGCTGGGCGGGCAGCGCTTACCTGCTCTACCTGGCCTATAAAATCGCCACGGCGCCGCCGCCGACCTTGAGCGATACTCGCGCCAGGGGCAAGCCGCTGACCTTTGGCCAGGCGGCGCTTTTTCAGCTCGCCAACCCCAAGGCCTGGGTGCTGGGGCTTGCGCTGATCGCCGGTTTTTTGCCGGACAGCGGCCCGACGCTGCTCAACGCGGTGCTGCTGGTGGGAATGGCCGAACTCACCGCCCTGCCGTGTTTGCTGGTATGGGCGGTGTTTGGCGTGGCGATCGGGCGCTTCATCAAGACTGCCGCGGCCTGGCGGGCGTTCAACGTGACGATGGGGCTGTTGACCGCCGCCTGCGTGGTGCTGATTTTGCGCTAGCCGCAGCGCAGCGCGGTGACGCGCCCCTCTTCGTCGAGCTCGATATTGAGCCGGTCTTCGCGGTAATCCATGGTCGCGACGCTGTTCGGCGGCAACACGCGCACGTCGCGCGCGCCGCTTTGAGTCATGAGCTCGCGCGAGCGCTCCTCGGTCAGCGGCTCGCCCACGGCTTCGAGCGAAGCGATGTTGCAGGCGCCCTGCCGGCTCGATTCCGGCGCGGTGTCGGCAACACGAGGCGGCGGCGGCGCGCTGACGTCCGGGCTGCTCGGCGCCTCGGCGACGCCGGTCTGAGTCGCGCAGGCGCTCAGGAGTGCACCGAGAGTCAGCGCGCCGGTGGCCATCAGAGCGGTTTTGAAGAAACGATGTTTTTGAGAACGATGTTTTTGAGAACAATGCGGATTGAAGCGATAAAAGGTAGGCATGCCACGACTCCTTGTGAATGCGCGATGAAAGAGCCGTTAACCGGTTCAAGCAACGCTTGACGGCGGCCCCAAACGAAAGAAGCAGGCGAGAGAGTCTCCCGCCTGCTTCCTGTAGCGCCCGACCGAACTTACTCGGCGGCGTCCTGCACGGCCTGGCCGCCCGCTTGCACGTCCTTGCCTGCGCCGGAAATGGTGTTGCAACCGGCCAACGCGGAAGCGCTGATCAGCAGAATGAAGCTTACGGCGAGTAGTTTTTTCATCATGTTCTCCTTAACATTCACGGGGTCGGAAAGCCTTCGCTTGTCTCTGTCACGCAGGCGTATAGTCAGCGTAACAGCGTTTTAACGATTCTGCCCGTTTAACGCTGCCACACGCATCGATTTTTATGGCAGCACCCCTGAACTGTCAACGTTTTATCCCGGAGCCCCCACCCATGAGCACTTTCGAGCTGGATAGCCGCCTGGCCGCCGACACCCTGTCGCTTGCCGACCTGCCGCTTTGCCGCGCACTGTTGATGAACGACGCGCGCTACCCCTGGGTGATTCTGGTGCCGCGCCGCCAGGGCGTGGGCGAGATATTCGAGCTTTCAAGCGACGACCAAACGCAGCTTCACCGCGAGACCACCGCGCTTGGACAGGCGCTTCACCTGGCCTTTCAAGGCGACAAGCTCAACGTCGCCGCACTTGGCAACGTCGTCAGCCAGCTTCATGTGCATCTGGTGGTGCGCTTCGAGCAAGACGACGCCTGGCCGGCGCCGGTGTGGGGCAAGGGCGAGGCAGAGCCCTACAGCCCGACGCTTCAACGCGAGCGCCGCGAGCTGATTTTGGCCCATATGGACAAGCTCGACGTTTAGGGCGAGTTTACGACGAAGGACCGAACGGTGCGCTGCTCGAGCGCGCCGGCGGCTCGCCAAATAGCGGCGAACTCGCCGGCTGGTTGAAGCCCGCGACCGACAGCGACACGCCCAGCGCCACGATCACCGCCCCGCCTGCCAGCGCCGCCCAGGCGGCGATTTTTTCTATCGCGCGGCTTTGCGACTGACGCGCCAGCCGCCGGGTCGCCCAGCCGCGAGCGAAAACGCTGGCCAGCGCCAGCGCCGATACCGTGATGCCGGTACCGACAGACATGGCGACCACCGCGGTGACGCCGACCCCAAACTGGCCTAAAAGCCCTGCCGCGCCGAGCAGCAGCACCGCCCCGGAACAGGGGCGCAGGCCGATTGCGCCGACGGTCATCAGCGCGGTGCGCCAGTCAAGCGCCTGATCCGGCTCGACGTGGTGGGCGCCGCCGCAGCAGTGCGCGCCATGCTCATGATGCTCGCCGTGATGGTGGTAATGCTGATGGAAGTGGCCGTGGCTGGGCGCCGAGAGCAGCCCTGCGCCTTTCGAAACCGGCGTCAAAATTGGCGTTAAAAACATCGGGGCCTCAGAGCGATAGGCTTGGCGCAGCTTGCGCGCCGCGCGAGCGCAGAGCCAAGCGCCCAAAAGCGCCACCAGCAAAAAGCTGCCCTGCTCGACCCACACCACCTGCCCCATCGCCTGGCGGGTCAGAAAGCCCAGCCCGAACACCAGCACGCCGACCATAACGATGGCGGTCACCCCTTGAAGCAGCGACGCGGCAAAGGAGAGCCCAAGCGCCCGGCGGGTCGCGCCGCCATGGGAGGCGAGATAGGTCGCCAGCACCGCCTTGCCGTGGCCCGGGCCCGCGGCGTGAAACACGCCGTAGCCAAAGCTCACCCCCAAAAGCGTTAGCCACGCCGAATTCGACGGCGTGCGCGCAAGCTCAGTGATGGAGAGTGTCAGCGCCCGGTGAAGCTCGCGCTGCCAGGCAAGGATCCGAAAACTGGCGCCCTGAAACCAAAGCGTGACTGCCCAAGCCCCAAGCCCGGCCAGGGCGAGCACCAGCGCCACCTTGAGCCCGGATTTCAAGCGTGCGTTTAAGGGCGACACGTTGGAAGCTCGAGGCTTATTGGCGAAGGCATTTCGGGCAGTGGTAGGCATGATCAGGATTCAGTGCAGTCGATATGGCCGGTTTCAGCGAAGTAGCGGCCGAGCTCCGGCTCGCCCTGCTCGCCCTTGTCCAGAAGCGCGGCCTGCAGCACGAGCTCCGGGTCCGGGTCGGCCGGGGTGATACTCAGCGTGCAGGACGTCCCGTCGCCAACAAGCGCCAGCGCGCTTTCGGCAGGAGCGCCATCCTGCTCCTCGTGGACCACTTCGATGTAGTAGGTCGGGTCATAGATCTGGTATTCAAGCCGCCCATCGTCCAGGGCCACGGGCTCAGCCAGCGGCAGCGAGAACATGTACACCAGGCGGTTATTGCTTTGATAAGTGGTGTACTCGCTCACCTCGCCCAGCGCCAAGGGCTCGCCGTCTAGCCATACGCTGGTAAAGTAGTGCTGCGCCGAGAGGTTGGCGCGAATGTCCTGACCGAGCTGGTCGAGCCCCTCCTCGAAGGTGGCGTCCGCCACGTTTCGCAGCTCGTCGAACACGATCAGGCTGTAAAACGGATCCATCCGCCAGATCTGGTCGAGCGACGTAACGCGACCCTGCGCGTCGGTCACGACGTTCACACTGAGATCGATCCAACCGTGAGGGTGGGCTTGCGCGCCGCTGGCCAACAACAGTGAGCCGGCCGCAAGCAAGGCGCGTGTTAGCGCTGAACGGTTCAAGGCGCTTCTCCCAGCCGCTGCTGCAGCTCGACGAGCCAAGGGTCGAGCAGATACGGCGCCAGCGGCGTAGCGCCGCGCAGCGCCGAGACGCTCACCTGGCTCGATGCAGCCTGGCTCGCTGCGGTCTGATTCGAAGTGCCCTTCAAGGCTGCGCTTTGGGGCGCACCAAACGGCTCGACGCGCAGCAGCAGGCGATACTCCGGCCAACGGGCAAGCGAGGCCTCGGCGCGGCCAAGCGCCAGGTCCGCGTGGCGAATCACGTAGCCCTGGGCCACCATCAAATCCACCGCCTCGCGAAAGGTGCGCTCTGGCGTGGCGTTGAAGCGAAGCTCGCGCGGCTCCGCCGGCTGAGGAGTGGCGCAGCCGGCGAGCAACGCAGTGGCGAGCGCCAGCGCCGCCGCTTTAATGCTGGATGAACGCCTCATAAGCGACTCCCGGTGTCGAAGGCGGGTAGCGCCGATTGAAAGCGCCGGCAGAAATCGTCGTCGCTGGCACTGCGCGACTCGCGCAGATCGCGCAGGTGATCGAAGCGGCGGATATCGCGGGACAGGCGCACGTGATCGTTTTGCACCAGCACGCTCACCCGTTCGCTCTCCATCGGGCGCTGGCCGATGCCCCCGCCAAAGCCGAGCCCTATCGATGAGCGATGGCCAAGGCCTAGGCCACCAAAGAAGCGTACGCCGGGGCCGTAGTAGTCGTCATAAGGGTCATAGTAGCCAATCAGCTCGTGCTCCTTGCTCGCAGTGATCAGGCCAAGCGTGGTATCGGTATTGTCGAGCTCGAACTCCCAGTTTTCGAGTACCGCTACGCTCTGGCGCAGAACCTCCTCACCGGCTACGCCGTTCGTGGGAAAGTAGCACGAAGGCGCGGGGGCGGGCTCGGCGCGGGGCAGCCGGTCCGGCGTCGTTTGACAGCCCGTCAGCGCCAGCAGCAAGACCAGCATCATCGGTCGTGACTTCATCGGTGCTCCCTCGGCGTTCGCGCCGGTTTTTGTCCTGGGCGATCAATGTTCCTGGGCGAGCCATGCCTGGTATGCGGCGGAGCGCCGCGCTAAGCTCACTGCCAGAGCAGTGATTCCAAACCCCTATTTACAAGCCCTGTTTTTAAGCCCCATTTCCAAGCGCTGGTTCCAGATAATCATTTCCAGACAATAAATTCACTATAAGGCTTTATGGAGATCGCGTTAATGAACGTCGTGCTTTGCCCGGATAGTTTCAAGGATGCCCTTGGCGCCAACGCTGCCGCCCACGCCATGGCCGAAGGCGTCAAGCGGGCATGCGCTGAGGCGAGCGTGCACCCCTGCCCGCTGGCCGACGGCGGTGAGGGAAGCCTTGAGGCGCTGATCAGCGCCACCGGCGCCGAGCGGCGCGAGCTCGAGGTGCAGGACGCCCTCGGTCGGGCCCGCTTGGCAAGCTGGGGCTGGCTTGCCCGCGAGCGTACCGCATTTATCGAGCTGGCAGAAGCGAGCGGCCTGCAACACCTGTCGAGCGCCGAGCGCAGCGCCCTGCATACCAGCACCTTCGGCGTCGGCGAGCTGTTTCAGGCCGCACTCGACGCCGGCGCCGAGAAGGCGCTGTTACTGCTCGGCGGTAGCGCCACCAACGACGCCGGCGCCGGCATGCTCCAGGCCTTGGGCGCCACGCTAACAGACCGCGAAGGCAACGCGCTGGCCCCGGGCGGGGCGGCGCTAGCCGAGCTTGAAACGCTGGACCTCTCCGGGCTCGACCCGCGCTTGGCAAGTCTTGACGTGGAAGCGGCGGTGGACGTGGACAACCCGCTTTTGGGTAAGTGCGGCGCCAGCGCCGTATTCGGCCCGCAAAAGGGCGCCACCCCGGACGATGTAGCGACGCTCGACGCCGCACTTGCGCGCTTTGCCGACGTCAGCGCCCAAGCGCTTGGCGGCGATCTTCGTGAGCTCGCCGGCGCCGGGGCGGCCGGCGGCATGGGCTTTGCCGCCGCGAGCTTTCTCGGCGCGACGCTCAAGCCCGGCATCGAGATCATCATGCGTCAGGCGAATTTACCCGCGCTGATCGAGCAGGCGGATCTGATCATCACTGGCGAAGGCCGTTTGGATGGCCAAAGCCTGGCCGGCAAAACGCCGATTGGCGTGGCGCGGGCGGCAAAGCGTTTGGGCAAACCCGTGGTGGTGCTGGCGGGAAGTTTGGGCGACGGGTGGCAGGCGTGCTTCGACGAGGGCGTCACCGCCGCCTTCGCCCTGGCCGACGGCCCGATGAGCCTCGATGAGGCACTACCGCGCACCGCCGAGCTTTTGAGCGCGCGCTGTGAAGGCGTGGTGCGGCTCTGGCAGGGCCGCCTTACGGCAAGCGGCGGTTGAAAACCCGCGCGCTCGCCTGCACTTCCAAAGAGTAGCCGCGCGCGATACCGCTACGCTATGAAGGCGATACGTAAAACTCGTTTTAACGCGTCGCCAGCGTGCGCTAACCTTTTTGAACGAATCGACACCCGTTTAACGGCTTACATGGAGACGTAGTGATGTCCGAGTTCAACAGCATTGGTCTACACGAAGATAGCGCCAGCCAGCTCGCCGAGAAGCTAAACCACCTGCTGGCCAACTACCAGATCTTTTACATGAACGTGCGCGGCTACCACTGGAACGTCAAGGGCAACGACTTCTTCCAGCTGCACGAGAAGTTCGAGGAGTTCTACACAGACCTGCTGACCAAGGTCGACGAAGTCGCCGAGCGTATCCTGACCCTCGGCCACAAGCCGGTGCACGCCTACAGCGACTACGCCAAGCTTTCGCGGCTCAAGGAAGACAAGGACGTTCACGACGGCCAGGCCTGCGTGAAAGGCGTGCTCGACGGCTACCAGACGCTGATCGCGCTTCAGCGCGAAGTGCTGGCGCTGGCGTCTGACGCCGACGACGAAGGCACCGCCTCCCAGGCCGGTGACTACATCCGCGAACAGGAAAAGACCGTGTGGATGCTCAACGCCTATTTGAGCAATTGATATAAAACCACCTTTGGCGTACAACTTTTGAAACATCTAAACGGCGCTCAAGGCGCCGTTTTTTGTGTGCGCGCTCGCCCATCGAAAGCGCTACTGATGAACGATATATAAAAAAACCGACACCTATCCCCCCAAATACTAATTTGATAATACACCGTTATAAATATGAAATGATTGCAGATGAAAAATTAATGGATTAGTAAGTTCACCAGGTTCGAGACCCATGCTCGATATCAAATATTACGTGCTGATTGATGCGGTCGAGCGCCACGGCTCGCTTCAGGCAGCTTCAGCGGCGATCGGCCTGACCCAGCCGGCCGCCACGCACCGGATTCGTGAAATGGAGCGGCGATTGGCCGTTTCGTTGTTCGAAAAACGCGGGCGGCGCCTGTTTCTCACCCCGGCGGGGAAGCGCTTACTCGAGGCCGGCCGCGAGATCATTCCCATTTTGATGGAAGCCGAGAGCGAGGCATCTCTGCTGTCACGCCGCGATACCCAAGCTCTGCGCTGGGGAGTAGACGCCCACGACATCGTGGATAGCATACTGAGCGCGAGCCTAGAGCAGAACCTTCCTCCGATCGAGCTCTACCGATTCTCTACGCACACGATCCTTGGCGCGCTGCTCGATCAGCAGATCGACCTGATGCTGACGACCAACCCGCCGGTACAGAAAGGCATCGAGACAGTTTGTCTGTTCGAAGACGAACTCAAGGCGGTGGTGCCGGCGACGCATCCGCTAGCCTGCCGCAACGTCGTCAGCGCCGAGGAAATCTCACGCGAGCCCTATCTGACGTTCAGTGCAGCCCGAGAACCCGGCTACGAGTTCGACCTGTTTTTTCATCCTGAGCGCCAAGCGCCGGAGTCAATTCAGATCATCGAGTCCGTGCGCACGATTCTGGACGTCATCGCGACCACACAGCGTGGTGTGAGCATTCTGTCCTCCTGGATCGTCGACGCGACCCAAGCGCAGCAAAAGCTCAAGGCGCTTCCGCTCAATGGCGTGAAAATTCCCGTCACATGGTATCTCGCTTACCTCAATAAAGAGAACGTACAAGAGCAGTTGCCCGAACTGAAGACCGTATTTCAAAACGCCATGAAGAGCGCCTAACAATCAAGCATAACGGAGTCCGTGAATGAGCAACGTTTCTCTACGAAGAGCCACGTTTTACCCCTCGCTGGCGCTACTGGGGGGAATGACGATTCTCGCCCTAGTAAACAGCGCTTTTCTTTTAAAGCTAACCCGCGCTGTCCATGAATTTCTGATGGACCAGTTCAGCTGGCTCTATGCGCTATCCGCTTTTGCCTTGGTGCTCGTTGCGGCGGGCACGCTGTTCTCGCCGATCGCCAGACTGCGTATCGGGGGCAAGAGCGCAAAGCCCATATTGTCCAAGTGGCAATGGTGTTCCATCACGCTGTGCAGTTCGGTAGCCATTGGGCTACTTTTTTTTGCTGCCGCGGAGCCGATCTTCTTCATGTCCGCGCCGCCCTCAACGATGGACGTTGAGGCGTTTTCGACCGAAAGCGGGGTAAACGGCATCGCTTCACTCTACATGCACTGGTCCTTTACCACCTACGCTATCTACACCGTGCCCGCGCTCATGTTTGCGATAGCCCACTATAACCTAGGCATGAAGTTCAGCATTTCATCGGCCATGACGGCGGCTCTACCGATCAACATGGGCCCGATCACGCGCCAGATTGTTGATGCGCTGGCGCTGATTGCCTTGGTAGCCGGCATGGTCGCCTCATTAGGTACCGGCGCCATGATGCTGGGCGGCGGCATCAATCGCCTGTTTGGCATCGAGGTCACCGATACGCTGATCGGCGCGCTTTGCATGATCGTCATGCTCGCCTCGGCGCTCTCCGCGGCCACGGGCCTACTCAAAGGAATTCGCTTTCTCTCGAGCTGGAACGCCCGCGCGCTGGTGGTCATGGCGGCGCTGGTGCTGATTTTCGGCCCAACCTCCTTTATCACTAACGGCGGTATCGACGCGCTGGGGCGCTACCTGTCCGGCTTCATCAAGAACAGCCTCAATACCGGCACAATCAACGAAAACGGCTGGCCACGGGCTTGGACGCTGTTCTTCTGGGCTAACTGGTTCGCTTGGGCGCCAGTCACCAGCATGTTTCTGGGCAAAATCTCCCGCGGCTATTCGGTGCGCGAGTTCCTGCTGTTCAACTTCATTTTTCCGGCTTCGTTCGTGCTGGTGTGGTGCGCCACCTTCGGCGGTTTGTCGGTATTCACCGAGCTCAATAGCGCCAATATCCTGAGCCAAGCGTTGCAAAATAGCGGCCCAGGCGACGTAATCTGGGTGCTGCTGGAGCAACTGCCGATGGCCATGCTCTTCGTGGCACTATTCCTGGGCCTGTCACTGGTCTCCTACGTGACCGCCGCCGACTCCACTATCGACGCCATTTCCGGCATGTGCTGCAACGGTAGCGCTAACAGCGAGGTGAACTCATCTCCCTACTACATCAAGCTGGTCTGGGGCGCGATCATCTCCATTATCACTCTGGTACTGACCGTCAGCGGCGGCTTGGAGGCGCTCAAGATGATCTCTACAGTGGGAGGGTTCATTGGACTTCTGATCGTCATGTGCGCCGCCGCCTCGCTGGTGCGCATCGCCTGCTGGCCTACCCTGCTACCGCAAATTAAAAGCGATATTCTGCCCTCGCCCATGGAGACCTCCAGCGCCGAACGCGACGACCTATAAGTTTTACGTCACCCGTACGGGCCGAATTTTCATTATTAATTCAGCAAAGCTTCAGTAGCATGAAGCTATCATTCAAGGAGATATCGATATGAGCTCACAGCAGCAGACGACACAGGACATGGCCACCCTCGAAGAGATCGTCAACTTGGAGCGCTATCCGCTCAATGCTCCTGATTCCGATAAGTACCGCGAGTGTGTCGAGCAGATTCGCCAGCAGCTTGATGACGACGGCTGCGCCCACTTCGCGAGCTTCATCCGCAGCGATCTGATTGATCGTCTGCGCGAAGAGAGCGAGGAAGTAGCGCCCAAGGCGCACTATCACAGCAACCGAGTCACGCCCTATGCCACCGCCGATGACGACAGCTACCCGGAAGATCATCCGATGCGTCGTTTTCAAGCGTTCAGCAACGGCTTCGTAGCCAAGGACCTGATCGACGAGGACAAGCTCGTTCAGCGTCTCTACAGCAATCCGGTCTTCAAGCAGTTCATCGCCGACTGCCTGCAAGAAGAGCGCATTCATGAGTATGCCGATCCGATCGCCGGGCTGGTGATTAACGTAATGCCCGAGAACACGACGCTGCCATGGCACTTCGATACAAACGAATTCATCGTCAGCCTGATGACGCGCCGCCCCGAATCTGGAGGCGACTTCGAATACGTGCCGGATATCCGCACGCCGGGCAACGAGAATTTCGAAGAGGTGAAGAGGGTGCTCGACGGCGACCACTCCAGGGTCAAGGCGCTGACGCTCGAAACCGGCGATCTTCAGCTGTTCAAGGGCCGATACTCGATGCACCGCGTCGCTCCCGCACGGGGCCAGCGTCTCTGCACCCTGCTGGGCTACGCCAAGGAGCCGGGCATGATCGGTCGCGTCAAGCGCACCAAAGACGTCTACGGTCGCGTTACCCAAGCCCACATCGATGCCGAAAACGCGCATCGCGACGATTCACTGGCAGGTTAATCGCATGACAACGACCTACTCAACTCCAGCGCAGCCTCACTCGGCGCTCAACTACGACACTGTAGATCTCAAGGACACTCCGATCGATCAAGCGCTGGAGCGTCGCGTCGCACTTTACCGTTTGGGCCGCCTGCGCCAACAAATCAAGGAGCACGACCTGAACGCAGTGGTGCTCTTCGACCCGATAAACATCCGCTACGCGTGCAACGTGCGCAACATGCAGGTCTACTCCCAGCGTAACCCAGCGCGCTACCTGGTGGTGCCCGCGGAGGGCCCGGTGGCCCTGTTCGAGTACCGCTCCTGCGGCCACCTCGCCCAAAACATGCCGACGATCGACGAGATCCACGGCGCGTCACCTATCATGCCGCTGCATAGTGGCCCGCACTCGTCGCGCCACGTCTGCAACTTTGTCGCCGAGATCGACGACGTCATGCGTCGCTCCGCTTCGGGGGGCAAGCGTATCGGAATCGAGAGCGCGCCAACGGAAATCGTAGGTGCGCTGGCCGAGCAGGGCTACACACTGAGCGACGCCTCACGTCCAGTGGAGATCGCCAAGTCGATCAAGAGCTTCGATGAGCTAACGATGATCGCCAAGTCCGTTGAGCTGACCGAGCAGGCCATGATTGTGATGGAGCGCGCCATCGAGCCTGGGCTGAGCGAAAACGCCCTGTGGTCGATCTTCCAGCAGAAGGTCATTGAGACCGGGGGCGAGTACATGGAAACTAGACTCTTGAACTCAGGCGACCGGACCAACCCGTGGTTCCAAGAGACGTCGGCCAAGAAGCTTGCCGCCGGTGAGCTTGTCGCCTTCGATACCGATACCGTCGGCGTCTACGGTTACTACACCGACTTCTCGCGCACGTTCTTTGTCGGCGGTGAAGATGCCAACCCCAGCGCCAAGCAGAAAGAGCTCTACTCGCTCTCCCGCGATGAGATCGAGACCAACATCGCCCTGATGCGTCCGGGCATGTCGTTTCGCGAATACTCGGAAAAGGCGTGGAAGATTCCGGAAGGCTACCGGGAGAACCGCTACTTGGCCGTAGTCCACGGCTGCGGCATGACCGGCGAGTGGCCGATCATTTCCCACAGCATGGACTGGAACGAAGTCGGTTACGACGGCATCATCCAACCGGGCATGACCCTGTGCGTCGAGTCCTTCTGCGGCCACCGCGACGGCGGCGAGGGCGTCAAGCTTGAGGAGCAGGTGCTGGTGACCGAAACCGGCGTGCGCCGCATGTCGACTTACGGCTACTCCGACCAGTTGACCAACCGCTAAGCACGGTGTCACTCCAAAGCGCCCGCCGCCCTTCGGGGCGGTGGGCGCTTGCGTTTCACCGGGATTTTGCCAGCGCCTCGATCAGCGCGCGCAGCATCGTCCAGAACTCCGTCACCGAGTCCAGCTCGACCCGCTCGTCCGGCGAGTGGGCGCCGCGAATCAGCGGGCCGAAGGAGATCATGTCGAGCGCCGGGTATTTAGCGCCAAGAATGCCGCACTCGAGCCCTGCGTGAATCACCTTCACCTCGGGCTCACTGCCCAGCACCGCCTGATGGCGCGCCTTGAAGGTCGCAAGCAAAGCGCTTTGCGGGTTCGGCGCCCAGCCCGGGTAGCCGTTTTCTACCTTGACCCGCGCGCCCATCAAACCGAACAGCGCGCTAAAGCGGTCGGCCAGCGCCTCAGCGGCGCTGTCGTGCAGCGAGCGCACTAAAGCGCACAGGTGCAGCCGGCCCTGGTCGAGGTTCAAAACGCCCAGGTTGTTGGAGGTTTCGACCACGCTTTCGACATCGGCGCTCATGCGCTCTACGCCGCAGGGTGCGGCGTAAAGCGCCGAGATCAGCATAGCGCTGGCGTCATGGGTCAAGGGCTCCGCCTCCAACGCGGCCTCGACACGGCGCGCCTTGAGCGACACATTCGGGTCGCCGCTACCAAGCTCTGCCCGCAGCACGGCTTCGAGTCTTTCGATCTTGTCGAACGCGGTGTCGACCTCGTCGGCAGGCAGCGCAAGCGTGGCGAAGGCCTCGCGGGGAATGGCGTTTCGCAGCGTGCCGCCTTTGTAGGCGATCAGGCGCGCATCGAGCACGTCGAGGGCCCGCAATGCCCGTACCAGCAGGCGGTTGGCGTTGCCCAGCGGTTTGTGGATGTCGATTCCCGAGTGGCCGCCCTTGAGCCCGGTAAGCGTAAGTTCGATCACCGCCTCACTCTCGGCCAGCGCCTTGCCCGGCAGGCGCGCGTCGACCATGACGTCGGCGCCGCCAGCGCAGCCGATGTAGGCCTCGCCGCGCTCTTCACTGTCCAGGTTGAGCAAAAGCGACCCTTCCAGCCAGTTCTCGGCCAGATTCAGCGCCCCGCCCATGGAGGTCTCCTCCTCCAGGGTAAAGAGCGCCTCCAGCGGGCCGTGGGTGAGAGTGTCGTCTTCGAGCACCGCCAGAATCGCCGCCACGCCGAGGCCGTTGTCCGCGCCGAGCGTCGTGCCGTCGGCGTGCAGCCAGCCATCTTCGACGTAGGTGCGGATCGGGTCGCTTTCGAAATCGTGAGGCGTGTCGGCGTTGGCCTGGGCGACCATGTCCAGATGGCCCTGAAGGATCACGCCGGGGGCGCTTTCACACCCGGGGCTCGCCGGCTTTTTGATGCGCAGGTTGCCGAAATCGTCGCGGTCGTGGGTCAGACCGAGCGCCTCGGCCCAGGTTTCGAGCTTCGCGACCAGCGCGGCTTCGCGGCCGGAGGGTCTGGGCGTATTACACAGCGTACGAAAGTGGCGCCATACCAGCGTGGGTTCCAGCGCGTCCAGGTGTGCGTTCATGTGAGCTCTTTTTGATACGTAACCGCCCTACTCTACCGCTGCGGCTCGCCCGGCGAAAGAGTGGCCTCACACAGCGCCCGCACCGCTTGGCGCAGCCGCTGGTTCGCCTCCCGCGGCGCGCGCGCGGCCGCGCGGTTCTGAAACGCCCAAGCGGCCAGGGTTTCGAGGCTCGAACGAAGCGACTCATCGACGCAATTGATGCGCTCGATGTCCGCGCTCGCCCACCGCGCCAGCGCTTGGAGCGAGGCCCGGGCGAGCGCCGGGTCGCGGTGCGCGTAGGCGACGTCCCGCACGTCCTGCTGCTCGCGTGCGCTGAGCGCCGGCGCGCCGTCGCTCAAAAGCTGCGTAACGACGCTGGCGGGCAGCGCGGTCAGCTCGAAAGCAAGAAGGCTCGAAAGGCTCGCCTCGAAGCCCGCTCTGAGTGATTCCAGCACCGCTTCGCCCTGGGCGTTTAGCGCGCGGGCGACCATGATTGCGTACTCGCCGGTAGAGGCTTCCTGGGTGACGCCCAAGCGAACCGGCGCGAATCCGAGCGCTCGCCAGAAGCGCAAAAGCGAGGCCTCGGCGCCAAAGGTGGCACCGTAGAGCGCAATGCCCTGCGCCTGGGCATCAAACACATCTGCCTCGATCAGCGCGCGCCCGAGCCCTTCGCGGCGACGCTCGGGATGAGTGGCCACCCGCGCCACACGGCGCCAGCGAGCTTCGAGCGCGGCGCGGCAGCCAGCGTGGGCGGCCAGCGACTGGGCCAACAGATGCCCGCGCGGGCGGCGCTCGCCCCGGGCCACTTCGTCGGCAAGCGGCGCGTCGAAGCCGCCCTCCTCGAACGTGACCAGCACGGCCTGGGGCTCGTTTTCATCGATCACGCGAAATCCAACTCCGGGGCCGTCCATCAGCTGGCGAAGATCCGACGGCGCGGTGCGGTAGTGCGACTGCACCAGCAGCCCGAAAAGCTTCTCGAGGCGCGCTGGGGCGCCAGCCAGCGCTGCCGACGAAAGCGCGCGCGCGACCAACGCGCCCGTTGGCTCGGCGGTAGGCAGTGGCGCGTCGAGCAGCAGTAGCCGCTTTATTGCCGCCTCCAGCGGATCACCTGGCGCCCAGCGCACCGGCGTTTGCAGCCTGGCAGCGCGCCAAAGCGGCGTGCGACGGTCGAGCACTTCGCGAAAGCGCAGCGCGAAGCCGCGCCCGGAGCCTTCGTAGCCATGCACAGTGGTGGCGAAAGCCACGCGCGGAAAGGCGTCGAGCCAGCGAGCAAGCAGCGCGGCGGGAAGCGCCGCCGCCTCGTCGACCAACAGATACGCGCCGTCGCCGCCCATAAGGCCCGCCTGCACCTGCGTGTCGAGCGCGGCGGGCGAACAGTAGCGAAGCGCCTGACCGCCGGGCAGCGCAAAGTGATCCGGCGAGCGCCACGCGCCTTGCGGGCAGAGCGCCTCCAGGCGCTCCGTGAGGCTTTGAATCGCCTCGCGCGACGGCGCAGTGACGATGACCTCGCTCACGCCGCTTTTCAAAAGCCGCGCGCAGGCAATGCCGAGCGCCGCACTCTTGCCCCGCCCGCGGTCGGCGGTGATCACCAGCGGCCGGCGACGCCTCAAACGAACGAGCTGATCGACCACCTGCGCCTGGTCATCGGTGCGACACTCCACATTCTGAGTGGCGGATGCGCGCGCTTGGACTGCGCAGAGCCTGGCAAGCGAAAGCCTGGCGCCGGGCTGCCAGCGAACGATGTCCTGCGAGGCGTTTAATATTGCCGCCAAGCGCTCGAGATAGCGCGCGGTGAGCGACGTCCAGGCGTGGGGATAGTCGCTCAGGCGGGCGTAGTCCGGGTCCGGCGCGCGGCCCCACCCGGCGGGCGTGATCAGCACGCAGAGACCGCCAGCGCTCAGCGTCCCCGCCAGCACGCCCAGAATATCCGGATCCAACCCTTGGCTTCCGCTTACGTCAAGGACAATCAGATGGTGCTCGCCGCCAAGCCGGCGACGCGCCTTTTTGTTCGACAGCGCCTCGACCGGCGCCTCGCTCAAATCCGCGACCCAGAGCGGCGTGCGCCAGGCCCGAGCCTGCCAAAGCGCCAGCGCCGCCTGGCGGCACTCGTTGGGCTCGCCTTCGAGCCATACCAGCTGGCGCCAGCGGCGCCGCTCCAGACGGCGCGAGTGGGCGACCAGCACGTTGATATGACGCTCGAGCGGCTCGCTCATGGCAAGTCTCTAGAGAGAGAAACGAACGACCGCCCGCCAAGGTAACTTAAGTGATCTTTCAACGATTTTAGGGTTTTCACCATCGGCTCACTGGGTCGAGTGACGTTTGATTGATTCCAAGGCGCTGTTTCAGTGGCATAAACGGTGCCCTCACGAAACGTAAAAGGATGGGCTTTCTACCACCATCGGCTATGGCGCGCAGGCTCGGTGAGTATGCTAGCTTATCGCTGTGGCGCACCCAAATTTACGTATACGTAAACCTGCGCTCGCTTTCCTGACCGTTTGCCAATATCAACAACACCACACGCTAACAGGGAACACTCATGAAACTTGCCTCTCGTTTTACTCTGACCGCCCTTGCCACGGGCGTGCTGCTCGCTTCCACCGCTCAGGCTCAGGAGCAGTGGACCATGACCTCCACCTGGCCGGACAACCTGGATCTGATTCAGATCGACCGCCACTGGGTGGAGTTGGTCAACCAGTTGGCCGGCGACGAGCTTCAAATCAACTTTCGCGCCGGCGGCACCTTGATGCCCGGCACCGAGGTGTTCGACGCCACCGAAACCGGCAGTATCGAAGCCTCTGGCGACTGGCCCGGCTACTGGGCGGGGCTCAACCCGGCATTCTCACCGCTGGCCACCACCACGAGCCTGTTCAACGGCGTGGACTACCTGAACTGGATTCAGCAGTGGGGCGGGCGCGAGATGTATGAGGAGATCTACGGCCAGTTCAACATGATGTACCTGCCCTACGGCATCACCAACAACGAGTCCGGCTTCATGGGCCGCACGCCGATCGCGAGCATCGCCGATCTCGAAGGCAAGCGCTTGCGCCTGTCCGGGCGTGACCAAGGCCGCGTGCTCGAGCAGCTCGGCGGCTCCCAGGTGACGCTGGCCGGCGGCGAGGTATACCAGGCCATCGAGCGCGGCGTGATCGATGCCGGCGAGTTCTCCACCCCCGGCGTCGACTACAAGGCCGGCTTCGCCGAGGTGGCCGACAACTGGGCCACGCCCGGCTGGCACCAGTCCGCCAGCGTGTTTGGCGTGATGATCAACATGGACGCCTGGAACGCGCTCGACGAGGATACCCAGCAGAAGCTTCGCATCGCCGCCGATGCCACCATGGCCTGGTCGCTGGCCTGGTCCGAGCGTGAATCCAACGAGGCGACCCGCAAGTTCGTCGAGGACGGCGTCACCATCAACCAGTTCTCCGACGAGGACCTGGCGCAGATTCAGCAGGTCACCAACGACGTGATCGTCCAAGGCGCCTGCGAGAACCCGGACCACGCCAAGGTGTATCAATCGATGGTCTCCTACCTTCAGGATTACGCCACCTGGCGCGACGTTTCCTACCCCTTCAACATGAGCCGCACCATGGACAACCTGCCGTCACTGGAAGAGATCGAAGCCTGCCTGTAAGGCGCGTTTACCGCCCCGGCCAAGCCGGGGCTTTTAGTTGACTGCGGAGGGCGTCCATGAATGCCATTGCCAGAGCGATCGACGCCATCAACGAGCTGTTCGGGCGCCTGATCGCGCCGCTGATCGCCGTGATGACACTGATCGTGCTTTACGATATCGCTTCGCGCTTTTTTCTCGGGCGGCCCAGCGACTGGGCCTTCGATGTGACCAAGATGCTGTTCGGCGCCCACTTCATGCTGATGGCCGCTTACGGGCTCAAGCACCACGCCCACGTCGAGGTCGATGTGCTCAAGCGCCTTTTGTCACTTAAGCGCCAAGCGGTGCTGACGCTTTTGGGCTATCTGATCTTTTTCGTGCCCTTCATCTGGATGATGCTGAAATACGGCTGGCTGTTTTTCGATCGCGCCTTTAGCCGGGGCGAAACGACGTACGGCATGGTGGCGCTGCCGGTCTACCCCATCAAGGGTGTGATCGTCGTTGCCGCCGCGCTGATTCTACTGCAGGCGATTGCGATCGTGCTGCGCGCCGTGATTGCCCTGCGAGAGGAGCGCTCCCATGAACTTGAGTCCTGAGCTATTGGCGCTGGCGATGTTCGGTGGCCTGCTGGTCGGGCTGTTCATGGGCCATCCGCTCGCCTTCGTACTCGGCGGCGTGGCGGTGATCGGCGCCTTTCTGGGCCCTGGCGAGCGAGTGCTGGGCACCTTGATCAACAACATCTTCGGCAACGCCATGGACAACTACGTGCTGGTAGCGATTCCGCTATTCGTGCTGATGGCCAGGTTTTTGAACGACTCCGGCGTCACCGAGCGCATGTTCGACGCCATGCGCTTGCTGCTGGCCAACCTGCGCGGCGGGCTCGCGCTGACCGTGGTCATCGTGTCCGTGCTGCTGGCGGCGACCACCGGCATCGTCGGCGCATCGATCGCGGTGATGGGCATGATCGCGCTGGTACCAATGCTCAAGTACGGCTACAACAAGGAGCTGAGCGCCGGGGTCATCATGGCCAGCGGCTGCCTGGGCATTCTGATTCCGCCGAGCATCATGCTGATTTTGATGGCGAGCTACTCGCCGGTCTCGGTCGGCGCGCTGTTCGCCGGCGCCATGGTGCCCGGCGTCATGCTGGGGGTGATGTACGCGCTTTACGTGCTCTTGATCTGCCACTTCAAGCCTTCCTATGGACCGCCGGTGCCAAAAGAGGAGCGCGCGGAGGTGAGTACCGGCGAGCTTTTGAAGATGCTCGGAAAGTACGTGGTGCCGCCGATGGCGCTGATTCTCGGCGTTTTAGGGGCGCTTTTCACCGGCATCGCTACCGCCACCGAGGCCTCGGCGATTGGCGTTCTGATCGCCTTCATCCTGTTTTTGATATTTGGTGATCGCAAGCTTTCGACCTGCTACCGCACGCTGATCGACGCGGGCAAGACCACCACCATGGTGATGCTGGTGCTGGTCGGCGCGACCGCCTTCACCGGCGTCTTCTCAAGGGGCGGCGGCATGCAGGTGATCCAGGATCTGCTGCTGGCCATGCCCGGCGGCAATACCGGCGCGCTTATCATGATGTTCCTGCTGGTGTTCGTGCTGGGGATGTTCCTCGACTGGACGGGCATCGTGCTGTTGAGCTTTCCCATCATGCTGCCGATCATCCAGCAGATGGGGATCGATCCGCTCTGGTTCGTGGTGATGGTGGCCGTGGTGCTACAGACTTCATTTTTGACCCCACCGTTTGGCTACGCGCTTTTCTATCTCAAGGGCGTCGCGCCGCCCGGAGTGGAGATCGTCGACTTGTACAAGGCGGTAATCCCCTTCTGCGCGCTGATTCTGATCGCCTGCGTGCTGATGGCGTTTTTCCCGGTGCTGGTCACGGGCCTGCCGGGGCTGATGGTCGGCTATTGAGCCCTTGCCGCCGCCTTCGGGCGGCGGCGTCTTTTTCGATCTGCTCACTCTTCTCTTGTCACACCGCCCTCCTCCCTTGGCTGCGCCGCTTCCCGCGCGGTGATACTATTCTCGGCCGCACCTTTTTCTCGTTTTAAGCTTTTCCATTTCAAGGACTAACGCGCCGCCCTGGAGGCCTTTCGTGTCGACGCTCCCTCACCGCTTGCCGTGTGCCGCGGGCCGTATAGTTCGCGCCTTGTCGCCTTGGTCGGTGGCGCTTTTTGTCGTGGCCCTGGCGGTGGCGCTGCCGATTTTGATTGTGCTCGGGCACGTGCTGGTGCCGACCGACGGTATCTGGGGCCACTTGGCCAGCACCGTGCTTCCGCGCTATCTGATCAATACCTTGTGGCTGACACTCGGGGTCGGGCTGGGGACGCTGATCATCGGTACCGGCTGCGCCTGGCTGGTGGTAATGTGCCGCTTCCCCGGCCGGCGAATCTTCGAGTGGGCGCTTTTACTGCCGCTGGCGGTGCCGACCTACGTGATCGCCTACGCCTATACGGATTTTTTCCAAGTCGCGGGGCCGTTTCAAAGCGCGCTGCGGGCCTGGTTCGACTGGCAGTACGGCGACTACACCTTCCCCAACGTTCGCTCGCTGGGCGGGGCGACCCTCCTGATCACCTTCGTGCTCTACCCGTATGTTTACCTGCTGGCCCGCGCCTCGTTTCTGGAGCAGTCGGCGAGCATGCTGGACGTGGGCCGCACCCTGGGGCGCGCCCCCTGGCGGCTCTTTTTTAGCGTGGCGCTGCCGCTGTCGCGCCCGGCGCTGGTGGGCGGGGTGTCGCTGGCGTTGATGGAAACGTTAAACGAGTTCGGCGCGGTGCAGTTCTTCGGTGTGGATACCTTCACCACCGGCATCTACCGCACCTGGTTTGGGCTCGGCGAGCCGGTGGCCGCCGCGCAGCTGGCGGCGTGTCTTTTGAGCTTCGTGATCGTGCTGGTGCTGCTGGAGCAGGTGTCGCGCGGCAAGCGGCGCTACTTTCACGCTGCCGGCCATCGCCAGCCGCTGCCGGAGTACCGGCTGGGCGGCGGCACCTCGGCGGCGGCCACGCTTGCGTGTGTGGTGCCAATCATCGTCGGCTTTCTGCTGCCCGGCGGCATTTTGCTCCACCTGGCGCTCACCCAGGGCGATGCGCTGCTGGGCACCCGCTTTCTTCGCTTCGCTTTCAACAGCCTGAGCCTGGCAGGCATAGCGGCGCTGATCGCCGTGGGGCTGGCGGTGGTGCTGAGCTATAGCGTGCGGCTGCATGACACCGCCCCGGCCCGGCTGTTCACCCGCGTGGCGGCGATGGGCTACGCGATTCCAGGCTCGGTGGTGGCGGTGGGCATTTTGATTCCCTTCGCCTGGCTCGACAGCACGCTCAATGCCTGGCTGCACGCCCGCTACGGGGTGATCGTGGGGCTCTTGTTCAGCGGCTCGGCGTTCATTTTGATCTACGCCTACGTGGTGCGCTTTCTGGCGGTGTCGTTCAACGCCGTAGAAGCGAGCCTTGGCAAGGTGACGCCGAGCATGGACGCCGCCTCGCGAACGCTTGGCCACACCGCAGGCAGCACGCTCCGGCGGGTGCACACGCCGCTGATGCGCTCGAGCCTGCTGGCGGCGGGCATTCTGGTGTTCGTCGACGTGATGAAGGAGCTGCCGGCGACGATGATTCTGCGCCCGTTCAACTTCGACACCCTGGCGGTGCGCGCCCACAGCCTGGCCTCGGACGAGCGTTTGGCCGAGGCCTCAACGGCTTCACTTGCCATCGTGCTGGCAGGCATCGTGCCGGTGATTCTGCTCAGCGTGGCGATGCGCCGCGGCGGGGGAAAATGAAGACCTGGGAGTGATCCAGGTCGATCTCCACCGGCTGGCCGGGCGCGGGCAGGTAAACCCCGGGCACCCGGGCGTGCAGGTGGGACTCCGCCCCACTTTGGGCGTGGGCGCAGAGATGCACGAGGCTCGCCCGGCCCAGAAGCTTGGCCATCACCACGTGACTGTGGCGGTGCTCATCCATGGGCAGGTCGAGCGGTTTCAGGCGCAGCGCCTCCGGGCGGATCATCACCTGCACCGGGGTGTCGTCGTCGAGCCAGTCCGCTTTCAAAACGCCGACCGGCGTCTCGACCTGGCCGTTTTTCACGCGCCCTTCTAGCTCGTTGACCTCGCCAAAGAAGGTCACCACGAACGGATCTACCGGCAGGCAGTAGAGCTCATAGGGTGTGCCGGTCTGAACGATCCGGCCGTCGCGCATCAGCGCGATGCGATCCGCCATGAACATCGCCTCTTCCGGGTCATGGGTGACCAGCAGCGTCGCGGTGCCCAGATGCTTGAGCACGTGAAGCGTATCGTCACGGATGTGATCGCGAAGCCTGGCGTCGAGGCTCGAAAACGGCTCGTCGAGCAGCATCAGGTTGGGCCGGGGTGCCAGCGCCCGGGCCAGCGCCACCCGTTGCTGCTGGCCGCCGGAGAGCATGTGCGGGTAGCGGCTGGCGTGATCCGCCATGCCCAGCTGTTCGAGCAGCGACTGCGCCCGCGGCGCCCTTTCGCGCCTTGGCAGGTGCTTCAATCCGAAAGTGACGTTATCGAGCACGCTCAAGTGTGGAAACAGCGCCGACTCCTGAAACGCCAGCCCGACGCTTCGCTTCTCCGGCGGCCGGTGCGCCAAATCGGGTCCGGCGATCGCCTCGCCATCGAGACTCACCCGCCCCTTCTGCACCGCTTCGAGCCCCGCGGCGATGCGCAACAGCGTGGTTTTTCCGCAGCCGGAAGGTCCCAGCAGACACATGACTTCCCCGGGATTGATCACCAGATCGACGCCCTTGACGACGCGGTGATCACCGAAGGCGTGTTCGATGTCCTGAAGCGCGAGCGCCGGCGCAACGGAGGTGTGGGCGGTAGACGAGGTCATGGTCTCTCTCGGTAAGGGGCAAGCCGCAGGGTTAGGCTCTGTCTGAAAAGTGCCTGCGCTCGACAATACGGCGTTAAAAATTGGCTCAGAATACTCATTTACACACTGTAAACTCCGTTTCTTCGCCAATTTTTGCCTTGTCTTATCTTCGCTCGCCGACTTCTCAGGCAGACCATAGAAGCGCCATTGTATTTTCAATCCGCCGCGCTTTCATCCATTTACCTCAACGGATGCGTCTCGTTTTCATTTGACTTGACCCGCAAGCAGGGAACCGTTTCAATGTCGGCGAATGAAAACCATTATCAAATAATAAGCCCTCTAACCATTTGTCCACCGGAGAATAACGATGAAGAGAACGCTTACCTTGATGCCCCTTGCCGCCGCCGTAATCGGTGCTGGCGCTGCGGCCAGCGTCCAGGCCGACGAGGTCAATATCTACTCGGCCCGCCACTACGACTCCGACGAGGTGCTTTATCAGGCCTTTACCGATGAAACCGGTATCGAGGTGAACGTGCTGGAAGGCGACTCCGACCAGCTGATGGAGCGCATGCAGCGTGAAGGCATCGCCAGCCCCGCCGATGTGATGCTGACCGTGGACGCGGGCCGGCTGTGGCGCGCCGAAGAGGACGGCCTGTTCCAAAGCGTCGACTCCGAGGTACTCAACGAACGCCTGCCCGAGGCGATGCGCCACCCCGACGGCCTGTGGTTCGGCTTTAGCCAGCGCGCCCGGGTGATCTTCTACAACCCGGAAACCGTCGATCCAGGCGAGATCGCCACCTACGAGGCGCTGGCCGAGCCCGGTCTCGAAGGCCGCGTGTGCATTCGCTCGTCGAACAACATCTACAACCAGTCGCTGCTCGCCTCACTCATCGAGCACCACGGCGCGGAAGAGGCCGAAGCCTGGGCCCAGGGCGTGGTGAACAACATGGCCCGCGACCCGGAAGGCGGCGACACCGACCAGATTCTGGGCGTGGCCAGCGGCGAGTGCGACGTAGCGGTGGCGAATCACTACTACTACGCGCGCCTTCTGAATTCGGACGACGACGCCGAACGCGAGGCCGCCGAGCGCGTGGAGATTCTGTTCCCCAACCAGGATGATCGCGGTACCCACGTCAACGTCGGCGGCGCGGGGCTGGTCAATAACGCCCAGAACCCGGAAAACGGCATTCGTTTCCTGGAGTTTTTGGCCTCCGATGAAGCTCAGGAGATTCTCGCCGAGCGCAACTACGAGTTCCCTGTGGTGGACGGCGTGGCCAAGGACCCGCTGCTCGACTCCTGGGGCGAGTTCAAGCGCGACGACATCAACATGAGCCTTTTAGGCGAAAACAACCCGGAAGCGGTGCGCATTTTCGATCGCGTGGGCTGGCGCTAAGCCTTGAGCCCAAAGAAACGGCCCGCCTGATGGCGGGCCGTTTTGGTTCTAACGCCTCGATCAAAAAGCCACCAGGCTTGCGCGTCGGGCAGCCCGTAGCGAGGGTCTTTCGCCAGGGATGGCGAAAGTAGCGCCCAGGGAAGGGTTCACAGCGCCCTGGCGCAGGGCTGCGCGACGCCGCTATGAATCTACTGCCCTCACTTATCGAGAACCTGGCACGTCAGTGCGCCTCGTCCCAGTTATCGCCGGTTTCCGCCTCGACGATCAGCGGCACTTTCAACTCCGCCGCGCCTTGCATGCGCGTTCGGATCTCGTCGATGAAGGTCTCGACCTGCTCTACCTTCACCTCGAACACCAGCTCGTCGTGTACCTGCATGACCATCAGCGCGTCGAACTTGCTCTCAGATAGCCAGGCGTCGACGTCGATCATCGCCTGCTTGATGATGTCGGCGGCGGTGCCCTGCATGGGGGCGTTGATCGCGGTGCGCTCGGCGCCCTGACGACGGTTACGGTTTTGCGAGTGGATCTCCGGCAGGTACAAACGCCGGCCCAGCACGGTTTCGACGAACCCGTCTTCCGCGGCCTGGCTTCGGATGCGCTCCATGTAGCGCGCCACGCCCGGGTAGCGATCGAAGTAGCGGTCGATGTAGGTCTGCGCTTGCCCGCGTTCGATGTGCAGCTGGCGCGACAACCCCCAGGCGCTCATGCCGTAGATCAGCCCGAAGTTGATCGCCTTGGCGCTGCGGCGTTGGTCACTGGTGACTTTTTCAAGCGAGGTACCGAAGACCTCCGCGGCGGTGGCGGTGTGGATGTCGCGATTTTCGGCAAACGCTTCCAGCAGCCCCTTGTCTTCAGAAAGATGCGCCATGATGCGCAGCTCGATCTGCGAGTAGTCGGCGGCGACGATCTTGTAGCCGGGCCGGGCCACGAACGCCTGGCGGATCTTGCGGCCCTCCTCCGTTCGGATGGGGATGTTCTGCAGGTTCGGGTCACTCGACGACAGCCGCCCGGTGGCGGTGACCGCCTGGTGGTAGCTGGTATGGACCCGCTTGCTCGCCTTGTTGATCAGCCGGGGCAGCTTGTCGGTGTAGGTCGATTTGAGCTTCGAGAGCCCGCGGTGCTCCATGATCACCTTGGGCAGCGGATAGTCCAGCGCCAGCTCCTCGAGCACCGCCTCGGCCGTTGAAGGCGCGCCCTTGGGCGTTTTCTTGATGACCGGGATTTTCTGCTCTTCAAACAGAATCTGGCCGAGCTGCTTGGGCGAGCCCAGGTTGAACTCGCGCCCGGCAAGCTCGAACGCCTTTTTCTCGAGCTCGCGGATGCGTTTATCGAGCTGCTGGCTCTGCTGGTGCAGGCGCTCGTCGTCGATGGCCACGCCGTTGCGCTCGATGCGCGAGATCACCTTGATCAGCGGCAGCTCCAGATGGTCGAGCACATCAGAAAGACGTCCTTCTTTTTCGACCAGCGGACGCAGAGTGTCGTGCAGGCGCAGCGTGATGTCGACGTCCTCGCAGGCGTAGGGCGCGGCCTCCTCCAGGGCGATCTGGTTGAAGGTGAGCTGCTTGGCGCCCTTGCCGGCGATCTCTTCAAACGAGATGGTTGTCTCGCCCAGGTACTTGAGCGCTAATGAGTCCATGTCGTGACGGGTGGCGGTGGAGTTGAGCACATAAGACGCCAGCATAGTGTCGGCAAGCGGCCCGGCCACCGTGATGTCGTAGTTGGCGAGCACCGAGATGTCGTACTTCAAGTTCTGGCCGATCTTGACCGCTTTCGTGCCCTCAAGAATCGGCTTGAGGGCTTCGAGCACCTCGCTACGGTCGAGCTGGGCCGGGGCGTCGAGGTAGTCGTGGGCCAGCGGTATGTAGGCCGCCTCCCCCGCCTCGAGGCACAGGCCCACGCCGACGATCTCCGCCTCCATGTAGTTCAGGCTGGTGGTTTCCAGGTCGAAGCAGAAGCGCTCGGCCTTTTCGAGCCGCTTAAGCCACGCGTCGAAGGTTTGCTGATCGGTGATGACGTGGTCTTCCCGCGCCGCGCTGGGCGTGGGCTCATCTACTTCGCTGGGGGCGGGCTCGCCGCCGGCCACGTCGTCGACGCCTTCGTCGCGGCCTTCGAGCAGCTCGGCAAGCCACTGCTTGAACTCGAGCGTCTGGTAGAGCTCGGTGAGCTTTTCGCGATCCGGGTGGGCGATCTCGAGATCATCGAGGCCCACCGGCAATTCGCAGTCGGTCTTGATGGTGGCGAGCTGGTACGACAGATACGCCTGCTCACGGTTTTCCTCGAGCTTTTTCGGCAGCGTTTTGGCGCCGCGAAAGCTCAAGGTTTTCACTTTCTCCAGATCACCGTAGATGGTGTCGAGCCCGCCTTCCATGCCTTGCAACAGGCCGATCGCGGTTTTCTCGCCCACCCCGGGCACGCCCGGAATATTGTCGACCTTGTCGCCCATCAGCGCCAGATAGTCGATGATCAAGCTGGGCGGAAGACCAAACTTCGCCTCGACCCCGGCTTCATCCAGCGTCTCGTTTTTCATGGTGTTGACCAGCGTGATGTGGCCGTTGACCAGCTGCGCCATGTCCTTGTCGCCGGTGGAAATCACCGCGTCGCGCCCGGCGTTGGTGGCGTGAAAGGCGAGCGTGCCGATCACATCATCCGCCTCGACCCCTTCGATGCATAGAAGCGGCAGGCCCAGGGCGCGCACGCAGTCGTGCAGCGGCTTGACCTGGCTTCGCAGGTCGTCCGGCATCGGCGGGCGGTGGGCCTTGTACTCGCTGTACATCTCGTCGCGAAAGGTCTTGCCCGGGGCGTCGAACACCACCGCCATGGGACTTTTCGGGTAGTCCTTGATCAGGCGCTTGAGCATGTTGATAACGCCCTTCACGGCGCCGGTGGGCTGGCCGTTGGAGGCGTTGAGCGGGGGCAGCGCGTGAAAGGCGCGGTAGAGATACGACGAGCCGTCGACGAGCACGATTGGAGCGCGGGCCATAACCGGGTTCCCTATTGATGAGTAGCGGTCGCAAAATGCGGATGGCCTTATGATACGCGCTCCCTTGCGCTAATGCAGAGACGGCGAGGAAATCGTCTTAACGCTGCCAAGTGGCGCGCTGACTCGCTACAATGGGCGCTCAAAAATTCGGGCGAGAAAACGATGGCAGTATTCACCCCGCTTGGCGACGCGCAGGTCGCTACCTTTCTGGAAAAATTCGACGCAGGCCGGCTCACCGCGCTCCAGGGCGTGGCCGGCGGCACGGAAAACTCGACCTTTTTCGTCACCACCGACCAGCGCGAACTGGTACTGACGCTGTTCGAGCAGGGCGAACACGAGGAGCTGCCGTTTTTCGTCGAACTGATGGATTACCTGGACGAGCACCGCATTCCGGTCCCCGGCCCGGTACACGACCGGGAAGGCGTTGCGCTTCAGAGCCTGGCAGGCAAGCCGGCGCTTTTGTTTCCGCGCATGCCGGGCAGCCACCCCGCCCACCCGAACCTGGCCCAGTGCCGGGCGCTGGGCGATGCGCTGGGGCGGCTTCACGTGGTTTCCCAGCACTTTCCCGGGCAGCGCCCCAACCCGCGGGATCTTCACTGGCTGCAGGCGGTCCACCACAAGGTGCTGGGGTACCTGAGCCCGGAAGATCAGACGCTGATGAAAAACGAGGTCGATGATTTCGAGGCCGCGTTCAACCAGTTTGGCGAGCTTCCCACCGGGGCGCTGCACGGCGACCTGTTTCGCGACAACACGCTGTTCGAGGGTGACACGCTTGGCGGTATCATCGATCTCTACAACGGCTGTACCGGGGATCTGCTGTTCGACGTGGCCATCGTGATCAACGATTGGGCCACCGAAGAGGACGGCTCGCTCAACCGTGAGCGCTACGACGCCGTGCTCGGGGCGTACTTGGCCCGCCGCCCGTTCAACGATGACGAGCGCGCGCTGTGGCCGGTGATGCTGCGCATGACGGCCCTTCGCTACTGGCTTTCGCGGCTGTTAGTAGTTTACGTGGACCCGCCGGCCCATGACCTGACGCCCCACGACCCGGAGCGTTTTCGCACCATTTTGAAGGCGCGCATCGCACACGGCGCGCTACCGCTACCCGAGGTGACTGCTTAATGAGTGAATCGCTGACCGCCCCGAATGCCGCCCAGCGCGCCCGCCGCACTTGGAACATCGATCAGTGGGGCAGCGGCTACTTCGATGTCAACGACCAGGGCCAGGCGCTGGTAAGGCCGCTGGGTAGCGACATCGACGGGCCGGTGCTGCCGCTCAACGCGCTGGCCCGCGAGCTTCAGGCCGCGGGGCTGCGCCTGCCGGTGCTGGTGCGGTTCAGCGACATTCTTCACGACCGGGTCGAGCAGCTTTGCAGCGCGTTCGACGGTGCCATGCAGGAAGCCGATTACGCCGGCGGCTACACCGCGGTCTACCCGATCAAGGTGAACCAGCAGCGCCGCGTGGTCGAAGAGATACTGGCCACCGCCGAGCGCGGCAGCGGCCGCGTGGGGCTCGAGGCGGGCAGCAAGCCGGAGCTTCTGGCCGTGCTGGCGCTCTCTGATGCCGGCTCGTCCTTGATCGTGTGCAACGGCTACAAGGATCGCGAGTACGTGCGCCTGGCGCTGCTGGGCGAGAAGCTCGGTCACAAGGTGTATCTGGTGGTCGAGAAGCTCTCCGAGCTTTCGATGATCCTCGAGGAGGCGCGCGAGCTTGAGGTCACCCCGCGCATCGGCCTGCGCGCCCGGCTCGCTTCGGTGGGCAAGGGCAAGTGGCAGAACACCGGCGGCGAGAAATCAAAGTTCGGCCTCACCGCCAGCCAGATTCTCGAAGTGGTCGAGACGCTCAAAAGCCAGAACGCGCTGGAAAGCCTGCAGCTGGTGCACTTCCACCTCGGCTCGCAGATCGCCAACATTCGCGATATCCAGCGCGGGCTTCGCGAGTGCGCCCGCTTCTACCAGAACCTGGTGGCGCTGGGCGCGCCGGTGGACACGGTGGATGTCGGGGGCGGTTTAGGCATCGACTACGAAGGCACGCGCTCGAGAAGCGACTGCTCGGTCAACTACTCGATGCGCGAGTACGCCCGCAACGTGGTCAACGCCTTCGCCCAGCTCTGCCAGGAGGCGGACCTGCCCGCGCCGCATCTGATCAGCGAATCCGGCCGGGCGCTGACCGCCCATCACGCGGTGCTGATCACCAACGTGATCGGCGAGGAGCGCGTCGACGACACGCCGCCGGCGCGCGATCAAACCGACGACCCGCAGGTCGAGGCGCTGTGGCGGGTGTTCGACCAGCTCGAGGAAGTTCAGGAGCCGCGGGTGCTGGTCGAGGCGTGGCACGACGTACTCCAGGCGGTGAGCGAGCTGCACGAGCGCTTCGTGCTGGGGCTTTCCAACATCGACGCCCGCGCCCAAGGCGAGCGACTCTACATGGCCGCCTGCGCGCGGCTAAAAGGTCAGCTCGACAGTCGCAATCGCGCCCACCGCGAGATTCTCGACGAGCTGGCCGAAAAGCTCGCCGACAAGCTGTTCGTCAACTTCTCGCTGTTTCAGTCGGTGCCGGACGTTTGGGGCATCGAGCAGATTTTCCCCGTGCTGCCGCTGACCGGCCTCGACGCCCCACCCACCCGCCGCGCGGTGATTCAGGACATCACCTGCGACTCCGACGGGCGTATCGATAGCTACGTCGACGGCCAGGGCGTCGAGAGCACCCTGCCGCTGCCCGAATGGCCGGACGACAACGAGCGCTGGCTGGGCTTTTTCCTCGTCGGCGCCTATCAGGAAATTCTCGGCGACCTACACAACCTGTTCGGCGACACCGACTCCGTCGATGCTGCGCTCAACGAGCGCGGCGAGTGGGTCTTCTCCAACCCCCAAGCCGGCGACTCGGTGGCCAACGTGCTGGGCTACGTCAACTTCGACGCCCGCGTGTTGCAACGTAAGCTGTTCGACCAACTGACTAAAAGCGGCTTTTCCGAGGCGGAGCAGGCGCGCTTTGCGGCGAGCCTCAACGAGGGGCTGGAGGGCTACACCTACCTCGAGTAGCGCCGCTGATTAAATTTGCAGGCATGAAAAAGGGGCCGCCGGCACTGAGCCGGCGGCCCCTTTTTACGTTTGCGCCGTTACTCGACGACGGAGGTGTTGACCTCGAGCCCGCCGGTCAGCGTCAGTTTGAGTGAGGCGCCGCGGGGCAGCTCGCCGACGCCAGCCGGCGTGCCGGTCAGCACGACGTCGCCCGGTTCGAGGGTGAAGTGGCGGCTCATCTCCGCCACCAGCGTGGGGATTGCGAACAGCATGTCCGCGCCTTCGCCGTACTGGCGCTGCTCGCCGTTGATCTCGAGAGTAAACGTTAGCGCGTTCCAGTTGGGTACCTGGCTTAGCGGCAAAAACGCCGAGAGCGGGCAGGCACCGTCGAAGGCCTTGGCGATCTCCCAAGGGTGGCCCTTCTCCTTGAGTTTGGTCTGCACGTCGCGCAGGGTCAGATCGAGCGCCAGGCCAATTCCGACAACGGCGCGCTCGGCTTGCTCGTGAGTCGCGTGGGTCAGCGGCTCGCCGATCAACAGCGCCAGTTCGGTTTCAAAATGTACCTCGCCGCGCGAGAAAGGCGGCTCCAGCGGCTGGGTGATGTCCACCGCGCTGGTCGCCGGCTTGATGAACAAGAGCGGCTCGGAGGGAACCGGGTTATCGAGCTCCTTGGCATGGTCGGCGTAGTTGCGGCCAACGCACACGATTTTACCCAGCGCGTGGGGAAACTCCTGGCCATCGGTAAACCGGGAAACAAAACGCATGGCGAGTACTCTCCTTCTCATTATACGTGCCTGGGCAGGCCCACTAGTCTACCCCACCCGAGCGCCGGCACAACAACTCGCCCCGCTTTTTTGCTGACCGCCATTTTGCCGGCTACCAGCGATCCACACACGGCTATCCGCCGCCTCGCAGGCCGCTCAGCTCATGTAGACGTGCCCGTACATCAAGCGCTCGTCGAAGCCGGTTTGCTCTTTCAATTGCTCAGGCTCGAGCAGCTTGACGACGGTGCGGCTTTTACGAATCAGCTTTTTTTGCTCGAGCGCGGTCATGCAGCGGCTGACGTGGACGCTGGTCATGCCTAGAAGCTCGCCGATCACTTCCTGGGTCACGGGCAGCGAGAAGGTATCGGCATCGCCATCCTGCTTGAAGCGGTAGCGCGCGTAGACTTCCAGCAGGTAGTGGGCAACGCGCTCCTCCGCCTTGTGGTGGGTGCAGCTTCTTAGCCGGGCGATGGCGATATTGTCGTTCACCATGACATAAGAAATGATCGCCTTTCTTATATCATCGTGCGCCTCGAACAACGCATGCATATCTTCGGCCGCGACTCTTTCGAGCTCGCAGTGCTGCAGCGCTAGAATGGCCACGTCCTGATGATTAAAAAAGCTTTCACGCAGGCCCACGATATCGCCGGGCATATAGACGTTGCCGATATCCTGGCCGTAATTTTTCACCGACTGACAAATGCCCACCCAGCCTTTCTTCACGACAAAAAGACGGGGTTTGCCCTCCTGCAGAAAAAAAAGCTTTTGATGCCTGCGCAGTGCGACGGTTTTCACACCGATACTACCCAACAGGCTCTTTGAAGAAGCGCCGATAGGGCTGTAAAGCCCCAGCGTGTTAGCGAGCGTGATGCGCTTATCCTTGGAACCGCGATCGTCGAGTAGCGGTGTAGAGCTACCTGCTTCCATTAAATCGTATCCATAAACATTCTACTTATTGCGCACTGCCGAAGGCCTGCGTAGATCGGGACGCTCTATTTTACGGCGATTATTCACGCGCCCGAGTAAAACCGAGTCCGGTAAAGCATGGCGAGCAGCACACTGGCCCATCACGGGAAACCGCACACCTTTGCGCCCGATAAACTTAACAAGGATTAAACAACCGGCAATTATCCAAGGTGATCAAAGACCCATTCAGGCGTTTTAAATCAGGCAGATGATAATTGAGCATCGGGAATTCTTTGTCAAAGAATAAAGCTATTAAAAATAATAACTTATGTTATTGAAACAAAATCTTTATGTAGAAAAGCAACTACCAGGACCAACGAAATAGCACAAAACAATAAACAAGTGCGCTTTAAAAACCACTCAACGGCAACTTAACGAGCCACAATAACTAAAGACACTTGAACCAAACGAATTAAAAGCCAAACCTCGGCCTAAAACCGAGGTTTAGCAAAAAAGTAAGTTTTAAAATTCGAATCACTCGGTAGAGTTTAGCGTGCCGTCTTGGGAGCGCTCCAAAAAGACGCGCGTGGTTTCATCAAAATGCTTGTTGAGCCATGTTGCCATGGCCACTTCTTCCTCGAGGCTTTCGCGGCAAATTTGTGAGATTTCCGCCTCTTTAGCGTGATCTGCCGCCTTGATGATCGCCTTGTAGCTGGCGATTTCAAAATGCTCGAACGCGTAGGCGGCAATACTGCTTTTGACGACGTCATCGTCTTCAATGGCAGCGATCAGGGTGTGGCCCGGTACTGCTGACTGCGCGCCGGAGTCCTCGGCACCGGTACCCAGAAGCCCCATGCAGTGTTCGAGTTTTTTAATCTGCCCTTTCGTCTCTTCAAGATGCTCTTCGATACGCTGTTGCAGGATCGGGTAGCGTTCGAGTCGTTGAACCTGGGCGTCGAGCATCTGCTCGGCCTCTAATTCCATGGCATGCGCGTTACGCAGCCAGCTCAACAGGTGCTTGCTTTCCATGGCGACCTCTCGTCGACCGACGACGGCATTGGTCTCTCTGCTTTAATACCGCGACGGTCTCGTCTTGAACCGAGGCTGCCAGCACGTCCTTGCTCTGGCAGGGGTTGGCCGCTCATCCCTGAGCCCGATCGATCGACAGCTTTTGAGAGACTCCGCTTTCACGCTGCGACCTCACTTTTCCATAAGAAATAGTCAAGGCATCCACCGGCTCGTTTTTTCCCGAGCAGGGGGCCTTTAAATGAAATAGTAGCCGTTCACCTCATCATAGGTGGGCTTCACACAACATCAAGACAAGTAAACGTAGCGGCTATCCGAGCACCTGGTATTTGATTAAAGGAGTGCCCATCCCCCTTGCTTACCAAAAACCTCGGCTGACGCTTTAAAGCCAAAACGCAGCTCTCATCTACCTACATGAGAGCGGCGTTTCTTAAAATGGCCGACTAGCGAGCGGCTTGGTAGAACGGTTAGTCCGACTGCGGCGACCAGTCGGCATCCGGGCCGTGGGCGAGAAAGCCTGGGCGCTGTTTGGGCGCCGCGAAAGGTTCGCCGCAGCGGTTATCCAAACGGTTGAACACGAAGAACACATTGCTGCGCGGGTCCGGCGAGAGATTCGCGTTGGAAGCGTGCAGCGTGTTGCAATCGAACAGCAGCAGCCCGCCGGCCTTACCCTTCGGCGCTTCGATGCCGTGTTTAGCCACCAGCTCGCTTAGCGCGTCGGCGCTCGGCACGCCCACTTCCTGGGCTTTCAGCGAGCTTTTATGGTTATCTTCCGGCGTTTCGCCCAGGCACGGAACGAACTCCTTGTGCGAGCCGGGAATCAGCATCAGCGGCCCGTTGAACTCGTGGTTATCGGTCAAAATGAGCGAAGCGCTAACTGCGTCCATCCGAGGCATGCCGTCTTCGGCGTGCCAGGTTTCGAAATCCGAGTGCCAGTTGAACCCTTTTCCCGCAAAGCCCGGCTTGTAGTTGATGCGCGACTGATGAATGTAGGGGTCATCGCCGATGATCTGGCGCGCCGCACCGGCGACACGTTCGTCCGAGGCGAGCGCGCCCAAGCGCTCGGAAAGCTTGTGAACGGCGAACAGTGAGCGAATTTCGTTACTCTCGGGCTCGGTGATACTGAACTCGCGGTTGCGAAATTCATCCCGGTTCATCAGCTCGGTAATGTCATCGCAAAGCTCATCTAGCTCATCGCCACTGATCAGGTTGGGGATGAATAGAAAGCCCTTGCGCTCGAACTCTTCAAGCTGCGCTTCGGATAGCGGCCCATCGAGCGCGCCCCCTTTTACCACCGCATCCTGTCGGGGCTGGGTCAACGAGGCCGGGGCTTCGGCCAGACGTGTAGGATAGAGATCCTGCACGCTCGTCGTTTGCGTAGACGGCATATCTCCGAATTCGCTGAACTGTTTATGGGCGGTCATAACATTAAGCGGTGTGTTGGTGACTGTCATCTAATCCACTCCTTGTATGATTAAATTTCAGATCGATAAATAACGCTTTAAAAGCGCCATAAAGGTGTAGTGTTAAGGTAGCCAATATAAAAAGGCTTGCAACCCTTAGACGGCTCCCTTATAACGCACGTTATGATCACAACTCCAACTTGTTCATTTCACCGACTTTAACGTGTTAGCCCCGCCGCCAAAGCGCTTTTTACCGTTATTTAGCTACTATTTCACGCCTATTCACTCCTTAATTTTAAAAAGCGTGTGTAGAAACCGGACCACTTAAAAGCGCTCTTATATTTGCATAAGGAAAAACTCATCAAACGGTATAAAAAGATACAACATGGATTAAATAAATCGGCGATTATTATTAATATTTGATAAATAAAAAACACGCCACCGTTTGGTTTTCCATTTGTCGAAAAGATGTCTTTGTATCTCTACGTTAGCAAAGTTTTCAACCGAATCGTCACTTGCCACATAGCGCTGTCTAGCCGCTTTTCAACCTGAGGCGAGCTTTAGTCGTATCGACTCCAATTGCGCCTTCTCCCAAGCCCACGATTCGAGATAAATCAAACGTTTGAATCGATTCCTTTCTATCTAAATTGTATTATTTTGCTCAATTTCGCCTATAGCCTGCCGATAAAAAATCAACTTCTGGATTAACATCGATTAATTCCAAAGGCATACCCACTCCCGCCACCGCGCAAGAGATAGGCAAATGCTCAAGGCATTACACCGTATCCCCATGGGACGTAAATTCATTCTCGTGCTGTTTCTACCGCTGCTCACGATGGTGTGGCTGGCGGCCTCCGGCATTTTGGATCGCAGTGAGACGGCTGCAAGAATGAACGCGCTGCAACGAATGACAACCCTGAGCCAGCACGCCGGCGAGCTGGTACACGAGCTTCAGCGCGAACGCGGCATGTCGGCCGCCTTCCTGGGCAGCGGCGGGCAGAACTTTCGCGTCGAGCTTCCCGAGCAGCGTCGCCAAACCGACCAGGAGCTCGATCACCTCGACACGTATCTGGCCGATTTCACCTTTACCGACGCCGATGCCGCGCTCAAAACGCAGGTGACACAAGCCGAGCAGCAGCTAAGCGAACTCGCCACCGTACGCCAACAGGTCGACCGGCTGGGCGTGAGCGGCGACCAGTCGACCGCTTACTATTCCGGGATCAACGCGCTGTTGATCGATATCGTTAGCCGCCTGACGTTCAGCGTAGAGCGCGGCGAGATCGTTCGTCAGCTCAACGCCAACTACCACCTGCTCAACGTCAAAGAGCTCGCCGGCATCGAGCGCGCGGTGCTAACCACCGCTTTTAGTACCGATACGCTCTCTCCCGCTGCTTATAGCAACTTTCTCTCGCTGGCGGGCCGCTCGAGCGCCTATCTTCGCTGCTTCGAGATGCTCGCAACGCCAGAGCTTTCGCAGCGGCTGGCCGAGGTACGTCAAAGCCCGCTGGCACAAAGCCTGGCCGCTATGCGCCAGATCGCCATGGAGCGCGGCGTGGCCGGTGGCTTCGGCGTCAATCACCAGACCTGGTTCGATCAGCAAACCCAATTCATCGATCAACTCAACGAAGTAGCCCAGCAGGCTTCGAACCACCTGCTCGGTACGGCGCAGCGGCTCCACAGCGAGGCGATCCGTGGGTTGATCCTCTATCTGGTCGCTTCTCTTGCCGCCACCGTGTTGGCCCTGCTGCTGGCGTTTTTAATCGTGCGCAGCATCACGCGCCCGCTTCAAGCCGCGCTGGAAAACATTCAAAATCGCGGCGGTGATTTGACCCAGCGCCTGGGGGTGCCGGGTAGCGACGAGCTCTCAACGCTCTACTTGGCTTTTAACGACTCGACGGCCAAAACCGAAGAGCTTGTCGCCAGCATCAAACAGAGTGCGCTTTCCGTGGAGCTTGCCAGCAAGGAAATCGCCAAGGGTAATGCCGACCTTGCCCAGCGCACCGAAGAGCAGTCTTCTTCGCTGGTACAAACTGCCTCGAGCATGGAGCAGATCACCGCCAACGTCAGGCAAAGTGCGGATACTGCTCAGCAGGCACGCCTGTCTACCCGAGACATGGCCGACCAGGCCAATGAAGCAAGCCACGTCGCCCAGCAGGCGCGTACGGCCATGGAGCAGATCCACCAGGCGAACCAGAAAGTCACTACCATCATCGAGGCAATCGATAACATCGCGTTTCAGACCAACATTCTTGCGCTCAATGCCTCCGTTGAAGCAGCACGCGCCGGAGAGCAAGGTCGCGGATTTGCGGTGGTAGCGTCGGAAGTGCGCAATCTGGCCAGCCGCAGCGCAGAAGAAGCCAAGCAGATCCGGCTTTTAATCGACAACAACGTCGACAGCATTAGAGATGGCTCAAACCTGGTGAACTCGACCAGCGAGGCGCTTACGACCATCGCCGAACGCGCCCAGCACACGGCGTCTCTGGTCACCGAGATATCCGCCGCCTCGAACGAGCAGTCATCGGGTATCGAGCAAATCAATCAAGCGCTTGCCCAGCTCGACGAAGTCACTCAGCAAAATGCAGCCTTGGTTGAGGAAGTGGCGACCGCCAGCGGCTCGCTGGATGACCAAGCGGTGGATATGGCGGAAATGGTGGGGCGATTCAAGGTGGGTGAAAAGGAATATACGCCGGAGCTGGCCCACAGCGGCTCCTAGTAAGCGCCTGTAATCCATGAAATGGGAAATTAGAGGGCAATGCTGTCGCTAATAAACGATATAAAACGCAGTAATAACAGTACAGTGGAGTGCGAAGGCTTCCACGCGTAATCGCATGGAGCGTCCTTACTATGGGGGAAGCGATCAGTACGTCACCAGGTTTCTGTAGAGCGGTTTCGTAATCCAGGATTAGAAGCAATCGGAGCAGCTACTCCATGATGGGCATCACCACCAATATGACGAGTCTTGCTTTACAGCACAATCGAGTCACGGCTCGAAATTCTGCTCAAACAGCAATACAACGCCTGTCATCCAGTTTGCGCATCAACAGCTCCAAGGATGATGCCGCGGGACGTGCGATCGCCAACAAAATGGAAAGTAGTATTAGAGCCAACGCCCAATCACAGCGAGGCATGAATGATGGTATCAGCCTGATACAGACGGCTGAAGGCGGACTGAATAGCATCAATAACCTGCTCCATCGCGCCAATCGTTTAGCCGTCCAGGCCGCGACTGCAACGCTTTCCTCAAGTGACCGCGCCGCTATTAACGGCGAATACATACAACTGCGGGAAGAGATCGACCGTATCGCCAATACGACAGAAGCGTTTGGCAAAACGCCTTTGGCGCCGTCCAAACCGGCACCGGCACCGGCCCGTCTGGGAAATACTGAGCATATTACGGCCAAGTTGGACGATGAAATCCAGAATTTCCACTCCGGCATCGTTCCGCTTGCTTATATTCCAGCCGGGGCCACTCAGGTGCGTATCGAAATGGACTCCCTCAAGGTCGATGACGATTTGCAGCTTTTTACGTTGGACGGTAAACACCTGGTCGGTACGCCGATCATTGGTTCGAATGAAAGCCCGACCGACGAAGTCTGGGCATCGCGTAACATTGATGACATTGCCTCGGCGAATAGTTTGATGACGACCGAGAATGGTCTCTTGCCGGGGGCTACTTACGATGCCTCGGTATTTCATGACGCAACAGGTCAGTATGATATCGACAATCCACCCGTCGATTTTGATTACAACGGCATGAGAATTACTTATAGCGGCGATCGAGACCGCGCGTTTGATCCAGAGGATGGAGAGGACTTCAATAACGGCGATCTTTCTAATGTCACCGCACCGGAGATGGATGAAGTTATCACCATCGACAAGACCACCGAGCCTTTAATGCTACTGGTGGTTGGGCGCGGGATATTTTACGCCAAGGCGACCTGGGACGAGATGCCCATCGAGTTAGTAGAGCCTGAGCCCACATCAGCGCCTATCAGCCAGCCGACGACCATCATCACGCGCGCAACTTATGGCAACGAGCTTGAAAGCGTGACTATCAAGGCGACCCCTGCCGACCACCGTTCGCTAGGGTTAGAAGATATTTCACTGGACTCGATTGAGGGTGCGCGCGAGGCGCTGTCACATCTTCAATCCGCGCTACAAACCTTAGATGATTACCGCGGACATTATGGCGCCAAGCAAAATAGACTTGAGAGTGCGATTGAAGGCAGCGAAAACCAGACCACGAAGCTGTATGCCGCCCAATCTCGTATCATGGATACCGACTATGCGAGAGAAAGCAGCCGTTTGGTCAAGAGCCAGATTTTACAACAAGCTGGTGATGCTCTTTTGGCTCAGGCAAACCAGTCATCGCAGAACGTTTTGGAATTACTTAATCTTATTCGCTAATACTGTATTTTTTGGAAAGCTCAAAATGCCATGCCCTCTTGTAACTCGTAAAATAGCGATGCTCAGTAGCTTCCCCTAAAATTTATCGAAAGCTGTTTGACCAAACTTAAAAAGCGGTTTTAAAATTCAGGCCAAACTCTTCTATTCAATCACTATTTTTCTGAATGCGTAAACAACATATGGAAGATCAAGGCGCTCGCAAAAGTGCTGGAACACACTATTTCTTACTTCACTTTATAAATGATTTAAAAAAAACTCACACTGTTTAAAGTCAAAAATATCGTCGATGTCCAGCGACTTCTTTTTATCCATTATAAATACCTTTGCACTATCGGTCACCAGCTGGCGCTTCTCCTTGAGAGCGTATGGAGTCACGATATATATAGCACCATTCAAACGATATTCTTTTTCAGCTTCCTGAGAACGCGAGACTGAAAGATCAATTCCCACAAGTCTCAGACTTTCATCGACCTTGCCGCACCAAGCGGTGGGATGATCTACCTCACAAACCGATACGACATTTGTAGCCCGCATCTCGACAAACAGCCGAACGGCGCCTTCGATGTCACTTACTGTCCTTAATGGAGACGTTGGTTGCAATAAAACGACACGCTCAGGATAAACTCCTCGCGCTTCCATCTCTATTAAAGCATGAATAACAACGTCGATGCTTTTAGCCGTATCGGTAGCGAGTTCTGTTGGTCGCTGGATAGTTGCGACCTTTGGGCTCTGATAAGCCTTGGCAATCGAAATGACGTCTTCATCATCAGAGGTCACTACCACCAGATCCACCAAGTGTGTTTTCAAAGCCTCATCAATCGACCAGCTTATTAACGGTTTTCCTGCCAAAGCAAGCACATTTTTCCGAGGTAGCCGCTTACTATCTTTACGTGCAGGAATGATGGCCAGTGTACCAATGCGCTTTATATGTTCTCTCATTGCAGGCTACCGGCTATATCCTTTTGAGCACGCGTAAACTCCTCCATTCGACCTATATCTAACCAGTATTCATGAATAGGAAACATGTTGACGTTGCGCTGAGCCGCTATTTCATTTTCAAGTACGGTAGGCATATCAATGGGGTGATTAGGCAAAGCCCGCTGCACTAGTTCAGGGTCAAGTAAATAAATGCCCGCATTAACAAAAAAGCGCTGCAATGGCTTTTCTACCATAGAGATAATGTGATGGCCTTTACCTTCGATGACACCATAGGGAACCTGATGCTCATATTCCCGTACACACATGGTAGCACTGGCGGGATGATCCTGATGAAACTGGAGTAAACTTTCAAAGTTGAGCGTGGTGAGCAAGTCACCGTTCATCATGAAAAGCGGCTGGTCTATTTCTGCCTTGGGTAAAAGTCCCAAAGCGCCTCCCGTTCCCAGCGGCCTCTCTTCATGTATATATTGAATAGATACTCCCCACAAGCGGCCATCCCCGAAATGCGCGCGAATCATTTCGGGCATGTAATGGGTCGAAATATAAAAACGGTGAAAACCCGCTTTGATGAAGCTTTCGACAATTGTTTGGAGAATAGGTTTGTCGCCCACCTTGAGCATCGGCTTGGGGCAATCGTTGGTCAAGGGCCGTAAACGTGTACCAAATCCGCCCGCCATGAGAAAAACTGGATTGCTATAAGCTGGGGGGTTTAGCAAGTCATGTAGGCTTTCCAGCCCAATGAGGCGCTGGTGATCATCCACAATCGGCAGCTGCAGAAGCTGCCCTTGCTCCATGACGTGAAGTAGCCGTTCACGGCTCCAGTTCAGCGTTGCCACCTTGGGATTAGGATTCATGGCATCATCTACCGCCGACTCGAGCGGCTGATGACTGATCAAGGCACGGCGTAGATCGCCATCGGTGAGTGTACCCAAAAGCTTTCGCTGCTGATCGACCACGAGAACAATACGCAGGGCGGCGCCATCCAGTACCTTGATCGCGTCGTTTAAGCTTGTGCCGGTGCTGACCAGCGCTTTTTCCCACTGTTTCATTAACGACAGTGCCTCCATCCATTGTTTATCATAAGGGGGTTGGCGAACGCGGTGCCTGACCGATGAGTTGATGATACTCGGGCAGGTCGTGCAGCACCGTTGTCCCCGCGCCGATGACGGCGCCGGCACCGATAGTGATCCCCTGAATGATCGTGGCATTAGGGCCTATATGAACGTTATCCGCGATCCTGATACCTCCCGATAGCACAGCGCCGGGGGCGATATGCACATGCCTACCCAGCTGACAGTCATGATCGATATGCGCAGCTGTATTGACCAGGGTGCCCTCTCCTATTTGCACGTCAGCCTGGATGACACATCCGGCCATGACTTGTGCGCCGCGCCCCATAATCACGCTTTCAGAAAGTACGGAACAGGGATGAACCAGGGTCGCGAAGCGGTAACCCAGAGCAATGAATCGCTCGTGCAGATGGTGGCGCGTGGACTGGCCGGGCAAACTTCCGACTCCATTGGCAAGTTCTACCGTGTCAGTTGCGTGGCATAACAAGTCGCCATCGCCGCCTAATACTGGAATACCTCGCCAGAAGCCACCCGCTTTGTGTTCAAATATTGGGTCGCACACGCCGATGACGGGGCGCCCGATACGTCGTAAAAGATCGAGAACGACCTTGCCGTGACCTCCGGCTCCCAAAAGAATGACGGGAGGGGCATTCACAACATTTCACCCTCTCGATAATCGCGGATCGCTTGTTTGCCCAGATAATCCCAGTAGAGGTAGGCAGGCTCGCCTCGACCAGCCCTGGCGGTGGTCATGTTGTCCAGCGTGAATGTCTCTCCATATTTTATCGAGCGACGAGCTACTAACTGCTGGCGGACGGCATCGCGTGTTTGCCATTCGCTTGGTTGAGGCGCCTTGTACCCATCGCCCAGCGCGAGACTTACCTGTCTAATGGCATCGACCATATGGGTGAGTTCATCGGGTTCCAGGGACGCCTTGTGATCTGGTCCTGGCAACTGGCGATCCAGAGTAAAATGCTTTTCGATGATTGTGGCCTCTCGAGCGGTGGCGGCAATCGGGATCAGTAAATCCTGGGTATGATCGGAATAACCCACCGGCAGACCAAACACGCTTGAAAGCGTATCCATAGCTCTTAAATTGACTTCCTCCATGGGGGTCGGGTATTGCGAAGTGCAGTGCAGAAGGCTGACCCGATCCGATAGCACTTCGCGTGCCGCTTGCTCACTCCAGTTTCGCCACACTTCCCCCATCCCCTGAGGCGGCTGGTCGCTTCGGATGGCGTGACTGATGATCGCCAATGCCTGCTCAATCTCCGACAGCGATGCCATGCCTGTAGAAACAACGAGTGGCTTTCTGGTATGGGCAAAAGCCCATAGCAGCGGTGCATTGGTTATCTCCCCCGAGGGAACCTTGTAGAAAGGCAGCCCCAGCGTTTCCAGAAACGCTAGACTCTGCAGGTCAAAGGCGGTCGAAAGAAACTCGATTCCACGCTGATGCGCATGGCGCTGGAGCGGCTCGTGCCACTCCAAGGGCAGCTCTAACGCCTGCAGCATGGCAAGCTGGCTCTCGCCGGCTTCGTTGGCCTGCTGTTGATAAGCAGCTTTGGGTGCCGAATCAGCGGCTAGCCGCTTTGCGTTAAAGGTTTGAAACTTTACGGCATCGGCACCAGAGGCGGCGGCAGCGTCTACGAGATCAAAGGCAAGCTTGCGGTCGCCATTATGGTTAACGCCAGCTTCGGCAATGATAAATACCTTATCGGATATCAATACGGCTCCCCCAAGTAGTCATGAAAGCGCTTGATCGTGGTCAAAGGCATGGATAACAGCATGTCGATAACGCGACCGGCTGCATCCCCTTGCCCATAGGGGTTTTGAAAACGTTGAGTGTCGGAGCGAACCTCAGGGCTCAGCGCGTGCTGAATGGCCCATCGAATCGACGTTAATGTCGACTCACAATGAATCACGGACGCAGCGGCCAGACGACCGGCTTGCCGCTGACCGATATTGACGGTGGGCGCAAAAAAGCTAGGTGCTTCGATGATACCGCTTGATGAGTTACCTATAACGACAGCGCACTCGGCCAGCGCGGAGTGGTAGCGCTGGGATCCCAGTGACGGAACTGCCACAACGCGCTGGGGCTGGCACGCGCTATATGCCTCAATAGCACCAATCATCTCCCGGCCCCCCTCATCGGCATTCGGATAGGTCAAAATGACTTGGTGATCGGGCCACTCATCAAGTGCTGTAAAAATAGTTTGAAGACTCTCCAGCGCCGGCACGTCTGCAAGGGTTTCAGGATGATAGGTCACCAGGAAAAAAGGGCGTTCAAGTGAAAAGTTGAGCGTTTTGGCAAGCGCTTGTCGGCTCAAACGAGGTGAACGTTTGATATGGTCCAATCCAAGCGCGCCAGTATTCACGACACGTTGAGGATCCTCCCCCATCTGGATAACTCGCTGCCGATAAGGCTCGGCTGCCACAGCATGCATCATCGCCATTTTGGTGATCGCATGGCGAATGGCATCGTCGTAGGCGCCTTCCGTCACCTCGCCGCCATGAACATGCAAGATGGGAATCTTGAGCATCAGCGCCGTTTGGGCTGCGGCTAGCGCTTCGAATCGATCGCCCAGAATCACGATCACATGAGGCTTCAGGCGATCCAGTGCATCTGCCAGACTGATGACGCCAACACCTATTGACTTGGCAACGCCAACGCCAGTATCTGAAGAAAGCAGCATTTCGACCTTGGCATCAATGCCAAAGCCATCGCATTCGATCAGGTTCGATGTTTTACCGAATTCTGGAGAGAGGTGCATGGCCGCTACGATCACTTGCAACGATAGTCGAGGATGAGCGTCGATCCCTTTCATCAACCAGTACAGCAGGCCGTACTCGGCACGGGTTCCGGTAAAAACCGCGACGTTACGCATATTTCCCCCTGTCTGACGGAAGCAGACCGCTCGACAAATGGGCTACTCGCTGCTCTAACGACTCTGCATTGCAAATATCGACAGCGGGCGCATGAGCATACATGGGTAGACGGCTCATCGATTTCCAGATAGGCCGTGTCATCACGCCCTTATCACTGGCCCCCTCGAACCATTCGCCGCGTTGCACCTGCCCGTTACAAATCACCGCAGTGAGCCAATAGTTGCTACGCCCCCCTTCCGGCTCGGTCACAATGTGAAGACCACTGGCTAGATTATCGGCGTAGCTCGCTGCAAAGCACTGCTTCTCTCCAACAAATTCCTCGATTTGCTCGATCTGACCATCACTACTCGCAGAGTTCCGGGTGGGCAGGCAGTAGTTAAAGCCCAGCTCATCGTTCGTATATACATAACGATGAGGCACTTGAGCCGTCGCTAATGAGTTAGGGCTGCCCATATAAGCGGTAATATTATGCTCGAGCTTGTCAACATGGTGTCTGACGCTGGAGACAAAAGTAGAGTCAATCGCCTCGGCCACATAGGCTTTTTCGTTACTTCGAGATACGAGTTCATATAAAGTATTGAACGACTCCGTACGGCAATAGTCATAAATGAGCTCAATCAGTTTAGGCAGCATGGCGCAACTCAGGTGTTGTATAGATTGGCTTTATATTTCGCCAACTGGTGAGGTTGAGAAAACCAGTCTATCGTTTTCTGTAACCCTTCACGAAGGCCGTATTGCGGAGTAAAGCCGGTCAATTCGCGAAGCCGCGCATTGTCTCCCCATAAGCGAAAAACCTCGGATTTTTCAGGTCGTAAGCGCTGCTCGTCAATAATGAACTCTATATCACTGTCCATCAATTCCCGTATCGTATCTAGTGTATCCCCGACCGATATTTCATAATTGGAGGCGATATTCACCGTTTCGCCAATCGATACATCACAATTAGCCAGCGCCAGAAACCCCTGACAAGTATCCTCAACATAATTGAAGTCGCGAGTAGGCGAGACGTCGCCAAGTTTGACCTGTTTCATGCCGCTGGCTATTTGGCTGATGATTGTTGGTATGACGGCTCGGGCCGACTGCCGCGGACCGTAGGTGTTAAAAGGACGTGCAACCGTGACGGGCAAATCGAACGCATTGTAAAAGCTCATGGCCATCGCATCAGCGGCTATCTTGGAGGCACTATAGGGCGACTGCGGCTGTAGTGGATGGCGCTCATCAATTGGCACATACTGCGCGGTGCCATATACCTCGCTGGTGGAGGTGTGAATCATACGCGTGACGCCGTTATCCAAAGCCGCTTGGCACAGGTTGAGCGTGCCCTTTACGTTGGTCTCTACATAGCTATCGGGCGCAACATAAGAGTAAGGAATGGCGATCAAGGCGGCCAAATGAAAGACCGTGTCGACTCCTTGGGCGAGGTGCTTGCAGAAATGTGGATCGCGTACATCGCCGCTGACCACCTCGACGTGATCAAGACAATCCGTATCCTCGAGCCATCCCCAACTATTGAAAGAGTTGTATTGAGCCAATGCCTTGACGCGATAGCCCTCTTTGACCAAAAGCTCGACGAGGTGTGAGCCGATAAATCCATCGGCGCCCGTAACCAGCATCTTTTTTTCAACCGTCATGATCTTATCCTTGGCCAGCGGGTAGTGATAATACCTGTGAGACGCCGTGAGCCACGCGCTCCTTGGAGCCCAAGCTATAGGACCTTGCTTTGGAAGGATCTTTCAAAAGACTCTCTTTACTAACATCTGAATAACGGAAAAGCAGCCCCGTCGTGAATTCACGCTCTACTTCATCAATGAGTTCGGAGCAGTGAACAGAAGGAACACCAAAATTAAGCGCATCCAGTGCGCATGTAGAAGACCATGTAATATGGACACCGGACTGTTTTAGAGAGTCGTTGATGGTGAGTTTGTTTGGATCTTCTAGCTTGGCTTTAATCCCCTCTCTTCTGAGCAGACTCATTACCTCCTGCGCTTCATCAATATGTAGCGGATGAGGTCTGACCACTACCTCTCGCTGCTTTAGCTCGTGGACATATTTGATCTCTTCGAGGGGTACAGGAATTCCTTTAGACTGAGGCTGATGGGTATATAGTATCTTCTTACCCGGTTTGACCTGACGAGACAAATAGGTAGGACCGCCCCCCTCGATCACAAGTGCACTAGACTCAATATCGCTTTCTTTAGTCAACATTCGTGTTGATATATCGCCCCATGTCCAAAAGACATCGGGCAGAAATGGGCTATCGATCTCGTTACTTTTAAACTTTGAGTAGCAGACGTGTTTGAAACCATTAATTCCGTGCTGCACATCAATCACAGTAATTCCAAGCATTTTGCAGGCGAAAATGATGGGAAAGTAGTTCAGCCCATAGTAGACCCTGAAAACGACTGCATCGACTTCTGATTTCTTGAGCAGGTCGTAATACTGGGGAATCATGGCGTTGACGAGATGAAATCTTTCTTCGAGCTTAGTGCGAATACTACAGCCGAAGGAGGCTTGAAGGTGACGATCAAAAAACTCGATTTCCTCACGCTGCTTGGTGCTCAGCACTTTTTTCAGTTGCGCAGGGAGGAGGTCGAGCTTTGCGATCTCGATATCCTGTTCCATGAACCCTGTAAGAATGTTGTCCAGAAAGCCTTTGTCGTGAAAGTAGCCTACCTTTTTAATTTCTCGCTTGACTGGATAGAGAGCTGCATCCACACCTGATAACGTCAGCGGCTCACTGGCCGGAACGTCACAGCTTTTGTCTGCGCCATCCAAGCAAAATTGAAACCCTTCTCTTATCAAGGGCGAGTAGGTGAGCGCACTACCTTCCGGCAAGCTCGAGACGATCTCGTCGAATACATCAAACTTTTCGTAAGCAAACATGCAAGGCGTGCCTCATCTCAATCAATTTTGGCTAAAAGGTCGTCATCGTGCCCAAGGAAAGCGGCTTGTGAAATATCCATTCCATTCCGCGAATCCAAGTCCTTCTTATTACGCTCCTTACCGCGTTCTGCAGACGGTATAAACCGCTGCGCTTCGAGAAATTCCAGCGCCTTGTCATGGCTGACATCGGCCAATAGTTCAAACGCCATGTCATGTGCAGAGAAACAGGCGCTTAATATAAAGGCCAATTTTCTTTTCTGCTCATCACTCAGCGCCGCCATTCGTGCGTGGCTTGGCAGGAAAAGCACATCGGCACTCTCTTGCTCGCTGGCACAGGGCAAACGCTCATTAAGTTTTTCGGGTAAGTGGCTGTAGTGGCCTATGTTGTGAAAGCGATAGAAGCGGAATCCATGACGACTCGCCCAGTGCTGCAATTCTGCCAAACTTGGCTGGCGTTCATGGGTTAGCTGAAACGGAACCCGCGCTTGAATCAGTAGAGTCGCTTCAAGATACTGGACGCCATTTTCAAGTACGGCCATTGCATCGCTCAGCTCATCAAGAATTAGCCAGTCGAGGCTTTCAAGCCCCGTGATGCTATCCAGGGCCACCGTATTAATCGGAATTTCAGCAATCTCCTGAGCCCCCAAATGGTAGCGCTCGGGTAGCTGCTCTGCCGGTAGCGGTGCCAACGTGCTGGTCATCTCGGTGGCAATACAGGCGTGGAGCGTCGCCGGATTTCCGTCGCCCAGAAGGGCATGCGGGAACAACTGGATTGTCTCGCTGCCTTCGAACCGTCCAGGCTCTTTTATCTCGCTGGCGGGATCGAAGGCCACGATGCCAAAGGCACCTGTTTTAGCCATCTGATCGGCCAAGCCACTCTTGATCAAACTTGCCCGGTTGTCGAGCACGACGATCTTGCCCTTGAACTGCCAAGTGAAGTCATCGGAGAGATTCAGGCGTGGTGCCGAAGAGTCTCCACCGAGGCTTACGTCCACCTTGTTAGTGATTAACTGCTCCAGCGAACGATCCACTTTCAGCTCGGGCTGGGTGGCAACGCTTGCAATACGCTGGCGATGACGCTTTTTCTGGCCAATCGAAAAATCCGTGTTACCCCCACGCGCGCGCGCCAATGGATCCAGGGCGCTCAGCAGGCGTTCGGTGGCGCGTTTTATATGATGTTTCTCTTCACCGACCCTAAAAGCACGCTTCACGTACTCCTGATAGAGCGTCTCGTCATCGACGAAAGCCACCGCCGCGTCGAAAAGTGGCTGAAGCTCTTTTTCGTCCAGTAGGTGCTGATAAGGCTCTTCATAGCACTGGGCCGGAAAATCAAATGCAATGCCCGCGTCCCCCACCATTTCGGGCATGCCCCCTCGGTTGGTGATCAACGCCGGTAGACCGTTGAGCATGGCTTCGGCCAGTACGCGGCCGGAGCTTTCCCACCACAGGCTGGGGGCGATTAGTACGCGCGCCCGGCTATAAGGCCCACGCATATCGCTGGTATTGCCCGTCACGGTCACGTTACTCAACGTACTGCGCTGCTGGCCCATATGTAGAGTGGTTTCACGTAAAACCGCCGACCAATCGGCCCGCGCCTCCACGACTTCGAGTTCGATATCGGGTCTTTCACGCTCGAGTTTTTCGGCGAGTTGTACGAATACGCTCGCGCCTTTTTGCCAGCTGGGATTCACGAACAACAGACGTTTGCGGTCGTGCTGCTGGGCGACAAAGCGATCCGAGGCGATGAACTTGCCTACCGGCTTGGAAGCAAAGCCCACTGCCTTTCGATACATATCCGCTGTCGCTTGGCTATCGGTCACGACCAAGTCGACATCCCGGCACCAGCGTGGCGATTTATAGTTACCGTTGGCTAGATAAAAGGCGACGGCTATCCCCCGATCCCGCGCCTCATCGGCAATTAACATATCGAGGGTTTGACCGCCGTAGAACCACACGATATCCGGTCTAAAGGAGTCCAGCAGATAAACGTATTGGCTATACCAGAGGCCTTCTTCGTGGGTCGTAAAGTGATTGCGGTTATGGCTATAGCTCACCAGCATTTGGTGTGTCAAAGGACCGTCTTCCGCCTCGATCAGCTGATGTAGATGGGCATCGAGATCGCCAAACTGCTCCTTGAGAAGCTTCATTCCCTTGGGGTTGTCGAATACCGTCGCGCCCAATACCTTGACGTCGTACCCGTTGGCCGCCAACTGCAGCAACATCTGACGAACGCTCATGCTGGCACCGCTGGAGGTGTCCAGCAGACAGAACGGATTGGCCCATAACAAACGGGGTTTTCGTTTGGGTGTGGCGGTAGTCGTCTTGGCCATTAGGCAGCTCGCAAAAAAGTGGCAGTCCGCCTAGTCTACTTCGCGATCACGCGTACCAAAGAGGTAAATGCGCCTGTTTTTAAGCAGGTATTCCTTGGACTGTTTCAGGAACAGGTGCCGCGAAGGAGATAATCATCGATACCGAATGTGCGACACCACGGCTTTGGGCTGGCCTGATAAGAAACGTGTAAAAAGGCTGACACTGAGCCACCTAAAAGAAAACGGGGCCTTTCGGCCCCGTTCGGTTGATTCATCCACTGTACCGCCGAAAGGATTAACCCAGCAGAGACAGTACAGACTGCGGCGTCTGGTTCGCCTGGGCCAGCATGGAGGTACCCGCCTGCTGAAGAATGTTGGCACGGGTCATATTGGACACTTCCTTCGCGTAGTCGGCGTCTTCGATCCGCGAACGCGCTTCGGACAGGTTGGTCGAGGTGGTCGCGAGGTTGTCGATCACCGAGTCGAAGCGGTTCAGCGTGGCACCGAGAGTAGCGCGATTGGTATCCAGTGTCTTGGTAGCAGTGTCAACAGCATCGATCAGGCTCTGGAAGCTGGTGTGGGCACCGGCTCCACTAGCAGCCGTAAAGGTAGTCGCTGCGACAACGCCACCCGATGCGCCAGTCAAACCAAGGCCCGACACGGTAGCGTCAACAGTTTTAACATTGATAACGTCTTCAACATCAGTGTTGGAACCGACCTGAATGCTCAGGCTGCCGCTGGCGTTAAGCAGGTTGGTTCCGTTGAAGTTATTGCTACCAGCCACACGGTCAATTTCTGCCAATCGCTCGTTAATCTCGGTCTCGATTGCAGCGCGATCATCGTCGGTGTTGGTGTCGTTGGCACCTTGTACCGCCAACTCACGAAT
>NZ_JBIQVY010000019.1:0-1371 GCF_044335525.1 Halomonas sp. HMF6819 | reverse complement strand
CATGAAAATCATCATTCTCGGCGCCGGCCAGGTCGGCGGTACGCTGGCCGAACACCTCGCGCGCGAAGAGAACGATATCACCGTGGTCGACACCAACACGGCCAAGCTCCGCGAACTCCACACGCGCCTCGACATCCGTACCGTCACCGGCGCCGGCTCCTACCCCATCGTGCTGCGCCAGGCCGGCTGCGAGGACGCCGACATGCTGATCGCCGTCACCAACTCCGACGAAGTCAACATGATCGCCTGCCAGGTCGCCCATACGCTGTTTCGCACGCCGACCAAGATCGCCCGAGTACGCGCCACGCCCTATCTGACCCGCAAGGGCCTGTTCGCCCACGAGGCGATTCCCATCGACGTGCTGATCAGCCCCGAGCAGGTGGTCACCGACCACGTGCGCCGGCTGATCGAGCACCCGGGGGCGCTGCAGGTGCTGGAGTTCGCCGGCGGGCTCGTGCAGCTCGTCGCGGTCAAGGCGTTCTACGGCGGGCCGCTGGTGGGGCAGGACCTCGCCTTTCTGGGCCGCCACATGCCCAACGTCGACACCCGCGTGGCGGCGATCTACCGGCGCAACCGGCCGATCATCCCCCGCGGCGACACGGTCATCGAGGCCGACGACGAGGTGTTCTTTCTCGCCGCGCGGCGCGACATCCGCGCGGTGATGAGCGAGCTCAGACGCATCGAGCGCGGCTTTCGCCGGGTGGTGATCGCCGGTGGCGGCAACATCGGCGAGCGCCTGGCCGAGCATCTCGAGCACAGCCACCAGGTCAAGATCATCGAACACAGCCTTGAGCGCTGCACCACCCTTTCCGAGCGCCTGGATCGCACCGTGGTGCTGCACGGCAGCGCTACCAGCAAGCGCCTGCTCGAGGAAGAGAACATCGAGGATTGCGACATCTTCTGCGCGCTGACCAACGACGACGAGGTCAACATCATGTCGTCGCTGCTGGCCAAGCGGCTGGGGGCGAAGAAGGTGCTGACGCTGATCAACAACGCCGCCTACGTGGATCTGGTTCAGGGCGGCGAGATCGACATCGCGATTTCACCGCAGCAGGCGACCATCGGCAGCCTTCTGACCCACGTGCGCCGGGGCGACATCGTCAATGTCCACTCGCTGCGCCGGGGCGCCGCCGAGGCGATCGAGGCGATCGCACACGGCGACAAAAACTCGTCGAAAGTGGTGGGCCGGGCGGTCAAGGAGATCGAGCTGCCCGAGGGCACCACCATCGGGGCGATGGTGCGTGGCAAGGAGGTGATCATCGCCCACGGCGAGGCGGTGGTGGAAAGCGGCGATCACGTGATTCTGTTCGTGATCGACAAGCGCCGAATTCGCGACGTCGAGCGGCTGTTCCAGGTCGGTTTGACGTTCTT
>NZ_JBIQVY010000018.1:0-1497 GCF_044335525.1 Halomonas sp. HMF6819 | reverse complement strand
CCGTTAGTGGTGGCACCGCAGCGCACAGCAGCTTCCAGAACCTGATCGACTCTGTCGACGCTGCGACCAAGACTCTGGACACCAACCGGGCAACTCTGGGTGCCACGCTGAACCGCTTCGACTCGGTGATCGACAACTTGGCGACCACCTCGACCAACCTGTCTGAAGCGCGTTCGCGGATCGAAGACGCCGACTACGCGAAGGAAGTATCCAACATGACCCGCGCCAACATTCTTCAGCAGGCGGGTACCTCCATGCTGGCCCAGGCGAACCAGACGCCGCAGTCCGTACTATCACTGCTGGGCTAAACCGCTCATTGATAAAACGAATCAAACAAATGGACGGGGCCGAACGGCCCCGTTTTTTATGTCTTTATTCCTGGCATTAAATAGGGCGTTCACGCCTAAAGCGCCGTATGGCAAGGGTTTTGACGAGATTGCCTCTTGGTCGGTTCGGCCAGTTTTACTTTCCCTTACATAAAAAAATAACTGATTTTTAAAGGATTTAAATTAGCAGCCGTTACCAGTGTTAGCGACGATACATACGTCGTTAAGTTGGCCCGCTGGCCAGTTATACTTCAAGGAGTAATACTCATGTCTGTAATCAATACGAATATCACCTCCATGATCGGCCAGAACAACCTGAGCTCTTCACAAAGCATGCTGGCTCAGGCGCAAGAACGTCTCTCTTCCGGTTTGCGTATCAACAGCGCTTCCGACGATGCCGCCGGTCAGGCTATCGCTAACAAGATGACCGCCCAAATCGATGGTATGAGCCAAGCCAGCCGTAACGCCAGCGACGGCATTTCCCTGGTACAAACCATGGAGGGTGGCCTCGACCAGGTGAACGATAACCTGCAACGGATTCGTGAGTTGGCGGTACAGGGGGCTAACGATACCAACACCGAAGAAGATCGTAATGCGATCGAAACTGAAATCAATGAGCGCTTGGCAGAGATTGATCGTGTAGCGGAAAGCAACAACTTCAACGGTACCAACCTATTGAACGCCAGTGGTAGCCTGAGTATTCAGGTTGGTGCAAACACCGAAGATGAAGATGTCATCAGTGTTTCTACTGTTGATGCGACGGTAAGTGGGCTAGACCTGACATCAGCCAGTGGCAGCATTGTTGCCGGCACCACTTTTGATGCTACTGGTGGTGGCTCCATCGATGAACACGATGGCTTCCAGAACTTAATCGATGCGGTCGACACGGCTACTGAAACGTTGGACACTAACCGTGCCACCTTGGGCGCCACTCTCAATCGCTTTGACTCGGTAATCGACAATCTGGCGACGACTGAAACCAATCTTTCCGAAGCACGTTCGCGGATCGAAGACGCCGACTATGCGAAGGAAGTATCCAACATGACCCGTGCCAACATCCTGCAACAGGCGGGTACGTCCATGCTGGCTCAGGCCAATCAGACTCCGCAGTCTGTGCTTTCCTTGCTGGGTTAATCGCTCGAGCAGTAGTGATAACCAGTGAAGTGAACGG
>NZ_JBIQVY010000017.1:0-1765 GCF_044335525.1 Halomonas sp. HMF6819 | reverse complement strand
ACACCCTGGCGCTTCATGGCGGCGCCGGTGGATTTCGAGCGCTGGCCACCGTTGGGCACATGAAACGTCACATCGTAGAGCGTGCCCACCGGAGTGCCGCGCTGGCGCTCGCCGAGTAACCACCGGATCAGCACCGCCTGCTCCTGACCTTCCCAGTCGACCGGCCGTTTGCGGGGCGCAGTGCTGGCGCCAGAGGGGCCGAGTACGCGGCGGGGTTTGCGTGTTGTCGTCATGCCTCACCCCGCTGGGTTGTGTGTGTCTTTTTCGCCGACCAGAAAATGAAGCCCGCAGCGACCAGAAGAATGGGCATTGCCAAGGCGCCGTGATAAATCAGCCAGAAGATACCGCCCCACCGCGCTATCAAAAACAGCGCTCCAATGGGCCTTGGCCAAAGCCTGTTGACGCCATCAAACCCATAGGAGTGGCATAGCAAAGCTCCCAAAAGGAGCATGAGCACATACGGCCACGCCACAAACGATGCAATGTTGCCCAAGCCACCTTGGGCAACTGGATGCAGCCAGATGGATACAGTGCCCACCAACGTTACCGCCCGGCCCTGCAGCTGCTCGCCTTTAGTCGTCATGCCTCACCCCGCTGGCGCTGACCGCGCTCCCAGTTGCTGTAGTCCGCGACGATTCGGTCGAGCATTCCCCGCGCGTCGTCGTTGTGGTCGATCTCCGCACGGCTCTCCACGCCACAGGCACCGCGCAGCCATTCGGCACAGTCCTCGGGCGAGTGGGTGCCGTCCGGCAGGTGCTCGATATTCAGATTGCCCTTCTGGCGCCGGCGCTGGTCGAGGTAAAGACCAAACCGGGAATTGCTACACAGCACAGCGGCGCGCTTGGCGTACGGGCCGCCCTTGGGCTTATCAGTCATCGGAATTCTCCAGCGCCTCTTCGGGTCCACCCCACAAAATGCAAAGCACCGCGTAGAAAGCGGACAACAAGCCAACGCAGAAGCCAAAGAAAGCGCCGATCAAGAAAAGCGTCATGCCCGAGCCCTCCCGCGTTGGATCTTGCGCAGACACGATTTACACGCCGGCAGCGGTAGCCACGTGCCCGGCTCCTTGAACTCGCCCACGCCCCTGGGGTAGTGGCACTCGGGGCACACCCGGCGCCCCTGTATGCTATTCGACATGCTCACCCCCGGCAGCGGGCTCGAGGTGATAGCTACCCAGCAGCGGCACGGCCAGCGTCTCGCGCGCGCCAAACTCGGTCAGCCGGTACCGATCACCACCGCCGGCGGCGTACTCCTCGGAGACCAGCGCGTCACACGCCACGCGCACCTGGTGCAGCGAGACAGGCAGGCCATGGTCGTGCGCCAACTGCGCTAGGTACTCCGGCGCCGCCGGGCCGGTACGCGTCAGCAGGCGTAGCACGATGTTTTGATGATCGACGGGTTTAAGCGAACGCTTCGACATCGTGAGTGACCTCCTGCTCGGTTTCATCAGCGCTGGGGTCGTAACCATCGATGCGGCGCAGGCAAGATTCTTTGTGAAAGCTATTAGTGCTACTGACTCCCCAAAACACCCCGCTTGCGCCGTTGGATGCCACTACATAGTCGGGGCTCCTTTCGGTCACTATGCCAGAGGCCCCTATTAGTTTTGGGTCATTGGCATCCACAACGACCACCCGGCACCCCACCTCAATCGGCTTTTGCATCACCCACCTCCTCGCCATGCGCCAGCTCGCGCCCCTTGTCGGTCAGCGCCAGCAGCTGCCGCGCCGGTTTGTCGTTGGTCGTGCCGCTCACGGTCACCAGATCG
>NZ_JBIQVY010000016.1:0-1780 GCF_044335525.1 Halomonas sp. HMF6819 | reverse complement strand
TGATCAGGCAATTCATTGTGGACGTTTACCGCGAGGATGACGCATCGTTTAAGGAGGTGATCCAGCCGCAGGTTCCCCTACGGCTACCTTGTTACGACTTCACCCCAGTCATGAACCACACCGTGGTGATCGCTTCCCCGAAGGTTAAGCTAACCACTTCTGGTGCAGTCCACTCCCATGGTGTGACGGGCGGTGTGTACAAGGCCCGGGAACGTATTCACCGTGGCATTCTGATCCACGATTACTAGCGATTCCGACTTCACGGAGTCGAGTTGCAGACTCCGATCCGGACTGAGACCGGCTTTTCGGGATTCGCTTACTCTCGCGAGTTTGCAGCCCTTTGTACCGGCCATTGTAGCACGTGTGTAGCCCTGCTCGTAAGGGCCATGATGACTTGACGTCGTCCCCACCTTCCTCCGGTTTGTCACCGGCAGTCTCCCTAGAGTTCCCGCCATTACGCGCTGGCAAATAGGGACAAGGGTTGCGCTCGTTACGGGACTTAACCCAACATTTCACAACACGAGCTGACGACAGCCATGCAGCACCTGTCTCTGCGTTCCCGAAGGCACCCCGGAATCTCTTCCGGGTTCGCAGGATGTCAAGAGCAGGTAAGGTTCTTCGCGTTGCATCGAATTAAACCACATGCTCCACCGCTTGTGCGGGCCCCCGTCAATTCATTTGAGTTTTAACCTTGCGGCCGTACTCCCCAGGCGGTCGACTTATCGCGTTAACTTCGCCACAAGGTGCACAAGGCACCCAACGGCTGGTCGACATCGTTTACGGCGTGGACTACCAGGGTATCTAATCCTGTTTGCTACCCACGCTTTCGCACCTCAGTGTCAGTGTCAGTCCAGAAGGCCGCCTTCGCCACTGGTATTCCTCCCGATCTCTACGCATTTCACCGCTACACCGGGAATTCCACCTTCCTCTCCTGCACTCTAGCCTGACAGTTCCGGATGCCGTTCCCAGGTTGAGCCCGGGGCTTTCACAACCGGCTTGTCAAGCCACCTACGCGCGCTTTACGCCCAGTAATTCCGATTAACGCTTGCACCCTCCGTATTACCGCGGCTGCTGGCACGGAGTTAGCCGGTGCTTCTTCTGCGAGTGATGTCTTTCCTGACGGGTATTAACCGTCAGGCGTTCTTCCTCGCTGAAAGTGCTTTACAACCCGAGGGCCTTCTTCACACACGCGGCATGGCTGGATCAGGGTTGCCCCCATTGTCCAATATTCCCCACTGCTGCCTCCCGTAGGAGTTCGGGCCGTGTCTCAGTCCCGATGTGGCTGATCATCCTCTCAGACCAGCTACGGATCGCGGTCTTGGTGAGCCGTTACCTCACCAACTAACTAATCCGACATGGGCTCGTCCGATAGCGGGAGCCGGAGCCCCCTTTCTCCCGTAGGACGTATGCGGTATTAGCCTGGGTTTCCCCAGGTTATCCCCCACTATCGGGTGGATTCCCATGCATTACTCACCCGTCCGCCGCTCGTCAGCGTCCAGCAAGCTGGACCTGTTACCGCTCGACTTGCATGTGTTAAGCCTGCCGCCAGCGTTCAATCTGAGCCATGATCAAACTCTTCAGTTTAAAATCAGTGTGATTCTTGCCTGCCCCACATACGAAAACGTGACGCAGAGGCGAATCAATCCTGGCTCAAGGTTCAAACGAATTTACCGTGATACCTCGAAAGGTATCGCTGTGTTCGTCTGCCTTGATATAAGGTGACTTGTCACCCTCATCGGCAAACGCCCACATGAATTGCCTGATCAAATTGTTAAAGAGC
>NZ_JBIQVY010000015.1:0-2573 GCF_044335525.1 Halomonas sp. HMF6819 | reverse complement strand
CGCCGGCAGGACTGGCTAACCAGCTACTGCACCGACGCCGCCGTGTGGCAGGCCGAAGAGGCGCGCGGCGTGCCGCTCAACCAGCGCACCGGCGCGCCGGACTATCGCGGCATCGCCGCCGAGCAATGCCCGGGCATGCGCCCAGTCGGGCCCGCGCTCGCTGCCGATCGGCAGGCGCCCACACGGTTTGCGTTGCCGGAGACCGCCGGCCGCCCGCTACAAATCGTTCAGTTTTAGGAGGTCGCATGATCACGCCAATTCCGCTCCCTGATTACAAAAACACGGTGCTGGAGCTTGTTGAGTATCTGGAATCCGACTGCGACGAATGCGAAGGCACCGGCGTATGCCCTTGCTGTGAGCGCGAATGCCAAGAGTGCGACGGCTTTGGCACCAAGAATAAAAGCGTGAGCGACACCGAAATACACGCCATGTATTTCAACGCCGTCATGGAGAGCCTGAAAAAGCTATGCGCCTACTCTAGCCGCCACGACTTCCTGAACGAAGCGGGCGACTTCATTAAGCACCACGGTAGGCCAGACATGCGGAGCGCTTGGCTGTACGCCAATGGCTGCTTAGACGTCGGCTATATCTACCAGCCCAACCTTACAGCTCACTGAGGCCCGCCATGTTCAACCAGGACGACTTCGACCGCATCTTCAAACAGCCCGCGCCCGCCCGGGGCGATCAGCCGAAACAGGGAGACCGCAATGACTGACCACCGCCCGCAGGAGACAACCATGGCGATCGACGCGAACTGGTGCCGCGAGAACCCCGAAGAGGCCGCCAAGCAAATTGAAATGCTATCCGACAAGAACGGCCCGGCGTTCAGGAAGGCGTGGGACAACGGGTACCTGAACGGTCGTGAAGACCTGCTTACCCAGCAAGCTCAGGCCGCAACGCCTAGTCAGCCGGAGCAGGCAGACCAAATGATCACCACGGAGCCCGAATGGCCCGGGCAGCTCACTCGTCTGCAGGCTATCGGCCTGCTGGACGCTACTACTGATCGCGAAGCCCCCTATTGGGAAAACATCGCCGAGGAGTTCTACGACGAAGAGACCGACACGATGCCCAGCGTTATGCACCTCTTCGCCGCGCTGGGGATCACCAAAGAAGAGTACAAGGCGGCAACGGGCGCCCAGAACGTCAACTGGCCGGGAGAGCAATAACATGTGGTTCAAACACCTTCACCTCTACCGCCTGCACGAGCACCAGCTACTCAGTCACGCTCAAATGAGCGAATTGCTGAACGAGCACGCCATCAAGCCGCTGGGCAGCGCCGACGCCCGGCGCCTCGGCTGGACGGCACCCGCCGGGCGGCTCGCTGGCGGGCAACTCCTGCACTCCGTCGCCAACTATGGTCACCGCTTGCTGAGCGCCCTGCGCCAAGAGCGTATGCTCCCCGCCAGCGTGATCGCCGAGGAGCTCACCGAGCGCGTCGGCGACATCGAGGCCGCCGAGGCGCGCAAGGTCACCCGCAAGGAAAAGACCGCGCTCAAGGAGCAGATCACCGAGGAACTGATGCCCCGGGCGTTCGTGCGTAGCCAGAAAATCGACGTGTGGTGGGACACCGAGCGCCAGTTGATCGGCGTCAACACATCCAGCCGCACTCGCGCCGAAGAAGTGCTCGACCTGCTGCGCGAGACGCTCGGCTCGTTGAAGGTCACGCCGCTGACCACGCAAACGCTACCAGTGCGCGCCATGACCAGCTGGCTGGGCGACGCGGGCACCCGCCCCGCCGACATGCAGCTGGGCGACCAGGTGGTACTCAAGGCCAAGGGCGACGACGGCGTGGTGCGTGGGCGCCAGCTCGACCTCGATAGCGACGAGATCCAGCAGCTACTGGAAAGCGGCCGACAGGCCAGCCAGCTCGCCCTGGGCATCGAGGGTCAACTCTCGTTCGTGCTGCACGACGATCTGGCCATCAAGTCGCTGCGCTTCGGCGACGCGCTGATCGAAGAGGCCGACCATGCCGATGACGGCGATGATGCCCTCGCGCGGCTGGAAACCGACTTCGTACTGATGGCCGGGTGTTTGCGCGCCAGCGTCGAGCGAATTCTGGAATGGATGGGCGGCGAGGCCGTGCGGGAGAGCGGCAAAGCGGAGGGCGTTCAATGAGCAACCTGAACCTTTTCGGGCCAGAACTGGTAGTGGATAACTTCGCCGGCGGCGGTGGCGCCAGCGAAGGCATCGAGCAGGCGCTGGGCCGGCCGGTCGATCTCGCCATCAATCACGACGCCACGGCCATCGCCGTGCACACCGCGAACCACCCGGGCAGCGAGCACGCCGTCGCGGACGTGTGGGACATCGACCCCGAGCAGGCCGTGAACGGTCGCCCGGTCGGGCTGGCGTGGTTCTCTCCGGACTGCCGGCATCATAGCAAGGCAAAAGGCGGGCGCCCGGTTTCTAAAGCCGTGCGCGGGCTCGCCTGGGTCGCCGCGCGCTGGGCGGCGAAGGTAAAACCGCGCGTGATCATCCTGGAGAACGTCGAGGAGTTCCTGGATTGGGGCCCGTTGATCAAAGGTGCCGATGGGAAAGTGCGCCCGGATCCGGCACGTAAAGGCCAGACCTTCCGA
>NZ_JBIQVY010000014.1:0-3189 GCF_044335525.1 Halomonas sp. HMF6819 | reverse complement strand
GCAATTGTTTTGTGATACGTCTCAAGCGTATCCGGCAATCGTTGTCATTGCGGGCCCGGACTCCTTCGGGTTATAGGGTCAAGCAATGAAGCGCACACGGTGGATGCCTAGGCAGCCAGAGGCGATGAAAGACGTGGTAGCCTGCGATAAGGTTCGGTGAGGTGGCAAACGACCTGTGACCCGAACATCTCTGAATGGGGAAACCCACTGACCACAAGGTCAGTATCGTATCCTGAATACATAGGGATACGAGGCGAACCGGGGGAACTGAAACATCTAAGTACCCCGAGGAAAAGAAATCAACCGAGATTCCCCCAGTAGCGGCGAGCGAACGGGGACCAGCCCTTAAGTTGTGCAATCGATAGGCGAACAGTCTGGGAAGTCTGACCATAGCGGGTGATAGTCCCGTAGCCGAAATCCGAGCACAGTGAAATCGAGTAGGTCGGGGCACGAGAAACCCTGATTGAAGACGGGGGGACCATCCTCCAAGGCTAAATACTCCTGGCTGACCGATAGTGAACCAGTACCGTGAGGGAAAGGCGAAAAGAACCCCGGCGAGGGGAGTGAAATAGATCCTGAAACCGTGTGCGTACAAGCAGTGGGAGCAGACTTGTTCTGTGACTGCGTACCTTTTGTATAATGGGTCAGCGACTTATATTCAGTGGCGAGCTTAACCGAATAGGGGAGGCGTAGAGAAATCGAGTCTTAACTGGGCGACCAGTCGCTGGATATAGACCCGAAACCGGGCGATCTATCCATGAGCAGGGTGAAGGTTGAGTAACATCAACTGGAGGCCCGAACCAGGATCTGTTGAAAAAGATTTGGATGACTTGTGGATCGGAGTGAAAGGCTAATCAAGCCCGGAGATAGCTGGTTCTCCTCGAAAGCTATTTAGGTAGCGCCTCACGTATCACCACCGGGGGTAGAGCACTGTTTCGGCTAGGGGGTCATCCCGACTTACCAACCCGAGGCAAACTCCGAATACCGGTGAGTGCAGCGTGGGAGACACACGGCGGGTGCTAACGTCCGTCGTGAAAAGGGAAACAACCCGGACCGTCAGCTAAGGTCCCCAAATCCTGGTTAAGTGGGAAACGATGTGGGAAGGCTCAGACAGCCAGGAGGTTGGCTTAGAAGCAGCCATCCTTTAAAGAAAGCGTAATAGCTCACTGGTCGAGTCGGCCTGCGCGGAAGATGTAACGGGGCTAAACCAGGTACCGAAGCTACGGGTTCATCCTCTGGATGAGCGGTAGAGGAGCGTCGTGTAAGCCGATGAAGGTGGATTGAGAAGTCTGCTGGAGGTATCACGAGTGCGAATGCTGACATGAGTAACGATAAGGGGAGTGAAAAACTCCCCCGCCGGAAGACCAAGGGTTTCTGTTCGATGCTAATCAGAGCAGAGTGAGTCGGCCCCTAAGGCGAGGCCGAAAGGCGTAGTCGATGGGAAACGGGTCAATATTCCCGTACCGGACATGATTGCGATGGGGGGACGGAGAAGGCTAGGTGAGCCAGGCGCTGGTTGTCCTGGTGAAAGCAGGTAGGCTGAACGCTCAGGTAAATCCGGGGGTTCAAGGCCGAGATGCGAGACGAACGGACCACGGTCCGGAAGTCACTGATGCCACGCTTCCAGGAAAAGCCTCTAAGCTTCAGATCATGTGCGACCGTACCCCAAACCGACACAGGTGGTCAGGGTGAGAATCCCAAGGCGCTTGAGAGAACTCGGGTGAAGGAACTAGGCAAAATGGTGCCGTAACTTCGGGAGAAGGCACGCCGGCGTAGGGTAGAGGGACTTGCTCCCCGAGCCCGAACCGGCCGAAGATACCAGGTGGCTGCAACTGTTTAGTAAAAACACAGCACTCTGCCAACGCGCAAGCGGACGTATAGGGTGTGACGCCTGCCCGGTGCCGGAAGGTTAAGTGATGGTGTTAGCCCTCGGGCGAAGCTCCTGATCGAAGCCCCGGTAAACGGCGGCCGTAACTATAACGGTCCTAAGGTAGCGAAATTCCTTGTCGGGTAAGTTCCGACCTGCACGAATGGCGTAATGATGGCCACGCTGTCTCCACCCGAGACTCAGTGAAATTGAAATCGCCGTGAAGATGCGGTGTACCCGCGGCTAGACGGAAAGACCCCGTGAACCTTTACTATAGCTTCACACTGGATACTGATGTTGCCTGTGTAGGATAGCCGGGAGGCTTGGAACTCCGGACGCCAGTTCGGAGGGAGCCACCCTTGAAATACCGGCCTGGCATCATTGGTGTTCTCACTCCGACCCGTCATCCGGGTCGAGGACAGTGTGTGGTGGGTAGTTTGACTGGGGCGGTCTCCTCCCAAAGAGTAACGGAGGAGCACGAAGGTACCCTCAGCACGGTCGGACATCGTGCAATGAGTGCAAGAGCATAAGGGTGCTTGACTGCGAGACAGACACGTCGAGCAGGTGCGAAAGCAGGTTCTAGTGATCCGGTGGTTCTGTATGGAAGGGCCATCGCTCAACGGATAAAAGGTACTCCGGGGATAACAGGCTGATACCGCCCAAGAGTTCACATCGACGGCGGTGTTTGGCACCTCGATGTCGGCTCATCACATCCTGGGGCTGAAGTCGGTCCCAAGGGTATGGCTGTTCGCCATTTAAAGTGGTACGCGAGCTGGGTTTAGAACGTCGTGAGACAGTTCGGTCCCTATCTGCCGTGGGCGTTGGATGTTTGAGAAGGGCTGCTCCTAGTACGAGAGGACCGGAGTGGACGCACCTCTGGTGTTCCGGTTGTCACGCCAGTGGCATTGCCGGGTAGCTATGTGCGGACGGGATAACCGCTGAAAGCATCTAAGCGGGAAGCCCCCTTCAAGATGAGACATCCCCGAGGCCTTGAGCCTCCTGAAGGGCCCAGCGAGACCAGCTGGTTGATAGGCACGGTGTGGACGCACCGCAAGGTGTTGAGCTAACGTGTACTAATGGCCCGTGAGGCTTGACCCTATAACACCCAAGGGGTTCGGCCCGCAGTGACAACGACGCCCGAGAGGGCCCGGATACGCCAGAGACGATCACAAGACCGTCAGCCGATATACATTGACAGTTACGCCTGACGACCATGGCTTGCGTGAACCACCCGATCCCTTGCCGAACTCGGAAGTGAAACCGCAACGCGCCGATGGTAGTGTGGGGTCTCCCCATGCGAGAGTAGGTTATCGTCAGGCACC
>NZ_JBIQVY010000013.1:0-3964 GCF_044335525.1 Halomonas sp. HMF6819 | reverse complement strand
TTCGGCGTCGTCCTGGCTGAGCTGGCCCAGCACGAGGGCGGCGGCGATGGCGCCGCTGGCGAGCACGGCGTGTCGAATGCGGGTGGTCATTGGGCGGTGCCTCCGGTGGCGGCGCTGTCGAGCAGCAAGGCGCGCAGGTGATTGCGAACCAGGCGAATGTCGGCGAGGTCGGTGCCGGTCATGAGCCACCGAAAGGCGGGGTTGTTTTTGGGGTCAGTGCCTTCGGGCCACGACGAGCACTGAACACCCATTGCGCCGGTCTCCAGCACGACGCGATATTTCTTCAGCAGCGTGACGGCCAGCGCGAGTTCCTGGCATTCGAGCAGCTGGCAGACTAGGGCCGAATAAACACTGTGCGCGGCGAACACTTCGATGACGGTTTTGGGGGCGTCGAGGCTCATGGCTATACGCCCTCCGAGCCGCGCTGACTGGCAATCAGTCGGCTGGCGCTATAGGGCGTACGGGTGCGTGTCGGTTGGCGATTGCGCAGGGCGGCAGCGTCTGGGCTTACAGCAGTGACCAACAGCGCGAACACAACGATCAGATGAATGAGTTTCTGAGCGATGGCTAGTGCCACCAAGTGCGTGGTGTTCTTGGCGTCAAGACGATCTTTGGCCAGCAGAATGTGCCGGTGAACGGTCGAGGCAGATCGGTGAAGTATCGTGGCGCACTGGTCGGCGGTGTTTCCATGAGCCAGCAGCGTGACGATTTCGCTTTGACGTGGGGTGAGTTTCATGGCTTCTCTCTCAAGACGTTTTATGTAATTTATGGCTTAAACCATAAAACGTCAAGATAAAACCATGGTATTTACATACAAAAGCCGGCTTTAGCCGGCTTTGTTATATAAAATTTTCTTCTGACCGCTCAGGAATCGGTTATATCGGCTTCCAGCCACTGGAGCAGTGAGGAGAAAAGCGCGCTAGTGACGGGAATATGTGGCTCCGATCTTGGAGCGCCATGTTCATACGACTCTTGCCCATTGGGTCCTGGTGTCGTTAATTGAGCTTCTTCTGCGCGCTGCCGGTCATGCATTTTGTCACCTTTATCTCTCACTGCATGTATGGATATACAGTATAAGGAAACAGGTAATTTTGACCAGTCAAAATCATAGCCTGGGTTAAATATTCATTTTTTTTGAAGCCAAAAAAAGCCGCCTCAAGTGGGCGGCTGGTGGGTGTGCAATCCTGGCTACGGCTAGGATCGACCTTCGGCTTCGTAGATTAAATAGCCCAGAATAGTGGCTCTTGGGTGTCCGGCTCTGGCCATCTCATATGCGGTCATCGCAAGCTTGGCACCTTGAATTGGGTCCAGCGATTCTACCTCACTGGCACGTGCCAGTGCCTCTTCAACCAGCTCCAGCGCCAGTATTTTAAGCTCGGCTTCATCGATTGGCTGAAGCTGTGTGGGATCGTTGGTTTCGCACGCCAAGTATAGAGGGCTGACGTTGTACTTTTTCGCCAGTGCCGCGATAGCGCTCGGCGGTATTGGTGATCGGCCATGTTTCCAGTCACCGACTGTTTGGGATGCTCGATCCGCGTCATTGGCGATTTTGGTATTGATACCATGGTCGGATGGATGGTTGTGCACTCTCTGGGCGGTTGCTTTGATTCGCTCCCACACCTGCCTGCGCGCTTCCATCTCTTCAGAAGATGGGCTGTCTGGTTTGTCGGCAGCCATGCGTTTGCTACTCCAATTCTGACAAATACCCGCAAAAATAAAGCTAGAGCCATATATTAGCCCGCAAAACCGCGATGGCAATTCGTCAAATTTATGGAATTTGTTGTATCAACCATGGTTTAAGCCATAATATATAAGCATAAACCATGAATTGAGGCCTATTCCATGACCCACACGAGCCAAAATGAAGACCGTTCAGGCGCTTGCGAAGACCTGGATGGCACCGTCGCGCCGGGTGATATTTCAGTAGCAACGCGCCCGGTCACCCTGAGGGACGTCATCAAGGACTGTGGCGGCGCCACGCATGTCGCCAAAAAGCTCGAAGTCTCGGTTCCCAGCGTTTATGAGTGGATCGGCAAAGGGCATCTACCGTATTCCGACCTGCGCCTTGAGGGCGCTACCACTTATTCCGACCAGCTTTCCCAGCTACAGCAAAAAGGACGACTCTCCGCCGCTGCCATTCGCCGCCTCGGCCGTCGGCTCTGAGCGAGAGGTTACCAATGCAATACCTCGTCTCCATCAATCAAGCCAAGGCGCTCGCCTGGGGGCTCAACGCCCAGCAGGCCATGCTGTTCGCGTTCCTGTACCAGGTGCCGTCGTGGGCCGATTCCCGCCAGATTGACGGGGCGGTGTGGTTCAACATCGGCAAGGGCAAGATCATCCAGGAATTGCCACTGCTGACCGACAAGCCCGATACGGCCTACCGGCTCATGAAGCAGCTGCGCGATGCCGGTTTGATCGACATGACCAGCACCGACAACAAGACCTACATGCGCCTGACCAACAAGGCGAAGAGCTGGAACAAGGCGCAAGGGTCGGAAAAAAATCCGACCCTGCAACCGGGTGCCGAAGGGTCGGAAAAATCTCCGACCCACCCCGGAAAAATATCCGAGGGTCGGAAAAATATCCGCGAAGGGTCGGAAAAATCTCCGACGAATCAAGATACCAAGATCATAACCCCCTCTCTCTCTGACGCGGGCGCATCCGAGCCGAACGTGTTCGAACGTGCCGCCACCCAAGACGACGACGGCGAGCCCGCCGCCGACCCGGTAACTGCCCGCAAAACCGCGATGACGCTCGACTGGGAACCCGAGTCCGAAACCTACCAGGTGGCGTGCCTGCAACGCGGGCTGGCGCCGGACGCCAACGTGTTCGACGCCCTGATGGATTTCCGCGAGCACTTCGCCGCCCAGGCCCACCGCACGATGACCCACGCCGAGTGGACCCGCCGCTTTGCCAAGTGGATTCACGAGAACACCAAACGCCAGCACGCCCAGCAGCAGACCACCGGAGGCAACGCCCATGCAAACCGCCGCAACAGCACTCCAAAACGCCGTCGCACCGCTCAGGAAGCCCGGGCAGCCGCCGAAGGGCGAGCGCCAGCCCCAGAGTGCGGGCAAACGTACGACGGGGAATTCAGCGCCCACGGTGTCGGCTACGGACGTGGATAACCTGTTCAACACGCTGGGCGAGCTTTTCGGCAGCAAGTTTGCCAGCCAATGGGGTGAGTACGACGAAACCGGAGCGTGGTGGGCTGAGCTAGCCGGGCTGGCGCCGGGCCAGCTGGCGCTGGGGTTACGCCGGGTCCGCGAGCAGATTCAGGACGCCGCACGCCAGAACGGCGAAGCCTGGCCGCCCATGCCGATCGCCTTCGCTGCGCTGTGCCAGCCGAAGCCGGAAGATTTAGGCCTGCCGACCGAGGCCGACGCCTGGCGCGAGGTCAGCGCCCACGCTCACCAGCCCGGCCAGCACCAGTGGTCGCACGAAGCCGTTCGCATGGCCGGCGCGGCCGTCGGGTGGTGGGAGCTGACCCACGGCGGCGGTGAGACCCGCGCCGGACGCCTTGAGCGCCAGTTTCGCCGTGAATACGCCGCGCTGATCAACCGTGTGATGGCCGGCGAGCAGCTGAGCGCCCGGGGCTTGATCGGCCACGACAGCACCATGACCCGCGCCGAGCGAGCCGAGCGCGCCAGCCGGGAAGCCGCGCAGGCGCAAAGCGCCGCCGCGGGCATGCCCGATCGGATGAATTCAGAACAGGGGCTGCGCTCACTGCGTGCCGCCCTGGGGAGCCGATAACGATGATGACCAACCCTGTAATGCAACCCACCGGGCGGGAGGTTTCCGCCGAGGCGTTTCGCGAGATCCGCAAGAGCGGACGCGCCAACGCGTACCAGCGCCGCATCCTTGAGGAGCTCACCGCCGGGCCGATGACCCGCAATCAGCTCGCGGCCCGCATCCAGCGCCCGCTATCGAGCATTTGCGGCCGCTGCACCGAGCTGCTCGATGC
>NZ_JBIQVY010000012.1:0-4873 GCF_044335525.1 Halomonas sp. HMF6819 | reverse complement strand
TACCAGACGACCCGAGAACTTGCTCTGCTTTTCGGTGACCCCGACCACCCGCTCCACGGCGGAGAGGCGATCGCCCGGGCGAACGTGACGGAACAGCTCCCAGTCGTTACCGGCATAGAAGCCATGAACGCCCGGCAGGCCCCAGCGCGTCCGACCCAGCCAGCCGTAGGCCATCGGGAACATCGGGTGGCCCAGCTGGGTGGCATGGCGGGTGCCGTGGCCGTAACCGATATCGCGATACAGCGGGTTCAGGTCACCGATGCCGTTGCACCAATTGCGCAGGGTGTCGGAGGTGGCGTCCTGCAGGTAGGGGCCTTCGGGGCGAAGCTGCAAGCCAATCATGGCCTTGGCATTGGCGATCGCCTCGTCGGTGATGAGGCCCTCGGCCGGGGCGGATCCCACGTTCTGTTTGGTCGCTTCGTTGGACACTGTTTCATTGGACATTGTTATCTCCTTTTAATGCATAATGCATTTTATATTTATGCGCGTCAATTTACTCATTGTGCTGCTGGTAAAATCAATCGGGTTAAAAGTTGAGTTTCAAACCAGGGCGCGGCCAAGGGACTTCGAGCAACTGGCCATAGCCTGAAAGAGTGATATAGGCAGTTTTCATATCGGCGCCGCCGAAGCAGATATTGGTGCAATATCCTTCGGGCGCCTCGTGAAACTCCAAAAGCTCTCCGTCGGGAGAAAATACGCTGATGCCACCCTCGACCAGCGTCGCGACACAAATATTGCCGCACTCTTCCACTGCGAGAGAATCAAACCGCTGATAACCTGGAAGTCCATGCATTAGCCCACCGCCATTAGGAGATGGCCACGGCTTGATCGCCAGTTCCCCCTGCCCCGTAATGGGGTAGGCCCATAGCCGGCTACTTTCTGTCTCCGAGGCATAAAGCGTTTTTCCATCTGGAGACAACCCTACCCCGTTGGGTGTCAGCAGATGTTTGGCGGCGCGCGTTATCGAACTACCATCGGCACGCGCGTAATAGAGAAAGCCCAGCATGAGGCGGTCATCGAACTTCTTGCCGAAATCGGTAAACCAAAACCCGCCATCACGATCAAAAACGATATCATTGGGGCCATGAAGCGGTACGCCATCGCAGTGTGTGTAAAGCGTCTCGATATGCCCGGTTTCAAGATTGACTCGCTGTATCGCGCCGCCATCATAGTTCTCGGCAGCGCCGGTAGGACGAGTGTAATCGTCATCGGTTCTCCAACTAAAACCGCCATTGTTGCAAACATAGCAATAGCCGTCTGGACCGATAGCCGCGCCGTTAGGGCCGGCACCAACCTCTGCAACGGTCTGCAGCTCACCGCTGGGCAGTACGCGGGTCAAGCGGCCTCCCTGAATTTCAACCACTAGAACGCTGCCATCGGGCATGGCAATCGGGCCTTCCGGAAAAGCCAGTTCAGACGTTAGAACCTTACCCTTCAAAGTTGAACGTTGCATGGTCTGCTCCTCTTGATCGAGGTGGACGACTCGCCCACCACGACTGGTGTCATGCTTGTCGACATTCACTTCAGGCTAATATTGCGATCGATCACTTCTATGACCGCAGGATAATAACGCCCGCTCCAGCCATTATCGGCGGTCGCTCTGTAGTAGCGCTCTGCCAACTCGGTTACGTGAGGAGCAACACCCACCTGTGATGCCAGCTCGAGCATATAGCCAAGATCCTTGACGACGTATTCAGGTGGAAAGGATCTCTCTGGAAATTGCCTGGGCAACATCGATTTTTGGCCATGGTTACGCAAGGCAAAGCTATCGCCGGAGCCTTTCGATACCGCATCAAGCAGCACTTCAGGTCGAACGCCGGCGCGCTCGGAAACCACCATCATTTCAGCCAGCGCCATGGTGTTCTCGAACACCAAAGCATTGTTGGCCAGTTTAACGACTTGGCCACAACCGCTTTCACCACAATGGGTTACATCGGACCCCATATAGCGCAGAAATGGTTCGATCGTTTGATAAAGTTCGTTTGAAGCGCCCACCATGATACTTAGCTCGCCACGCTGAGCAGCTTCTCTCGTACGCGCCACGGGGGCATCCGCAAAGTGGATACCCCGCTCTTCAAGGCTCGTCGCCACAGATCTGGATAGATCGACGGCCGTGGTGCTTAGATCCACAATAATGGACGGGTGGCGCTCGCCGCTGGCCAACCCCTCTCCTCCCAGGCAGACTTCTTTGACCTGGGGGCCTCCCGGCAGTGAAAGAAAAACGATATCGGCGGCGGCGGCAACGTCAGCGATGCTGTTTGCTTTTTGAGCCTTGGTGCCTTCCAGTAACTCGAATGCTTTAGCCTGCATATCGAAGGCGATAACCGCTCCGTCATGCTTGAGTGCAATATTTCTGCACATGGGCCCGCCCATTACACCGAGACCAATAAGACCTATCGTGGGTATGGTTGTCATTGTTAGTTTCCTACCTTAATCCATCCACATGCCACCACTGATATCCAGTGATGTGCCGGTAATCCAATTCGAAGCAGGCGAGCACAAAAACAGTGCGCCCTGGGCAATATCTTCTGGTGTCCCGTAGCGGCCAAGCGGTACGGTGGAATTCGCTGAAGGGCCGGCATTATCCGTCAGGCTAGCCCACATGGCAGTTTCAACCGGGCCTGGTGCCAGGATGTTAGCGTAAACACCATGAGGCGCTCCGGCTTTGGCTATCCAGCGCATCATCCCGTGAACCGCTGATTTGGCCGCTACGTAGGCTGGACCTGACGCAACGCCACCATTTTTTGCGGCAATCGAACCGGTTGCCAGCATTTTTCCAAAGCCCTGTTCCATCATGATAGGAAACAGCTTTCTGGTGGGATTGACCACCCCCCGCACGTTTACGGCGAAGATCGAGTCCCACTCGTCATCGGTGCTGTCTGCCAGGGAAGTACGCGCGATGGTGCCTGCACACAGCACCAAAATATCGATGCGGCCATAATCACTGATCACACCATCGATCACCCTGTCGGTATCAGCCCGCGAAGTAACGTCGTAACGGCGATAGTCGATGCCATCGCCCAGGTTTTCGTTTTCAGTAATATCGGTGGCGATAACGCGGGCGCCCGCTTGTTTAAACACCTCTGCGGTGGCTTTGCCTATACCGCCAGCCCCACCGGTGATCAATGCGACTTGGCCGTTTAGATTTGATGAACCGCTTAAATGTTGACTCATTACTAAGCTCTTCTTGTTGTATTCCAAAATGAGACTACTCGAAACGAGCAGTAGCAGACATTGCCAACTCGCCCTGCGGGCCACGCGCCCAGACTTCCAGTGTATCGCCGTCGCCCCGGCGCCCTTCCAACTTAAACGGCCGATTGACGATCAAGGGAGCGACGCCCCGAAAGTCGAACTGCTTGAGCTGCCTGCCTTCAGCATGATCAATTGCAAATTGCTGCAATAGCGTCGCGGTCAGAGGGCCGTGGACGACCAGATCCGGATATCCTTCTTCATTTTGCGCATAGGATTGATCGTAATGGATCCTGTGACCATTGAACGTTAAAGCAGAATAACGAAACAAAAGCGTTGAATCCGCTACAAACGCTTGGCTCCACTGTGGCTCGATTTCATGAGGCTTCGGTGTCGGCGCAGGTGCGCCAGGTGGGGTGGCGTCTCGATAAACGATATCCTGTTCTTCAACGACGCAAACTGTCTCTCCATGGGAAAGAGTATGCTCGACGGTTACAAAGCAAAGCGAGCCCCTGCTGCCTTCCTTGTTTTGAACTTTTAAAATACGGCTATGACGAACTGCCTCGGCGCCTACCGGGATGTTTGCAAGGTAACTGATGCGGCTACCCGCCCACATCCGGCGCGGCAGAGCGACAGGGGGAAGAAACCCACCCCGAGCAGGATGTCCGTCCTCACCCAACCCGCTTCGACGAACGCTGGGATTGAAGAAGAGCCACTGCCAACCACAAGGCAGAGCTTCACCGCTTTGCGGCGCAGAATCGAGATCAAGAGCTGCCGCCATGGCTTGCACGACAGGCTCAGCGATCATGGCTTCCCGCTTTTCTTCGCGACCAACCCAATCCTGGTAGTCGTCGACCAGTGTGGAATGCGTCATTTTTTGCCTCTTTTTATAGTTGTAGCTTTTTATAGTGATGATTTTTAAAGCGATTAGCTTTGTTAGGGATCCTATCCAGCCTACCGCCCGATGTATCATGCATTATTTAACCGAATATTTGTTTCCCTGACGCTAATTGTCAAGACTTTTATTTGCATGGAATAAGAAAAATTTTAATTTAAAATATCGTCAAAGCAGCAATGTGGAAATTATAAGCAATTATTAAAAAAGGAAAATATAGTTTTATTCATCCCTTTTTATGCCCCGTATTGCTGATGATCACTTCTCACATATGAGTATTGACGCTGCTTCTAAAAATAATGCATTATCCATTTCGATAGCGTAGCGTAGTGTATAACCAACAAGAAGATGGAGACGAGCATGTCCAACGAAGCGACCAAACAGAACGTGGGATCCGCCCCGGCCGAGGGCCTCATCACCGACGAGGCGATCGCCAATGCCAAGGCCATGATTGGCCTGCAGCTGCGCCCCGAAGGCCCCTACCTGCAGGACGCCACCTCCGACACCCTGCGCAACTGGTGCAACGGCATCGGTGACCTGAACCCGCTGTATCGCGATATCGGTTACGGCCACGGCACCCGCCATGCCACCCAGCTGGGCCACCCGATGTTCCCGATGGCCTACGGCTGGCTGGGCCGCACGCGCTGGGGCCTGCCGGGCGTTCACGGCTTCTATGCCGGTAACGACTGGGAGCTGTTCCGTCACGTTCGCCCGGGCGATCGCCTCTCCGCCGTGGAGCGGGTGGTCGGGGTCACCGAAAAGCAGAGCAAGTTCTCGGGTCGTCTGGTG
>NZ_JBIQVY010000011.1:0-28710 GCF_044335525.1 Halomonas sp. HMF6819 | reverse complement strand
TGATGTTTGTCAACCGCTGATTTCAGCGCGTGAAGCAAGCGATTAAAACTGCGCTAACTTCCTGACAAACCGAAGGTTTTTACCTTCATTCACCGCCTGAAACGTTGTCCGTCCCCGGCAGCGGATGCGTACTTTACGGATTTGGCCGGGCGAGTGCAAGCGGTTTTTCAAATGCAGGTAAAAACGGCTCCAGCCCCCTATTTCCAATACCAAAAAGGTATCCACCTTTTTGGTATTGAGCGCCTTGGGTAAACCCCATAACCTTGGCGCTATCCCGTTAAAGGCGAGACTTATGATCCTCTCACCGCTTATTCCCTCGAGCCGCGGACGTCTGCTTTGGGTCCTGGCGCTCATAATGGGGCTGGTGGCTGGTATGTGGCAGGCCGCCGAGTTTGCCCGGGTGCGCGCGCTCGGTGAGCTGGGGGAGGACGCCGAAAACGAGCTGCGGCTGTCGGCGGCCAATCTCAAGGGCTATCTGCTGCGCTTTGACTATTTGCCTCCCATGCTGGCTACTCGTGAAGCCGTGCGCCGCTTTCTCGCCTCGCCGCAAAGCCAAAACCCCATGCCACTCAACATGCTGCTGGATCGGTTTCGCTTTACCGCGGGGGTGTCCGACGTCTACCTGCTGGACCGGGAAGGCACCGCCCTGGCCGCCAGCAACTGGCACCGCCCCAACACCTTCATCGGCCACAACTATTCGTTTCGTAGCTACTACACCCAAGCCATGAACGGCCAACCCGGGCGTTTTTTCGGGCTGGGCACCCAGTCGCTCGAGCGCGGCTACTTCTTTTCAGCCCCGGTCTGGCTGGACGATACCGCCCCGGACGCCACGCCGGATGGAGTGATCGTGATCAAAGTACTGCTCGACGAGGTCGAGCAGAGCTGGGCGGAGCAGGACGCCGAGCTTTTCGTCACTGACGGCGACGACATTATCTTCATGGCCAGCCGCCCGGAGCTTCGCATGAGCGCGCTCTATCCGCTCGATGTCACCGAGCGTGACATGCTAAGACGTACCCGGCGCTACGCCATGGAGCCATTGAACTACTCCGGCATTCGCGTGGACGCTGACGATAACGCCAATGGCCGGCAAGTCAGCTTCGAGCAAGGGCCGCTGACGGGCGAACACTACCTGAGTCTGACCCATACCATCGCCGAGTTCGGTTGGCAGATGCATATCCTCAAACCGCTAACGCCGGTTGCCAGCGCGCAGTGGATCGCCGCACTGATGGCGGGCGGGCTGTATGGATTGCTGGTACTTGGCGGCGGCGTGGGCTGGCAGCGCTGGCGGCTACGCCGGGAGCGCGAGGCGTTCGCCGAGCGTGAGCGCCAGACGCTTGCCCGGGTGCGCGACGAGCTCGAAGTCAGCGTAGCGCGGCGTACTCGCGACCTGGTGGCCAGCAACCAGCGCCTCTCCAGCGAGATCGACGAACGCCTGCGCGCTGAAGCGAGCCTACGCCAGACTCAGGACGAGCTGGTACAAGCCGCGAAGCTGGCCGTTTTGGGCCAACTGGCGGCCGGTATCAACCACGAGCTAAATCAGCCGCTGGCGGCGATTCGCGCCTACGCCGAAAACGCCCGGCGCTTCATCGAGCTTGCCCGCATCGAGCAGGCCGACGCCAACCTTGGTCAGATCGTCGAGCTGACCGAGCGCATGGCGGATATTAGCGCTCAGTTGCGACAGTTCTCGCGCAAGAGCAGCGAGCGCCATGAAAGCATCGCCGTTCAAACCTGCGCCGAGTACGCGCTTCGCCTGTTTCAAAACCGCCTGCGCGAAAGCCACACCGAGGTGATCCAGACGATGCCCGCCGAACCTCTCTGGGTGATGGGCGACCTGGTCCGTTTGGAGCAGGTGCTGGTGAACCTGATTGGCAACGCCCTGCAGGCCACCAGCGGCCAGCCAGCGCCCAGGCTGACACTCGGCGCCGAGCGTGAAGGCGATGCCGTGCATATTCGCGTCGAGGATAACGGCCCGGGGATCGACGAAGAGCACCTAACGCGCATCTTCGAGCCCTTTTTCACCACCCGGGCGCCGGGTAACGGGCTGGGGCTCGGCCTTTCGATCTCTTCGCGTATCATGACGGACCTGGGCGGCAGCCTCGTGGCCAGCAATACCGACCACGGCGCGTGTTTTACCCTGACCCTGGCCGCGAGTGAGCCGCCCGTCGAACCGCCCGCTCAACCGTTGGAGAGCCGCCATGCATGAGCCCGAGACGCTGCCCGTGATCGTCATCGACGATGAGGCGCATCTGCGCATCACGGCCAGCCAAACGCTGGAACTCGCCGGCTACACCCCGCACTGCTTCGCCTCTGCCGAGCAGGCGCTGGCCGAACTGCCGCCGCACTTTCCCGGCGTCATCGTCAGCGACATGCGCATGCCAGGCATGGACGGTATGGCACTTCTACATGCGCTAAAAAAGCGCGACCCGACGCTGCCGATCATTCTGATCACGGGTCACGGTGATATTTCCACCGCCGTGGAGGCCATGCGCGCCGGCGCCTGGGACTTTTTGGAGAAACCCTTCGCCGGCGAGCAGCTCGTCGACGTGGTCCGCCGCGGTATCGAAAAGCGCCAGCTGAGTCTGGAGAATACCCACCTCAAGGCAGAGCTCGAGGCACAGCACGCCGCGCTCGGCCCGCGCCTGGTCGGCCGCACGCCGGTGATCTCGCACCTGGCAGCGATGATCCAGCGCATCAGCCAGGTCGAAGCCGACGTACTGCTGCTGGGCGAAACCGGGACCGGCAAGGATCTGGTCGCCCGGGCGATCCACGAGCGCAGCGCCCGGCGCACCAGTCCGTTCATGGCGATCAACTGCGGGGCGGTACCGGAGCACACCATCGAATCCGAGCTTTTCGGCCATGAAAAAGGCGCCTTCACCGGCGCGGTGGAGCGCCGGATTGGCAAGTTCGAACACGCCAACGGCGGCACGGTGTTTTTGGATGAAATCGAATCCATGCCGCCAGCGCTGCAGGTGAAGCTTCTACGCGTATTGCAGGAGCGCAGCGTCGAGCGTTTGGGTGCCAACGAGACGGTGGCGCTGGATATCCGGGTCATTGCCGCGACCAAGGTGGATCTCAAGGTCGCCGCCGACGAGGGCCGCTTTCGCGAGGATCTCTACTACCGGCTCAACGTGGTGACGCTGCCGCTGCCCGCTCTGCGCGAGCGCCGTGAAGACATCCCGCTTCTGTTCCAGCACTTCGCCGTGGTCGCCGCCAACAGAAGCGGCCTGGAAGCGCCGACGCTGGATAACCACGCTGTGGCCACACTGCTTGCCCACGACTGGCCGGGCAACGTGCGCGAGCTTAGAAACCTGGCCGAGCGCTACGTACTGCTCGGCGCGGCCTTCGACTACCGCCTCGATGTGCTGCTCGCCGGCGAAACCTCAAGCGTCGAAGAGCCCACGCTACCTCGCCAGGTCGAGCTGTTCGAGAAAAGCCTGATCAGCCAGTCCCTGGCCCGCCACCAGGGCCGCGTGATCGATGTGTGTACGCACCTGGGCCTGCCGCGCAAGACCTTCTATGACAAGCTGAAAAAGCACGGTCTGAGCGCCGAGGATTACCGCCACAAAAGCGAGCCCTGATGCAAAAGCTCGCCCAGCACACCCCAGGGCGGCACCCAGGGCATCAGGGTCAATAACGCGATCAGCATCAGCAGATTCGAGACCGGCCGGCGGCTGTCGCCAAGTTTCAGCGCGGTGCCAAAAGAGCGCTTGAGCCGTGCCCCTTCCAGGTCGACGCTAAAAAGCTCGTCGAGCCCCAGGTGAATGAGAAACCCCAGCAGCACCGAGGCCCCGTGGGACCAGGCAATCCAGGGCGGCTGCATCAGCGCATGAAAGCTGAGCGCCGCGGTGGCACCGGCACAGAGCGCTGCGGCCATTAGCGAGTGCCAAATACCCCGGTGCACGGTGAATTTGGAAAACAGAATGCTCGCCATATAGCGCACGCCAAAATAGATGCCGCCGCAGGCGACGAGCAGCATGCCCGGCGCCAGCCACGGCTGCAAAAGCAGCACGCCGAGCACTAGCGAGGGCACCGAAAGCAGGTTGAAAATCAAACGGATGGACTTGGAGCGGTCGGCGTCGATATCCGGCAAAATGCCGCCGAAGGCGACCAGCGCGATCATCAAAAGCGCTTGAGAAGGCGACCACCACTGGGCGTGGTAGCCCCCGTACGCCAAAAGCGTGCCGCCCGCCGCCGCCACCGTAATGTGCGTGCGAAAATTCGCCATACCGCGGCACCCTATAAAACTGTATAAATTAACAGATTATAGACCCGCGCGACACGATGAGAATAGAAAAAAAGAGTGTCAGGGCAACCGTTTAGACGGATTCATTATCCGGCTCGGCCAAAAACTGATCTTTTAACTTCACGTAATTGCCCGCGGTGTAAGTGAAAAACGCGCGCTCCTTCTCCTTGAGCGGGCGCAGCGCCTTCGCCGGGTTGCCGCCGTAAACGTAGCCGCTTTCGAGCGTCTTGCCCGGCGTTACGACGGCGCCGGCGGCAATGATCACGTCGTCCTCGACCACCACGCCGTCCATGACGATCGCACCCATGCCCACCAGAATGCGGCTGCCGAGCGTGGCGCCGTGCAAAAGCGCCTTGTGGCCGATGGTCACGTCGTCGCCAACGGTGAGCGCAAAGCCGTCCGGGTTGAAGTCGCTGGCGTGAGTGATGTGCAGCACGCTGCCATCCTGAACGCTAACCCGCGCGCCGATACGGATACGGTGCATATCGCCGCGAATAACCGTCATCGGCCAGACCGAGCAGTCGTCACCCAGCACGACGTCGCCGATCACGACACTTGCCGGATCGATGAATACCCGCTCGCCCAAACGCGGGCTCTGCCCCTTGAACGCTCTCAACGCCTTGCTCATATGTGCTCCTTTCAGGTGATGAGTCAACCCAGCGCCAGTACGCCGCCTACCAGCACCACCAACGTTAACGGAATCGATATATAGCGAAGCGTAGCACGCCAGAGCCGGTAGCCACGACTGCCCGCTTTCAGCGGCTCGGCCGCCAGGGACGGCGGCAGCACCCAGCCCGCGAAGATAGCGATCAATAGCCCGCCCAGCGGCAAAAAAACGTCCGGCGGAATCGAGCTTAGAAGCTCGAACACGTTGCGCCCCCAGAGCGGGCGAAACTCGCCAAGCGTGGAGAAGGAGAGCGCGGCCAGCACGCCAAGAAGCCAAACGCTTAGTGCAACCGCCGCCGTGCTGATACCGCGCCGCCAGCCCATGCCGGTAAGGGTTGCGACCATCGGCTCGGCTAGATTGATCGCCGACGTCCAGGTCGCCAGCAGCAACAGCAGGAAAAAGCCGCTGAGCCAAAGGCTGCCAAAAGGCAGCTCGGCGAAGGCGATGGGTAGGGTGACGAACATCAGCCCAGGCCCCAGGGTCGGGTCGAGCCCCCGGGCGAAGACGACCGCGAAGATCGCGATGCCGGCGAGCAGCGCGACGCAAATATCGAGCAGCGCCACCGCAAAGGCCGCCCGGGTCAGGCTTTGCTCTTCGGGCATGTAAGCGCCGTAGGCCATCAGCGCACAGGCGCCCACCGCCAGAGTGAAGAAGGCGTGCCCCATGGCGTGGAACACCACCGTCGGGGTGATCGCTTCAAAAGAGGGCAAAAAGAGCCAGCGCAGCGCCGGGCCAAAACCGTCCGTGCTCGCCCCGTAACCCGCCAGTACCAACAACAACAGATACAAAAGCGGCATCAGAAAATTGTTCAGTCGCTCAAGGCCCTTGGCAACGCCGGCGGCGACCACGGTCATGGTGATGAACAGAAACAGCGAATGGTTGAAGACCAAAAGCCAGGGGTTGGCCAGAAAGGCCTCGAAGCCGGCGCCAATCGCCTGCGGCGATTGACCCTTGAAGGTACCGTTGATCGAAGCCACCAGAAACTCGATCGACCAGCCGGACACCACCGAGTAAAACGACAGAATACAGAACACGGTTAAAGCGCCAAACAGCCCCAGATAGCGCCAGCGTGGGCTCGCCTGGCTTGCCTTGGCGAGCGTGGCCAGCGAGCGCATCGGGCTTTGGCGCCCGATGCGGCCGATCAGGATTTCCGCCATCATCACCGGAATACCCAGCAGCAGCACGAAGGCGATATAAAGCAGCAAAAACGCCGCGCCGCCGTTTTCGCCGGCGATATAGGGAAAGCGCCAGATATTGCCAAGCCCAACCGCCGCCCCGGTCATCGCGAGGATAAACGCGCGTTTGGATCCCCAGCGCTCTAGCGTGTCGTTCATCACCTGCTCCTGCCCCTGGTGGACTCGAAAATTGGTATCGAAGGTGGTATCGAAAGCCGGCAAGCCTAGCAGGCGCCCGGGCAAAGGCCAATGGCCCCTTGGGCCCGCCGTGAAGCGTCTCGCGCGCTTTTTTAATACCCGCGTGGTCGCTGCTTAATAGCGCCGCCGCCATTGAAAGCGCGGGTCATCGCCCGCACTGTGTCATGACCGCTTTGTGATCGCGCCCTTTTATTTTCAACGAGGTGTCCATGTCCCAAAATCCCCTGCTTGAGACACAAAAGCTCCCCCCTTTCGCCGATATTCGCGCCGAGCACGTGGTCCCGGCGATCGACACGCTTCTGGACGAAAGCCGGGCGGCCATCGAGTCCCTCGTCGACCAGGCACGCCACACGCCGCCGACCTGGGCAAACTTCGCAGCCCCTCTGGAAGAGGTCAACGACCGCCTTTCCCGCGCGTGGTCGCCGGTCAGCCAGCTCAACAGCACCATGAACTCGCCGGAACTTCGAGAGGCCTATGAGGCGTGCATCGAAAAGCTCTCCGCCTTTGGTACGTGGGTAGGCCAGCACGAAGGCCTCTTCCACGCTTGGCAAGCGCTAAAGCAAGAGCCCACTTGGTCGAACCTCGATGCCGGCCAACAGCGCACCGTGGATAACGCCCTGCGCGATTTCCGCTTGGCAGGCGTTGATCTGCCCGCGGATAAAAAGGCGCGCTACGGCGAGATCCAGGCGCGGCTCTCACAGCTTTCCAACCAGTACTCCAACCACGTGCTGGACGCTACTCAGGCCTGGCACAAGGATATCGAAAGCGTTGATGAACTGTCCGGCGTGCCGGAAAGCGCCCGCGAGACGCTAAAAGCCATCGCCGAGGCGAAGGGCGTCGTGGGCTACCGCATCACCCTCGATTTCCCGAGTTTTATTCCGGTGGTCAGCTACGCCGACCGCCGCGAGCTGCGCGAAGAGGTCTACACCGCCTTCGTCACTCGCGCCTCGAACCAAGGCCCGAATGCGGGGCGCTTCGATAACGCCGCGCTGATCGAGGAAATTCTCGCTCTGCGCCAGGAGCTGGCTCATCTGCTCGGTTTCGATACCTACGCCGCTCTGTCGCTGGCGACCAAAATGGCGGATTCGCCGGTCCAGGTAGAGGCGTTTCTCAACGATCTGGCCCGCCGTGCCAAGCCCCAAGCCGAAGAGGAGTTCGAGGAACTTGGCCGTTTCGCCCGAGAGGAGCTCGGTATCGATACCTTGAAGCCTTGGGATGTCGGCTACGTCAGCGAAAAGCTTCGCGAGGCGCGCTACTCAATCAACCAGGAGCAGCTTCGCCCCTACTTCCCTGCTCCGCGTGTGGTCGACGGGCTCTTTCAGGTGCTCGAGCGCCTTTACGGCCTGCAGGTCGAGGAAGACACGAAGGCGCCGCGATACCATCCGGACGTGCGCTTTTTCAACATTCTGGAACACGGCGCGCCGATCGCCGGCTTCTATCTCGACCTATACGCCCGTGAAGGCAAGCGCGGCGGTGCCTGGATGGCCGACTGCCGCGTGCGTCGCGAAGGCGAACACGGTCTGCAGCTGCCGGTGGCATTTTTGACCTGCAACTTTACCGCCCCGGTCGGCGATAAACCTGCGCTTTTAACCCACGACGAAGTCACCACGCTCTTTCACGAGTTTGGCCACGGCCTGCACCACATGCTCACCCGCCAGTCGATCGCCGATATTTCCGGCATCAACGGCGTGGCCTGGGATGCGGTGGAGCTGCCCAGCCAGTTCATGGAAAACTACTGCTGGGAGCGCGAAGGCATCGACCTGCTTTCCGGCAATGTCGAGAGCGGCGAGCCGCTGCCCGAGGCGCTGTTCGAGCGTCTGCTGGCGGCGAAAAACTTCCAGTCTGCCATGGGCATGATGCGCCAGCTCGAGTTCTCGCTGTTCGACCTGCGCCTGCATCACGAGCTCGAGGCGCCGAGCGCGGATGACGTGCAGGCGCTATTGGATGACGTGCGCCGCCAAACCTCGGTCGTACCCACGGTCGACTTCAACCGCTTTCAGAACAGCTTCAGCCACATTTTCGCCGGCGGCTACGCGGCGGGCTACTACAGCTACAAGTGGGCGGAAGTGCTCTCGGCGGACGCTTGGAGTGCGTTCGAGGAAGCGGGCATTTTCGACCCGGCAACCGGCACGCGCTTTCGCCAGCAGATTCTCGAACAAGGCGGCGCGGCGGATGCCGCCGAGCTGTTCGAGGCGTTTCGCGGGCGCGAGCCGAGCGTCGAGCCGCTTCTGCGCCACAGCGGTATCCGCGCCGCCTGACGCGCCCTTTCAACGACCTCTTTTCAACGACCAATGAGCGCGGCGGGCCGCCGCGCTCGGGAGAAACCATGTCGAGTGTGAAACGCTTTATCGCCGGGGTCACCTGCCCGCGCTGCGCGGCCATGGACCGCATTCGCGCCTGGGAGCAAAACGGCATTCGCTACCGCGAGTGCGTGAGCTGCGATTTTTTCGAGCAGCTTCCCATTGAAGACGAAAACTCCTCGGAGCTGACCACCCGGGTCAACCAGGTACGCGAGGAACAAAAAAGTCAGGACGTTCAGCCGGTGCGGATTCTCGATCCCAAGGGCAACTCCTGAACCCCGCCTTCTTTCTTCAACAGGATTTGGCCTGACAGGTTTTTTCTAACAGGACCGTTTCTAACAGGGCTTTTCCTGACAGCGCTTTTACGACCCATCCCCTGATCGCCGCACCTCGCTTGAGTGTGCGGCTTTTCGCACGCCTGAACCTGGCGTCTGTGCGAATATCCAGCCACTTCCCGCTTTTTCGATTTCGACCAAAGTTGCAGTAAAACGTCGTAACTCGCTGAAAATAAATAAAGTCATTCCATCTGGCACGAGGATCGCTCTAAACAGGCTGTTTAAACGCGGTACTGCCGCCTTATTTAAAAACCTCAATAACAGCCAAGGAATTCTCGCCATGCGCCAATTCATGCCCAAAACCGCTCTTATGCTCGCAAGCGCCACTCTCGTTGCCGCCGCCGGTAGCGCCAGCGCCGAGGAAGACCGCGCCGGCTGGCCGGACAACTTTACCGTCGGTACCGCAAGCCAAGGCGGTACTTACTTCGTCTACGGCTCCGGCTGGGCCAACTTCATCGCCGACGAGCTGGGCCTTTCCGGCGGCGGCGAAGTGACCGGCGGCCCGACCCAAAACCTGGCACTGGTACACTCAGGCGACATGGCCTTCGGCCTGACCACCATGGGCCCGGCCGCGGACGCGGTGAACGGCGAAAGCCCTCTGGCGCCGGGGCTCAAAATGGACAACGTCTGCGCGCTGTTCCCGATGTACGAGACACCGTTCTCGATCACCGCGCTTTCAAGCTCCGGTATCGAGTCGATCTCGGACATTCCCGACGGCGCGCGCATCGGCTTCGGACCGGCGGCGTCCACCTCGGACACCTACTTCCCGGCGATGCTCGAAACTTTGGGCGTGAACTTCGAGCGCCGTAACGGCGGCTGGTCGGATCTCGGCGGCCAGCTCCAGGACGGCCTGCTGGACGTCATCGCCTTCGCCGCGGGCATCCCGATTCCGGCGGTCAGCCAGCTCGAGGTGCAGACCGACGTCAACATCATCTCCTTCACCGACGAAGAGCGCGCTACCGTGCTCGACAACTACCCGGTCGCGGAGTACGACATTCCGGCGAGCACCTACACCACACTCGAGGAGGACTCCCCGGTCGTTTCCATGTGGAACTTCGCCATGGCGGGCTGCGACCTACCCGAGGACTTCATCTACGAAGTCACCAAGGTCACCATGGAGAACAACGACCGCATGCGCTCGATTCACCGTAGCGCCGAAACCACCGTGCCGGAAAACGTCGTGCACAACACCGTGCTGCCCTTCCACCCGGGTGCGGCGCGCTGGTTCGAAGAGAACGGCTATGAGATCGACGATAGCCTGATCAAGTAAGCCGGTCCGCTCGCTTTTTGCCCCGCCGGCGCCGCCGCGCGGGGCCATTTTGTCTATCCCCTTTTACCGATTACCGAAGGTGACCTTGCATGAGTCATAACGCCGACTCCCCCCCACATGACGTCAAGGATGAAGGTCACGTCTCCGCGGCCTCGAGCGCGACGATCGCCGATGGCGTCGACGAGGAAGTGGTCGAAGCCAACCGGCGCGTCTTTACCGGCTGGCAGTTTTTGCTCTTCGCCACGCTTGCGATTCTCTACTCGGGCTTTCACCTGTTCTCGCTGAACGTCTACCCGATCGAAACCTGGTCGTTTCGTATCATCCACATCGCCGGTGCCCTGATTCTTGGGTACGGGCTTTTCGCTGGCGCACGCTTTGCCGATGCTGATACCGCCGCCTCGCCTGCCTGGCTCAAGGCTCTGGGGTTCGCGCTGCTGATTCCGGCGGCCTATACGCTGGTGCAGGTAGTGTTGATGCAGCAGACCCTAAACAGCGGCGCCATGCGCATCGACCCCGCCGTGGAGAACTGGCACTTTGGCTATCCGCTGATGGCGACCACCGCTGTCGCCATTGTGCTCTCTTGGGGTTTTCGCCTGGAGCGTCATCGCTTCAACCCGGCGGACCTGGTGTTGATGGTATGCGCGCTGGCAAGCGCCGGCTATTTGCTTTTAATGTACAACTCGCCCATGCGCGCCTCGACCGGCACCTCCTTTGCGCCGATCGGTATCTCTTGGGCGGCGATCGCCGGCTCGCTTTTGATTCTGGAGCTGACTCGGCGCGTGGCGGGCCTGGCGCTGGTGGTGATCTCCGCCATCTTCCTGGTCTACGTCTTCGCCGGGCCGTATCTGCCGGGCTTTCTGGGCTATCCGGGTCTCTCGGTGCAGCGCTTTTTCAGCCAAGTCTACACCGACGCCGGGATTCTCGGGCCAACCACCGCGGTCTCCTCGACTTACATCATTCTGTTCATCATCTTCGCGGCATTTTTGCAGGCCTCGAAAGTGGGCGATTACTTCGTCAACTTCGCCTTTGCCGCCGCCGGGCGCGCACGCGGCGGCCCTGCCAAGGTCTCGATCTTCGCCTCGGGTCTGATGGGCATGATCAACGGCACCTCGGCGGGTAACGTGGTATCCACGGGCTCGCTGACTATTCCGCTGATGAAGAAAGTGGGCTACCCGGCGCGCAGCGCCGGCGCCATCGAGGCGGCGGCCTCCACCGGCGGGCAGATCATGCCGCCGATCATGGGCGCGGGCGCCTTCATCATGGCGGAGGTGACGGGCATTCCCTATACCGAGATCGCCCTCGCCGCGCTGATCCCGGCCATTCTCTACTTCGCCTCGATCTACTTCATGGTCGATTTCGAAGCCGCCCGCAAGGGCATGCGCGGCATGCGCAAGGACGAAATTCCGCGCTTCTCGCGTCTGGTAAAGCAGGTCTACCTGTTCGCGCCGATCATCATTTTGATCAGCGCGCTGTTCATGGGCTACTCGGTCATCCGCGCAGGTACGCTTGCCACGGCGTCGGCGGCGGTGGTGAGCTGGATCTCGCCTCACAAGATGGGCGTCAAGGCGATCCTCAAGGCTCTCCAGCTCGCCGGCACCATGTCGATCCAGATCATCGCCGTGTGCGCCTGCGCCGGGCTGATCGTCGGCGTCATTTCGCTGACCGGCGTCGGCGCGCGCTTCTCCTCGCTCTTGTTGGGGCTTGCCGGCGTCAGCCAGCTTTTGGCGCTGGTGTTCGCCATGCTGATCAGCATTTTGCTGGGCATGGGCATGCCGACTACCGCCGCCTACGCGGTCGCGGCGTCCGTGGTCGCTCCCGGCTTGATCAATATCGGCATCCAGCCGCTGGTAGCGCACTTCTTCGTGTTCTACTTCGCAGTGGTTTCGGCGATCACGCCGCCGGTGGCGCTGGCCTCCTATGCGGCGGCGGGCATCTCGGGGGATAACCCGATGGGCACCTCCGTGGCGTCGTTCAAGATCGGGCTGGCGGCGTTTATCGTGCCGTTCATGTTCTTCTACAGCCCAGCGATGCTGATGGAGGGCTCGGCGCTTCAGATCCTGCGTGTCGGCGTGACCGCCACGCTCGGTATCGTGCTGCTCTCGGGCATGGTGCAGAAGTGGTTCTTCGGGCCGGTCAACGGCGTCACGCGGGTGGTGATGCTGATCGGGGCGATCTTTTTGATCTACGGCGGCATTTACACCGACGCGTTGGGACTAGCCATTGGCGCGGCGCTGTTCGTGATGCAGCGTAAGCAGCACGCCAACACGCCTTCACCCAGTACTTCCTAGCGACTGGTTGGAAATCAAAACGCCCGCTCAAGGTGACTTGAGCGGGCGTTTTTTTGACACTCAAAAGAGCAGTCTCGCGTAATCCGTTGCGGGGTTTTTCGCCAGGGATGGCGAAAGTAGCGTACAGGGATGTATTTATAGCGCCCCGCATAGGATTGCTCGAGGCTGGTGGAGCCTGACTCTTTATCCGACCAGATTATTGACCACTTTCAGCACCGGGGCGGACTGGTTCAAGGTGTAGAAGTGCAGTCCCGGCGCGCCGCCGTCGAGCAGGCGCTGGCAGAGCCGGCTGACGACGTCGGTGCCGAAGGCCGCAATCGATTCGTGATCGTCACCATAAGACTCGAGCTGTTTGCGAATCCAGCGCGGGATCTCGGCGCCGCAGGCATCGGAAAAGCGGGCCAGCTTGGTGTAGTTGGTGATCGGCATGATGCCCGGGATGATCGGCTGGGTGACGCCGTGGGCGCGGGCGCGCTCGACGAAATGGAAGTAGGCATCGGCGGTGAAGAAGTACTGAGTGATCGCCATGTCGGCGCCGGCATTCATCTTGCGCGCGAAGTTCTCCACGTCGCGCTCTAGATTAGCGGCCTGGGGGTGGGACTCCGGATAGGCGGCCACGGCGAGGTTGAAGTGATCGCCGGTTTCCGCCCGGATGAACTCGACCAGCTCGTTGGCGTAGCGCAGCTCACCGATGCTCGCCATGCCCGAGGGTAGATCGCCGCGCAGCGCCACCAGGCTCTCCACGCCCTCTTCGCGGTACTGCGCCAGCAGATCGCGCAGCTGCGCCTTTTCACTGCCGATACAGGAGAGATGCGGCGCGGTGGTGATGCCGCTTTCGCTCACCCGGCGAACGATGTCCTGGGTGCGTGCCTGGGTGGAGCCGCCGGCGCCGTAGGTGACCGAGAAAAAGCGCGGGTTGGTGGCGGCCAGCGCATCGCGCACATGAATCAGCTTCTCGCGCCCGGCCTCGGTGCTCGGCGGAAAGAATTCGAAGCTGATACCTAACGGATGTTCGTGGCTGCTCATAACGGGCCTCGCGGGAGCTTTAAAGGTGATAATGTGGCCTATTGTCGCCGCTGGGCCGGAGCGCGGCTAATGAAAGATTCCACGGCGCTACGTTAATTTGATTCATAGTCGCGGCCTTTAACCTTTGGAAAACCTCATGGACCTCTCCTTTGCAACGCTTGCGGGCCCTTTGCTAACGCTTTTGAGCTTCGTCGCGCTCGGTTTCGTCGCGGCCAAGCGGCTCAAGGTGAATCCGCAGCCCATCGCTACGCTGCTGGTCTATGTGATCGCGCCGTTCACCGTATTTCGAGCGCTAATGAACGGTGACCCGACCGCCGAGTATTTGACGCTGACGCTGGCGCTTTTTCTGTTCACCAGTACTCTAGCGCTGGTGGTCAACGCGCTGGGCCGGCGCGTTTTCGGCGCGCATGAAGCGGCGCTTTTGGCGTTCTCCTCGGGCACCGGTAATACCGGCTACTTCGGCCTGCCCATCGCGTTGATTCTGCTACCGCCAGAGGGAGTGACGCTCTATCTCTTCTGCATGCTGGGCATCAACCTTTACGAGTTCACCGTGGGCTTTTACCTGAGCGCGCGCGGCCAGTTTTCGGTGCGCCAGAGCCTCATCAAGATCAGCCGCCTGCCGCTTCTCTACGCCTTTGCCCTGGCGCTGTTGCTCGGCGCGCTCTCGATACGCCTGCCCGCGCCGGTGATGGAGTCGCTTTCTGTGTTCCCGGCAAGCTACACGCTGCTTGGCATGATGATCATCGGCATGACCTTGAGCCAGGCACGACTCGCGGCCTGGGATACCCGTTTCGTACTCGCGTGTCTGGGGCTTCGCTACGTGCTGTGGCCGGCGCTGATGCTCATTGGGGTGCTGGTGCTCGATGCGTGGCTGGGGCTTTCGCCGACGCTGGCGCTAGCGCTGTTGCTGTTGAGCGTGGTGCCCATGGCCTCCAACGTGGTGGTGGTGGCGATGGAGCTTGGGATCGAACCGCAAAAGGGGGCGCTGGCGGTGCTGACCAGCACGCTGCTGGCGCCGCTTTTGATACCGCTTTATCTGGGCGTCATGTTATCGCTCACCGGGCTTGGCTAAAAAAGTGCCGCTCAAAAACCCGCTACGCCGAAGGCGCGCAGCTGAGTCGCCATGCGCGCCAGCTCGGGGTGGCTGAAAAACGCCGCCAGCGCCTCGCCACGTACGGGGCCGACGCCGGGCCGGGCCTGCCACTCGTCGGCACTCAATGCCTTGAGCGTTTCCCAATCCTGCAGGCGCGCGTCCGCCCCCGGCGGTACGCCCAAGGCGTCCAGCCACGTCGCGAAGGAGGCGCCGCGCGCCTGGCCGAACGCGCTCGAAATCGCCTCGGCGCGCGCCTCCCCGATACCGGAGACTCGCATGAGTTCCTCACGGCTTAGCCGCTGCCACCCCAGTAGATCACTCACCGCCCCCGCCTCCAGCAGTGCACGCCAGGTGCCTTCGCCCACCCCGCGCATGTTGAGCTGCTCGCCCAGATAGGTCAGCCGCGCCAGCAGCTGATCGAAACAGCCCGGCGTCAGCGAAAAACAGCTCAAGAGATGGTAGCGCTCGGGCTCGGGCGGGGTGAGCTCGGCGCGCTCGCGGGTGTGCCAGACCACCTCGCGCGCTTGGGGAATGGTGAGCCCGGCAAGCTCGACGGCGACCTGGTCGCCAGGGCGCACGTCCCACTCGCGCCAGCGATCGAGCGAGCCCAGCGACACCCGCGTAACGCGCCGCCCGTCGAGCTCGACCGGATAGAGGTGCAGAAGCGGCGTTACCCGCCCGGTGCGGCCAATACGAAACTCGACGCCGCGCACCTGCGCCAGCGCCTGGCTCGGCGGGTACTTCCACGCCACTGCCCAGCTCGGCGGCGAGCTCGACCAGCGCCGAATGCCGGGGCGCTCTGCCTGCTTGATCACCACGCCGTCGGTGGCGAAGGGCAGCGGCGCGTTGAACCAGGTATCGCGCCAGTGGGCGGCGTCGTACTGCTCATCAAGGCGGTGAGTGTAGGCCGCGGTGTCGAAACCGAGCGCTTGAAGCTCGACAAGCCGAGTGGCCATGTCCGTCGGGCCGTCCGGCCAGTCCCAAACGAAGAGCCCGATACGGTCGAGCGACGCCGCGCTCGGCGCGCGCTGCGCCATGACGCCGGCAACGCGCCCCCTGGCGCCGCTCTCCGGCGCTCGAGCCTGTACGTGGTCATTCAGGCGCCAGTAGAGCTCGCCCTGAAAAATCGCGTCGATGGCCTCTGGCAAGCGGTTGGGCACCGCGGGCAGTTCCAGCGCGCGCGGCGTCCAGTTCTGGCCGCGCTCACCGTCGCCGCGGCTGACCGCATCGATCAGCTCGCCGGCTTCGTACTCGAGCGTGATGGCTACGCCGTCGACCTTGGGCTGAATCCAGAGATAGTCGCGGCGAGTAGTGAAGCGACGCACACCCGCTTCATCGGTTTTCTCGAGCCCGGTTTGCGCCGCCGGATGGGCGCGGGTGGACGTGGTACGCTCAATGGCAGCCGACGCGGCGGGCGTAGAGGCAGTGCGAGTAGACACAGTGCGGGACACCTCGGCGTCCAGAACGTTTTCGAGCGGCCGGTGCTGCGGCGTTTGCCCAAGACAGCGCTGCCACTGCGCCAAACGCGCCGCCGCCTGGTCGTACAGGGTATCGCTGACCAGCGCCACACCCTCGCCGTGGTAGCTCAAATCCCACAGCGCGATCTGCTCGGCCAACGCCTGGGTTTCGAGCGCAAGCCGCTCATCGGGCCAGGGCGGGCAGTCGTCGGCGCGCGCGCCAAACGCCAGCAGGGCTAACGCGGCTAGCGTCAACAGGGAGAAAAGCGTGCGCCTTGTGCTCGTCATGGCTGGGCCCCGAGGCTAACTATTCATCACCAGCCTAGGGCAGCCGCGGTACTTTCGCTCATAAAAAAACGCCCCCGGCAAAGCCGAGGGCGCTGGATCGAACGCGGAGCGAGCCTAGAGGCCGGCGGCGCTTTTCAGCGCGTCCGCCTTGTCGATCTTCTCCCAGGGGAAGGCGGTGAAGGTTTCGACACGGGTTTCACCCTTGTCGTCCACCCACTGATAACTGTGCTCGAAGGGCTCACGACCGAAGTGGCCGTAAGCGGCGGTGAGCTGGTACATCGGGTGCAGCAAATCGAGCATTTTGGTGATCGCGTAGGGTCGCAGATCAAAGTGCTCGCGGACCAGCTCGACGATGCGGGCGTCGTCGACCTTGCCGGTGCCGAAGGTATCAATAGACACCGAGGTGGGCTCGGCCACACCGATGGCGTAGGACACCTGGATTTCGCACTTGTCGGCCAAACCCGCCGCGACCACGTTCTTGGCCACGTAGCGGCCGGCGTAGGCCGCGCTGCGGTCGACTTTCGACGGGTCCTTGCCCGAGAACGCGCCGCCGCCGTGGCGCGCCATGCCGCCGTAGGTGTCGACGATGATCTTGCGCCCGGTCAAGCCGCAGTCGCCCACCGGGCCGCCGATGACAAACTTACCCGTCGGGTTGATATGGTACTGAGTGTTCTCGTCGAGCCACTCGGCGGGCAGCACGTCCTCGATGATCTCGCGCAGCACCATGTGGCGCAGGTCTTCCTGGGCGATCTCCGGGTCGTGCTGGGTGGAGAGCACCACCGCGTCGACACCGCAGGGCTGACCTTTGGCATCGTAGCGGAAGGTCACTTGGCTCTTGGCGTCCGGGCGCAGCCACGGCAGCATGCCGTTTTTACGCAGCTCCGCCTGGCGCTCCACCAGGCGATGCGAGTAGTGGATCGGCGCCGGCATGTAGGAGTCGGTTTCATTGGTGGCGTAGCCGAACATCAGCCCCTGGTCGCCGGCGCCCTGATCTTCGGGCTTGGTGCGATCGACGCCTTGGGCGATTTCCACGCTCTGCTTGCCGATCAGGTTCACCACGCCGCAGGTCGCGCCGTCGAAGCCCACTTGCGACGAGGTATAGCCGATCTCGGTGATCACGTCGCGCACCAGGGTTTCCAGATCCACCCAGGCGGAGGTGGTGATCTCGCCGGCGATGATCGCCACGCCGGTCTTCACCAGGGTTTCGCAGGCCACGCGCGCCTGCTTGTCCCGGGCGATGATCGCATCCAGCACCGCATCGGAAATCTGGTCGGCAATTTTATCGGGATGTCCCTCGGAAACGGATTCGGAGGTAAACAGGGAATATTCGCTCATTACGCGCTCGGCCCTCGTACGACGGCTGCCGGCTGACAGCATCAAAAAAATCGCGGCAGGAGGCACCCTGCCGGAGTGGTCACGCGGCGACGCCGCCGCAAACGGTGGAGTTTACACGCAAGCAGGGCGCGTTCCCATAAGGCGCGCCTATAATTTGCCGAGGCCCTTGAAGTCAGCGACAATAGCCCCCTTTCTGGTTTTCGCATCGGTATTGTCGCTGTTATATCGGTGTTTTCTGATCCCTGTTTTCCGTCTTCAGGCGAGGAGCCCCCCATGCCGTCCCGTTTTGAGCTGGCCAACGCCATTCGCGCCCTTTCCATGGATGCCGTCCAGAAGGCCAATTCCGGCCATCCCGGCGCCCCCATGGGAATGGCGGATATCGCCGAGGTGCTGTGGAACGACTACCTCAAGCACAATCCCGAGGATCCGAAGTGGGCCGACCGCGACCGCTTCGTGCTCTCCAACGGGCACGGCTCGATGCTGCTCTACTCGCTGTTGCACCTCACCGGTTACGACGTCAGCCTCGAGCATCTGCAGTCGTTTCGTAAGCTCCACTCGCCCACCGCCGGCCACCCGGAATTCGGTTACGCGCCGGGGATCGAGACCACCACGGGCCCGCTGGGGCAAGGCTTTGCCAACGCCGTGGGCTTTGCCTTGGCCGAGCGCACGCTGGCCGCGCAGTTCAACCGCCCGGGCCACACCGTGGTAGACCACCACACCTGGTGCTTCCTCGGCGACGGCTGTTTGATGGAAGGTGTCTCTCACGAAGCGGCGTCGTTTGCCGGCACTCAGCAGCTCGGTAAGCTGATCGCGCTGTATGACGACAACGGCATCTCCATCGACGGCGAAGTCGAGGGCTGGTTCACCGACGACACCGCCAAGCGCTTCGAGTCCTACGGCTGGCACGTGGTGCCCAACGTCGATGGCCACAAGCCGGAAGAGATCAAGGCCGCCATCGAGCTCGCCAAGCAAAGCGACAAGCCGAGTTTGATCATCTGCAAGACCATCATTGGCTTCGGCGCGCCCAACAAGCAGGGCAAAGAAGAGTCCCACGGCGCCGCGCTCGGCGACGACGAAGTAGCGGCAACGCGCAAGCAGCTCGGCTGGGAGCACGCGCCGTTTTACATCCCCGAGCCGATCTACACCGCCTGGGACGCCCGTGAGGCAGGTAAAAAGCAGCAGGACGCCTGGAACGAGCGCTTCACGCGCTACGCTGAGGCCCATCCGGAACTCGCCCGCGAGTTCAAGCGCCGCATGAAGGGCGAGCTGCCCGCCGAACTCGGCACCGAAGCGCTGATCGAAAAGGCTCAGGAGAAAGGCGAAAGCATCGCCTCGCGCAAGGCATCGCTTGCCGCGCTCAACGCCATCGGCCCGCAGATGCCGGAGCTTCTGGGCGGCAGCGCCGACCTGGCCCCGTCGAACCTGACCTACTGGGAAGGCACCCAGGCGATCACCGCGGAAGACCCGAGCGGCAGCTACCTGCACTACGGCGTTCGCGAGTTCGGCATGGGTGCGGTAATGAACGGCATCGCGCTGCACGGCGGCTTCGTGCCCTACGGCGCAACGTTTTTGATCTTCATGGAGTACATGCGCAACGCCGTACGCATGGCCGCCCTAATCGGTAACCAGGCGATCTACGTTTTCACCCACGACTCCATCGGTCTGGGCGAAGACGGCCCGACCCACCAGCCGATCGAGCAGCTCACGAACCTTCGCACCACGCCAAACCTGGCGACCTGGCGCCCCTGTGACGCGGTCGAGACCATGGCCTCTTGGGACGCCGCGCTCAAGCGCAGCTCAGGGCCTACGGCGCTGGTGCTCTCGCGCCAGAACCTGCCGCACCAGGCGCGCAGCAAGACGCAGCTTTCCGAGATTCAGCGCGGCGGCTACGTGTTGAAGGATGCCGAAGGCACGCCGGAGCTGATTCTGATCGCGACCGGCTCTGAAGTGGCGCTGGCCATGGACGCTGCCGCCGCGCTCGAAGGCCAGGGCCGCGCCGTGCGCGTGGTGTCGATGCCCTCGACCGACCGCTTCGACGAGCAGGACGCCGAGTACAAAGAGCGCGTACTGCCGCGCGCGGTGACCCATCGCATCGCGATCGAAGCCGCCCACGCCGACTACTGGTACAAGTACGTGGGGCTCGACGGCCGCGTGATCGGCATGACCACCTTCGGTGAGTCCGCCCCGGCCGGTGATCTGTTCAAGCACTTCGGCTTCACCGTTGACAACATCGTCGACCAGGCCCGTGAACTGCTGGGTTGATCCCGGCGCGCGCAGCAAGGAGCCGCCGCCCGAATGCCTGCACTAACCGGTTTTTTGTGGCTGGTCGGCTACTACCTGATCGGAGAGGCGGTGGTTCGCCTCTCCGATCTGCCCGTCTCTTCCGGCGTGGTGGGAATGCTGTTACTCACCGCCACGCTGATTCTTCTTCGCCGCGTACCGGCCCCTGTGGCCGCCGCGGCCCAGCCGCTGATCGCGCTGCTGGCGATGCTGATCATGCCAGGCGTGGTCGGGGTGTTCTTCATCATCGACGAACTTCAGGGCCAGTGGCCGGTGATTCTTGTCGCGCTGGTGCTCGGCACGCTCGCAAGCGTGGCGAGCACCCTGTGGCTGCTCAAACGTCTGATGGACAGGTCATGAGGGAAGGTCGCCTTGAACGCTGACGGTTTGCTCGACACGCTCGCCGCGTCACCGCTGTTCGCCGTCGCTCTGACGCTCGCGGCGTTCATCGTCGCCAACGCCCTGTTCGTTCGCCTTAAACGGCCCGCCTGGCTTCCAGCGGTGCTGATCGCCGCGCTCATGCTCGCCGCCGCGCTTGCACTGATCGGGCTGCCCTACCCGCGCTATCGCGAAGGGGCGGTGTGGCTAACCTTGCTGCTGGGCCCGGCCACGGTGGCCCTCGGCATGCCGCTTTATCAGCAGCTGCCACACATCCGCGCACTGTGGCGCGAGCTGGCCGTTTGCTTGCCCATCGCCGCAAGCTTGGCCGCCTGCTATGCGCTGGGCATCGCTTGGCTTTTGGGCGCGCCGCCAGACATTCTCGCCTCGCTTGCCGCCAAATCGGTCACCGCGCCGATTGCCATCGGCATCACCGAGCAAATTGGCGGGTCGGTGGCGCTGATGCTCGGCGCACTGCTGGTGACCGGGGTGGCCACGGCAGCATTTACCGGCCCGGCGGCGAAGCTTTTGAAGATCGAGGACGAGCGCGTCATCGGCTTTACCCTCGGGCTCAACGGCCACGCGATCGGCACCGTGCGGGCGTTCGAAATCAGCCCCGCCGCCGGCGCTTTTGCGTCGCTCGGCATGAGCCTTACGGGCATTTTCACCGCGCTTTTGCTGCCGCTGGCTTGGCACCTGGTAGGAGGTGGGCCATGAAATACGCTAAAATCACGCGAGTTTACGGCCGCCTGGCCGCCACCGTTCGTTAAAGAGCTGCCGTTTATGGCCGAGTCCACGCCTACATTTCGTATCGCCATCAACGGCTATGGCCGCATCGGCCAGTGCGTGCTGCGCGCGCTCATCGAGCGCAACGACCCCGATATCGAGATCGTCGCGATCAACGAGCTGTCGGATCTGGATACGATTGCCTATCTCACCCGCTTCGACACCACCCACGGCCGTTTTCCCGTCGCGGTGGAGAGCGACCGCGAAGCGCTGATCGTCGGCGGGCGGCGCATCCAGGTGCTCAGCGAGGCCGACCCGACCCGCCTGCCCTGGCGGGCGCTTGAGATCGACCTGGTGCTGGAGTGCTCGGGCAGCTTCAAGGACCGCGCCACCGCCGAACAGCATCTCGAGGCCGGCGCCAAGCGGCTTTTGTTCTCTCAGCCGGCGGAGTCCGACGTCGACGCTACTATCGTCTGGGGCATCAACGAACAGACGCTGTCGGCCGAGCAGCGCATTTTGTCGGCGGCGTCGTGCACGACCAACTGCCTGGTGCCGCTTCTCACGGTGCTCGACGAGGCGCTGGGGCTCGAGCACGGCGTGACTACTACCATTCACTCGGCGATGAACGACCAGCCGGTGATCGATGCCTATCATCAAACCGACCTGCGTCTGACCCGCTCGGCGATGCACTCCATCGTGCCGGTGGACACCGGCCTGGCCGTGGGTATCAGCCGGCTGATGCCGAGGCTCAAGGGGCGCTTCGAGTGCTTGCACGTGCGCGTGCCGACCATTAACGTTTCGGCCATGGACGCCGCGCTCACCGTGCGCCGCGATACCGACGCCCAGGAGGTCAACGCGCTGCTGAAAGAAGTGTGCCGCACGCGCCTTCTGGGCGTGCTGGATTACACCGAGGCACCGATGGCCTCGGTCGACTTCAATCACGACCCGCACTCGGGCATTCTGGACGCCACCCAGACCCGGGTCGCCGGCAAGCGGCTCATCAAACTGCTCTGCTGGTTCGACAACGAGTGGGGGTTTGCCAACCGTATGCTGGATATCAGCCGACGCTTGGCGTCGCTCGCGCCGCCTTCAAGCCACTGACGTATCAACGCCCAACCACAAGGAAGCCGTCTGGATGAACGTGCAAACGATGTCCGAGCACTCGCTGAAGGGTCAGCGCGTGCTGATCCGCGAGGATCTGAACGTACCGATCAAGCATGGCCGCGTCACCAGCGACGCGCGTCTGCGCGCCGCCCTGCCGACCATTCAGGCGGCCAGGGACGCTGGCGCGAAAGTGCTGCTGATGAGTCACCTCGGCCGCCCCACCGAAGGCGAACCAGCCGATGAGTTCTCGCTGGCGCCGGTCGCCGAGCATCTTGCCGAGCTTCTGGGCCAGCCGGTTACGCTGGCCACCGACTATCTCGATAAGGCGCCGGAACTCGACGACGGCGACGTCGTGCTGCTCGAGAACGTACGCTTCAACAGCGGCGAGAAAAAGGACGACGAGGCGCTGGCCAAGCGCTACGCCGCGCTTTGCGACATCTTCGTGATGGACGCCTTTGGCACCGCCCACCGCGCCCAGGCCTCGACCCACGGTGTGGCGCGCTTTGCGCCCATCGCCTGCGCCGGCCCGCTGCTGGCCGGCGAGCTTGAAGCGCTCGAGAAGGCGCTCGCCACGCCGAAACGGCCGATGGCGGCGATCGTCGGCGGCTCGAAGGTATCGACCAAGCTCGACGTGCTCAACGCGCTCAGTGAGAAGTGCGATCAGCTCATCGTCGGCGGCGGCATCGCCAACACCTTCATCGCCGCAGCGGGTTATAATGTAGGCAAATCGCTTTTCGAGGCGGACCTGGTCGATCAGGCCAAAACGCTGATGGCGACGGTCAACATTCCGCTACCCACCGATGTGGTCGTGGCCACCGAGTTTTCCGAGTCCGCGAAAGCGACGGTCAAGCCGGTCGATCAGGTGGCGGACGATGAAATGATCCTCGATATCGGCCCGGACACCGCCGGCCGCCTAGCAGGGCTTTTGAAAGACGCCGGCACGATTTTGTGGAACGGCCCGGTAGGCGTGTTCGAGATCGATCAGTTCGGCAAGGGCACCGAGGCGCTCTCGAAAGCCATCGCTGAAAGTGCGGCGTTTTCGATCGCTGGCGGCGGTGACACCCTGGCCGCGATCGACAAGTACGCCATTAGCGACCGCGTCTCCTATATTTCCACCGGCGGCGGCGCGTTTTTGGAATACGTCGAGGGCAAGGCGCTTCCCGCCGTGACTGCTCTCGAAGCCGCCGCCCGCGGCGCGTAACCACTACCGACCCTCAAGACCGACAACCAGTAAGGTGACTTCATGGCTTTAATCAGCATGCGCCAGATGCTCGACCACGCCGCCGAACACGGCTACGGCATCCCGGCTTTCAACGTTAACAACCTCGAGCAGATGCGCGCCATCATGGAAGCCGCCGACAAGACCGACTCGCCGGTGATCGTGCAGGCCTCGGCTGGCGCGCGCAAATACGCCGGCGCGCCGTTTCTGCGCCACCTGATTCTGGCCGCGGTGGAAGAGTTCCCGCACATTCCGGTGGTCATGCACCAGGACCACGGCACCAGCCCCGCGGTGTGCCAGCGCTCGATCCAGCTCGGCTTCTCCTCGGTGATGATGGACGGCTCCTTGGGTGAAGATGGCAAGACGCCCATGGACTACGACTACAACGTCGACGTCACCCGCCGCACGGTGGAAATGGCCCACGCATGTGGCGTCTCCGTCGAAGGCGAACTTGGCTGCCTGGGAAGCCTCGAAACCGGTATGGCCGGCGAAGAGGATGGCATCGGCGCCGAAGGCAAGCTCGACATGGAGCAGCTTCTCACCGACCCGGAAGAGGCCGCCGAATTCGTCAAGGCCACCCACGTCGACGCGCTGGCGATTGCCATCGGCACCAGCCACGGTGCCTACAAGTTCACCCAGCCGCCCACCGGCGATACGCTCTCGATCCAGCGCATCAAGGAGATCCACGCGCGCATCCCGGATACCCACCTGGTCATGCACGGCTCCTCCTCGGTCCCCCAGGAGTGGCTCGAGATCATCAACCAGTACGGCGGCGAGATTCCGGAAACCTACGGTGTGCCGGTCGAAGAGATCGTCGAAGGCATCAAGCACGGCGTGCGCAAGGTCAACATCGATACCGACCTGCGCCTGGCATCCACCGGCGCGGTACGCCGCTTTTTGGCCCAGAACCCGTCCGAGTTCGACCCGCGTAAATTCCTCAAGGAAACCGTATCCTCCATGCGCGATCTGTGTATCGCCCGCTACGAGGCGTTCGGCACCGCCGGCAATGCCAGCAAGATCAAACCGATCAATCTGGAAGAGATGTTCGAGCGCTACGCGCGCGGTGAACTGGACCCGAAGGTGAAGTAAACACCTGGCGTTCATGAACCGAGAAAGGCGGCCCTGGCCGCCTTTTTTTATTGCCTGGCTTCCCGAAAACGCTTGTTGCAGCGCAGCATCAGCGTAGTATGGCGCCATCACCGTATCGATCCTGTTTCATCAACTGAAGGTAAACGCCATGAAGCACTCCGCCAAGCCGTTCAGCGCCCCCTTCGTTCCCATGATGGGGATCTACAGTGCCACCATGATGGCGCTGGAGCTTTGGAGCACCTCGCTTTCGACGATCGCTCAGCGTCAGCATCTGTGGCAGACCCAGCCGTTTTTTAGCCCCGGCATGATGCTCGAGAATCAGCGCATGGTGACCGAGAAAATGGAAGCGAGTGTCGAGGCGGGCATGGCGATGCAAAAGGCCTTTTTCGGCGCCATGAACGGTCACTATGCGCCGTGGTGGGTAACCAGTCAGAAAACGATGTCCCCGTATCACCGCCGCAGCCGCGATAACTCGCGCAGGCTTTCGCGTTAATCCCGCCTTAGCGTTAATCTTTTTTAAGAAAGCCCGACTGGCGGCGTCGCTGCGCCAGGTAAAGGTTTTATCTCACTTTTTTGGAACATTTTTCGCCCGAGCGCCCTCAAAAGGGCCTCTTGGGCATTTTTTGTTTTGTAAAAAATTATAAAACAGTGTTCACAAAGGTCCGTAAATCTCGTTCAATAGGACGATCGTCTACTTTTTAATCACTACACGCAGCAGGCGCTGCAAGGATCAACGATGCCGCTCCCACTTTTGTTGTTCGATTGTGATGGCACTCTGGTTGATAGCGAACCCCTTCTGGCCGACGAGATGGCCACGGCGCTGACCGGCGTCGGGCTGCCTTTCCAGCGACAGGATTACATGGGCGAGTTTCGCGGCGCCCGGTTTCGCACGATCGTCGCCGAGCTGCAGGCTCGCTTTGGTGAGGTCGACCCGCAGCGCCTTGAAAGCGCCGAGCGCACCATGCGCGACAATCTCGCCAAGCGCCTGACCCGCGAACTCAAAACCCTGCCCGGCGTTGTCGATACCCTCGAAACGCTTCGCCGCTTTCCAAGCGCGGTGGTCTCCAACGGCCCGGAAAGCAAGATTCAGGCGGCGTTGAAAGCGACCCAGCTTGCCACCTATTTTGGCAAACGCTTCTTCAGCGGCTACACGGCTAACTGTTGGAAGCCGGAACCCTGTCTCCATCTGCACGCAGCCAGTATCATGGGCTTTAGCGCGCGCGACTGCATCGCCATCGACGATGCGCTGGTCGGCGTTCGCGCCGCGCTCAAGGCAGGCATGACGGTGATCCATCTCAACCGCTTTCCCGACTCCGAAACCACGCCGGACGGGGCGATCAGCATCGAAAGCATGACGCAGTTGACCAGCGTTGTGAGGCGGCTGATCACCGGACGCGAAAGCGCCGCCATCGCCCCGCACTTTTCAGACACAGGGTTAACGGAAACACGGTATGGCCTCATTACGTGATCAGTTGGGTGGACTTGTCTACTCAACCGAACAGGGCAGAACCTGCCCCGATTGCCGCGCACCGGTCGATGACTGCGCCTGCGACGAGCATAGCGAGCAGGCAAGGCTCGCCTCGCTTGACGGTATCGTACGCATTCGCCGCGAAACCAGCGGACGCAAGGGTAAGGGCGTGACCACTCTCAGCGGTATTCCGCTGGCCGGCGATGAGCTCAAGACGCTTGCGAAAACGCTCAAGAAGCGCTGCGGTACTGGTGGGGCCGTCAAGGACGGCATCGTCGAAATTCAGGGCGACCACCGTGAAACGCTCAAAGCGGCGCTCGAAGCGATGGGTTACAAGGTCAAACTGGCGGGCGGCTAGACCGCCCGGCGCGCACCGCAGAGCGATTCTGCATACGGGTAAGGCACTGCAATGGTCTGGCTGGAGTATCTGCTACCGCTGATTTTCTTGTTTCCGATGGCGGCCATGGCCAGCGTCGTCCTTGCGCTGCGTAGCCTTCACGATGCGCGCGTAAGCTCCCCCTTCGATGCTCCGCTTCGCGAGCCCGGCCAGGGTCTTCGCGCCCGCCTCGAACGTGCCTACTCCAATTTGTTTCTCAACGGCGCGCTTGGCCCCATCGTTAGCCTCGCGCCGCTGGTTTACGGAATGGGCCGCATGCTGTTCGTGGAGCATCAGGAGTGGGGAGAGTGGGCGCTTTACGGCCTGGTGAGCACGCTGCTGGTGGTGGCGTTTTCACTGCTGCTGATTCGCGACTATCAACGTATTCGCCGACTCAAACTCGGCCTTGCGTGCGAGCTGGCGGTAGGCCAGGAGCTCGAGCGGCTGATTCGCCCCGAGGCGCATCCCTACTACGTATTTCACGATGTTCCCACCGATAGCTTTACCATCGACCACGTGGTGGTGACGCCGCACGGCGTGTTCGCAGTCGAAACCCGAGCGCGTACGCTGGCGCTTGGCCCCGATGGTAAAGAGCTCAACGAAGTCGCGGTCGAGCCCGAGCGGCTACGCTTTCCCTATTGGCAGGAGCGCCGCCCGCTGCTCAAGACCCGTCAGGGCGTTGCCTGGCTTTCCGATTGGCTAGAGCAGCGCTGCGGCGTGCCAGTCAAGGTGCACGGCGTACTGGCGCTGCCGGGCTGGACCATCGATACCTCCGAGGCGGCATCGGACGTGCTGGTCGTCAGCGGTGAGCAGCTTGCGCGCGAACTCACCGAGCTTACGCCGGCGCTATTGTCCGACGCGCTTCACGACAAAATCATCCACGTACTGCTGGAGCGCTCGCGCATGACCGAGCCGCCGCATCTGCAAAAGGCGTCGGTCTAATCACCGCGTAGCCGGCCGCCCATCTCTTGAGCCAGGTCCACCGCGTAGTGGTCGGTCATCCCTCCAATGAAATCGAGCATGCGTCGGTAGCTGTCGTACAGCGACCAGGAAGGCAGCGGAGTGTTTTCACCGATTAGAGCCAACACTCGCTGATGCTTGAACGAGCTTTGGCCGGTATGGTGAAGCTCATGGGCGGCGCCGATGAACGCTTCCAGCAAGATGCCCAGCGTCGTATAGGCGCCAATCTCGAGTTTTGCCTTACGTTCGTTTTGAAAAATACGCTCCCGGGCCAGTTGCTTGGCCGCCTGCACGCCCCACCCCAGGTCCGGGTGACAAAGCTCCAACAAATCCTCGCCCAGCGTGCCGCTCAGTAGCGCCTGCTCGTTTTGCACGAACACCGACGCCACTTCGTTGACCGCACGCTCCATGGCCGCCCCGCGCAAGAGCGCAATGCGCCGGCGCTGCGAGACGTTGCGGCTGAGCATCTCCTCATACTCCGGCGGAAACTCGCCGGCGATCTGGCGCAGGATCTCCACCACCTCTTCGTAGCGCAGGATGCCCATCTCCAGCCCATCTTCCAGGTCGAGCAGCGCATAGCAGATATCGTCGGCGGCCTCGACCAGCCAGGCCAGCGGATGGCGACACCAGCGCTGTTCGCCCTGGGGCAAAAGCCCTACCGCCTCGGCCACTTCGCTGAGTAGTGCCTGCTCCGACTGGTAGCAGCCGAACTTGCCCATGCGGCCGCCGTAGCGCACGGTCCAGGGGTACTTGAGCAGCGTGCCGAGCGTGGCCGCGGACAGGCGCATGCCGCCGTTGAACTGGTTGTATTCGATCTGGGTAATGACGCGAAAGCCCTGAGCGTTGCCCTCGAAGGTGAGCAAGTCCTCACACTCGGCCTCGGAAAGCCCGTCGAGCAGCCCACTTCCCTGGGCGCGGCGAAACCAGTCGCGAATAGCGTACTCGCCGGCATGGCCAAAAGGAGGATTGCCGATATCGTGGCCCAAACAGGCAGTTTGCACGATCACGCCCAGATCTGCCGGGGTAATCCACTCGGGCAGCTGGTCGCTCAATAGCTCGCCGACGATCATACCCAGCGAGCGGCCGACACAGCCCACCTCCAGCGAGTGGGTCAGCCGGGTATGGATATGGTCGTTCTCGGTCAGCGGATGCACTTGGGTCTTGCGACCCAGACGACGAAACGAGCCGGAGAAGACGATGCGGTCATGATCCTTGTGAAACGGGGTGCGCCCCATTTCACGACCGGTGGTCGAGCGCTTGTCGTGCAAACGGCGGGGCGAGAGCAGCTGCTCCCAGCGCATGTGTGTCATGGCAATCCTCCTTGAGGAAGGCATTCTGACATAAAACGCCTGGCAGCGGCACGCAGACATGGGGACATACATGTCCTCAAGGAGTAGGCCGGAGTCAAGGGCCTCGCCCACCCCGGGCGGCTGGG
>NZ_JBIQVY010000010.1:0-35120 GCF_044335525.1 Halomonas sp. HMF6819 | reverse complement strand
GTGAATCGAATCCGTTGAAAGCGCCGGCGGTATGGTCAAACGAGAAGGGCGCTGCAATAAAGACGGCGGCCAGTGTAAACCAGCCGCCGTCGAAAAGCAGTGGGGAATTACTCGAGGGTGAAGCCGACCTTGGCGGTCACCTGCCAGTGGGCGACCTGGCCGTTTTCAAGATGGGCGCGGGTGTCGACCACCTCGAGCCAGCGCATGTTGTCGATGCTTTTGGACGCCTTGGCCAGCGCCTTTTGCACCGCGTCTTCAATGCTTTTTTCCGAAGAGCCGGTAATTTCTACGTGCTTGTAAACATGATCGCTCATGGTCATCTCATCCTTGTCGATAGTTGGCGATTGGGCGCGACGCTCGCGTCACGCCGGTTGCTTTTTCAGCCTGGCATAAAAAAAGCCATCGTGGCTATTTTGTTGCGAAAAGAGCTGCCGACCGTAGCCGCTGGCCATACCCCAGGCAACGTCTGTCGGGGTCGTTACTCGGGCGTCCGGGGTGCGTGCCACGAACGCGTCGATCTGTTTCGCGTTCTCTTGGGGAAGCACCGAGCAGGTGGCGTACAAGAGCGTGCCGCCCGGGCGTAAAAGCCCCCAGAGATTGTCCAGAATCGCCGCCTGAAGCCTGGCCAGCTGGCCGATATCGCTTTGCCGGCGCAGCTTCTTGATATCCGGGTGGCGACGAATCACGCCGGTTCCCGAACACGGCGCATCGAGTAAAATAGCATCGAAGAGCGTACCGCTCCACCAGTCGCGCTCAGCGGCGTCGGCGTGAATCAGATTGGCGCTCAGGTTGAGCCGGCCGAGCGTATCGTCGACCCGCGCCAGGCGCTGGTTGTCGCTATCCAGCGCCGTTAGCGCGATGTCGAACTGCTCGAGCAGGTGGGCGGTCTTGCCGCCGGGAGCGGCGCAGGCGTCCAGCACCTGGGCGCCGGGGCGCGGGGCGATCGCCGGACCTAAAAGCGCGGCGCTGAGCTGGGCCGCCTCGTCCTGCACGCTGACATGGCCTTCCGCGAAGCCGGGGAGCTGCGAGACGTCGCAGGGCGTTTCCAGCGTGATGGCGTCTGGCGCGTGAAGGCAAAGATGTGCGTCGAGCCCCTGGTCCGTGAGCCTGGCCAGATACGCTTCGCGGTCGTTGACGCGCTGGTTCACGCGCAGCGTCATGGGGCCTGGCTCGTTGTTGGCGGCGACTACCTCGCGCCACTGCTCGGGCCAGGCGCTCTTGAGCGCATTCAAAAGCCAGGCCGGGTGTTCGAGCGCTGCGCTTTCATCGCGGTCGACCTCGGCAACGAGCGTTTCGCTTTCGCGCTGCAGGCGGCGCAGGCAGCCGTTCAACACCCGCGTGGCCCACTCCTTTTTCAAAAGCCTGGCCGCACCGGCGGTTTCGCCCACCCCCGCGTGGGCGGGAATGCGCATGTACAACAGCTGGTAGATACCGATCAACAAAAGCGCGTTGACGTCCTGGTCGCGCTTTTTGAACGGCTGCTTCAAGAGTTTGCCGGCGATCGCCTCGAGGCGCGGCAGGCGTCGGCAGCTGCCATAGCAGAGCTCCTTGAGCAGGCCGCGGTCGCGGGCGATGACGCTGTGCTCGTCGAGGCCGGCAAGCGAGCCCTGCTCGCTGAGAACGGGGGCGAGGGCGCGAGCGGCGGCGGCGCGAACTTCCTGGCCGCTGCCTTCCTGGGGGCGTTTGGCGCTCATGAATTATCTTCCTGTTGCGTCAAGGGCGAGCCCAAGCGGCTGCCGGGCGCAAGCCGTGGGGGATGGGCGTTGAGCAGCGCACTGACCGGCAGCATTTTGCCCCCGGGAAGCTGAACGTGGCTGACGCACAGCACCTCGCGGCCTTCTTCACCGCAGGCGATGCGCAGATGATCGCGGCCGTGGGCGAGCAGCGTGCCCGGCTCGACGGCGTCACCGGTGCTGTCGCGCGCCTCGGCGCGGGCCATGTAAAGGCGCAGGCGCTCGTCGCCTAGCTGGCACCAGGCCACCGGCCAAGGATTGAAGGCGCGAATCTTCTGCGCAAGCGTGCAGGCGCTCTGGTGAAAATCGAGCTCGGCCTCAGTCTTGCTCAGCTTGGCGGCGTAGGTCACACCTTCGATCGGCTGGGGCGTGGCCGTAAGCCCGTCTCCCGCCAGGGCGTCGAGAGCCTCGATCAGCGCTTTGGCGCCGTCCTCGGCCAGCCGGTCGTGAAGCAGGCCGCCGGTGGTTTGCTCGGTGATCGGCGTTTCGAGCTCGAGCAGCATGTCGCCGGTATCGAGGCCGGCGTCCATCTGCATGATGGTGACGCCAGAGGCGGCGTCGCCGGCTTCGATTGCGCGCTGAATCGGGGCGGCGCCGCGCCAGCGCGGCAAAAGCGAGGCGTGAACGTTGATACAGCCGAGTCGCGGCGTATCGAGCACCGCCTGCGGCAGCAAGAGTCCGTAGGCGACCACCACCATAAGATCGGCGTTAAGTGCTGCCAGCTCGGCTTGGGCGGCGGGGTCTTTCAAACTTTGCGGCTGGTACACGGGCAGGTCATGTTCGAGCGCCAAGCGTTTGACCGGGCTCGGGGTGAGCTTTCGCCCACGCCCGGCCGGGCGGTCGGGCTGGGTGTAAACGCCCACCACCTGGTGGTCGCTTTTGAGTAAGGCGGCGAGGTGGGATTCGGCGAACTCCGGAGTGCCTGCAAAGACGACGCGCAGTGAGGGCATGGATCTACCTGTTCGAAAAACGGTGGAGAGGGCGGCCGGATAAACGGACGTGAAAAAGCCGCCCACGGGCGGCTTTTACGGCGTCTAGGCGTCCTGCATCAGCTTGTGGCGCTTTTGCATTTTCTTCATGATGCGATCGCGCTTGAGCGCGGACAGATAATCGACGAAGAGCACGCCTTCCAGGTGGTCGTACTCGTGCTGGATGCAGTGGGCAAGCAGCCCGTCCGCTTCGAGCTCGAACGCCTCGCCGTCGCGGTTTTGGGCGTTGAGCTTCACCTTCAAAAAGCGTGGAACATCCGCGTAGTGCTCGGGAATCGAAAGGCACCCTTCGGAAAGCGGCTCTTTCTCTTCGCCGATCGGCTCATAGCGCGGGTTGATCATGACCAGCGGCGAGTCGCCCGCCTCGGAGACATCCATTACCACCACACGGCGGTGAACGTCGATCTGGGTGGCGGCAAGGCCGATGCCACGGGCGTCGTACATGGTCTCCAGCATGTCGTCGACCAGGCTTCGAACTTCATCGTCAACGGTCTCCACCGGCTTCGCCTTGGTTCTCAGGCGCTCATCGGGGAATTCGAGAATGGGACGTTTGGCCATGGCGTTACAATCACCGTTGTTGAATCTGCGGTTTGAAACGGGGAGCCCCGGCGCTTCAAACGCGGTAGGGTTGAAAAAGGAGCCAAAAAGTCGCGCTCGCGTTGCAATGGGCGGGTGCGACCCTGTGCTTTACTATAGGCCACTATATCACGCTGGCGGTACTTCTGGGCATGCACGCGGGCGTGTCGTTGACCGCTGCCACCGCTTTAGGATTCGCCATGCTCATGCATAAAACCTTTCGCCTAGGTGCCCTTGCCGCACTGCTGCTGAGTGTCGCCGCGTTTGCCAACGCCGCACAGGGCTGGGAGCGTATTCGAAGCGACGCCCCCGAGCGCTACGTGGTGGTCAAGGGCGACACGCTTTGGGGCATCGCCGCGCGCTTTTTGCAAAACCCCTGGCAGTGGCCGTCACTTTGGGAGGCCAACCCGCAGATTCGCAACCCGCACCTGATCTACCCCGGCGACACACTGGTGCTGCGCGACTGCGCCGGCGCCCCCTGCTTTGCGCTGGAAACCGGCCAGCCGGTGGTGAAGCTTTCCCCGCGCGTGCGCACCATCGAGCCGCGCGAGGCGGTGTTGGCGCTGCCGATGGACGTGGTCGAGGTGTTTCTGCGCCAGCACCGCTTTCTGGAGGCGGGCCGGGCGCTCGGGGAGCTTGGCTACGTGGTCGGCGGCGAGAACCAGCGCTTCATCAGCGGCGCCGGCGACACGCTCTACGTGCGCGGTGAGCTGCCCTCGGGCGTTCCGCTGGGCTTTTACCGCCCGGGCGAGCCCTACCTTTCCTTCAGTGGCGAGGTGTTGGGCCAGGAGCTGGTCTTCATCGGCGAGGCGCGCCTGATCGACCAGCAGGGCGAGATCGCCCGGGTCGAGGCGCTCAGCGCCAGGCAAGAGGTGCGCAACGACGACATCGTGATCGCGCTCGATGATAGGGTCGAGGGCGACTTTCAGCCGCGCGCGCCGCAGGCCGAGGTGGCCGGCCACATCATCGCCGCCCCCGGCGGGGTGCGCTTCATCGGCCGGCTGCAGGTCGTGGCCATCGACCTCGGTACTCAGGATGGCCTGCAGCCCGGGCACGTGCTGCGCGTCGACCAGCAGGGCGAACTCATCAACGACCCGCGCACCAGCGAGCTGTTCCAACTGCCCAACACCGAAGGCGGGCTTTTGATGGTGTTCAAACCTTATAGTCGCATGAGCTACGCCTTGGTGATGCAGGCCTCCAACGTGCTGGCGGTAGGCGACGAGGTGCGCACGCCCAAGCCTTGATGAAACGAGCGGGATAAAAAGCCCGGGGTGAAAAGGTTAGGGTGAAAAGCTTTAGGTAAAAAGCCCAAGCTAAAAGGAGGCGGGTATGGATGCCAACGCGTGGCTAGCCCTACAGGCGCTGCCCAACCTGGGCGCGCACCGGCTCAAGGCGCTTTATGATCAGGCGCCGGACTGGCCCCTGGGGTGGCTCGCCGCGCTCCCGGCGCCGGCGGCCAGCGCGCTCAGGCTCTGGCTCGACCACCCGAATAAAAGCCCGCTTCAGGCGCCAATCGATGCCACCCGCGCCTGGTGCGAGGCTGGCCCCCACCGCCACGTGTTACATCCGGGCCACCCGCGCTGGCCGACGCTTCTCGACGAGCTGCCGGACCCGCCGCCGGTTTTATGGGCCCAGGGCGATCTCGACGCGCTGACCGGCCCGCGCTTGGCGCTAGTGGGTACCCGCAAGCCGACCGCGGAAGGCGGGCGCAACGCTCGGGAGTTTGCCCGCGCGCTTGCCGGTCGCGGCTGGTGCGTGGTTAGCGGCATGGCGCTGGGCGTGGACGGCCTGGCCCAGCAGGCCGCCCTCGATGAAGGCGGCGCTACGGTGGCGGTGCTGGGCTCGGGGGTGGATGTCATCTACCCGGCGAGCCACCGCGCGCTTTATCAGCAGCTCATTCAAACACCGCGGGCGCTGGTGCTCTCGGAACACCCGCCGGGCACCCGGGCGCGGCCGGCGTACTTTCCACGGCGCAATCGCATCGTCACCGGGCTTTCGCTTGGTACGCTGGTGGTCGAGGCCACGGAAAAAAGCGGCAGCCTGGTCAGCGCGCGGCTGGCGCTGGAGCAGGGCCGCGAGCTCTTCGCGCTGCCGGGCTCGCTTTATAACGTGCAGGCCGCCGGGTGCCTGTCGCTGCTGAAAAGCGGGGCCATTCTTACGCGCCACGTCGACGACATTTTAGAGGAGCTCGGCCACTGGGCCGGCGCGTACCTGCCCGGATCCGAGCGAAGCCCAGCGGAACCCGCCGCGCCCGGCCCGGTCCAGATGAGTTCGTCGCTTGCGCTCGATACGCCGGATGCACTGCTCGCCGCGCTCTCCTCGACCCCCACGCCGATCGATTTGCTGGTGCAGCATACCGACCAGAGCGTGGGGCAGTGCCAGCAACGGCTTCTCATGCTGGAGCTCGAGGGCCGCGTGGCTCAGCAGGCGGGCGGCTGGGTGCGCCTGAGTTAGATCCGATCACACCGGGAGAATCGCGCAGCGTGGTAAGATGACGGTTCGATCCGTGGCAGCGCCGCGTATTCACAGGAGACCGTGATGACTTCGATGGACAATCTTCAGCGCGTGGTTCAGACCCTGCGCCAGGGCGGCGTGATCGCCTGCCCGACCGAGGCGGTATGGGGGCTGAGCTGCGACCCGGATAACGACGAGGCGCTGGCGCACCTGATGCGCTTGAAAGAGCGTGACCCGGCCAAGGGCGTGATTCTGGTCGCCGCCAGCATCCAGCAGTTCGGCCCGTGGCTCGAGTCGCTGCCGCTCGCACTGCACGCGCCGCTTGCCGCGAGCTGGCCTGGCCCCCACACCTGGCTGGTGCCGGACAACGGACGCAGCCACGGCCTCGTGCGCGGTGCCCACCAGAGCGTGGCGCTGCGGGTGACTGACCACCCCGGTATGAAGGCGCTTTGCGAGGCCTTCGGCGGGCCGCTGGTGTCGACCTCCGCCAACCGCGCCGCCGAGCCGCCGGCGATGAGCCTTGACGAGGTACGCGCCGTTTTTGGCGACGAGATCAGTGCCGTGCTTGACGGCGAACTCGGCGGCCAGACCCGACCCAGCACCATTCGCGATCTGGTGACCAACGAGGTGCTGCGCGCCTGACATGAGCCACTTCCTGCACGACGCCATGGTGGCCAGACTCGGCGCGGCGCGGGCCGACGAAAACCCTGGCCCGTTTCCGGAAGGTGGCCTCGTGCGCCGCATTCACGGCGACTTCACGCCGATGATGTGCGGCGGCATCAGCGCGCTGCTTTTACAAATGCTGCATCCGCTGGCGCTGGCCGGCGTGTGGGATCACTCCAACTTTCGCCACGATATGGTCGGGCGCCTTAGGCGCACCAGCGACTTCATCGCGACCACCAGCTTCGCCGATTTCGCCCAAGCGGAAGAGGCGATCGCCCGAGTGCGTCGGGTACACGCAAAGGTGCGCGGCCACGCTGCTGATGGGCGCGCCTACGCCGCCGACGACCCGGACCTGCTCACATGGGTGCACGTGGCGGAGATGAGCCGCTTCATGGCCGCGCACCTGGTGTACCGCAATCCATCGCTCAGCGCGGCGGACCAGGACCGCTACTTTTTCGAAACCGCCTGCATCGCCGAGGCGCTCGGCGCCCGCCAGGTACCGGACAGCCGCGACGCGGTGGCGGCGTATCTCGAGGACAAGCGAGGTGAGCTTGTCTGCGACGAGCGCACCCGCGACGTGGTGCGAGTGCTTTTAAGCGCGCCGCCACGCCATCTGATTCTGCGCCCGGCAGGCGCCTTGTTCATGCGCGCCGGCATCGACCTTCTGCCCGAGTGGGGCTCCCGGGCGCTGTCGCTCGACATGCCCCGGGTGCAGCGTCGGCTGGTGCGCGTCGGCATCAAAAGCGCGATGCCGATGATCAGTCGCGCGGTTCGAAGCGGCGCCTACCGCCGCGCGCTGGTGCGCTTTCAGCGCCACGACTGAGTGCGGCGCCCCTTCACCGCTTCTGTTTTACCCCTTACCATTGACGTCTACCCCTGCACGGCTTTGGAGACACTGTGGCCCACGAGCATCTGGACGACGTTAAAACCTACCTGATGAACCTGCAGGACCGGCTCTGCGAGGCGCTGGCCGACGCGGACGGGCGCGGCACCTTCAGAGAAGAGAGCTGGCAGCGTGAGGCCGGCGGCGGCGGACGCTCGCGGGTAATCGAAAACGGCGCGCTGTTCGAAAAGGGCGGCGTCAACTACTCCCACGTCTTTGGCGAGACGCTGCCGCCGTCTGCCACCGCCTCGCGCCCGGAGCTTGCCGGTCGCAGCTTCCACGCCGTGGGCGTCTCCTGGGTACTGCATCCAGAGAATCCACACGTGCCTACCAGTCATGGCAACGTGCGCTTTTTCATTGCCGAAAAGGAAGGCGAGGCACCGGTATGGTGGTTCGGCGGCGGGATTGACTTGACGCCTTACTACCCGGTGTTCGAGGACGTCGTGCACTGGCACCGGGTGGCCCACACCGCCTGCGCGCCTTTCGGCGAGGGCGTTTACCCGCGCTACAAGGCGTGGTGCGACGAGTACTTTTACCTCAAGCACCGCGACGAGACCCGCGGCGTGGGCGGGCTCTTTTTTGATGATCTCAACGAGCCGGATTTCGAGTCTGCCTTTGCCTTTCAGCGCGCGGTTGGCGATAGCTTCCTGGAGGCTTATCTGCCGATCGCCCGCCGCCGGCGCGATACGCCCTGGGGCGAGCAGGAGCGCGAGTTCCAGCTTTATCGTCGCGGGCGCTACGTCGAGTTCAACCTGGTGTGGGACCGCGGCACGCTCTTTGGTCTGCAAAGCGGCGGGCGCACCGAGTCGATTCTGATGTCGATGCCGCCGCTGGCGCGCTGGGAGTACGGCTATACGCCGGGCCCGGGAAGCCCGGAGGCACATCTGGACGACTACCTGACACCGCGCGACTGGCTAGCCGAAGCTGAAAAAGCGGGAGTGAGCGCATGAGCAGCCGTTACTGCGTGTTGGGCAATCCGGTCAAGCACTCCAAATCGCCGCTGATTCACCGCGCCTTCGCTGCGCAGACCGGTCAGCCTTTGGAGTACACCGCCGAGCTCGCACCGCTCGATGGCTTCGATCAGGCCTGGCGTGCGTTTTGCGAAAGCGGCGGGCGCGGCGCCAACGTCACCGTGCCGTTCAAGCAGCAGGCGTTCACGCTTTGCGATACCCAGAGCCTTCGCGCCCGGCGCGCTGGCGCGGTGAATACACTCAGCCTCGGTCAGAACGGGCGTATCTATGGCGACAATACCGACGGCATCGGCCTGCTACGGGATTTGAAGGCCTGTGAGGTGCCCCTGGCCGGCAAGCGCGTGCTGATTCTGGGGGCCGGCGGCGCGGTGCGCGGCGTGCTCGAGCCGCTGTTGAATGAAAGCCCGCGGGAGCTTGTCATCGCCAACCGCACCGGCGCCAGGGCCGAGGCGCTAGCCGCGGACTTTCGCGATCTGGGAAGCGTCGCCGGCGGCGGGTATGAGGCGCTATCCGGGCGCTTCGATCTGGTCATCAATGGCACCAGCGCCAGCCTTGTCGGCGAGCTGCCGCCGCTGCCCGAGACGCTGTTCGAACCAGACGCGGTCGCCTACGACATGATGTACGCCGCCACCCCCACCGTGTTTTTACAGTGGGCGGGCAAGCGCGGAGCGCGCACGATCGACGGGCTCGGCATGCTGGTCGAGCAGGCGGCGGAGGCGTTTTTTATCTGGCACCACGTGCGCCCGGAGACGGCGCCGGTGCAGGCGCTGTTAAGAAAAACGCTTATCGAGGGGTGAGTGCCTGCCTGTCAGGCGCGTAGGACGCGCCTGACAGGCGAACGGAGTGTGCGCGATCAGGGGCGCGGGCAATTCGGCGCGCGGCCCTGGTCTCTGGCCTGCTCGTAGATCGACATGGCTTGGCTCATGGTGGATTGCAGCCCTTCGATGCGCTGGCCCTGGCTTGGGTGGGTCGAAAGCCACACGGGCGGAGCGCCGCCGCTGGATGCCGCCTGCATGTTCTCCCACAGCGTTACGCCTTCACGCGGGTCGAAGCCAGCCTGGGCCATCAGGTTCTGACCGATGGTGTCCGCCTCGCTTTCGTGCGTCCGCGAAAACGGCAGCGCGATGCCGTACTGCGCGCCCATGCCCAGCACGCCCATGAGCTGCTGGCCACCGGCGGATTGGCCCGCGGCGCTGGAAATCACCGATAGCCCAAGCGACGTCGCGCTTTCGGTCGAGGCGCGCTCGTTGGCGTGGTTGGCCAGCACGTGGCCGATCTCGTGGCCCACGACCGAGGCGAGCTGGTCCTGGCTGGTGGCGATGTCGAGCATGCCGGTGTTGACACCCATATAGCCGCCGGGCAGGGCAAAGGCGTTGGGCTGCTCGGACTTGAACACGCGCACCTGCCAGTCCATGCTCCGCTGGCGCTCCGGCAGCACGTCGACGATGGCGTTGGTGACGCACTGCACGTAGCGCAGGCTCGCCTGATCACCCATCGGCACGTCCTGCTGATACTGGGTAAATGCCTGCTGGCCCATCTGATTCAGTTCGGCATCCGACAACAGCAGCAGCTGCGAGCGTCCGGTGGGCGAGGTGCTACAGGCGGCGAGCGAGGCGCACAGCGCGGTAACGGCGAAAGGGCGAAGCCAGCGCATATAAATTCCTTGTTGGCGAAAAGCCGTATGAAGGTGAACGATCCGTTTCGAAACGATCTGTTTTGAATAGTTTTATCATAACGCAGCGAGCGGTCAAATGCGGGCGGCGAATTGGCAAGTTCCCCGGCGCCGTGCGGCAAACGCTCGCGTACTTAAGCTAGCGTATTTGAGAGAGCTGACCGTCGGGGCCGACGTTGAAGCGCAGCGTCGGTGTCAGTACGCCGGCGGGCAGCGTCACGCCCAGCCCGCTCAGGCTTCCCGGCGTGATCGCAAGCTCGCTTCCCTGGGGCAGCGAGCCGCGGGCGGCCAGCTCACGGGCCAGGTCGATCATGGGGCGCAGGCGCTGTGGGTCGCTGGCGAGCACGTCAAGCGACAGCGGCAGGCGAAGGTTCGGCCCCGCCCCCGGCGTCAGCGACACGGTTTCACCGTAGCGCCCGGTGACCGGGTCCGCCCCGGGCATATCCACTGCCCAATTGAAGCCCGCCATATTCACCGCCGGCATGCCCCGCGGCAGATCCAACCCGAGGGCGAGGGTGGCCTGAATCGGCAGGCTCCCCGAGCGCACGCTCGAGGCCAGCAGGGCAGGAAGGCTTGCGGTATCGAGCCCGCGGTTCAGGTCGAACGAGCCGACCCGAACATTCTCGACGGTGGCCGAGTTCACAGACAGACGAAAGGCGTTGAAGCCGGCCTGGGGCAGCGCCATGCAGCCAGTAAGCCACAAGGTGACGCTCAAAAGCGCGAGCCAGCGAACGCGAGCACGTAGGTAACGCATGAGACCTCCTTGGAAGGATCCAGCGACAAAACCGCTGAAGTGGGGCTATTTGAGGTAGCGCGCCGGACTTTGTCAACTGGTTTGCATGCAAAGCCAAAGACCGTGCGAGCCATCGAGCAAGGGCGGCTTGGCGCCGCCATCGCCGAATGAATTCGGCTCCCACGATTGCCGTGCGCTTATACCTCTGGGTCGCTGTAGGAGCAGGCGCTAGCCAGCGATGCAGCGCAAAGCGCTGCCGGGGTGGGTGATGAAATAAAAAAACGCCCGTCTCGTCGAGACGGGCGTTTTTTCTGGCGATGAAGGCACACTCAGCGGCGTTTCTGACGCGCCTCTTTCGTGCGGCCCAGTTCGCGCTTTTTGGCCTTTTCCTTGTCGCTGGCGCCGGCCATGTTGTCATACGGGTTGTCGCCGGAGCGAAACTCGAAGCGCATCGGCGTGCCGCGCACCTTGAGCACCTTGCGAAAGGTGTTGGTCAGGTAGCGCCGGTAGGCTTCCGGCAGCGAGCTCGTCTGGTTGCCGTGGACCACGATGATCGGCGGATTGCTACCGCCCTGGTGGGCCATGCGAAGCTTGATACGCCGGCCGTTGACCATGGGCGGCGGATGCTGGCTGACGGCATCCTGCAGGAGCGTGGTCAGGCGGTTGGTCGACCAGTGGGCGTTGGCGGCGTCGAACGCGCGCTCGATCGAGGGGTAGAGATCGCCCACCGCGGTGCCGTGCAGCGCCGAGATGAAGTGCATCTCGGCGTAGTCGGCAAAGCCCAGCCGGCGCTTGATCTGGCTGCGCATCGTCTCCCGGGCTTCATGCTCGAGCCCGTCCCACTTGTTCACCGCCAGCACCAGCGCGCGGCCAGTGGTCAGTACGTAGTCCAACAGGTGCAAATCCTGCTCGACCAGCCCGCTGCGCGCATCCAGCACCATGATCGCAACGTGGCACTCCTTGATCGCGTCCAACGTCTTGATGATCGAGAACTTCTCGGCGATCTCGCTGACGTTCTTGCGCCGCCGCACGCCGGCGGTATCGACCAGCACGTAAGGCTTGCCGCGGCGCTCGAAGGGAATCTCGATGGCGTCACGCGTGGTGCCCGCCTCGTCGAACACCACCACGCGCTCCTCGCCGAGCAGCCGGTTGACCAGGGTGGATTTACCCACGTTAGGCCGGCCGATGACGCCGATACGAATGCCCTTGGTGCCGGTGTCGGCGGGAATGTCGGCATCGCGCTCGGGAAACGGTTCGAGCACGATATCGATCAATTGCGAGACGTTGCGTCCGTGGGCAGCGGCGATCGGCCAGGGATCACCCAGGCCGAGCCCCCAGAAATCGCCCATGGCCGAGTGTTCTTCGAGCCCGTCAGTCTTGTTGACCACCAACCAGGTCTTTTTCTGATTGACCCGCAGGTGGTTGGCGATCGCCTCGTCGGCGACGTTGAGCCCGGAGCGGCCGTCGACCAGAAACAGCACGATGTCCGCCTCATCGATGGCGGCAAGCGACTGCTCAGCCATCGCCGCGTCGATCCCTTCCTCGTCACCGCTGATACCGCCGGTGTCGATGACGGTGTAGGCCTTGTTGCCCAGCAGGCCGTTGCCGTACTTACGATCGCGTGTCAGGCCGGGAAAGTCGGCCACCAGCGCGTCGCGCGAGCGCGTCAGACGGTTGAACAGAGTCGATTTGCCCACGTTGGGCCGACCGACCAATGCAATGACGGGTGTCATGGAGCGATTTCCAACGTTTGCAGCCGGCCATTGTTGGCCTGTACATGGAGGGTGCTGCCTTCGCCGACCGGGCGCAGGGTGATGCCGGATTTATGCACCCGCGTGCGGCCAACGATCGAGCCTTCACGGGCGTCGATCAGGTGCACGTAGCCTTCGAAATCGCCGACGGCCAAACGACCATCGACGAAAGCGGGGGCGGTCAGTTGGCGATCTTCGAGCGCCGAGTTGCGCCAGATTTCCTGGCCGCTGTTGGCATCGAGGGCCACGATCTGGCTGTCGTCGGTGACGACGAACAGAGCGTTGCCGACCAGCACCGGCGTGTGGCGGCTGGAGAGATTGGTTTCCCACAGCACGCCGCCTTGGGTGGCCTCGAGCGCGACGACCCGGCCGTTATAGCTGGTCACGAACAGGCGACCGTCTTGGCTGAGTACCGGCTGGCCGGATAGATCGACCAGTCGCTCGACTTCGCTGCGCCCGCGGGGCGTGGCGATCTGCTGCTCCCAAAGCGGCTGGCCGCTGCGGTTATCCAGCGTCGCCAAACGGCCGTTGGCAAAGCCGACGAAGGTGACCGGCTCGATCACCATGGGCGTGCCGGTGCCGCGCAGGGTCAGCGCTGGCTGCGAGCTCGAGTAGACCCAGCGCTCCTGACCGGTAGCGCGGTCGAGCGCGGTGACCTGGCCATCCACGCTCTGCACGATTAGAAGTTGCGGGTTGGCCTGCGGGGCGGCCAGCACTTCGCTGGAGACCCGCGAGCGCCAGTTGATGCTGCCATCGCTTTGATCGATCGAGATCACTTCACCGTTGCGCGTGCCCAGATAGAGCTGGCCGGCAATGGCGTTCAGGGCGCTGGAAAGCGGCGTGTCGAGCTCGATACGCCACTGGCGGTTGCCGTTGGTCGCATTCAGCGCCATGACCACGCCCTGGGCGTCGGCGGCGAACACGGTGTTGCCTTCGCGGGCGGGCTCGATCGGATAGCGGGCGCGGCCCAGGCCGTCACCGACGTTTTGCCGCCATACGTTCGAAACCGTGGTGGTCTCGTTGAAGCTTGTAAGCGGAGTCGGCACGTTGGTGGGCTCACTCTTGCTCGCGCAGCCGGCCAGAAGCGCCAGCGCCGCCGCGCCAAGGGCGGTGCGCAGCAGCGTTTTGGAAATTAACGGTTGGGAAAGGCTGATCGTCATTAGGAGGTCGCCTCCTCGGCGCCAAGGTCGTCTAGCTTAAACTGTATGCCGTAAAGTGACTGGTTCTGTCCGTCGGCGGCCAGCGCTTCTTGCCAAGCCTTGCGCGCGTTGGCGCGATCACCAAGGGCGGCATAGGCGTCGCCGCGCACGTCGAGGCGCTGAGCGTTCAGGGCGTCGACGAGCGGCTCGTCCAGAAGCGAAAGCGCCTGCTCCGGGTTGCCTTGGGCGATCTCGATACGCGCCAGGCGCAGCCAGGCCAGGCTCTTCACGTAGTCGCGCGAGGCGCCGTCGGCGGCGCGCTCGAGCGCGTCACGTGCGCCGTCGAGATCGTTTTGGCCCACCGCCAGGCGCGCTTCGAGCAGCAAGCCAAGCTCGGCGTAGAGCGTGCTGCCGTAATCGTCGTTGAGTTCGGCGACCAGCTGTTTGGCGCTATCGAGCTGCTCGGCGCCTTGCTCCGGCAGGTTGGCGATGGTCAGAAGCTGCTGGTAGCGCACGGACGCCGCCGCTGCTTGGCCCTCCTGGTAGTCTTGCCAGGCGTGCCAGCCGAACACGCCGGCCGCGGCGATCACCGCCCCCGCGATCAGCGAGGTGCCGTTCTCTTTCCACCAGCGCTTGATCACATCAAGCTGCTCTTCTTCGCTTCTCAGCTCCGCCACGGGCGGTCTCCTTGTTCGGGCATGGCGGATCAGGCAGGCGGGCCCGATGATCCGACACGGTTGATCGGGTTAGCGGATGATCAGATCATTAAGCGTTGCGGCAAGCGCTGCCTGCGCCACGCTCTGCTGCTCGCGATCGTCGCGCAAAAATTTGAGCGTGACCGTTTGGTTGGCCACTTCGTCTTGACCCAGCAGCAGGGCGACGCCGGCGTCGCTTTTGTCGGCCTTTTTCATGCGGCTTTTGAAGCTGCCGCCGCCGCAGTGTAGCTGCAGTTTCAGTGCCGGAAGCTCTGCTCTGAGCGTTTCGGCCAGCGTCAGCGCGGCGGTGGTGGAGGTGTCGTCCAGCGCCATCAGATAAACGTCGCTTTTGCCGAGCGCCTCATCAGGGACGAGATCGAGGGTTTCGAGCAGCAGAATCAGCCGCTCGATGCCCATGGCGAAGCCTACCGCCGGGGCGGGCTTGCCGCCGAGCTGCTCGACCAGTCCGTCGTAGCGCCCGCCGGCGCATACCGTGCCTTGGCTTCCAAGCGCGGTGGTGGTCCACTCGAACACCGTGCGCGAGTAGTAGTCGAGCCCGCGAACGAGGCGCGGGTTGACCACGTAGCCGATACCGGCGGCGTCGAGCATGGCTTTCAGCGACTCGAAGTGCTCGATGGAGGCCTCGTCCAGGTGGTCCAGAAGCTGCGGCGCGGCGTCGAGCATCTCGGCCATTGCCGGATTCTTTGAGTCCAGAATGCGCAGCGGGTTACTCTCCAGGCGCCGCCGGGAGTCTTCGTCGAGCAGTTCGAAGTGCTCGTTGAAGTAGGCCACCAGCGTGTCGCGATAGGCCGCGCGCGCCTCGAGCGAGCCGAGTGAGTTGAGCTCGAGGGTGACGTGCTCAAAAAGCCCCAGCTCCTTCCAGAGCCGTGCCGAGAGCAGAATCACCTCGGCGTCGATGTCCGGGCCTTCGAAGCCGTAGGTTTCCACGCCGACCTGATGGAACTGGCGGTAGCGGCCCTTTTGTGGGCGCTCGTGGCGAAACATTGGGCCCTGGTACCAGAGCCGCTGGGTCTGGTTGTAGAGCAACCCGTGCTCCATGGCGGCGCGCACGCAGCCCGCCGTGCCTTCCGGGCGCAGCGTCAGGCTATCGCCGTTTCGGTCCTCGAAGGTGTACATCTCTTTTTCGACGATATCGGTCACTTCGCCGATCGAGCGGGCGAACAGCGCCGTCTGCTCGACGATGGGCATGCGGATTTCATCGAAGGCGTAGCGCTGCATGATCTGGCGCACTTTCGCTTCGAAAAACTGCCAGCGGGGGCTATCGCTGGGCAGGAGATCGTTCATCCCGCGGATCGCCTGGATCTTTTTGGTACCGGACTTGCTCAATGAAAACTCCTTGTAAGCACGAAAAGCCAAGCTTTCCGTCTTGCGCGACGTTATACGCTTTTAGTGATAACGGCGTCTTGCTGCTGCTGTTTGAGGCGAACTTTTTCGCGGATCAGGGCTTCCAGGTCGTCGACCAGATGCTCGTTGCGAAGCTTGCTTGCGGGCTTGCCGTCGATATAGACGAGATTCGCCGGTGAGCCGCCGGTCAGGCCGATATCGGTCTCCTTGGCCTCGCCCGGACCGTTGACCACGCAGCCGATCACCGAGACGTCGAGCGGCGTCATGACGTCTTCCAAACGCTCTTCGAGCTGGTTCATGGTGTCGATGACGTCGAAATTCTGGCGCGAGCAGCTCGGGCAGGCGATGAAGTTGATGCCCTTGGCACGCAGCTTCAGGCTCTTGAGCATGTCGAAACCGACCTTGATCTCCTCGACCGGGTCAGCGGCCAGCGATACGCGAATGGTGTCGCCGATGCCGTCCATCAATAGCATCCCCAAGCCAATCGAGGATTTCACCGTGCCCGAGCGCAGCCCGCCGGCTTCGGTGATGCCCAAGTGCAGCGGCTGCTCGATGCGCGCGGCCAGATCGCGGTAGGCGGCGACCGCCATGAACACGTCCGAGGCCTTGACGCTGACCTTGAACTCCTGGAAGTCGAGCCGGTCGAGGTAGTCGATGTGACGCATGGCGGATTCCACCAGCGCCGCCGGGGTCGGCTCGCCGTACTTCTTTTGTAGATCCTTTTCCAGCGACCCTGCGTTGACGCCGATTCGAATCGGAATGCCGTGATCGCGGGCGGCGTTGACCACCGCCTTGACGCGGTCTTCGCGGCCGATGTTGCCCGGGTTGATGCGCAGGCAGTCAACGCCGAGTTCGGCCACGCGCAGCGCGATCTTGTAGTCGAAGTGGATGTCCGCGACCAGCGGCACGTCGACGCGCGCCTTGATGCGCCCGAAGGCCTCGGCGGCGTCCATGTCCGGTACTGAGACGCGCACGATGTCCGCACCGGCCTTTTCCAACTGCTGGATCTGGCCGACGGTGGCGTCGACGTCCAACGTGTTGGTGTTGGTCATGCTCTGAACGGCGATGGGGGCATCGCCGCCGACCGCGACCTTGCCGACGTGAATTTGACGAGAAGGGCGGCGCTTGATTGGAGAAGGGGCGTACATGGGACGGATCACTCTCCTAGAGTAAAGCGGGCAACGTTATTGGCACCGGCGCGCTGAGCGAGATCGACGGATTCGCCCATGTAGTCAAGCGTCACGCCGGTCGCGTTACCAATGGTGAGTCGAAAAGGCGGCTCGCCTTCAACCGTTGCCGTGGTGCCCGGCGTTTGCAGGCCCACGAATACGCGCTGGTTGTTGGCATCGAAAATTTCGGTCCAGGACTGCTCGGCGAAGCTCAGCTCGAGCGTATTGGCGTCGCCCTGGTTTTGCGCCTCGTTCAGCGCAAGCGCGGCGTCGATCGCGGTCTCGGAAAGTTCTACCGGCTCGGGCTCGGAGGCGGCCTCCAGCGCGGCGCTATCGTTGACGTCGGCGCCATTTGCCTGGCCGGTGGCCGCATCAGAGCTGGCCGGAGCGGAGGCCGGCGTGTCAGGCAGCGCTGCGTCTGTGCTTGCGGCGTCTAGCTGGCTCTGCTCTTCGGCGGTGGGCGCTGCCCCCATGCTCGGCGGCTCGCTGCCACCGCGGCTTTGCCACCACATCACCGTTACGCCGATCAGCCCGGCGATCACTAACAGCGTGACGAGCTTGAAAAGCCAGGCGCCGACGCGTGAAGGCGGGCGTGAGGTGGTGACCGGCGCCACCTTGCTCTCGGCTTCAGCGGTGCCAAAGTGCGCCTTGTAGGCGTCGAGCACTAGGTGTTCGTCCATACCTAAATACTTGGCGTAGGCGCGCAGATAACCGCGGCGGTAGGCGGCCACGGGAATTTCATCGTACTGGTCGCGCTCCAGACCCTCGACCACGGCGGGGCGCAAATTGAGCGCCCTTGCGGCGTCGGACAGTGCCACGCCGAGCTGTTCACGCTGATGGCTCAAAAGCTCGCCGGGTGAAGCGGTGGTGGTCGCGGTATTCTCGTGTAAATGCATGTCGCTCATGGCTGAGCATCCTTCAATAATTAGGTGATCAGGGGGCGCTTGCGGCCATCGACTGACGCTGATACTCGGCGGCGGCCTGTTCGTCGCCGCGGGCGCGGGCAACAGAAGCGGCCAGCGTCAGCGCCTGTCGATCCGGGCCTGCCAGCTGCAGATAACTTTGCAGTGGCGCCCAGGCGCGCTCGAAATTGCCCTGAGAAACTTCCAGTTCGGCTAACATTAAATACCCGCGCGGACTCCGCGGGTCGATACTTTGGGCGCGCGCAAAGCCCTCGCGTGCCCGGCTGACATCGTCGAGCGCCATGTAGCACTGCCCCAGGTTGGTGAAAAGCTGGGCGCGGTTGGCGTACTGGGCATCGGTCGATGCGATTTCAAGCTGTTCGCAGGCCTGGCGGTACTGGCCCTGCTGATATAAAAACGCCGCGTAGTTGTTACGCGCGCGAGTAAAGGAGGGGGCGGCGCTGACGGCCTGTTCAAAATAGCGGGTAGCCAGCTGAGTTTCGCCCTGCTGCTGATAGACCAGCGCCATACCTTGTAGCGCCTCGGCATGGCGAGGGTCGATTTCGATGGCGCGGTCGAGCGCGTTGAGCGCCCGGGACAGGTTGCCGCGCTCCAGATAAGCCACGCCTAGTTGGCTATAGGCGTCGGCGGCGTCCTGACCGGTTTGCTGCGAGGGCTCGGTGCCTTGCGTGGCGCACCCGGCGAGTATCAGGCTGCCCATTATAATGGACAGCACCGGTACTCGAAGGAAGCTAGTGCGCCTACCGTAGCCAATCATGGTCGCCCTCGTGAGTGAATGTTAACCCGCCGCCGTGGGCGCCGGTCCTTGATAAAACGGCAGCTTTCGCCGGCCCCGGGCAGTGATGTCGTCATTATGCCGGGTTAAAACAGGGTTCATCAAAGCGCTGTGTGAAACGGAAGTCAAGGCGCGTTAGTCGGCGTCGAGCTGGACCGACTGAATGTAGCGGGCGCTGCGCTTGGTGCGGTCTTTCACGCGACCCACCAGCTGCCCGCAGGCGGCATCGATGTCGTCGCCGCGGGTCATGCGCACGGTGGCGTTGTAGCCAAGATCATAAAGCCACTGCTGAAAGCGCATCACTTGGTTACGAGACGGCTTCTCGTAGCCGGAATTCGGGAACGGATTGAACGGGATCAGGTTGATCTTGCACGCGAGCTCTTTTAAGAGTTCGGCGAGCTGCTCGGCGTGTTCCTGCTGATCGTTCACATCCTTGATCAGGGTGTACTCGATGGTGACCTGCCGGTTCTCCGGGCACTTGGCGAGATAGCGGTGGCAGGCGTCCAGAAGCGAGCGGATGTTGTACTTGCGGTTGATCGGCACCAGCTCGTTTCTGAGCTCGTCGGTCGCCGCGTGCAGCGAGATCGCAAGGCTTACGTCGATCTCGTCGCCGAGTTTGTCGAGCATCGGGACCACGCCGGAGGTCGAGAGCGTGACCCGGCGCTTGGAGAGCCCGTAGCCGCTATCGTCGAGCATCAGCTTCATTGCCGGCACGACGTTGTCGAAGTTCAAAAGCGGCTCGCCCATGCCCATCATGACCACGTTGGTCACCGGACGATTGGCGGTGTCGCGGCGCGGACCAACACTTCTTTGGGCAACCCACACCTGGCCGATGATCTCGGCGGCGGTGAGGTTACGCTGAAAGCCTTGCTTACCGGTGGAGCAGAAGCTGCAGTCCAGCGAGCAGCCCACCTGCGACGACACGCAGAGCGTGCGCCGCTTGCCGTTTTCCGCCGGGATCAGCACCGTTTCCACGTAGCTGCCGTCTTCCACTTCGAGCACCCACTTGCGGGTACCGTCCGAGGAGGTGCCTTCGTAGACCACCGCCGGCCCACGGATTTCCGCCACCCGAGCGAGCTTTTCACGCAGCGCCTTGGAGAGGTTGGTCATCGCGGAAAAGTCGTCGATGCCTTCCTGGTGAATCCACTTCATCAGCTGGGCGGCGCGAAATTTCTTCTCGCCGATGGAGAGGAAAAACGCCTCCATCTGCGCGCGCGAAAGCCCCAGCAGGTTTTCCCGTGCCGGGGCGTTCGAGGCGCTCTGCGTGGATTGAGTGGCGGCATTCGCCTCGGGCGTGTGTTGGGCTACGGTGGTGGTCATGGCTCAGCGCTTGGAAAGGGCGGGGGCGAACCCCCGCGAAAATGGCCAGCAACGCGGTTCGAGTCGGCGCTTTTAGCGCGGGCAGATCTCGTCGTTGCCGAAGAAGTAGGCGATCTCGCGCTCGGCACTCTCGGCAGAGTCGGAGCCGTGAACGGCGTTGGCATCGATAGTTTCGGCGAAATCGGCGCGGATGGTGCCGGCTTCGGCTTCTTTCGGGTTGGTCGCGCCCATCAGGTCACGGTTTTTGGCGATGGCGCCTTCACCTTCGAGCACCTGTACGACGACCGGTCCGGAGGTCATGAAGCCGACCAGATCCTTGAAGAAGGGGCGCTCCTTGTGCTCAGCGTAGAAACCGCCGGCTTTCTCCTCACTAAGGTGCTGCATTTTGGCGGCCACGACCTTGAGGCCGGCCTTTTCGAAACGCGCGATGATTTCGCCAATCGCGTTCTTGGCAACGGCGTCGGGCTTGATGATGGACAGAGTGCGTTCGGTCGCCATGGTCTAACTCCTTTGAGGGTCTAAAACAGAAAGTGCCGCTTCTTGCGAAGCGGCGCACAAGGTGAACAAAAGCCGGTACGGAGCCCGCCCGGCAAAGTGGGCGCGATTATAGCGCCTCCCACCGGGGATGAATACCGATTCGGCTAAACGGTGAAGCTCTCGCCGCAGCCGCACTCGTCCTTGACGTTGGGGTTGTTGAAGCGAAAGTAGCGGTTGAGCCCTTCGCTAACGTAATCGACTTCACTGCCGTTGAGCATTGCCAGCGCTTCGGGGTCGACGAACACGCAGGCACCGTGCTCTTCAAAACGCACTTCGTCATCGAACGCTTCGTCGGCGAAGTCCAGCACGTAGCTGTAGCCCGAACAGCCGCTGGGTTTGACGGCAACGCGTAGGCCCAAGCCCTGACCGCGCTCGTCCAGCACGTGACGGATCTGTTTGGCGGCGTTTGGCGTAATCGTGAGGGTTGCCATTGGCATGCTCCTTGAAAGTGTCGGCCTTGAGTAGGGCAGTCCGATGAAGGTCAGTTCGAGGCTTGCGGGGTGCGAAGCCCGCCAAGCGCGTGACGAATCAGACCGAGCGCATGATCGATTTCGTGTTCGGTGGTAAAACGCCCGAAGCTAAAGCGCAGCGACGAGTGGGCCAGCGCCCGCGGCACGCCGATGCCAAGCAAAACGTAAGAGGGCTCCACGCTTGCCGAGTTGCACGCCGAGCCGGTCGATACCGCTAAATCGCGTAGTGCCATCAATAGCGCCTCGCCGTCCGCGCCTTCGAAAGCCACGTTGACGATGCTCGAAACGCCATGCTCGGCCGGCGAGTTGACGTGCACGCCACCGATAGCGGCAAGCCCGGCCAAAAAGCGCGCCTTGAGCGCATCGATATGGGGGCGATCGACCTCGCCGACCTTGCCCATCAGCGCAAACGCCTCGCCCATGCCGGCGATCTGATGGGTGGGCAGCGTGCCGGAGCGCATGCCGCGCTCGTGACCGCCACCGTGAATCAAGGCTTCGACACGAATATCCGGGTGGCGTTTCACATAAAGCGCGCCGATTCCCTTCGGCCCGTAGGCCTTGTGCGCCGAGAGCGACATCAAATCCACCTGCTGGGCGGCAACGTCAAGCTCGATACGCCCCACCGCTTGGGCGGCGTCAGTGTGAAACGCCGCGCCAAAGCCGTGGGCAACGTCAGCCAACGCCTTGAGATCGTTGACGGTACCAAGCTCGTTGTTGACCGCCATCAGCGACACCAGCGTGGTGTCGTCGCGAAGCGCGCGTTCGAGCTGCTCGGGGGTGACGCGGCCATCAGGCCCCGGGGTGAGCCAGGTGACCTCGAAACCCTCGCTTTCGAGCGCCCTGGCGGTATCCACCACCGCCTTGTGCTCGATGGTGGAGGTCACCAGATGCATGCCGCGTTCGCGGTTGGCGCGCATGAAGCCGGTCAGCGCCAGGTTGTCGGCCTCAGTGGCGCCGCTGGTCCAGACGATTTCTCGCGGGTCGGCGTTGATCAAATCGGCGACCTGGCGGCGCGCCTGCTCGACGGCCTGCTCCGCCTGCCAGCCAAGCATATGGCTACGCGAGGCCGGATTGGCGAACAGCTGATCCACCGTCAGATAGCGCTGCATGACCGCGGCCACGCGCTCGTCCACCGGCGTAGTGGCGGCGTAGTCCAGATAAACGGGGAGCGGGGGGGCGGAGGTTGTCGGCATGGTGTCCAGCGGCTAATCAAAGAGTAAAAAGGCGGTCATTGCGACGAGGCGAGAATGCTGGCATCGACGCGGTGGCGCTGACGGGTCGCCGTTTGCAGCACGTCCGGGCGCTTGGCGAGCTGGGCCAGCGTGACGTCATCGAGAAACTGACGTATCTGGTTCGAGAGCTCGCACCATAGATAGTGAGTTAAGCAGATATCGCCCTGTTGGCAATCCGACATGCCCTGGCAGCGCGTGGCGTCAACGCGCTCGTCGACCGCATCGATCACCTGAGAAACGCTGATATCGTCGAGCCCGCGGGCCAGCAGGTAGCCGCCGCCGGGGCCGCGCACGCTGGTGACCAGCCCCGCCCGGCGCAGTCTGGCAAAGAGCTGCTCGAGATAGGAGAGCGAAATTTCCTGACGTTTGGAGATATCGTTCAAACACGTCGGGCCCTGCTCGGCGTGCAGCGCCAGATCGAGCATCGCCGTCACGGCGTAACGGCCTTTGGTGGTCAAACGCATAGAGTATCCCGGTGCCGGTCATGAGCGCACGGACGAAAGTGTGGGACCATTATGGGAAATCCCGAGTACTTTGGTCAACTATTATGGCGCTCATGGCCCGCACGGCACGGGGCAGTCTAATAAAAGGGCTATCGAATCAGTGCCGAGGCGTGTCGCTCTCCGTACTGCTCGACGGTGCTCGCGAGGTGGCCGCGGCGTCAGCGCTCTCGCAACCCGGCGTAGGCTCGTCGAGCACTTCGGCGAAGTCTTCGCTGTTGAGCTCGGGAAGCTGGCCCTCCCGGTAGCCGGCGTCGAGCTTTTTGAGGGTGGCGCACATGCGCTCCAGGCGCCCATCCACGGCGTGCATGTGATCGAGCATCGCCTGCATCGAGCGGGCGACCGGGTCCGGCATGTCCTGGCTCACCCCGTAAGCGTCGAAGCCGAATTTCTGGCAGATCGCCTCGCGCCGGGCCGGGTCGACCTCGAGCGCTGCCTCTACATCCGGGTCCGGGCGCTGGACGATTTTGCCTGGAATACCCACGACCGTGGCGCCGGCGGGCACTTCCTTGGTGACCACCGCGTTGGAGCCCACCTTCGCGCCGGCACCGACGGTGAACGGCCCCAGAATTTTCGCCCCGGCGCCGACGATCACGCCGTCGCCTAAGGTCGGGTGACGCTTGCCCTTGTTCCAGCTGGTGCCGCCCAGGGTCACGCCTTGATACAGCGTGACGTTGTCACCGACCAGCGCGGTTTCGCCGATCACCACACCCATGCCGTGATCGATGAAAAAGCGCCGACCGATGGTCGCCCCCGGGTGGATCTCGATGCCGGTGAGCCAGCGCCCAAAGGTTGAAATGCTGCGCGCCAGCCACTTGAGGTTTTTCTTCCAGAGCCAGTGGGCGCCGCGGTGTAGCAGCAGCGCGTGAAGCCCTGGATAGTTGGTCAGCACTTCGAGAAAGTTGCGCGCCGCCGGGTCGCGGTCGAACACGCTGTTAATATCTTCACGCAAACGTTCAAACATGTAGGGTCCTTCGTCCAGGCGACGGCGCGGCGCTTCGAGTTCTAGCGTTAAGTTCTAACGTCAAGCTCTAACGTGGCCGCATTCGAATTCGAGTCTGACAGGTAGTTTAGCGCGCCTTGTCAGCGGCCGCTTTTTCTGTCGCGGTAAGCACGCCGCGCAGGATGCCCATCTCCATTTTCTCGATCCGGGCGCGTAGATAGAGTCTTCGAAGCCTTGCCATTAACTGGCGCGGCTTGTCCGGGTCGTGAAAGTCGATCGCGATCAGCGTGCGCTCCAGGTGCTCGAAGTAGCGCTCGAGCTCCTCGTGCGTAGCGAGCTCGGCCTCGGTATCCGCGTCGCTCTCGGAAGGCGCACTTTGCTGGCCGTCGAGCCAGGCCAGGCGACACTCGTAGGCCACGACCTGCACCGCCGCGGCCAGGTTCAGCGAGCTGAAATCCGCGTTGGTGGGAATATGCACGTGGGCGTGGCAGCGCTGAAGCTCGGCGTTGGTCAGCCCGCTGTCCTCGCGGCCGAACACCAGCGCCACGCGGGCGCTGTCGGCCCGGCACTCGTTGGAAAGCCGGCCACCGAGCTCGCGCGGGGTGAGCATCGGCCAGGGGAGGGTGCGCGAGCGGGCGCTGGCGCCCACGGCCAGGGTGGCATCCGCCACCGCCTCTTCCAGGGTCTCGACCACCTGGGCGCTGTGCAGCAGGTGATCCGCGCCGGAGGCGCGCGAAATGCTCTCTTGGGTGATCACTTCGCAGCGTGGCGCGACAAGACGTAAATCCGCCAGGCCCATGTTGTGCATGGCCCGGGCCACGGCGCCGATATTGCCGGGATGGCTGGTGCCGATAAGAACGATGCGAATGCGCTCAAGCATGAAAAGGCTCGGTAATGATGAAAACGCGCAGTTTAGCATGAGTCGATAGCAAGCCCGAGGGGGCTCTGTTAGAATTGCGCGCCAAAGGTTCGCCCACCCGATTTTTACCTGGAATCGTTACCTGGCTTTATCCGGGCGGCCCACCGTTCTTTAACATCACTGTGACAAGGTTTGATCATGAATCCGATGGTCCAGTTTGCGCTGCGCGCCGCGCGTGGCGCCGCCGAACAATTTTTACGCGTTCGCGAACGTATCGAAAACGCCCACGAGGAATCCAGCCTCGAGCGCCTGTTGGAAGATACCGCACGCAAGGCCGAAGCCACGATCGTGCACCAGCTCGAGCGCGGCTACCCGCAGCACGGCGTGACCGGTCGCTACACCCCTCATAAAGCGGGCGAAGGCGACGGGGCCGAGACCCTTTGGAAGATTGAACCGTTTCACGGCTACTCCAACGTATCCGTGGCGGGTAAAGGCTTTGCACTCACGGTGGTGTGTCTGATCAAGGGGCGGCCCGAGCACGCCGTCATCATCGCGCCCTTCGGCGACGACGAGTACATCGTCAGCCGCGGCAGCGGCGCCCAGCACAACGACAAGCGTATGCGCGTGAGCAAGTCCACCGCGCTCCCCGGTACCCGCATGGCGATGAGCCTGCCGCCCTCCTGGCTGCGTGAGGCGCACCTGCCGGCGTACCTGAGCGTCGCGCAGCACATCGCTCCGCAAACCGATACCCTGATCGCCACCGGCAGCGGGCTGCTGGATATCTGCGAGCTCGCCTGCGGGCGCGTCGATAGCGCCTTCGTGTTGGGGCTCGAAGAGCAGGACCTTCAGGTCGGCACGCTGCTGTTGAAAGAAGCCGGCGCGCTGATCGGTACCCTGCAAGGCCAGCCCTCGGTCAAGCCCGAAGGCCAGCTGATGGCCGCCGGCCCCCGCCTTTACAAGGCGCTGATCAAGCAGCTGGCGCCGCACGTTTGATGTGAGTGAATCCTGCTTCGTGGTTAGTAAGTGGTGAGTAGCAAGTAGCGAGTAAAATGAGTAATGAGTAGTAAGTAACGAGCGATAAAAAGCCCCTGCCGGTTACCCGGCAGGGGCTTTTTTGTGACTCGAAAGCCCGTGGTTGAAAAGCGCCCTAAGGCAGCTCCTCTTCCTCTTCATCGAGTGCTTTCTTCGTCGGGATCAAATCCTCGCGCGAGAGCTTCAGCGGCAGCAGCAGCGCCCCGGAGATGTAGATCGAGGAGAAGGTGCCCACGCCGATGCCGATCAGAAGCGCGATGGCGAAGTTCTGAATCATGTCGCCGCCGAGGACCAGCAGCGCCAGCAGCACGAGGATCGTGGTGCCGGAGGTCGCCAGCGTCCTGGAGAGCGTGGCGTTGATCGCTTCGTTGAAGATTTGCGGCATGTCGTCGATGCGCGAGGTGCGAATCGACTCGCGAATGCGGTCGTACACCACGATCGTATCGTTGAGCGAGTAGCCGATGACCGCCAGGATCGCTGCCAGTACCGTCAAGTCGAAGTCGAGCTGGAACAGCGCGAAGACGCCGACCACGATGATGACGTCGTGAATCAACGCCAAAAGCGCGCCGAGGGCGAACTTGTACTGAAAGCGCAGCGCAACGTAGAGCATGACCACGCCGAGCGCAACCATCAGGCCCATGCCGCTCTGGTCACGCAGCTGATCGCCCACTTGGGCGCCGACGAACTCGGCGCGTACCAGGTCGACGCTTTCGCCGCTTTCACGCAGCAGGTTGACGACGCTGGTGCCCACGTCCGGGTCGAAAGCCTGCTGCAGGCGAATCAGCACCTCGGTGGAGGCGCCGAAGGTTTGCACCGAGACGTCCTGGAAGCCGCTGTTTTCCAGCAGTTGGCGCACGGCGTCGAGCGACGGCGCGGCGCCATAGCGCACTTCGATCAGCGTGCCGCCGGTGAAGTCCAGGCCAAGGTTCAGCGAAAGCGCGGCGATGGCGATGATCGACACGACCAGCATGACGGCGGAGGCGATGAACGCCATGTTCCGCCGACCCATGAAGTCGATGTTCAGATGCGATAGGGGTTTCATGACCACCTCTTGAAGTCGGGGCGAAGCGCGAGGATCGAAAGCATGTCGATTAGATCCATAGCTTTTTAACGGGCTTGCTGCCGTAGGTCAGGTTGACCATGGCGCGCGTCACCATCAGTGCGGTGAACATCGACGTCAAAATACCGATCGAGAGCGTCACGGCAAAGCCTTTCACCGGCCCGGTTCCGATCGAGAACAGGATCACCGCCACCAGCAGGGTGGTGATGTTGGCATCGACGATCGACGTGAAGGCGCGCTCGTAGCCGGCGTGAATGGCCTGCTGGATCGAGAGCCCATTCTTGAGCTCCTCGCGGATGCGCTCGAAGATCAGCACGTTGGCGTCCACCGCCATACCGAGCGTAAGCACGATACCGGCAATGCCGGGAAGCGTAAGCGTGGCGCCCAGCATCGACATCACCGCGACCAGCAGCGTCAGGTTCAGCCCCAGCGCGACGGTGGCGAACACGCCGAAGACCTTGTAGCGGGCGAGCATGAACAGCACGACCAGCAAAAGACCCAGCTGTACCGACAAAAGCCCACGCTCGATGTTCTCGGCGCCTAGGCTTGGGCCGATGGTGCGCTCCTGCACGAAGTAGATGGGCGCGGCCAGCGAGCCTGAGCGCAGCAGCAGCGCAAGCTCGCCGGCTTCGGTGGGGGAGTCGAGCCCGGTAATACGGAAGCTGTTGCCCAGCGCGCTCTGGATGGTGGCCAGACTGATCAGCCCGCGCTCGGTGTAGGGCTCGCGTTCGATGGTCTGCTCGCCGGTTTCCGGGTCGGTGACCACCGTGTCTTCGCTCTTGTGCTCGATGAACAGCACCGCCATGTTGCGCCCGATGTTGGTGCGCGTGGCGCGGTTCATCAGCGTACCGCCGGTGCCGTCCAGGTTGATGTTGACCTGGGGGCGGCCGTTTTCGTCGAAGCTGTTGCTGGCGCTCGAAACGCTGTCGCCGGTAATGATCACATCGCGCATCAGTTGGGCGCTGCGGCCGTCGTTGTTACGAAACCCGAAGCTTTCGGTTTCCATGTCCGGCGTGTCGTTGCGCGCTTCCAGGCGGAACTCCAGGTTGGCGGTGGCGCCGACAATGCGCTTGGCAGCCACGGTGTCCTGAATGCCCGGCAGCTCCACCACGATCTGGTTCGGCCCCTGGCGCTGCACCATCGGCTCCGCCACGCCCAGCTCGTTGACCCGGTTACGCAGCGTGGTCAGGTTCTGGTTGATGGCGTAGTCCTGAATTTCGCTGACGACCTGGTCGCTGAGCGTCATGGCCAGGCTCGCCGAACGGCCGCTGCCGTTGCTGGCGTAGTCGAAGTCAGGGAATTCGCGGCTGATCAGCCGGCGGGCGTCGTCGCGGTCTTCCGAGCTTGCAAAATCGAGCGACAGGGTTTGGCCGTTGATCTCGGTATTGCGATAGCGAATACGCTCGCCGCGCAGAAGCTCGCGCATGGCGCTGGCGTTGACTTCCAGGCGCTGGGTGATCGCCGCGTCCATGTCCACTTCCAAAAGGAAGTGCACGCCGCCGCGTAGATCCAGCCCCAGGGTCATCGGCGAGGCGGAGAACGCCTGCAGCCAGCCCGGGGTGGCATCGGCCAGGTTCAGCGCCACGGTGGCATCGCCACCCAGCACCTCGGTTGCCGCGTCGCGGGCGTCGAGCTGGTCGTCGTCGTTTGCCAGGCGAATCAGCCACTGGCCGTTCTCCTGCTCGACGCCGGTGACGTCGATATCGCGCTCATCGAGGGCATCGCGCACGCGGGAAACGTCGCGCTCGCTCAGCGCATCGCCTTGGGCGCTACTAATCTGAATGGCGGGATCGGCGGGAAATAAGTTGGGAAGCGAATAGATAAGGCCAACGATCAAAACGACCAGTATCAGCAGATACTTCCACAGGGGGTAACGGTTGAGCATGTAAGCCCTGCCTTCAATGACATACGGAATTGCCGTACGCGGGCAGCCCGCGTACGGCAACGTTTACCATCATCGACCATCTCACCCGTGCCGGGGTGGCTGGCACGTGTCGGCAGGGTGGGGCGCGAAGATTAGATGGACTTGATAGTGCCCTTGGGCAGTACCGCGGCCACGGCGTTTTTCTGCACGTTCACTTCGGTGCCTTCGGACACTTCAAGGGTCAAAAATTCGTCGCTGACCTTGGTGACGCGACCGACCAGACCGCCGCCGATGACCACTTCATCGCCTTTATCCAGGCTGGTGACCAGCTGCTTGTGCTGCTTGGCGCGTTTGGCCTGCGGGCGCCACAGCAGGAAGTAGAAAATCAGTACGAAACCGACCAGCATGACGATTTGGGCAATACCGCCGCCGCCGGCGGCACCTTCGGCATGCGCCGGGGAGATGAAGAAATCCAGCATCGAGCGAACTCCTGGGTTATGTGTTAATGGGTTAATTGTTAATGGGTAAAGCGGTCAGACCACCCGCCAGGGCGAGTGGCGATCAATTCGCAAGCGGTGGCACGGGCAGGCCGCGCTGGGCATAAAAGCCTTCCACAAAGGCGGTCAATGTACCCGCTTCGATTGCCGCGCGCAAATCCGCCATGACCCGCTGATAAAAGCGCAGGTTATGGATTGTATTGAGCATCGAACCGAGCATTTCATTGCAGCGATCCAGGTGGTGCAGGTAGCTGCGCGAGAAGTTTTGGCAGGTGTAGCAGTCGCACTCGTCATCGAGCGGGCGGGTGTCATGACGGTGCGTGGCGTTACGAATTTTGACGGTGCCGGTTGCGACGAACAGGTGGCCGTTTCGCGCGTTACGCGTCGGCATCACGCAGTCGAACATGTCCACGCCCCGGCGTACGCCTTCGACCAGATCCTCGGGCTTGCCCACGCCCATCAAATAGCGCGGTTTGTCATCCGGCATCCAAGTCGGCAGATAGTCGAGCACCTTGATCATCTCTTCCTTGGGCTCGCCGACGGAGAGCCCGCCAATCGCCAGCCCGTCAAAGCCGATCTCCATCAACCCCTTCAACGAACGCTCGCGAAGCTCGGGGTGCATGCCGCCCTGAATGATGCCGAACAGCGCCGAGGGCGAGTCACCGTGGGCATCGCGGGAGCGCTTGGCCCAGCGAAGCGAAAGCTCCATGGATTTCTCGGCTTCCTCAAACGTTGCCGGGTAGGGCGTGCACTCGTCAAAAATCATCACCACGTCGGAGCCCAGCGAGCGCTGCACCGCCATCGACTCTTCCGGGCCCATGAACACCTTGCTGCCATCCACCGGCGAGCGAAAATGCACACCCTGCTCGGTGATCTTGCGCATCTCACCCAGTGAAAAGACCTGGAAGCCGCCGGAGTCGGTGAGAATCGGTTTGTCCCACTGAGCGAAGTCGTGCAGGTCGCCGTGGGCCTCGATCACCTCCGTGCCCGGGCGCAGCCACAGGTGAAAAGTGTTGCCCAGAATGATTTCGGCACCGATCTCTTTTACCGATTCCGGCGTCATGCCCTTGACGGTGCCGTAGGTGCCCACCGGCATAAAGGCCGGGGTTTCGACGTTGCCGCGGGGGAAGTGAAGGCGGCCCCGGCGCGCGCGGCCGTCCTCGGCCAGGCGCTCGAAGCGCATAAAGCATTCGTTTCGCATGTCTAGACTCGTATCTGAATTCGTTGAGGCGGCCGCGATCAGCGCGTCAGCAGCATGGCGTCGCCGTAGCTGAAGAAGGCGTAGCGCTCGCTGACCGCTTCCCGGTAGGCGCGCTGGATGTTGTCAAAACCCGCGAAGGCGGACACCAGCATCAATAGCGTCGACTCCGGCAGGTGGAAGTTGGTGATCAGCGCATCCACGCAGCGCCACTCGTAGCCCGGGTAAATGAAGATGTCGGTATCGCCGCTGTAAGGGGCGATCTGACCGTCCGCACTTTCCCGGCAGGCGCTCTCCAGGCAGCGCACGCTGGTGGTGCCCACGGCGATCACGCGCCGGCCCGCCTGTTGCGCGTCGCGCACCTTTTTACAGGCCTCTTCGCCCACCTCGATCCACTCGCTGTGCATGTGGTGCTCGAGAATGTTGTCCACCCGCACCGGCTGAAAGGTGCCCGCGCCGACGTGCAGGGTGACGAAGGCGCTCTCCACGCCCTTGGCCTTGAGCGCGTCCAGCAGCGGCTGGTCAAAGTGCAGCCCCGCGGTGGGCGCAGCCACCGCGCCGTCGCGACGGGCGTAGACGGTCTGGTAACGCTCGCGGTCACTGAGTTCGTCGTCGCGAGTGATGTAAGGCGGCAGCGGCATGTGGCCGTGCGCTTCCAAAAGCGCGATCATCGGCGTCTCGCCTAAAAAGCGCAGCTCAAAGAGCGCGTCGCGGCGGCCTTCCACCACGGCGTGAATGCCGCCTTCGAAGATCAGCTCGGTGCCGGGTTTGGGCGACTTGCTCGAACGCAGGTGCGCCAGGCCCCGGTGGGCATCGAGCGGGCGCTCCAGCAGCATTTCCACCTTGCCGCCGCTGGCTTTCTGGCCGTGCAGGCGGGCGGGAATCACGCGGGTGTCGTTGAACACCAGCAGATCGCCGGGTTCCAAAAGCTCGAGAAGATCGGTGAAGCGGCGGTGGTCGATGGCGCCGTCCTGGCCGCTTAGACACAGCAACCGGCAGTCGCTGCGCTGCTCGGAGGGGTAACGAGCGATCAGCTCTTCGGGTAGCTCGAAATGAAAGTCCGCGCGCTGCATTAAAGGGCTCTTGTGGGTGGTCGAACAGGCGCCCTAGGATAGCGCTTTCACGCGATAAAGTCAGTCGATGTGATTGACCCGGCAGCGATTCTCCGTATAATGCCCAGCCATTGCCGGTGTGGCGGAATTGGTAGACGCAGCGGATTCAAAATCCGCCGCTGTAACAGGCGTGCCAGTTCGAGTCTGGCCACCGGTACCACTTTAGAATTAGGGGCTTAGGCCCCTTTTTTTATGCCCTGCGTTTGGTCTTTCTCGACCTGTTGCGACCGCTGGTCGCGTTTTGGTCGCATCCCACACTGATTAATCTGGACGATCTAGCTAGGTACGACGCAGCATATGACGTACTCTAGGTCATAAGTATTTCCGTCTATATCTTTCCAGCGATCTCCAGTGAAATGGAGGGGCTCTCCATTCTCCAGCTCGACTTCAACTAACCCAGGCTCCCGCACCCAGCCTGCAATCACATCGACTAGAGAGCAGTGTTCCCAACGGGTTACGGTGACGCTGACGCCATTTACTCTGGCAGAAATACGACTTTCAATAGTTGTATCTACTCGAGAGGGGTTTAGGAGGATCTCGCTACTAATATCATCTGCACGGGAAGCATTGGTGATGCACCTCTTTTCCCATTCTGTTAGTTCATCATACTGCAGCATATTGATTCCTCGTTAATGTGTAATAGCTGGCCGCTCTAACGCCACTTGCTGCTGCTCTCCCAGCGGCTGCAAAAAATTCGGCATCTTCCCGCCGATCTCGTCCAGGCTGCCGGCGAACATGTGCGCGTAGCGGCTGGTGACCAGCAGGCTGGAGTGGCCGAGCAGATCGCGCACCGTCGTCATGTTCTCGCCGGACTGAGCGAGCAAACTGGCGTAACTGTGGCGCAGGTCGTGAAACCGTAGGTCGGGCTTGCCGATCGCCGCCCGGGCATCTTCCCACGCCGTGCGCACCCGTCGCTCGGCGACCTTGCGTGGTACGCCGTCGAAAAACGGCAACATCGTCGCGAGCCATTCCTGGGCGAATTGCGGCACCGGCACCACGCGGGCCTTGCCGCTCTTCGTCTGGTTCGCTCTCAGTAATACCCGCCCCTGGCTATAGTTGCTCGGCTCGAGGCCCAGCAGTTCCCCGCGCCGTAAGCCGGTAACCGCCGCGACGGCACAGATGATCTTCTCTTCGCTCCGCCTATCCGGTATCGCCTCGAGCAGCCGCTTCAAATCGCCCGGGGTGGGGTAGGTGTGCCGCTCGTTCTTGGGGTTGGGCTTTTTGAGCTTGTCACCCAAGGGCTGATCAATCCACTCCCATTCCCGGTACGCCAGGTTGAGCACGCGCTTCACCACCTGCACGTGGTTATTGATCGTGCTTTGAGCCCGCCCTTTTTGCTTGAGCTCCCGCGCCATCTTCCGGCCCTTATCGACCGTCTCAATGCCCAGCATCACGTCAGGCCCCATGTACTCGACCACGGGGCCGATCGCTTTCAACTGGCTCGTGACGTCGTACTCGTCCATCCAGCGCGACACGCCCTCAAGGAACGTGCGGCGCTCCTTCCTGCCCATGACCTCGCCGTTAAAGCGCGCGTCATTAAGCGCTACTTGCCGAGCGGCTGCGTATTCGTCGGCTTCCCGTTTGCCCGCCTTAGTGCCGTCAAACGTGCATTGATGTCGCCGACCGTTGTGCGTTTCCGTGACGACCCACTTGTCGCGGTTCGCGCGGTATCTGACTGTGATTCCCATTGGCGTTCCTCATCGTGCTGAGGGCCGCGCTTGCGGCTCTGAGCGTACCGCTCTACGTCGTCGCGCTCAAATCGAATGTTTTTGCCCAGGCCGAGATAGCCGATGCGGCTCTTGTTGGCGTAGACCCAGCTGGCGCTAACGCCGAGCAGCTCGGCTACGGCTTCCGGAGTGAGTAGGGGCTGCATATCAATCTCCCGTATATCGCTGGCCGCCCGGGGCGTGCCCCGGCTTGCCGCGCCATTCCTGTTCCTGCTGCGCGATACTGTCGTCGATGCGCTTCTGACGCTCACGATCGACCCATTCGCGAGCGCCCGGGTAGTCGGCGATCGCGCGCAGCTGCTCGAGCTCGGCGCGCTGGCACTCGATGATGTTGCCGGCAACGGTGGCGAGCTCCCATAGGTCGGTCGCCGCCTCGCCGTCAACGCGAACCTTTCCCAGGCCGTAGCAGTGCCCGCACGGCCGATCCCGGTTGCCCTTGATGTGGTCGTAGCCGGTGCCCAGGCAAATGGGGCAGTCGTCGGACTCCAGGTACCGCCAGTTGTCGAGCCAGTCGCGTTGCGTGGTAGCGCTGATAATGCTGCGGTCGAGATCCTCGTAAACGATGATCCAGTCGCCGTCGAGCGGTCCGGTGCCCTGGTGCTGCTGAATCTCGGCGTATTTGCCGCCGAGCGTGCGGTGGGTATGGGTGGGCTGGGTCATTTATCCCCCGGGGCAGGCAGTAGCGGCGGCATGGTGCCGGTGTCGTATGCGGTTTTGACCTGCGGCAGCATCCAGCCGCCGACGGTGCCGCCGTTGGGCAGCACAATGTGGGCGAGGAACTCTTCCTCGAACTCGGTGATACCGGACTCGACGGCCTCCAGCTTGGCTTTGATGACCAGGGCGAGCGCCCGCCACCGTTGCCGGCAGGCCTGCTCCCACGCCTTGGCGGCTTGTGCGGGCGCCCGGTCGCGCCCGGTTTCGGTTTGCGTGAACGCGGTGCTATTACGGTCGGGCATGTCGAGGTTGAAGCGCACGCGGCGGCCGTTCATCTGGAACGCCATCACCGCGGTGGCGCCGTCCCAGCCGTACATGAAACCGCTGGCGCCGTAGCGGGAGACGGTTTGCTCGATCTCGGCGCGGCTGCGCTCGCTCGAGACGCTGGTGTTTTCTGCGTAGCGGGTCATGCCGCCTCCCCAAGCGGCATAAACCGCCGTTCGTGTGTGAAATTCGCCTCGACGATGGCGCGGGCCAGCGGCGGGCATACGCTGTTGCCGATCAATCGAACCTGTTTGCTCTTCGCCAGCGGCTGACCGTCGATCTTGGCGAAGCGGTAGGTGTCCGGAAAGCCTTGAGCGGCCGCGAGCTCGTGGGGCTGGAGCATGCGCATGCCGATGTCGACGATGATGTACTGCTCCCCGTCGATCATGACCATGGGCAACTGGTGGCCACCGGCATACGGTGCTAGAAAAGCGGCGGTCAGGTAGGCGTGCGTGGTGCTGGCGCAGATTGTGTTGAGCGGCTGGCGCGCATCGATCGCGCTGCGCTGGCTGCCCTTCATGTTGATCATAAAGGCGCTCACCACGGCGTCGTGGTCGGTGGTGGTGACCGTCGGCAGGGGCTGGCGCAGATCAGCGCCGACCACGCCGGTGTAGTGCTTGGCCAGAAACGCCGCCACCAGCGCATGCTTGGAGCCACCAGCCACGACCGTGCCCAGCGGCTTTTGCAGGTCGAGGCATCGGGGCGCTTGACCGTCGCGCTCGCCGTAGCCGGTTTGCACGAGGGTAGGGGCGACGATGGCATACCCGGGGGCCGTGGTGATCGTCTGTAGCGGCTGTTCGAGCGACTGCCCTCGGAAGGGTGTGTAGTTCGCCGCAGTGTGGTTGAGCTTGACCAAATAGGGCGTCACGATGCCGTGCGCATCATGCGCCGCGGTGATCGTCTTCATCGGCTCCTGCATGCCTTGGCCGCGAAAGCCAGCGCCGCCGTGGTTGCAGGTCACGATGAACGGCTGCTGGTGCTCGAGCACGTAGCGCTGAACGCCCTTCCGGATCCGGTTGAGCGTTGCCTCGGCCAGCGGCTTCTTGCGCCCGAAAATTGAGGGGCAGGGCAGCGACCAGTCGATGCACTCCGCCGCGGTGCGCCAAGGCTTGAGCTTGCGGCGCTGGACGGCCGGTACGCGCGGGTCGGCGTGCGTGGGCTTCGGCCACACGATCGGCAGGCCGTCGCGCCGGGCAATCAGGAACAGGCGCCGGCGGATGGTGGGCGTGCCGTAGTCGCAGGCGCGCAGGGTCTGCCAATCGACCTGGTAGCCGTGACGTTTCAGGCAGCTGACAAAGCC